>CAVUSD010000009.1:0-501232 GCA_963743985.1 uncultured Solirubrobacteraceae bacterium | reverse complement strand
ACCATGTACACGTCGCCGTGCGCGAAGTTCAGCAACTTCAAGATGCCGTAGACCATCGTGTAGCCCAGCGCGATCAGCGCGTAGATACAGCCCGCGACCAGGCCGTTGACGAATGTTTGGAAGAAGACCTGCACGTGTCTTTCTTGCGCGGATGATCAAACGAGCGGCGCCGCCCACTCAGAACGTGGGCGGCGCCGCAGAGCCGTTAGCCGTGACGGTCACGGCTGGAGTCGTGATTCGTCACTTGGGCGGAATCTCGATGTACTTGCCCTGGCTGTTGACGTGGAACAGGAAACCCGGACTGCCCGCGAGGTTCCCCGTCGAGGTGAACGCGATCGGCACCCCGAGGATGTTCTGCGACGCCGGGATGTTGGTCTTCTTGATCGCCGCCAGCACGTTGGAGCGAGACGGCGTGTCCCCTGATTTGCAGACCGACGAGATCGCGTGCATCACGACGTCGGTCGCCGCGTAGGTCGGGACGCCGAACGCGCCGTACGGCCCGTACTTGGCGACGCCCTTGACGAGCGCCTTGTCCATCGGGTTGGTCGACGTCGCGATGTCGGGCCCGAAGGTCGAGATGTACGTGCCCGGGATGTGGAACTGCGACGGCGAATTGGTGCCGTCGGTCCCGAACAGGATGACCTTCTTGTGCGCCTGCTGAGCGTCGAGGCCGAACTGCTGGGCGTTCGCAGCGGCCTGCCACGGCAGCACCGCGACCTGCTCGTTGGACGTCAGCTGCGAGGTCACCAGTGACGACAGCGCGTTGGACAGCGTCGCGCCGGTGTCGGTGCCGTTGATCGTCTGGTGATTGACCTTGATCCCGGCCTTCTCGAGGATCGGGATCATCACCTTCGTGATCCCCTGCGAGTAGGCCTCGTCGTCGTCGACGATCAAGACGCCCTTCGGGTGCAGGTGGTTGACGATGTAGTTCGCGTCCTGCGGTCCTTGGACGTCGTCGTCGGGGACGACCCGGAAGAACGTCGTGTTGGCGCCGCCGGCCAGCGAGGGGAGCGTCGCCGATCCGGAGACCGCCGCCAACCCGGCTCGGGCGAGCAGCGGACCGACCGCTTCGACCTCCTGGCTTCCCGACGGTCCGACCACGGCCACCGCGGGCGTCGCGATGATCGACTGGGTCTTGGTCGTCGCGATCGAGGGCGTCAGCTGCGTGTCGTCCTGGGCCAGCGTGACGTGGATCCCGAGCGACTTGTTGTCGTTGGCGACCGCCAACTGCGCGAAGTGCAGCTGCTCGAGACCCACCGGAGCGACCGGCCCGGTGAACGGTCCTTCGACCGCGATCGAGGCATTGCAGGGCTTCGTCGACGCGCCGCTCGAGGCGCTGGCGCTGGACGTCCCTCCGCTCGAGGCGCTGGAGCTGTTGCTGCTGCTGCTGCCGCAGCCGGCCGCGATCAGCGCCGTGAGCACCGCCGCGACAAGGATCAGACGTACCTTCATTGGGTTGGCATCTCCTGAGGAGTTAGGTCCGTGTAGACGTGCCGGCACATGGGTGGGGTGCCGGTGGCCGTCCTCTTGTGGTCACTTGGGTCTCGGGCGCTTGGATCCGGGACTGCAAGACGTCCCTGGCCGGGGTCGCCTCGCGGAATCCGGGCACCTTTTCACATCAGCGCTCAACAGGCAAGCACGATGCGGTGTAGATCTAGTTAGGTCACGGCTCGAGGACGATCTCGGTCCCCGCCAGCGCGAGTGATACCGGACACGTCGCTTTGGCCTGCTCGGCCAATTGCCTGAATTGGGCCGCGTCGACGCCGGGAACGTCGCCGACGGTCTGCAGCGTGATGCGGGTGATCCGGAACCCCTCGGGCGTCTGTTCGAGCCGCACCCGGCCCTTGGTCTGAATATCGGCCGCGGGCGTCCCCTGCTCCTCGAGCAGGCTCGCGAGGGACATCGTGAAGCACCCGGCGGCAGCGGCCGCGATCAGTTCCTCGGGGTTGGTCGCGCTCTGCACGTCATCGATGCGGGCCTTCAGCGTGAATGGACCTTCGTAGGCTCCGCTGTCGAGCGCGATCCGCCCTGCCCCCTCTGCGACGGTCCCCTGCCAGCTTGCGTGTGCGCTTCGACGGGCATGTGTCGTCATGGCGCGGTCACTCTATACGCCAGCGTGCATAGGTGTAAAGCGGCGGGTATGATCGCCGCAACCGTGGCCCACGAAGGAGGCAGCGCATGACTGAAGTGCTCAGTCCAGCCGACGGCATCGACAACGTGCGCGCGCGATTCTCGGCGCTGCGCCACGGGTTCGCCTTCATGGACGCGCCGGGTGGTTCACAGGTTCCCGACGAGGTCGGCTCCGCGATCGCGGCCGCTCTGCGTGACGCCAGCGCCAACCTCGGGGCCGGCTACGCGACCAGCTTCCGCGTCAAGGAGATCCTCGAGCGCGCGGAGGAGAACGCCGCCCGGTTTCTCGGCTGTGAGCCGCGGGAGATCACCTTCGGTCCGAACATGACCTCACTGAACTTCACGTTCTCGCGGACGGCCGGGCGCGACTTTCGCCCGGGGGACGAGATCATCGTCTCCTCACTCGATCACGACGGCGGGGTCGCCCCCTGGCTCGAGCTGGCTCACGACCGAGATCTCGTCGTCAAGCACGTCGAGCTGCACCCGGACACCACCTACGACTTTGACGATCTGCGCTCGAAGCTGAGCGATCGCACGCGGGTGGTGGCATTCGCCTGGGCGTCCAACGCCGTCGGGACCGTGACCGACGCCGCGCGCGTGTGCCAGGTCGCGCACGAGGCGGGCGCGATCGCCTGGGTCGACGCCGTGCATTACGCGGCGCACGAGCCAATCGACGTCCGTGAGATCGACGCTGACGTGCTGCTCTGCTCGCCGTACAAGTTCTGCGGGCCGCACCTGGGCATGGCGTATGCCCGCGCGTCGCTGTCTGAGACGTGGCGGCCGTACAAGGTGCGGCCTTCACCGATCGATCCACTCGGACGCCGGTTCGTCGCCGGCACGCTGCCCTACGAGCTGCTCGCCGGGTTCAATGCGACGATCGACTACCTGGACTCGATCGGCGGCTTCGACACGATCAGGCCCTACGAGCGCGAGCTCGGTGAGCACTTTCTCGCGAACCTCCCGAGCGACGTCACGGTCTACGGCCTGCCGACGATGGCGGGGCGGGTGCCGACCTTCCTGGTCAATGTGGACGGCGTACCCGCGGCCGACGTCGCGGCCCAGCTGGCACGCCGTGACGTCGGGGTCTGGGCCCACGACTCGTGGTACTCGCTGGATCTCTACAAGCGGCTCGGCTATGAACACGACGCGATCCGGATCGGCTTCATTCACTACAACACCATGGACGAGGTCGACCGCTTGCTGGCGGGTCTGGCGGCCGCGGCAGACGCGTAGCGCCGCCGAAACCGCGGTCAGGCTCACTCCTCGCGCTCGGCCGCGAACTGCTCGACCAGCCGCGCCCGCACCTCCCACAGCTTCGGCAGCTGACGCTGGGCGATCAGCTTGGCGAGCATCTGCACTTCAACCCCCTGGATCCCGACCCCCTCCTCGCCGATCGCGCGCGCGACAACGCTGTAGTGGCGAAACCGCCACAGGCGCAGCCGTTCGTCGAAGTCGGTGAGCGACTCGGCCACGAGGTGCAGCGGCTCGAACGCGCGGCGGCGACGGTACAGCTCCGACAACGGAACGCCGGTGCGCTGCAGTGCCCGGTCAAACGCGGCGCCGACCGCCGGCGTGGCCCGCGCGATCCCGCGGAACCCCGGCGAGTCAAACCCGGAGCCGTGTCCGAGCGCGGTGCGGACCGCGTTGTAGTCCCACGGGTCGAGCTGGTCGAGCATGTCGAGCGCCTCGGTCACGGATCGCATGCAGCTGTTGACCCGCCGCAGCATCCTCGCGGCCTCCAGCAGCTCGTCGGCATCGATCAGCTCGGTCGCGGTGCGTAACTCGGCGACGGCCAGCTTCAGCCATAACTCGCTGGACTGGTGCACGACGGTGAACAGCAGCTCGTCGCGGTGCACGCGCTGCTCGGGCGGCTTCTGCAAAGCGAGCAGCTCTTCGGTCCGCAGGTACCGCTCGTAGTCGCTGGCGCCCTCGCCCGGGAGGATCGGCTCGGCCGGCGGCACCACACCCGGGCCGTCTGGCTCACCGGCCGGGGGCGCGGCATGCCCACCCGCGTGCGGATCGGGATCAGCCGCGCTCATCGCGGTCAGCCAAGGCCGCCGTCGAGGATCCGCGCGAGCGTCGGCAGGTTGATGTTGCCGCCGGAGACGATCGCCACGACCTTGCCGCCGCCGGCCGCGCCCGACAGCGCCGCCGCCGTCGCCAGCGCACCGGCGCCCTCGGCGATCACGCGCAGACGTTCGGCGAGCGTGCGCACCGCCCCAGCCGTATCGGCGATCGGGACCGACAGCGCCTCGTCGACGAGCGGCCGCAGCCGCGGCCACATCGTGTCGAGCACGCGACGACTGCCCGAGCCGTCGACGAACGACGTCTCGTAGGCGACGTCGGTCGGTTCGCCGGCGCTGAGCGCGGCATGCAGCGCCGCGCCGGTCGCGGGCTCGGCGGTGACGATCCTCGCCTGCGGCCGCCGGGCCTTGATCGCAGTGGCGATCCCGGTCGCCAGCCCGCCGCCGCCCACCGGGATCACGACCGCGTCGACGTCGGGCAGATCCTCGAGGATCTCCAGCCCGATCGTGCCGTTTCCGGCGATCACCTGTTCGTCGGCCACTGGGTGCACGAACATCCCGTCGAGGCCCTCGATTCGGCCGGTCACGATCGCCCGCCACCAGTCGTCATAGGGCAACTTCACCACTCGCCCACCGAGCCGCTCGATCGCCGCGAGCTTGGTCTCGGGCGCGTGCTCAGGCACCGCGATCGTCGCCGGCAGCCCCAGCTCGCGCGCCACCCACGCCACCCCTTGCGCCATGTTCCCGGCGCTGGCCGTCAGCAGGCCGCCCGCGCGTTGCTCAGGCGAAGCGGATCGGATCGCGTTCGCGGCGCCGCGGATCTTGAACGAGTTGATCGGCTGCAGCGTCTCGAGCTTGCAGTGGACCTCGGTCCCCGCCGGCAGCTCGTCGAGGCGCAACCGGACCAGCGGCGTCCGCACCGCGATGTCGGCGATCCGTGCCCGCGCCTGCTCGATTTCGCGCAGGTCGGTCACAGCGCCACTCGCGTCCCGACGCCAAGCTCCTGAGCGGTCCGCACCGCCAGCGCGGCGGCTGCCAGGTCCTCGACGCCGATCCCGAGCGAGCGGAAAAGCGTCAGTCCGTCGGCGGGCGTGCGACCGTCGGCGACGCCTGCCAGCACCTCACCGAGCTCGGCGCGGATGTGCCGCTCGCCGGGGATGACACCTGCGTCGACCGCCAGCCGGTACTCCAGCGCTTCGTTGCGAACCGACTCACGGCTGTCGCAGAACAGCGCGGCCGCGGCGACCGTCTCGAGCTCGAGCTCGCGCGCCGCCAACGAACTCGCCCCGACCGCGTTGACGTGGGCGGTGCCGCCGAGCCAGGCGTGCTCGAGCACCGGCTCCTTGGAGCTCGTCGCGGTCACGACGACGTCGGCGCCCTCCACTGCGTCGCGGGCGCTGGCGGCGGCGGTGGTCGGCAGCGTCACCGGGGGGGCTTGAACGAGGGCGCGCAGGTGCGTGGCGGTCGGCGAGAACAGCCGCACCTGCTCCCAGTCGCGGACGTCGCGCAGCGCGCGGAGGTGGGCCCGCGCCTGAACGCCGGATCCGAGGATCGTGAGCACCGCCGAGTCCTCCCGGGCGAGCCGGCGCGTCGCAGCCGCCGTGACCGCGGCAGTCCTGATCTCGGTCACCGCCGAGGCGTTGAGGATCGCTGTCGGGATCCCGGTGTCGCCGTCGAACAGCGTCACGATGCCCTGGTGCGCGTCGAGCCCGCGGGCCGGGTTGCCCGGCATCAGGCAGATCGCCTTGAGCGCGAACCCACCGTCCTCGTCGCCGCTGGCGTAGGCCGGCATCAGGCCCATGAACCCGGGAGCTCCGGGCGGCATCATGACGTTGCGCAGCGGCGCGTAGGCGTCGCCGGTCGACTGGGCGATCAGCACCTCGGCCATCGCCCGCTCGCACGCCTCGGGCCCGAGTGTGGCGTGGACGTCGGCGTAGCTGAGCACGAGCACGTCGCTCATCCGAACGCCTCCCCCAGACGCGCGCGCTCGCTCACCGTGAGCGGGTGCTCGATCGCTTCCATGACCGGTTGCAGATGCTCCGGCCGCCCCGGTCCGATCACGACCTGCGCGATCCGCTCGTCGCCCAGCAGCCACGCGAGCGCGACCGCCGCCATCGAGACGCCTCGCTCCTCGGCGAACTGCTCGAGCACGTCGAGCTTGGCGAACGTGGCTTCGGAGGCGAGCTCCGCATACGGCTCGGGCCGCTGGGTCATCCGCGAGCCGGCCGGGTACGGCCGACCGCGCGAGTATTTGCCGGTCAACCAGCCCCCGCACAGCGGGCTGTACACGCCGTAGGCGACGTGCCGTTCGGCGCACAGTGGCAGCATCCTGGCCTCATCGCCGCGCCGCAGCAGCGAGTACTCGTTCTGCACGGCGACCGGATCGCCGGCGGCGAGCGCCAGCGTCAGCTGCTCGGCGTCGAAGTTGCTCGCCCCGTACCCGCCGATCCGGCCCGCACGCTGGTGCTCCTGCATCGCCTCGGTCCACTCGTCCACCGGCGTCTCCGAGTCGAACTCGTGGGCCAGGTACAGCTCGACCCGGTCGACGCCCAATCGCTCGAGGCTGTCGTGCAGCTGACGCGCGATTCGCGTCGGGGCGAGCCCGGCATCGGCGCCCTCGGTCATCGGGTTGAACGTCTTCGTCGTCAACGTCGGACGCACTCCACGGGTTGCCATCCACCGTCCGATCGCGCGCTCGCTGCGCCCGCCGCCGTACGCGTCGGCCGTGTCGAAGTGCGTGATGCCAAGCTCCCAGGCGGCGTCCATCAACGCCAGCGCCTGATCCTCGTCGAGCCCCTGTCCGAAGAACGCGGGGGCCGATCCGACGCCGCCGAAGTTCCCACAGCCGAGCGCGATCCGCGCCGGGGCGGTCGTCGCCGGAGCGGGTGGCGGCGCCTCGTTCGCGGGTTGGAGATCCATCCGATGCATATTGGACCAGATCACCGACTCGTGGAGCTCCGCGCTCGTACAGTCCATGTCATCTCCGCCACCGACCAGAGTCCTCAGGCAGACGCCGCCGTCCGCGAGCGGCTGCTGACGGCGTGGCGGGGCGAGATCCTGGCGGGCTCGGTCTATGAGCTGATCGCACGGCGGCTGGACGAACGTGAGGCCGACATCCTGCGACGGATGGCGCAGGCCGAGTCGGGGCATCGCGGACGGATCGAGGCGCGGATGACCGAGCTCGGGATCCAGGTCCCCGACAGCGCGACGGTCACGGTGCCGCTGTGGCTGCGGCTGCAGGCGCGAATCGCGCCGGTCGACCGGCTGCTGGCGGCGCGTGAGGCGGCCGAGAACGACGAGGTCGACGACCTCTACAAACGTTCGACCGGCGACAACACGACCGACCGACTGCTGCGCGACATCCGCCGTGAGGAGCGGTCGCACTCGATGGCGGTCGCCGACCTGCGTGCCGGCGGCCACAGCAGCGCCGGCGGCGACGGCTTCGGGGTCGGCCAGCCGGGCGACCCGCTGTCGGCGCAGCCGCCGCGTCCATCGCCGCTCGATCGCGGCGACGGTGGACCCGTCGCGATCCCGGGCGCCCGGCAACGGCTGGACAAGATCCTCGGTCGGGAGAAGTGGCACCGCTCCGGCGCGGGCTGGATCTCCGGCGCGATCTACGGCGCCAACGACGGGCTGGCCGCCGTGTTCGGGATCGTCGCCGGCGTCTCGGGCGCGACCGGCGGCAACAGCGCCGTGCTGACCGCCGGGCTGGCGGGCGCGATCGCGTCGGCGCTGTCGATGGCGACCGGAGCGTTCCTGGCCGAGCGCTCCGAGAACGAGGTCGCCGAGGCCAACGTCGCGCGTGAGCGTCAGGAGATCGCCGAACACCCTGAGGAGGAGCGAGAGGAGCTGTCGCTCTTCTACCAGCTGAAAGGGATCGATCCGGCGACCGCCTCGCAGCTGGCCGAGCAGCTGAGCCGCAACCCCGATGCGATGCTGCAGACGCTCGCCGCCGAGGAGTTCGGCGCGACCGTCGGTGGCGGCGGCGATCCGGTGCAGGCGTCGGTCGCGGCCGGGATCTCCACCGGGGTCGGCGGGATCATCCCGGTGATCCCGTTCATGTTCACGACCGGCACCGTCGCGATCATCGCGGCGGCGGTCGTGTCGCTGCTGGCCCACTTCCTGGTCGGCGCCGCGAAGTCACTGGTGACCCTGCGCACCTGGTGGTCGGCCGGCCTGGAGATGACGCTGGCCGGCGTGATCGTCGGTGGCGGCCTGTATCTGATCGGGCTGGTGCTGCCGACGTGAGCGTGGTCGATCAAGCGAGCGCGCGCGATCGCCTTCGGAGGCTGCTCGCGGCCGGCGGTGTCGTCGTCCTGAGCGGCGCCGGGATCTCAACCGAATCCGGGATCCCCGATTACCGTGGTCCGAGCGGGCAGCTGCGCGCGCGCCTGCCGATGACGTTCCGCGAGTTCATCGGGTCCGCGGACGCGCGCCGGCGCTACTGGGCACGCTCCTATGTCGGCTGGCGACGGATCGCCGGCGCGCGTCCGAACGCCGGGCATCACGCCGTTGCCGCGCTGCAGCGCCGCGGGGCGGTGACCGCGATCATCACCCAGAACGTCGACGGCCTGCACCAGGCGGCGGGCGCGCGCGACGTGATCGAGTTGCACGGCGGCCTGCATCACGTCGTCTGTCTGGATTGCAGCGCGCGCAGTCCGCGGGCGGACCTGAACGATCGGCTGCGGGCGGTCAACGGCGAGCTCGTCGCCGAGATCACGCAGATCAATCCCGACGGCGACGTCGAGCTGCCCGACGAGCTGGTCGCCTCGTTCGCGCTCGTCGGCTGCGCCTGCTGCGGCTCGGACCTGCTCAAGCCCGACGTCGTGTTCTTCGGCGAGAACGTGCCGCGACCACGGGTCGCGCGGTGCTTCGAGCTCGTCGAGAACGCGACGTCGCTGCTCGTGCTCGGATCATCGCTGACGGTGATGTCGGGCCTGCGCTTCGTGCACCACGCCGCCGCCGCCGGCATTCCCGTGGCGATCGTCAACGAAGGGAACACCCGCGGCGATCGATACGCCGACGTGAAGCTCGATCAACCGCTCGGCGAGACGCTCAGGCAATTCGTCGACGACGCTCCCTGACGACTCGATCGTCCCCGACCGGGTTGGCGAGCGGGAAGAAGGTCAAACATCGATTGACGTTCCTCCCTCTCAGGTGAGCAGGTCGGCGAGCTGCTCACGGAGCCCCGCCAGATCGGCCTCGAGCGCGGCGACCCGCTGTTCGAGCGACGACACCTGGGCGGCGGTTGCGGCCGGAGGCGGTAGCGGCCGCAAGGTGTCCGCGGGCGCAGGCGATGGCGCGCGGTACCCGTCCCCCGTCGGACCCTCGGCGGGCGCATCGGACGGCGACGGCGCAAAATCACGCGAGGCGGTCAGGCCGACTCCAGAAACGCCCTCCGCCGGCAACGCCACCTCGCCTCCCAGCAGCTGCGCCCAGCGATCCTCCTTCTGACCCGGCCGGCGGCCGAGGTCGACGGCGTAGCCACGCGCGGTCAGCTCTGACAGCACCCGCTCGATGTCGGCCAAGCTCAGCTCGGACTCCACCAGCCGCTCGGAGCGCTGCTTGAGCTCGCCCGGCGTCTGCGGTCCTCGCAGCAGCAGCACGCCGAGCAGCGCGAGTTGGTCGCGATTGAGCCCGAGTCCCTCCTCGGCGAGGTGCCGGTACTTGGTGGCGCGCGTGGTGTGGCCCGAGGCGAGTCGCGCCAGCCCGTATTTGGATAGGCGCTGGCCCGCCTGGGAGACCTGCTCCTCGGTGTAGCGCGTGACCGGAGCGCGGTTGGTCGACTGATTACACGCCAGTCGCAGCGCGTTGATCGACAGCGGGTACTGGTCAGGCGTCGTCCAGCGCTTCTCGATCAGACAGCCGAGCACCCTTTGCTCGACGTCGGTCAGGTCTTGGAAGTGCACGATTGCCGAGCATATCTGCGGGTTCTGCGCCGGTTCACGGAATCGTTACGAAACCTGAGCGCGTTCTTCACCGTCCCGGCGGTTTGCAGGCAGATCCTTCTCCGCATGAGGAATAACAGTCGCGTAGACATGCATGTGCATTCGACAGCGTCGGAGCTGTCAAAGCTGGGGATCCAGCGTTCGCTCGGCCTGCCGGAGTGCGCCACGCCGCCCCTGGAGGTATACGAGCTGGCCAAGCGTCGCGGGATGGATTTCGTGACGATCACCGACCACGACACGATCGACGGGGCGTTGGAGATCGCCCACCTGCCCGACGTCTTCGTCTCCGAGGAGCTGACGGTTTCGTTCAAGGGCGAGCTTCAGGCGGTCCACGTGCTCTGCTACGGGATCGACGGCGCAGACCACGAATGGCTGCAGGCTCACAACGACGACGTCGAGTCCTGCGCCGCCTATCTGTCCGAGCGTCAGATCACCGCGGCCCTGGCGCACCCTTTCTACGCCGTCGGGGCGCCGCTGACCGCCCGCCACCGCCGCCGCCTGGCGCAGCTGTTCCCGATCTGGGAGACGCGCAACGGCTCCCGCGCCAAGGAGCTGAACCTGCCGGCGTTCGTCTACATCGAGACGCACGGCGGCACCGCGATCGGCGGCACCGACGACCACGCCGGGATCGACATCGGCCAGACCTACACCGAGACCCCGCATGCGGCCGACCCGCAGGAGTTCCTGGCGCTGGTCCGGGCCGGCGCGGCCGAGTCGCACGGCGCTCAGGGCTCGGCGGCCAAGTGGGCCCACGCCGCGATGGCGCTCGCGATTCGCAGCCTCGGGTCGGGGGACGCGCAGCCGGCCAAGCCGGCGGCGGTGCTGGAGATCGTCGAGCGGCTGATGCGTGAGGGCGACGCTCGCTCGGGTGGCGTCGGCGCCGACCTGTGCGACGCGGATGCCCTGGCGCTGCTGCGCGGCTGGCTGGACGCGATGGCGCTGGGAATCGACGAGGCGACCCTGCTGCGGATGCTGCAGGACTCAGAGCTCAGCCATGCGGACCTGCAACGACGCGCGCGGCGAATCCACGAGCGCCGGCTGGGCAAGGCCGTCGGCGACATCGTCAGTGCCGCGCAGGACGGCCGGCTCGATGTCCTGCGTCACAGCCGGGAGCTGTTCGACGCCTGTCTGCCGGCGATCCCGTACGCCGCGTCGGCCGCGTTCCTGGGCCGCGAGAAGCTGAAGCTGACGCGCTCGGACGGCGATCGGCCGCGGGTCGCGATCGTCGTCGACGGGCTCTCGTCGGTGCACGGGGTCAGCCAGACGATCTCCCAGATCCGCGAGCGCGGCGTCCCGGGCTACGAGGTCGAGGTGATCGGGACCGATGCCGACGTCGACCGCCGGCTGAGCGCGGTCGCCGAGATCGAGGTCCCGTTCTACAAGGGGCTCCAGATCGGCGTGCCCGGCCTGCCGGCGATCGTCGAGGCGCTGTCGGACGGCCGCTACGACGTGGTGCACCTGTGCTCGCCCGGCCCGGCCGGACTCGGCGCCTGGCTGCTGGCGCGGGTGCTGGCGCTGCCGGTCGTCGGCAGCTACCACACCGAGCTGGCCCGGTACGCGGGGCTGCGCTCGGGCTCCGATCAGCTGGAGATCATGGCGGGGGCCGCGCTCGGAGCGTTCTACGGCTCCTGCGACGTCGTGTTGTCGCCGTCACCGGCCACCGACACACGACTGCACGAGCTCGGGATCGACGAGCGCCGGATCGGCCGTTGGGACCGCGGCGTCGACCTGGTCCGGTTCGATCCGGGGATGCGTGTCGAGGGTCTGTTCCCCGGCGAGATCAACGTCCTGTACGCCGGGCGGCTGACCACCGAGAAAGGGGTCGAGCTGCTCGCCGACGCGTTCCTGGCCGCGCGGCGACAGGACGCACGGCTGCACCTGGTGCTGGCCGGCGGCGGCCCGGAGGAGGCGATGCTGCAGGCGCGCCTCGGAGACCACGCGACGTTCCTCGGCTGGCTCAGCGGCGACGAGCTGCCACGCGCATACGCGTCGGCCGACGCGTTCCTGTTCGCCTCGCAGACCGACACGTTCGGGCAGGTCGTGCTCGAGGCGCAGGCCTCCGGGTTGCCGGTCGCGGCGGTGGGCGTCGGCGGCCCGGCGTCGTTGATCTCCGACGGCGAGACCGGGATGCTCGCCGGCCCCAGCGCCGACGAGCTGGCGGCGGCGCTGCTGGCGATCATCTGGACGCCGCTGTTGGCCCAGCGGCTGCGCACGAGCGCGTTGGCGGTCGTCCGCGACCGCAGCTGGGAGGGCTCGCTGGCGCAGCTCGCCTCCGGCTATCGCACCGCGCTGCTGCGCGCCGGCGGCTCGGGCCGCGGGGTCCGCGTCGCCTGAGCCGGTCTAAGCTCGCGCGATGGAGCGCGAGACGCTGATCGCCCACGCCGGGACGACGCCGCTGGCCCGGGCGACGATCGAACCGTACGTCGATGGCATCCCCGGACCGCGCTTCTACCAGCGCTACGCCCACCCCGTCGGCCTCGATGCCGAACACCTGCTGGGTGAGCTCGACGGCGGCCGTGCGCTGCTGTTCCCGTCCGGGATGGCGGCCGTCTGCTCGCTGGTCATGGCGACGCTGCAACCCGGAGCGACGGTCGCGGTCGCGGATGGCGGTTACTTCGGCACGGTCGGGCTGCTGCGCGGCGAGCTTGACCGCTGGGGCGTCCAGGTCGTCGGCTTTGACCAGACCGCGCTGCCGCCGCCGGCCGATCTGGTGTGGCTTGAGCCGTGCTCGAATCCGATGCTGACGTTCCCCGATCTCGACGCGTCGATCGCCGCCGCGCATGCCGTGGGCGCCCGGGTGGCTGTCGACAACACCGTGCTCAGCCCGCTGCTGCTGCGCCCGCTCGAGCACGGCGCCGACTACGTCGTGCACTCCGCCACCAAGATCCTGGCCGGCCACCACGACGCGCTGCTCGGGGTGGTCGTCTGCGCGCGCGAGCAGGACGCCGAGCGACTGCTCGAGTGGCGTGGCCACGCGGGGATCGTGGCCGCGCCGGACCCGGCCTGGCTGCTGCTGCGCGGGCTGAAGACACTCGGCGTGCGCGTGCCGCGCCAGTCGGCGACCGCGCTGGACCTGGCGCGCCGGTTGGGTGATCATCCGGCAGTGCTGCGCGTCCGCTACCCGGGCCTCGGGCCCGACCCCGTCGCCGCTCGCTACACCGATGCGTTCGGGCCGATCCTGTCGTTCGACGTCGCCGACGGGGCCGCCGCCGAGCACGTCGAGCGCTCGCTGGGGCTGATCGAGAACGCGACCAGCCTCGGCGGCACCGCCACCACGCTCGAGGGTCGCTACCGCTGGGAGGGCGATCGGGTGCCCGAAGGCCTGCTGCGGATCAGCGCGGGCCTGGAGGCCGTGGCGGATCTCTGGGATGACCTGGCCCAGGCACTCGACGCCGCCGGGTAGCCGAATCCTGGCGATCTCGTCACGGCATCCGTGACGAGATCGCCCACATTCGCGTCGGCCCCGGGCCCGGCCCGGGCACGGGCCTCGGGGCCCGGGCCCCGAGGCTGGGGGTCAGTACTCGGGGACGTCGACCTCGCCCGCCGCGACCGCGACCATCTGCTCGGACAGCGGCTTCTCGCGCAGCGCCAGCGACAGCACCAGCGCGACGCCCATTGCCGGCACGCACCACGAGAACACCGTGCCGTAGCCGCCGGCGATCGACGCGGCCGTCCCGGCCCCGCCGAGCTGGGCGGTCAGGACGGCGCCGAAGATCGCCGCGCCGAACGCCCCGCCGAGCGTCTTGGCGAAGTTCAGCGTGCCGGTCGCGACGCCGAGATCCTGCCCGTCGACCGCGTTCTGCCCGGCGAGCAACGCCACCTGGACGAAGCAGCCGAGGCCCACGCCGACGACCACGAGCAGCGTCGCCAGCAGCCACACCGGGGTTGCCGCCGTCACGAGCCCGAGCGCGCCCATCCCGGCGGCGGCCAGCACCGAGCCCGCGATCGGATAGCGCTTGTAGCGGCCGGTCTTCGAGATCCGGCCCCCTGAGATCGCGGCCGCGGCGATCAGGCCGACGATCAGCGGGATCAGGAACAGTCCGGCGTCGAACGCCGAGTACCCATGCACCGCCTGCATGAACGAGGGCACGTACAGCATCCCCACGAACAGCACCATCGTCGACAGGAAGAACAGCACGGTCGAGATCGTGAAGATGCTGGAGGTGAACAGGTGCGGCGGCGTGATCGGCTCGGCGGCGCGCCGTTCGCAGATCACGTAGGCGACCAGGCCGCCCACGCTGAGCCCGATCAGGCCGAGCATCGGTGCCGATGTCCAGGCGAACGTGTCACCACCCCACACCGAGGCCAGCAGGATCGCGGTCGTGAACACCGTGGCCAGCAGGGCGCCGAGATAGTCGACGCTGCGCTTCGAGCGCCGGACCGGCAGCTGCAACCGGGCCCCGATCACGACCAGCGCGATGACGCCGATCGGGAGGTTCACGAAGAAGATCCAGCGCCACGAGAGGTCGTCGGCGAACAGGCCGCCGAGCAGCGGTCCGGCGATGATCCCGAGCGTCGCCACGATCCCCAGGTATGCCTGGTACTTCGCGCGCCGCCGGGCCGGAATCAGGTCCGCGGCGATCGCCTGAACGAGTGAGTTCAGGCCACCGCCGCCGACCCCCTGCAGCGCCCGGAAGCCGATCAGCACCGCCATCGACGGCGCCACGCCGCAGAGCGCGGAACCGATCAGGAAGACGACGACCGAGAACTGGAAGATCTTCTTGCGGCCGTACATGTCGCCCAGCTTTCCGAACACCAAGGTCGTGATCGCGCTCGTCAGCAGGTAGGCGGTGGCGATCCACGACGCGCTCGAAGCGGCACCGAAGGCGTCGCCGATGGTGGGGATCGTGGTCGCGACGATCGTCTGGTCAAGCGTCGAGATGAACAGGACCATCATCAGCGGGACCAGCAGGACCATGATCTGGCGATGGCTGAGGGGCGCCGGCGCCGTTCCGCGGGAATCCGCTTCGGCGGCGAGGTCTGCGCACTCGATCGTCGCCGTCATACGGCTTAACGTAAGTCACTTACCTTTTAAAGTCAAGTGGATTTCGCTATAAGCTCGTGTGCGTGGAGGTTCCGATCGTCGGTCCCCGGGAAGAGCGAAAACGACGCACCCGCCGCGCGCTGATCGACGCGGCCGAGCGGCTGTTCGCCGAGCGCGGCTTTGACACGGTGACCGTCGCCGAGGTGGCGGCGGCGGCCGGCGTGTCGGTGAAGACGCTGTTTCAGCACTTCCGTGCCAAGGAGGACCTGCTGTTCGCCGACGAGGACGTGACGCTGGCGCAGTTGACGGGCGCGATCGCCTCCCGTCCGGTGCGGCAGACGCCGCTGGATGCGGTCCGGGGCTGGCTGCTCGATCAGCTGGCTGCCGAAGACCGCGAGTCGCTCGAGCGCTATCACCGGATGATGGGCTCGAGCCCGGTGATCGCCTCGCGCCTGCGGGGGATGTGGGACCACTACGAGATCGGGGTCGCGCGGGTGCTCGCCGACGAGGCCAACGAAGCGGTGCCGTCGCCGCGCACGCGGCTCGCCGCCGCACAGTTGACGGCGCTGGTGCGGATCCTGACCTCGGCCGAGGTGCGGGCGTTCGTGGCGCGCCATCCCGGAGGCGACGACCGCGTCGCCCTCGCTGACTGGATCGAGCAGGCGACGCAGATGACCGCCGACGGCCTCGGCGGGTACCGCCCATCCGCCGGTTAGCATCGGCCCTGTGCCGCCGCCGATCCGTGACGCGATCGTTCCCGTCGCGGGGCTGGGCACGCGACTGTTGCCGGCGACGCGCTCAGCGCCCAAGGAGATGCTGCCAATCGTCGACAAGCCGGTCGTCCAGTACGTCGTCGAGGAGCTGTCGCGAGCCGGGATCGACCGCGTCCTGATGGTCACCGGCCGACGCAAACGGGCGATCGAGGACCACTTCGACGCCGACCCCGAGCTCGCCGGATCGCCGCCACCGGCGGCGGGCGTGCAGCTGTTCTACACGCGCCAGCCGACGCCGGCCGGGCTTGGCGACGCGGTCGCCCGCGGGGCGAGCTTCGCCGACCCGACCAGCCCGGGAGTCGTGGTCGCGCTCGGCGACGCGATCCTCGAGCCCGACGGCGAACCCGAGATCGTGACGCGACTGATCGAAGCCCACACCGCCCACCGCGCGGACGCGACGATCGCCGTCAGCGAGGTGGCACCGGCACACACCGGCCGCTACGGGATCGTGGTCGGCTCGCCGCTCGCCCCCGGCGGCGTGCTGACGGTGGCGCGGATCGTCGAGAAACCGGCGCCGGGGACGATCGACAGCACGCTCGCGGTGGCGGCGCGCTACGTGCTCGGGCCGGCCGTGTTCGCCGCGCTGCGCGATCAGGCCCCCGGCAGCGGCGGCGAGATCCAGCTGACCGACGCGATCGCCTCGGTGATCGAGGGTGGCGGCCGCGTGCTCGCGGTGCCGCTCGCCGGTGGCGAGCGCCGCCACGACATCGGAACCGTCGAGGGCTACTGCCGCGCGTTCCTGGCCCACGCGCTGACCCATCCGCAGTTCGGTGAGGCGCTGCGCGCGCAGGCGAGCGCGCTGTTGGATGACGACTGAGCCGCCCGTCGACCGTGACCTCACCGGGCGGTCCGGGTCCGGCGCCGGGGTCGGGACCGGCGTCGCGTTCGCCCGGGCCGCGCTGGCGGGCAACCCGTCCGACGGCTATGGCGGCGCGGTGCTGGCGCTGACATTGCCGGCGCGACGAGCGGCGGCGCGCGCGTGGCGCTCCGACGTCCCGGCGGTCGATCCGCCGTCCGAGCTGGTGACGGCGACCGTCGCCCGGTTCGCGTCCGAGTACGCCCCCATGGCGCGACCGGCGACGGCGATCTCGTGGGAGACGACGATCCCCCGGGCGGTCGGGCTCGGCGGCTCCAGCGCCATCGTGGTCGCCGTGCTGCACGCGCTGTCCTCGCTGTGGTCGGTCACGCTCGCGCCGCTCGCGATCGCCGAACTGGCGCTGCGGATCGAGGTCGATGACCTCGGGATCGCCGCCGGCCTTCAGGATCGGATCGCCCAGACCCACGACGGGCTGACGTTCATGGACTTCAGCGCCGCGGGCCCCCCGAGGGTGCGATCGCTCGACGCGTCGCGACTGCCGCCGCTGCTCGTCGCCTGGCGACCGGAGAGCGGCGGCCACTCGGGCGAGGTGCACGCCCCGCTGCGTGACCGGCATGCCCAGGGCGAGCCGGTCGTCCTCGCCGCGATGCGGACGCTGACGCGGGCAGCCCACGCCGCCGAACGGGCCGTCCGCGGCGGCGACCACGGGGCCCTCTGCGCCGGCGTCGACGCCAGCTTCGACGCGCGCCGGTCGATGCTGGCGCTGGATTCGCGCCACGTCGAGATGATCGAGTGTGCCCGCGCCGCCGGGGCCGCCGCCAACTACGCCGGCTCGGGCGGGGCGATCGTCGCCGTCTGCCGGAACGCCGAGCACAGCGCGCGCGTGCGACAGGCGCTCGGCGAGCTTGGCTGCGGCACGCTCGCCGCCTGAACGTCAGCGGCCGGCCATGACGGCCGCGGCCAGCGCTGCGCCGACCTCGTCCATCAGCGATTCCTCCCCGATCGTCACGCGCACGTAGCCCGGCAGGCCGAACTCACTGCCCGCCCGCAGCAGCAATCCCTGACGGGCAAGCGCCTCGCAGACGGCGACGTCGTCGCCGCCGACGTCGGCGAGCACGAAGCTCGCGGATGAGTTCAGCGTCCGGATGCCGGCTGAGGCAAGGGGCGCGACGAGCCGCGCCCGCGCCGCCACGGCCTGCCGGCGGCGCGCGGGCAGCGCGTCCACTCGCTCGAGGCTGGCCAACCCGGCCGCCAGCGCCGCGCAGTTGACGTTGAACGGCTCCTGGACGGCATGCAGATGGGGCGCCAGCGACTCCGGCACGAGCAGGTAGCCGAGCCGCAGGCCGGCGAGCCCGAAGATCTTCGAGAAGGTGCGCATCACCACGACGGGTCGGCCGGCATCGATATCGGCCAACCGGTCGATCCGCTCCGGCGGCTCGACGTAGTCGGCGTACGCCTCGTCGACGACGACCAGGCAGCGATCGGGCAGCGCGGCGACGAACCCATCCCAGTCGCGGCGGTCGACGCGCAGGCCGGTCGGATTGTTCGGATCGCAGACGAACACGAGCTTGGCGTCGATCTCCGTCGCCGTGCGGGCGAGCGCGGCCAGTTCGAACGAGAGTGTGTCGCGATCGGCGTCCACGCGGGTCACCTCGGCGCCGGCCACCGCGCAGACCGACGCGTACAGGCCGTACGTCGGCCGCGGGATCACGACCCGGTCGCCGGGGTCGACCAGGGCCGCCACCAGCGACACCGTCAGCGCCTGAATCCCGTGGCCGGGGATCACCTGAGCCGGATCGGCCCCGGCCCAGCGCGCCACGGCAAACCGGAACGCCTCGTAGGCCTCCTCGGGGTAGGCCCACGCCGCGTCGGGCAGCGACGCCGCGACCGCGTCGAGCACGCCGTCGAGCGGACCCAACAGGTTCTCGTTCCAGTTGAGCCGCTGCAGGTCGCTGCGGCCGGTGCGCGTCTTCAGCTCCCGGGCGCCGGCACCCGGGACGTAGGGCCCGACGCCGATCACCGATCGGCGCAGCAGCCGCTCGGCCTCCATCGGGTCGCGGTTCACGGCGTCGGCGTCGCCGCGGTCAGCAGTGCCCGCAGCACCACCGCCGCCGGTCCCGGCTGGGCAAACGCCCACGCCAGCTGCTCGCCCAGATCCTCCGGCGCGGCCGACCGGACCGGGACGCCGTATGCCGCCGCGACGGCCACCAGGTCCTTGCCCGGCAGCTCGACCGCGGTCGTCTCGCCGAACGCGTCGCGCTGATATTCACGCAGGATGCCGTAGCCGCCGTCGTCGACGATCAGCAGCGTCGCGGCGATCCCGTGCTGCGCGGCGGTGCCGAGCTCGGCCACCGCATACTGAAAGCCGCCGTCGCCGACCACCGCCAGCACCCGCCGGTCCGGGTGCGCGACGCTCGCCCCGATCGCCGCCGGCCAGGCGTATCCCAACGTCCCCGACCCGAGCGGGTAGAGGAACTGCTGGCCGTCGGCGATCCGCAGGTGCGGCGCCGCCCAGTAACCGAGGATCGTCATGTCAAAGCAGCCGATCGCGTCCTCGCCCAGCGCGGCCTCGAGCGTCGACAGCAGCCCGAGCTCAAGCGACCGCCCCTGCGTCGCGAGCCCGTCCATGACCCGGGTGCGGACCGCCTCGACGCGCGCTACGGCGGCAGAACGAGCGCCCTCATGAAATGCGAGCCGCCGCCCGGTTTCCTGGACCAACGCGCCGAGCGTCGCCCGAGCGTCCCCGACGAGGCCGAGCGACTCGTACGTCGTGCCGATCCGGGCAGGCTCAGCGTCGAGATGGATCACTGCGCCGTTGAACGACAGCGCGTACTGGCTGGTCGTCTCGGCCCCGAGCTCGGTGCCGATGCACAGGACCACGTCGGCGTCGGTCATCAGCTCGATGAACGCGGCCTCGTCGCAGCCGCAACCGACGGCCAGTGGATGCGCGTCGGCGACCGCCCCCTTGCCCATGTACGTCGTCGCCACCGGCGCATCGAGCAGCTCCGCCAGCGCCAGAACCGCGTGCTGCGCCCCCGAGCGGATCACGCCGCCGCCGGCCCAGAGCACCGGCGATCGGGCCTGGGTCAGCAGTTCGGCGGCGGCCAGCAGGTGCGAACGCGGCGCGACCGGCCGGCGGACCGACGGCGCGGTCACGGCGGTCGGCGATACCTGGTCAGCGTCCCCGGTCAGGAGGTCAACCGGGATCTCGACGAACACCGGCCCGCTCGGCGGCGCCAGCGCCTGCTCGAACGCCCGTTGCAGGAGCCCCGGGACCGACTCGATGCTGGTGGCACGCCAGGCGACCTTGACGAGCGTCGCAAACGCACCGAGCTGGTCGGGCAGCTCGTGCAGATAGCCGCGGCCGCGCCCGAGCAGGTCGCTGGGGATCTGGCTGGAGATCAACACCAGCGGCACGTGCGAGCTCGCCGCCTCCATCACCGCGGTGAGCGAGTTCAGCGCGCCCGGTCCGGTCGACAGCAGCACCACCCCGGGCCGGCCGCTCGAACGCGCGTATCCGTCGGCGGCGAACCCGGCGGACAGTTCCGTACGCGTTCCGACCGCGCGGATCCGCGTCGATCGCAGGCCCTCCCAGATCGCCAGCGCATGCACCCCGGGGACGCCGAACGCGACCTCGACCCCGAGCGCCTCGAGCGTCTGCGCCACGAGCTGTCCGCCGATCCGATCCAAACCGCTGAGTCAGCCTATCGACAGGTCTCATTCCGGGCAGTCCGATTCGTCCACGTGGACATGGATCTGGGCCCGGACACGACATACGGTGCCGCGATGGCCACCATCTCCCCCACGACCGACACCGTCCCCGAGGCTGCGGCGGAGGAGTCGGCAAAGCTCCAGCGCCACTTCGGCCGCTTCGACGTCTTCTTCTTTCTCGTCTGCACGCTGGTCGGCCTGGACACGATCGGGTCGGTGGCGTCCAACGGCGCCCAGGGGTTCACCTGGCTGATCGTCCTCGGGCTGGTGTTCTTCGCGCCGTACGCCCTGCTGACCTCGGAACTGGGCACCGCGTTTCCGGCCGAGGGCGGCCCCTACGTCTGGACCCGGATGGCGCTCGGCCGGTTCTGGGCCGCGATCAACGCGGTGATCTACTGGGCGGCCAACCCGATCTGGCTCGGCGGCACGCTGACGATCACCGCGGTCACGGTGTTCGGCGAGTTCTTCACGCCGCTGCACGGCGCCGGCAAGTGGCTGTTCGCGATCCTGTTCATCTGGGTCGCGGTGTGGGGTGCGATCCTGTCGCTGGACAAGGGGAAGTGGCTGCCGACCATCGGCGCGTTCATCCGGATCGGGTTGCTGTCCGTGTTCGTCGGCACCGTGATCGTCTACGGAATCGAGCACGGGGTGCACGGCTTCGGGGTCGGCAGCTTCAAGCCGACGTACGCGGTGTTCATCGCCGCGGTACCGGTGCTGTTCTTCAACTACGTTGGCTTCGAACTGCCGTCGGCCGCCGGCGAGGAGCTCAAGAACCCGCAGCGTGACGTGCCGTTCACGGTGTTCCGGGCCGGCATCACCACCGTGCTGCTGTACGGCGCGCCGGTGCTGGCGATCCTGCTGGTGCTGCCGACCAGCCAGGTCACGAACCTCGGCGGGTTCATCGACGCGATGAAGACCGTCTTCACCGTCTACGGCGGGCATGTCGCGTCCGACGGAACCGCGACGCTGACGGGCTTCGGCAAGGTGTTCGGCGACATCGCCGCGGCAGGTTTCATCCTGGCGCTGTTGACGAGCGGCATGACCTGGATCATGGGCGCCGACCGCGCCCAGGCGGTCGCCTGCTACGACGGCTGCGGCCCGCGGCGGCTCGGCGTGATCTCGGAACGGTTCGGGACCCCGGTCGCGATGAATCTCTGCTCGGGGGTGCTGTCGACGGCGGTCATGGCGCTGGCGTTCGAGCTGACCAGCGGCAGTGGCGAGAAGTACTTCTCGGCGGTGCTCGGCCTGGCGATCTCGACGACGACGATCTCCTACCTGTTGATCTTCCCCGCGCTCGGAATCCTGCGCTTCAAGCTGCCCGACGTGCCGCGCCCGTATCGCATTCCGGGTGCACGCTGGGTCGCGGTGGCGGTGAGCGCGCTGACGACCCTGTGGGCGGGGCTGGCGACGGTCGCTCTGCTGTGGCCCGGCTTCGGCACCTCCGATCCCGACTCGGCGCTGGCCGGGCTCGGGTTCGGCGGCCAGCGCCTGCAGTACGAGCTGTCGCAGTTCATCCCGCTACTGGTACTCATCGCCGTCGGCGTCGGCTTCTACGTGCTCGGTCGCGACACCCGCCGGCACATGGTGTCGGTGCCGATCGCCTCCCACGGCGATGCAGCGCTCGCCGCGACGGCGTGAGCGCCGACGGTCACTGCTTGGGTTCGTCTCGCACCGGCAGGTACGGCTCACTGTCAGCCGGGTGACCGGCCTCGATCAGCCGTCCACGTTCCATCTCGGCGTTCAACTCGGCGCCGAACAGGATCACGACATTCGTGATCCACAGCCAGATCAGGAACACGACGATGCCGCCGAGCGCGCCGTAGGTCTTGTTGTAGGAGCTGAAGCTGGCCACGTAGAAGGCGAACGCCGCCGAGGCGATCAGCCACACCACCACCGCAAGCATGCTGCCGGCGGTGACCCAGCGGAAACCGGGTTGCCGAACGTTCGGGCCCATGTAGTACAGGACCGCCAGGATCAAGCCGAAGATCAGCAGCAGGATCGGCCACTTCGCGATGTCGAACACCGTGACCGCGGTCGAGCCGAGTCCGATCAGATTCCCGACCTGACGCGCCAACCCGCCAGTGAGGACCACTGCGAGCGCGCTGGCGGTGATCAGCACGACGGTGACGACGGTTACCCCGACCCGGATCGGAATCGTCTTCCAGATCGGACGACCCTCCTCGACATCCCAGACGACGTTGGATGCGCGCATGAACGCGGCGATGTAGCCCGACGCCGACCACAGCGACACCAGCAGCCCGACGATGAACAGCACACCGGCTGTCCCCTGATGTCCGCCAACGTTGTGGATCGCGTTGGTGAAGATCGTCTTCGCGGGACCGGGCGCCACCTTGCCGAGGTTGTTGATCAGCGGTTGGGTGGCGGAGCGCCCGACGAGACCGAGCACCGACACGATCACGATGATCATCGGAAAGATCGCCAGCACGCCGTAGTAGGTGAGCGCGGCGGCGAGATCGGTCAGGTTGTCGGCCTTGAACTCCCGGAACGTGCGCTTCATCACCCCGGGCAGGGCCGTGCGGGGCAGATCTGTCGGATGATCGACGGCCGCACGGTCACGGTCCTCCAGCGTCGGCTCGCGCGCACCGGCCGGCGCGTCCGAGGTCGACGTACGCTCAGCCATCGCCGGGCGCCGTCCCGTCGGCGGTCAACTGTCGGTAGCCCACGGTCGCCGCGCCCGCGACGGCCGCCACGACGAGGACCCGTCGCACCAGGTGGCGCTTGGGCGGGGGCTCGGGTTCCTGCAATGCGCGACCGATGTGCGTCGCCGCGGCAATCGCCGCCGAGAGCTGGTTGCGCAGCTTGGGATCGGTCGCGGCCTGCGCCGGCCCTGTGCGCTGCGCGCGGCGTGCGCCGTCACGCAGATTGGTGAACAGTCGGCCGAACTCCTCCTGGAGGGAGTCGTCGTCCAGCAGCCGCTCGGCGTACGGGGTCAAACGAGAGATCTGATCTGATACCGCCATTAGCTCCCTTTCGGTTCTGGGCGTTCGGCACCGGGCCACTCGCCGGTGAGCCGGGCAAACCCGTGTCGCACACCGTGATCGGCCAAGCCCCGCAGCAGACGGAAGATCGCGCCCTGCAGCAGCAAGGCAAAGATCAATTTGCCAAACGCGATCTCCCGATACTTGGGCTCGGGTGCGTCCTCTTTGTCGATCAGCCCCCAGATCAGGTCGAAGATCCGTTTGCCGACCATGCCGGCCAACAGGCCCGAGATGATGCCGATCGGTTTGAAGGCGAGGCTCATCGACCGCGCCTGCTTCCGATCAGCAATCCGAGCGCGAACGCCCCCGCGACAATCAGCGCGGGACGATTGTCCTGAGCGAGCGCCGCCGCGCGCCGGCCGGTGTCGCCGACGCTCTCCGGGGTTGTCGCCTGTACTGACGAGGTCACGTGGTCCTTCTTGTCGGTGACGGTCTGCTTCACCTCGTCGGTCTTGCCGACCACCGTCTGCTTGACACCGGCGGCTTTATCGGCGACCGTCGCCTTCGCGTCATTGACCGCATGTTTGGCCTGCGCTTTGACGTCGGTTTTGGCGACCAGCGCCTCGACCGTGTCGCCCAGCTCCGCGCGGGTCTCGTCGATCTCCGCTTGCACCTGCTCGGGCGTGCGCTGCTCGGCTTCGCTACTCATCGCCGCGCCTCCTCTGCCTTGGCCTTCGTCCATCGGACATCCTCCTTGACGCTTTCGGTTGCCTGTTCGGGGAGCGGCGGCGTGGCCTGAGAGACCTTGCTTTTACCGGCCAGCGCCAAACCGCCGGCAATCGCACCGCACAGCGCGGCGATGACCAGTGCGGCCAACCACGGGGTGATCGCCGTCGCCAGCGCGAGAATTGCCGCGGCGATCAACGCGCCCAGCGCGTACAGGCCGACGAGGCCGGCCCCGCCGAACATGCCGACGCCGATGCCGGCGCGCTTGCCCTTCTCGGTCATCTCCAGACGCGCCAGTTCCAGCTCTTTACGAACCAGCGTCGAGGTCTGTTCAGACAGATCTCTCAACAATGCCGCCACCGGCTGATCGGCTTCCGCCATGCCTACCTCCTGATGTAAGTGGAACAACCTGTGCCACTTACCGGGACAGGCCGTGCGATGTGTGTCAGCTACCCACCCGATGGCGAGGTCTAACACGAGCCAAGGCGCCGGGATCCTCACATTCGCTGGTATCGATCTCAGCGCCGAACGGGTGCAAACACCGCTTCGTGGTGTCACGCCGGGGTAGTGGCCGGATACCGAGTTTTCCCCGAGATTGCTCGACCCTGCGTCATTGACTACGAAAGAGACCTGACATGTTCGAGCACTTCAGCACTCCCGAAGAGATCTTCAATTTCAAGCTCGGAGCGGCCCACAAGATGGAAAAGAAACTGCTCGAGGTTCTCGAGGAGCTTGAGCAGGCCGCGGAGCGCGACGAGATCAAGCGCGCGCTGCGCGAGCACCGCGAGGAGACCCGCCAGCACGCGATGAACATCGAGAAGTGCTTCGCGCTGCTCGATGAGGAGATCGACGATTCGGCCAACCCGGTGATCGAGGCGATGGCGAAGGAGGGCAAGGCGATGATCAAGAAGACCGACGACTCACTCGTCGACGCGATCGTGCTCGTCGCCGCGACCGAGTCAGAGCACTACGAGATCGCGGTCTACGAGACGCTGATCACCAACGCGCACGCCCGCGGCGCCTCCGAGGTCGCTGCGCTCCTGCAGCAGAACCTGGTTGAGGACCAGCACGCACTCGAGGTCGCGCGCGCGGCGATGGAGACGATCGCGCAGTCGGGCATCGCGGTCACCGGCGACGCCTGATCTCTACGTCGACTCCGGGCCGCGTCCTCGCCGAGCGCGAGCGGGCCCGCCCCGTCGACGCCGCGAGTCGACCTCACGGACCCGCACGCGTCCGCGGCCGTCGGTGAAGACCAGCACGAGCGTGCCGTCCGTGAACCGGACCAGGCCGGGGCGGTTGCCCCGGCCCGGCTCGCGCTCCCATTCTGCGTCGATCGCGCGATCGCCGTAGAGCGGTTCAAGCGCCGCGCGCTGTGCATCACTCAAGGCCTTGCCCTGGTTCGCCGGTACCGGCGTTTCGCTCGCCGGCGTCGTGTCGGTGAGGTCCTGGAGGATCTCGTCCTGGGCCTTGAGCGCGTCGAGGAGTTCCTGATGAGCGGCGTCGCTCTGCGTCTGCTGCACGCGATAGATCCCCACCGCGACCACCAATGCCGCGACCGTCGAAACGGAACCCAGCCAGGTCAGCGCGTCCGGCTCGTGGGATCCGGGCAGCGCTCCGGCGATGCCGGTGAGCGCGGCGCCGAGCAGCAGGCCGAACAGAACCAGGAGAACGACGCGCTGCACTACACCAGCGTCGCCAGCGCGATCGGGACGACCCGCTCGGCCCCGGCCATCCGTAGCTGGCCACCGGTCATCGCCAGCGTCCAGCCGGAGATCCGCCGATCATCCAGCAGGATCCCGGTTCCGGGCGGCGGCGGTGCGAGTACCGTGTACGCGCCCCGGACGTTGGCCGCCTGCTGGACCGCGTTGGCCATCTCCCGCTGCGGTGGGCGCTCCTCGGTGCGGGCGAGCAACGCGACCGCGGACGCTCCCAGCGCCAGCGCCACCTGACCCGCGAGCCGGTCGAGCGTGTCGCCGAGCCGAGACGACGGCACCGCACACACCCATCCGGGCTCGGCCGGCCGCACGATCTCCGCGAGCGCTTCGACGACATCCTCCTCAAACGTGCCGCGCTCCAGGCCGCGCTGGACCGCCGGCCACCAGCCGCCGTCGCCGAAGCGCGCGAGCGCCCAGCCGGGCTCGGTCCGCCGCTCCTCGGGCAGCTTGCGCATCGCGCCCGACGCGTCCGGCGCCATCTTCTTGACCTCGAGCTCGATCGGACGTGAGCGCAGATGGCGGCCGGCCAGCTCGACCAAGCGCGGGATCGAGCGGGGCGGCGAACCGAGCCGCCGTGCACACCGCGCAGCGGCCGCAGTCGCTGGGCGCGGGATCGTCGAGCTGTTCCTGAAGCGTGCGCATCAGGCAGCGACCGTCGGCGCCGAAGTTCGCCATCGCCCGCTGCTCGGCCCGCCGCAGCTCGGTCACCCGCGCGTAGCGCTCTGCGTCGTACGCCCACCCCGAGTCCGGCGCAAGCAGCCAGCGCGTCCCGTCGCGGGTCACGGCTCCCTCGACGTCGAGCACCTTCAGCATCGCGTCCAGCCGGCCCATGCCGAGGTTGACGATCGCCATCAGCTCACGCGTCGTGCGCCCCGCCGAACCGGCCGAATCGAGTTCGGCCAGCACTGCGTCGACACGCTCGCGCGCGGGGAAGGACTGCTCGATGAAGAAATCCTGGATCGACCGGTCCTCGGCGCCGCGCAGCAGGACCACGTCAGCGTGATCCACCCCGCGGCCGGCGCGGCCGACCTGCTGGTAGTAGGAGACGACCGACCCGGGCGCCTGGTAGTGCACGACGAAACCCAGATCGGCCTTGTCGTACCCCATCCCCAGTGCGCTGGTGGCGACGACCGCCTTGATGTCGTTGGCCAGCAGCCGGTCCTCGATCGCGACCCGCTCGTCGGGGTCCTGATCGCCGCTGTAGGCGACGGCCCCGATGCCGTTGGCCGACAGGAACGTCGCCACCTGATCGGCGTCGCGTTTGGTCAGCGTGTACACGATCCCGGACCCGTCGAGCGTCGGATCGCTGCCCCTGAGCTGGGTGACCAGCCACGCCAGCCGCTGTGCCGGCCGCGGGAGTTCGACGACCTCCAGGCGCAGGCTCGTCCGGGCCAGCGGGCCCCGATAGGTGCGCAGCGCAGCGCGGCCGGGATCGCTGTCCAACGCCAGCTGCTCGACCACGTCGGAGACGACGCGATCGTTGGCGGTGGCGGTCGTGCCGAGCACGGCGGTATCGCCGGCCAGCGCCGACAGCATGTCCTTCACCCGCCGATAGTCGGGCCGGAAATCGTGCCCCCAGTCAGAGATGCAGTGCGCCTCGTCGATCACCAGCAGCCCGACCGAGCCGGCGAACATCGGCAGCATCTCGGCGCGGAACCGCGGGTTGTTGAGCCGCTCGGGCGAGATCAGCAGCAGATCGAGCTCGCCCGCCGCCAGCCGGTCACGCACCGCGTCCCACTCCTCGCGGTTGGTCGAGTTGATCGTGTGCGCGCGCAGGCCGAGGCGGCGGGCCGCCGCCAACTGGTTGCGCATCAACGCCAGCAGCGGCGAGACGATCAGCGTCGGACCCGCCCCGGCGCGGCGGAGCAGGGTCGTCGCCACGAAGTAGACGGCCGATTTTCCCCAGCCGGTGCGCTGGACACACAGCACCCGGGCGCGGTCGACGACCACATCGCGGATCGCCTCCAACTGCCCCTCCCGGAACTCGGCAGCCGGGTCGCCGGTCAGCGTCCGCAGCGCGTCCAGCGCCTCGTCGGTCAGTGGATCGGCGACAGTGCTCATGATGGGCGACCTTAGCTTCGGGACGAGACGCATTCCTTGGTTCATAGCCGCGAGGCCACCCGGATACACCCCCCTGACAACAGGATCGGGGCCGCGCCCGGCGAACCACGCCTGGGAATGTCGACCAACCGGCTCGAGTCGTTCTCAGACGGCGTGTTCGCGGTCGCGATCACGCTGCTGGTGCTCGGCATCGACGTGCCGGACGTCGGACCCCACGGCTCGCTCGGTCATGCGCTCGTCCGCAACTGGCCCCAGTACGCGGCATACGTCGTGTCGTTTCTGACGATCGGCATCATCTGGATCAACCACCACGCGATGATCAGCCGGTTGCGCGCGGCCGACCATCCGATCCTGATCCTCAACCTGCTGCTGTTGATGACGATCGGGATTCTGCCGTTCGTCACTGACCTGGTCGCGGCCTACCTGCGCCACCCGGAGGGCCGCTCACTCGCCTCGGTGCTGTACGCCGGCGCCTTTTTGGTGATGGCGGTGATGTTCAGCCTGCTGGACGGCGTCATCCTGCTGCGGCGCGAGAACCTGCTCAGGGACTCGATCTCGCTGGGTCGTCGGCGGCAGATCTTCAACCGGGCGGCCGGCGGAACCCTCCCGTACGTGGTCGCGGTCGGCGTCGCGTTCGTCTCGGCTTACGCGTCGCTGGCGATCTGCGCCGCCATCGGAGTGTTCTACGCCCTCCCGATCGCCAGCGGCTACGAGTCCGGCGGCGGCTGACGGCCGTTCACCACGGACGGTCCGGCGACCGCGGCCGGGTCAGCGACTCGTACGTGTCGGGCCGCCGCGTCGTCAGGAACGGGAACAGCTCGAGCCAATCGCGGCGCTGATCGAGATCGAGGTCGGCGACGAGCACCGCCGGCTCGTCACGCGGCGCCTGGACGAGCACCCGCCCGTACGGGTCAGAGATGAAGCTCGATCCGTAGAAGGTCAGCGGAGGCTCTGACCCGATCCGATTGATCGCGACCATGAACGTGCCGTTGGCGACCCCGTTGCCGACGATCACCTGCTGCCACAGCGGCTGCGTGTCGAAGCCCGGGTGGTCGGGCTCCGATCCGATCGCGGTCGGGTAGACGATCACCTCGGCTCCCTCCAGCGAGTACGCGCGCGCGAGCTCGGGAAACCATTGATCCCAGCACGTCGGGCAGGCGAGCTGCGCCGTGGACTCGCCGGAGGTCCCGTAGGCCAGCGGCGTCAACGGATACGCGTCGTCGACCGCCGGCCCGGGCCGGAAGTACTTGTCCTCGTAGTAACCGGCGGTGATCGGAATATGGAGCTTGCGTGTGCGGGACACGAGTTCGCCGCTCGGGCCGACGACGATCGCGGTGTTGTACCCGAGACCGTCCGGACCCGCCGGCCCGTCGGCGCGCTCGAACAGCGACGCGTGGACGTGGATGCCCAGCTCCCGCGCCAGCGCCGAGACGAACGCGAACGTCGGGCCGGTCGCGAGCTCCTCGGGCGGCGCCCCGGCCGCGTCAGGGCCGTCGGGGGTGATCGCGAAGTACGGCGACAACGTCAGCTCCTGCAGGCAGACGATCGATGCACCCTGCCCCGCGGCGGTCCGGATCCCCGCCGACAGCGCCGCCTGGTGCTCGTCGGGGTCGGCGCGCCAGCGCTCCTGCACGAGCCCGAGCCGCAGCGGTGGGCGCGTCGGCTCACGCGTCCGCGCGGGCGACGTCGGTGCATCGAACGCGGTGATCAGCCGCTGGTCAGGCATCCGCCACCTCTCGCACGGGAACCTGCTGGGTGATGCAGTGCGGCCCGCCGCCGCCGTAGGCGAGCACGAGCCCCGGCACCGGCACGACCTCGCGCTCGGGGAACTCGGCGGCGATGATCGCGATCGCCACCTCGTCTGAGTCCTGATCGGCGACCGGCACGATCACCGCGCCGTTGCAGATGTAGAGGTTCATGTAGCTGCCCGCGACCGTCTCGGCGGCCACCTCGGCGTATGGCAGCAACGGCATCTCGACGACGTCGAGCCCGGCGGCCCGCAGGCGCCCCGCGTTCTCCTCGCAGTTGTCGTAGTTGGGATTGTCGGGCGCGACCGTCTGCAACAGCACCCGGCCGGCCCTGGTGAACGCCGCGATCAGGTCGATGTGACCGTCGGTGTCACGGTCCTCGACCAGTCCCTGTCCCAGCCACACGAACGTCTGGACCCCGAGCGCGTCGGCCAGCCGTGACTCGATCGACCGCCGATCCAGCGACGGGTTGCGGTTGGGATTCAGCAGACACTGCTCGGTCGTCAGCAGTGTGCCGGCGCCGTCGGTCAGCACCGATCCGCCCTCGAGCACCATCCCGCCGTCGACCACGCGGTCGCCGAGTGTCCGCGCGATCAAGCCGCCGACCGCGGCGTCGCGCGCGAAGCCGTCGAACTTCTCACCCCAGGCGTTGAAGCCGAAATGAACGGCGATCCGCTCGCCGTCGTCGCCGTAGGTGTAGATCGGGCCGGTGTCCCGCAGCCACGAGTCGTCGAGCCCGAGCTCGACGATCTCGACCGCCCCGGTGCACGCCGCCCGCGCCTGTGCCGCCTGCTCGCCGGCGTTGGCGATCATCGTCACCGGCTCGAACGCCGCGACCGCGTTGGCGACCGCGGCGTAGTCCGCGCGCGCCTGCGCCAGCGTGTCCCCCCACAGCTCGGTCCGGCACGGCCAGCCCATGATCGTCCGCTCGTGCGGTTCCCATTCGGCCGGGGTGCGCGTCATCGCCGGAGAATCTAACCGCTCAGGTCAGGTGGAGCCGGTGCGCTACGGCGGCCGCCTCGGTGCGGCCCTGCACGTCGAGCTTGGAGAGGATCCGGGAGACGTGCACCGAGGCGGTCTTCTCTGCCATGTACAGCGCCTGTCCGATCTGCCGGTTGGTGGCACCCTTGGCCACCAGCTGCAGCACCTGACGCTCACGGGGCGTCAATCCGAACGGATCCTCAGGGGCCGTGGCGCCGTTGGCATCGGGCATGGCGGCGCCGTTCCCGTTGGACTCGCGCACGGCGCCGGCGCCGGCGTCCAGCCGGGCTCGCCCGATCAGGGTCCTGACCTCGTCGGCCAGCCAGCGTGACCCGAGTCGCTCGGCTTGGGCCAGTGCGGCCGTGGCCGCCCGGGCGGCGGCGTCGCGCTTGCCGGCGGCGATCTCGCACTCGGCCTCGCGCCACCGGGCCTGCGCCGCCGGATACGGGCGCCCGATCGACTCCCACGTCTCCGCCGCCGTCGCATACTCACGCGCGCGGCCGCGCCCCCGCGCCCGGGCCAGATCGGCCTTGGCCTGGGCGAGGCGCGCGTGCTCGACCGCGCCGCCGGCCTGGACGGCGGCCTCGAGGCGGTCCATGTGGATCCGGGCACGAGCGAGCGCATCGCGGCGCCCGGCGGTGTCGCGCAGATCTCGGGCGCGTTGCGCGCGGTCGGCCTCGACGGCGACCGCGACCGCGCTCAACCGCGCGATCCGGATCGCGTCGTCGGTGCAGACCTCGAGTCGCCCGAGGCCCTGCTCGGCGTGACGCCGGGCGTCGTCAAGGTCGCCCCGGCGGGCGTGCAGCTCGGCACGGAGCGAGCCATAGGCACCGATCCATTGGGGCTCGGTGGTGATCGCGATCCCCTCGGCGATCGTGTCGAGCAGCTCCTCGGCGGCGTCCTCGTTGCCGACCCCAAGCTCCAGCGAGGCGGCGCACAGCGCCCGGAAGATCTGGATCAGGCCCATCATCCGGGCCGGGGTGCGGTCCAGCGCCGTGCGTGCCGCGACCCAGTCGCCGCAGTCGAAGGCCTGCTCGGATACGGTCAGCGCGAGCCAGTCCTGACGGCGGGCGAACCGGCGTGGTAAGCGCTCGGACCCTTCACGCGCGACCTGCAATGCCTCGCGGCTGCGCCCGGCCAGACCGAGCACGTCGGCGAGGTTCTCGTAGGCGGTCGAAACGCCGTCAAGGTCCTCGACCTCGGCCGCGACGTCGATCGCGCGACGCAGGAGCGCGACCCCTTCGTCGAGTTCCTGGAGATGGGCCTTGGCCATCCCGAGCGTGTTCAGCAGGTTGGATTCCGCCGAACGGTCGCCGGCGGCGACGGCCAGCTCCAGCGCAGGCTCGCCGTCGGTGACGGCGTCCTGGAAGTTGCCGCGCAGCAGCCGCATCCGCGCCAGCCAGGCGAGGATCAGCGAGCGCACGCCGGCCTCCTCGTCGTCGGGCAGGATCGCCCGGGCTCGCTCGGCGGCGGCGACGGCCTCGGCGCCCTGGTTGAGCATCCAGATCGTCCGCGACAGCCGTGCCAGCAGGAACGCGTAGCGGCCAGGGTCAGCGGTCGGCCCGAGCTCACGCAGCGCCTCACGCAGCAGGCTCTCGGCGCGCGTGCGCTTGCCGGCGTCTCCGTGCGCGCGAGCGCCGATCTCGAGCAGCTCGACGTGCCCGACTCCGGCGACGTCCTGGGGATCGTCGACGCGCGGCCACAGCTCGAGCGCGCGGTCGGCGAGGTCGGCCGCCTCCCCGAATGCGAACACCCGCTGGGCCGCCCGCGCGGCAGCGATCGTCGAACGCAGCGCCGCCGGCTGATCCCCGGCGGCCGCATAGTGGCCGGCGATCGCCGTCGTGCGGTCGAGCTCCTGCTCGTCGTCGATCGCGCAGTCGAGCTCGAGCTGATGTGCCAGCGCCAGATGCAGCTCCGAGCGCTCGCCCGGCAGCAGGTCGTCGTGCAGCGCCTCCCGCAGCAGCGCGTGTCGGAAGCCGAACCCGGTCTCGTCGCAGGGAATCAGCACCTGCTCGGCGACCGCGTCGCGCAGCGCCGCCTGCACGGCGTCGAGCTCCATGCCGGTGACGGCAGCGAGCGTCGCCTCGTTCAGGACGCGGCCGACCGACACCACGCGCGCGATGCGCTGGGCGTCGGGCGACAGCTCCTCGATCCGGGCGATGAACGCGTCACGCAGGCTCTGCGGCGCAGCGCCGCGGCCGTCGGTGCCGGCGGCCAGCAGCTCCTCGGTGTACAGCGGGTTGCCCTCGCTGCGGGCGAACAGGCGATTCAGCAGCATGCCGTCGGGGGCCGAGCCAAGGATGTCGGTCAGCACCTCGGACAGCTCGTCGCGGTCAAACGGCCGCAGGTCGATCCGCCGGGCGCGATCCAGTCGTTCGAGCTCCGACAGCAGCGGCCGCAGCGGATGGCGGCGGTGCAGCTCGTCGGCCCGGTAGCTGAGCAACAGCAGCACCCGCGTCTGGCGCAAGCTGCGCGCTGCGAACGCGATGAACGCCCGGGTCGAGCGATCGGCCCAGTGAACGTCCTCCAATGCGAGCACCAACGGTGCGCAATCGGCCAGGATCTCCAGCAGCTCGAGCATCGCCTCGAACAGCCGCAGCTGCCCGGACGGATCCGAGCGCTGATCACGTGCGCGCCCGTCGTCCTCCAAGCCGGGCAGGATCGTCGCCAACTGGCTGCGGTCGCCGGCCGACAGCTCCCCGAGCGCTTCGTGGCGGCCGCGCACGACCGGGCGCAGCGCACTCAGCAGCGGCGCATAGGGCAGGTCGCCGTCGGACTGCTCGACGCTCTGCCCGCGCAGGAAGATCACCCCGGCAGATTCGGATCCACCCACCGGTTCGTCTTCGCTGCGCAGCTCCAGGCGCTGTTCGAACTCGGACACGAGCCGGGTCTTGCCGACGCCCGAGTCGCCCCCGACCAGCACCAGGCCCGGTCGGCCCGATGCTGCTTCGTCGAACGCGCGTTGTAGTTCAGCGAGCTCCCCGGCCCGCCCGACGAAGTGGCTGCTCGTCAGACGTGAACGCATGCCCCAAGTATCCACGGAGCGCGGCGGCAACGCCATGCCCCGAGACTCGGGTCCGGGTTGTCGCGGGGACGCCCCGACCGTGGCCGGCATGTTCGTGGAGCTCGGCGGCATGGACATCAGCCATCATGTTGGTGAGAAGGGATTGCATGAGGTGCTCCTTGACTGGATTGCAACGTGTTCACAGCTTGAGCTGCGACACGCGGGAGCACATTGGGACTTCGCCGTCTCTTGACTGCCCTGACCCCTTACGGCGGGACGCTCGGGCCTTAGTGGACCGATTCAGTGGAGGATCGCGCGTTCGCGGCGGCGCGCGCTGATCAAGCCGCGGCCGGCGCCGACACCGGAACCGACTGCAGGCCGGTGCCGGGCGACAGATCCGGAGTGTCGGACCCGGAGCTGCGCGAGCTCTGGTCTGAGCGGGTCGAGGCGGCGATCTCGGACTCGGTGATGTTCTGCGGGTGATGGCAGGCGGCCAGATGACCGTTCGCGTACTCGGTCAGCGGCGGCTCGGAGGTCCGGCAGATCTCCGACGCGCGCGGGCAGCGGGTGTGGAAGCGGCAGCCGCTGGGCGGGTTGATCGGGTTCGGCGGCTCGCCGGAGACGACGACGCGCTCGCGCGTGCGATTCTGGTTGGGATCGGGGATCGGGATCGCGCCCAGCAGCGCCGACGTGTACGGGTGGATCGGCTTGTTGTAGAGCTCCTCGGCGGGCGAGATCTCCATCAGCTTGCCGAGGTACATGACGACGATCCGATCGGATACGTGGCGGACGACCGACAGGTCGTGGGCCACGAACACGTACGACAGCGACAGCTCGTCCTGGAGCTCGTCGAGCAGGTTGATCACCTGGGCCTGGATCGAGACGTCCAGCGCCGAGACGGGCTCGTCGAGCAGCACCAGCTTCGGATTGACCGCCAGCGCCCGCGCGATCCCGATTCGCTGGCGCTGGCCGCCGGAGAACTCGTGCGGGAAGCGGTTGACGACGTCCTGCGGGAGACCGACCCGATCCAACAGCGAGGCGGTCTCCTGTCCGATCTGGTTACGCGCGACGCCGCGGATCTGCAACGGAGTGGCGAGGATCTGCCCGATTCGCTTCCGCGGGTTCAACGATGCCTGTGGGTCCTGGAAGACCATCTGCATCTGACGGCGGACCGGCTCCATCTGCCGGCGGCGGAGCTTGGTGATGTCGGCGCCGTCGAACGCGACCGATCCCGATGTCGGCTCGATCAGGCGCACCAGCGCCCGGATCAGCGTCGTCTTACCGCAGCCCGACTCACCGACGACCCCGAGCGTCTCGCCCTCCAGCAGATCGAACGAGACGTCGTCGACCGCGTGCACCTGGCCGACCGTGCGGTCGACGACCACCCCGGACTTGATCGGGAAGTAGACCTGCAGGTGGTCGACGTCGAGCAGCACCGGCCGGTCGCCGTTGCTCCGCGCGGCCGCAACGGCGGGCTCGGCGGCAGGCCGATCGGTCCCCGCGCTCGCGACGATCGCATCGGCAGCCGGTCCCGGCGCCACCAGCGGCTCCTCCGGCCGCTGAGCCGCCGGCTCCTGCCCAGCCGATTCCGGCACGCCTCCCTTGCCCGACTCGGTCATGCGCCCACCGTCTCCGGCGCGGCGGGCTTTGCCAGCCCGATCTGGTCACCGACGACCCGTAGCCGTTTCTTGTCCTCGACCGACAAGAAGCAGCGGTCGAGGCTGGTCGGCACGTCGGGCTGGCGATGCTCGAGCTCGGGCACCTCGACACATTGATCGAAGGCGTGCGGGCACCGCGGCCGGAAGTGACAGCCCTTGGGCGCGCGCAGCACCGATGGCGGCAGCCCGGGGATCGCCGGCAGCCGCGCCGAACGGTCGGCGTCGATCCGGGTGATCGATCCCAGCAGGCCCCACGTGTACGGGTGCTGGGGGTTGTAGAAGATGTCGTCGAGCGTCCCCTGCTCGACCACGCGTCCCGAGTACATGACGATCACGCGGTCGGCGATGTCGGCAACCACCCCGAGGTCGTGGGTGACGAGGATGATCCCGGCGCCCGACTCCTCGCGCAGGGTCCGCATCTCGTCGAGGATCTGCGCCTGGATCGTCACGTCCAGCGCGGTCGTCGGCTCGTCGGCGAGCAGCAGCTTCGGCGAGCACGACAGCGCCATCGCGATCATCACGCGTTGGCGCATACCGCCCGAGAACTCGTGCGGATAGGAGCGCAGCCGCTCCTTCGCGCGCGGAATCCCGACCCGCTCCATCATCTCGACCGCGCGATCCATCGCCTGCGCCTTGGACACCTTCTCGTGGGCACGGATCTGCTCGACGATCTGGTCGCCGACCCGGTACACGGGATCGAGCGAGCTCATCGGATCCTGGAACACCATCGCGATCCCGGCGCCCCGGATCCGCTGCAGCTGCTTGGGCGATGCGTTGATCAGCTCGGTGCCGTCGAACGTCGCGGTCCCCTCGAACTGCGAGTTGAGCCCGCGAGTCAGTCCCAGCAGCGTCATCGCGGTGACCGACTTGCCCGAGCCCGACTCCCCGACGATCGCCACCACCTCGCCCGGATCGACCGTGAACGTGACGCCGTCGACCGCGCGGACGACCCCGTCCTCGGTCGCGAACGAGACCTTCAGGCCGTCGACGCTCAGCAGCGGGGTTGTCGATGTGGTGCTCATCCGAGTCGGATCCTTGGGTCGAGCAGGGCGTAGACGACGTCGACGATCGCGGCCAGCAGCACGACCGCGATAGCGGTCAGGATCACGATCACCATGATCGTGATCACATCGAGGTTCGCGATCGCGGTCGCCGCCAGCTGCCCGACCCCCTGCAGGTTGAACACCGACTCGGTCAGGATCGCGCCGCCGCCGAGCAGCTGGCCCATGTCCAGCCCCCACAGCGAGATGATCGGGATCATCGAGTTGCGCAGCGTGTGGCGGCGCAGCACCTGGTTGTCGCTCAGACCTTTGGCATGCGCGGTTCGGACGTAGTCCTCGTTGGTGTTGTCGAGGATCGTCGATCTGAGCACGCGTGAGTAGAAGCCGATGAACAGGATCGACAGCGTCGCCCACGGCAGCACCAGGTGCGTGAACCACTGCCACGGACTGGTCGTGAACTTCACGTAACCGCCGAGCGGGAACCAGTTCAGCTTGTAGCCGAGGAAATAGAGGAAGATCGCGCCCAGGAAGAACGGGGGAAACGACACCCCGGCCATCGACAGGATCGTCAGGAACCGGTCGACGCCGCGGCCGGCGTAGACCGCTGCCAGGGTGCCGACCAGGACCGAGATCGTGAGCCAGATGATCCCCGCGCCGAACGCCAGCGAGAGCGTCGCCGGGAGGTCGTGCTTGACCTCCTGCAGCACGTTGATGTTCTGGGTGTAGGAGTACGCCTTGCCGGTGAAGATGTTCTTCATCGTCTTGACGTACTGAACGTAGATCGGCTTGTCGAGGCCGTACTGAACCGAGATCTGATGAATCTGCGCCGCGGTCGCGTTCTTGCCGGCGAGCCGCGCCGCCTGGTTACCGGTGGCGGCCAGCAACACGAACGTGATGATCGTCACCGCGATGATCGTGAACAACGCGGCGAAGGCGCGGCGGATGATGAAGCGGATCATCGCGCGGGCGAGAGCGTCATCGTCGGCATCAGCGGGCGATCCTCACCTTGGCGCGCGGGTCCAGCGCATCGCGCACGCCGTCGCCGAAGATGTTGATCGACATCACGGCGAGCACCAGCATGATCCCGGGCACCAGCACGTTCGAGAACGCCGCTGGGATCGAGTCGATTCCCTGGGCGATCATCGTTCCCCACGAGGGGTTCGGCGCCTGCACGCCGGCGCCGAGGTAGGACAGCCCGGCCTCGAGCAAGATCGCGTTGGCGAGGATCAGTGGGATGAACACGACGATCGTCGATGCGACGTTCGGCATCAGCTCACGGAACATGATCTGCAGGTTCGACAGGCCCTGTTGCCGGGCCGCGTCAATGAACTCACGCTCACGCATCTGCAGCACCTGGGCACGGATCGGCTTGAGCACGTAGGGGATGTAGACGATCCCGATGACGATCGCGGGCGCGAGCAGGAAGGTCCCCTTGATCGGACCGATTCCTCCGGTCGCGAACACCGTCCCGAGCGTGATCCCGAGCAAGACCGCCGGGTACGCCCAGATCACGTCGGCGGCACGTGTGATCACCGCGTCCCACCAGCCGCGATAGAACCCGGCCAACACACCGAGGAATACCGCCAGCACCATCGTGATCAGCGTCGCGACGACGCCGATCTCCAGCGAGTTGCGGCCGCCGTAGAGCAGACGCACCGCCGTGTCACGGCCGTTGCCGTCGGCGCCGAAGAAGTACCGGCTGTGCCAGGTCGGGCCGATCGGGATGCCGGTCGCCGAGACGACGTCCTTGGTCTTGCCGCCGACCTTCACCGTGGCGGTCAGACCGGCCTCGGCGTCGGGACCGGTGTGGGCGATGTCGTGCGCGTACACGGGCGCCAGCAGACAGAGGATCACCAGCACGATGAAGACGCCGCCGAAGAACAGCGCGGTCTTGTTGCGCCGCAACCGGCGCCACGCCAATTTCCACGGGCCTACGCCGGGCGGCAGGCCGCTGTCGTCGTCCTCGAACGAGGACCCCGACTCGGACTGAGAGAAGCTCGAAACAGCTGACTCGACTGCAGGCATCGCGGAACCCTATAACGAAAGGCGAACGATGAGGGCCGGGACGTTGGAAAACCGTCCCGGCCCTCACGATCATTCGCTTATTTCAGCTGGAACGAGGTGAAGTCCCAGCCGTAGATCGGCGACTTGATAGCGGCCGTGTAGTTCATCCGATCGGACATGAAGAACGGGAACGTCTGGTACCCGAACACGCCCAGATAGGCCTTCTTGGCCAAGTACTCGTCGGTTGACTGCCACTGCTTCTCAACGCTGGACAGTTGCGTCGACGGCACCGGACCGAGCTTCGCGATCGCGGCGTTGATCTTCGGATCGTTGACCAGGCCGTAGTTCTCGTTGTCGGTGGTCTGGATCGCCTTCCCGTCGACCAGGAGGTAGAAGTCGATCGGGTTCGGGAAGTCCTGGTTCCAGTCCGCAAAACCGGTCTGCGGATCGACGGACTTCGACGAGCCGATCGTGGTGAAGTAGTTCGCATCGGCGATCACCTTGATCGTCGCCTTGAACCCGATCTGATTCAGGAACGACGTGTAGTACGTCATCCACTGCTGACGCGGCGACCGCGTCTCAGACCAGACGGTGACCGGCGTTCCGGCCATCCCGGACTGCTGCACCAGCTGCTTGGCCTTGGCGATGTCGCCGCCCGACGCGGGGTTGCCGTACGGGCACGCGCTGGTCGGATGGCCGGGCACAGCCGGCGGCAGGAAGAAGCAGGCCGGCGCGAGCGTACCCGCGGCCAGCTTGTTCATCGCCTGCTGGTTGAGGCCGGTGACAACGGCCTCACGGGCCAGCTGACTGCTGAACGGCGGCTTGGTGACGTTGAAGAAGATGTAATACGTCGAGCCGCCGAGGTTCACGTTCGCGAACCGTCCCTTTGCCTTGGAGTTGATCTGCGGCAGCAGGCTGCCGGGGATCGTGTCCGCCCAGTCGAACACGTCGGCGGTGTTGTTGAGCACCGACAGCGCGTTGGAGCTGACGTTCGGCGAGACCTTCACATCGACGTTGACGTGGCCCGAGGGGATGCCGGGGATCGGCGTCCAATCCGGGTTCTTGACGACGTCATACGACTGGCCCGGGGTGATGTTGGTCACCTTGTACGGACCGACGCCCGGAGGCGGGTTGTTGGCCTCGACGGCGAGCGGCGTGCTGCTCGGAACGAGCCCGAGTGCCGGGAACGCGAGCGAGTTGTCGAACGGGCCGTAGGGAGCGGTCAGGTGGATCGTGATCTTGCCGGTCTTGTTGTCCGCCGTGATCCCGGAGATCGTCTTGGCCTTGCCCGTCGAATACGCGGTCGCGCCCACGACGATCGGGGTCATGAACGCGCCGGCGCCACCCCACGGGATGTGCACCGCGCGCTCGAAGGCGCGGACGAAGTCAGATGCCTTCACGGGCGTGCCGTTGGAGTACTTCAGGCCCTTGCGCAGCGTCGCCGTGTACGTCTTGCCACCATCGGTGATGGTCGGCAGCGCCGTCGCCAGGCCGGGGATCAGCTTGCCGCCCGCCGCACCGCTGGCGTGCGCGTACGTCGTCAGGCCGGTGTAGACGAGCCAGTTGACCTCGGAGCCCTGGGTTGTGTAGTCCTTGCCGGGGTCCAGCGACTGCGGGAAGGTGCCCTGGACCATGTTGATGGTCGGGGTCGACCCGCCCGAGCTGCCGCCGCTGCTGCTGGTGCTCGTGTTCGCGCTACCCCCGCCGCTGCTGCTGCTCGAGCTCTTCGAGCTCGACCCGCAGGCCGCGACGACCAGCGCCGTAATTGCCACCAGCAGCAGTGCCGCCACTGGTCGGACGTGTTGCTTCAAAGCTGATCCTCCTCCAAGAGGTCGGTGTCCCAAAGCGGGTTAGCGTATTCGCCAGCATCCTACGTTTCCAGCCGAGTTGGGCGATACCTAACGATTCCGCAACAGCATCCGCTAACGAATGAGCGGTAGACGCCGCTGAGCCGTCGAATCGTTGCGCGCGAGTGACGGTCGGCGCCCTCGCCGAGGCGGCGTCAGGCCACGCGCAGGACGGCTTTGCCGGCCACGCGCCGGTCCATCAGGGCCTCGATCGCCTCGCCGGCCTCGTCCCACGGCCGGATGAAATCGATCTGGGGATCCAGCTGCCCGGCGGCCACGAGCTCGGCGAGACGGCGCAGGTCCGCGCTGGTGCTCCGGGTGTGGGAGACGACCGCGAACAGATAGAAGCCGACGAGTTTCGCCCCCGATGCCCGCGCGAAGAACTCGCGTGCCGGATAGCTGACCGGCTCGGCCAGCGTCGAGGCAAAGCTGACCACGGTCCCGCGCGGCGCCACTCGCTGCAGGCAGGTCCCCAGCACCGACCCTCCGACCCCGTCCAGGACGACGTCGAAGTCCTCGCCGTCGGGCGCAAGCTCAGATAACACTTCGTCGGCGCCGAGTTCCGCCAGTCCCTCGGTCCGCCGGGCCAGGCCCGTCACGTGGGCCCCGCCGAGCTTGGCCAACTGGATCGCGAACCGCCCGACCCCGCCACTCGCCCCGGTGACCAGGACCCGTCGACCGACCACGAACCCGCCGATGTCCAACGACAGCAGCGCCGTCAGCCCGGCGACCGGCAGCGATGCCGCCTGCTCGAGCGTGATCTGGTCGGGCAGCTCGGCGAGGAACTCGGTATCGACGGCCGCACGCTGCACCCACGCGCCCGGATTCTTCAGCCCGACGACCCGCGCGCCGGCGGCCGGGCCCGAGCCGTCGGCGGCCGCCCGCACCACCTCACCGGCGAGATCCCAACCGGTGACCGAGCCCTCGTCCAGCGTCGAGAGTCGGCGGCACTCCCCACGGTTGAGTGAGATCGCCTTGACCTCCACCAACGCCTCGTGGGGCAGCGGCGTCGGCTCCGGCACGTCGCACAGCTGCGCGTACGGCGCCTCGGGATGGGATGCGAGCGCAAGCATCGATTCGATCCCCGATACTAGGAATCGATGAGGAGGGTCCGGTTCGTTGCGACGCTGGCGGCACTGCTGACGCTGCTTGCGACCTTGGCCGGCGCCGGGATTGCCGGTGCCGCGACGCCGAAGGTCACCTGGATGGCCGGCGCCCGCGCGCCCGGGACCCCGGCGCGCTACGACAAGGTCGGGGTGTTGCGGATCGGCCCGCGGACGGCGCACAACGTGCTGGTGCTCGAGCCCGGGACATCGGCCGGCAGCGCCTACTTCGCGCCGCTGGCCAGGTGGATCGCGGCCCGAGACCCCGGCTGGCAGGTGTGGGCCGTCGAACGGCGCGAGAACCTGCTGGAGGATCAATCCGTTCTGACGGAGGCCAAGCACGGCGCGGCGTCGGTGACCCAGCTGTGGGACTACTACCAGGGTTACCTGAACGACCCGTCGATCACCTCGCACATCCAGCCCATTCCCGACGCGAGCGTGGCGTTCGCCAAGCGATGGGGCATGGCGGTCGCGGTCGGCGACCTGCACCGCGTGATCGAACGGGCACGGTCGCTCGGCGGCCGGGTCGTGCTCGGCGGTCACTCGCTCGGCGGTGGCGTCGTCACCGCGTACGCGACCTGGAACTTTGCCGGCCGCCCGGGGGCCGACCAGCTCAACGGCCTTGTCTACATCGACGGCGGCAGCTTCGGCGCCGCGGAATCGGCGGCCGCCGCTCGCGCCGCGGTGACCGAGCTGAATGCCCCGGGAACATCTCCCTGGGATGCGTTCGGCGGCATCCCCGCGCCCTACGCCGGCCTGTTCAGCACGGTCGGCTCGTTGAGCGCCCTGATCGCCCCCGGTGCGCCATCGCTGGGACAGTCATCGGGGCTGCTGCAGACGTTCGGGCTGACGCCGACCGTTCCGGTGGACAACCTGGCCCAGTTCGGTTACGCGCTCAACGTCGGCACGTCGCCGCCCGCCCTGATCGCCGCGCAGGCGCATCTCGGCACCGGAATCACCGCGTCCGGCGCGCTGCGCGGCTGGAACGGCGCCGGGGCGCTGACGCCGATCCGGCGCTATGCGACGATGATGTCGGGGACCGGAATCGCGAATGCCGACGGCAGCGAGTGGTACTTCCCGGCCCGGCTGACGCTCGACGTGGCCGGCGTCGGCAACGGGACGGCATCCCCGGCCCAGCATGTGCTCGGTCTGCGCTCCACGCTGGGCCGCAGGCTCCCCCGCTCGCTGCGGATCTATGGCTTCGGCGCGCGGCTCGGAGGCGCAACGATCCTCACGGAGATCCGGCAACTGGCGAGGCAGTCCGGGATCCCGTCCAGCCACCTGACGCTGATCGACCGCCAGGCGTCCTACGCCCACAACGATCCCGCCGGCGCCTATCCGCGGAACATCTTCTTCACGCACCTGGTGACGTTCCTGCACACGGTCGCGCGCTAGGCGGTCACTCCCCGCCGGCGGCGAGCGCGCCGTCGGCGGATTTTGCCCACCAGATGGGCAATATCCGCCAACCGGCCACGCCTGCCGGGTCCGGCTATGTTCGATCGGCGTGACACAACCGTCGTCAGAGCGCGACCCTGGCGCCGAGGCCGTGCTCGGAGGCGGGATCTCCCGCGGGCTCGTGCTGCTGCTGGCCGTCTCGTGCGGCGCGACCGTCGCGAACCTGTACTACGCGCAGCCGCTGCTGAACACGCTCGCGAGCGCGTTCTCGGTCTCGCAGGGCACCGCCGGGCTGCTGATCACGATCAGCCAGATCGGCTACGTGCTCGGCCTCGCGTTCCTGGTGCCGAGCGGCGATCTGCAGGAGCGGCGCGGCCTGATCTCGGTGGCGCTGGTGCTCACCGCCGCCGGGCTCGTCGTGATGGCGGTGGCCCCCGGCTACGCCGTTTTCGCCGGGGCGCTGGCGGTGGTCGGCTTCACCGCCACCGCCGCGCAGGTGATCGTTCCGATGAGCGCCTCGCTGGCCGACGAGTCCGAGCGCGGGCGGGTCGTCGGGACCGTGATGAGCGGTCTGTTGATCGGGATCCTGCTGGCGCGGACGTTCAGTGGCCTGGTGGCCGCCGCGTTCGGCTGGCGGGTCGTGTTCTGGATCGCCGCCGCGATCATGATCGCGCTGGCGCTGACGCTCCGGATACGCCTGCCGCGGGTGCCCCCGACGACCGACATGCGCTACCGCGGGGTGCTGCGCTCGGTGCTGTCGCTGATCGCGGCCGAACCGGTGCTCAGGCTGCGGATGGCGCTCGGCTTCTTCGCGTTCGGCTGCTTCAGCACGCTCTGGACGTCGCTGTCGTTCCTGCTGTCCGCGCCCCCGTTCAACTACGGCAACGGGGTGATCGGGCTGTTCGGCCTGGCCGGCGTCGCCGGCGCGGCCGCGGCGACGGGCGCCGGCCGGCTGGCCGACCGCGGCCACGGCCGCCACGCCACCTGGGTGACCGCCGTCGTGATGGTCGCCTCGTGGCCGATCCTGTACGCGGGCAAGACGTCGGCGGTGTGGCTGATCGTCGGGATCGCGGTGCTCGACCTCGGCGTACAGGGGATCCACATCTCCAACCAGTCGGCGATCTACGCGCTCGCGCCCGAGGCCCGTAGCCGCCTGACGACCGCCTACATGGTCAGCTACTTCCTCGGCGGCGCGGCGCTGTCGGCGATCAGCTCGGCGGTCTACTCGTCCGACGGCTGGGGCGGCGTCTGCGCCGTCGGCGCAGCGACTGGCCTGGCCGCGTTGGCGCTGTGGGCGGCGGCCGAGTTGCGCACCCGATCGCCGCTCGCCGCACGTCAGCCCGCGCCGTAGCGACCGACGCCGGCTGACAGCAGCTCGAACGCCAACTCGGACTCGGCGATCGCCGCCGGCGCGGCCTCGGCGGCGGTTTGCCCGGCGAGCATCCGTGCCGCATTCGCGCTGATCAGCTGCTCGATCGCCCCGCTGATCATCGACGCCGCCAGCCGGTGTCCGATCGCCTCGGGCGGTTGCGAATGCTCCATGTCGCCGAACGGGTCGCTCTCCCACGGGGTCTCGCCGACGGCCCGCGCCAACTCGATCGCCAGCGCGAGCTCGGCTTCCCGCTGTCGCCATGCGCCGGCTGCCAGCAGCGTCGGACTGGCCCACAGGATGCGCGCGAACCGGTCGACCCCGTCGTGCAGGCAGGTCCACTCCGCTCGGCGCTCCAGCGCACCGGTGTAGTAGCGCCGGATCGCGTCCAACGGCGGTTCGCCGACGAGACGATCGCGGACAGCGCCGGCCGGGTCGGCAGTCTCGGCCAGCTCGAACACCATGTCGGTCTTGGACGGGAAGTAGTTGAACACCGTCACCTTCGAGACGTCCGCCGCCTCGGCGATCTCGGCGACCGAGACGTCGTCGAAGCCGCGCTCCAGGAACAGGGCCACAGCGGTCATGGCGATGTGCTGGCGCGTCGCCTGCTTCTTGCGCTCCCTGCGGCCGGGCTCGGGCATAGGCGAGCCGACTGTACCGCGCTCGTTCATGAGATTGGACAAAAGATTTATTTGACTTAAGATTATACTCGACTTATGTTGTCACCATGTCCCGACTGCACACCTACGGAACGATGGGAGCGGGATTGGCGGCGCTGCTGCTGGCGATCCTCGACCAGACGATCGTCGCGTCGGCGGCGGCGCCGATCGTCCGAGACCTCCATGCCGGCGGCGGCGTCGGCCAGGTCCCGTGGCTGATCGCCGCCTACACGCTCGCCAGCACCTGCGGGCAGCCGCTGTACGGCAAGCTCGCTGACCGGTTCGGCCCACGCCGGGTGTTCCTGACCACGCTGGGGCTGTTCCTGGCCGGCTCGGCGCTGTGCGCGGCGGCGAACTCGGTGGGGGCGCTCGTCGCGTTCCGTGCCGTTCAGGGCCTCGGCGGCGGCGGGCTGATGAGCGTCACGATCGTCGCGCTCGGGCACCTGCGCCATGAGCGCGCCGACCTCGGCGACGGGGGCGGCGGCAACATGATGGCCGCCGCGCTCGTCGGGATCGGACTCGTGCTCGGCCCGACCGTCGGCGGCCAGATCGTCGAACACCTGTCGTGGCGATGGGTGTTCCTGATCAACCTGCCGCTCGGCGGGTTCGCCTGGGCGGTCGCGTGGTCGTGCATGCGGCTCCCCCACCACGACGGGCCGACGCCGCTGGATCTGCTCGGCTCGGCGCTGCTCGCGCTCGTCGCCGCCTGCGTACTGCTGGCCTGCCAGTGGGGCGGGCAGCGCTACGCCTGGGCGTCCTGGCAGACCCTCGCGCTGGGGGCGCTCGGGCTCGCGGCGGCCGCCGCGTTCCTCGTCCGTCAGCTGCGCACGGCCGCGCCGCTGTTCCCCGCGCACGTGATCGCGCAGCACAACGTACGGGCGATCGCCACGCTGCAGCTGCTGACCGGGATCGGCATGACCGGCTCGGCGATCTACGTGACGATCGAGCTGCAGATCGTGCACGGGATCAACCCGGCCGCGACCGGCGTGCGGATGCTGCCGATGGCCGCGGGACTGGCGATCGGCTCGATCGTCGGACGCCGGCTGCTGCACACGCTTGAGACGCTGACGCGGGCGATCGCGCTCGGCGCGCTGCTGTCGGCGGCGGCGTTCTGCATCCTGGCGCTGCTCGGTGCCGGCGCGCCGTACGCGCCGTTGGCCGCGCTGCTGTGTCTGCTCGGTTGTGGAATCGGCGTCGGCATGGGCAGCGAGGTGATCGCGCTGCAACAGACGGTCGAGCGTCGCCACCTCGGGATCGCGACCGCCGGCGTGCGGTTCGTCGAGACGCTCGGCGGCGCGCTGGCCGCATCCGGGCTCGGCGTGCTGTTCGCGGCCCGGCTGCACGGTTCCGCACCGAGGTCGGCCACCGGCGCGGCCGCGGCCGCCGTGCACCCGGTGTTCGCGATCTGCGCGGGCGTGATGGTGATCGCGGCCGGGGTCGCGCTGGCGATGCCGCTGCGCGGAGGCGACGCCGAGGTCGCGGCCATGACCCCGCCGCGCGCCGCCGGACCGGGCACGCTCCCAGGCGAGCCGGGGAAAGAAACCGCCCTCCCAGGTCGAAACGTTTCCCCGGCTCGCGCGCAGCCCCGGTCGGCCCGGGCCGCAGGCGACCCGGGCATATGATGGCGTTCGAGTGCGCCTGATCATGTCGGGAAGGAGGGATCGATGAGCGCCACGGCGATCGCCGATGGCGATACACGCACCGGTCCCAGCGTGCGCGTCGTGTTCGCCGGGCTGATGCTGGTGATGCTGATGGCGTCGCTCGATCAGACGATCGTCGCCACCGCGCTGCCGACGATCGTCGGCGATCTCGGCGGGCTCACCCAGCTGTCGTGGGTCGTCACCGCGTACCTGCTCGCGCAGACCGTCGTGACGCCGCTCTACGGAAAGCTCGGCGACATGCTCGGCCGCAAGGTCGTTCTCCAGTTCGCGCTCGTGATCTTCCTGATCGGCTCGGCACTCTGCGGCCTCGCGCAGAACATGACGATGCTGATCCTGTTCCGCGGACTGCAGGGGCTCGGCGGCGGCGGTCTGATGGTCTCGACGATGGCGGCGATCGGCGACGTCGTCTCACCCCGTGAGCGCGGGCGCTACCAGGGCTACTTCGGCGCCGTGTTCGGCGTCTCCAGCGTGCTCGGCCCGCTGCTCGGCGGGGCGCTCACGTCGAGCGTGTCGTGGCGCGCGATCTTCTACGTCAACCTGCCGATCGGCGTGGTCGCGTTCGCGGTGCTGCAGGCGACGCTGCCGTCGCGCAAGTCCTCCGACCACCAGCAGATCGACTATCTGGGCGCGGCCCTGCTGGCGGTTGCGCTGGCCGCCCTCGTGCTCGCCTGCACCTGGGGCGGCACGACGTACCCCTGGGGCTCGACGGAGATCATCGGCCTGTTCTCCGCCGCGATCGTGTTCGTGATCCTGTTCGTCGCGATCGAGCGCCGCGCGCGTGAGGCGGTGCTGCCGCCGAGCCTGTTCCGCAACCGCACGTTCGCGGTCTCCAGCGGGATGGGTCTGATCGTCGGCTTCGCCCTGTTCGGCTCGATCACCTACCTATCGCTCTACCTGCAGGACGTACTCGGCTCCTCGCCGACGGAGGCCGGCCTGGAGACGCTGCCGCTGATGCTCGGGCTGCTGCTGACCTCGATCGGCTCGGGCCAGATCATCACCCGCACCGGTCACTACCGGACGTTTCCGATCGTCGGCACCGCGCTCATGGTTGCCGGCCTCGTGCTGCTCTCACGGTTGGGCGTGAGCACCCCGCAGGCGATCGCGTCGGTGTACATGTTCGTGCTCGGCCTCGGCCTCGGCTGCGTGATGCAGGTGCTCGTGCTGGCCGTCCAGAATTCGGTCGACTACAAGGACCTGGGGGTGGCGACCTCCGGCGCGACCCTGTTTCGGTCGATCGGCGGAACGGTCGGCACCGCCGTGCTCGGTTCGATCTTCAACAACCGCCTGCGGTCCGAGCTCACGTCGGTGTTTCCCGCCGGGTCCGGGGCCGCGGCGGGGTCGTCGGGCTCCACCGGACTGAGCAAGGCGCAGCTGGCCCGACTGCCGCCGACGCTGCACGCCGGCTATCTGCACGCGTTCACGAACGCGTTATCGACGATCTTCGAGGTCGCGGCCGCGATCGGCGTGCTGGCGTTCGTGCTCAGCTGGCTGATGCCCGACCGGACCCTGCGTGAGACCGCGACGACATCGACCGGCGTCGGGGAGGCGTTCGCCGTGCCGCGCTCGGTGAAGTCCGAGGCCGAGGCGGCCCGGGCGCTGTCGGTGCTGATCGGGCGTGACAAGCGCCGCCGGCTGGTGGCGAACATCGCGGCCCGTGCCGGCGTCGATCTGTCCCCCGCGGCGTGCTGGTTGATCGCGCACCTGCAGGACGACCCGACGATGGACATCCCCGCGACGGGCCGTCTGTTCGATATTCCGGCGCCGGCCACGGCTGCCGCGCTGCAGGAACTGGTCACGCGCGGGTACGTGACGCTCGATGACGCCGGCGCGGTGACAGGCGTGACCGACTCCGGCCATCAGGTCGCCGAGAAGCTGATCGCGGAGCGCACCGCGTCACTGGAGCGGCTCGTCGAGGGCTGGGCGCCGGACGACCATCCGGATCTCGCCGTCCTGCTGACCCGGATGGCGCGTGAGCTGCAGCGTGACGCGCCGACCGAGGCCGCCGAGCCCGCGCTTGCCTAAACTCGTCGCTCGTGCTGCGCCGAGTTCGCTGGATGTTGTTGTGCGCCGCCGGCATCCTCGCCGTGACGCTGGCCGTCCTCGTCGCACTCTCGAACAAGAAGAGCAGCACCTCCAGCGCCCAGGCCGGCGTGGCCGCCCCGTTCGCGATCGGTACCGAGTTGCCGCGGCCCAAGCACGTGCCGAGCTTCCCCCTCGTCGACGCGCACGGCAAGCCGTACCAGCTGCACGACACCCACGGCAAGTGGATCGTGCTCGCGCCGTCGATGACGCTCTGCGGCGAAGTCTGCCCGATGACCACTGGCGTGCTGGAGGAACTCAAGTCGACGCTTGCCAAGGACGGCATCGGCCAACAGGTCGACGTCGTCGAGACGACCGTCGACCCGTGGCGTGACCGGCCGGCGCGACTGCGCGCCTATCAGCGCGAGTTCGGTGCCGACTTCACGATGTTGACCGGATCTCCGCGCGCGATCCGCAAGGTCTGGGACTGGTTCGGGGTGCAGTACTACCGCGTGCCCGAGGGCAAGCCGGCGGATATCGACTGGTGGACGCACAAGCCCAACACGTTCGACATCAACCACACCGACGCGGTCTTCCTGATCGACCCGCACGGCTACCTGCGCGTCGTCAACGACGGCATGCCGAAGCTCCAGGGCAAGCTGTCGAAGAAACTGCGCGGGCTGCTCGACTCCGAAGGGATCGGCAACCTCGAGCATCCCCATCTCCCCTGGACCGCCGACCAGATCGCCGACGACCTGCTGAACATGATGGGCCGAGCGATCCCGTCCGACCAGGTCGCCAAGGTCGTCGCGCCGAGCGTCTCCGATGCGCGTTCGGAGCTGCGCGGGTCGCCGGCGGCGCTGCAGCAGCTCCACGCCCAGGCCGGGCAGCTGCTCGGCTCCACGGATGCCCTGAGCGCCCGTCTGCACGCGCTGCGCGGACATCCGGTCGTCGTCAATGCGTGGGCATCGTGGTGTGAGCCCTGTCGCCAGGAGTTCCCCTACCTGGCGACCGCGTCCGCGCAGTACGGTCGTCAGGTCGCGTTCGTGGGCGCCGACATCGATGATGGCTCCAACAACGCCCGTGGCTTCCTGGCGTCGCATCCGGTCAGCTATCCCAGCTACTCCACGAGCCTTCCCGCACTGTCCGCGCTCAAGGTCTATCCCGACGGACCGCCGCAGACGATCTTCATCAACGCCCGTGGCCGGGTCGTCTTCGTCCACAACGGCGAGTACCAGTCCTTGACCGCGCTCGACAACGACATCGGCCAGTACAGCCTCGGCGTCCAAGCGGCCGATCGGCCGGACGCGAAATCGTCGTGACCACGCCACGATGAACCCCGAGCGCCGCGCGATCGCGGACGAGATCTACGCCACCGGCCGCGAGTTCGACGCCCAGCAATCAAACCGGCTCGCGCGGCTGCGCAACCTCCAGCCCGAATCGGCGGAGCTGCTCGCCGTGCTGATCCGCGCGGCCCGCTCTCGACGAATCCTGGAGGTCGGCACCTCGAACGGCTACTCGACGTTGTGGCTGGCCGACGCCGCGCAGACCACCGGCGGTCATGTCGAGTCCCTGGACATCGATCCCCGACGCTCGGACCAGGCGTGCGCCAACATCGCCCGCGCCGGGCTCGAGGGGCTGGCGACCTGCCGCACCGTCTCGGCGGCGCAGGCGCTGATCGAATACCCCGACGACGCCTGGGATCTGATCTTCCTCGATGCCGAGCGCCCCGAATACGTCGGCTACTGGCCCAACGTGCGTCGCACGCTCGCTCCGGGCGGCACGCTGGTGATCGACAACGCGATCTCACACGCCGCCGAACTGTCTGACGTCGACCGCCGACTCGCCGACGACCCGCGGCTGACGACCGTGCGCGTCCCGATCGGCGATGGGCTGCTCGTATCGGTCGACGACGACGGCTGAGACCGGTCCGGTCAGGCCGGTCAGTCAGGCGCGCTCGACCATTCGGACTCCAGCAGCCCGTACACCGCCAGGTCGAGGTAGCGGCCGTCGGGGTGCCGCTCGGCCTCCCGCAGGATGCCCTCGAGCGTGAACCCGAGCCGCTCGGCGACGGCACGGCTCGGTGCGTTGCCGACCCCGGCCTGGATCGTTACGCGGTGCAGCTTCCAGACCCGGAACGCATGGTCGATCAGCGCGCGGGTGGCCAACGTCACCGTTCCACGCCCCTGGGATGAGCGCCCCAGCCAATAGCCGATCTCGCACGAGCCCAGATCGTGATCGACCTCCGGGAACCCGATCGAGCCCACGATCTGCCCGCGCTCGACGATCATCGCCGAGAAGCCGGCATTGCGGGCGAACTCGAGCCGGCGCGAGCGGATGAACTCCCGGGTCGTGTCCAGCGTGGCCCCGACCGCCCACGGCATCCATTCGGCGAGCATCTGGCGGTTGTCCGCGGTCAGCGCGTACAGCTCGTCGGCGTCCGACTCCTCTGGCAGCCGCAGCCAGCGCTCGTCATCAAGCCGATGGGTGAACATCGCGGTGTGAGGTATACCGCCCACGCTGCCTCTCGTGTGGTCCGCGCGGCCGGCGGGGGCTGGGTGGCCGGGTCAAATCCCGAGTGGAGATCCGATACCACGGGTCCGACGCAGATTCGACCCGACAGGCGAGCACAATCCGAGATCGAGCGCTCGCGCAGGGTGCGCGCCTCACGTTTGACCCGGGCCCCGCGCGATGTCGGCCTCCAGTCGTCCGAAGCGGGTGGCGGCACGTCGGACCCGACAGGCGACGTCAGCGCCGGCCGACTCCCAGCAACGGCGCCAACGCGACGATCGACAGCCCCAGCCCGATCGCGATCGCGAACGAGGCCCGCACCCCCACCACGAACCCGGCACTGCCCGCCAGGAGCGAGCCGAACAGGGCAACCCCGACCGCCGAGCCGGTCTGACGCAGCGTGTTCAGGGTCCCGCTGGCGACGCCGGAACGACTGCGATCGACGCTGCCGAGCAGTTGCGCGGTGACCGTCGGGACCACCAGGCCCGCCCCGATCCCGAGCGCGGTCAGCGGCACGACGATCGCGCCGTAACTCGTACCGGCTCCGACGCCCAGCATGCCCGCGCTGGCCGCCGCCAGGATGGCCGCGCCGAGCGCCAGGACGCGGGTCGGGCCCAACCGCTCCTGCATCGAACCGGAGACGACGTTGGCGGCGGTGATGCCGATCATCACCGGCGCCAGCGCCAGGCCCGTCATCAGCGGCGACAGCCCCTGCACGTGCTGGAAGAACAGGCTGATGACGAAGATCAGGCCGTAGAACGCGATGTTGATCAGCAGCCCGGCGACCGAGCAGGCGCTGAACACCCGGGAGCGAAACAGTGACAGCGGCAGCATCGGCGACCGGCCGTGCGCCTCAAACCAGACGAAGAGACCGCCGCACGCCAGCGCCGCCACGTACCCGGCGAGCACGTCGGTCGCTCCGAAGCCGTGGACGCCCCCCTCGATCGTCGAGCCGACGAGCAACACCAGCGTCGCGATCGCGGCGACCTGCCCGGGTACGTCGACTCCGCGCGCCGCCGAGCGCGTCGTCTCGTTGGCGAATCGCAGGGTCAGGAAGATCCCGCATAGCCCGACCGGCACGTTGATGAAGAAGATCGCCCGCCAGCCGATCGCCGCGATCAGGACGCCGCCGATCAGCGGCCCGCCCGACAGGGCCGAGCTCGCCCCGGCCAGGTAGATCCCGACGGCCTGCGTGCGCGCCCGCGCATCGGTGTAGGCATGGCTGAGCAGCGCCAGCGACGACGGGACGAGCAGCGCCGCCGCCAGTCCCTGCACGGCCCGCCCGCCGATCAGGACGCCGAGCGACGGTGCGACGCCGCAAACCGCCGACGCGAGCATGAACAGGACGAAGCCGCCGAGGAACAGGCGGCGCGCACCGATCCGGTCGGCGATCGAGCCCGCCGTGAGGATGCACGCGGCGAACACGATCGTGTACGCGTTGACCACCCACTGCAGGCCGCTGACGCCGCCGCCGAGGTCGGCTCCGATCGACTTGATCGCGACGTTGACGATCGACACGTCGAGCTGGACGACCGAGAACCCAAGGCTGGTGGCGACCAGCGTCCAGCAACGCCTGTCCACGCCGGACCCGGTCGCCGGGGTGTCGGCCACATTCGACATCGACGAGCAACGCTAGCCGCGCGACGGTTCGCTCACGGTCGAACCGCGGCGGCCGCCACCGGCCCAGCGACCGCGTCCTGGCGGAAACCAGCGTGAGCTACGCTGCACCCGGATGTGGCGGCAACGGACATGCCGCGCCGGCGTGCGGCTCGTCGTGATCGGCGCGCTTTCGATGCTGTCGCCGCTCGCGGCAGCGTCGCCGCAGAGGTCAGCGGCGTCGGTCTCGCCGCCATCCCGGACCGGGGGCGCGACGATCGCGACGATCGTGGCGAGGACGTCGGCCCGCTCGCAGCCCGCCGGCGGCCGCATCGTCTGGCGCGCCCAACCGCAGACGGACTGGTCGGGAGAGCCGCAGTCGCTGCTGGTGCTCGGGTCCGCGGTCCGCGCCGGCCAACTGTGGCTGAAGGTCCTGCTGCCGATCCGCCCTGACGGAAGCTCGGCGTGGATCCCTCGCGGTCGCGTGACGCTGTCGCACACCCGCTACTGGCTGGTCGTCGCCAAGCACCGCCGACACGTGCGGGTCTACTTCGACGGCCGGCTGCGGCACAACTTCCAGGCGGTGATCGGCAAGCCGGCCACGCCGACGCCCGACGGCCTGGCGGCAATCTACGAGCGCGATCGCCAGCCCGACCCGACCGGCTTCCTCGGCCCCTGGGCGCTGCCGCTGACCGCACTCTCCAACACGCTGCGCAGCTTCGGTGGCGGGCCGGGCCGGATCGCGATCCATGGTCGCGGCGGTTCGAGTCTGCTGGACCCGCTCGGGTCGGCCGCGTCGCATGGCTGCATCCGGATCGACAACCGTCCGGTGACGTGGCTGGCAACCCATGTGCCGCAGGGCGCGCCGGTCCAGATCACCGGCTGATCCGCCGCCGCGCGACTGCGCTCCGCGCGGATCACGCTGACCGTCAGCCGGTCACCGGCGTCGGTTTCGGCGGCGCCGGAATCACCGTGATCGCCGCGTGCGCCGCACGCTGCGCGATCGAACGACCGTCGAGGGTGGCATGGTTGACCAACGTGCCGCGCGCGCCCGGGAGCGCCCTCACCACGATCGTCGCCTGCTTGTGAGCGTGCGGCGCGATCGCCGCGATCACCCAGCAGACGCTGCCGTTGCTGATCTTGGTCTTGACCGACGCCGACGCGAACACCAGCCCACGCGGCAGCCGGTCGCAGACACGCGCCTGCGTGGCGCTCGCCTTCGTCGGGTTGGTTACCTCGATCACGAACCCAGCCAAGTCGCCGGCGTCGATGCGGTCCACCTGGGCACGCTTGGCGAGCTTCAGGGTTGCTTTCACGTTCGTGTGGGCGTGAGACTCGACGCGCTTGGGCTTGGCGGTGTTCGTGTCCGGGGTGGTCACGTGGACGCCGTTGCCGACATCGCCCACCGTTTGCGGGACCGCGACGACCGTCACCGTCCACGTGCTGCCCGCTTGCAGCTGCGCGAGGGTGCAAACGACGGGGAACGAATTGCCGCAGTTGCCGTGTGGCGAACTGACTGAGACCAGGCGCATCGGTGTCTGCGGGGTATCGGTCACCTTCACGTCGGTGGCCGCGTCCGGACCGTTGTTGTCGGCAGTCAACGTGTAGGTCAATGGCTCGCCGAACGTCGCGGCCTGCTTGTTGACCTGCTTGGTGACCGACAGGTTGACGATCCGTTCGGCTGGGGTCTGCGGCTTGGACTGGACCACCTCGTCCTGGGCGCCGGCCTTGCTGACCACGTCGCCGCCGTACGAATCGCCGCTTAGGGTCACCTGGTAGCCGAAACATCCGCCGTTGGCGAGCGTCACCGCTCGCGTTGTGTACGTCTTGTCACCAGTCACCGCCAAGGTCCCCTGAGCGACGGTCTGGGCGTCCGTGAACGAGGCCCCGGCGCAGGATCCGTCGGTACCGGTCGCGGCCGGTCCGAGCAGCTCCCAGTGGAGGCTCCCCGGCTGGCCGCCGGTGCCGCGCACGACGATCGAGTCGTTGACCTGACCACCCGCCAGTACCGACGGTGCCGAGACCGTCGTCGCCAGCGACGGGATCGCCACCAGGACGGTCTCGCCGGGCGCGCCGGCAACGCTCGACGCCGGCGTACCCGGAGCCGGAGCGTTCAGCGTCTCGACGTAGCTGTAACACCCGTCGGCCTTCGGCGCCGAACTCCCGGTCTTGTAGCTGCCGTTGCCCGAGACCGCGATCGTGCCGCTATCGGCCGTCGGCGCGCCCGACCAGTTCAACGCCGCGCAGGTGCCGTCGGCCGCCGGAGCCACCGGACCGACCAGCTTCCACGACATCGTGCCGGGGGTGCTGGCGCCGGAGCTGCTCTGGGCGCCGCTGAGGGCGATTTCGTCGGTGATCTCGGCGCCGGGCCGGATCCGGACGGCCGAGGCCGTCGTCGTGAGCGTCGCGGGCTTGATCAGCACGGTCTCTCCCGGCGTCCCCGCCGGGATCGTCACGCTGGCCGACCAGGCGCTGCCGGTCAACTGGTCGACGTAGCCGTAGCAGCCGGCCACCGTCGGCGAAGACGTCGCCGTCCTGTAGGTCCCGTTGCCGGCGACCGCGACCGTGCCTGAGGCGGCGGTCGATGCGCCGCTCCAATCGGCGTTGTCGCAGGTGCCGTTGGAGTCGGGGGCAACCGGACCGACCAGCCGCCAGCCGAGGCTGCCGCTCGCGCCGCCGGTGTTGCCGACGTTGATCGAATCCGAGACGCCGTCACCCGGGCTCACCGACGCCGCCGAGGCGGTCGTCGCAACCGTCGGCAGCAGCGGCGGCGCCGGGGCGGTCAATCCGACCTTGGGCCCCTCGGCAGGCAGCAGCGCCGCGCCGCTGGAGGCGACGTTGGCGTCGGCCGCGGCGCTGTTCCAGGCGACCACGTTGACGAACTGCGGCGGCACGTTGACCTGGAACGACACGGCGAACGAACCGCCGGACGGGTAGGTGGCGGTCGAGGCGAAGCGCAATGCCCTGACCGTGGCCGGATCGGCCGGCAGATTCGCGCTCCAGTCGTCGACGCAGCCCGGATTGGTCGGGAATACCTCGGGACGGCAGGGATTGGTCGAGGTCGAGTACTGCACCGTGACGTTCGCAGGCAACGAGCCGGTGATCGCGGCGAATGTCGGGGCGAACTGGCTGTCACGCGGGACCGCCCCCTGACCACCGCTGACCCCGACATCCCCGACGTAGGGCAGGATGTCGTACAGGACCGGGGTCTTGAGCGCAGACCCGCCGGTGCTCGTCCAGGTGAGCGTGTAGACCCCTGTCCCTCCCTGCGACGCGTCGCCGATCCCCGGCGAACCCTTCGGCGCCGTGTCCTGGTCGCCCTGGACGGTCTTGACCACGGCGAACGAGGGCGGGCCCGAGCCCGGCACCGTCAGCGACGCGGTCCACTGGCAGTAGTTCTCGTTGTTGGCTCCGTCACCGTTGAGATCCAGCGGATCCGAGGACTCGAACCCGGCCGGGGTGGTCGTGGTGCCCGGCCCGCACGTCGGCAACGTGTTCTGGCCGATCCCCTGGACGAACTCCTGTGCGTTGTTGTTGTAGGTCGCCGCGCCCGCCGGAACGGTCAGGTCGATCAGATTCGCCGGCGCGGTGATCGTGTAGTACCCCGCCGTGAACGCGGCCGCCGGCAGCGTGATCCTGATCAGCTCGCGCCCGTTGGCGAAGTTGGGAAGGTCCTGCAGCGTCCCGGCCACTTGCACGGCGGTCCCGCCACGGCCCTTGGTGACGCTGAAGTTGGCGGTCGTGGACGGGTTGGCCCAGCTCAGCCCGGCCGGGAGGAGGTCCGTGATCACCACGTTGCCGGGCAGCGCCGCCGCCGTTTGGACGCTGCCGGTCAGGTTCAGCGGGGTCGTCTGCCCCGGCCCCGACTTCAACGTCCCGAATGCCTTGAACACCCCGAGTTGCGTCTGGTTGGGCTGGATCGCGACGTCGGCGCTCTGACTTGCCGTGACGGAGGCGCCGGTGCCGCCGGTCGGGTATGCGGTCGCGGTCGCGATGTCGTGCATCAGGTCGCCGCCCTGCAGTGAGGCGTCGCCGTAACCCCACACGTTCATCGACATGCTGACGTCGGTCAGGTTGGCATTCGGGGGCAGCTCGATCGCCGCGAGGTGCGTCAGCTCGATGGTCGGCACGTCGAAATAGGTGCTGCTGCCGATCGCACCGCTGCGCACGAGATTGAAGGTGGTGCCGTTCGGTCTGATCCCGATCGGGACCCAGCCACCGCCGACCGCGGCCGCCAGACTCGCCGAGTTGACGCGCACGGCGGTCGGGTTGAACGCCGGGTTCTGGCAGAGGTTGTCGATCGAGCCGGCACCGTTGATCGCGCCCGACGGCGGGTTCGACGAGTACGTGACGCCCGTGTGATTGGCCAGGCACGGGACCGGGTCGGCGAGGTCGGTCGTGAACGCGCGCGACGCCGGGTAGCCGATGTTGACCGTGTACATCGCCTCCGCCGAACCGGGGCTGGTGCTCGGCTGCGCGGCGATCGGCGTGATCCAGTTGCCGGCGTAGGTCGCGTCGAAACCGCGTACGGGGATCGACAGCGGTCCCAGCGCGCTCTTCGAGAGGAAGTTGCCGGGGCTGCTCGGCGGGTTGCTGAGCGCGGTCACCTGACGGCTGGCGGGCACGTCCTGCCGCGTGGTCTGACCGATCGGGATGCCGCCGAACACGGCGTTGTTGGTCAGCACCGTTGCGTTGGGCGTGCCGGCCGGGATCTGCGCGACGACGGTGTAGTTCTGTGGGCCGCCGGCGCCCTGACCGCAACCCGTTGGGAGCGAAGCCGCGGTCGGGTAGTCCCAGGTGATGTCGCCGACGCCGCCGACGGCGGGCGCGCTCGTGGGGGCGGGGGTCGCCGACACGAACGTCAGTCCGGCGGGCAGCGTGTCGACGAGGCTGCCCGACGTGTAGAAGAGGTTGCCCGTCGTGCCGCCCGCGTTGCAGCGCGCCGTGAGGTTGAAGATCACGTTGTTGCCGGCGACATAGACGGCGCCACCGTCGTTCGTGACCTTTGAGAGCGACGGCTTGGATATCGCAGCAGCTGCGCCCAGCGCCGGTGTGGGGGCGGCGACGGGCGCGATGTCGGTCGTCTGGAACGTCGGCTCGATCTGCCATGTCACGCCGTTGGGCGTGATGTTGTTGGGCGGCGTGACGCTCAACTGGATCGTGTCCGACTGACCGGCCTGGAGCGCGCCCTCGTTCAACGTGATGACGAGATTTCCGCCAACGACCTGGGTCGACGTGACGAGCCCGGCAATGTTGGCCACCGAGCTATAGGCCCACGTGGCCGGGTCAGGCGTCGGAGGCCCGGCCGGGGCGGCGTTCAGCGGGATCGTGATCACCGGGTTCGGGCCGCAGGAGTTCCCGACGACCGCCGAGCAGGTGAAGTTGATCGTGTACGTCGACGCGGCGCCGCTGGGCGTCGGCGGCGCGTTGTCGGCGCTGACCGAGATGTCGGCCGTTGCGGCGAGCGCGGGCGTGGCGCGCACGACGGCCAACCCGATCACCGCGAGCAGCGCCAGCGGGACCAAGCTCAGGGTCGAGCGAAATCTCGGTAGCGACACGGCGTGCTCCTCATCGGTTCCGGCGCGACGTCTCGCGCAAGGTTCGGTGTTCCGGTCCCGATCCTCAGACTGCGTTGCCGGACGCTCGACGACAACCCTTCAGCGGAGCGAGAGACTATCGAAGCGCGCCGGCACTCGTCAACACGATGTAGCGCATTTCCTTACACGACATTGACATGACGTCGACGTCGGCGGCTGCGCGGGAACTCAGACGCCGAGAAGCAGTCGGCGCGCGCGATCGAGGCCGATCGACAGCAGCAGCGTCGGCAGCCGCGGCCCGGTCTCGGCGTCGCACAGCAGCCGGTAGACAGCCTTGAAGAACGCGCGCTGCTGGGCCTTGACCTCGGCGTCGGGCTCGGCGTCGTCGGGCAGCCCCAGCAGCCGCTTCGGCACCGCGTAGATCAGGGCGGTCAGCCCGTCGAGCGACCAGTCGTCGGCCAGCCCATCGGCGAGCAGCGCCACGCCCCGTCGCTCGCGCTCGTCCAGCGCCTCGAACGTCTCGGCCGAGAAGACGGCGCGCACGCGCGTGCGCTGAGCCTCCGGCACCAGCTCGGTCGCGTAGCGGATCGCGCAGTCCAGGCGCGGCTGCAGCTCCGCCAGCAGCTCAGCAGGGTCCGCCCCCACGCTCTCCCCGAGATGCGCGGACACGATCCGCGCGATCTGCGTCAGATCGCCCTGGGTGATGTCGGCGACCGAGGCCAGCAACCGGAACGACACCGGCCGCTGCGTGCGCAGCACGGGTCCCGCGGACGACTCGGTGCTCTCCCGGTAGATGGCGACGTCGGCCGGGTCGGGATCGGCCCCGTGCACGTCGGCCGCCAGGCGGTCCCACTCGTCGTAGAGGCGCTGTACGCCCTTGGGCGACAGGTCGATCGCAAACGACTGCGACGGCAGCCGGCGGACGTACAGCCAGCGGACGATCGCGGGCTCGATCACCTCGAACGCGGTCGACGCGACGGCGACCCCGCCGGCCGAGCCCGACATCTTGCCGCCGACCCCGGCGAGCGTCACGAACGAATACACGATCGACTCGGGCGCCCGGCCGCCGTAGAGGTCAGAGACGAGCGTGCGCCCGACGGTGTAGCTGCCGGTGGGCGCATGGTGATCCTCGCCGGCGGGCTCGAACGACACGCCCTCGTGCGCCCAGCGCATCGGCCAGTCGACCTTCCAGACGAGCTTGCCGCTGATCTGCGCGCCGTCGGCCAGCGACATCGACCCCGAGTGGCCGTGGCGGCACTCCCACTCGGCGAACGTGCCGTCCCACGAGGTCACCCGGGTGTCATCGCGGAGACATTCGGTGCAGTAGGGCTTGAACGGGTAGTAGGCGCGTCGGCGCTCCTCGAGCGTTGTCTCGTGGCGACCGGCGGTCTGTTGCTCGGCGAGCGTGTCGAACACGCGCGCGCGCTCGTCCATCGCGCGGCGGATCGCCGGGTTGTAGGTGCCGATCGGGTACAGCTCGGACTGGCGGCGCTCGGTCATCCGGATCCCCAGCACCTCGAGCTCCGCGCGGAACTGGTCCATGTAGCGGTCCGCGTAGGACGGGAACTCCCCGCCCGGATCGGGGATCGAGGCCAGCGGCCTTCCGACGTACTGCTCAAACGACGGATCAACGCCGGCCGGCACCTTGCGGAAGCGGTCGTAGTCATCCCACGAGTGCAGATGTACGACCTCGTGGCCATGACGTCGCAGCGCCTCGGCGACGAGGTGCGTGGTGAACACCTCGCGCAGGTTGCCCAGGTGGATCTGGCCCGACGGCGAGATCCCCGACGCGCACACGATCGGATCGGCCGACTCGACCCCGCCCGCAGCCGAGACGTGCGCCACGACCCGCGCGGCGACGGTGTCGTCCCAGAGCTCGGCGGTCTGCTGCGCGGAGGCCATGACGCTTGAGCCTACTTGCGCCAACCGCCTCGCCCCCCTCTCACCCGAGCGCGCCCAGCCCGTCGCGCACTGCCAGCGTGCCCTCGAGGATCGCCTCCTCCAACCCGCGCGGCGAGCAGCAGTCGCCGGCCGCTCGGAGCGCACACGACGGCGTGCCCGCGCGCAGTTCACCCTCCAGCCCGTCCTCGGGTACCCGCCCGTGCGACAGCACCAGCACGTCGGCACCCAGGGAGCTGCGCAGCTCGGGCGCGAACACGTTGGCGAACTCGACCTCGCCGCCGGCAGCCGAGACGAGGGCGTGGCGGTCGGCGATCGTAACCCCCGCGCGGGCGAGCCGGCCGAGGTACTGGTTGCGCGCGTACTGGTGCACGGTCTCCCCCGGCATCACCGCGCCGACCGCCAACGTCACCTCGCAGCCGGCGGCCGCCAGCAGCTCGGCACAGTCGAGCCCCGCCGGATCGCCGCCCCAGTCAGAGACGATCACCCGCCCGGACGGTCGCGCGCGGCCGTCGAGCACGTCCCACGCCTGAACGACCTCGATCCCATCGAGCTCATGGCGAGCCGGCGCCGGACGCGCGCCGGTGGCGATCACGATCAGCTCGGGTGACAACCCGGTGACCGTCTCGGCCGACGCGAACACGCCGAGCCGCACGTCGACGCCGGACAGCAGCGACGCGTAGTTGGCGGTCAGCGCCAACGCCTGCTCGGCGTGCGCCGGCGACGCGCCCGCGATCGTCACCTGCCCGCCGATCGTCTCCCGCCGCTCGAGGAGCACGACCTCGTGTCCGCACGCGGCCGCCTCGGCGGCCGCCGCCAGACCGGCCGGGCCGGCACCGACCACCACGACCCGCCGACGCCGGTCAGCGGCGACCGGAGCCGGCGCCGGCAGCGTCAGCTCCCGCCCGGTGCGAGGATTCATCGAGCAGCGGATCGGCGTCTCGGCGTGGTAGTGCGCGATGCAGGCGTTGCAACCGATGCAGCGCAGCACGCGACCGCTGTCGCCGATGCGCGCCTTGCGCGGCAGCTCGGGGTCGGTGATCAGCGCGCGGGTCATCCCGAACGCGTCGGCGACACCGGCGCCGACCAGCGCGTCAGCGTGTGCCGGGTCGAGCACACGGGTGGTCGCGATCAGCGGCGGCCCGAGCCTGAACGGTTCGGTCAGCTCGCCGATCAGGTCCTCCGGCGTCGGAGGCGGCGGCGCGATCCCGGTGCAGCCGTCGAACGTCGCGGAGTTGCCGACCGCAAGGTGGACGTAGTCGACCAGCGGCGCCAGCTCCGGGGCGATCGCCCGCGCCGCCTCGGAATCGGCGCTCAGCCGGATTCCCAGCGCCAGCCCGGGCGCGGCCTCCCGCACGGCACCCAGCACCTCGACGACGAACCGCGAAGCGTCGGCGTAGCGGTCGCTGCGCAGGTTGTATTCGGGCCGGAAGAACTGCTCGCCCAGGTATCCGTGGGCGGCGGTGACCTCGATCCCATCCAGCCCCGCTGCCGCCGCCAGCGACGCGCAGCGACCGTAGGAGCCGATCAACTCGACGATCTCGGCGGTCCGCAGCGCTCGCGGCTCGGTGTGAAAACGGGCGCTGGGCAGCGCCGACGAGGACACCGCCGGGGCACGCGGCGCCGAGGCGATCTGCTCACGACCACCGTGAAACAGCTGCACGAACAAGCGGCAGCCGTGCTCCTGGACTGCCGCCGCGACCCGCCGATACCCATCGACGATCGACTCCTGGTAGCCGCCGAGCGTGTGCGCGGTCAGCAGTCCCGACGGCGCCACCGCGACCGCCTCCATGATGATCAGTCCGGTCTCGCCCGCCGCCCGCGCAGCCTGGTAGGCGACGAACTCGTCGGTCGGCAGGTGCTCGTGGACGAGCGTCGTCTGATGCGAGCTCGAGACGATCCGGTTCCGCAGCGTGACCGGCCCGATCGATAGCGGCGACAGGAGGTTCGGGAGTGCCATTTCGGTCTCGGCCGCCGCCACGAACGCTCACGCTAATGGGGCGGGCGCAGGGTATCGGGTTCGTTCTCGTTGAGCTCGATCGCGGTCCCGAGCAACTTCGGGCCGCCGGCGTCACGTTGCCAGCGCAACGGGCCCTCCGACTCCCACGGCCGGCTGAAGATCCGCTCGTGGGCCTCAGTGGTGTCACGCCAGACGTGCCGGGCGAGGCCGAGCACGTGACCCGCTGCACGGCTGACGGCGATCCGACGAGATGAACGACCGCCGCTGGGAAGCGGTATCGAACGGTTGCTAGTAGCGCTACTGTGTTCTCTCATGGCAAACGATACCAGTACTGAGATGTTGGCGGAGCGGCTGCGAGCCGAGCTCGCGGGGCGACCCGCCGGCGAGCGGCTGGCGTCGACCCGGCAGCTGGTCGAGACCCACCGCGTCAGCCCGGTCACCGTGTCCCGGGCGCTCAGCTCGCTGGCCGCCGAGGGGCTACTCGTCACGCGCCCCGGGATGGGAACGTTCGTCGCCGAGCCGGTGGCGAGACGGGAACCGTTCGACCTCTCCTGGCAGACGGCGGCGCTCGCCGACGGCGCCGTCGACACCCGTGGCATCCATCCGCTGTCGGAGCCCGGGAGCGATCACACGATCTCGCTGGCGATGGGGTACCTGCACGACTCGCTGATGCCGGTCAAGCTGCTCAGCGCCGCGCTCGCGCGCGCGTCGCGGCTGCCGAACGTGTGGACGCGTCCGCCCGCGAGCGGGCTTGCGGGGCTGCGCAGCTGGTTCGCGCAGCAGGCGGCGCCCGGGCTCGACGCGCGTGACGTGACGATCACCTCCGGCGGCCAGGCCGCGCTCAGTGCCGTGCTGCGATCGCTGATCCGCGCCGGCCAGCCGCTGCTGGTCGAATCGCCGACCTACCCGGGCGCGATCGCCGTCGCGCGTGCGGCCGGGATCCGGCTCGTGCCGGTTCCGATCGACGAGCACGGCGTGATCCCGGAGCTGCTCGACGACCTGTTCAGGCGCACCGGCGCCAAGGCGTTCTACACGCAGCCGGCGTTCCAGAACCCGACCGGGGCCTCGCTCGCAGCGGAGCGGCGCGCGGAGGTGCTGGCGGCCGCGGCCCGCGCCGGCGCATTCGTCGTCGAGGACGACTTCGCCCACTGGTTGTCGCATGAGGGCCGCCCCGCGCGCCCGCTGCTCGCCGACGATCACGAGGGGCGCGTCGTGTACATCGCCTCACTGACGAAGGTGGCGTCGCCGGCGCTGCGGATCGGGGCCGTGATCGCCCGCGGGCCGATCGCCGAGCGCGTCCGCTCGCTGCGGATCGTCGACGACATGTTCGTCCACCGCCCGATCCAGGAAGCGGCGTTGGAGCTCGTCAGCCGTCCCGCCTGGGAGCGCCACGTCGCTGGGCTCGGCCAGACGCTCGAGCGCCGCAGCCGGGCGCTGGCGCGCGCGATCGCCGAGCACCTGCCCGCGTGCACCCTCACCTCGCGCCCGCATGGCGGCATGCACCTCTGGGTGCGCCTCCCCGACCGCGCCGACGACGCCGCGATCGTCGCCGCCGCCGAACGCGGCGGCGTGATCGTGATGCGCGGCTCGCTGTTTCACCCGGCCGAGGCGCCCGCGCCGCACTTGCGCATCACGTTCTCGGCGACGCCGACCGAGGCGGAGCTCGACACCGGCGTCCGGCGACTGGCCGCCGCCGCGCCCGAGCTGGCCGCCCGCGGCTGAACCACTCCCGTCGCGCGCGAGCGCCAGCCGATCCGCACGAACAGTGTCGATGAGCTTCGCAAATGGCGAAGCTCATCGACAGCGTTCACGCCGTTCAGTCCCAGCTCATATGACGATCAGCACCGTGAGATGGCGCGGCCCGTGGACGCCCTCGACCCGCTCCAGCTCGATGTCGGAGGTCGCCGACGGTCCGGACACCAGCGTGATCGGGGCGCGCTGTTCGGTGACCGCGGCGCCGACCGCGGCGAAGGCCTCGGCGATCTGCCCGTGGACCTGGTCACCGCGCACGACGCAGATGTGGTGGTCGGGCACGAGCGTCAGCGCCCGGCGGCCACTCAGCGCACCGCCGTCGAGCACGATCGTGCCGGTCTCCGCGATCGCCGCCGCGCAGCCGGTGAGGGCGCCGTCGATTCGATCGAGTTCGGCGGCGTCCAGTCCGTCGTCGCGCACGAGCTCGACCCCGTCGGGCAGCCATGCCTCCGGTAGGCCGGGCGGCACCGCCAGCCTCTGGAGCCCCTGTCCGCTGCACGCATCGACAATCGCCTTCGGGAGACCAGCCGCCGCGACCCGCTGCACCTGCGCGCGGTAGTCGCTGACCCGCTCAGCGAAGAGCGTCACCAGATCACCGCGCGGCCGCTCATCGGCGCGCCGATAGGCGCGAGCGACCGGCACGTCGGCGGCACGCTCGGATACCGGCACATCGACGAGCGCTGCGCGCACGCGACCCAGGATCTCGTCGCGGGCGTCAGCCATCGTCTGCATGGGTCGAGCGCCACCAGTCACGGAAGCTCTGCTGGGCCACCGGCGGCAGGTCCCGAGCCGACGTCCACGCCCCGAGCGGGCCGGGGAGCTGTCTGATCGAACCGTGGCGCACCAGCGGCCCCTGGCCGCGGCGAGCGGCCCGCTGCGCGGACTCGTACGCGCGGCGGCTGGCGAACACCCGTGCGACCGCCTGCATCGCCAGCCGTTCGGGGTCGACCCGCGCACGGAGGCCGTGCGCGTCGGGTGGCGGTTCGGACGTCACCCGATCGCGCAGGTGGACGAGCACCTCCGGAATGTTGATCTTGACCGGGCAGACCTCGTAGCAGGCGCCGCACAGGCTCGACGCGTAGGGAAGCGTGCGGTGGTCACGCAGATCAGACAGCAGCGGCGTCAGGATCGCGCCGATCGGCCCGGGGTAGACGGAGTCGTACGCGTGGCCGCCGGTGCGCTCATAGACCGGACAGACGTTCAAGCACGCCGAGCAGCGGATGCAGTGCAGCGTCTGGCGCCCGACCTGATCGGCGAGCACGTTGGTGCGGCCGTTGTCGAGCAACACGAGATGAAACTCCCGCGGCCCGTCGCCGTCGGTGACGCCGGTCCACAACGACGTGTAGGGGTTCATCCGCTCGGCGGTCGAGGAGCGCGGCAGCAGCGCCAGGAACACCTCGAGGTCCTGCCAGGACGGGACGAGCTTCTCGATCCCCATCACGCTGATCAGCACCTCGGGCAGCGTCGTGCACATCCGGCCGTTGCCCTCGGACTCGACCACTCCCACCGTCCCGGTCTCGGCGACACCGAAGTTGGCGCCGCTGATCCCCACCTTCGCCTCCAGAAACAGCCGGCGCAGGTGCGCCCGCGCGACCTCGACCAGTCGCTCGGGATCGTCGGTCAGGTCGGCCGTCGCGTCGGGCAGCTGTTCCCGGAACAGGTCTCTGATCTGGGTCCGGTTCTTGTGGATCGCGGGAACCAGCACATGTGACGGCGCGTCGTCTGAGAGCTGGATGATCAGCTGCGCCAGGTCGGTCTCCCAGGCGTGGATCCCGCGCCGGGCGAGCGCCTGGTTGAGCTCGGTCTCCTCGGTCGTCAGCGACTTGACCTTGACGACCTCGTCGACCCCCTGAGCGGCGACGATGTCGGAGACGATCCGGTTGCACTCCTCGCCGTCACGCGCCCAGTGGACGGTGCCTCCAGCGGCGCTGACCGACGCCTCGAACTCCAGCAGGTACTCGTCGAGATGGCGCATCACCCGTTCTTTGAGGCCACGTCCCGCCTCACGCAACTGCTCCCAGTCGGGAAGCTCAGAGACCACCGCCGCGCGCTTATCACGGATCGAGTGGGTGGCATGCGCGAGGTTGTGACGCAGTTGCGTGTCGGCCAGCGCGGCGCGCGCGGCGACCGGGAACGACGGGTGCTCTGACGCGGTCATCGCGCACCGCCGTCGCAGGCGAGGATCTCGGCGAGGTGCATCGCTCGCACCCCCGCGCGCTGGCGCTGCAGGCCTCCGCCGATCTGCATCAGGCACGAATTGTCGGCAGCCGCGATCACCTCGGCGCCGGTGTCGAGCACCGCGCGCATCTTGTCCGACAGCATCGCCACCGATGTGTCGGCGTTCTTGACCGCGAACGTGCCCCCGAAGCCACAGCACTGATCAGCCCCGGCGAGCGGCACCAGATCGATCCCGCCGACCGCGCGCAGCAACGTCAGCGGCCGCTCGCCGAGCTGTAACGCGCGCAGGCTGTGGCAGGTCGGGTGATAGGCGACGCGGTGCGGGAAGTGTGCGCCGACATCCTCCACCCCGAGCCGGTCGACGAGCAGCTCGGTCAGCTCCAGCACCCGCGGCACGAGCTCGTCCACGGCGGCCACGAGCGCGTCGTCGCCAGACCGGCGCGCCAGCTGCGAGAAGTTGTCGCGGACCATGCCGACGCACGACGCCGACGGCGACACGATCACCTCGGCATCGCCGAATGCGCGGACGAACCGTCGCACCAGCGGGATCGCCTCCTGCGCGTAGCCGGTGTTGAAGTGCATCTGCCCGCAGCAGGTCTGCTCCAGCGGGAAATCAACCGTCACCCCCAGCCGCTCCAGCAGCGTCACCACCGCCCGGCCGGTCTGTGGGAACAGCGTGTCGTTCAGACAGGTGATGAACAACGAGGCGCGGGTCACCGACATCGGCAACCACGATCTCACGAATCGCGCGCCCGCGACGTTCCAACAGAGGACGCCGACCCGCAGACGAAAGGACGCCTGATGAGCACGACCACCGTCGCCGAGGAGATCCATGAACGCGTCGACGCGCTCGACTGGGAGGCGCTCGGCGCGCAGCTCGACGAGGTCGGGCATGCCGTCACGCCGGTGCTGCTCGATCCCACCGAGTGCAAGACGCTCGCCGGCCTGTTCGACGACGGCCGCTTCCGTTCGACGGTCGAGATGGCCCGGCACCGCTTCGGCGACGGCCGCTACCGGTACTTCGACCACCCGCTGCCGGAGACGATCGCGGCGTTGCGCGCCTCGTTCTACCCGCACCTGGCGCCGATCGCCAACCGCTGGTCGCAGCGGCTGCGCGGCGAGCGCCCGGACTTCCCGCGCGAGCACGAGCAGCTGCTCGAGCGCTGCCGGGCCGCGGGACAGCGCCGCCCGACGCCGCTGATCCTGCGCTACGGGCCAGGCGACTGGAACGCGCTGCACCAGGATCTGTACGGCGACGTGTTCTTCCCGTTCCAGGTGCTGACCGTCCTGTCGCGTCGCGGCGAGGATTTCGACGGCGGCGAGTTCGTGTTGCTCGAGCAGCGTCCGCGGGCCCAGAGCCGCGCCCACGTGCTGACCCCGCCGCAAGGCGCGTTCATCATCTTCCCGACGGCCGAGCGGCCCCAGCTCGGCAAGCACGGGTACCACCGGGTCGGGATGCGTCACGGCGTCTCGACGGTCACGCGTGGCCAGCGCACGGCGCTCGGCGTGATCTTCCACGACGCCACGTGAGCGACCACATAGAGTCTCGGGCGTGGCGATCGATCTGACCGTTGCCAGCCTGGACGAGCTCCACCGCCGCCGCAGCGAGAAGTGGTCGATCCATCCGCCCGACGTCCTGTCGTCGACGATCGCCGAGATGGACTTCCCGCTCGCCGAGCCGGTTGCGCAGGCGCTACGCGAGGCGATCGACCGCAGCGACCTCGGCTACGCGGGCCCGGCCAGCGCATCGTTGCGCCAGGCGTTTGCCGCGTTCGCGGCGCGCCGGCTCGCCTGGTCGGTCGATCCCGAACAGGTCACGGTCGTGCCGGATGTGATGCTCGGCCTGCTCGAGCTCTGTCGGGTGATCGCCGGCCCGGGCGACGCGATCGCGTTCGCGTCTCCCGGGTACCCGCCGTTCTTCGCGCTGCTGCCCGCGTACCGGCGCCCGGCTGGTCCACGTGGCACTGCACGACGACGGGCGGCTCGACCTCGGCTCGCTCGACGAGGCGCTGGCGACGGGAGTCCGCACGCTCGTGCTGGCGAGCCCGCACAACCCGACCGGTCATGTGTCGAGCCGGGCCGAACTGGCCGCGATCGCCGAGCGCTGCGCCGAGCACGGCGTCTGGGTGCTGGCTGACGAGATCCACGCACCGCTGACGCTGCCCGGCGCGACCTTCACCCCCTGGCTCGAGGTCTCAGACGCGGCGCGGGAGATCGGCGTCAGCCTCACCTCGGCGTCGAAGGCATTCAACGTCGCCGGGCTCAAGTCGGCGCTGATCGTCACCGCCTCCGAGCATTCCCGCGAGCTGGTCGCTGGGATCGGCCGCCAGAACGATCACTCGGGCCTGCTCGGCGCGATCGCGGCCGAGGCGGCCTTCACCCACGGCGACGAATGGCTCGACGCGGTGCTCGCGCAGTTGGACGCCAATCGCACGTGGCTGACATCGGAGCTGAGCGCTCGCCTACCCGGCGTCGCCTGGCGCCCGCCGCAGGGCACCTTCCTGGCGTGGCTGGACTGCGCCGGGCTCGGCCTCGGCGACGAGCCCGCAAGCGTGTTCCTGGAGCGGGGCCGGATCGCGCTCGGCCGCGGCCTGGATTACGGCCGCGAGGGCGCCGGACACGTGCGTCTGAACTTCGGCACCAGTCCCGCGCACCTCGACCAAGCGCTGACACGGATGCGAGCTGCGCTGGACGCGACCGGCTGACCCACGCTCAGAGCAAGCACCAGGAGACCACCATCACCACCGTCGCCGACCATCTCCTCGATCGTCTCGCCGAACTCGGCATCGGCCACGTCTTCGGCGTGCCCGGCGACTACACGCTGGGGCTGCTCGACCACGTGATCGCCCACCAGGACGTCACCTGGGTGGGCACGACCAACGAGCTGAACGCCGGCTACGCGGCCGACGGATACGGACGCGCGCGCGGGATGGGCGCGCTGATGACCACGTTCGGCGTCGGTGAGCTGAGCGCGATCAACGCGATCACCGGCAGCTTCGCCGAGCACGTCCCGGTGATCCACGTCGTCGGCTCCCCGGCGAGCGGCATGCAGGCCGCCCAGCGGGTCGTCCATCACTCGCTCGGCGATGGCGTGTTCACCCATTTCCTGGGGATGCACGCCCCGATCACGTGTGCGCGGGCCGCGCTGACCCCCGCGAACGCCGCGGCCGAGATCGACCGAGTCCTGACGACCGCTCGTGACGAGCACCTCCCCGGCTACCTGCTGCTCCCCGCCGACGTCGGCGAGGCACCGGTCGCCGACCCGCGCGACCCGCTTCCCGGTCCCCGCCGGCTCACCGATCCCGAAGCGCTGGAAGCGTTCGCCGCGGCTGCGGCACGGCTGCTCGCCGACGCCGGCGACACCGGCCAGATCAGCGTGCTGGGAGGTCTGATGGCGTATCGCAGCGGCGCCGCGTCACAGCTGCAGCGGCTTCTCGCAGCCGGGCCACTCACGCACGCGACGTCGCTGTGGGGCAAGAGCCTCGTCGACGAGAGCAACGACCACTACGTCGGGATCTACGCCGGCGCCGCCAGCGATCCGGCGGTCCGCGCGGCGATCGAGGACTGCGGCGCGCTGATCATCGCCGGCGTCCAGTTCACCGATCTCAACAGCGGCTTCTTCAGCCAGCAGATTGAGCGCCGGCGCACGATCGAGCTCGCCCCCGCGATCGCCAGCGTCGGCGCGGCGCAGTTCGAGCCGGTGGCGATGGCCGACGCGCTGGAGCGCCTGACCGAGATCGTCTCGGGCCTGCCGCCGTCCCCGGTCGCATCCGCCCCGCAGACCGCGAAGCCGCGGACGCCCGCGGCGGCGCTCGTCGCCCCCGACGACTCGTTGACCCAAGTCGAGCTGTGGGACGCGATCACCCGCTTCCTCGCTCCAGGCGACATCGTCGTCGCCGACCAGGGCACGTCGTTCTACGGGATGGGCAAGCAGCGTCTCCCCGAAGGCGTGCTGTTCCTCGGACAGCCGCTGTGGGCGTCGATCGGGTACTCGCTGCCCGCGTTGTTGGGGGCGTGTATGGCGCAGCCGGAACGCCACGGCGTCCTGCTGGTCGGCGACGGCGCCGCCCAGATGACCGTGCAGGAGCTGTCGACGCTCGCGCGGGAGCGCATCTCCGCCACCGTGGTCGTCGTCGACAACGACGGCTATACGGTCGAGCGCGCGATTCATGGACCGAACGAGCGCTACAACGACATCGCCCGCTGGGACTGGAGCGGGCTGATGACCGCCATGGCCCCGGGCAATCCGGACGTGATCACGCGCCGCGCCGCCAACGCGGTGGAGCTGGGCGACGCGCTCGCGATCGCGCGCCAGGCGCCGGGGCTGACGCTGATCGAAGCCGTGGTGCCGCGGATGGATGTGCCGCCGCTGCTGTCGCAGATCGCGCGCGAGGCCGGCCGGGCGAACCGGACCTCCCCGTAGCGGTCGACAGGTCGTCAGGCCGAACGCGCCGGGTCGTCGACCCCGCCCCGCCGGCGCTCTTTCACCTCGCGGCGATCCCTGTGAGCCAGGACGCGACGGCGCCCGGATCGGCCGGCGGCGAGGCGACCATCACCAGCTCGTCGACGCCGAGCGCGGCGAGCCGCTCCCGGTCATGCGGCCCGTCGCCGGCAAGCGCCACCGCGATCTCCAGCTCGGCCGGATCGCGGTCGTGCTGCGCGCACATGCCGCGCAGACACGCGACCCGCTCGCCCACGTGCTCGATCCCCTCGAGATTGAAGCCGTACCACCCGTCGCCGTGCCGCGCCGCCCGCCGCAGCGCGGCATCGCTGTTGCCGCCGACGACGATCGGGATCCGCCGGTCGCGGACCGGTCTCGGGTTGACGCGGATGCCGGTGAACGAGACGAATTCGCCCGCGAACGACGCGACGTCGTCACGCCACACCGTGCGCATCGCCGCCAGATACTCGTCGGCGCGGGCACCGCGCCGCGCGAACGGCACCCCGAGCGCGTCGAACTCCTCCCGTGACCAGCCGACGCCGATGCCGAGCGAGAGCCGGCCTCGCGACAGCGCGTCGACGCTGGCGACCTGCTTGGCAAGCAGCACGGGGTTGTGCTCGGGCAGCAGCAGCACGCCGGTGGCCAGGCGGATCGTGCTCGTCGCGGCGGCCGCGAAGCTGAGCGCGATCAGCGGATCGAGCCAGTCGGCCTGCGCCGGGACCGCGATCCGCCCGTCCGGCGCGTACGGATACCGCGAGGCGCCCTCGTCGACCATCACCACGTGCTCGCCCGCCCACAGGGTGGAAAACCCGGTCGCCTCGGCCCCAGCGGCCACGGCGTCGATCACCTCACGCCGCGCGCCAGTACCGATGCCGAGCGCATGCAGCCCGAGCCGCACGATCGGCGCCGATCTCCTCAGTCCGCGCCGCCGGCGGGCGACGGCACGTCGTCGTCTTCACGGATCAAGTCGTCCGGCAGGCCGACCCAGGCGTGCTTGCGCGACTCCCACACCGAACGCTGCGGCGGATAGAACGAGGGGTCCGCAAAGCCCCCCGCCGGAACCGCGATGTGCTCGGGGTCCTCGTCGCTGACGTAGTACACGGTCGCGCCGCAATCGGGGCAGAAATGCTGCGTGTAGGTCGCCTCACCGTCGTCGGAGACACGCGTCCACTCGGTGCTGCGACCGCTGATCGTGGCATCCGACCGCGGGAACCGCGCCTGGTAGCCGAACGCACTCCCGGTGCGCCGCTGGCAGGCCAGGCAATGACAGACCGAGACCCGCACCGGCTCGCCGGAGACGGATACCCGGAGCCGGCCGCAGCTGCATGAAGCCTCCCGGATCGTCATCGCCGCAAAATCCTAACCGGGAGCCGATCACCTGATCTCGTCGGGACGATACTTGCGCGCGCAAGCTTCCCGTGATATAGTTGCTCTAGCAAGCAACCCGACTCCGATCTTGTTCGAGGCACATCACATGCAACCGATCGATGGCATCCACCACATCACGCTGATCACCGGCGACGCCCCCCGCAACGTCGACTTCTACGCACGCGTGCTCGGACTGCGGATGGTCAAGAAGACCGTCAACCAGGACGACCCGGGCGTCTACCACCTGTTCTACGCCGACGAGCACGGCTCGCCCGGCGCCGACATCACGTTCTTCGAGTACCCGGGCGCGGTCCCCGGCACGGTCGGCGCCGGCATGGTCGCGGCGATCCAGCACCGCGTCGCCGACGACGACGCGCTCGGCTACTGGGAGCAGCGGCTCGGCGACGAAGGCGTCGCCACCGAGCGGCTCCCCGACGGGGCGTTGCGGTTCGCCGACCCCGAGGGGATGGTGCACGAGCTCGTGATCTCATCCGCCCCGGACGCGCCGCTGATCGCCGCCCACCGCGAGGTCCCGGCGCAGTACGCGCTGCAGGGTTTCGAGGCAGTCCGGGCCAAGGTTCAGGACCCCGCTCGCAGCGAGGCACTGCTGCAGCACGTGCTCGGGTTCAGCGAGCTTCGCGCCGACGACTGGGAGGCGCGGGGCGCGACGCGGGGCGGCCGGATCATGTTCGAGCAGTCAGACGTTCGCGGGATCCCGGGCGCGGGCACCGTCCACCACATCGCCTGGGCCGTTCTGGAGGCCGAGATCGCCGGCTGGCGTGAGCACGTCGCCGCTTCGGGCGCCCGTCCGACACCGGTGATCGATCGCTTCTGGTTCGAGTCGGTCTACTTCCGTGAGCCGAACGGGATCCTGTACGAGCTGGCGACCCTCGACGGTGCCGGATTCGATGCCGATGAGACGCCCGACGCGCTCGGCGAGACGCTCGTGCTGCCGCCGTTCCTCGAGGCCAAGCGGGCGCAGATCGAGCCGCGGCTGACGCCGCTCCCCGATCCGACCGTCTGGCGGCCGCAGACCGCCCAGACCAGCAGCCCGACCGGGGCCGACCGATGAGCGCCGCCACGCAGGACCTCGGCTTCGCTCACGTGTTCGAGCCCGGCAGCTCGGGTTGGACGCTGCTGCTGCTGCACGGCACCGGCGGCGACGAGCACGACCTGGTTGGGCTCGGGCGCCAGCTCGCACCGAGTGCGGCGCTGCTGTCGCCTCGCGGACAGGTGCTGGAGAACGGCATGCCGCGGTTCTTCCGCCGGCTGGCCGTCGGCCAGCTCGACATCCCGGACCTGCTGGCCCGGACCGACCAGCTGGCGGGTTTCGTTGCCGATGCGGCGGTCGCGTACGGCCGTGACCCGGACCGGATCGTCGCGATCGGGCTGTCCAACGGCGCCAACATCGCCGCGTCGCTGCTGTTGCGACGCCCTGACACGTTGCGCGCCGCCGGCCTGCTGCGGCCGATGCTCCCCTACGAGCCCGAGCAGATTCCGCAGCTGACCGGCACCGACGTGTTGATCGAGGCCGGCGAGCGCGACCCGTACTCGCCCAGCGAGCAGGTCACCCGGCTGACCGAGATCCTCCGGGCCGGCGGGGCCGAGGTGACGACGACGATCGAGCCGGGAGCGGGCCACGGCCTCACCCAGGACGACCTCCGTCGGCTGGCGGCGTGGGTCACCGAGCTGACCTCAGGCTGAACGGACATCGGGGGGAGCGTGCTCCGAGCGCGTCCGTTCGCGCTTGAGCACGCTCAGCAGATCCTCGTACGGGCCGGCCAGGTAGGCGTTGTCACCGGCGGCGAAACGAGTGTCGCGACGTGGCGGATGCTCGAGCTCGTAATCGCTGGCTTTCCGGCCGATCGCGATCACGCGGACGTTGGCCGACAGGTCGACCATCGCCACGCCCGCCAATCCACCTCCGGCGCCGATGCGCAGCTTGGCGATCAGGAACGGGTGGCTCCCGACGTAGAAGCTGAACAGCACGTCGAGCCCGAGCGCCGCGCCGACGAACCAGGGCGCGGCGAGCGCCACCGTCGACCACACGTGCCGGAACCCGAACGAGTCCTGCAGTCGGCTGCCGAGATCCCGGTCGAACACGCGGAGGATCACGGGCACGTCGGCCCAGCGGTGGCCGAGCCGGTCGCGCACGGCCAGCCCCGTCTCGATGTTCGTCATGTCGTTCGAGGTGACGATCGCGACCGAGGCGGCGGTCGCCAGGTTCACCGAGTCAAGCGTCTGGCCCAGGGTCGAGTCGCCGAGCACGAGCGGCACGCCGAGGTTTCGCACCTGATTGAGATACCGATTGCCCTCGTCGCGTTCGACCACGACCACGTCGCGGTCCTGGCGCCGCAGCCCATCGAGCACCTGCATCCCGACGGCCCCGAGGCCGACCATCACGACGTGCCCCCGCATCCCCGGGATCTGTGCCTGACCGAGCGACTGCGCGATCCGGCGGCTGACCAGCATGTTCGTCAGCAACGCGAAGATCGTCGTCACCAGCGTCGTCCCGAGGATGATCAGGACGACCCCGAAGATCTCCAACCACATGGGCTGACCTCCATAGGAGAAGTCGCCGAACCCCACGGTGGCGATCGTCTCGACCGTGAAGTAGATCGAGCTGATCAAGTTCAGATCGGTGCCGTTCGTGTTGTGGTAGCCGAAATGGATGACGACGGTCGTGACGACGAGCAGCAGGAACGTCAGTCCGAACGCGATCCTCAGGGAACGATCTGAGTCGCTCATCAACGCGCCGACGCCCTGACGGGCGCTGCTCAACAGTCGCGCGCCGAGGCTGCGCCGCTGTCGACCGGCCGTCAGACGTGCGCCCAGCCCGACCGCATCGAGCTCGGCGGGCGTGCCGAACAGCGTCACGTGGTCCCCGGCGTTGACGCGCAGGTCACGCCCGGGACAGACGATCGGGGTCTGCTCGGCCTCGCTGGTGACCCCCAGCGGCACGAGCGCGCCATACAGCTCACGCAGGGTCGCGTCGTGCGGCACCTCGACCTCGGCCGTGACGAAATCGGTCGTGTCGATCGTGATGTCGTGCGCCCGGCGCTTCAGGCACGCCTCGATCACCGACGGAGCAAACAGCGTCGCCACGTCGAGCACGGTCGCGACACCGCTGATCTCCTCGACTGCGCGGGCGACGGCCGGGTTGTCGAGGTGGGCCACGAGCCTGACGTCATCGCGCAGATCGTGCACCAACAGGACCGTCTCGAGCGTCCGCAGGTCGGTCGACTCGATCACGATCACCGCCTCGGCGTCGGCCACCCCGGCCTGGAACAGGGCATCCGCCATGTTTCCGCTCCGCTCGACGATCGGGATCGTCCAGTCACGGACGATCCGCGCCTGGCGCTGGCTCACGGTCTCGTCGTCGATCACGACGACCTCGGCGCCGGCCAGGTGCAGCTGCTCGACGGTTCGCACCCCGACCGCCTGCAGACCGCAGACGATCACATGCCCGCTCCATTTGCTCTGCCCGTCGGGCCCGGCCGCCGGTCGGGCCTCGGCGGCGCCGTTCCGAGACGGCGCCACCGACGTCTCGTCTCCCAGGATCTCGGACACGTGGGCGATCGTGCCGCCTCCCCACGCGACCGCGCAATGTCCACGTGGCGCAAGATTTCGCCGCGCCGGGGGGTTTCAGGTGCTGCAGGTCGCGGGCGGCGATTCCGCCAGCCGCGCGAACACCGTCGCCAGCGTTTCCAGCTCGGATTCGGACAGGCGGTCGAAGAACGCGCGCTCGATCGACGCGAAGTGCACCTCCTGCGCCTGGCTGAGCAGCTCCAGCCCGGCGCTCGTCAGATGCGCCTCGACCGCGCGCCCATCGTCGTCGCACGCGCGGCGCTCCAGCAAGCCGCGCTGCTCGAGGCCGGCCGCGAGTCGCGAGACGCGACTGAGGCTCAGGCCGCACGCGCTCGCCAGCGCCGTCAGCCGCAGAGCGCGTCCCGGCGCCGCCCCCAACCGACCGAGCAGCTCGACCGTGGACAAGGTCAGGTCGAACCGCGCCTCGAGCTCGGCGTCGAGCTCACGGGTGAGCCGTTTGTGTGTCTCCAGCAGGCCGATCCAGGCGCCGGCGTGCAGCGGCGACCAGGCCGCGACGCCATCGGAGCCGACGGAGAAGGGCGTCGAGCGGGTCGAGCTCATCACCAGCGATTCTAGCGGTTACTTGCCAGCGCAACCAAGCCTGTCTGGATGAGGTGCGTGGACGAACCCGCCACACGCGGAGGAAATCTGCATCACCCCCCACCCAAGTCGCCTGCGAGGCTCAGGAATGCACGCCGGCGTCACGCAGCCGGGCGGCCAGCGCGTCGCGCCCGAGGTGCTCGGCCCAGCCCAGCGCCGTGGCCGAGAACGTCGCATCGCACGCGGTGACGTCCACCCCGTGCGCGAGTGCCAGCTCGACAAACGGCGCCGAATCGTGCTCGACCGCCAGGTGCAGCAGCGTCCTGCCGTCCTCGCGGGCGTGAACGAGCGCGGGCCGCCGAGCCAAGATCCACTCGGCGACCGGCACCTGCTTGGTCAGCAGCGCCAGCGTGAGCGGCGACTGGTCACCCGGCAGCGAGCCGTCCAGCTCGGCGTCGGTGGGCGCCAGCGCCTCGAGCGCCTCGAGATCGCCGAACCCGATCGCCTCGGTCAGCTCGATCTCCCGGGCCGTCGGCGCCGGCCGGCGGAAGTACCACCACGTCTGACCCCAGCCGAGCGAGCGAAAGCCGACGTGGCGGTAGACGCGTTCGCCGTCGTCGGTCGCGTTCAGCACGGCGTAGCGGCAGCCGTGCTCGATCGCCAGCCGGCACGCGGCCGTGGTCAGCGCGGTGGCGATCCCGCGGCCGCGTACCCGCGGCGCCACCCCCATCGAATAGATCCCGGCGATCGCGCCGGTCGGGTTGATCGAGATCTGACCGATCACCTTCTCCCGCAGCCGCACGCCGAGCCGCAACACCCCCGGCGGGTCGTCGATCCCGGCCGGCGGCGCATACGGCAGGGTCCGCGCGAACGGCGACCGAGGCGCGACGACCACGTCGAACCCGAGGTCCGGCGCGGCCGCGAACCGTGCCTCATCGTCGAGGTCGATCGCCATCCAGTGCGGCCGCCAGCCCCAGCCGAAGCCGCGCGCGACGAGCCTCGCCCCGAGCCGGTCGTCGCCGCCCAGCGACCAATAGCCGACGCCGGCGCAGTCATGGGCACGGATCGCGGCGAGCAGCGTGTCCGGATCGGGCGCGGTCGACGGGAACAGGTTCGCCTCGTCCGACAGGAAAAGCTCCGCACCGTCGACCGGGACGACGCCACCGCCCGCCTGCACCGCCCAGCGCTCCATCCAGTCGCGGTGGTTATCGGCGACCGCGCGCAGCAGCGCGTCGTCGCCGAGATGTGGTTCCCGCGCCACCGACACCGTTCAGATCGCGTCGGGGAGCACCTCGGCGCCTTCGTCCGGCGGCGATCCGTAGATGTACAGGAGCAGCTCGCCGGGCCCGTCGCTGACGATCTGCAGCGGCGTTCCGGCGGAGACATGGATCAGCTCACCGACGCTCACGCGCGCCGGCTCGGCCAGCTCACCGACGTACATCGTCATCGCGCCCGCGAGCACCAGGAACGTCTCCTCCTGGTCGGCGTGGACGTGGCGACGACCCTTGGCGCCGGGCTCGTACCGCCACAGGTTCGCCCGCGTGTGCTCGAACCCGGCCTCCTCGGAGAGCTGGGAGGTGTGGCGAGCGGGCTCGCCCGGCTCGTGCGGACGAGTGGTCCACTCGCGCCCGCTGAACGACACGACCTTGTGCATGCGGCCGATCGTACCCTCCATCTTCGATGACCGATTTCGAGGCGTTCTACCTCCCACTCGGCGCCGGTGAGTTCGAGCCGACCCGCGCGACCGAGAGCCCGTGGGACCAGACCGCGCAGCACGGCGGCCCGCCGGCGGCGCTGCTGGCCCACCTGATCGACGCGACGGTCGAGGGCGAACTGCGGCTGGCGCGGCTGAGCATCGACTTCTTCGGCGCGATCCCCCGCCAACCGCTGAGCGTCACGGTCGAGCCGATCAAGCCCGGACGGCGGGTGTGGCTGTCACAGGCCCAGATGAGCGTCGGCGAGCGGACCGTCGCGGTCGCACGCACCTGGCACATCGCGACCGGCCCGCGGCCGCCGATCGACGACGAGCACACGGAGCCGCCGCAGCTGCCGGCGCCGCAGGCCGAGCAGCAATCCTTCTTCGGCCTCACGGACTGGGGTTACGGCAACGCGATCGAGTGGCGATTCACCGAGGGCGACTACGACACGCCCGGACGGTCCGGGGTCTGGACCCGGGTCCGGCCGGCGCTGATCGCCGGCGAGCCGATCACGCCGCTGGCGCGCACGTTGATCGTCGCCGACTCGGCCAACGGTCTGTCGAGCACGCTCCCGATCGCCGACTGGTGGTCGATTCCGCCGGGCATGACGACCACGCTGATGCGCCCGCCGGCCGGCGAGTGGGTGCATCTGGACTGCCACACGCGCCTCGCCGACGACGGCATCGGCGTCGCGCACGGCGACCTGCACGACGAGCACGGATTCCTTGGCGAGGTCGCCCAGCCGCTGCTCATCCAGCAGCGCTGACTAGGTGACCCCCTGATGCCAGTCGCAGGGGACGGACGTAGGCTCTTCGGACCCTGACCGGGAGGCTCGTGATGCGGGTGGTGTTCGAGGTGGGTCAATGACGACAACCGGCCGCGAGCCGGGTCGCGCTCGTGAGCCCGAAGAGCGCGGCGTCATCCGCCGGGACGGCGTCGCCGTCGCCTGGGAGCGTTACGGATCCGGGTCGCGGGCGATCCTTCTGCTGCCCACCTGGGAGATCGGCCACTCGCGCTCGTGGAAGCATCAGATCCCATTTCTGGCGCGAACGTTCACCGTCGTGACCTTCGATCCACGCGGCAACGGTCTCAGCGATCGGCCGGCGGGGATCGACGCCTACGACCGTGCGCACCTCGTCGCCGACACCCTCGCCGTGCTCGACGCTGCCGGGGTACACCGGGTGACCCTCGTCAGCTGGTGCGCGCCCGGCGAGGACCTGAGGCTCGCGGTCGAGTACCCCGATCGCGTCGAGGCGCTGGTCCTGATCGCGCCGGACCTGGAGGTGACCGAGACGCCGAACCGGGATCGTTACGACCGGGTCGCCGACTGGGGTCCGTTCACCCGCACGTTCTTCACCGACATGTTCCCCGAGCCGCACAGCAGCAAGCCGATCGAGGATGGTGTCGGCTGGGCGATGGAGACCGACCCCGACGTGCTCGTGCGCAGCCTGAGCGCCACCTGGGAGAACGACGACGGTCGCGCCCGAGCGCTGCTCGAGCAGGTGCGGTGTCCGACGCTGGTCGTGCAGGGAACCGATGATCGGATTGCCGGACCGGCCCGTGGTGTCGCCGTCGCCGACGTCATCCCCGGCGCGGCGCTGCTCGAGTTCGAGGGAAGCGGCCACGGCCCCCACCTGCGCGACCCGGTTCGGTTCAACCTGGCGCTGCAGAACTTCGTCGATCCCGCCCGACCGCGCTCCGCCGCCCGCTGGACCCGCGCCCGTTCGCGCCGCCGGCGAGCGCTGTACGTCTCCTCACCGATCGGGCTGGGCCACGTCCGGCGAGACCTGGCGATCGCCGATGAGCTGCGTGTCCTGCAACCGGACCTCCAGATCGACTGGCTGGCGCAGGATCCGGTCACGACCGTGCTCCGGCAACGCGGTGAGCGGATCCACCCGGCCAGCATCGAGCTCGCCGGTGAGTCGGCCCACTTCCAGGCCGAGGCCACCGGGCATGATCTGCACGCCTTCCAGGCACTGCGGCGGATGGACGAGATCCTGCTCGCGAACTTCATGGTGTTCCACGAGATCGCGGCCGCCGAGCCGTATGACCTCTGGGTCGGCGACGAGGCCTGGGACCTCGACTATTACCTGCACGAGAACCCGGAGTTGAAATCAGCCGCCTTCGTCTGGCTGACCGACTTCGTCGGGTACCTGCCGATGCCCGACGGCGGCGAGCGCGAGGCGTTCCTGACCGCCGACTACAACGCCGAGATGATCGAGCAGATCGCGCGTTACCCGCGCGTTCGTGACCGGGCGATCTTCGTCGGTGACCCGGAGGACGTCGTGCCGGAGACGTTCGGCCCGGGGTTGCCGGCGATCCGCGAATGGACCGAGCAGCACTTCGCGTTCTCGGGGTACATCACCGGCTTTGACCCGGTCGAGATGCCCGATCGCGCCGCGCTGCGGGCCGAGCTTGGCTACGCGCCCGAGGCGCAGGTCTGCATCGTCTCGGTCGGCGGATCCGGCGTCGGGTCGGCGCTGCTGCGGCGCGTCGTCGACAGCTTTGCCGCGGCCAAGCAGCTCGTCCCCGCCCTGCGGATGATCGCCGTCGCCGGTCCGCGCATCGACCCGACGACGCTGCCGCCTGCCGACGGGCTCGAGATCCACGGGTACGTCCACGATCTGCACCGGCACCTCGCCGCCTGCGACCTCGCGGTCATCCAGGGCGGGCTGAGCACCGCCATGGAGCTCACCGCGCACCGGCGGCCGTTCCTGTACTTCCCGCTCGGCCACCACTTCGAGCAGCAACGGCACGTCCACCACCGACTCGTCCGACACCGGGCGGGCCGGCGGATGGATTACGACCGATCGCCGCCGGACACGATCGCGCAGGCGATCGCCGACGAGATCGGCCGCGATGTCGACTACCTGCCCGTGCCCACCGACGGCGCACGGCGGGCGGCGCAGGTCATCGCCGAGCTGCTCTGACGCCCGCCCATACAATCGCGGCTTGGACACCGTCGCCGGGCGAGGAGCGAGGATGAGCGAGCAGGTCAAGTTCGTGTTGGGAGAGCAGGACATCCCCACCCACTGGGTCAACCTGATGGCCGATATCGCCGGCCCCGACAACCCGCCCCTACCTCCACTGCACCCGGGAACGCTCCAGCCTGCGGGGCCTGACGATCTGGCGCCACTGTTCCCGATGGCGCTGATCGAGCAGGAGGTCTCGGCCGAGCCGCTGATCGAGATCCCGGACGCGGTCCGGGACGCCTACCGACTGTGGCGCCCGACGCCGCTGTACCGAGCGCGGCGCCTTGAGAAGGCGCTCGACACCCCCGCCCACATCTACTACAAGTACGAGGGCGTCTCCCCCGCCGGCTCGCACAAGCCCAACACAGCGGTCGCCCAGGCCTACGAGAACGCCCAGGCGGGCATCAGGAAGCTCACCACAGAAACCGGCGCCGGTCAGTGGGGCTCATCGCTGGCGTTCGCCTGCCAGCTGTTCGGGCTGGAGTGCGAGGTGTGGATGGTCGGTTCGAGCTACGACCAGAAGCCGTACCGCCGGTCGATGATCCAGACCTGGGGCGCGACCGTGCACCGCTCCCCGTCGCAGCTCACCGACGCCGGGCGCCAGCAGGCCGGCCACCCGACCGGCTCGCTCGGGATCGCGATCTCCGAGGCGGTCGAGGTCGCGGCCCAGAACGCCGACACCAACTACTCGCTCGGCTCGGTGCTCAACCACGTGCTGCTCCATCAGACGGTGATCGGTCAGGAAGCGATCGCCCAGCTGGAGATGGCCGGCGAATATCCCGACACCGTGATCGCCTGCGTCGGCGGCGGCTCGAACTTCGGGGGGCTGACGTTCCCGTTCATCCGCGACACGATCCGCAACGGCACCAAGACGACGTTCATCGCGGTCGAGCCCGCGGCCTGCCCGACGCTGACCAAGGGCATCTACGCCTACGACTTCGGCGACACGGTGGGGCTGACCCCGCTGATGCCGATGTACACGCTCGGCCATGACTTCGTGCCACCGCCCGTGCATGCCGGTGGTCTGCGCTACCACGGCGACTCGCCGCTGGTCTGCGGGCTGGTGCACAACGGCCTGGTGACGCCCCGTGCCTACCGCCAGAACGAGACGTTCGCGGCGGCGGTCCAGTTCGCCCACACCGAAGGGATCATCCCCGCCCCCGAGCCGGCCCACGCCATCAAGGCGACGATCGACGAGGCGCTCGCGGCCCGGGAGGCGGGCGAGTCGCGGACGATCCTGTTCGGCCTCTGCGGACACGGCAACTTCGACCTGAGCGCCTACGACGCGTATCTTGCCGGCGAGCTCGAGGACCCGGAGTTCTCCCAGGAGGAGCTTGACCGAGCCCTCCAGACGCTGCCCGAGGCCCCCGCGCTGACGTAGCGCGGGCGACCGGGGCGGCGTCCGCCGTCGCCGGCCGGACACAATGAGTGACACGATGACCGACTCGCTCTACGCCCATGGGTTCGTCCGCGTCGCCGCGGCGGTGCCGCACGTCCGCGTCGGGGACCCGGGCTTCAACGCCGAGCGGACGGTCGCGCTGGCCGCGCGTGCCGATGACCGCGACGTCGCCGTGGTGGTCTTCCCGGAGCTCGGGCTGACCGGCTATTCGGGTGAGGACCTGTTTCACCAGAGCGCGCTGCTGGACGCCGGCGAGCACGCCATCGCACAGATCGTCCAGGCATCGCGAGGCCTGCGGCCGGTGATCGTCGTCGGCGCGCCGGTCCGCGCCGAGACCGGGCTGTTCAACGCCGCGGTCATCGTCCACGACGGCCGGATCCTCGGCGTCGTGCCCAAGAGCTATCTGCCCGAGTACCACGAGTACTACGAGAAGCGTCAATTCCGGGCGGCCCGCGACCTGATCGGCGGCGAGGTCACGGTCGCCGGGCAGCGGGTACCGGCCGGTCCCGAGCTCGTCTTCGCCTGCGCCAACCTGCCCTCGTTTCAGCTGCACGTCGAGATCTGCGAGGACCTGTGGTCGCCGATCCCGCCCAGCACGTACGCAGCGCTGGCGGGCGCGACCGTCCTCTGCAACCTGTCGGCCTCGAACGTCACGATCGGCAAGTCCGGCTACCGGCGGATGTTGTGCGAGAGCCATTCGGCGCGGACGATCTCCGGGTACGTGTACACCGCCGCCGGCCTGGGCGAGTCGACGACCGACGTCGCCTGGGACGGCCAGGCGATGATCTGCGAGAACGGCGACCAGATCGTCGAGTCGCAGCGGTTCGCCGACGACGAGCAGCTGATCGAGGCCGACCTGGACCTCGACCGGATCCTCTCAGACCGGATGGCGACCTCGAGCTACGGCGACACGATCGGCGATCTCCGCGATCGCCTGCGTGGTGTCCGCCGGATCGAGTTCGAGCTGCGCCTGCCCGACACGCCCGCCGAACTGACGCGCCGGGTCGAGCGGTTCCCGTACGTCCCGGCCAACCCGGCCAACCGCAACGAGCGCTGCGAGGAGGTGTTCGACATCCAGGTGCGAGGGCTGCAGACGCGGCTGCAGGCCACCGGCATCAAGCGGATCGTGATCGGCGTCTCCGGCGGTCTGGACTCCGCGCACGCGCTGATCGTCGCCGCCCGCGCCGTCGACCGGCTCGGACTGCCCCGCACCAACGTGCTCGCCTACACCCTGCCCGGCTTCGCGACGAGCGCCGGCACGTTGCGTAACTCGCACGCGCTCATGAAGGCGCTCGGCGTCACCGCGTCCGAGCTCGACATCCGGCCGTCAGCGATGCAGATGCTGCGTGATCTCGGCCACCCCGCCGCCGACGGTGCGCCGCAGTACGACGTCACCTACGAGAACGTCCAGGCGGGCGAACGGACCTCGCACCTGTTCCGGCTGGCCAACCACCACTCGGCGCTGGTGCTCGGCACCGGCGACCTGTCCGAGCTCGCGCTCGGCTGGTCGACCTACGGGGTCGGCGACCAGATGTCGCACTACAACGTCAACGCGTCGGTGCCCAAGACCCTGATCCGGTTCCTGCTGCGCTGGGCGATCGCCGGGGACCTGTTCGGCGCCGATGCCAACCAGGTGCTCGGCGCGATCCTCGACACGGCGATCTCGCCTGAGCTGATCCCGGCCGGCGACGACCACGACGGCGAGGGGCCTCAGCAGGACTCCGAAGCGACCGTCGGCCCCTACGAGCTGCAGGACTTCTTCCTCTACTACGTGTTGCGGTTCGGCTACCGGCCGACGAAGGTGGCGTTCCTGGCGCTCCACGCCTGGGGTGACCGCGAGCGCGGCGATTGGCCCGACCTGATCCCGGCCGACCGGCGCAACCAGTACTCGGAGGCCGAGATCCGCCACTGGCTGCGCGAGTTCCTGTACCGCTTCTTCAAGACCAGCCAGTTCAAGCGGTCGGCGATGCCCAACGCCCCGAAGGTCGGCTCGGGCGGGTCGCTGTCACCACGGTCTGACTGGCGCGCCCCATCCGACAGCGAGGCGACCGCGTGGCTGGATCAGCTCGGCCGCGACGACGAGCCCGGTTGAGTCCTGCGAGACTTCCGCCGATGCCGAGAGACCCAGATCCGATCACCCTGTTCCAGGTCGTCAAGCGCGCCTGCGACGTTGTCGATCCCGATGACGAGGACGCGATCGTCGGCGACTTCGAGCGGGCCTTCGAGGATGACGACGAGCCGATCCGCGCCGTCGACGAGGTCGAGGAGCGCGTCGGCGAGGTGCTCGCCGACCTCGATCCGGCGACCAACAACGGATCGCTGTCGGTCGCAGGTGCGATCGTCGTCTACCTCAGCTTCCGCCGCGACGAGCTCGACGTCGCCCCCGACCGGTTGTTGCAGCTTGCCGCGCGCGCGGAGTGGAAGGGCGACCCGCCCGAGGCGGTCGCCGAATGGCTGGCCGACCACGGGATCGACCTCTAGCCACCTGTCCGTGCGCGGAGTTCACCGATGACGCCGCTCGGCTCGGAGGGCGAATCCGCCTACGAGGCCGCCGGCGTCGACTATGAGACGCTGGACGCCGGCAAACGCAACGCGCTGACCGAGGCGCTCGCGACCTCGCCGGCGCTGTTGTCGGCTCCCGGCGGCGGCCGAGCCATCGACGAGTCCCGCGGCGAGCCGGCGTTCGTGTTCGAGGCCGGCGGTCAGACGTTGGCGATCGTGGTCGAGGGGCTCGGGACCAAATCGATGATCGCCCGCGCCTGTGAGGACCAGCTCGGCGCCCACGGATTTCACGCGGTCGCCTACGACACGGTCGCGTCGATCGTCAACGACCTCTGCTGCGTCGGCGCGGTGCCGCTCGTCGTCAATGCCTACTTCGCCACCGGGGCGTCTGACTGGTACTCGTTTGCCGACCGGCAAGCCGGGTTGCTGGCCGGCTGGCGCCAGGGATGCGAGGACGCCGGCGCCACCTGGGGCGGCGGCGAGTCGCCGGCGCTGAGCGGACTCGTCTCAACCGACGAGATCGAGCTGGCGGGCAGCGCCGTCGGGCTCGTCCCGAGCGGCTTGCCGATCCTGGGCGCCGAGCTGACCGACGGCGACGAGATCGTGCTCGTCGACTCCAGCGGCCTGCACGCCAACGGCGCCTCGCTGGCGCGGCGGATCGCGTCGCAGCTGCCCGAGGCCTATCGCCACGAGCTTCCCAGCGGTGAGACCTTCGGACGAGCGCTGCTGGAGCCGAGCGTGATCTACGCACCGCTGGTGCGCGCGTTACTGGGCTCCGACCTCCGCGTCCGCTACCTCAGCCACATCACCGGCCACGGCTTCCTGAAGCTGATGCGGCCGAAAGCCACGTTCACCTACGAGATCGACGCGCTGCCCGAGGTCCCCGAGGTGCTGTCGTTCCTGGTCGAGCGTGCGCAGATGCCGGCGGCCGAGGCCTACCAGACGTTCAACATGGGCGCGGGCTTCGCCGTCTACTGCGCCGCCGGCGAGGGCGACGCGGTCGTGGCGCTGGCCGCCACCGCGGGCATGCGCGCCCACGTCGCCGGCCACGTCGTCGCCGGGCCGCGGCGCGTGGTGCTGCCGTCGCTCGGCGTCATCTTCGAGTCAGACGCGCTCGACCTGACCCCGCGCGAGTAAGCCCGACGCTCAGCGGTTGGTGGCAAAGTCCACGCTATAGACGACTTTGCCACCACTCGCGATCCTTGCCGCGCCGCCCGGGGGCCGCCGCCGCGCCACCCTGCTGCCCTACCGCCCCGGACCGCCATCGCGCCACCCCGCTGTCGCGCCACCCCGGGCCGCCGCCGCGTTTCAGCCGCGGTCGCGCGAGTGGATCGGCCCCTCCGTCTCCCGCAGCGGCATCGCGACCCGCTCCGCCCGTGAGGCGATGATCTCGGCCAGGACCGAGACGGCGGTCTCCTCCGCAGTACGGCTGCCGATGTCGAGCCCGCACGGCGCGTGGATCCGCGCCAGATCGGCGTCGCCCGCGCCCGCGGCACGCAGGCGTCGCTCACGATCGACGGTCGTCTGGCGGCTCCCGAGCGCGCCGATGTAGCCGGCGTCGGTCGCCAGCGCGGCCATCAGCGCCGGCTCGTCGAACTTCGCGTCGTGGGTGAAGACGAGCACCGCGTCGCGCGGGCCGAGCGAGACGTCGCGCATCAGCTCCTGGGGCCAGCCGATCATCACCTCGGCGTCCGATGAGAAGCGCGGCGAGCGGGCGAACCGGTCACGCGCGTCGCAGATGCGCACGCGGTAACCGATCTGGGACGCGAACGGGGCGAGCGCCGCGGAGAAGTCGATCGCCCCGAAGATCCACATCTGCGGCGGCGGCGCGTAGGCGCGGATGTGGACGCGGAGGTCGTCGCCGAGCGTGGCGCCGTCAGAGCCGAAGCGACGGATCGTCGTCTTGCCCTCCTGCAGCAACCCGGCTGCCTCCCGGGCGACGTTGCGGTCCAGCAGCGCCTGGCGGCCGAGCGATCCCGACACGACGTCGTCGCTCACCGAGAGCCGCGCACCCGCCTGATCGCCGTCGAGCAATGTCGCGATCGCCGCCGTCCTTTCGTCGCCGTGTGCCTCCAGCACGCCGAGCTCAAGCGCCGCGACCTCCCCCGAAAGCTCCTGGATGAAGATGTGGACCGTGCCTCCGCACATCAGCCCGACCGTGCCCGCCAGCTCATCGGAGATCCCGTAGACCAGCAGGCCCGGGCCGCGCTCGCCGGCCATCAGCGCTTCGGCCTCGGCCACGACCGCGCCCTCGACGCAGCCACCGGTGAGCGACCCCTCGATCGCACCCAGCTCGTCGATCACCATCATCGCCCCGACCGGCAGCGGCGCCGAGCCCTCGACCTCCACCAGCAGCGCCTGGACGAACCTCCGACCATCGCGCAGCCAACCGACCGCGACCTCTTCGGTCGTCCTGACAACGCCCGATTCGATCATTCCACCATCCTAGAAAGCGCTCAGCTGCGGACGGGTTCGAGCAGCCGCCGCGGCCGTGCGATCGCCTCTGAGACCGCGTCGTCGCGACGGCCGGCGCGCCCGAACCCAGGTCCCGGCTCCATCGTGATCCCGGCGACCGGCACCGTCTCTCCGCAGCTCGCGCAGATGCCCTGGCGATCGAGTACACCGTCGTCGGCGGCGTGGCGCAGGATCCGCAGCGGTCCGGCCGGCGCGTAGAACTCATCGCCCCACGCCATCAGGTCGTGGACGACCGGCCACAGCTTCGTGCCCTTGTCGGTCAGCTCGTACTCGTCACGTCCCGCCTCGCCCGGCACCCGGGCGAGCACGCCCTCCTCGACCAGCGCCTTCAGCCGCGCCGTCAACACCGCCCGCGGGATGTCCAGATGGGCGACGAAATCGCCGAACCGCCGAACGCCGAAGAACGCGTCGCGGACGATCAGCAGCGTCCACCGCTCCCCAAGCACCTCCAGCGAACGGGCCACCGAGCACGTCTGAGCCGAGTAATCGCTGGGCAATGGCATCGCCGAACAGGCTATCAGCCCATGGTTCAACCATCGAACTACTCGTGCTAGGGTGCCTCGAGCCGGAAGTTCAATGACTGAACCAACGACGTGAGCGGAGACCAGATGAACGGCGACGCACCGACCGACGACCGGGGCCCGAGCTGGCCGGCGGATGAGGGCCATCCGCGCAAGTGGCTGATCCTCTGCGTACTGGCGGCGGTGGCGTTCATGGCCCAACTGGACCTGTTCATCGTCAACGTCGCGGTGCCGGCGATGGGGCGCTCGTTTGACGGCGCCGGGCTGTCTGACCTGTCGTGGGTGCTGAACGGCTACGCGATCGTGTTCGGAGCACTGCTGGTGCCCGCCGGGCGCCTCGCCGACCATTTCGGCAGGCGCCGCTTCCTGCTCGGCGGAGTGGTCGTGTTCACGGCCGGCTCGGTCGTCTGCGCCGTCGCGCCGTCGCTGAACGTGCTCGTGCTCGGCCGGCTGTTTCAGGCGGTCGGAGCGGCGAGCATCGTGCCCGCCTCGCTGGGTCTGCTGTTGCCCACCTTCCCGGCGCGCCAGCACAACCTGGTGGTCGGTGCGTGGGCCGGAGTGGCCGCCGTAGCGGCGTCGTCGGGGGCGCCGCTCGGCGGCCTGCTGGTCACGCTCTCCTGGCGGTGGATCTTTCTCGTCAACCTGCCGATCGGGATCTTCACGGTCGTGCTGGGACTCCGCGTCCTGCCCGAGGTCCGGGCCCACGCCAGCGCGCGCCTGCCCGACATCGTCTCGATGCTGTCGCTGCTGGCGGCGGTGACGCTGCTGATCTTCGGCACCGTCGAGGGATCGACGTGGGGCTGGGGCAGCCTCGGTGTGATCGCCTCGCTGGCCGGCGCGCTGGCCGCCGGCGCGCTGACCGTGCGGCGGGCATTCACCCACAGCAACGCGGTGGTCGAGGCCGACCTGTTCAAGAGCCGTCAGTTCGCCACGGCGTCGGCGGCGCTGTTCCTGTTCTTCATCGCGTTCGCGACGCTCCTGCTGATCAGCGTTCTGTTCCTGCAGGACATGTGGCACTACTCGGCGCTCGATGCCGGCCTCGGCATCGCGCCCGGGCCGCTGACCGCCGCCGTGTTCGCGATCAACAGCGGACGCATCTCGACCCGCTTCGGCCGGGCGATCCCGGCGCTGTTCGGCGCGACCGCGATGGCGCTGTCGGGGCTCTACTGGCTGCTGTTCGCGACCGCGTCGCCCGACTACCTGCGGTTTCTGCCGGGGATGGTGCTCGGTGGCGTCGGCGCGGGCCTGACCCAGGCGCCGTTGTTCGCGTCGGCGGCGACGCTGGCCGCCGCGCGCGCGACGACGGGCTCGGCGGTGCTCAACATGGCGCGCCAGGTCGGGTCGGCGGTCGGCGTCGCGGTGCTGGTCGCGCTGATGGCATCGCAGCACCCGGAGCAGCTGTCGTTGTTCGATCGCGGCTGGGCGCTGCAATTCGGCGCCGCCGCCGCAGCCGCGGTCCTGCTGCTCGTGCAGGGCGTGCTGCGAGCCGCGCCCGCGCGCGCGAGCGTTCGTCCCGAGCTCGGCACGCCGTTGCTGACGCCGGCGCCGGATCCCGCTGAGGCCCAGCGCGAACGCGAGCCCGAGCGCGCCCTCGCCGGCTGACGCCGCCGCGGCCGTTGCCCTCGCGGTCCGCGCGTGGGTCCGCGCGTCCCAACGGGCCCCGCGCGTGGGGTCCGCGCGTCCACGGGGTCCGCGCGTGGGTCCCGCGCTGGGGTCCGCGCTCTCACGGGCCCCGCGCGGTCGATCCCGCCCGACTCGGCGCGAACCTTGGCGAATCAGTCCGGCCCCTCCGTACCGATTCGCCTCAGTTCGCGACGCAGCGGCCCCGTGCACTGACCCCCTCCGACCAACGGGCTGATAAACGTATTACGCTGCTATATAGTCTGACTATATGAGTGCCGCCGCCAGCGCTCCCACCGTCGATCTCGATGAGTTCGCCGTCTCTCTGGCCCAGCAGGCCGCGGCGCTGTCGCGCCTGGTGTTCAACCAGAGCGAACTCGGGATGACGCGCAGCGAGAGCAGTTTGCTCGTGACCCTGCGCGGTGGTCCCCAGCGGATCACGGCGCTGGCCGAGATCGAGGGCCTGGCGCAGCCGACGGTGACGGTCCTGGTCAAGCGGCTGCAGGAGCGCGGCTGGGTTGCTCGAGAGCACCCGGCCGACGACGGCCGGGTCGTGCTCGTGTCGCTGACCGCCGCCGGACACGACGCGCTGGCCCAGTGGCGGGAGCGCTACCGGCCACGGCTGCGGGCGGGGCTCAAACAGCTGTCCGACCAGCAACTGGCGGCGCTGGTCGATGCCAGCGACGCGTTCACGGCCCTGATCGACCTACTGCAGCACGACGGTCGCCGGTGAGCGTGGTGCGATCGCTCGCCGCCACCCGACGGGGTCGTGCGTAGCCGTGCTCAGGCCTCGCTCCGACAAGACGATCACCGTGGTGCTGGTCGTGGTGACCTCGGTGATCGCGGTGATCAGCAGCCTGGGCGCGCCCCTGATCCCATCGGTGGCGCGCACGATGCACGTCTCGCTGGACGAGGCGCAGTGGTCGCTGACCGTGACGCTGCTGATGGCGTGCGTCGCCTCGCCGATCATGGGTCGGCTGTCCGACGGCCCGCACCGCCGCGCCGTGATCCTGACGGGACTGGCGATCGTGCTGGCGGGCAGCGTCATCTCCGGACTCGCGCAGTCGCTGGCGGTCCTGGTCGTCGGCCGCGCGTTGCAGGGCGTCGGCATGGGCTTGGCGCCGGTCGCGATGGCCGCCGCCAAGGACGATCTGTCACCGGAGCGGTCTCCGAGCGTGATCGCGATCCTGTCGGTCTCGACCGCCGCCGCGGTCGGTGCGGGCTATCCGATCAGCGGCCTGATCGACAACGCGTTCGGGTTGCACGCGGCGTTCTTCTTCGGCGCGCTGCTGAGCGCCGGCGCGCTGCTCGCCGCTGCGATGGTGATCCCGAACAGCGCAACCGGTAGCCGCCATCGACTGGATTACGTCGGCGCCGTCGTGATGACGATCGCGCTGATCGCGCTGGTGCTGGCGATCAGCGAGGGCGAGAGTTGGGGGTGGGGCTCGGCACGGATCGTCGGGCTGTTCGCGGTCGCGATCGTGGCGTTCTCGATCTGGGTTCCACAACAGCTTCGTAACCCCTGGCCGCTGGCGAACCTGCGACTGCTGCGCCACCGGTCGGTGATGACCGCCAACCTCGCCGGGATCATCATCGGCGTCGCGCTCTACATGTATCTCTCGCTGGTCACCGAGCTCGTCCAGGAGCCGAAATCGCTCGGCTACGGCCTCGGCGCTTCGTCCCTGGTCGCTGGATTCACGTTGCTGCCGTTCTCCGTCGTCGGCATCGCGATCAGCCGCACCCTCGGCCCCGCGCGACGTCTGCTCTCTGAGAGCATGATGCTGGTGATCGGCTCGCTGCTGATCGCCGTGGGTGGAGCGTTCTTCGCGCTCGTCCACACCGCGCTGTGGGACGCGTTCGTCGCGATGGCGGTGATCGGCTCAGGCTTTGCCTATACGTTCGCCGCCCTCCCCGGGATGATCACCCGGTCGGTACCCAACAACGAGGTCGGAAGCGCCATGGGCCTCTATCAGGTCATCCGCTATATCGGCTTCTCGCTCGGCAGCGCGCTCGCCGCGGCGATCGTCGCCAGCCAGACCGTCGACCACGGCACGCGAGTGCTCGAAAGCGGCTTCGTCTCCGGGCTGTGGATCGCCGCCGGGATCTGCGTGGCCGCCGCGCTCGTCTCCTGGCTGCTGTCCCGCCGTCCCGAGGCAGCCGATCCCGACGCGATCGACGACACCGAGCGCCAGGTCCTCGAGCGCGAGGATGCCGAGCTCGCCACCGCCGGCCTGAGCGTCGACGTCGAATCGCGGTAGTGCGCGATCCGGGCCGCGCCGTGACCGCCTATGCGGCGTCGCCGCTGGTCACCGATGCAGGCTCGGCCAGTCCGATTCCCTCCAGCACCGCGCGGATCTCGTCCAGGATCGCGGGATCGTCGATCGTCGCTGGGATCGCGTACTCGTCGCCGTCGGCGATGCTGCGCATCGTGCCCCGCAGGATCTTGCCCGACCGGGTCTTCGGCAGGCGGCCGACGACGGCGGCGGTCTTGAACGCGGCGACGGCTCCGATCTGATCGCGGACGAGCGCGACGGTCTCCCGGGTGATCTCGTCGGCGGGGCGGTCGACGCCGGCGTTGAGGACGAGCAGACCGATCGCCAGCTGCCCCTTGAGGCGGTCGGCGACGCCGAACACCGCGCACTCGGCGACATCCGGGTGCGACGCCAGGACCTCCTCGATCTGACCCGTCGACAGCCGGTGGCCGGCGACGTTGATGATGTCGTCGGTGCGGGCCATCACGAACGGGTAGCCGTCGGCGTCGATGTAGCCGGCGTCGGCGGTCTGGTAGTAGCCGGGGAAGGTCGTCAGGTAGGTCTCGCGGAAGCGGTCCTCGGCGTTCCACAGCGTCGGCGTCGAGCCCGGCGGCATCGGCAGCTTGACGACGAGCGCGCCCGTCTCGCCGGCCGGCAGCTCGTCGCCGCCCGGGTCGAGCACCCGCAGGTCCCAGCCGGGGACCGGGCGAGTTGGGGAGCCGGCGACCACCGGGAGCTGCTCGATCCCCATGCAGTTGGCCGCGATCGGCCAACCGGTCTCGGTCTGCCACCAGTGGTCGATCACCGGCACTCCGAGCTTTTCCTGTGCCCAGTGCAGCGTGTCGGGGTCGCAGCGCTCACCGGCGAGGAACAGCGTCCGCAGCGTCGACAGGTCGTATTCGCCGATCAGCGCGCCCTCGGGATCCTGTTGACGGATCGCGCGGAACGCGGTCGGCGCGGTGAACAGCGCCACCACGCCGTGATCGGCGATCACGCGCCAGAATGCACCCGCGTCGGGGGTGCCGACCGGCTTGCCCTCGTACATCACCGTCGTGCAACCGTGCAGCAGCGGCGCGTAGACGATGTAGGAGTGACCGACGACCCATCCGACGTCCGACGCCGTCCACCAGACCTCGCCCGGGTCGATTCCGTACACGTTCGACATCGACCACTCCAGCGCGACCGCATGGCCGCCGTTGTCGCGGACGATTCCCTTCGGCCGACCGGTGGTACCCGACGTGTAGAGGATGTACAGCGGATCGGTCGCCGCCACCGCTACGCACTCGACCGGCTCCGCTTCCTCCATCACGCGGGTCCAGTCGAGGTCGCGCACCGGGTCCAGGGTCGCCTCCAACTCCGGGCGCTGCAACACGATGCAGTGCCGCGGCTTGTGCTGGGCCTGCTCGATCGCCGAGTCCAGCAGCGACTTGTAATCGACCAGCCGTCCCGGCTCGATCCCGCACGAGGCTGAGACGATCACCGTCGGCTGCGCATCGTCGATCCGCCCGGCCAGTTCGTGGGCGGCGAATCCGCCGAACACGACCGAGTGCACCGCGCCGATCCGGGCGCAGGCGAGCATCGCGATCGCGGCCTCGGGGACCATCGGCATGTAGATGATCACCCGATCGCCGTACTGCACTCCCGCGGCCTGCAGCGCGCCGGCGAACAGCGCGACCTCGTCGCGCAGCTCCCGATAGGTGTAGCGCCGAACCGTCTTGGTCACCGGCGAGTCATAGATCAGCGCCGGCTGATCGGCACGGCCGCCGAGCACATGACGATCGAGCGCGTTGTAACACGTGTTCAGCTCCCCGCCGGGGAACCAGCGATACAGCGGCGCACGGCTGTCGTCGAGCGCCCGCTCGGGGGGGCTGATCCAGTCGATCGCCTCCGCCGCTTGCAACCAGAAAATCTCCGGCTCGTCCAGCGACTGCCTGAACAGTTCGTCGTAGCGACCCATCGAAAACCACCCTCCCACCCGTTGAAGCGCGGCCCCAGCCTAACGCACGCGTGTCTCCGGACATATCGCACGTTCGTGGGGTGCGCGCGGCGCCGCAGAACGACAGGCTCGCGATCACGTTTCCAGACGTCGACCTTCGGAGAACGCATGACGACAGAACCTCAAGACCTCAGCGGACGCACGGCGCTGGTCACCGGAGCGACCTCCGGCATCGGGCGCGCGGCCGCCAAGCGTCTCGCCCAGGACGGTGCCGAAGTGCTGGTCCACGGACGCGACGCCGAGCGTGGTGCGCAGACCGTTGACGAGATCCTCAGCGAAGGCGGTCAGGCGCGTTCGATCAGCGCGGATCTCAACCAGCCGGTGGACCTTCGTCGCCTGGCTGACGAGGCCGCCGATGTCGATGTGCTGGTCAACAACGCCGGTGTGTCGTGGTTCGGACCGACCGCCGAGCTCGATCTCGACACGTTCGATTGGCTGTTCGCCGCCAACGTCCGCGCGCCCTACTTCCTCGTGGCGGCGATCGCGCCGAAGATGGCCGCCCGGGGTGCGGGCAGCATCGTCAACGTCGGCAGTATGGCCGGTGAGATCGGGATGCCGGGCGGAGCGGCCTACGGCGCGACGAAGGCAACCCTGGACTCGATGACCCGGTCGTGGGCGGCGGAGTTCAGCCCCCGCGGCGTCCGCATCAACACCGTCGCGTCAGGACCCGTCTACACGGGCATCCAGCCGCGCGAGCAGACCGCCGCGGTGGGCGCGACAACGCTGCTCGACCGGGCGGCAGAGCCCGAGGAGATCGCGGAGTTGATCGCGTTCCTGGCATCGCCCCGGGCCAGCTACGTCACCGGCGCCACGTTTGCCGCCGACGGCGGGCGCACGGCGGTCTGAACCGGCGCGGGCTCAACCCGTCGCCGCCGGTCCGGCCGGCCAACGCGGCGCGGTTCACGCCGGCTCGTGCCCGGCGGCCGCCGCCAGCCACGGGCCGGTGACGCTGTCTGCGTCGGCGGCGACCTCCTCGGGGGTGCCCTCGGCGACGATCCGGCCACCGTCGGGTCCCCCGCCCGGGCCCATGTCGATCACGTAGTCGGCGGCGGCGAGCAGGTCGAGGTCGTGGTCGATCACGATCACGGTGGCGCCGTCGGCGAGCAGGCGGTCGAACACCGTCAGCAGGGTGCGGATGTCGAGCGGATGCAGTCCGGTCGACGGCTCGTCGAAGACGTACAGGGTGTCGTGCTGGCTGCGACGCAGCCGCGAGGCGACGCGCAGCCGCTGCGCCTCACCGCCCGACAGCGCCGGGGTCGGCTCCCCCAGGCGCAGATAACCCAGGCCGACCTCGACGATCGGCAGCAGGGTGCGTTCGATCGGAGCTTGGCCGGCGAACTGAGCCAGCGCCTCGGAGACGGTCAGCCGGAGCACGTCCGCGACGGTGAGACCGTCGACGGTCACCGTCAGCGTGTCCTCGTTGAACCGCGCCCCGCGACACGTCGGGCAGATGACGTTGATGTCGGGGAGGTACTGGACGTCGAGATCGAGGTTGCCCAGGCCGCGACAGGTCGGGCATTGCCCCGCGCGGGTGTTGAACGAGAAGTGACCGGGCGCCCAGCGCCGGCGTCGGGCGGCCGGCGCATCGGCGAACCGCCGGCGGATGTGGTCCCACGCGCCGGAGTAGGTGGCCGGTATCGAGCGGGCGTTCTGGCCGATCGGCGTGGCGTCGATGCTGGCGACCTGGCGGATCCCGGCCAGATCCAGCGACTCGACGTGCCCCGGCAGCGGCCCGCCACTCAGCGCGGCGCGAGCGGCCGGGACGAGGCTGTCGAGGACCAGCGCCGTCTTACCCGCGCCGGACGGCCCGGCCAGCGCCGAGAGACGCCCGACCGGGAAGCGGGCGGTGACGTCGCGCAGGTTGTAGAGCTCGGAGATCGTGATCGCGAGCGCGTCATCCGCCGTCGCGGTCGGGCGCTCACGCGTCACGGTCTCCCGGCCCGACAGGAACGGCCCGATCATCGACCCGCGGTCGCGCTCCAGCCGCTCCGGAGGTCCCTCGGCGATGATCGTGCCGCCATGCTCACCCGCCCCGGGGCCAAGTTCGACGACCCAGTCGGCGGTACGGATCAGCTCGAGGTCGTGCTCGACGATGACCACCGAGTTGCCGTTGGCCACCAGCGCCGCGATCGACGTTCTCAGGCCCTCGACGTTCGACGGGTGCAGGCCGACCGAGGGTTCATCGAGGACGTACAGCATCCCGGTGGTGTTCGCGCGGACCGTCGAGGTCAGCTCGATCCGCTGGCGCTCGCCGGTGGACAGCGAGGCGCCCTCCCGGTCGAGGCTGAGATATCCCAGGCCGAGCTCGAGCAGCGGCGCCAACGTCTGCGTCAGCTCGCCGAGCAGCCCGTCGGTCAACCGTGAGAGTTCCGGCGGCAGCTTGGCCGGCAGCTGCGCGGCGAACCCCGGGATGCTGTCGAGGTGCAACGCCGCGATCTCGGCGATGTCGCGGCCGTCCAGGCGTGAGCTGAGCGCTTCGGGTCGTAGCCGGGTCCCGTGACAGACCGAGCACACCCGGGAGACCAGATAGCGCTGAGCCTGCTGACGGCCGCGTTCGTTCTCGCTGCGCGCGCCGCGCTCGGCGGCGGCGACCGCGTTCTCGTAGTTGACGTTGAGCGAGACCGTCCGGCCGCTGCCCGTCTGAAAGGTGACGCGGCGCTGGACCGTCTCGCCGTGCATGACGATCTCACGTTCCTTGCGAGTCAGCTTCCGGTACGGCACGTCGAGCCGGACGCCGAGCTCTCCGGCGGCGTAGGCGAACAGCCGCCGGCTGCCGGCGTTCCACGGCAGCACCGCGCCCTCGTTGATCGTCTTGTCGGGATCGGGAACCAACGTGTCCTCGTCGATCTCGAAGCGCCGGCCGATTCCCTGGCAGGCCGGACAGGCGCCGTAGGAGTTGAACGCGAACGCCTCCGCCTCCGGGTGCGAGAAATGCGCCCCGCATTCCGGGCAGACGATCTCCATCCCCTGGGTGGCGATGCTCGGCGCCACCATGTGGCCGTTGGGACACCGATGGCTCCCCAACCGTGACATGACCAGTCGCAGCACGTTGAGCACCTCGCTCATCGTCCCCACGGTGCTGCGCGGGCCCGGAACCGGCGGACGCTGGCGCAGGGCAAGCGCCGGCGGCAGGAAGTCGATGCGGTCGACGTCGGGCCGCTGGGTCTGGGTCAGCCGCCGGCGGCTGTACGTGCTCAGCCCCTCGAGGAACCGATGCATCCCCTCCGCATACAGCGTCCCGATCGCCAGCGACGTCTTCCCGGATCCCGAGACGCCGACGATTGCCACCGTTCGCCACAAGGGGACGTCGACATCGAGATCGCGCAAGGTGTTGTGGCGCAGTCCACGGACGCGGATGGCCTGGGGCAGGCCATCGACGACCGGGATCTGGGCTCGACGGGGCACCACGCCTACTGAAGCATCACGATCGGCTGGAGGAGGCGACCGCCTTCGCCGATCCGACGATCACCCGTTGGGCGTGCGCGGTATCGAGGTATTCGCGCCCGGCCACGATCTTGCCGTCGCGGATCTCCAGGAGATCGTGGTACTGGTTGCGATATTCGAGGCCGGTCGCCGACGTGCCGGCGGCATCCATCTCCACCGCGACCCGATCGCCCTCGGCGGTCATTCCCGTGACCGTGAGCTGGATGCCGTTCGGCATCCCGGTTCCGATCGTCAGCAGCATCTCGGCGAACTCCTGCTTGGTCTTCGATCCGGCGATCTCAAACTGGTCCGGCTTGCCGGCCAGCCACCACGTGACATCCTCGTCGATCAGGTCGAGCGCGCCGTCGATGTCGCCCGTCGAGAGGCTCTCGACGAACCGGAGCGCGACCTTCCGGTTGTCCTCGATGCTCATGTTGGTCTCCTCAGATCGTTGATGAGTGCGCCGATGCCGCGGCCCCGCCCCGCGGTCCGACGACGCCGCCACTCCACCATCCGCACCCCGCCGTCGCATCGCATGACCATGTGATCAATTGCGGTTTGATATCGCGCGTCCATGCGGTGCAGCGGACTCGCACGTTCTCGAAGCTCGGCGGTATACCCAGCCAGCGACCCGACAGACGGAGAGCCTTCGATGACCACGCTGAGTCAGCCCACGCACAACACCGCGCCCACGCAGTTCGTCGAGGCGGACGGGGTCCGCTTCGCCTACCGGCGGTTCGGCACCCCGGGCACCGCGCCCCCGCTCGTCCTCGTCCAGCACTTTCGCGGCAACCTCGACAACCACGACTCGGCGATCACCGACCGCCTGGCGCAGGACCGTGAGGTGATCCTGTTCGACAACACCGGCGTCGGGCAGAGCACCGGCCGGGCTCCTGACGCGATCGAGGGGATGGCGCACGACGCCGCCTCGTTCATCGACGCGCTCGGGCTGGACACGGTCGACATCTTCGGCCACTCGATGGGCGGACACGTGACCCAGCAACTGCTCGTCGACCGGCCCGAGCTGATCCGCCGGGCCGCGCTCGTCGGCACCGGTCCGCGCGGTGGCGAGGGGATGGCCGGCCCGACGCCCGAGGTGGCCGCCCTCTGGACCGCGCACTACGACCCTGCCGACGAGCTCTGGCTGCCGATCATGTTCTATCGCTCGGAGTCCAGTCAGGCGGCCGGGCGCCTCTGGCTGGAGCGGATCCGGGCCCGGCATACCGACCGCGACGCGCCGGTCTCCACCGAGACCGCGACCGCGCACCGGGCCGCCGCCGGGAAATGGGGAGCCCCGGCGGACGGCAGCTACGGCTACCTAGAGACGATCCAGCAGCCGATCCTCGTCGTCAACGGTCTCGCCGACATCATCGTCCCGACGATCAACTCCTACATCCTCCAGCAGCACCTGCCCAACGCCCAGCTGATCCTCTATCCCGACTCGGCGCATGGCTCACAGTTCCAGTGGGCCGAGCTGTTTGGCACACAGCTGACGATGTTCCTCGACGGCTAGTCCAGTTCGCCGAGCACCCGCGCGAGCTCCACGCGCGAGTTCACGCCGAGCTTGGTGAAGACGTGTCGCAGATGGCTGCTGACGGTGTGAGGGCTGACGAACAGGCGCGCGGCGACGTCGCGGTTGCTCAGCCCCTGACCGACCAACTGCGCCACCGTCAGCTCCGACGCGGTCAGCGACGCCCGACCGGTCGCGGGCCGGGTTGCTCCGAGGAGCCGGCGCCGGACGCCGTGGCGGCGCATCCGGGCCCGCAGCCGACTCGCGTCCCAGGTCGCGCCCGCCTCGGTGCACAGGATCAGCGCTCGATCGAGCGCGTCGATCCCGCGCGCGTTGTCACCGGCGGCGAATCGGAGCCGGGCCAGGTCCTCCAGCGCCGACGCGGTCGCCAGCGGCCGAGGTCCGGCGCCCAGCAGCCGGCAGGCGCTCTCCAGCTGCTGCACATCGTTGTGCAGCAACCCGCCGGCGTGGTCGGCCACCCCGGCGATGACGGCGACCGCCGGGTTGCGCTCGGCACGTATCTGCGCCGCCCGCACCGTTGATTCGGCCAGGGCCAGATCGCCGGCGGCAACCGCCAGCCGCACGAGCTGGGGTTCATCGGTGACCTCCATCGGAAACAGCGGCAGCAATGCCGGTCGCGGCGGGTCGGGGGTTCTGACCAGCTCCAGGGCGCGCCCCGGATCGCCCTCAGCCATCGCCAGCAGCGCCAGCAGCCACGTCGCCTGCCCTCGCGTCGCCGGCGTGCCGCCCTCACGCATGAGCTCGGCCGCCGCGGCCGCCTGGCGACGCAGCCGCACGTCGGCGGTATGGATCGCGACGCGCCCGAGCGCCACCAGGCCGGCGGCATACAGCGCGCCGGTGATCTGGTGCGGACGCTCCGCTTCGATCCGACCCTCGAGGGCAACCCGCGCGTCGGCGATCTGGCCACGTTGCAGCAACTGACGGCCGCGGTAGATCTCGAAGAACTCGATCGCCCACGCCTGTCGCCCGCGCTGCGCGGCGACGATCCCCGAGGCGGCCAGCTCGATCGACTCGTCGAGTCGGTCGACGTTGGCGAGCAGCTCGCAGCGCCAGTGGCGTGCGACCCATTCACGGTTGGCCTCGCCGGACCCGAAGCCGCGGCGGATCGCAGCCTCGTGCAGACGCAGAGCCTCAGCGAAGTGGTCCTCGACGTACGCGTGAGCGTCTCGGGCGAGCATCAGGATCGTCGCCGACGGGGGATGCTGCGCGGCCTGCACCGCGGCGCTGGCGCGTGACATCAGCGAGCGGGACTCGTCGGCCCGACCGGCCTGGACGAGGTTGTAGACCAGGCGCGACCAGTGCTGCGCCCGGTCGGTCGCTGACAGCTCCGGGAGGGCCAGCGCCCGGCGGCTCATCGCCACGCGGACGTCGGGCGAGACGGCGAACATGCTGGCGACGCTGAGACAGACGGCCGCCTCATCACGGGCTGCGAGGACATCCGCGAGGTGTTCGTCGGCGAACGCCGACGCGTCATCGATCCGTCCTGCGGCGTGCAGCTGCAGCGTCGTCTCGGCGACGAGCGGGCCCCAGTCGGGATGGCCGCGTGTCGCCAACGCCAGCGCGCGTTGGCTGAGCTCTGCGGCGACCCCAGGATCAGAGGGCTCGAGTGCGCGGGCGGCGTCGCGCAGGACGGCGATGGCCGTCAGGTCGCCGGGCTCGGCGCTCGTCGCCAGCTGGGCGGCGACTTCCGTGGGCAGCGCCCCCGACCCCAGCAAGACCTCGACGGCGTGCCGATCGAGCGCACGGCGAACCGACACCGGGCAGCTCATCCGTACCGCCTCACGGATCACGTCGTGCCGGAACGCGAGCCGAGCGTCGTGCTCACGCAGCACGTCGGACCGGACCAGCTGCTCGACCCCGATCACCAAGGTCGAGGGCGGGGCGTCGAGCATCTTCGCCAGCTCGGCGAACGAGAACGTGCGCCCCAGCGAGGCGGCGACGGTCGCCAGCTGGCGAGCGGACTCCGACATGCGCGCCAGGCGGCCGCGCATGCCCTGGCTGACGCGGTCGGGAAGTCGGTTTTCGATCAACTCGGCGCGGCCGCCGCGGACGCGAACCAGATGCTCTTCACGGAGGCCGAGCAGCAGTTCGACCAGAAAGAACGGGTTCCCACCCGCCTCCCGGGCCATCACCAGCAGCTCAGGATCGGGCTCGGCGCCCAGCGTCTCAGAGACCACCTGCTCGACCGCCGGCGCCGCCAGCGCTTCGAGGACGATCCTGGCCGCGCCGTCGACGGTCAGCTGATCGAACGCCGCCCGTAACGGGGCGGATGACTCGCCGGGGCGGGTGGCGAGCAGCCACGCGATCGGTTCGGAGGCGAGGCGGTTCGGGAGGAATCTCAGGGCGGCAACGGTGCCCGCGTCGGCCCACTGCAGATCGTCGAGCCACACGAGGATCGGCTTGTCTGACGCCGCTCGCTCGAGTGACGCCGCAAGGTCCTCGAGCATCCAGTACCGGCCCTCCGGCGCGGCCCGCCGATCGGCCAGCAGCGCACGGCTCAACGGCGGCGCCGGACCGTCAAACAGCGCACGCAACAGGGGCGCCAGCTCCGCCGCGCCCTCGCCGGGCTCGGCCGCGCTCCCCCCGACCGTCAGCGGCAGACGGCTCGCCATCCGCGTGGTCTCCTCGATCAGGCGGCTCTTGCCCATCCCGGACGGGGCCTCGACGAGAATCACCGATCCCGAGCCGGCCCGCAGACGCCCCAGGCGGCCCCCGATCACCGACAACTCATCGTCGCGGCCGCGCAGCGTCGGTGCAGCGCTCATTCCTCAGTCGTCAGTATGCGTGACGACGCTTCGCGTCAGGTACAGCCGGCGTTTGGCCTGGTACTCCTCGACGGCGCCGTCCAGCAAGCGGACAGACGTATCCGGCAACTGCTTCTTGACCCTCGCCGGCACGCCGGCAGCCAGCACGCCGGGCGGGATCTCGGTTCGCTCCGAGACGACCGCGCCGGCGGCGATCAGCGATCGGGCGCCGACCCGTGCCTGCTGGAGTACCACCGCGCCCATCCCGATCAGCGACCCGTCCTCGATCACGCAGCCCTCGAGCAGCGCGCTATGACCGACGGTCACACGATCACCGACGATCGTCGGGAGCTGCGCGGCGCAGTGCACGACGACGTTGTCCTGGACCGACGTCTCGGCGCCGATCTCGATTCGCGCGGCGTCGCCGCGCAGCACGGCGCCGAACCACACGGTGGCTCGGTCACCGATGTGCACATCGCCGATCAGCGTCGCGGTCGGGGCCAGATACACATCGACGCCGATCTTCGGCGCGACACCATCAAGGGTGACGAGCGTTGCCACGTCCGCTTTCGGTTGGCGCCTGCCCGCAACCCATCACTGCGTCAGCGTGTCACACCCGGCGACGGTCGGCGAAGTAGACGGCGATCGCGACGAGCGCCAACACGAACAAGATCGGATGGATGATGACCCCGCCGGCGATGGCGATGATCAGTAGGACGATTGCGACGGCGAGAAGCATTCGCTTCAGCCTCCTGACGGTGAGTGACGTACAACGGTCGTCGTGTAGCTACCCGATGACCCCTGCGGCAAACGGAGCGACGGGCAGTCGCCGGTCAGGGGCGCAGCGGGCGCACCGCGATCGTCACCCGGCTAAATGCGCACAGCGTGCCCGCGTCATCGCGCAGTTCGACCGACCAGACCCAGTAGTCGGCGACGCGGCTGAGCGGCGTCGCCTCGGCGTGCAGCGTCGTCCCGTCGCCGACCTGCACGATCACGGTCGTGTCGTTTGACAGACCACTCGGTACGAGCCCCTGATCGAACGTCACCAGCGCGGTTCCCTGCGAGGCCAGCGCCTCGGCGATCGCGGCGGGCACGCCGCCGTGCAGCCGATCCTCGGCCCCCAGCAGTTCTGGGCGCACGCGGAGACGGCCGCGCAGGACCCCATCCTCGCCGAGCCCTTCGCCGACGGCCTCGAGGCCGTAGGCCGCATCGAACGTGCGCTCCGGCGGCACGAGCGGCTCGAACCCCGACAGGCCGTGACCGCCATCATGGCGGCCGGCCGGTGCGTCGGCCATCTCAGCCGGTTCCCGCCGCCGGAGCGATCTGGAGCGTCGCGCTGCCGGCCCCGGGCAACGTCACCTCGAAGCGCTCGCCGCCGGTGATCGCGATCGCGGGCACGACCGAGCCGGTCATGACCACGTCGCCCGCACGCAGCGCGTCGCCCGCCAGGGGAGCCTGGTCGGCCACGGCGGCAACCACCTCGACGAGGTCGCCGAGCGCCGCCGCCGGGTCGATCCCGAGCTGCGGCTCGTGACCGTCCTGCGCCACGCTCAGCCGAATCGCGCCGAGATCCGCTCCGCTCAGATCGATGAACGGGCCGAGCAGGAACGCACGATGAAAGATGTTCCCGGCGAGCACCTGCTCGATGTCGCCCGGGTCGTCCAGGTCGACGATCTCGATCGCCGGGGCTGCCGCAGAAATAGCCGCCTCGACCGTCTCCCGGTCGGCACAGGCCGCCAGATCGGTGCCGATCCGCACCGCGACTTCGGGCTCGAGCTTGGCGTTGCGCCAATCATCGATCGAGAGGCCGTCGGTCCGGGTCATGCCGCTGGCCAGCGATGCGTTGGTCAGAAACCCGGTCAACGGCGCCCCGGTCGACGCGGTCTGCATCGCCTGCGCTGTCCCGAGCCCCGCCTTCCAACCGACCCGTCGCTCGCCGGCTGCCAGCCGTGACTCACGCAGCGCGCCCTGGGCGCTCATGCCCGCGACGATCCGCGGGTCCTCGGTATTGGCCTGCATCGTCATCGTCGCCAAGTATGCGGGGTTGTGGCGAATCAGGCTGACTGATTGCGGGGCGGAAGGCCGGGTAGTTCGTCAGATCGATGAGCACAGCGACGGTACCTGAGAGTCTGGGCACGATCGAGACCGACATCCCGGCGCGGCTGGACCGGCTGCCCTGGTCGCATTGGCACTGGAAGATCTTGATCGGCCTCGGCACGGTCTGGATCCTCGACGGCCTCGAGGTGACGATCGTCGGATCGATCGCGGGCGCGATCTCGGCCAAGGGCTCGGGGATCGACATATCGTCGGCTCAGGTCGCCGGGCTCGCCGCGTCGCTCTACGTCGCCGGCGCCTGCTTCGGCGCGCTCGTGTTCGGCCAGTTGACCGACCGCTTCGGGCGCAAGAAGCTGTTCATGATCACGCTCGGCGTCTATCTGTTGGCAACGGCCGCGACCGCGTTCTCGACCACGGCGCTGTTCTTCTTCGTGTGCCGGTTCGTCACCGGAATGGGGATCGGCGGTGAGTACTCGGCGATCAACTCCGCGATCGATGAGCTGATCCCGGCCAAGCACCGGGGCCGGATCGACATCGTGATCAACGGGACCTACTGGCTCGGCGCGGCTGCCGGGGCGCTGCTGTCGGTCGTCGCGCTGCACGTGTTCTCGCCCTTCCTGGACTGGCGCGTCTGCTTCGCACTGGGGTTCTTCCTCGGCACGGTGATCCTGGTTGTCCGCCGCCACGTGCCCGAGAGTCCGCGCTGGCTGTTCATCCACGGCCACGAGCAGGAAGCCGAACGGATCACGAGCGAGATCGAGCACGAGGTCGCGACCGGCACCGGACAGGAACTGGAGCCCGTCGACCCCGGCGACACGATCAAGATCCAGCAGCGCAAGTCGATCGGGCTCGTCGAGATCACGCGCACTGTGCTCAAGGACTACCCGAAGCGGACCGTGCTCGGGCTGTCGTTGTTCATCGGTCAGGCGTTTCTCTACAACTCGATCCTGTTCGGCTACGCGACGCTGCTGTCGACGTTCTTCGGCGTCTCGACCGCCGATGCGCCCTACTACCTGGTGGCATTTGCCGCCGGCAACTTCCTCGGTCCGATCGTCCTCGGCGGCCTGTTCGACTCCGTCGGGCGCAAGCCGATGATCGCCGGCACGTACATCCTCTCGGGCATTCTGCTGCTGATCACCGGCTTGCTGTTTGAACAGAACCAGCTCAACGCCACCACGCTGACACTCGCCTGGGCGGTCGTGTTCTTCTTCGCGTCGGCCGGCGTCAGCGCTGCCTATCTGACCGTCTCCGAGATCTTCCCGATGGAGACGCGGGCGATGTGCATCGCGCTGTTCTACGCGGTCGGCACCGGTATCGGCGGGATCATCGGCCCGCAGCTGTTCGCGCCGATGGTCGCCACCGGCAAGGCCTCGAAGGTGTTCGAGGCGCTCGCGATCGGTGCGGTCCTGATGATCCTCGGCGGCATCGTCGAGCTGGTGTTCGGCGTCAAGGCCGAGCGCCGACGGCTCGAGGGGATCGCCAAGCCGCTCACCGCCGTCGAACCCGCCACATAATCGGAGTTAGGGTTGCCTAATTAGGGCACCCTAATTTCTGATACGGTCCGCCGCCGTGATCGCCACCTACGTGATCGGCCTGCGCGAGGGCCTCGAGGCGGCATTGATCGTCGGCATCGTCGCCGCCTTTCTGCGCCAGCAGGGCCAGGCGCGTGCGCTGCGCTTCGTCTGGGCGGGCGTGATCGTCGCGGTGCTGTTCTGCGCCGGCGTCGGCGTCGCGCTGCAGATCCTCAACCAGGAACTGCCCCAGCGTCAGCAGGAGATGCTGGAGACGGTCGTCGGTCTGTGCGCGGTGGCGATCGTCACCTTCATGATCGTCTGGATGCGCCGCCACGCCCGCGGGCTGCGGGCCGAGCTCGAGGCGCACGCCGCGACGGCGGTCGCGACGGGATCGGCTTGGGCGCTCGTCGCGATGGCGTTCTTCGCGGTGCTCCGTGAAGGACTGGAGACGGCGGTCTTCCTGCTGGCGGCGTTCCAGGCGTCGACCAACGAGCTCGACGCCGGCCTCGGCGCCGTGCTCGGCCTGCTCACCGCGGTCGTGATCGGCGCCGGGCTGTACCGCGGCGGGATCAAGATCAACCTCGCACGGTTCTTTCGCGTCACCTCGGTCGTCCTCGTCGTGATCGCCGCCGGACTGCTGGCAACCGCGCTGCACACCGCCCACGAGGCCGCCTGGTTCAACAGCTTCCAGGGCCAGGCGCTCGATCTCAGCTGGCTGGTGGTCCCCGGCACGGTGACGTCGTCGCTGCTGACCGGGATGCTCGGTCTGCAGCCGGAACCGACGTACGGCGAGGTCGCCGTCTGGCTCATCTACGTCGTGCCAATGCTGCTGTACGTGCTCTGGCCACAGGGCCGGCGCGCACTGCTCCCCACAACCCGGTCGGTCTCTTCGACCACGGAGGTCAGTTGACGATGAAGGTCCAGTCGGGCGCCACGGCGCTCTGCGTCTGCGCGGTCGCTGCGCTCGGTGTCGCCGGATGCGGCACCAGCTCGACTGCTCCCAAGGGCGCGAAGAAGGTCGCCGTCACGCTCGTCGATTCCGGCTGCACGCCGGAGCAGATTCACGTCGCGGCCGGCCCGGTGTCGTTCGACGTCTCCAACGGCGGCACCTCGAAGGTCTCCGAGATGGAGCTCAAGAACTCCTCGGGAATCATCCTCGGCGAATCCGAGAACGTCGTCGAGGGCGTCCCGGGACACTTCTCGCTGAACCTCAAGCCCGGCAAGTACGTCGTCAACTGCCCGACCGGCGACACCGAGGATCAGGGGCACCTGGTCGCGACCGGCAAGGCCGTCGGCCAGCCGACGGGCGCCTCCGCCACGCTACTGGCGAAGGCGACCGCCGCCTATAAGGCCTACGTGATCGCGCAGACCGCCCAGCTGCAGGAGGGCACCGACCAGTTCGTCGCGGCGTTGAAGGCCGGCGACGTCGCCAAGGCCAAGGCGCTGTTCGGACCGACCCGAATCCACTACGAGGCGGTCGAGCCGGTCGCCGAGAGCTTTGGCAACCTCGACCCCGAGATCGACGCCCGGATCAACGACGTCGCCAACGTCAAGAACTGGACGGGCTTTCACCGGATCGAGCGGACCCTGTGGGAGCAGAACAGGACCGACGGCACCGAGGTGTACGCGAACCAGTTGAGGCGGAACGTCAACACGCTCGTCGCCAAGGTCAAGACGATCCAGCTGCAGCCCGCGCAGCTGGCCAACGGCGCCGTCGAGCTGATGAACGAGGTCGCCAATTCGAAGATCACCGGCGAGGAGGACCGCTACTCGCACACCGACCTGTCGGACTTCGAGGGGAATCTGTCGGGCTCGGAGAAGGCGTTTGCACTGCTGATCCCGGCGCTGCGCCAGACCGGCAACGGCCAGCTCGCCGACACGATCAGCGCCCGTTTCGCCGCGGTCCAGAGGACGCTTGACCGCTACAAGCGCAATACGACGCTGGGGTACGCGCTCTACACGCAGTTGACCCCCGCCGATCGTCAGAAGTTCGCGGCCGAAGTCGACTCGCTCGACGAGCCGCTGTCGACGGTCGCCGCGAAGGTCAGCGGCGCGTGAGACGGTTCGCGCCGGCGCACCTGGCGCCGGCGCTGGTGACCGTGGCCGTGCTCGCGATCGCGATGGCGATCGCTGCACCGGCCCGAGCGCAGGATGCGACGCCGAACCCGACGACGCAGAGCGCGCTGGCGGTGCTGGCGTTGCTCCCCGCGCGGTTCGACGCCGCCGACCTGACCCACGACGGGCCGAGCGCCGCGCGGCTCCGTGCTCTGAGCGCGAGCCTTGCCTCGGCCGCCGCGTCCGACCCGGAGCTGCGCCCGGCAGCTCGAGGCCACGCGACGCCTTCGTCGCACCCTCGGCCCGACGCGGGTCCGCCTGCAGCCGTGGCCGCTCCCTCAGCGCGTCCGCGCCGAGAGCACCGCGGCGACGCGGGCACTGCACGCCGCCGGCACCGTCTCACCATCAACCGTCAACCCGTATGACCTGATCCGCGCGCTGCTGTCGTCCGCGTCAACGGCGCTCGGGAATCGAAGCACGGCCGAGGCGCGGCTGGATGCGGCAGGGGCCTACTCGCTGTTCGCGCTCGGCATCGAGCCGCGGCTGCAGCACGTCAACGGCTCGCTCGCAAGCCAGACCGACGCAGCGCTGTGGACCGCGGTGAGCGCCGCCGGCGACCAAGGGTCGTTCAGCCACGCGCGCAACGTCGCCGACTCCGACCTGCAGACGGCCGCGACCGCACTCGGCGACGTCACCGTGAGCCGAGAGACGGTCGTCGCCAACGCGGCCGTGATCGTCTTTCGCGAAGGCCTCGAGGCTGTCCTGATCCTGGCCGCGATCACCGCGTCGTTCACCGGCGCGCGGCGCGCCTTCCGCCGGCCGGTCTTGATCGGTGGCCTCGTCGGCCTGCTGGCCACGGCGGTCACCTACGTGCTGGCGCAGACGATCCTCGACGCGCTCGGCGACGGCGGGCTGCGGCTCCAGGCGATCACCGGAGTGATCGCGATCGCGGTGCTGCTGGTGGTCACGAACTGGTTCTTTCACAAGGTCTACTGGAGCGAGTGGATCGGGCGCTTCAACCGCCGCCGGCGGATGCTCGAGAAGGTCGACCGGCTCGGCTTCATCTCCGGCCAGATGCTCGGGTTCGTGCTGCTCGGGGTGACCAGCGTCTACCGCGAGGGATTCGAGACCGTCCTGTTCCTGCAGAACCTGCAGGTCAGTGCCGGCACCGGGGCGGTCATCCTCGGCGTCGCGTTCGGCCTCGGCGCCACGGCGGTCGTCGGCATCGCCACGTTCGCGCTGGAGCGCAAGCTCCCGTACAAGAAGATGTTGATCGCGACCGGCATCCTGATCGGGATCGTGCTCGCGGTGATGACCGGTGTGACCGTCCAGAATCTCCAGGGGCTGGGCTGGATCCCGACGACACCGATGGGGATCGACCTGAGCCTCACCTGGGGTCGGTGGCTCGGCGTCTATCCCAACTGGGAGGGGATCGGCGCCCAGCTCGGCGCGTTGCTCGTCGTCTACGGCTCCTACGCGCTCGCGCGCGCCATGCAGTTGCGTCGCCGGCGTCAGGCGATCCGGCGCGTCGAGGCTCAGGAAGCCGCGCCCGAGCCCCAGCGCGCGACGCTCGTCTAGCCGCGGTCAGGCGAGATCGAGCCCGTGCACTCGCGCCTGCTCGAGCGCCTCCGGATAACCGGCGTCGGCGTAGCGGGCAACCCCGAGCGCGGGGTCGGAATGAAAGACGCGGGCGATCTTGCGGCCCGCCAGCGCTGAGCCATCGGCGATCACGGTCATCGCCGAGTGGATGCTGCGACCGATCCCGACCCCGCCGCCGTTGCCGATCGCGACCCAGGTCGCTCCCTGGGCGGCGTTCAACATCGCCGATAGGACCGGCCAGTCGGCGATCGCGTCCGAGCCGTCGCGCATCGCTTCGGTCTCCCGCGACGGCGACGCGACCGAGTGGGGGTCCATGTGATCGCGCCCGAGCGCCAACGGGCCGATCTCGCCCGCGGCGACGAGCTCGTTGAAGCGGGTGCTGACCGCTTCACGCTCTCCGAGGCCGAGCCAGCAGACGCGCGCGGGCAGGCCCTGTGCCGGAACGCGCTCACGCGCGAGCGAGAACCACTTGGCCAGCGACTCGGTGCCGATCACCTCGAGCGCCGCGTCCTCGGTCCGGCGCAGGTCGGCCGGATCGCCGCTCAGGCAGATCCACCGGTAGGCGCCGACCCCGCGGGCGAGAATCGGCCGGACGTACTCGGCGATGAAGCCCGGCAGCTCGCCCGCGCGCGAACACCCAGCGAGCTGGGCCTGGGCGCGCAGGCCGTTGCCGTACTCGAACACGACCGTGCCGCGGTCGCGCAGCGCCAGCAGCGCCCGCGCGTGGGCGGCCAGCGAGCCGCGCACGGCGGTCGCGTGCGCGGGCTCGCCGGTCGACGCCGCGGCGCGCGCCTGCTCCGGCGACCAGCCGGCCGGGACGTAGCCGTGCAGCGGGTCGTGGGCGGCGGTCTGATCGGTGGCGACGTCAAACGTGACACCGTCGTCGACCAGCCGCGGAGCGACGGCGGCGATGTTGGCGACGAGCGCGACCGCGCGGCCGTCGCCACCGTGCTCGAGCTCCGACAACGCCTGGTCGTAGTCGTCGGTGACGAGATCGACCCAACCGGACCGGGCGCGCCGTTCGGCTCGCTCGGGGTCGACCTCGACGATCAGCGCGCGCCCCCCGAGGTTGGCGATCGCCAGTCCCTGGGCCCCGCCCATCCCGCCCAATCCGGCGGTCAGCACGCGCCGGCCGGCAAGCGAGCCGCCGAAGTGACGGGCGGCCACGGCGACGAACGTCTCGTGGGTGAAGCCGAGGATGCCCTGGGTGCCGATGTAGAACCACGACGCGGCGGTCATCTGCCCGAACATCGTCAGGCCGGCCGCCTGCAGCCGCTCGAACTCCGCCTCACCCGACCACTGCGGGACGAGCATCGCGGTCGAGATCAGCACCCGCGGCGCGTCGGGATGTGACGGCAGCACCGCGACCGGACGTCCGGACTGGATCAACAGCGTCTCGTCGCCCCCGAGCCGGTGCAGCGCGGACACGACCCGGTCGTAGTCGGGCCAGCTGCGGGCAGCGCGTCCCTCGCCGCCGTAGACGACGAGGCGGGCCGAGTCCTCGGCGACGGTCGGATCGAGCGTGTTCATCAGGCAGCGGAGCGCGCCCTCCTGCTCCCAGCCGCGACAACTCAGGTCCAGGCCGCGGGGAGCCGGCTCGCCGACACGGCGTCGATCGGTATTCATGGATCCAATCCAAGCAGATTGGATTTATGGATACGATTCTCGTCAATGTCCGTGTCCCCCGCTCGGCCGGCGAGCGCCACGAGCCTCGCCGACGAAATCGCGCGTGCACTGCAGCGCGACATCCTCGACGGTCGGATCGCGCTCGGAGAGCGTCTCGCCCAGGACGAGCTGTGCGCCCGCTTCGAGGTCAGCCGCACCCCGATCCGTGAGGCCCTGAGCAAACTCCAGAGCTCCGGCCTGGTGTCGCTGCGCCCGAACCGCGGCGCGATCGTCCGCACCCCGCCGCGCCGCGAGGTCCAGGAGGTCTACGAGCTGCGCGCCGAGCTCGAGGGGTTCGCCGCCGAGCGTGCCGCGGCACGGATCGACGGTCTCAGGATGCGTCGACTGGACCGTGCCCAGGAGGACCTCGTCGCCGCGGTGTCGGGCCTTGACCCGGCGTTCGCCCAGGCCGGCACCGAGCTGACATCGGCGATCGGGGCCGCCAACGACGCCTTTCACGACGTGATCCTGGACGCCGCTGACAACCGGGCGCTGCAGCAGGACGTGCTGCGGCTGCGGGGCGCCTTTCCGAAGGACCATGTGACCGAGGCGCTGCGCAGCCTCGACGAGCTGCTGGCGCTGAACGTCGCCGAGCACGAGCTGATCGCGGCCGCGCTGACCGCCCGCGACGGTGCCCGCGCCCGGCGGACGATGACCGATCACGTGATCCACGCCGGCCACCTGCTGCTCGAGTATCTCGACGACCGACGGTTCTGGGCATGAACGCCGCTGAGCTGCCGGCCGCCGCGGCGGTGCTCGGGGCGGGCACGATCGGCCTGTCCGCGGGGATCCTGCTCGCGGCCCACGGCGTCCCGGTGACGCTCGTCACCCGTCGCGCGGAGGCGGCCGCGGCGGTCCCGGACGCGATCGACCGACGGCTGACCGCGTTGACCGAGCTGGGCGCGCTCGCCGTTGCTCAGGCCCGGACGGCCCGCACCTGCGTCACTGCGCGTGTCGGCCTGCCGGACGATCAGTTGTTCGAGCTCATCTTCGAGGCGGTCGGCGAGCGCCTGGCGGACAAGCGGGCGGTGCTCGCGGCGGCCGAGCCGAGCCTCGCCGCCGACGGAGTGCTCGCCACCACGACGTCGTCGCTGCCGCTGGCGGAGCTGGCCTCGGCGCTGGCCGCCCCCGAGCGGTTCGCCGGCTGGCACTTCTTTCACCCCGCCGATCTGATGCCGCTCGTCGAGATCGTGCCCGGCGAGCACACCGACCCGGCGGTGCTCGCGATGCTGCGCACCTGGTCTGAGCAACTCGGCCGCCGGCCGATCGTGCTGCGGCGTGATGTGCCGGGCTTCGTCGCCAACCGGCTCCAGTACGCGCTGCTGCGCGAGGCCTACGCGCTCGTCGCTTCTGATGTCTGCTCGCCGGCGGACGTCGACGTGGCGGTCACCGCCGGGCTCGGCGCTCGCTGGGCGGCGCTCGGCCCGTTCGAGACGATGGACCTCGCCGGGCTCGAGATCCATGCCGCGGTCGCGGCCGGACTGTTCCCGTTGCTGTCGCGAGCCGTCGAGCTCCCGGCGCAGCTCGTCTCGCTGCGGGCCAACGGGGCAGGCGGGGCGCGGGCCGGTCGCGGCCTGCTCGGCGACTACTCGCCCGAGCGGGTCCGAGAGCTCGAGACCCGCCGGGACGAGACCCTGATCACGCTCCGTGACCGTGGCTGAGCTCCGCGGTTCCCTGACCGAGCGCGGGCCACTGGTGCTCGGCGAGCGCCCGGTGACGCCCGCGGACGTCGCGGCGGTCGCCGGCGGCCGGCGGGTGGTGCTCGGCGCCAGTGCGCAGGCGACGATGGCACGCACCCGCAGCGTGATCGAACGGGCGCTCGCGCGCGGGGATGCCGTCTACGGCGTCACCCGCGGGGTCGGTGCGCTGAAGACGGTGTCGGTCGAGGGGGCCGAGCAGGGAGCCTTCAACCGGGCGCTGCTCGTGTCCCACAACGTCGGCCATGGCTCGCCCGCTCCGCCGGAGGTGGTGCGGGCGGCGATGGTCACTCGCGCGGCCGGGCTGGCACTCGGCTATGCCGGCGTACGCCCGGTGGTGGCCGAGGCGCTGTGCGCGGCGCTGAACGCGGGCATCGTTCCGCGAGTGCGCACGATCGGCTCCGTCGGGCAGGCGGACCTGAGCCAGATGGCCGAGATCGGGCTGGCGCTGACCGGCCAGACGATCTCGGTCGACGAGCTGCGGGCCGCGGGCCTTGAGCCGCTGCAGCTCGGTCCACGTGAGGCGCACGCGATCCTCAACGCCAACGCCTACGCGGTCGGCGCGGCCTGCCTGGCACTGGTGCAGGCCCGCGGCGCCCTGGATGGGCTCGAGCTCGCCGCCGCGCTGTCCTGCGAAGCGGTGCTCGGCAACGTCGATGCGCTGCATCCGGCGATCACGCGCGCCCGGCCGTATCCGGGCGACGAGCGAGCGCGCCAACGGGTCGCCGGACTGCTCGCCGGCGGCGCGCTCGCGCAGGGTCGCACGGCGCCGCGTAACCTCCAGGACGCGCTCTGTTTCAAGGGCCTGACCCAGACGCACGGCGCCGCCCGCGATGCGCTCGCGTACCTGGATCGCCAGTTGTCGATCGAGCTCGGCTCCTCCGGCGACAGCCCGTTCGTGCTCGCCGAGGAAGACCGGGCGATCTCCACTGGCGGCCACGAGATCGCCCCAGTTGCGCTGGCGCTCGACCATGCGCGCCTGGCGCTCGCCGGCGCGGTGACGATCGGCTGTGAGCGGATCCAGAAGTTGCTCGATCCGCGGTTCACCGACCTGCCCACGGGTCTGCGCTCGCGGCCCGACCGCGCCGAGGATGGCCTGGCGATCATCGGCCACGGGGCCGCGTCGCTCGCCGCCGAGGCGCGACTGCTGGCCGCGCCGGTGACGCTCGAACAGCCGACGTCGTCGCTCGCGGGGGGGATCGAGGACCGGGTGACGATGGCCCCGGTCGCAGCCACACGGCTGCTGTCGATGAGCGACCTGACCGTGCGGCTGGCGGCCGTCGAGCTGCTCTGCGCCGCCCAGGCCGTCGATCTCCGGGGGACGGTGGCAGCGCTCGGGACCGGCACCGCGGGCGCCTACCGGCTTGTCCGCCGGCACCTGCCCACGGGCGACCTGACGATTGACTCGAGTGAGCGGCTCGACGCGCTCGCTGCCGCGCTGGGAGGCGAGCGCGGGGCGCAGCCGGAGTCGGAATCGCGGGTAGAGCCGCCGGCGGAGCCGCAGCCGGCGCCCGAACCGCAGCCGCGAGCCGGGGCGCAGCCGCAGCCGCCAGCCGAGCGTGAGCCGGCGTTCGTCGCAACCGGCGACCACATCGCCGAGCCGGACCGACTCGCCGCGCTCGCCACCGCCCCCGGGCCGCTCACCCCCGCCGAGTGCGCCGACCGCGCGCGCCGGACCGCGTCCCTGATCGACCGCGATCGCCTGAACCACGAGGGCGACGGCGGGGCGCTTCTGCTGTGGCGCACGGACAGTTCGGAGGCGTGGCTGAACCTCTGGTGGGCACCGCGCGACACCGGGTTCCATGATCACGACGGATCGTGCGTCGGCGTCCATGTGATCGACGGCATCGCCCGCAACGAGGCACTGATGTTCGGCCGGGCCCGTCGCGTCCGCGAATACCGGGCCGGCGATTCCTTCTGCTTTCCCAACCAGGGAATCCACCGGATGGAGCACGAGCCGGGAGCGATCACGATCCACGTCTACTCGCCGCCGATCCGCTCACTGGGCCACTACGAGCTGGTCGACGGGATGTTGCAGCGGACTCCGGGCGATCCCGACGCCCCCTCACCGCCGAGCGACCAACTGCTGGCTGCCGCTCGGTCCTCGGTGTAGGTCAACTCGATGAATCACGGCGGCCAGCGCCAGCTGGTTGCCTAACGGGACACATCGTCCCGTTTGCCTTCCAGGTGCCGAGATGCCAGCGAGCTGGTAGCGACGAACCCGCAGAGCGAGCGCCTCAGGGCGCGATCGCGGCCTGGACCAACGCCGCGGCGGCGGCGCGCTGGGCCACTGCCAAGCTTGGATCATGGTCCATCCGCGCCGACAGGCTGGCGCCGTCGTAGATCAGCTGCAGCTGACGAGCCAGCAACTGGGGGTCCGACACCCCGGCCTGCCCTGCCAACTCGACGAACAGGCCACGGACGTCGGCGCGATAGGACTCGGTGGCCAGGTCGATCCGTCCGCCGGGCGGCGCCTCAGCACTCGCCATCGCGAACGCGCAGCCGTTGAACGTCGGGCGGCCGTACAGCTCGGCCTGAGAGTCGAACACGGCCAGGATCCGCTGCACCGGATCGTCGCCCGCGGCGGCGATCGCGGCGTGCAGCCGCCCGAAGACCATCTGATGGCGACCCTCGAGATACGCGCGAACCAGCTCTTCCTTGGAGCCGAACGTGCTGTAGAGCGAGGCCTTGGCGACGCCGGCGCGCTCGATCACGCGATCGATCCCGACCGACTGCACGCCCTCGGCGTAGAACAGCTCGTTGGCGGCGTCCAGCAACCGCTCACGAGGCGAGCGCTTCACCGGTGCGGCGGACGGCGCATTCGAGGCAGTGGACATCTCATCCTCCGATCGGATCGAGCGAGCAGACCGCCGGGCGGCGGCTTCGCGCGCGGACGGCGCTGAACGTCATCCCGGCGACGGTGAGCGCCGCCAGGACGATCACGGCACCGCCGAACTCCTGAGCAGTGTGCAGCACGGTGCCATGGACGACCAGGAAGCCGGCGACGATCGCGGGCAATCCCAGGCCGAGGTAGCAGATGATGTAGGCGACCGAGATCACCCCGGCGCGCTCGCTCGGCTCAGCCAGCGGCACGATCGTCCGCAGGCCGCCCTGGAAGCCGCCGCCGAACCCGGCTCCGGCGATCGCGGTACCGACGAAGAAGCCGACGATCGAGCGCGCGCTCACCGAGAGCAGCACGATCGCGACGCCGACGATCACCAGCGAGCTGCCCACGATCGAGAACGTCCGCGCTGGCAACCGGTGAAACACGAGCACCGTCAGGGCACCCGTGCCCGCTAGCACGAACAACGCCGCGCCGCCGAGAATCGTCGAGTCCGAGCCTGAGACCAGCGCGGTCAGCGACGGCCCGAGCGAGCCGTAGAAGCCGCCGAGCGCCCACACGGCGACGAGCGACGGAGCCGCGATCGCCAATGTGCCGCGCACCCGTGTCGGCAGCGCCAGCTTCGGGCGCAGCGAACGCAGCGCACCGGGCTTGCGCGACGAGGTCTCGGCGATCAACGCCACACCAGCCGCCTGGATCAGGAACAGGCCGAGCAGCACGAAGTAGACGAGCCTGGTCGGCGACGGCAGCAGCTGCACCAGCAGCGCTGCCCCGAGTGCGCCAGTGCCGCTGCCGGTCATCGCCCCCGCCGCGTTGGCGACCGGCCCACGGCCCGGATGCAGATCGACCAACCCGGCTCCGATCGCCCCCACCGCCGCGCCCGTGGCCAGACCTTGCAGGACGCGCGCCACCAGGAGCGCGTCGACGCCACCGGCAAACGCGAACAGCAGCATCACCCCCGCCTGGATGATCAGTGCGGTGATCAGCACCGGCCGGCGGCCGACGTGGTCTGACAGTGCACCGAACACGAGCAGCGACAGCAGCACCGCGACCGCATAGACGCCGAAGACCACCGTGATCGTGATCGCACTGAACCCCCACTGCGCCTGGTAGATCGCGTACAGCGGGGTCGGGGCGCTGGAGCTGGCCAGCAGCATCACCAGGATCGACGTGAGCAGTCCGAACGCGACGGTCGGCGACAACGTTCTGGAGCGGTCTATCGGCAACGAGATCGAGCTCATGCGGGGCCTTTCGTACAGACTGGTCTGTCTGAACCGAAACTGTACCAGACAGACCAGTCTGTCTGGAACGATCACCCCGTGTCGCCGACTGTCTGTTACGCCAGCCGACCCCACCGACACCGACGCATCGGTCGCGATCCAGTAGCTTTCGCCCTCGCGCGTCAACGAGGGAAGGAACGCCCAATGTCTGAGTCGCAAGTGCTTGAGCCGGTTGAGCTGGAGCCCGAGACCACGCAGCAGCAGCCGCCCGCCGACGAGGTGCTCGACGACGATCTGCTCGTCGAGGAGATCTCGATCGACGGCATGTGCGGTGTCTACTAGCGAGGCGGTCGTCTTCGACGCGAGTCGCCCGTACGGCGTACACCCGCAACTGGCGTTGCGCCCCGAGAAGTTCGGCGCGCTCGCCTACCACTACGGCAACCGCCGGCTGACGTTTCTGAAGTCGCGGCAGCTGACCGCGATCGTCAAGTCGCTGGACGACCATCCGTCCGTCGATGCGGCGCTGGACACACACGGTGTCAGCGCCGCGCAACGACCGGCGATGTTGGCCGCCCTCGCCCGCCTGGAATCCTCGGAGGTGATCGGTGTCCGCTGACACCACCAGCCCGGACCTGCGCAACCGCTTCAAGGAGGGCCTCGAGGCGCCGATCTGCCTGACCTGGGAGGTCACCTACGGCTGCAACCTGGCGTGCGCGCACTGCCTGTCCTCGTCGGGCAAGCGCGACCCGCGGGAGCTGTCGACCGACGAGTGCCGCGGACTGATCGACGAGCTCGCGCGGATGCGGGTGTTCTACGTCAACATCGGCGGCGGCGAGCCGCTCGTGCGGCGTGACTTCCTCGAGCTGGTCGACCACGCGGTGGAGCGCAAGGTGGGGGTCAAGTTCTCCACCAACGGGGCGCTGATCACCCCGCAGGTAGCGACGCGGATCGCGGCCACCGACTACCTCGACGTGCAGATCTCGATCGACGGCGCGACGCCTGAGACCAACGACCCGGTCCGTGGGCGCGGCAGCTACGCGATGGCGCGCCGCGGCATGGATCGACTCGCCGACGCCGGCTTCGGCCCGTTCAAGATCTCGGTCGTGATGACCCGCCACAACATCCCCGAGCTCGATGCTTTGGAAGCGATCGCCGCCGAATACGGCGCACAGCTGCGGATCACCCGGCTTCGGCCTTCCGGACGCGGTGCCTCGGTCTGGGATGAGCTGCACCCCACGTCCAGCCAGCAGCGCGAGCTGTACGACTGGCTGATCACGCGGCCCGACGTGCTGACCGGCGACAGCTTCTTTCACCTGTCGGCGCTCGGCGAGCCGCTGCCCGGCCTCAACCTCTGTGGTGCCGGGCGTGTCGTCTGCCTGGTCGATCCGGTCGGCGACGTATACGCGTGCCCGTTCGTCCTGCACGACGAGTTCCTCGCCGGCAACGTCCGCCAGCCGGGCGGCTTCGAGCACGTCTGGCGTGAGTCGGAGCTGTTCGCCGAGCTGCGCGAGCCCCAGAGCGCCGGCGCCTGCGCATCGTGCGGGATGTACGACAAATGCCAGGGCGGCTGCATGGCGGCGAAGTTCTTCACCGGGATGCCGCTCGACGGGCCCGATCCCGAGTGCGTGCTCGGTCACGGTGAGCTCGAGCTCGTCAAGGTCGCGGCCGACGACCGGCCCATCGTCGCGCTCGGGCACAGCAAGCGACTGCGCGTCTAGCCGTGGCGGGTGGCTGGTTCGAATCGGTCGCTGTCGCCCAGCAGCGAGCTCGGCGGACGCTGCCGCGCTCGGTCTACAAAGCGATCATCGCCGGCTCTGAGCGCGGCACGACGCTGCACGACAACCTGGCCGCGTTCGCCGAACTGGGGTTCTCGCCGCACGTCGCCGAGGGGCCCGCGGAGCGCGACCAGACGGTGTCGGTGATGGGCCAGCAGCTGGGGCTGCCGGTGCTGATCTCGCCTACCGGCGTGCAGGCCGTGCACCCCGACGGCGAGGTCGCTGTCGCCCGCGCCGCTGCCGCGCGCGGGACCGCGATCGGCCTGTCTTCGTTCGGATCAAAGCCGGTCGAGGAAGTCGTCGCCGCCAACCCGAAGACGTTCTTTCAGACCTACTGGTGCGGCACGCGTGAGCGGATTTCCGAGCGGCTGGAGCGAGCGAAGGCCGCCGGTGTCGCCGGCTTGATCGTGACGCTCGACTGGCAGTTCTCGCATGGCCGCGACTGGGGCAGCCCGACGATCCCCGATTCGCTCGACCTCAAGGCGATGCTGGCGCTGGCGCCCGAGACGATCATCCGCCCGCGCTGGCTGCTGGCGTACGCCAAGTCCGGCGGTCCGCCGCAGCTGACGGTGCCGAACATGGCGATCAAGGGCGAAGACCCGCCGACGTTCTTCGGCGCCTACGGCGAATGGATGGGAACGCCGCCACCGACCTGGGAGGATCTCCGCTGGCTGATCTCGTGGTGGGACGGGCCGGTGATGTTGAAGGGGATCGCTCGCCCCGACGACGCCCGCCGCGCAGTCGACGTCGGCGCGACCACGATCTCGGTGTCCAACCACGGTGGCAACAACCTCGACGGACAGCCCGCCTCGATTCGGACGCTGCCGGGGATCGTCGAGGCGGTCGGCGACGAGATCGAGATCGTGCTCGACTCGGGTGTCCGGCGCGGCTCGGATACGGTCAAGGCGCTGGCCCTCGGCGCACGGGCGACGATGATCGGACGCGCGTACCTATGGGGTCTCGCCGCCAACGGTCAGGCGGGCGTCGAGAACGTGCTCGACATCTTCTCCGGCGGGATCGACTCGGCGCTGCGCGGACTCGGCCGCTCGTCGGTCTCCGCGCTGGTCGCAGATGACGTACTGATGCCTGACGGGTTTGTGCGCGGCGTCGCCCCACCAAGCTGAGCACACCTCCACCCGGATCGTGATCGACCGGTCGGCGCGGGTGCTCGCCGGCGGCACGGTGGTGATCGGCGGACGCCCGGTCCGGTTGGTTCGGCTGACCCCGGCCGGTGGTCGGATGGTCTCTGCCTGGCGGGACGGCACCGCGGTCGACTCGACGACCGCGAGCATCCGCCTGGCGCAGCGGCTGATCACGGCGGGGCTGGCGCATCCCGTGCTCGACGGCGCCGGACCGTGGACGACCGACGACGTCGCGATCGTGATCCCGGTTCGCGACCGCGCCGAACTGCTGGCCCGGTGCCTGAGCTCTGTCGGCCCCGCGGGCGAACTCGTCGTCGCCGACGACGGCTCGCGCGACCCGGCGGCGATCGCGGCGGTCGCTGCCGGGGCCGCTGCGGCCATCGTGCGGCACCAGCGGGTCATGGGGCCCGCGCAGGCGCGCAATTCCGGCGCGGCCGCCAGCACGGCGCCGCTGATCGCGTTCGTCGATTCCGATGTCTGCCCGGACCCCGGCTGGCTGGCCGGGCTGATCGGGCATTTCGCCGATGCACGGGTGGCGGCGGTTGCGCCGCGGGTGCGCGCCCCAGGGGGACACGGGCCGGTGACCGCATACGAGATGGCGCGCTCCCCGCTGGATCTTGGCGACGAGCCCGGCTTGGCCGGCCCGGGCCGGCGGCTCGGGTTCGTCCCGGCGACCACGCTCGTGGTCCGCAGGGCGGCGTTCGACGCACTCGGCGGGTTCGATGCCGGGTTGATGGTCGGCGAGGACGTCGACCTCGCGTGGCGTCTGTCAGCCGCGAGCTGGACCGTTCGCTACGAGCCCTCGGTCGTCGTCACGCATCCCGCGCGCGCGCGCCCGCGCACCTGGCTCGGCCAGCGTGTCGCGTATGGGTCGTCTGCGGGGCCGCTGGCGCGCCGACATCCGGACGCGATGCGTCACCTCGTGATGCCGCGTTGGGCGGTCGCGCCGTGGGTGCTCGCCGCCGTCGGCCGACCGCGCGCGGCTCTGCTGGCGGCGGCTGCCGGCACCGGCATCGTGGCGGCGCGGTTGCCGTCCGCCCCCGGCACCCGGCTGCCGCTGCTGCGGTTCGTCGCCGGCGTGCAGCTGCGCATCGGCCGGCAGGTGCTCGACGCGGGCTGGCGGGCCTACCCGCCGCTGGTCGTCGGTGTCGCCGTCGCCCATCCGCCAGCGCGGCGGCCGCTCGTCACGGGGCTCGCCACATCGATCGTCGCCGATTGGCTGACGCGGCGACCGCGGCTCGATCCCTTCCGCTTTGGCGCATTGCGGGCCGCCGACGATCTCGCCTATGCGACCGGGGTCTGGATCGGGTGCATCCGAGCCCGGACCGCGAGCCCGCTCGTGCCGAAGCTGGTGAGCGGGCCCAGGGGCCGTGCTCGCCGTTAGTCGCGGTCGCCGTCGAGCGCGTCCTTCGCCTTGTCGGCGACGTTGTCGATGGCGTTCTTGACCGACGACTTGCCCCGGTCGGCGCTGCCTTCGCGCTTGAGCTTGTCGTCGTCGGTCAGGCTGCCGGCCGCTTCCTTGACCCGGCCCTTGGCCTCGTCAACGTTCTTGTCGCTCATCGAGTCTCCTCTCGGTTGTCGGCGCCGTTGGGCGCCCACTGCTCAGCTGCCCCAGCTGGGCCGCGCCCAAACGGCAGGTTGCCGGGGACCGCGGGCGCCGCGCCTGTGGACAACCCCGGGCAAGGCTGGTAGCGTCGCGCGCGGGCAGCGGGGATGGAGCAGGGCGAACGGCTACTCGACGGGTTACGAGCACTGCCGCAATCGCGCGTTTCGACTGACTGGAGAGGTGGGATGACCGGGATCTCGATTGCCGCCGAACCGGCGCATGAACCGCAGAGCGGCGTCGCGCCGCCACCGCGGCTTGATTTCGAGATCGTCCCCCGCAAGGGACTGATCGTCGTCGCGGTCGTGTTCATCGCGGTGATCGTCGCGATCGCCTCCGACAAGCTCTGGCCGCTGACGTTCCTACATGTCGCCTTCGGCGCGGCGTGGACGATCCTCGACCTGTTCCTCGGCCTGGTGCTGGGGCCGATCCTCGGTCGCCTGTCGATCCCGGCGCGGATCGAACTGACGACCCGGCTGATGCCGAAGATGCTGCTGATCATGCCCACCGTTGTCACGGTGGCGTTGGCCGCCGGCTGGCAGCTCGGCAACAAGCTCGGCTTCGTGTTCAGCGGATACCCGAACCACGGCTGGGTGGTCGCGAGCTACATCGTTGTCGGCGTGATGGCGATCATCGCGCTGGGGTTGCTCGAGCCGGCGAACGTCGCGGTGCTGGTCGAGCTCAAGAAGCCGCGGCCACGGCCCGAGGTGATCGAGCGGCTGATGAAGCGCTTCATCTACTCCGCCGGGATCATCGGCGTGCTGCAGATCTCGATCCTCGTGATCATGACCAAGCTGGCCTCGGGATGACCGGCGACCCACACGAGCCACGTCTCCCTCCGGTCACCCAGATCGGGATGGTGTCGCTGGCGCTGATCGTCGCCGGTGGCATCTATCTGTCCGCGCACCTGCCGGACCATGTGCCGCTGGGGCCGGCGGTCGTGCTGCTGGGACTGTCAGCGTTGCTGCTCGTCGGAAACCTGCTCGCGCTCACACGCGTGCAGGGCTTTGCGTGGCACCGCTTCTTCCAGATCGGGAAGTGGGCGCTCCTGGCCTACGCGATCACCGCGGGGATGATCGAGTATGCGTTCCTGCAGAACCATCTCAGGGGCGGCGCGTTGATCGTGCTGACGCTCTCGCTGGTGGTCTACGCCGTGCACGTGCCGATGCTGATTGCGTTCACGGTCGCCCGCTACGAGGTCCCGGGCGACATGAGTGTCGCGCCCGACTCGGCTCGCTGAGCGTTCTACGAGTTGCTCCCGGAGCGACGGAGAACGAGATGTCCTCCGTCGCGTCCGGCAGTCGTCGTCCTAGATCGTCTGGACGTTGGCGGCAGCGGGACCCTTGGGGCCCTGCTCGGCGTCGAAGCTGACCTTCGCGCCTTCGGCGAGGGACTTGTAGCCCTCACCCTGAATCGCTGAGTGGTGGACGAACAGGTCCTTGCCGGAATCATCGGGGGTGATGAAGCCGAAGCCCTTGTCGTCACTGAACCACTTCACGGTTCCTGTAGCCATATGGATATTCCTCCGGTCGTGTGCACTGCGAAACGCGGAGGACGCTCAAGAGCAACGACTGCGGAAACGCGGGGCACTGCGGTTAGAGCCGAGCGGATTTGCTCGACCAGGTCATAGTCTACCCCGCCCGCTGGCCTAGGTGCTAGGTTCAACTAGGTGTGGGTGGCGATGCCACCCGCGAGGCTTGCGTGACCGACGATGCGAGCCTCTGACCGGTCGGCGTCACCGGCGTCGGCATCGGAAGGAGAACCACCTCGTGAAATCCACGCGTGAGCGCGCCGAAGAGAAGCGCCAGGAAAAGCTCGAACAGGTGCAGGAGCAGGTGGAGAGCGGATCATTGGTGATTCGTCAAATGACCGACGAGGAGCGCCAGCGCTATCCACAGGTTCCTCCTCGGCCGCGCAGCCGTTCCGCCTGGTAGGCGGACGCGGCCTGCAGATGAAGAAGCGCGAGCTGGAAGGACTGGTCGGGCGGATTCGCCAGGCGCGGCGAGCGGACGCGGTCGACGGAGAGATCGTGCCCGGCAGCGGCGGCGCGACCGGCGTTGGCGGCGCAGACGGTGATCGGATCGGTGGGCTGGAGCAGCGCGTGGCGCATCTCGAGCGTCTGTTGGAAGGGTTTCAGGACTCGGTCTACCGGGAGTCCGAGCGTCACGCGAAGATGATCACCGAGCTGCAACTCCAGATCGAACCCGGCGCGATGCGCGCCTCGCTCGCCGAGGATGCTCGCAACCGTGGGCTCTGAGCCGGCGATGACGGCCTTCTACATACCGGGGGTGAGCGGCGGCCCCAGCGTGGTCGAGCGCGCCTACGGCGAGATGCGCCGGCAGGTCGAGCTCGAGCTCGGCAGCCGCCCCAACATCCAGCGAATCGCGCAGCTCTGGACCCGTCGTGAGGGAGTTGACTGCATCACCGAGGTCGGGCTGCCGGATCCGCTGCGGGGCGGCACCGTGCTCGCGATCTTCGACATGGGCTCTCATCAGCCGTACGTCATCTGGCGCGCCGCCGACGACGAGACGACGACCGGTGTGCGCGAGGTCGTCGGACACCACGCATACTCGGTCACCGAGTTCGACGCATGACGCGGCGAGCCGACGCGGAGCCCACGCGCTCCCGTCGTGCATACATCTTGCAGGGACCTACAGACCAAGGAGCTCGTACTACATGGCGACACAGGACACAGTGAGCGCATCGGGAAAGCCGATCAAGCCGTATGTCAGCGCAGCCGACCGGCGCGCGGCCCGGATCGTGGCGGACTCGACCAAGCAGGCTGAGCTCAAGGCTGAGGCGGCCGAGCGTCGCGCCGCGCGCGCGCTGCGCGACGCGGCCGAGATCCGCGCCGACTGAGGTCGTCATCGGGGCGCGCCGGCACCGGCCGGTGCGCTCAGACGACTCGCGGCGGCCACCGACGCCGGGGTCACAACTACGATCGATGTGGTAGATCAATCATGCCTCAAACAGTCATTGTTTGATCGAAATATGTGGCTATCGTGGATTACGGTAAACGCAACCCGGAGGTCCACATGCACCCCTCACTGTCGAACATCACGATCAACGCCCACGTCCGCGACCTGCATCGGGCGATGCACCCCGAGCCCCGCAAGCGCCCGCGGCGTCCCCGCCTGACGCGCATCCGTCAGAGCCGGTAGCAGCACCTTTCAGCACGAGACGTTCTCCGGGGGTCATGTTTTCCGGTGTTCGTGCCGATAGGCATGAGTACTGGGAGCGCGATTGACGTCCGGACGCTGGTCGCGTCTCCGGAATCGGGCTCAGAGATGGCCGTTTGTTCGAGAGGCTCTAGATGCTCGCAGTTCACGGTGATTCGCTGCTGGCGCGGTCGCGCCGACTGGTTCTGCTGTCGGCCCTGGTGACCACCGGGGGGCTGGTGACGGCGGCGGTGTCAAGTGCGGCGTCGTTCACGGTCAACGACAGCACGGACGCGCCGCTGACCAACTCCGCGGGCACGTCATGCGCCTCGACGGATGCCGGTAATTGCACGTTGCGCGCGGCCGTCCAAGCGGCTGACAACACCGGCGGGGCAAGTACCATCACGCTCCCGGCCGGGGATTACAAGCTGACGATTCCCTCGACCGCGGCCGCCGATCCGAGCACCGGCGACCTTGATGTGGGCGACGGCGGCAACGACGTCGCGCTGACGGTCGTCGGCGCAGGCGCGAGCAGCACGACGATCAACGCCAACCACATCGATCGCGCGTTCGCAGTCGACGCGCCGGGCGACGCGCTGTCGCTCTCGGACGTCTCGATCGTGAACGGGGACGCCGGCGTCTCCTCGAGTTCGTCCAACGCACACTCAACGCATGCCGGTTACGGCGGCGCGATCTACAGCGACGGCGCGCTCACCGTGACCGATTCGACGCTGAACGGCAACGAAGCTCACGATGACGCCGGCGCGATCCTCGCCGACAGCGGCGCGACATCGACGTCGATCTCGGGATCGACGGTCTCCCATGATGTGAGCACGACCAAGGACGGGGGCGCGCTGGAAGTCAATCAGGGGACGATGTCGATCTCCGACAGCACGCTCAATTACGACAGCGCCCCGAACGCCTACGCAGCGGCGTTGGAGTTCGATTCGAACGAGGCCGGCACGATCACCGGCAGCACGATCGATCACGACTCGGCGTACGACACGGGCGCAATCGGTTACTACGCGACCGGCTCGTTGACCGTCACCGGGAGCGACCTCTCCTACGACTCGGCGCAGTACTACGAGGGGAGTGGCGGTGCGGTTCAAAGCGACGGGAGCGGGGCGGTCACGCTGACCTCGGACACGCTGGTCAGCGACACCGCCGGCTTCGGCGGCGCGCTTGACCTCGAATCCTCGGCGCCGGCCACGCTGTCGGCCGACACGTTCGCCAACGACACCGCCGAGTACGACGACGGGGGCGCGATCTACGACGAAAACAGCGCTCCCGTGATCGTCAGCGGGGACACGTTCAGCGGCGACTCCGCTGATGCCGGCAGCGCGGTGTACTTCGCCGGAGACACAGAACAGGTGACCAACTCGACTTTCGACGGCAACTCGGGCTACTACGGGACGATCTATCTCAACCAAGCAGGCATGCAACTGACCAACGACACGATCACCGGTAACCAGGGCAGCGAGGCGGGCGGCATCTACCAACCCGCGGATCTGTCGGGGATCGTCAACACGATCGTTGCCGGCAACGTCGGCGGAGACTGCTACTCGGGTCCGACCGGGGTCGTCGCCGATCAGGGATACAACCTCGACAGCGACGGCACCTGCTTCGCGACCGGCGGGGTCGGTAACACGCCAGAGGTCGCCGGTGACCTGGTCGGCGTCAACGCGGATCTCGGCGTGCTGGCCGACAACGGCGGCCCGACCAAGACCGATGCGCCGTTGGCAGGCAGTCCTGCGATCGGCGCCGCGCTCGCGTCGGCCTGCCCGGTTGCCGACCAGCGGGGCGTGACCCGCCCGGCTGCCTGTGACATGGGCGCCTATCAGACCGCCCCTGCGGATCTGGCGATGACGGCTTCACAGCCGGCGACCGGTGCAGTGGGAACTCCGCTCTCTGCGACGCTGACCGTGACCAACCATGGCCCCGGGCCAGCGACCGGCGTGACGGTCACCGACACGGTGCCGGCCGATTCGACGTACTTCAGCTCGAGCGCCTCGCAGGGCACATGCACCGGCACGACGACGGTGATCTGCTCCCTCGGGACGCTCAACTCCAGCGCGACCGGATCGACCAGTTCCGCGTCGGTCACGATCGTCGTCATCCCTGCCCACGCCGGCTCGCTGACCAACACCGCGACCGTCAGCGCCGACCAGCCCGACCCCAACCCGGCCAACAACACCGTCTCGGCGACGACCACCATCAGCGCCCCCCCGACGGTCGCGACGAACGTCGCCCCGGTCGTGGTCACCGGCGCGGCCAGCCAGAGGACCGCGACCGGCGCGACGCTGAGCGCGATCGTGAACCCCGCCGGCCAGAGCACCAGCTACAGCTTTGAGCTGGGCACCGGCGTCGGATACGGCACGACGATTCGGGGCGCGACGATCGCGAGCACGAGCACGCCCCAGGGAGTCGTGACCACGGTCAGCTCACTGACACCCGGCACCACCTACCACTACCGGGTGGTGGCCATCAACGGGAGCGGGACGACCAGCGGACAAGACGTGAGCTTCACCACGACCAAGGCCAAACCTCAGACGGTGTCCCTCACGGCGACCCGCCGCAACAGGCAGGTCACGATCGCCGGCCGGATCAAGCTCCCCGCCGGAGTGACTCCCGCCGCCGGGTGCAGGGGGACCGTCACGATCCGGGCCAAGCGCGGAACCAAGACGATGGCCACCCGCAGAGCTCGGGTCACCCGCCACTGCACCTACTCCGCCTCGATCACGATCACCGGGAGAAAGGCACTGAGGATCACCACGACGTTCGGCGGTAACCTCGTCCTCGCCCACCGCTCGTCACGCACGATCACCGTCCGCGGCTGATCGGGGCACATATGGGTCGAGCGTCGCGTCATCCTCGGCCAGTGAGCCGGGTTGCGGCGCCCCTCAGGCGGTCACGGTGTGCGTGGCCCGGGAGCTCGATGACGGTTGCACGCCGGTCTGGACGTAGCGGACCGCGACAACGCACGCGATCAGCCCGAGCAGGCGCCGCAGCGTCCGTTCGGGAAGGTGGCGCTGCAGGCGGGCGCCGAGGTAGCTGCCGGCAAACCCGCCGGCGCCGAGAAAAGCACCCAACGCCCAGTCCGGGGCGATCGCGCCCCCGTGGGTGGCCTGCAGCACCTGGTAGGTGACGATCCCGCCGACCGAGGTCAGGAACGTCGCGGTGAGCGTCGCCGGTGCGACTTCATAGGCCGAGTAGCCCAACGCGAGCAGGATCGGCGCGAGGATCGATCCGCCACCGATCCCGTAGATCCCTCCGATCGTCCCGACCAGCAGCGACAACAGCCAGATCCCGCGTCGGCCTTGACGGCTGGGTTCGGGAGCCGCGGGCGCGATCCGTTGACTACCCAGCGCGAGCCAGAGCCCGAGCGGCAGCAGCACCCCGGCGGCCACGAGCTGAAACGCGCGGCCGCCGGACAACAGCTCGACACGGACGATCGCCCCCGCGATCACTCCCGGCAGCGTTCCTGACACCAATAGCCATGTCAGCTGGTTCAGGAGGCGCCGCTCATGCCAGAAACGCAGCAGCCCACCCGGGACCGCCGCGACGTTGAACAACAAGTTCGTCGGAGTGACCGCCGGACTGGGGACGTGCAGGATGCTGAGCTGGATCGGTAACAACAGCACCGCGCCCGAGACCCCGGCGGGGGTCGTGACCAGCGCGAGCATGAACGCGCATACCGCGCCGACCGGCCATTCCCAAGGCACGCAGGCAGCCTATCTGTCGCGACTCATTGCGCGCCCACGGCGTGCGTCCCCTCCCGCTGGCCATCGCACAGCCGCGCTCCATCGCGGACGGGCGTCCCATCACACCGCGCTCGGGGAGCCCGGAAGACGCCGCCATACTCAGCCCAGCGTTATGTCGACCACGAACGAGACCGAGCCCTGGCAGCCGCTGTTGGAACTGGGGCACAGCGATGACCGGCTCGTGCACGATACGCGTGCTCGGGGAGCGCAGGCGCGGATGGCGCCGATCCCCGCCCGGCTGAGCCCGATCGTCATACAAGCACTGCGCGCGGCGGGGATCGACGAGCTCTACACCCACCAGGCTGAGGCGGTCGAATCGGCGCTGGGCGGACCGACGATCGTGACCACCGGCACCGCCTCGGGCAAATCGCTCTGTTTTCAGATCCCGACGCTCGAGGCGTTGACCGGTGATCCGACGGCGAGGGCCCTGTTCCTGTACCCGACCAAGTCGCTCGCCCAGGATCAGGCGCGATCAATCGGACGGTTCGGCCTGCACCGGGTGGTGCGGCCAGCGATCTACGACGGAGACACTCCGCGTCAGGAGCGGACCGCGATCCGTCGCAAGTCCAACCTGGTGATCACCAACCCTGACATGCTCCACGTCGGGATCCTGCCTCACCATGACGCCTGGCGAGAGCTGTTCTCCAACCTCCGGTATGTCGTCGTCGACGAGGCCCACGTCTATCGCGGCGTGTTCGGCTCGCATGTCGCGAACGTATTGAGACGGCTGCGGCGGGTCGCCGCCATCCATGGCTCGGACCCGCGGTTCGTGATGACCAGCGCGACGATCGCCAACCCGGTCGAGCTGGCCGAGCGCCTGACGGGGATCAAGCCGTTTGAGCTGATCGACCATGACGGCGCCCCGCGCGCCGAGCGCCGGATCGCGATCTGGAACCCCCCGCTGCTCGACGAGGAGCTCGGCTCCCGGGCCTCGGTGCTGTACGAGGCCGCCGAGGTGTTCTCCGATCTCGTGGCGGCCGGCGTGCGGACGATCTGCTTCATGAAGTCGCGCAAGGGGATCGAGCTGATCCTGCGTCACGCCCGCGACCGGCTCGATCCCGAACTGGCCGAGCGCGTCGCCCCCTACCGCGCCGGATACACGACCGCTCAGCGCCAGGAGATCCAGGCTCGCCTCACCCACGGCGACTTGCTCGGGGTCGTGACGACCGACGCGTTGGAGCTCGGCATCGATATCGGAGAGCTCGACGCGGCGGTGTGTGTGACGTTCCCCGGAACGGTCGCGAGCCTCAAGCAGATGTGGGGCCGGGCGGGACGCCGCGGCCGTGGACTGGCGGTCTACATCGCCGGGGAAGATGCGCTTGATCAGTTCTTCTGTCGCCACCCGGAGGACTTCCTCGCCCGCCCGGTCGAGGCGGCGATCCTCGACCCGTTCAACCCTGAGATCCACACCGGCCACGTGTTGTGCGCGGCCCACGAGGCCCCGGTCTCAAGTGTGGACGGTGAGTTCCTGGGCGATGACGTCGAGACGATCGCCGGCCAGCTGGCCGACGCGGGCCTGCTGCGCGAGCGCGCGACCGGGTTCGTCCCGCGACGCGCCGACGACTACCCGGCGGCCAGGGTCGCACTGCGCAGCGCTTCGCCTGACAGCTTCGTGCTGATGGACTCGACGTCCGGCGAGGTGTTCGGCAACATCGAAGCCCAGCGCGCGTACTCGACCGTGCACGAGGGCGCGATCTACCTGCACCTGGGGCGTTCCTACCTGGTCAGAGACCTCGATCTCGGCGGTCGCCGGGCGGTGCTCGAGCCGTTCAACGGCGACTACTACACCCAGACCAAGCGTGAGATCATGACCTACGTCGAGCGGATGGAGGACCGCCGAACGACATGCGGCGTGACCCTGTCCTACGGGCGGGTCATCTATTCGGAGACGGTGCTCGGCTACCAGCGCCGCGGGCTCCAGGATCAAGCGGTGATCGATTTTCAGACGCTTGACCTGCCGACGACGGAGTTCCGCACCCGGGCGCTGTGGTACGAGCTCGACGAGTTGATCGGAGCCGGGCTCGATCTTGATCGAACGAGCTCGCTGGGCGCGATCGGCTCGGAGTTCGGCCCTGGTGTGCTGCTCGGCGCGTTGCACGCGCTCGAACATGGCCAGATCGCGGTGCTGCCGCTGATCGCGATGTGCGACCGCTGGGACATCGGCGGCCTGTCCACCAACGCCCACCCGCAGACCGGCGGGCCGACGATCTTCATCTACGATGGACACCCGGGCGGAGTCGGGATCACGCGACGCGGCTACGACCGGTTCGAGACGCTCGTCGCCGACGCGCGGCGGTTGATCGGCGAATGTCCGTGCCGGTCGGGCTGCCCATCGTGCGTCCAATCGCCCAAGTGCGGCAATCTCAACGAGCCGCTGCACAAAGCCGGGGCGCTGGAGCTGCTGCGACGGATGACGGTCACAGGATCGAAACAGGGCGCGCTTGCCGCGGTCTGACAATGAGTCCTCGACGATGGCTCGCGCTCGTCACCTGCTTGCGGAGGATCGGTCGGGCTCGCCCGGCGGTCCGGACGCGCTGGAACTGCTGACCCGGCACCGCTCGGTCGTTCCCGACGGATCGTTCGTGCCGCTGCCGGATCCGGTCGGGGAGCCCCCCTATCGGCTGGAGCTCGGTCAGGTGATCGGTCCCGATGCCACGGACGCGATTACCCGCGACGGGGGCTTCAGGTTCCACGCGCTCGGCGACAGCGGCGGCGACATCGATCCGCTGCCCCAACAAGGCGTGGCGGGTGCGCTGACGCGCCAGCTCGACGGGCCGCGACCGGCGCGCTTCCTCTACCACCTCGGCGACATCGTCTACCCGCACGGGGAACAGGACGGCTATCGCTCGCAGTTCTGGGGTGCCTACGCCGGCTATCGCGCGCCGATCTTCGCCGTGCCGGGCAACCACGATGCCGATCGCAAGGCGGTTCCGGCCCGCTCGACGCTGGAGCCGTTCGTCGCGACGTTCTGCGCAGATGCCCCGCCGCTTCACGACGCCGCGTCCGCGCCGCCGCGACCGCCGTCGTGCCAGCCCAACGTCTACTGGACGCTCGTCCATCCGTGGCTGCGGATCATCGGGCTGTATACGAATGTCCCCGAAGGCGGCCGACTCGCCGCCGACCAGCTGGCCTGGCTGGTGGGTGAGTTGCGGGCGGCGCCGGCCGACACGGTCACGATCCTGGCGATGCACCAGCCGATCTACTCGGCGGATGTCACGCACGGGTCGAACCTCGCGCTGGTCGACGTGCTCGACCGCTGCTTTCGCCAGGCCGGCCGACACCCGGACGCGGTGCTGAGCGGTCATGCCCACTGCTACCAGCGATTCAGCCGGCGCGTCGACGGTCGCGCGGTCCCGCACGTGGTCGCCGGCGCGGGTGGGTACCACGAATTACACCCGCTCGGGCGCGGCATCGGCTCGGTGCCGATGTCGCTGTCGGGGGTGGAGGGGCTTGCCGACGTCACGCTCGAGGACTACGAGGACCATGAACACGGCTTCCTGACCGTGACCGTCGAGCCGGGCACCGCCGAGTTCGTCTATCACGCGGTCACCCCGGAGACCGTTTACGCCCGGGACGCCTTCACGATCCATGCGCCCGCCAGCCGCTACCATCGCCCCGCCACGGCGAGATAGCTCAGCTGGTAGAGCACACGACTGAAAATCGTGGTGTCCCGGGTTCAAGTCCCGGTCTCGCCATCGCCCCTCACGTCTCCGGTGCTACGGTCGCGCCGCGATGCGTTGCCTCTACGTGGACCTTGACGGCACCCTCCTCGGTCCCGACGCATCGCTCCTAACGGGTGCCGAAGGGCGCTTCAGCCTGCTCGGGGCCCGGGCCCTCGAAGCGTGCGCACGGGCCGACGTCGAGGTCGTGATCTACTCCGGTCGCAAGCAGACCAGCGTGTTCGAAGCCGCTCGGCTGATCGGGACGCGCTCCTACATCTTCGAGCTCGGCTGCGGGTTGATGCTCGACGGCGAGCTGGAATGGCTGACCGATGGCCTGGAGCCGAGCGTCGAGGCCGGCACGATCTATGACCAGATCGAGGCGTCCGGCGCGCCGGCACTGCTGCTCGAGCACTTTGCGGGCCGACTGGAGCCACACACCCCATGGTCGGCGCTGCGCGATGTCTCGCATCTGTTCCGTGGCGATGTCAGCCTCGCCGAGGCGGCGGCGGTGCTGGACGACGCGGGACTCGGGTCGCTGCGACTGGTCGACAATGGCGTCATCCCCGAAGCTCGGTCACTCGGGATCATGCCCGGGCTCGAGATCGTCCGCGCCTACCACCTGATCCCCGCTGGTTCCTCAAAAGCACGCGCGGTAGCGCGGCACATGCAGGCGCGCGGCTACCCCCGATCCGAATGCATCGCCGCCGGCGACTCGCGAGAGGACATCGAAACCGCCGACGTCGTCGGGACGTTTTGGCTGATGGCCAACGCGCTCCACCGTGACCCTCTACTTGAGGGTGAGATTACAGGGCGATCTGGGGTTCGCCTCGCGTCAGAGGGCTTCGGCGCCGGGGTGTACGAGGCGGTCGTCACGACCTTGGCCGAGCGGCGCGGCTGAGCGGCTCCGGGGCTGCAGTGTTGCTTGGCCCCGCACGGTGTTCGATGGAGCCACCGGTGCCGCCCGCGGGCCACATAGGCCCGTTTCTCGCGCCGCTGCTGCCGAGCTCGCTTCCGTGCCGGATTGGCGTCGTGATCGCCACGATTCACCGGGTCGGTGCGACCTTGAGGTCCGGCATCTAGTCACTCCCAGGCGCGCCGAGATCGAAACGTGCGTGGAGTCGACGGACCCCGGGTCAGGCGCGGCTATGCGGCGCCGCGTTCGCGACCGCGAGCCGCCCCCTGCTCGGTGCGGTCCTGCTCGGCGATCGCCTCTGAGAGCGCGTCGGCCGCCTCCGCGAAATCACCGAACGCGTCGGCGACCGTGGCCGCGTCCGAGCCGCTGATTGCGCGGTTCAGACCGGCGACAGCTCCGTCGAATCGCTCCCACAATGCCGCTGGGCCGCGGCGTCCGGTTCCCGGCCGCAGCTCGTACGGTGGCGCCGCGTTCTCGGCGCCGGGTACCGCTCGCCAGTGGAGACCGACCGAGTGCGCGTACTCCCACGCGACCTGTTCGTTGGCGGCGGCCTCCGCAAGATCGTGGAGTCGCTGCGCGAAGCCGAGATCCGGCGGCGCGAGCTTGTGGGCCCGCATCGCCGCCGCCCACTCATCCGCCGCATGCCGGACGCGGCGCATGATCTGGGCACGTTGACGGTCCAGGTCGCCGCCGAACTCGCTGACTGCCTCGCCGGTCATGTCTGTGGCTCGGCGAAACCGACCGACTCGCCGCCCCAGAAATCGTCGCCGCTCGGGCTCGCGGGCGCCCGCTCGGCTGGCGTCCCGCCGCTGTATCCGTCACTCAGATATCGCTCGTAGTCCGACCGTTTGATGCGGACTCTTCGACCAACTCGGAGCGCCGGCAGCTCGCCCCGATCGATCCAGTTGCGGACCGTCTGCTGGTTGAGCTTGAGGTTCCCGGCAACCTCGGCGACGGTTAGGTACTCCTCTTCCGGCTCGTTCTGACTCACGTGCTTTTTCCTCTATCGCTCATCTCTAATTGAGACAAACTGGTTCCAATTAGATAGTTATACTACCGCCTCCGGACGAAGGAATCTGCACGACGGGGACCGAGAAAGTCGCAGCAAATCCGTGAAAACGGACGATCGCACCACCCGGCAACGTGATGAGATAGACGGCGACGAGGCGAAGGTCGTGCGCCTGCGCGACTGGCTCGCGCCGGAAGACGAGCTGGTCCCGTTCGGCCCGCGCGCGTACGCGCAGGACGCGGCTGACGGGCGCGCGAACCCGGATCTCGAGACGGAGCCCGCCGCTTCAGGGTTCTGGGACGGCGACACGTCGATGCACACGGCCGTGCCCGGTCCGGGGATCTTCGACGGGGGCGCCGCGGGCACTTCCGCCCGGCCCAGGTCCCGCCGTCTCGCGCCGGTCTCGCGTCCGGCGCTGCCCTCGCTTCACCCGCTCGACTGGGCCTCCGGCGCACGGGCCCGTCTCGCGCTCGTCGGCCGGATCTCGTGGCAGTGGGCCGCAGCCACAGCGGCCTTCGTGGTGCTGGCGGTCATCGCGCTCGTGATTGTGTTGGGCGCTGGCTCGTCGGGCCACCACGGGACGGCCGCCCAGGCCGGCATCGCCGAGCCGGCGCCGGCCGCTCTCAGCGGAACGCTCGGCGCGATCGGGACCGCCACACGCACGGCGGCTGTGTCCAACCTCCGTCGACTTCCTCACGTGGACACCGGCGGCCGGGCGATGGGCGCGGCTGTGCGCGGCGCCCGAGCACTCCGGGTGCGCGATCGACGGCAAGCGCTCGTCTCCCCCGCCGCCGTCTCGAGTGCATCGACGACCGCGTCGGTCGAGACGCCTACGACGACCGCCGCTCCCGCCCCGGTTGAGACGACCACCGCGCCGAGTGAGACCGACCCGGCTCAGTCCACGTCGAGTCCGGCACCCACGACCGGCAGCAGCGGTGGTTCCGGGGGCGGTGGATCGAGCTCGAGCTCGAGCTCGCAAAGCCGATCCAACTTCGGAGCTTCCGGATCCCTTGGACCCGGCAGCTCGCCAAACGGATGACCAACCAGAGGAGCAGCCGATGATCGGCAGGACGCTCGACTACATCAGCCACCACGCAATCGCGATCCTCGCGCTGGTCTGCTCGCTGCTCGCGCTCGCCGGCGCGTCCTACGCGGCGACCCAGCTGCCGAAGAACTCGGTGGGTAGCGCGCAGTTGAAGTCGGGCGCGGTCGACGCCGAGCAAACTGAGCGGCAAGAAGTTCGGCGGCTACATAGCCCTGTACGCGAAGGTCAACGCCGCCGGCAAGATTATCTACGCGTCGCCGACGGCCAAAGTGACCCAGTGGGCGACCGCAGCAGCTACTCGGCACCATTGGCACGATCAGCTGGCCCACCAGGCGGCCTTCGAATAAGTACTGCGCGGCTCTGGCTACCCCGCGGCGGCTTTGCCCCGGGCGCCGATCGCGGCCACGGTCGGCCGGCGTCGCGACAGCACTGGTACGTGTGTCAGCTCCAGTACTGGGCGGCCCAGATCGCTGCGTAACCGATCGCGGTGGTCTGCTGAGGCCGGGCGGGCGCCGGGAACGCGGGCGATCGTCGTTGCGTTCGATGCGGCTGTTGGTGTCGCTGGTCAGCTTTGGCGCGGCGGTGTTCGCGCTGTCGCTGGTGTGCGCGACAGCCAGCGCGGACTACACGGTGTCGTCGTGCGGGCAGTACTACAACGAGGGCGTCTGGTCAGAGCTTCCAGCGGGGACGACGTTCACTTTCAACGACAGCGCCTGCCCGGCGACCGGCTTCACACAGCGGCTTGGTGATCACCGCCAACCCGGGGACAATCAGACCTCGCAGCTGGGGCATCGCGCGGCGTGGAACGCGACCGCCCCGGCCGGGCTTGAGATTGTTGGCGCCTCGAGCTCCGGTCTGACGGCCACGCCAATCGGGCGGCTACTGGGTAGGCACATACTGGGACGGGGGGTCCGAGCACATCGCATCTGGCGGGGACGACCCCGGCCTCGTGGTCGGGGTTCGCATCACCCTATTTCGGGTTTCAGATCGCCTGCAACGCCGCCACGTGCCCGACGACCGACAGCGCTTCGCTGTACGTGTATTCGGTGCAGTTGGATGTGCGTGAGACGACGCCGCCCTCCCTGAACTCCGGTGCGGGCTTGTGGGCGGCCCAGGGGTGGGTTCGTGGCCAATGGCCGCTGTCGTTTGGCGGGGCGTCGCCGTCGGGGATATGCGGGCTGAGCGCCAGCCTCAACCAGATCCCGCTGACCAGCACAGTCTCAGCGGGCCGGGACCCGGCGACCTGGGTGCAGTGTTCGGCGCCCGCGTTGAGCACGAACGTCAACACGGCCAGCTTCGGGGACGGCCCGATGCCGCTCCAGATCAACGGCTACGACGCGGCGGGTGAGACGACCAGCCAGACCGAAACGATCGATGTCGACAACAGCACCCCGACGCTGTCGCTCAGCGGCCCGAGCGACGCGTCGAGTACCGCCGGGACGCAGTACGTCACCGCGAGTGCCGCCGGAAGCCCATCCGGGATCGACGGGATCGCGTGTTCGCTGGACGGTAGCCCTGACAAGTGGTACGCGGGCGCGAGCGCGCAAGTGCCGGTGAGACGGCGTGGGCGAGCACACGGTGAGCTGCAACGCGTACAACAACGCCGCCGACGTGAAGGGGGTCCGCGGAGAGTCGCAGACGGAGAGTTGGGCACTGAAGATCGGCGCGCCGACGGTGATGGGCGTCGGGTTCGCCAAGTACGTCGGGCTCAAGTGTCACGTCGTCAGGCGCCGCAAGACGATCCGGGGACACTGGGTCACCCGCGCGCGCCACGGTAAGAAGATCAAGGTCAAGACGAAGACCCGGCACAAGATCGTCAAGGCCACCAAGTGCCACCCGAAGACCAAGCGCGTGCGCGTCGTCGCCCGGGTACCGCTCAGACATCACGGAAAGATCGTTCGCCATCACGGCAGGGTCGTGTACCGCAAGAAGATCGAGCACAAGCGGGTCGCCGTCACGCCGCACTGGAAGTCCAAGCGGACCGAGCACGTCCGCCATGGTCACGCCACCACGGTCAGCGGGTGGCTCGGACTCACTGACGGCACCGCTCTCGCGGGACAGGCGGTTCAGATCCTGACGGCGCCGGACAACGGCCTCGGCCAGGTCGCGGTCGCGGCGACCGCGGTCACTGGTGTCGACGGCACCTGGACCGCGGACCTGCCGGCCGGTCCCTCGCGGATCGTTGAGGCCAGCTACGGCGGCAGCGCCACGACCGAGGCCACCGTGTCCGGTGAGGTCAAGCTGGTCGTACCCTCCAGGATCAAGCTCAAGAGCGTGACCCCCAGCCGCGTCGCCTGGGGCCAGGCGGTCAGAATCACCGGCAATCTCAAGGGCGGGTACCTGCCCGCCGGCGGGGTCAACGTACGGCTCCGAATCGGAATCGGCGACGCGAAGGCGACCTACGGCGTCGAGGAGCATGTCGCCGGCCACGGCCGCTTCACTACGACGTACACGTTCGGTGCCGGGGACGCCCGGATCCACCGGCGTTACTGGTTCCAGATTGCCTCGCTGCCCGCGGGCAACTACCCCTACGCGCCGTCATCGTCGAACCGGATCTACGTCAAGGTGGGCGGCCATCCACCTCTACCCCACCCCAAGCGGCACCGCCCTCGTCATTGACGGTTGGCGGATTTGTCCGGTGTAGAGGGACAAATCCGCCAACCCAGCTCGAGACAGAGGACCTCGGCCCAAGAGCCGTGCCTGAGAGCCCTGGCGACGATCCTCGCCCAAGGGGGGAGCAAACCGAGTCGCCGGCGGCTCTTACCACCAGGCGATGCGAATCAGACCGTTCACAAGTGGACCGCAGACACCGGCACGCGGAGTCGGTACGCTTGACAGCGCATGGTCGGCGACATCCTTCAGCCCACACATCTGCTGTTCATCCTGGTGGTGGCGTTGCTGGTCCTGGGTCCGAAGCGTCTGCCTGAGGTCGGCCGGACGCTCGGCACCGGACTGCGTGACTTCAAGGCGGCGATCAACGGCGAGTCCCACGACGATCCAGCGCCACGCGCCTACGTCGAACCGGAACCCGATCCCGTGCCGCCCTACGACACGGACGCGCCGGGGACCGACCCGGCGGGCTTCGATCTGGCGACGGAGCATATGGGCGTGCCAACTGCGTCCGACGATCAGCCCGCGACGCCGACCGCGTTGCACGAGCATCAGATCGATCCGGACGCCGCCGTCGACGACCTGCAGGCACCCGCGCCGATCGAAGACCTGCAACCACCTGACGCCAGCGATCGCCTGCAGGCAACCGACGACCTGCACGTTCCCACCGCGGCCGACGACAGTACTGAGCCGGACGGCGCCGAGCCCACACCGGTCGCGGCTGCATCCAGTCATGGCTTCGCCTCGGCGTTGGCCTCGTCCCGGCAGCGGCCCGCCGCCGACGGCGGGCCCACAGCCGACGACGAGTAGCCGCGAACACGCGGCAGTCGTCGCGCTGCTACGACTGACGAACGCCGCCGGGAAGGACGCAGACACCGGCCCTTCGTCGGCAGAGCTCCTGGCCGCGAGCAGCGACCCCGGCCTCGCGCTGCGGACGGCGCTCGATGCCAGCGCAGCCCAGACGACGCTCCTCCCCGTCGATCCTGAACCGTTGATTGCGGAGGCCGCAGCGGACATCCGGCGTTGGACCGACGACGGCATCACGCTCGTCTCCGTCCTCGACGCGGACTACCCCGTCAACCTCCACGCCGTCCACGACCGGCCCGCGTTGCTGTTTCTCCGCGGCACGCTCACGCCCGAAGACGAGCGGTCGGTCGCGATCGTCGGCTCCCGCCACGGATCCGCGGAGGGCCTCGCCCACGCTCGGCGGCTCGCGACGGGGCTGTCCGAGGCGGGTTACGTGATCGCCTCCGGGCTCGCCGCCGGCGTTGACGCGGCGGCCCATACGGCAACGCTCGAACTCGGTCGACGCACGCTGGCGGTGATCGGAACCGGCGTCGATCGGGTCTACCCGAGCGCGCATGCCGAACTGCAACGAACGATCGCCAAGCGGGGGGCGGTGCTCTCCTGCTTCTGGCCGGACGACACACCGACGCGCCAGAGCTTCCCGTTGCGCAACCGCGTGATGTCAGGGCTCACGCGCGCGACGATCATCGTCGAGGCCTCGCCCACGAGCGGCACGCGTGTCCAGGCGCGGCATGCCCTCGCGCACGGCCGCGCCGTCTTCCTCGCCACGAAGCTGCTCGCCCAGCAGTGGGCGCGGGACCTTGCGGAACGCCCGGGCGTCCACGTCTTCGATACGGCAGATGAGATCGCGGCGATGATCGAGCGTCAGCGACCCGTCGGCCCGCTGACCGATGGGTAAGACCACATGCCGTCGGTCGCAGACCTGAGCGCGCCGTACGGCAACATCCTGCTTGCCCCGCGGTCCGGCCCTGGCGTGTGCCAGACCTGCTTCAACCTCACCGACGGGTACGAGCGGTGCTATGCCTGCGCCCATGGCGGTCGATCTCTGGATGCCGTCGTGCCGATCTCCTACAGCATCGGCGGCGAGCAACTGCACCATGCGCTGGTCGGCTACAAGCGGACGCCGGAGCGAGTATCGAAGCAATTCACCGTCGAGCTCGCCGCGGTGCTGTGGCGATTTCTGTCAACCCACGAGCAGTGCATCGCACGGGAGCTCGAGGTACCGGCGTTCCCGATCGTCACCACCGTTCCCTCCAATGACCCCGCCCGCGACGACGTGCACCCGCTGCACCGGCTGGTCGGGGAGCTCGTCAAGCCGACGCGTGAGCGCTTCCGCCGGCTGCTGGCCCGCTCGACCCATCCGGTGCAACCGCACCGGTTCGACGTCGACCGCTACCGGCCGACCGACCAACTCACGAGCGAGCCGGTGCTGCTGATCGATGACACGTGGACCACCGGCGCCAACGCCCAGAGCGCTGCCGCGGCACTGAAACTCGCCGGTGCCGGACCGGTCGCCGCGGTCGTCATCGGCCGCCACCTCAACCGTGGCTGGGGTTCGAACGACCGTCAGCTCAGCGGTCTCCCGAAGCCGTTCGACTGGGAGCGCTGCGCGCGGTGTAAGCAGCCTGACGTCCCCTGAGGCAAGCCTTCACCCAGTGGTGCACGCGCCGCAGTTTATGTGTTATTTAATGGTGAGCCGGGGGTAGGACACCTCGGCGACGGCCCTTCACGGCCGTCGGTGAAAGGAGGAGGAGAGAGCTTGCGACGGATCGGTGCCCTGATAGCAGCCGGCGTCATCGCCATCGCCGTCGCAGCGTGCGGTGGCTCGTCGGGTGGCCCGGTCGCGCTCAACTGGTTGGTGTTCCCCGAGCCGTCGGGCTCGTTCGCGAAGGCCGCCGCTGACTGCTCGGCGGCGTCGCACGGCGCCTACAAGATCAACATCAGCTTCCTCTCAAACGCGTCTGACCAGCAGCGCCAGACGCTGGTCCAGCGGCTCGCCGCCGGCGATCCGTCGATCGACATCCTCGCGATGGACGTCGATTGGACCGCCGAGTTCGCGTCCGCCGGCTGGATCCGGCCGTGGACCGGCGCCAACCGCCAGGCGGTCTCCAAGGGTGTCCTACCCGGCCCGCTGAAGACGGCGACGTGGCAGGGCAAGCTCTGGGCGGCGCCGATCAACTCGAACACCGAGTTGCTGTGGTACCGCAAGGACCTGGTCAAGACGCCTCCCAAGACCTGGAATCAGATGATCGATGACGCCGAGCAGCTGGCCAAGCAGGGAAAGCCGCACTACATCGAGGAGCAGGGCGCCAAGTACGAGGGGCTCGTCGTCTGGTTCAACTCGCTGGTGAACTCGGCCGGCGGCGGGATCATCGGCCCTGGCAACACCGTGATCGTCAACCAGACGAGCAAGACCGCGGCGACCATCATGCAGCGCCTGGCGACCTCCCCGGCCGCCGACCCTGGACTCAACACCTCCGAGGAGGGGCCCGGCAACGACGTGTTCGACGCCGGCACGGCCGCGTTCCAGATCAACTACCCGTTCGTCTGGTCGGGGACCCAAGCGACCAACCCGGCGATCTTCAAGGAGATGGGCTACGCGCCCTATCCCGAGGCCGTTCCGGGCAAGGCCCCGCGGGTCTCGATCGGCGGTTACAACCTCGGCGTCTCGACCCACTCCAAGCACGCGCAACTCGCCTACCAGGCGATCCGCTGTCTGATTCAGCCCCAGAATCAGATCCGCGACGCGGTCAAGGGCGGCCTGGCCCCGGTGCTGGCCAGCATCTACAACCAGCCCTCCTTCGAGAAGCTCTACCCGTTCCACCAGCTGATCAAGAACCAGCTCATCCATTACGGCATCCGGCCGCAGACGCCTGACTACCAGGACGTCACGCTGGCGATCCAGGACACCCTGCAGCCGGCCGCGGACATCAACCCGAACGGCATCGTGGCCAAATTACGCAACGAGATCAAGACAGCCCTGAAGGGAGAATCGTTGCTATGACCGGCGACTCGATCGCGGCTCCGGCAACCGCTGTAGCCAAGGCGTCCGGCCCCCGCGGCAAGCGTCATCTGTCAGACCGCAGCCGGGCCGAGCGCAAGCTGGCGTTCTATCTGGTCGCACCGGCCGCGATCGTGATGATCGCGGTCACCGCGTACCCGATCATCGACACCATCATCCTGTCGCTGCAGCGAGCCAGCCTCGACCGGCCGGGCCAGAACAAGTTCATCGGCCTGGACAACTATGGCTACGTGTTCAAGGCTCACCTGTTCTGGATGGACCTGATCCACACGGCGGTGATCACCGTGGTCAGCGTCAGCATCGAGCTGGTCCTGGGGATGCTGCTCGCGCTCGCGATGCACCGGGTGATCTTCTGGCGCGGCGCGCTGCGTTCGATCGCGCTCGTGCCGTACGCGATCGTCGCGGTCGTGGCCGCCTACGCGTGGCAGTACTCGTGGTCGCTGGACGACGGCGGCTGGATTCCCCGTCTGCTCGGGCTGAGCGGCGACCCGCTCAGCCACCAGTTCGGCAGCTACGTCGCGATCATCATGACCGAGGTGTGGAAGAACACCCCGTACATGGCGCTGCTGCTGCTGGCCGGGCTGTCGCTCGTGCCCGACGAACTCCTGGAGGCGGCCAAGATCGACGGCGCCACTGCCTGGCAGCGATTCGTCAGGATCACCTTGCCGCTGATGAAGCCCGCGATTCTGGTCGCCCTGTTGTTCCGGACGCTCGACGCGTTCCGGATCTTCGATGTGATCTACATCTTCAGCCAGGGCGCGAATAACACCGCGTCGTTGTCGCAGCTCAGCTACAGCACGCTGCTGGAGCGGCTGAACCTGGGACTCGGTTCCGCGGTGTCAGTCGTCCTGTTCGTGCTCGTCGGCATCATCGCGTTCGTATTCATCAAGGGGTTCGGCGCTGCCGCCAACCCGGCCTCGGAGATGGAGCAATGAACACACGCACACGGCAGTACTCAGGCTGGACCCTGGCGTTCGTCGTCGTCATCGTCTGCTCGCTGGTGCCGGTGTTCTGGCTGCTGATGCTGTCGCTCAAGACGCCGGAATCGGCAACCGACGGTTCGTTCATCCCGCACCACTGGACGCTGCACAACTACTCCGACATCTTCAGTCAGAACGTCTTCACGTCGGCGTTGCGCAACTCCATCGGGATCGGGCTGATCTCAACGACGCTGGCGGTCCTGCTGGCGTCGTCGGCGGCGTACGCGATCGCGCGGCTGGACTTCCCCGGCAAGCAGGTGATCCTCGCGGTCGCGCTGATGGTGACCCTGTTCCCGCAGGTGTCGCTGGTCGGTCCGCTGTACAACCTGTGGCGCCAGATCGGGCTGTTCAACACCTGGATCGGACTGATCATCCCGTACCTGACGTTCGCGCTGCCGCTGTCGATCTTCGTCCTCTCGACGTTCTTCAGAGAGATACCGTGGGAACTCGAGCAGGCCGCTCAGATCGACGGTGCGACGCCGTTTCAGGCGTTCACCAAGGTGATCGCGCCGCTCGCCGCCCCGGGGCTGGCGACGACGTTCATCATCGTCTTTTTGATCTGCTGGAACGACTTCGTGTTCGCGATCTCGTTGACCGCCACCAGCGCCGCTCAGACGGTCCCCGCAGCGATCGCGCAGTTCCCGGGCGTGTCGCAGTTCACCCAACCGATCGGGGACATCGCGGCCGCGGCGATCGTCGTGACCATACCCGTCATGGTCCTCGTGATCCTGTTCCAGCGGCGTATCGTTGCTGGCCTGACCGCAGGCGCCGTCAAGGGATAAGGAGCTAGACCGAATGGCCGAGATCGCACTGGAGCACATCACCAAGCGCTACGGCGACGGCTACGAGGCCGTCAAGGACCTGAACCTGGACGTCAAGGACGGCGAGTTCATGATCCTCGTCGGCCCGTCCGGCTGCGGAAAATCGACCGCGCTGCGGATGGTCGCCGGGCTGGAGGACATCACCGACGGCGAGCTGAAGATCGGCGGCCAGGTCGTCAACGACAAGACGCCGAAGGACCGGGACATCGCGATGGTGTTCCAGAACTACGCGCTGTATCCGCACATGACCGTTCGCGACAACATGGGCTTCGCCCTCAAGCTGGCCGGCATGCCGAAGGAGGAGATCGCGCAGAAGGTCGACGAGGCAGCGCGGATCCTCGACCTCGAACAGCACCTGGAGCGCAAGCCGGCCAACCTGTCCGGCGGCCAGCGCCAGCGCGTCGCGATGGGCCGTGCGATCGTCCGCAACCCGAGTGCGTTCCTGATGGACGAGCCGCTGTCGAACCTCGACGCCAAGCTGCGAGTGCAGATGCGCGCCGAGATCTCCCGGATCCAGCAGCGCTTCGAGACGACGACGCTGTACGTCACCCACGACCAGACCGAGGCACTGACGCTCGGCGACCGGATCGCGGTCATGCGCGCCGGCAAGCTGCAGCAGGTCGGCGCCCCGATGGAGCTCTACAACCGGCCGAACAACCTGTTCGTCGCCGGTTTCATCGGGTCCCCCGCGATGAACTTCCTGCCGGCCCACATCGACGGCGACGTCGTCAAGCTCCCGTTCGGCGACGTGCACATCCCGGACGCGCTACGCGCTCGCCTGGAGAAAGGCCCGGGCGGCGGACGAAACGGCGTGATCGCCGGTCTGCGTCCCGACGACTTCGAGGACGCCGAGCTCGTGCAGGACCACGGCACCGGCACGACATTCCGAACGAAGATCGATGTGCTCGAGTCGATGGGATCGGAGTTCTACGCCTACTTCACGCTCGAAGCCGAGCAGGTCACTGCCGCGGAGCTGCAGGAGTTGGCCGAAGAGGCGGGCACCACCGACCTTCCCGGCCAGGAGGGGACGCAGGTGGTCGCGCGGCTCGAGTCGGCGAGCAAGGTGCGCCAGGGTCAGGAGATCGAACTCTGGTTCAACTCCGAGTACCTGCACCTGTTCGATCCCGAGAACGGGCTGAGCCTGCTGGCCGAGTAACCGGGCGGCGGGACGAAACGCGGACGGGCACTGACCGGGCGGCCGCCGGCGTGCCCGCTTCGCGATCGACTGGCCTGCCGGACCAGGACGCCCAGAACGACTTCATGCGCGCGCGTCGCCGCGCGGTCGTCGCCCGACTGAACGCACGGCTGCGAGGCGAGCCCGACGACGTCCGGATGGTGCTCCCCTACGAGGAGGTCGTCGCCGCGCTCGGCTATGTGTCCGAGCGCCGGATCGGGCTGCAGGTCGTCGCGCTGGACGCGATCGTCGGCAGCGTCGACCGGGCACGCGAGTTCGATCGCAGCTTTCGTCCGACGTCGGGCCGGGTGCGATCACGCTGGGAGCACATCGCCGCGATGGTCCGGCGCGGCGAGTCGCTCCCGCCGGTCGACCTGCTCCGGATCGGCGAGATTCACTTCGTCCGGGACGGCCATCACCGGGTCTCGGTGGCGCGGGCGCTGGGGCGAACCGACATCGACGCCTACGTCACAGACGTGCAGACCAAGGTCGGAGCCGAGCGGACGATCACGCTGGCGGACCTGCCGATGAAGAGCCTTGCGCGGATGTTCGACGAGCGCGTGCCGTTGCCCGCGTCCGCACGCGCCGAGATTCAGCTCAACGACTCGTGGGATTACGCGCGGCTGTCAGAGCACGTCGAGGCGTGGGGCTTTCGCAACAGCCAGGACCGACGAGAGTCGATCAGCCGTGCCGAGTCCGCCTACCAGTGGCTGGAGCACGAGTACCGGCCTGTCGTCGCGATGCTGCGTGAGGCGGAGTTGATCGGCGACCGGACCGAGACCGAGGCCTACCTGCGGGTGTCGGCCGAGCGCTACCGGCTGCTGCGCACCCACCGCTGGGACGACGACGTGATCGAGCGGCTGACCGCGGCGGACGCGTCGCACCGCCGACGGCGCGGACGGCGTTCCTAAGCCACCGCCGGGGTCAGTCGCGCCACCAAGCGCCGAGCACACGGCGCCAGTTGTTCCAGGCAATCGCGTCGATCTCGAGGGCGGAGAACCCTGCGTCCGCGAGCGCGTCGAGCAGCCTTGGCACGCCGGCGACGTCGCCGAGTTCGTCGGGAACCGGCGCGCCGTCGAAGTCCGATCCGAGCCCGACGTGGGCGACGCCGATCCGTTCGGCGACGTACGCGGCGTGCCGCGCGATCAGCTCGATCGGCGTGTCGTTGGCGTCGGCGAAATCCGCGCGCAGGAACGCGGGCGCGTACACGATCCCGATCAGTCCGCCCGACGACCCGATCGCATCGAGCTGCGCGTCGGTCAGGTTGCGTGAGTTCTGCGACAGCGCATGCGCGCCGGCGTGACTGGCGACGAGTGGACCCGCGTCGATCTGCGCCACGTCCCAGAACCCCTGTTCGTTGAGGTGACTGAGGTCGACGAGGATCCCGAGCTCACCGCAGCGCGCGACCAGTCGCCGGCCGACCTCGGTCAAACCGCCGCCGGTATCGGGACTCGACGGCGCCCGGAACGGCACGCCCTCGGCAAACCAGTTCGGCCGGCTCCAGACCGGGCCGAGCGAGCGCAGCCCCGCCTCGTACCAGAACGGCAGGGCCTCGAGCTCGGGGTCGATCATCTCCGCCCCCTCGACGTGCAGGACCGCGGCGGGCGGCAGCGCCGGATCGCCGTGGACCGCATCCAGGTCCGCGGTGGCGCGGGCGATCGTGATCTCGCCGGCGAGTTCGAGCGCGGCCAGGCGACCCGCAGCCCGGGCCGCGACACCGGCGGCCCACGCGTGATCAAGTCGATCGGGCAGCGGCCGGCCCCACAGCCGATGGTCGGCGGCGTCGCTGGGGAGATCTCCGTCAGGGCCGTCGGCGAACACCGCGAAGATCGCGCCACGCACCCCGCCTGCCCGCATCCGCGGGAGATCGAGGTGACCGCCCGGTTTGCCGCCCGCCAGCTGCGCGTGATCGTCGGCCGTGAGCGCGTCGTTGTGTCCATCGAAAACGGGGCGCATCGGCCGCGACCGTAGCGCACAAATGCCCCTGCAGATCTGTAGCCCTTACCCTAATTTTAGGTAAACTCTGGGAACGATGGCTCGCCCCGCGCGCCAGCCGGCCTCTGGCACGACGCGCAAGCGCTACGCCCCGCGGATGGCCCCGGCGCAGCGACGCGAGCAGCTGCTCGACGCGGCACTGGAGGTGGTTCTGGAACAGGGCTACGCGGGCGTCTCGATCGAGGCGATCGCCCGGACGGCGGGCGTCACCCGGCCGGTCATCTACGACCATTTCGCCAACCTTGGGGCGCTGATCCATGCGCTGATCGAGCGGGAGGAGCGCTACGCGCTCGCTCAGCTGGCCGAGGTCGTGCCGGGCCCCGACAGCTCGCGCCCGGCGGACCTCGGCACGGTGCTCGCCGATGGGCTGCCGTCCTTCTTCGACGCGCTCCTGCACCGGCCGGCGACATGGCGGATCATCTTGCTGCCGCTCGAGGGGACGCCGCGGCTGGTGCGCCAGCATGTCGAGGCAAATCGCGCGCTCGTCCTGGCCCGGTTCGAGGACGTGATGCGCGCGGCGATGCGCGCGGGCGAGCTGTCATCCGAGCTCGACGTCGAGCTCGCCGCGCGGGCGGTCATGGGCTTCGCCGAGGACGCCGGCCGGATGGTGCTGACTGATCCCGCCGGCCACGCGCCGGACCGTTACGTCGCGTTCGTGCAGATGATCGCCGGTCTGCTTTCGCCCCGGAACTGATTGCGGCGGAGACCCACGATGTGGGTCCCCGCCGCGTCGGTCGTCACGGGCAACGCTCACGGCCGGGTGAGAACGCGACCTGGGACAACCGATCCGCCTGCCTAAACCCGGCGGCGTCCCCGAAGTTGCGCGCTTGCTTCGCGCCCTGACGGAGAGCTACGCCAGGACCGGCGACAGCGCCTCGGCGAGCAGCCGGACAGACTGCAGCCGGGCGTCGACCGAGGGAGACTGGTGAGTGACGATCAGCTCGTCAGCGCCCGTCCGGGCAACGAAACGATCCAGGTAGTCGCCGACTTCTGAAGGAGTTCCGACGGCTGCGACCGTGAGCATCTCATCGACATGCGCGGCCAGACCGTGGGCGAGCAGCCGATCCGCATCCTCGTCGCTGAAGTCCAGGTCGGTGGAGGACACGCCGCGGGACCGAGCGAACAGCCCGACCGCGCGCTGCCGACGAATCGCCTGCTGCTGCTCCTGCGCGGCGGCAGTCGTGTCGGCTGCCACGACGTTGGCGCCAGCGATCACGTACGGCGATGCCAGCTGCTCCGACGGGCGGAACTCAGCGCGATAGGCCGCGATCGCATCGTCGAGCGCCGCCGGCGCGAAGTGCGAGGCGAACGCGTACGGGAGCCCCAGCGCCGCCGCGAGCTGTGCACCGAACAGCGAGGACCCCAGGATGTAGAGCGGCACGTTCGACCCCTTGCCCGGCACTGCATCGACGCCCTCGACCCGCGTGTTGCCGGTCAGGTACCCCTGCAGCTCCAGCACATCCTGCGGGAACGTGTCGGCCGACTGTGGGTCACGCCGCAACGCGAACATCGTGTTCTGATCCGATCCAGGCGCGCGCCCCAGCCCGAGGTCGATCCGCCCCGGATACATCGCTGCCAGCGTGCCGAACTGCTCGGCGATCACCAGCGGCGCATGATTCGGGAGCATCACGCCCCCCGAGCCAAGCCGGATCGTCGACGTCTGCGCGCCGACGTGGGCGATCACGACGCTCGTCGCCGACGACGCGATCCCGGACATGTTGTGGTGCTCGGCGTACCAGACCCGTTCGTAGCCCTGCTCCTCCGCCAGCTGCGCGAGCGCCACGCTCGCGGCAAAGCTCTCGGAGGCGGTCTGACCGCGGCCGATCGGGGCCAGATCGAGGATTGACAGCTTGATGCGCATCATGCCCTTCAGACTAGGAACCGTGCGCCCCTTCGTGCCCGGCCTCCGTACACGCGCGCGCCCCCGCGCCCTGCTTTACTGAACCTCCCCGCACGGGGGCGTAGCTCAGTTGGTTAGAGCGCCGGCCTGTCACGCCGGAGGTCGCGGGTTCGAGTCCCGTCGCTCCCGTCTCACTTATTCCTGCGAACGGCTCGTTGTTCGCGGCTCGCAGCCTCCTCGCGAGTCTTCGGTCAATGGTTCCCGTCAACGGTCGGGCACCGTGTCCGACCCAGCGGCGCCTAGTTCCGGCACGGTCTCGCCGGAGGTCGTGCGCCGGAAGGTCGGACGTGCGATCTAGAGAGACGAGACGGTGCGATGACTGCCCTCCCTGCGCCTGAGAACGGTCATTATGTCTACTGGAGCCGCCTAGCGCTTGCTATGGCCGCGCGCGACCAACGTCTTAGCGCACGATTGCGCCCTCACCTCGGCTCTCGACAGGTCCTGTAGCTCCAGAGCGGAGCACAACTCTCGGTGAGATACCCAGTTGGCGAAGGTGCGGCATGATCGCGCGTCTGGGCCGCCGCGAAACCTGGATTCTCGCCGGGCCGTGCGGCAATCCTCGGGCGAACGACGGCGCCGCGGGCAACGCGGATCCGCCTTGCTCCGCCCGGCGTGGAGAGAAACTCACAACTTTGCGCGAACGCCGGGTATGAGGGACGACGCTGAGGACCCGCTCGCTGGTCGCCGCCGAAGTTCAGCTACCAAGCGCACGTCCGCGATGACGCAGTGCAGCGCGCAGTGAGCAAGTCTCCGGCGCTTTGGGTCGCGGAAACTACCCGCAGTTATCGGGGCATGCGCACGGTCGGTGCCGGTTGAAGAGTCAATCTGTGTAGCCATCGCGCGGCGAGCGTGGTCCACTGTTCGGCGTCTCCCGCGCCGGTGGCGAGACCGAGGCTGTGAGGTCCGTGCGCGAACACGTGGGTGGTGTGTGGGATCCCGGCCTCCGCGAGCGCTGTGACGAGCCGGTATGTCTCGGTCACCGGCACGTACACGTCCTCGGCGGTGTGCCAGAGAAACATGGGAGGCGCTGCGGCGGTGGCGATCTTGTCCAGGGAGGTCTGCCGTCTGAGTGCGGGGCTCGCGTTGGGTCCGAGTAGGGCCTCACCGGCTGTTGGATAGACGTTTCGTTGCATCGAGACGATGGGGTAGCCGAGGATCGCAAAATCGACTCGGTTCGCACGACCGGGGGTCTGCGTGAGGGCGGCATGCCCGGCCAGGTGCCCCCCAGCCGAGAAGCCGACGAGCCCGACCGATTGATGACCGGCCGCGTGGGCGGCTTGTACCGCGACGCGGACGGATTCAAGCGGCTTGGGATGGCGTGCGTTGAGCGGATAATCGAGGACCGCGGCGGAGAGGCCGATGCTCTGCAGCCAGCGCACGATCGGCTGTCCCTCGTGCGCGGCTCGCACCTGATAGCCACCCCCGGGCAGCACGATCGCGTGCGCTGGTTGCGCTGAGTGGTTCACGACTGGGGAACCGGGGTGGATGCTCGACATTCTGCGTAGCCGCCTCCAATCCAATCGGTCACGAGGGCGGCGTACTCCTGGGCGGCGTCCTCCCAGGTGAAGTGGTTGGTGTCAAGGAGCGCGAGGCGGCTGTGGGAGAGATGCTCGTGGAGAAACTCGGCGTTGCTTGGGGGCACGAGTCCGTCGTGGCGTCCGGCGATGATCTGGACGGGAAGCTCGATGTGCGGCAGGCGCTCGGCCAGGATCGGGAGGTCGTCGGGGTAGGCGCGGACGTAACGTGCGGATTCGGCGAATCGGTCGCCCGTGTACGAGGTCAGGTAGTCAGCGCGGACGTGAGCGGGCAGCGTGTGTCGCTCGATACCGGTGAGGGCCGCATCGATGAGGGTGCCCGGGTCGATCGCTCGAAGACCGTCGAGGTTCGGCGCGTCGATGATGTCCTTGAGGGCGCCGGTGACCTCGAGCGGCCAAGCCGTGGCACCACTTCCCACGATCGCGCTGCGCAGGAGTCCGGGCTCGAGGTCGGCGACGAACAATGTCGCGCCGGTACCGACGTCGGGGCCGATCATGTGGGCACCGGCGAGGTCCCACTGGTTGATCAGGCGCACGAGGAAGCCGGCCATCGCGCGCGGCGAGAGTAGGTCGTCGCGTCGCTCGGAGCCTCCGAACCCGGGAAGGTCGATCGCGACGAGCCGGGCGTGGTCGACGAGCAGCGGCCAGATCGTCTCCCACGCGAAGAGGCTCTCTGGCCACGGATGGAGCAGCAGCACGGTTTCGGCTGCATCGCCACCGCTGTCGAGGCAACGGATGCTCAGTCCTTCGACCTCGCGGATTATCGGGTTCAGCATTTTTGTGGTCGACATGGGTTCTCCATAGGTGATGTGCGCGCCAGGAGGCGCGAGGGCATCGGGCAGCAGGCACCCGGGGCAGGCGTGCAGAGGGTTGGGGGTGGTCGAGAGCGGGGATGGCCGGCGGAGCTTGGGCAGCGCCATCTGCCTCAAGCCCAACGCCGAGCCGGCCTCCCGCTTTTGAAAGCGTTAGACGGTCGGCTGGAGCGAGATCGTTTCGATCGCCTCCCGGATCGTGTCGGCGACCACGTCGGGGTGAGACACCATGACCGCGTGCGAACTGCCCTCGACTTCGACGACGGTCGCGCCCGCTCGCTCGTAGCAGAACCGATGGACGTCGGGATGGATTGCGCCGTCAGCGGTCGGGAAGACCGCCCAGGACGGCTTGGTGCTCCACGCGGCGACCGACACCTCGTCGGTGAACGCGGCGGCGGAGATCGGACGCTGTGCGATCGCCATGAACTGCGCCAGCTCCGGCGCGACGTCGGCGGCGAAGACCTCCGGGAAGGTGGGGATATTCAACGAGAACTCGACACCGTCGTCAGGAATCGATGCGGGACGGTAGTTCGGCACCGCGCGCGAGTCCGGAAAGCGCGCCTGCAGATCGCCGAGGTTCTCGCCCTTGTCAGGAGCGAACCCAGCGACATAGACGAGGCCGACGACCTGCTCGGCATCGCCGGCAACGGTGATCACCGCGCCGCCGTAGGAGTGACCCACCAGCAGCACCGGACCCTCGAGCTGCTCGACGAACGATTGGAGATAGGCGGCATCGACGGCGACGCCGCGCAATGGGTTGGGCGGCGCGAGCACGGTGTGCCCGTCGTCTTTCAGCTTGGTGTAGACGCCAGCCCAGCCCGACGCGTCAGCGAACGCGCCGTGCACGAGCACGATGATGGGAGCGGCGGATCCGTCAGACATGTAGGTGAGTCCTTTCGCGGAGGTGAATGACTGGACGGGACTCTGCTGCCGCAGCCGCTCTCGCGCATGGCTCGATCGGGCCAATGCTTGCCGCTCGTCTCCGCTCAGGCCCGTGCGGTCCGGGCACCTAGAATTGCTCAACTCTTGGCGAGCGCAACAACTTCAGTGTTACGCGGCAGAACCGCTGAGCTCGCCAGCATCGATGGACAGTTCGAGCAGCTGGTCACCGGTGCCGGCAGCATCACCCTGATCGAGGGTCCGCCGGGGATGGGTAAGAGCCGTCTTCTGACCGAGGTGGAGAGGATGGCCAGGCGTCGCTCGGTACGGATCGGGATCGGCGTCGCCGGGTACGGCGACAGCATCGTCGAGATGGCGCCGCTGATGGACGCGTTGGTGGGCGGCGAGGACCCGCTGATCGACCGAGCCGGGATCGCGCAGTTGCCCGTGGGGCCGGAACGCCGATACTGGTTTCTGGAAGAGGCACAGGCACTGCTGCAGCGAGCGGCGCTCGACCGCCCGCTGGTGATCGTCATCGACGACGTCCAGTGGGCCGACAACGGGACCGCGGCAGCACTCGGGACGCTGCCGCCCCGTCTGGCGGACGTGCCAATTGCGTGGGTTCTCGCCCGACGCCCGGGGCAGGACCCACACCGCGTCGCGGACGCGATGCACGAACTCGAGCGCCACCGGGCGGTCAAGCTCCAGTTACTTCCGCTCAACGCAGCGTCGGTCGCTCAGGTCGCAGCCGACACCTTCGGGGCGCAGCCCGATCGGGCGCTGCTCGACATCGCGGCCAGCGCGCGCGGGAATCCATTCTTACTCGTTGAGCTCCTGGCTGGTCTGCAGGAAGAGCAACTGGTGCGCGTGGAGGCAGGTCGCGCCGAGCTTGTGGCGCTGCGAATCCCCCGCCGCGCCCGCGAGAGCATGGGCACGCGTATCTCGCGCCTGTCAGAGCTGGCACGCCAGGTGGTCACCGCCGGCGCGGTGCTCAGCCGGCGATTCTCGTTCAGCGAACTCTCCAACATGCTGGCGGTCCCCCCGACCGCGCTGCTGGCGCCGGTCAACGAGCTCGTCCATGCCGATCTGATCGTGGAGGTCGGCGATCGGCTGTCGCTCCGCCACGAGCTGATCCGGGACGCGATCCGCGACAGCCTCCCGGCATCGGCACGGCGAGCTCTGGACCGTCAAGCCGTCGACGTGCTGCTCGCCGAGGGAGCGCTGCCCGCGGAAGTCGCGGCGCAACTCATGTCCAGCGCCGAGCCGGGCGACGACCGAGCCGTGCAGACGCTGCTCAGGGCCGCGGAGACGATCGGCGACAGCGACCCAGACACTGCCGCGGACCTGGGACGGCGAGCGATGGAACTCACCGGACCGGAGCATCCGCTGCGAGGCTCTCTCGTCGCGCAAACCGCGGTGTGGCTGCACGCCGCCCACCGTGGCGCCGAAGCCACCGCGTTCGTCGACCGCGAGCTCCGAACGGTGTTACCTGTTGAAGAGGAGGCTGAAGTCCGGCTCAGCATCGCGCGGATGTTCGGCCTCTCCCCGGATCTGCGTGCCGCATCTGGACGCCAGGCACTGACGCTCCCCGACCTTTCCGCTGTCCTGCGTGCCCAGCATCTCTCGGCGTTGACCTACAACCTCGTCGCCGGCGGTCGGGTTGTGGACGCGTCGGACCTCTATTCGGAGGCGAGCTCGGCAGCGCGGTCGGTGGACGATCCGGCGGCCACCTTCACGTTGACCTTCGCCTCTGGCTGCCTGCAATACGTCAACGGGAACCTCCGGCGTGCGCTGGAGGCGTTCGACGACGCGCTTCGACTCGCCCGGGGCGCCCGACAGAACGCCCTGGAACGCGTCGTGGCCTGGTGGCGATGCGAAGCGCTGGCGGCACTCGGCCGCCATGACGAGGCGTTCGCCGTCGTGACCAGCGCGATCGCCGCCGCCCAACACGATCGCCAAGCCTGGGCGCTCCATCTGTTTGAGACCTGGCGAGGCCGACACCTCCTCCAGATCGGCAACATCGCCGACGCGGCCGCAGCGCTCGGCGAGGAGTTCGACCTGGCCGCCGACGCACGAGTCGAATATCCGCCTGACGCCGCCGGCTTGGTGGCGCTCGGCAAGATCGCGCTTCACACCGGAGACGAAACGCAGATCCGCAGAACCAACGCGGCGGCGCAGCTGATGCTTGAACAGAGCGCCCCCGGCGTTCAGCGTCACGGCGTATGGCTACTGACACTCCAAGCCGTCGCCGCCGGAGACCCTGCCCGCGCCTGGCGACAACTGTGCGCACTCGGCGAGCACGAGCGCGACTCGATTCTGCCGGTGTTCCCGATGGACATCACCGACGAAGCCCAGCTCGTGCGCATCGCGGTAGCCGTCCACGACCACCAGCTCGCGGAAACGGCCACGGCTGCGGCCGAGCGTCGCGCCGCCCAGAACCCCGGGACACAAGCACTCGTCGCCATCGCCGCGCATACGCGAGGACTCAGTACCAACAGCATCGAACACCTAACGGCGGCAGCCGATCTGCTCGAGAACGAGCAGCGTCCGCTCGCCCTCGGCGCGGCCAGAGAAGATCTCGGCCGAGCCCAGATCCAGGCGGGGAGCACCGCTGACGGGATCACGTCGCTCGATCAGGCGCTGGTGACGTTCACGCAGGTCGGAGCGACCGTCGACGCCGGCCGGGTCAGGTCCGAGCTACGTGAGCGCGGGATCCGCCGACGCATCGCGGTCAAGCAACCGACGAACAGCTGGGGCGGAATGACCGACTCCGAGCTGCGCGTCGCCCGCCTCGTGGCCGAGGGAATGACCAACCGTGAAGTCGCCGAGCGATTGTTCGTCTCGCCGCACACCGTCAACGGCCACCTGCGGCAAGTGTTCGCCAAGGTCGGCGTCAACTCACGCGTCGAGCTCGCCCGGCGCGCAGCCGACATCGACCTCCGAGAGCCTCACGACCCGGGAGCATGAACAACGACGCGCCAGGCCCACGTCGCCTCCGGCTCATGAAAAGGCCAGCTGCTCGAACGTGATGGCGACCAGCACCGGCTCATCGACCTTCTGGTGGTCTCCCTCGTAGCCGTAGATCGTCCGCGTGGTCGGCACCACCAGCCCGTCGACGGTGTTGTAGTCGCAGGCGTAGTTGGCGCCGGCAGTGCCGCCGAGGATGTCCACGGTGTAGTCATGGCGGCGCAGCAGCCCGTCTGGGCCGAAATAGGACCGTTGCCTACGGGTGTGGCTGGCCACGCCGTCGGGGAACGTGATGTCGAGCCGCCGCCACTCCTCCCCGTCCTCCCGCCACGGCTCCTCGACTTCCTCGGTCTCAAAGCCCGGATAGCCGTACAGGAACGGCGTGGTGAGATAGGTCCATAGTGCCTCACCACTGAAGTAGGCGACGTCAATGTCGTCCCACGCGGCATCGGCCGGCTGGACGCTGAAGTGGGCCTCGGGATCGTCGCGGGCTTCAACGAGTTCACCGGCGGCGGTCGTGATTTCGATCCGCCCCGGTTCGAACACCGACCGCTTGTCCTGGCCAGGGAAATCCATCACGACCCGCTCGCGCTGAGTTTCGGCGGTGATCACCACATCCTTGAGGACGTCCGGCCTGCCTTTCAAACTCCAGACCGCGCCGGTGATCGACGCCGCTGCTCGAACCTCGGTGGTCTCCTCCCATCGGGACAGGGAGCCGTGCGCGTCCATCGCTGTCTCCAGCAGGCCGTGTCTCGTCGAGATGCTCATTCTTTTCGCCTCCTGTTGATGTCTGCCGCAATCCTCCACGCCAAAAGGGGCGGCGCGCATGGCACGAATACGCCATCGCTCCGCGTTACAGGAGAGATGGCTCACATGAGTCCTGACGGGGTGCGTCCACATCGCAGTCTGAGCCGGGTCCACGGACTCGTCCCGCTGCCCGTCCAGGGGCGAGATCGACTCTCTCTACACAAGGAGTGCACATGTCCCACGACGTTTCACGTCGTACAAAGATCCTCGCCGTGATCGTGACCGCTGCCGCGCCGGACTTCACTCCATCACACGTCCGCGCCGAGATCTCGCAACGAGACCAGCGGCGACGCCAAGCACAAGCGTCAGAGTTGGAATCGCTCCCGGTCGATGCCGAGGCTCCGCAGCCGCTCCCGGACCTGCGCCGGGAGCGTCTCGACCCAATCCTGCTCGTCGCCAGGGCCCGGGAGGACCCGTGCGTATTCGACCATGTCGGTCGGCTCGAGCATGCACAGATTGATCCAGACGTTCTCGGCGGCGATGCCCGAGATGCGGCTGACGTCGTTCATGATGTCCAGCATTAGCTGCGCGCGCTGCTCCGATGACCGCCCCGCCCGCATGTCAACGCGGATCCAGACGAAGTCGGTACTGGCGAGCCCGCCGATGTAGCGCTGGGCGTCGCCCTGCTCCTCGACGATCACTTGAACGAAGAACGGGGGCGCACCCGTCACCCGGGAATGACTGTCGGTGATCGACGTCGCGATCGCCTGCTTTTGCGCGTCATCCAACCTTCGATTGGGAACTGAACAGACATACGTCGGCATGGGACCTCCTCGGTTGAGCGAGCGTTCAGCGCTTCTGTCCACCGTCGCCCTGAGCGCTCGGGCTTCTCGTGCTAGGCGTTGGCGACGAGCACGAGCTTCTGGTTGATGGAGTTCGCCGCGACTATCTGGCTTTTTGGTTGGCCGATGCGGCTTGGGGGCTCAAGGGACAAGCACTATGCGAAAGCGGGCCTTGCCGTCGAGCATGCGCGCGAACGCCGCGGGGGCCTCGGCGAGCGGGACCTGGTCGATCAGGGCGTGCACACCCTCGCGGCTGGCGAAGGCGAGGTTCTCCTCGTTCTGCACCGGTGAGCCGGTCAGCGAGCCGAGGATCTCAATGCCGCGGCCGACCAGCGCGCCGGTGGGAACGGTGACCGGGTCACCGGACGCCCCGACCACGACGAGCTTGCCGTTGGTGGCCAGCCCGTCAATCAGCGCTGAGGAGGCCGCGCCCGAGGAGGCGGTGGCGACGATCAGAGCAGTAACTGAACGCTAATAGCTGATGTTCATCATCTATATCACACGGAGGGCTAGTAAGATGAAAGTCATCATCTAACGGTTCCGAAGGGAGCGACATGGGACGTGCAACCAAGGAGCAGGCTCAGCGCCACCGCGAAGAGCTCATCGAGTCCGCGTCGCAGCTGTTTCGCGAGAAGGGCGTGGACGGCGTGAGCGTCCCGGAGCTGATGGCCTCAGCGGGGATGACCCACGGCGGCTTTTATCGCCACTTCGCCTCCAAGCAGGAACTCGCCCAGATCGCGTGCGCCCATGCGTTCGAGGACCAGATCGCCGGGCTGCGCAACTTCGCTGAGACCGCCGAGGACCCTGAGGCGGCGTTCGTCGACTTCTACCTCTCCGACCTGCATCGCTCTGACGTCTCCCACGGCTGCCCGCTGGCGTCGCTCAGCGGTGACATCGCCCGCACCGAGTTCGACAGCCCCGTCCGCAAGTCGTTCACCTCCGGGGTGCGCGACTTTGCCGCCGGCGTCGAGGCGCTCGCGCCCGACGGCACGCCCGAGCATCGCGCAGACTCGCTGGCCAAGCTGTCGATGCTGATGGGCGGGCTTGCGCTGGCCCGCGCCACGGAGGGCGACCCAATCAGCGAGGAGATCGTGGCCGCGGTCCAGGGCGCGCTGGCCAAGGACTGACCGATGCCCTCACTGCAGCTGTTCGCTCACGCCTCCTACCCCGCCGGGGTCAAGCGTGCCCTGGCCGAGCAACTCGGCCACAGCTACGCGGAGATCATGGACACCCCCCTGGAGACCATCACGGTTGCGATCCCCGACCTCGGCGCCGAGAGTGTCTGGCGCTGCGGGCAAGACGGCGCCGAGCCGGCCGCGCTGCTGATGTGCGACATCCGCAGCGGCCGTACGCCTGAGCGACGCGCCCAGCTCGCGCGGCGGCTCATCGCCGACTGCCATCGGGTCGCCGCGGTCGACCCCGACCGGATTAAGGTCGAGTTCACGCAGCACCCGGGCGATGAGATGTATCACCCACACCTCGGCGGGTTCAACAGTGACTGGCGCGACGGCCAAGACAACGGTGACCGGTGACGCGTGTGGTCACCGGCCCGCATCTCGGAATGCCGAGGCGCCGCGCGCGTCGGAGCGATCGGGAAAGCAGAGCCAGGCTGGTGTCACGACCTCGGGTAAATGAGGCCTACGCTTCTGCGCCCATGGCCTTGAGAAGTTCGTCGGTAGTCCGGACGTGTGCGGCGTAGCGCGGCCAATTGAGCTCGATCGTCGCCTTGTGCATCTCCATGCTGAACGTGGCGACAGCGTCTGAGACGAAGGTGACCTCGAAGCCCTGTTCGGTTGCGTCGCGGCCGGTGGAGTCCACGCAGGTGTTGGTGGTCAGGCCGCACAGGATGATCCGCTCGACGCTGCGCTGACGCAACTGGGTACCGAGATCGGTGCCGTGCAGCGCGTCGAAGGTCTTGTGCGGGGTGGCAATCACCTCGCCTTCGGCGGGCGCGAAGTCCGGATGGAACTCCGCGCCCCATGTCCCGGCCTGAAACAGCTGGGCGTGGCCCATCTGTTGGTGGCTGATGTTGGCGTGCTGCCAGGGCACGTAGTCCCAGGGTTGGGTCTCCATCGGCGCGTGCATGACGTGCAGGCCGGCCGCGCGGCCGGCCTCGAGCACGCGCTTCATGTTGGCGATCGTGCCGACCTCCTCCATGACCGCCGACAGCAGCGGCCAGGCCTTGCCGCCCTCGCTGATGAAGTCGTTCTTGGAGTCGACGACGATGAGCGCGGTGCGCTGAGGCGGGTACTGGGACATGGGTCTCCTTGTTGGACGGGAAGGGAACAGGCGGTCAGCCCTGGGCGAGCTCGGCGACCGGCTGCCAGGTGCGCCAGGTCTCCAGGCGAGCGGCGGAGTCGGCCTCGATCACGCTGAGTGGCCGGGGGCCCAGGAAGCAGCGCAGCGGCGGTTGCTCGGCGTCGACGATCCGCAGCACCGCGGCGGCTGAGGCGACAGGATTTCCGCTGTCGCTGCTGGGCCGCGCCCGACTGACGGTGTTCCACAGCTCTTCGTCACCGCGTTGCAGAGCGGCCGACGCCCATTCACGGCCGAAGCCGCGGGAGGTGCCGGTGATGAACCACGTTCTCGCCATGACGATGCCTCAGTTCTCCGCGGTGATGTCCGCGATGTGGGTGCCGATGTTCAGCTCGAACTCGCCGGGCTGCCCCCAGCCGGCCTGGAATGCCGCGGGGATCAGGGAGATGGCGGGCTCGCGGGTGATCGCCTCGCCGAAGGCGCGCATCTCCGCCATCAGCTGCACCTCGTCGGGGTGCGATGCGGCGTTGATGAAGCCCTTGATGTCGAGCAGGGTGCGCCGGTCAAAGCGTGAGACGCGCCGCGCGTAGGCGTCGACGAACTCGACGAACTCGGCGTCGGGGACGGCGCGGTTGACGTAGCCGTAACGCTCCGCCAGGTCGCCATTGAAGTCCTCGCCTCCGAGCATGATCTCAAAGGCGCGACCTCGGCCCACGATGCCCGGCAGTCGCGTAGCAGGCGCTCCTCCGGGAATCGCCGCTAGCGCCACCTCGAACTGGCTGATGATGGCCTTCTCGCGGCTGGCGAACCGGATGTCGGTGGCCAGCGCGAACTCGCTGCCGGCCCCGCGGGCACGGCCGCGTAGTGCCGTGATGGTGACCGCGGGCGTCTTGCTTAGACGGATGAGGAAGGTTGCCCAGTGCAGCCACGGCACCGCCTCACTGGGCTGCAGCTCAGCAAGCGGGGTCATGTCGGCATCGGCGGCGTAGTGGGCCAGGAAGTAGTCGGGGTTGGCGCTCTCAAACAGCAGCACCGCGACCTCGGCGTCCTGCTCGACCTGATCGAGCAACTGGTGCAGCTCGAGGTTCATCTGGCCGTCGATCAGGTTCAGCGGGCCGTTGTCGAAGGTGACACGCCAGAGCGTCTCGGAGTGTCGGGTCAGGCCGAACGTGGTGGGAGAGAAGGAGGTGGAGGGGCTCATCGGCGTCAAGCTAACAGGCTGACTGGCTTACAGCAAGTCAGGTGTCGCAGTCAGCGGATGAATGCGCGAGATCGGCTGAAGATGCGAGATCGGAGGTCCAGGACACGTGAAGGTCCGACGCCGGTCTGGCTAGGGTCTGGGGGATGTCAAATCCGCCGTCGGGCGCTCCGCACGTCGCCGAGCCGGACTGCTCGGTGGAGCGGTGCCTGGAGATCCTCTCGGACCGTTGGTGTTTTCTGATCATGCGCGACGCGCTGATGGCGGGCATCGAGCGGTTCGCCGACTTCGAGGAGTCGCTCGGGATCGCGTCCAACGTCCTCACCGCCCGCCTCGAGCACCTGGTCGACTCGGGGGTGATGGTCAAACGCTCCTACCAGGAGCCTGGTGCTCGTCGTCGCCAGAGCTACCACCTCACGCCGGCCGGCAAGGAGCTTGCGCTGCCGTTCGCCGCGCTGCAGCAATGGGCCGACGCGTACGAGCCGCACCCCGAAGGTCCATCGGTGGAGCGCGTTTCCCCGTCCGGCGTGCCGCTGCGAGTCGGCCTGCTGGACGAAGCGGGACAACCGGTGGACACCCGTGACCTCACGTTCGTGCCCACGCCGCGGATCCTTTCCTAACCGGAGTCGAGCCCGGCGGCAGGTGACAGGCGAGCAGTCGGTCAGTCACCGGTTCGCCGAGGTGCGAGCGACGCGTACGAGTCCGTCGAGCCACTCCAGATGCGCGTTGACGAGCGGGCTCGGGCGCGTGATGGCAAGCTCCTTGGCCGCCGGCCCGAGCTCCGACTCCTGCGTGAGCAGACGCAGGCGTCCGCCGGGCAGATCCTCGAGTAGGAAAGCGTGCGCGATGTCGATCACCATTTCGCCGTTCTGGGTGAGTGGCCCAGCCCACGTCAGCCGTCCGGGAACCCCTGGACCGGGCGCGACGACCTCCGTGACAACGGTGTGGGTCTGCGGATAGCCAAACGCCGAAAAATGGAACCGCTGCCCCTCCTGCAACTGCGGTCCGTCGCCGTCCGGGAAGGTGATATCGGTGAGATGGGCGTAGTAGGCCGCCCACCGGTCGGTATCGATTAAATGCGGCCAGACCCACTCCGCCGTGAGGTCACCAACGATCACCTCGTTTGAGACGAAGTTGTCAGTCGTCCCCGGCAGATAGCGGTCGGGCCAACTGATGTCCGGCCGGCGCTCTGTGGTCACCATCGCCACCTTCCTTACTCGTTCACCCGGATAACGCATCGCGTGTAGCATAAACATCGTGACTGGCTCTGCGCAAGCCAGCGCTGGAGGCCTCGTGGAACAACGGCGTGACGATCTCGCACGCCTGACGCACCGTCGGCATTTAGCGTCGCGGAGGTTCTTGCATTCACGAGCGCGCTCGGACTGGACCCACACCTGTTCCTTGAAACGGTCGGCGGAAGTGCTCTCGATCTCCCCTACCTCCAGGTCAAGGGAAAAGCAATGCTCGAGCATGACTTCGCGCCGCAGTTCAAGCTCAAGCTCGCCGCCAAAGACGCGCGCCTGGTGGTCGACGCGGCAGCTGAGCGAGAACTCAGCCTTCCTGTCCTCGAAGAAGCGCAGCGGCGCTTTGACGAGAGCGCGCGGGAGCACGGCGATCTGGATCTGAGCGCCACGTTCCTGACCCTGGATCAGTGACCTGCGGCAGGTCACGACCGGCGAACGTCGCCCCATAAGCGCGCCGGCCTCAAAGAGTCCCGTCCCAACCGTTGTCTGATGACCGTGTGCGCCTGTGCAGGCTCTCGGCGAGGGAGCCCCGCGATGTCGACTGCCCCGAACGCCACCCGACGTCCTCGGCTAGTCGCGAAATCGACGTGAGCACCTGAGAGGCTTCGGTGGGCGACTGCGCACCGCCGGCCGAGGTGCCGTTGGGCGTGCCGCGGGGTCCGCTCCCAGTGATTTCGAATCCCGCTGTGCAGGGTTCGGCGCCTGACCGATAACGCTCAGCTTGACGCGCAAGCGACAAATTATGTACCGTGGACATAGCGCATCAACCGATGCGTTAAGCCAGCGCGCGACCGGAGACCCGTACACCGGAGGCGTGGCTTTGCCCTGCAATCGCTCTCCAAAGAAAGCAGCTATGACCAAGGTTCTTCTCGTCGTCTCCGGCTCTGACCACTGGACTCTCAAGGACGGCACCAAGCACCCAACCGGCTTCTGGGGGGTTGAGTTCATCCACCCCCATCAGGTCTTCACCAAAGCCGGCTATGACATCACCGTCGCCACCCCCGGCGGGGTCACCCCGACCCTGGACGAGATCAGCATGCAGCCCGAGTACAACGGCAACGACCAGGCCAACGTCGACGCCCAGCGCCAGTACCTGAAGGACCTGGGGGACGTGTTGACCAAGCCGGCCCGCCTCGAAGACATCAACCCCTCCGACTACGACGCCGTGTACGTCTCTGGTGGCCATGGCCCGATGGAGGACCTCGCCGACGACGCGGACATCGGCCGGATCTTCGCCGCGCTGTACCCGGACAAGAACAAGGTCGTCGCCGCTGACTGCCACGGCGTCGATGCGCTGTTGCCGGCGCGCAACCCCGACGGCTCCTGGGTCTTTGCCGGCAAGACGATCACCGGCTTCACGAACGAGGAGGAGACCGCGTTCGGCTTTGGCGATAAGGCCCCCTGGCTGCTGGAGACCCGTCTGCGAGAGACCGGCGCCGACTTCCAGGGCGGCCCGGCGTTTGAGCCCACCGTCCGGATTGACGGCAACCTCATCACCGGCCAGAACCCGGCCTCGGCGGAGCCGTCCGCTGAGGCGGTTGTCAGCTACTTGGACGCGCACACCGCACACTAGCCCCCCGGCGCCGCTGCGCCCGGCGACGATCGGCCGGGCGCAGCGAAAGACCATTTGACGTGGACGGGGCGCTGGTGGGGTTCGCGGCGTGCGGACTGCCCGGCACCCCGGTCGACTCGATCGCCGCCCGCGTGCGCTGCAGTCGCGGGCTGACCGACACCTATTTCGGCGGCAAAGAGGGGTTGTTTGACGCCGGGCTCGCCGATATCTCGGCTGCGACCCTGGAGTGGTTCCGCTCGATGTCGGGGACCTCGCGGCATACCCGGTACGGCTGCACGACGCCGCTGAGGCCCATCCCGATGTCAACCGCTGTCTGTGAGGCGGTGGCCGCGTTGACCGACACCGGCTCGACGCGGCCCTGGGGCTCAGCCTTCCTCGACCGCGTATTGGGCCTCTCCGTTGCCGAACGACCAGTTCTCTGGCGGGACCTCGACGAGGTTGATCACGACATCAGAGCGCCGAATCCCGACGCGGTTTTCTAGGCCGCCGGCCACGGCGGCGTAGAACCCGCGCTTGAGCGAGACATCCCGGCCGGCGTTGAGCGTGACCTGGATGATGACTGCGCTGTTGCTGCGTTCGATGCCGAGATACGACGGGTCGATCTGCAGCCCTGCCTGGTCATGGGCCGCTACAACGGCGAAGCGGTCGTGCTCGGGCACCCGGAACTCGTTGAGAAGCGCCTCGTAGACGACATCAACGACTTCCCTCCACAAGTTGGACGGCAGCGCGGCCGGGACATCGATTCTGATGAGCGGCATACGGTGGGTCTCCGGATCGGTCTGATCAGACGTTGATCGCGACGTATTTGTCTTCGAGGTACTCCTCGATGCCTTCGTAGCCACCTTCGCGGCCGAACCCGGACTGCTTGACTCCGCCGAACGGGGCCTGCGGGTTGGAGACCAGGCCGCGGTTGAGGCCGACCATCCCGCTCTCGAGCGCTTCGCTGACGCGCAGCGCGCGGTCGAGGTTGCGGGTGAAGACGAAGGACACGAGCCCGTACTCGGTGTCGTTGGCCTCCTCGATCGCCTGCTCCTCGTCGCTGAATGTGAACACCGGCGCGACCGGACCGAACAGCTCCGCGTGCCGGAGGGTGGCCTCCGACGGGATCCCGGTCAGCACCGTGGGCTCATAGAAGTAACCTGGCCGGTCCGGGTGCCTGCCGCCGATGAGCGCGTCGGCCCCGCGATCGATCGCATCGCTGACGAGTCCGGATGTGGTGGTCAGCTGGGCGGAGTCGATCAGTGGGCCCATTTGGACGCCGTCCTCGGTCCCGCGACCGACCTTGAGGGCGCTCATCCTCGCCACCAGTTTCTCGATGAACTCATCAGCGACGGAATCCGCGACGTGGAAGCGATTGGCAGCGACGCAGGCTTCGCCGTTGTTTCGCATCTTCGCGACCATCGCACCGTCGACGGCAGCGTCGATGTCGGCGTCCTCGAAGACGAGAAAGGGGGCGTTTCCGCCGAGCTCCATCGAGAGCCGCAACAGCCCATCCGCCGACTGTCTCACCAGCGCCTTGCCGACTGCGGTCGAGCCGGTGAATGACAGTTTGCGCAGCCGCGGGTCGGCGATGACCGGCGCCAGGGTCTCGGGTGCGGAGGAGGTGTTGATGACGTTGACCACCCCGCGCGGCACGCCCACCTCCTCCAGGATTTGCGCCAGCGCGAAGGTCGACAAGGGTGTCTGCTCCGCAGGCTTGACGACCATCGTGCAGCCGGCGGCGATCGCTGGCCCGACCTTGCGGGTGCTCATCGCCAGCGGAAAGTTCCACGGAGTGATCATCAAGCAGGGCCCGACGGGCTGCTTCATCGTCAGCACGCGTCCGTTCCCGTCGCTGTGGCGCGTGTAGCGGCCGTCAATGCGGACCGCCTGTTCGGAAAACCAGCGCAGGAACTCGGCGGCATAGCGGATCTCCGCCTTTGCCTCCTCGACCGGCTTGCCCATCTCGAGGGTGTTGAGCAGAGCGAGGTCGTCGATGCGTTCGATGATCAGCTCGAAGGCGCCGCGGAGCATCTCGCTGCGCTGTCGCGGGGCAAGCGCCGCGAACGCCGGTCCGGCCTCGACGGCGGCGTCCAGCGCCTCGATCGCGTCCTCGGCGGTCGCATCGGCGACTTCGCAGAGCACCTCCGCGGTGGCCGGATCTTCGACGCCGACCGTCCCGGATCGTCCGTCACGCCACTCGCCGCCTATGAACAGGTGCTTGGGAACGGCGTCCAGGACGGCGTGCTCTTGTTGCATGATGACCGGTGCCATTTGATTGAGCCTTTCTCGGTGCGAGGTGGCAGCTTGAGACGACGCGGACCTCTTCCGTTCGTCCCTCGAGCCGCGTAGAGGTGATGTGGTTCGCGCTTGTCGCGGGAGGTATCGACGATTGGCCTGGCGACCGTCACGGCAGCAGGACCATGCGGAAGTGGGCTTTGCCCGCGACCATGCGCGCGAACGCGGCTGGGGCCTCGGACAGGGGCCGTGACTCGACGATGGCTTCGACGCCGTTGCGGGCGGCAAAGCGGAGGTTCTCCTCGTTCTGGACCGGAGTGCCGGTGAGGTTGCCGAGAATCTCGACGCCCCCTTCGATGAGCGCTCCGGTCGCCACGGTGACGGGATCGGCGGAGGCTCCGACGACGACCAGCTTGCCGTTGCGGGTGAGCCCTTCGATCAGCGCGGAGGACGAGGCCCCCGAGGAGACGGTGGTGACGATCAGGTCGGCCCCGCCGAGCTCCTTGAGTGCCATGACGGCCTGGGCCGGGTCGCGGGCATCGACGTAGTGATCGGCGCCGAGCTCCCGCGCGATCGCCGACTTGTCACCACGGTCGATCGCGATCGTGTTCATCCCCATCTTGCTGGCGTACTGGATCCCCAGATGGCCAAGGCCCCCGATGCCCTGGACGGCGACGGTGGAGCCGGGCTTGACGTTGCCGCGCAGAATCGCGTTGTACGGCGTCAGTCCGGCACACAGCAGCGGCGCCGCCGCGGTCGAGGTGAGCCCATCAGGGATGGCGACGAGCGCGTTAGCCCGTACCGTCATGTATTCGGCGTAGCCGCCGTCGACGCCGATGCCGTGCTGGGCTTGGTTCTCGCAGTGCACGAAGTCTCCGTGCCGGCAGGCCTCGCAGTGGCCGCAGTGGCCGGCAAGGAACCCTACGCCGACGCGGTCACCGACCCTCCAGCCGGTCACCTCCGCCCCGACGGCGTCGATGACGCCGGCGACCTCGTGACCCGGCACGACACCCTGCTCGGTTGACGGATGAGCGTGAACCGGCCGCGCATCGGACGCGCAGATGCCACACGCCTCGACACGCATCCGGACGTGGCCGCTGCCCGGGGCCAGCAGCGGACGCTCGGTCATCTCCAACTCGCCGGACGGGGACACCTGAATCGCTTTATAGGTGGGTTGAGTCGCAGACACGGGGTCCCTTCCTCGTCATCAAGTTGCAGGTTGCGACCAGGGTGTGGTCGTCCGGCTTGTTTGGGTTTGCTCGTACTCGGCAGCACCGCTTGACCCGAGATCGAGCCGCGACGGGGTTGGGGACCGGCCGGCTGCGCTCTCTCGCCGCACTTCACCGACAGCATCTGTCGATTTAGCGCTTCGCGCGATGCGTTAGGCTCGACAATACCAATACACACCTGTTGGCGCATCTCCGGGTGCGTTATCCGCGTGAGGCCACTCTGGGGCTTGCGTGTCGGGCGATGGGTTGAATGAGCGTTAACCTTTGAACATGCGCCAGCGAGCGAGATCCGAGGAAGACAAGGCGCAGCGATCTGAGGATCTGCTGGACGCGGCAGAGGCGCTCGCGCTTGAGTTGGGGGGAGTCAGGTTCATCACGGTCGCCCCCGTCACCGACCGAGCCGGTCTCCATCGAACGGGCGTACGTCGGTACTACGCCAACAAGGAGGAGCTGCTGCTCAAGCTCGCGGAACGGAGCTGGCAGAAGTGGGGAGACGCGGTCGTTATCGCCGCGGAGGGCCAGGTTGGGCTAGATCCTGGCGAGACCGCACGACTGGTCAGCGCGACCCTCATCTCACAACCGGTTTTTTGCGATCTCATCACCCATGTTCCCCTGCACCTTGAGGGCGACGTCGGGACCGAGCGAGCCCGCGAATACAAGGCCAACGCGTTCGCCGCCTATGACGTCATCGTCGGTGCGCTCGACGCGGCCAGCATTCTGACCGCTGACCAGCTCATCAGGCTGCTCGAAGCCGCGCTACCCATCGCCGGTTGGTTCTGGCAACTCGCGCACCCCACTCCGAGCTTGGCAGCGCTCTACGAAGAGGTGCCCGCCTGGGGCCACAATCAAGAAGACTTCGAGCGCAAGCTGAGCTATTTGCTCGAGGTGACCGCCCTTGGCCTCGTCTCGCCCTCTCTGGACGACCCGCTGGCCGTCGCCCCCCTTTCCGCCTAGGCCGCGACTTCAGACGGAGTCATCGGCCAGCTCGTATCGAGCCGCCGGCGTTCTGCTTGACCGCGCCCCGAGCTTCCGGCGTGCGGGCTCGTACTGGTCCCGGTCAGCGACATTGGAAAGCACAAGGATGCCCACGCTCTCTTCGCCCTGGAGATCGGCCAGCGCTGCGTCCACGGCATCCTCGCTGGTCATCGCGATCTCGTCCGGGACCTCGTCGAGGTCGAGTCTCGAGTCGTCGCAGAACCGCGAACGAGTGGCGCCGGGCAGCACGGCCTGAACCGTGACGCCGCTGCCCTCCAGCTCCGCCGAAAGAGCCTGTGAAAAGCCGAGCACGTAGGCCCTTGTCGCGGCGGCCGCGGCCGAGCCGGCGGGCAAACGCAGCGCCATGGCCGAGGAGACGTTGATGATCGTTCCGAACCGGCGCGCGGCGAACCGGCGCGCTGCGGCGCTCGCTAGACGAGTTAGTGCGCTCACGTTGAGCGCCAGCATCTGCTCGATCACGTCCGGGTCTTCGTCGGCGAGCTCGTCAAGCCAGCCGATACCAGCGTTGTTGACCAGGATCGAGATGGAGTCGTCCTCGAGAATCCGCTGTTCCACGGTCGCGAGTTGATCGGGAGCGGCGAGGTCGGCCACGATCACGTCGACTCGTCGCCCGGTTTGCGCGCGGACGTCTGCGGCGACCCGCTGGAGGTCCCGCTCGCTGCGAGCAATCAGCACGAGGTCGTGACCCAGGCGGGCAAGGCGATCGGCGTAAACCGCGCCAAGGCCGTGCGAGGCGCCGGTGACGACGGCGGATCTGTTCTCAATTGAGCTCATCAGGGTGCTCCTGTTCTGCAGTGATCTGCGAGACACGGACTCAAAATCGACGCCTCGCAAACGTCACGACAACGAAGGCCGTGTGATGTCTGTCGACTCCTTGACTGCGTTGCTCGAGTCCGGCGATGCTAAGGGATAGATGATGTACATCATCTTTAGCATGCCGCTTGCGAAAGATGAAGAGCATCATCTTTTCCCGCCCCGGATGGGAGCCCGCAGGCCGCCTGGGGAGCGCGCCCCCGGAAGGCGGCTGCTCGAATGGGGAAACCCTCGGGCCGCCCCGGATGAGGGAAACCCGGACCACGACGCCGTGATGCCCGCGATGTGGTCGGGGCCAAGCCAGGATTCGCCGGCTTGGCCCTCAGGCACGCGGCTCGAGTGAGAACGAGCGCGGGCAGCGGCCGGCCTGCACGCGCTTGCAGCTAGGTCGTCGACCGATCGACGATCATGACCAGGCTGACGATCTGCTCGTCGCCAACGCTGAAGCAGTTCCTCAGCACCGGCGCTTGATCCTGGCCAGGCGGCCGTTTATGCTACGGCTGATGCGTTATCTGAGACGCGGCGCCAGGGAAGGCCAGGACACCCTCTCGCTAAACATCTCGCGCGGCTTTGGCCGCGAATGGCCATCGGTGTCCTCACGCACGGCGACACATCGTTTGTCGGAACCGCGCGCGACGCACCAGCACAAAGGACATGACCGCCCAGCGTCCCGGCAGCTTGCGCGGGCTGCAACGCGACGTCACTGACGAATGCCACCACAAGCAAGGAAGACCCACCATGACTGAGCACCAACCCCAGACGCCGCCGAACGCTCCCGAACAACCCGACGCCGGCTTCGCCGTAGGCGAATCCGACCCGGCGAAATACCCTGCAGACCGGGAGATCGGGCGCTTCAGCACCGGAGAGGACGAGTCCGAACCGATTCAGAGGAACCGCTTCGCAGAAGGTCAGGCGACCAGGCCCACGACCATCGACCCGCAGGAGGGGTTCGGGGAGCAGTGAGAGCGTCCGACTTTCTGTGTAGGCGGTGGTTGATGGTCAGTTGGGTAGCCGGTCTCCGAACTGGATTTTGAACGCCAGCAAGGCTTTGGTCCACCCGCGGGTGCGCGTCCATTGCGGGACGGCGTTCTGGATCGCTAAGAACAGCAGCTTGCGAGCGGCGTCCTCTGACGGGAAGCTGCCCTTGGTCTTGACGGCCTTGCGCAGCTGACGGTTCAGCGCCTCGATCGCGTTCGTGGTGTAAATGACACGCCGAACCTCGGGTTCGTAGGCCATAAACGGGGTCACGTACTCCCAGCTGGCGCGCCACGCTTGGCCGATCACCGGAAGCTGCTGGCCCCACTTCTGCTCAAACGCGTCGAGCTCGAGTAGCGCCTGGTCGGCGTTGATCGCGGTGTAGATCGGTTTGAGATCCCGGACCACCGCGTCGTATTGGCGGCGCGGGACGTAGCGCAGCGACTGGCGGATGAGGTGCACGATGCACGTCTGCACCGTCGTCTGGGGGAACACCCCTTCGATTGCCTCGGGGAACCCTTTCAAGCCGTCGACACAGCAGATCAGGATGTCTCTGACGCCGCGCTGCTTGAGATCGGTGAGAACCTGCATCCAGAACTTCGCGCCCTCGTTGGCTTGAAACCACATGCCCAGCACCTCACGATCACCGTCCATCGTGACCGCCATCGCCAGGTAACACGCGCGGCGCTGCACCGATCCGCCGTCGCGGATCTTCAGCACCAACGCGTCCAGGAACACCACCGGGTAGACGTCCTCCAGCGGCCGGGTCTGCCACGCGCGGGCGTCATCCATGACCGCGTCGGTGACCCGGCTGATGAGATCGCGTCCGACCTGGACGCCGTAGATCTCCTGCAGATGAGCCTCGATGTCGCGGGTCGACATCCCACGCGCGTAGAGCGCCAGGATCTTGTCGTCAAACCCCTCAAAGCGCCGCTGACGCTTGCGCACGATCTTCGGATCAAACGATCCGGCCCGGTCACGCGGCGTGTCGATCGCAACCTCCCCGTGCTCGGTGATCAACCGCTTCGGCGTGGACCCGTTGCGGGTGTTCCCCGTCCCGCCGGGCGGTTCCTGGTGAGGCTCGTAGCCCAAGTGGTCGGTCAGCTCGACCTCCATCGCGCGCTCCACCAGCCGCTTGGTCAGCTGGCTCAGCAGGCCGCCGGGACCGGCGATCCCTTCCTCGGTGCCCGCCCCGGCGAGAAGCTCATCGATCACCGCATCGGGCAGCAGCGCCTTGACCTCGTCGGCAAGCTCAGGGCGGGGTCCCGGCGGGCGCGCAGCGCCAGCGCGGCGCTTCGCTCGACCTACGGTCTCGCTGCGCGCCACGCCGGCGCTCTCAGCTGGGTCTACGGGCTCATCCAACCTGCTCGAGATTGTGCTGGACATGAGTCTCCTTTCGACTCAATGCCTACACAGAAGCCCGGACACTCCCGGAGCAGTAGCTAAAACGGGTGTCTTGTCGACCGGCTTTGGCCTTCACGAATCTGCGACAGCCACCGGGGGCGTTAAGAGCGACGATCGCGCTCCTGCTCGGGGTTGGCGACCGCAGAAGCGGTAGTCACGAACTAGCACTTGGTCCGGCGACTCAGGGGGAGCGTCCGAAGCGCCGGTGATCCGCTCTCATGGCGCCTGGCCGGTTGTCAGATAGACGAATTGGTGCGTATTTGTCTGACGATCTCAAGGAAGCGGCAGACTGCTAGAGGTGCGCTGCGCCGGCGACGTCGTAGGTGAGCATCAGGATGTCGGTGATTCGCGTCGGGCGAGGCGGGGCAGTCCGGCGGCGAAGATGCGGTCTTGGAGGCGGTCGGGTAGGGCGCCGATGGCCCAGATTGGGCGGGCGCCGACGCCGACGATGCGTCGTGGTCTGGGGTGCTTGGCGCTGGCGGCGGTGATCATCGCTTCAGACATGCGACGGGGCGAGGCACCTGCTCGGTTGGCCAGTTTGGCCGACGAGCTGGTCATCGCGGCGTGGATCCCGGCCTCGAGGGGATAGATCTGCTCGTGGTCGGTCGTGGAGGCGTGTTGCTTGTGCTCTAGCTCTGAGGCGATGTAGCCGGCTTCGATCATCGCCACTTTCACGCCGAGGGGTTCGACCTCACGTCGTAGGCTGTCAGCCCAACCCTCCAGCGCACATTTTGATGCTGCGTAGCCACCGTTGAACGGGATCACGGTACGGGCCATCAGTGCGGTGTTGAAGATGATGGTGCCCCGGCTGGCGCGCAGCAGAGGGAGGAACGCCTGCACGACGCGTACGGCGCCGAAGAAGTTGACGTCCATAACCCTCTGCTGGGTTTCGATCGGGCACTGCTCACAGGAGGCCGCTCCTGACATCGTCGCGATCCCGGCGTTGCTGACCAGTACGGTCAACCCGTCAACGCCGACCTGCTCGGCCACGATCGCTCTGGCGGCGTTGATCTGGTCGGCGCTCACGACGTCTAGCTGCACCGGATAGAACCGGTCTGGATGGTCGGCCGTGGCCTTGAGCTGCTCGCCGTCGCTCAGCTTGCGGACGCCTGCGAAGACCGTGTAGCCGAGCTGGTTGAAGTGCAGCGCGGCATCCTTTCCGATACCGCTGGAGGCTCCGGTGATCACGACGCTCTGCATATGTCCCCAATTCCGTTGTCTTCGATGAAATGAAGCTTCACTCAGTTCGAATGAAGCTACGCTAATAATCATGTCACAGAACGAGCCGACGACCAACCCGCAGGCGCAACGGCCGCGACGCGTCACCCGACAACGAGAAGCGGGCGAGGCCACCCGCCGCGAAACCCGTCGACGGCTGCTAGTCGCAGCCGCCGCCGAATTCGCCGAACGTGGCTACACCGGGGCCACCGTCGCCCGGATCGCCGACCGCGCAGAGGTAGCCCTGCCCACCCTCTACTCCGCCTGGGGAAGCAAACGCGCTTTGCTGCGGGCGGTCATGTCCACCGCGGTCACCGAACAAGAAGACGGATTTGACCCCGGCCACGACCCCCAAACCCTGCTCGGCGCGCCAGACACCCACCACCCCGCAGACCCGGCAGCATTCATCACCCACCTCGCCCGCCGATACCGGTTGATCGCTGAGCGCTCCGCCGTGGGTTGGAAGACCTACCGCGACGGCGCCGGCGTCGACCCCGACATCGCAGCCGACTGGCAACACCTGCAAGAAGGCCGTCGAGACGTCTTCGGCGCCCTGCTTGCCAACCTACCCACCTCGGTTCTACGTCCGGGACTCACGCCAGAAACCGCAACCGATACCGCCTGGACCATCGCCAGCCCGGAAACCCACGAACTGCTCGTCCTTCGACGCGGCTTGACCTATGACCAGTACGAAAGCTGGATCGCCTCAACCCTCACCGCCGCACTCCTCAAATCGCCCATCGGCTCCCCTACGGCCCGAACGTCAGCGCATGCGGGTCCGAGCGACCTTTGAGCACACCAACCTCACAGCCGGTCCACCTTGCGCCTCCCCACTTCTCCCGGATCACTCCCGGCGACCTGGCGGAGCGGCGTGCTGCTTCGATCGAACTCGCACGAGAAGCGAAAGCTCTCACCGCGTGACCGGTCCGACGAACACGGGGAAGCGCCGCGTCGATCAACGGGCAGCGGGCACCTCGGGCCGGGCCTCCGACGTACCGCCCACCGTTGATCACGGGAGCGCATCCGGCGATGCATGCTGCCCATGGCTGCGACGGGGGGCGCACAGGATGGGCAGCAGGGTGCATCATGCCGCTTGGATCGGGGCGACCTGCAGTGGCGGGATGACCCCCATTTGCTGGAACACCTCGAGCACGTTCAGTTCGTCCCAGTGTTCGACGAACATGCCGTCCTTGGCTCGCCAGATGTCGATCGACCGCATCGCTATGGGATTGCCGCTGGCGGGGATGCCCATGAACTCTCCGGTCTGGGTCCCTCGGTAGGTGTAGCGCCCGACGACGCGGTCACCGGAGACGATCAGGTCCTCCTGGGTGACCTGCATGTCGGGCATGGCGGCGTAGAACATCGTCCAGAGCTGGCGGTTGGCCTCCCGTCCGTCGCCGACGAATGGATTGTGGTTGCGGTACTCGACCGCGACGTAGCGGTCCACCAGGTCCGGTTGGTGGGTGTGGTGCATTTCGAGATAGGTCTCGGCGAGCTGCTGTTCGGTCTGACTCATGGTGACTCCAGTCGTGATGACGTCGCTTACTGCTAGCAACGCTAACCCGAGTTGGAGCAACTGTCAATAGCAATGCTCGTTCTGCTAGCAATGCTATAGTCGATCAGATGGGAATCGCAGAGCGGCGAGTTCGCGAGCGCGAGGCTCGTCGTCGCCTGATCACCGCGACCGCGCGCGCGCTGGCTGAGAGCGAGGGCTGGGACGCCGTCACAACCCGTCGGTTGTCGACCGAGATCGAGTACAGCCAGCCGGTCCTGTACAAGCACTTCGCCTCGATGGAGGACATCATCGAGGCCGTCGCCCTCGAGGGGTTTGGCGAACTCGCCGACAGCCTCGCCTCGGCCCGCCGCGGTGACGGTCCGCCCCAGGAGGCGCTGAGCCGGGTCGCTCACGCGTTCAGCCGGTACGCGAGCGAGAACCCCGCGTTGTATGACGCGATGTTTGTCCGTGCGACGAGACTGCGATTCGGTGGGGCTGACACCCCAGCACCGTTGGCGGCGGGGTTCGCTCAACTGCGTGAGGCCGTCGCCCCTGTCGCGGACGGGCAGGATGTTGAAACCCTCACCGAGGTTGTGTGGGCCGCGCTGCATGGGCTGACCACCCTCGCGCGCAACAACCGGCTACGCCCCGGCCGCGACGCCGACCGCATCGCACTCCTCGTCAGACAGTTCGCCGACACCGGCTCCGAGCAACCCTGACACGCCCCGGCCGCGGGTTGCGGACGCGCGATCTGGTGGTCGGATCGGCCGCTCCTGTGTCAAGCGAAGTTCCATATTTCCGTGTTTGTGCCATTGATCAACACGGGCGAGGCGACTTCCGTCTCAGCGTCGTAGAGCAGGCGTCAGATGCGGCGAGCGAGGTGGCGTTTGAGACAGCGGATGGCTTCGAGTTTGGTCTTGCCTTCGGCGTGCTTGCGGTCCAGGTAGATGCGGGTCTCGGGGTCAGTCCGGGCGCGTGATAGCGCGATGATGTGGAGCGCGCGGTTGAGCTGGCGGTTCCCGCCGCGGTGCAGCCGGTGGCGTTGGGTGTTGCCGCTGGAGGCGGGGATCGGGGCGGTTCCGGCGTGCCGGGCGATCCAGGACTCCGGCAACCGGTCGATCAACAACAACTCGCGCAGATGCCGCGCATCAGCCCGGTCGCTCTTGGCGTGCTTCTTGTTCCCGCGCCTGGCGGCCGTCTCGGCCGGCTCAGCGAGATGAACATCCTCCGCGACAAACCGCCAACCGGTCGTCGCTTCCAAACCCACCTCGGAGCTCCTGGCCACCGAACCGCTCACAGAACCGCCGCACCCCCGCGCGGTGCGCCGGTGAAATCCGCGTGCGCGACACCTCACCAGTGTCGGTATCGATCCACTCTGCGGTGATCTGCGCTCGATGCTGGTCAAGGCCCATCACGATCGTCATCCCAAACGCCTCCCTAGGCTCCACGCTCTGCGCGGACCGGACCCGCGCACGGACTACGCGGGGGCCAACCGGTCGCCCGGGACACCGCGGCTGTTCATGCCATCTATCAGGTCACGCCAGGACGTCCGGAGACTCACTCGGCCGGCGGTCAATTACGTCCTAATGCCTGGCAGCCTTGACGCGAGCACAAGCAATGAGCCGATCGCACGCGGGTGGCACAGCGCCATGCGCGGCGGCTCCGCTCCCTGGCGGCACGAGCGGACGGGCTTTTGACGGCAGCCCGTAGGTGCTCGGGCGCATCGCGTAGTTGAAGATCGCGTACATCAGCTGTCGATGCTGGTTGACGGTGCGCGGCGCACCCTGCGCCGTGACCGTCCTCGTCTTGCCCGCTTCGTCTTGCATGCGCTTCGTCCGGGGAGTAGCGACCCTCCGCAACACGTCCTCGACGTCGTGCGTGGAGATCGACAGCGCCGGCTTGTCGCCCAGCGCCGCCATGATGGGGTTCGAGCAGTGTCTGCTGCGCGTCGTGCTCGCGAACGAGTTGGAGCATCCGCTCGCCCGCTTCGGGTTCCATTCGGAGGGCCCGCTGGACGACCTTGCCGGCGCCGACGTCGATCCGCGGCTGATCGCGACTGACCGGAAGTCGAGATGCTGGTCGGACCACCGTCCTAGGCTGAGAGCATGGAGTTCGAAACTGGTGAAGTGACCGTCGATGTCCATGAGATCCGCAGCCAGGGCCCTGACCGGCCGGTGAGTGTGACCGCTTCCTGGTCGGCGCCGGCGTTGCAGACGGTGTCAGCGGTCATGTCAGAGCAGCTCGCCCGCCTCTGCCTGACGCCAGCCGAAGACGCTGGACAGGTGCTGTTGCTACGCCACTACGCGACGCTCGGCGAGCGGTTCACCGATAGCGCGGCGGCGGGCGCCCACGCGATCCTGGCGTTCGACGACACCGAGTTGTCGGTCTGCGCGAGCCTGCTGCACGACTATCTGCTGCGTGTCGATGGTGACGAGGTGGGCTATCAGCCGCCGGAGCTCCGCGACCGGCTGCACGCCGTCCGCCTGGTCCATGCCAGCCTGAGCGAGATGATTTCCGAGGCGCGGGCCGCTGTTCGCGGCTCAGGGCAGTGTCCCATTTTGGGCTGAGCGAGTCGGGCTCGGCACCCACCCGGGCAGAGGAACGTGCGGTCGTGTCGGACGCGAACAAGCGCGGCCATCGGTCAACAGAGCCGGCGCCGGCCTCATGTGCCGGCGCCGACTGAGCTCGTTGACCGGGCGACGATCGATCAGTTGACCGCCCAGGGGGCCGTGCGGTTGACCGAGTCCCAGAAACCGCAGTGGTGGGCGGCCATGATCGCGGCGGTCGTGGTCAGCGCGCTCTCCCCGGCGGGCAATAGCGCCATCACCGGATGCCCCACCGCGCCATAACGGCTCCACAATGGCGTCGATAACGGCGACGGGTTGCCGTTGTCAGCGAACCCCGTCCACTCGTCGAGCACCTGGTTCTGGAGCACGAGCTGGTTGGCGTCGAGCGTCGAAGGGACGTCATGCACGAGCCGGTTGATCGCGCTGTGGTTGGCCCCGAGCGGCTGCGTCGTGCCCGGCACCTCGGCGGGGGAATCGCCGTCGTCGTCCTGGTAGGCGTACACAGGAATGTGGCGCGACAGCTCGGCGTCGGTCTCGAGCGCCGGGCAGACGCTGAACGCGTCGGCCATGATCGTCCGGTAGGCGATGAACGGCGACGGCGGTGGGTAGCGCTTGATCGGATACAGGTGCATCACCTGACGCGCGAACGACCCCCACTGCGTGCGCACCAGCTGACGGTACTCGGCCGGGTTGTTGGCGACCACGGGATGGTGAGGAGTGTTGGTATAGACGCCGCCGTTGAACTCGTCCTGGCCAACCCCGATGATCAGCGGGACCCTGTTCTCCTTGCCCTCGGCGAAGATCTTCGCCGCCGAGGTCGGCAACGTCGTGCCGTTGGCGATCGGCCCGATCGCGCCGCTGCTCGTCGGGCTCAGGAAGGTGCCCGCCTTTTTCACGAGCGTCGCCGTCGGCACCTCGCGCAGGCACGCGGCCATGTCGCTCGCGTCCCCGCAGCCCACCGCAGCGGCGAACTTTGCGCCCATCGCCTGGGCTTGGGCCTCGGTGGGCAGCGTGGACTTGCAGTCCGCCGGCCACCAGATCGTGTTCACGTTGAAGTTGTAGAAGCCGCTCACGCTGATCCCCCGCTCGAACAGCCCCTTCGCTGTCGGGGAGGCGACCTGATCGCAGACGCTCGCACCGCCAGCTGACTCACCGAAGATCGTCACGTTGTCCGGATCTCCGCCGAAGCCGGAAATGTTCTGCTTCACCCACCGCAGCGCGGCCTGCTGGTCCATCAGGCCGTAGTCGCCCGAGTGCGCCCCCAGCGCCTTGTCGGCGAGGAAGCCGAGCACCCCGAGCCGGTACTCGATGTAGACGTAGATCACGGGACCGTGGTGGATGAAATTCGCGCCCTCGTCGTCGCGAGCCTCGCCGAGGAACCCACCACCGTGGATCTCCACCATCACCGGCAGCTTGCTTCCGGCCTTCGCACGCGCGGGCTTCTGCACTTCGAGAAACAGGCAGTCCTCGCCGCTTTCTTTTGCCAGGCCCCCCTTGGGGAAGCTCGGTGAGCTGCACTCGCCCGGCTCCTTGGTAGCGCTATAGGTCGAGGTCCAGGGCTGCGCCGGCTGCGGCGGCGCCCACCGCAACGCGCCGACCGGCGGCGCGGCGTAGCGAATGTCGAGGTAACTGGTCTGCCCTTTGCCGGTGACCCCGCACACCGCCCCGCTGTCAGTCCGCACGACGGTGCCCGCCGAGCACGGCGGGGCCTTCGCCTGCGCACCCACCGCACCGCAGAGCACCACCACCACGACGACCACGAGCGCGGCCGCGTGTCTCAGTCCGAAGCACGTCATCCCTGCCTCCTCCTCGACATCATCTACCGGCCCGCGACACCAGACCTATCAGCCAGGGACTCCCCGTGTCAACGGCCTGAGTGCGACCGCTGACGCGGGCAACGAAGCCCGTTGGACCAGGGGGCGAAGAGGGCTGGCCTCGGTTACTGCGCGAGGCGTCGGCTGAGCGCTGCGCTCGATCAGCCGTTCAGTTCAGCCCAAGCACAGAGCGCTTAAGGGGATCGGTATCGGCGCCGATACGTGGTTGGACGATTCGATCACTGGGGGCTGGAATTGAGGACACGACGGGGAACCGTAATGGGTGTACGCGCACGCACGTCAGCCGGCGTTGTCTTCGCTGCGCTCGCAGTGATCGCGGCCGGACCGGCCGCGTCGTCGGCGGGCGCGACTGCGGCGTCCGGTGGCAAGCCCGCGCAAACGGCGAAGCTCGTCAGCTTCGTCCGGCCCACGGAAGACACGCTGATCCAGAAGGGGACGGGGCCGTTCCGGGTGGTCGTCCATGTGCGCGACGGTGCGCGACTCACCAAGGTCGACGTCGACGGGGTAGACGTCACCCGCCTTCTGCGCCCGAGTCCAGGTGGCAACTACGGTGCGCTGCTCAGGTTCGGTGCGCACCTGCACTACGGCTACAACGATGCCATCGCACAGGCGATGGACGGGAATGGCCACCGCGCGATCTCCCACGTCCGGTTCATCGTCGCGAAGCGCGATACGAGCCTGCTGCGGGTGACCAGCTTCCGTACTGAGACGACCGCAGCGCCCCTTCAGGTGGGCCTGCGGGAGACGACGGGGACGCATGTCCGCGCGGCGCTGAGCGTGGCAGACGGCGTCAGCGCGCGCGTGTATGTCAACGATCGGCGGGTCGATCGCGGGTTCTTGCAGGAAGGCCGGCGGCTGAACGTGGCATTGGGCGCGGGCCAAGGGCTTCGCTTCGGCCGGAACCGAGTCCAGATCCTCGTCCACAAGACGCACGCCTACAAGCGCCAGAGCCGCTACGACATGGAGTCGCGGACGGTGTACATCCCTCGTACCGCGCCGATCGCCAGCGCCGGCGCGAACCACACCAGGATTCAGGATGGCTTCGTCCAGTTCAACGGCCGGGCCACCAAGCTGCCGCCTGGGTCGGGCAGCCCCACGTTCCGCTGGAGGATCGTCCACGCGCCGAAGGGCTCCAGGGCCACGCTCCGCAACGCTCGAGGCAGCCGTCCCATCCTCGTGCCCGACCGCCCCGGGCGCTACCAGGTCCGCGTATCGGTCCGCGCGCCCGTTCGCAGGGCCCGACACGCCGTCGCCTCGGCGGCCGTCGCCTCCGCGGCCGTCGCTGACCAGAGCGGCACCTCCAACGACACCGCGACAGCCGTCGTTCTTCCGGACATCCCGCCGGCGGGCATGCGGCTGGCGACGCGGGGCGGCAGCGTGGATCTGGACGGGCAGGCCGTCCCCGACACGCAGTGCTGTAACCGCATCAACTATGTGGTGCTCGACCGCCAGACGCTCGAGCGCACCGCCAGCGGATCCGTGGTCGCCGATGCCGCCGGTATGCAGAGCGTCGGAGCGATCATCGATCAATCCACCGGGTCGATGGACCATCTCGTGGTGCTCGACTGGTTCGCTCCCGCCGAAGAGTCGCTGGACCTCAACGCGTTCAACAAGCTGCTGCAAAAGATCGGCGGGCGGCCGCTGCCCGACGGACCAGGGCTGGAGCGCGTCCACGTCTCGGCGGTCGGAGTCGCCGGCGCGCCCGCCGGATCCGCCTTTGTCAGTCGCAGCAACTCGAACATCGGGCTGTCAGGGTCTCTGCGGCTGAACGGCGTCACCGGGAAGTACGACTTCGTCTTCACCGACCCCGTCAACTTCGACACCGGCTCCGATCAGGCCGGAACAGACTCCTCACCTGCCGAGCTCACGATCCAGGTCGGCGCTAGCCGCTATACGCGTCCGAATCCCGGCGGGGGCGTTGCGGGCTTTCACCTTCTGGTGCTGAACGCCGGCGATCTGCGGCCGGCAACCGATCACGCGGAGTCCGTCTACACGACCAACGCCGCCGACGGCGCAGAGGAGCCTGCCGCGGTTCGGAACCTCGCGAGCGAGTTGAAGGTCGCTGCTGACTCCCCTACCAGGCCGTTGGTCTTCCTCCAGGCTTTCGGCGCGCCGCACGGGAATGACGACGCCTGGGATCAGGCGGCCCAGCAGGTCGAGCGCCTCGGCGGGACGCGTCAGGTATTCAACGCGATCAACGCCGCCGATCCGCAGACGCTGAATGGCGAGGACCCCGCCCGCAACGGGGCCTACGCGTTCGTCGGTCGGGTGGGGTCCACCGCGCCTCTCGCCGAGACGAGCGAGTCGTTCGACGGCCCTCCCGGCCAGCTTGCCGGGGTGCTGATGCGCGCGCGTGACGGGGGATACGAGCCGATGCTGGCCGCGCCCCCTCGCCGTGATGGCGGGACCCCGGTCAACACCGAGCTGCTGCGCATCGCCAACCAGGCGCCTGAGTCCTTCCCGGCGTTCAAGGACACCGACGGGCAGCCGATCGACGCGGCGAGCGCCCAGGCGGTACAGAACTTCCTCGGCGCTCCCGACGTGACCGGCCTGTGCTCTGCGGCCGACCCGGTATGTGACATCCGCAAGAGCTACTACCAGAGTTACCGCGCAGACTGGCCTTCGATCCAGGACGACCTGACCAACGCACAGGGCAAATGCTCGGAACCGCACCAGGGCTTCACCGCCGCCCAGTGCGAGGGGATCCGGACGGAGCTGCGCGACGAGGTCTCGAAGGTCGCCAAGGTGGCCCGCTATTTCGGGCCGCTCGGCCTCCAGCAGCCATTCGGCGCGAGCGGCGTGCCCGCGCTGGCCAATCTCACGGAGATCTCAAAACGCATCGAGGAAGCGGTGCAACCACCCGCCACCGACAACACGACCTCGAGCGCGCTCACCGCGCTCTCCTACGTCAGCCTGCTCGGGAACGCCACCCCCGAGACCACGGCGATCGGGAACACGCTGAACGCCGCGTTCCTCCTGGGGGCATACTTCACTCGCGAGGACGGCTCGGCTGATCTCATCGGCCCCAAGGTGACCACTGCGGCGAGCAAGCTCGGCGTCGAGCTCGCGGAGCGTTACAGCCAGGCGGGCGACCACCTCGACGACCTCGGCCGGCTGATCGTCAGCGACTACGGCAAGCTCACCGCTGTCGCGAGCAAGGTCAACGCCGAGCCGGGGCCCGGGGAGACCGACTGGCGCCTGGGCAATGTGGGTCAGGCCCGGGACGGGCTGGAGTTGGCCGCCAAGCGCATGATCTACGCGCGCTTGGTGTCGCTCGCCTACCCGGTGATGTACGACCTGGGCCCGGTCGGCAACGCGCGCGACTGGTACTGCGACGGCGGCCACTTCGCCTTTGTCCCCCTCCCCAACAAGTACCTGTTCGCCGACCAGGCCGACGGCGCCCAGTTCATCGGGCGCTTCACGAACTGGACCACGCGGATTGCCGTGGCCCAGGCGAATGCCGTGGGCAGCGCCGGGGACGCCCGCATCCGCGGAGTTCCCGCCTCGATCACCAACGTGCTGTTCAAACCGATCGATCAGGGCGGGCTTGGGCTCGACAAGCTCGAGTTCTACTCCCCGTCCAATGGGTTTCGCTACCTTCCGACGTCCCCTGGAGTCCCGGTCCTGCACGACTCGACCAACGACGACCTGGATTCTCTGTACCAGTGGCCGTATAACCGCGAGTACATCGGCTACCAGGTGCTCTTCTGCTCAGATATGCCGAACCCGCCCGGCAACTCAGGCTGAACGTGCGCTCGCCGGCAGCCGTGCCGCCCGGCTCATCCCGATCGGCGCGGGGGGAAAGATCGACTGCGAGGGTGGGCGGGGACCAGCCGCAGCTGAAGCGGACCCTGGGCTCGTTTCAGGTGTTTGCGATCTCGTTCGCGTTCATCTCGGTGGCGGTCGGGATCTTCGGGACCTACGACCAGGTGCTGCGCACCGGAGGGCCGCTCGGGATTTGGCTGTGGCCGATCGTGGCGTGCGGCCAGGGGCTGGTGGCGCTGGTGGTCGCGCAGTTCGCAGCCCGCATCGCGCTGACGGGGTCCTCGTACCAGTGGGCGTCGCGATTGGCCAACCCGCGGATCGGTTGGGGCTTCCGCTGGCTGACGTTCTGCTGGTTGGGGATCGGCACGGTGGCCGCGGACAACGCGCTGGCCAGCCAGGCGTTCATGCCGCTGTTCGGGATCCATCCGGACGAGGGCACGGCGCGGATCATCACGGTCGCGGTGCTGCTCGCTCAGGCCGTGCTCGTCGTGGCCTCGGTGCGCATCGTCGCCTTCCTGAACTCGGCCGCGGTGGTGATCGAGGTCGCGATCATCGCGGTGCTGGCGATCGCGCTGATCGTCGTCGTCGTGGTCACCGGCCACGGCTCGGTGGAGAACCTCAGCTCACGCGGTGTCGCCGCCGGCACACCGAACTATTTCGGGGCCGGAGGCGGGTTGATGCTGGCGACGATCATGGGTCTCGCGACATTGGTCGGATTCGACGCCGCGGCGAACCTCGCGGAGGAGGCCAAGGACCCGTACCGCACCGTCCCCCGCGCGATCATCGGATCGGTGGTCGCCGCCGCGGTCCTCGGAATGGTGTTCCTGATCGCGCTCACCGTCTCGATCACCAATATCAAGAAGATCAGCCTCACGGAGGGATCGGTGGCGGCGATCATGCGCGATCAGCTCGGCCCAGTGGTGGAGAAGATCCTGCTGGTGGCGGTGACCTTCTCGTTCTTCGCCGCCGGAATGGTGACGATGGCAATCGGCGCCCGGCTGGTCTACGCGATGGCGCGCGACGGACGGTTTCCGTGTCACCAGACATTTCGGCGGGTCAACCCACGCACGCATACGCCGATCCCCGCGACGCTCCTGATTCTCGGCGGCGGAATCCTCCTGATGATCGCCTTGCCCGGTGACGCGCTGCTGCAGCTGATCACCGCCGGGACGATCCTGCCGGTGATCATCTACGGCTCGACCGTCGTCCTCTATCTGACGGTGCGCAAACGGCTCTCCGTCAAGGAGGGCGCGTTCTCGCTCGGGCGCTGGGAGCTGCCGGTGGCGATCGGCGCGCTGGTGTGGCTCGTCGTGGCTCTGTTGGTGCTCGTCCTGCCGCACGAGTCACGAGTCCCGGTCATGATCGACGTGGGCCTGCTTCTGACGGGCGCGGTGTTCTTCCTCCTGATGCTGCTGTTCGATCGAGCGTCACTCGAGACCGAGCCGCCAGAGGTGAGCGGCCTGAAAGCCTGAAGCGCGCTCTACGGTTGGATCGGCGGCGGAACGTAGTGCCCGGTTGCGGTGTTACCCGTGGGGCCGTAGACCCGCAGGAGCACGTCGAACGGCCCTCGGGGCACGGGCAGCCAGTTGGGCCTCAGCGCCGCCGCCGGTGGTTTCGTCTGCATGTAGATGGTGATCGAGCCATCGCGTCCCTTCACCAGGCCCGGCGTGAAGCCCGCGACCTCGTACTTCCTCGCCGCGTTGGGCACCAGGGTGTTACCGCGCGGGAGGTAGGCGGTAAGCGACCAGAACCGGTCGGCCTCAGGGATCTGGTTCTTGGAGAAGGTCAGCCGGTAGGCGTGCCCACCCGAGCCGTTGAGCGCAGCGCCGCTGGCGTCGGTGAAGGCGTTGTAGTAGCCGGCGGCGTCGGCGTTGTTTCCGTACTGGATGTACTCGTTGCCGGCAGCGCGGTCAAGGTACGCCGTGCCCCAGTCGGCGAAGTTGTTGAAGTGGATCCAGCGGTTGCGGTCGACGTGGGAGAGCCAGGTGTCGATGATCGCGGCATGGGCGGCGCGGGCCCCGCGGATCATCTGCGACAGGGGCCCGGAGTTTCCGCGTCGGGCCGCGGCGTTCGCCGCCGCGAACAGCCGGTCGAAGTTCGCCGACAGCTGAAGGTCAGACGTGCTCAGGGGGGCGGTGGCCGGCGAGCGCAGCGCCGCCTGCACGACCCGGAAGAAGTGGGTGGTGTGAAACCTGACCGCATCATCGGTGATCGCCTTCACCCGCGGGGCGAACACCGCCTGCGGGAATATCTTCGCCGGCCCTGCCGATGGATCGCTCTCATAGGTCGAAAGCGAGGCCAGTCTGAGGGAGGCCCGGAACGCCTTCGCCTGGTCTACCTGGTTTTGGTTGGTGGAGCTGTACTTGTCGGCCCGGATGATCCAGGTCGTGACGGGATAGGGCACCGGCACCTCGGTGACCCCGTGGGGCAGCGTCCCCTTGTAGCCGGCCGGTACCAGCGCGTAGGTCCCGGCCGTCAGCGGCGGGATGTTGTTCTTGAACTGGTCGCCGAACACGTCAAGCGTGAGCAACGAGTAGGACACATCCGTCTTGGGAATCGTGAAGATCTGTGGGCCCTGCGACAGGTCGAGGTAGAAGCTGGCGTAGATCGTGTCCACGTTGATCGACACGACGAAGCCGTACAAGGGACCGACACGGTTCGGGCCAGCGATCCGATTGGCGCCCGCGAGGCTTTGCTGAAACGCGGTCATGAAGCGCGGGTAGTAGCGAATCGTGTAGTCCCGGGCGACTGAGTAAAACGGACTCCGGGCCGGCGCCGCCGCCTGCCTCCCCGCAGCCGCACCGGCGATCGTGCCCGGCAACGTGAACCAAGCCGCCGTGATCAAGGCGATCAGACTGAGTCGAACCACCATCCGTCCCGGCCGGCCGACCTTCAGGCACAGACTTGCCAGCATCATCACTCCCTCTCGCACGGCCACCCGGCCACGCCCTTGACCAGAAAATCAGCCGCGAACATATACAGGAACGACCGTGCTCAAGCAATCTTGACCGCCAAATTGGTCAAGAGGCCACGCTCGGCCCGGGCACCCTCTATGGCGGCCTCGCGCGACTCGAGGACGCCGGACTCATCGCAGCCCTGCCAGCGCCAACAGCGTCGGCTCCCCCGCCCGCGACCTCCTGGCCCGCCGACTCCAGGGCCTCAGCGAACGGTGAAGGTCGCTGACCCGAACGGTCTGGCGGTGATCGTACGGCTGACCGGTCTCAGCGACCCGATCGGCTCGAGCCCGGTCACCCGCACGCTAAGTGTCCGGCAACACCCCAAACGTGGCAGCCGGCATCAGCAGCGCGCCTACCACTACCGGCCGCCGTTTCACGACGTCGACCCGGTACCCAAGGAGTCGGCGCTGCGAACTCAGTCGGGCGAGCGCGCCAGCGCAGAGCGGCGCTAACTGATTGTGAACGTCGCCGTCAAGGGGGTTGTCTGCTCTGAGGAGCCAACGTAGACGGTGTAGGTTCCGGGCGCGATCTCCCACTGGTTGGTCGTGGTGTTGAAGTAGCTGAGCGGCCTGGTTGACGAGCTGGGATCGATCGTGATGTTGACGGTCGTCGTCTGCCCGGCAGTCAGGCTGGTCTTGGCGTAGCCGACCAGTCGCTTGGGAGGCTCGCCGGTGCTGGCGGGCAGCCCGAGGTAGACCTGGGAGACCTCTGCCCCGGTCCGGCTGCCGGTGTTGGCGAGCTGGAAGCTGACGTGGATCGGTGTGGTTGCGGTCGCGGCGGTCGGTGTGGTTTGCAGGTTGGAATAGCCGAACGTGGTGTACGAGAGCCCGTACCCGAAGGGGAACAGCGGGGTGATGCCCGCGGTGTCGTAGCCCTTGTAGCCGACGTTGATGTCATCGCCGTAGCTGACGTTGAGATTGTCGGCGGTGGCCCAGGGGTTGGTGACGCCTGGCGGTACAGAAGTGTCGCTGGTCGGATAGGTGTTGGTCAGCTTGCCCGAGGGGTCGACGTCGCCCCACAGGACATCAGCGAGCGCGTTCCCGGTTTCCTGGCCGCCGAAGTAGGTCTCGACGACCGCGGGCACCGAGTTCAGCCAAGGCATCGTGACCGGCCCGGAGTTGGCGAGCACGACGATCGTCTTGGGGTTGGCGGCGACGACCGCCTGGATCAGCTGGTCGGCGCTCTCGGGGAGCTTCAGCGAAACGCGGTCTCGTTGCTCGCCCTCGTATGTGCGTACGTAGACGATCGCGACGTCGGTCTTCGCGGCGGCCGCTGCGGCCGCCTGGATGGCGGGCGAGTAGGCGTCAGGCGGCGTCTTCCACTGCAGCAGCAAGGTTCCCGGCTCGAGGCTGTCGAACGGATGATCGGCCTGGTAGGTGATGTTCAGCGTGTGCGACTGGCCGGCGATCAGGTGCAGCACCGGCGAAGCGGCGTTCGACAGGGTGGCGTCCGCGCCGGTCATGGTGATGATCTGCTGGCCGTCGAACGTCAGGGTGGCGTCGCCGAACCCGGTGAGATCGAGGGTGTAGTCACCGGTCTCGGGGGCGGTAATGGTGCCGTTGTAGACGACTGACTGTTGCTCGGCCGGGGAGTTGACGGGGGGAATCGGAACCTGCGAGGTCTGACCTGCCCAGGAGCCGAACGTGCTGAGGAACCCGACGTCGTAGTTGACCTGCTTGTCGACGCGCTGAAGCGCTGGCGCACCCTGGAAGTCGGTGTTGTGCCAGTAGGAGGCGTCGAGACCGGTGCCGACCCCGTTGGCCGGCGTGAGGACCGATGAGGGGACTGCCGTCATGTCGCTGCTCTCGAGCATCGACGCTGCGTTGACGGGGTCGTTGCCGGGCACCCAGTTCACGCTTGCCGAGCCGGCGCGGGCGAGGATCCCTTGCAGGGGCGACGAGGACTCGGTGGGGCTGACCCAGGGTGCGCCGCTCGGCGCGGCCAGGATGTTCGCGTCAGCGCCGACGACCGTGATGGATTTCGTCGCGGAGGTGAGCGGCAGCGTGTTGTTGCTGTTCTTCAGCAGTGTGATCGCCTGGTCTTCCACGTCGCGAGCAACCGCATCGTGGGCGGCGACGGGGATTGCCGACGGGGCGTAGTTGGTGTTGAACACGCCGAGTCGGAACATCGTGCTCAGGATCCGGAAACACGCCTCATTGACCAGTGCCTCGGGCGCGGTGCCGTTGGTGACGTCGTTGAGCAGCGCGCCGTCGAAGATGTTGGTGGTTCCGGTCTCCATATCGGTGCCGGCCTGCAGCGCCGGGAGCGTGTTGTGGATGGCGCCGAAGTCGGTAATCACAAACCCGGTGAAGCCGAGCTGCTGATCGAGGAGACCGAGCAGTGTGTTTGGGTTCTCGCAGGAGTAGACACCGTTGATCTTGTTGAACGAGCACATCACTGAGCCGGGCTTCGCCTGCTTGATGATCGAGTCAAACGCGAGCGTGTACACCTCGCGCAGGGCACGCTGACTGACGATGTCGTTCTCCCCGTTGCCCCTGTTGGTCTCCTGGTTATACCCCGCGTAATGCTTCAGATCAGCGATCACGTTGTGAGCCTGAACAACCTGTGTGTAGCGGCCGCCGATATCGGCGTTGAGCGTCGGATCTTCGCTCTCGGTCTCGTCGGTACGTCCCCACCACGGCTGGCGCATGATGTCCACGTCCGGACCGAGCAGCACGTTCTGCCCGGTCTCACGGACCTCGGCGGCGACGACTCCCGCGTACTTGCTGACCAACGGAAGTGACCACGTCGCGCCCAGCGCCTGCATCGATGGAAGCGCCGTTGCGTTCTGGCCGGTCGCCAACAACGACCACCCTCGTGGGGCCACGCCAGCGCTCGCGTCGGCCATTTTCAGGGCGGGAATGCCCAGCCGAGGGATCGGCGCGTTGTAATACGCGTACGGAGCTTCGCCCTGATTGCCGGTCATCAAATCGATCTTCTCCGGCAACGTCATCTGCCTCAGTAGCAACAACGCACGGAATGACGAAGTCAACCCGGTGTTCAACCACGGACGAGCCGCCAAAGTCCGAGCGCGCGCCGACCGCGACCCCGCACTCGCGCTGGAGACGCCGACCACCATAGTCGCGGCCAGGACCGCCGACAAGATCGACGCGAATAGGACTCGTCGGCGCATGGTTGCAACCCTCTCCTCGAAGCGCCAGTGGGGAAATCCCATCGGCGGCGCGACATGATCGCCCGGCGCCGATGATCGCCAGATCTCAACGCAGTGCACTGCCTAATATAGGGGTTTTCACCACAAGTGTGCACAAATCTAACAATCTGATTTTGTGTCAATCAAACCCTTGCACTCTGACACTCATGCCTGTGCGTTAACGTCGGTGCGGGCACGCGCCGATCGCACTGCAGCTGATCGTGACGAACCCGAGCCGACGAGGGGCCTTGGACCCGGGGGCGGCAAGTGCGTAGATTGCAGCTATGAAACAGTTGCGAGGAGCGTCGGCGACGCTCGTACCGGCGCCGCTCGCACAGTGCCTTGCTCTGGTCGAGGCGGTTGACGAGTACCCGGTCTGGTATCCGGAGGTCGTACGGGCGGTCGAGGTCCTCGAGCGCGACGCGAGTGGTGTGCCCAGTCGGGCGCACACGACGTTGCATCTGTCGGTTGGGCCGGTGACGAGGGATTTCGACCTGCTGATGGCCGTCACGGTGACGCCACCGGCTACCGTCAAGCTCGCCAAAGTCGGTGGATCCGCGAAGTTCGACGTCACCTGGCACCTGACCGAAGGGGAAAACACGCGCATCGAGCTCGAACTCGACGCGAGTCTCGACGCCCCGCGCTTCCTTCCGCTCGGCGACGTCGGTAACTCGGTGGCACAGGGCTTCGTTTCGGCCGCGAGCGCCGAGCTCGCGCGCCGGGCGGTCAGTTAGCTCCCGGGCCGTTTCACCTCGCAGCGGTTTTTCGCCGATTCCGCGCTGCGCCGGGCGCCGGTGCGCCGTCGAGGGACTGCGGATCACGCGGTCGCCGCTTCGCGGTCGCCCGATCCTGCGAGCCGAGTTGCGCCAGCGCGGCGAGCGCGATGGCCGCGACGCCGACGTAGATCCGGCTCACTGACGTGCCGATCAGGAATCGGATACCGAGTGGACTGATCCAGTAGGCCCAGACGAGCGACACGAAGTAGACGACACCGAGGCCGAGGTAGAACCCGGCGATCGGGCGGCGCCCGCGACGGACGAGCACGGCCAGCGCGACCGCGATCCCGATCGGCACGAGCACAGCGATCGATCGCACATTCGTCAGCTGGCCGTAGATCGAGGTGATCGCCGGGCTCAGCCGGTTCGAGCGAGCCGACAGGTACGACGGATCGACGCTCTTGGTAACCGGGATCTCGGCCTGGAGGTGGTTGATTGCGACCCACAGGCGCCAGGGCAGGATCGCAAGCACGACGACGCCGCCTCCGAACAGCAGGAACTCGCGCAACCGCTTCCGGTAGGCGATCGCGACCACGAGCGCGACCACGAGCGCCGCAATCGTGCCGAGCGTGCCCTCGTTCTTGATTCCGGCCGCGCCGGCGAGCAGCAGCGCCCCGATCGCGAGATCGGCGCGACTGCCCGACTCGAGCCACACGCCGAGTTGCAGGACGCCGAGACACAGGAACATCGCCGCCGGAACATCGGCGTACGCGGTCAGCAGTTGGCTCATCATCGACAGCGCCGCTCCGGTGAACAGCACGGCGCCGAGCATCGCGTGACCTCGGCATGAGCTCAGGTAGACGCCGGCCCAGACGAACCCGACCATCAACAGCCAAACCACGATGTGGACCGAGGAGACCTCGAAGCGCCCGATTGCCCGAAACTGCAGCGCCTCGAGCAGCGGCAGCACCATCGGGTAGTCCGGGTGCAGATGGCTCGGATCCGGACCGTGAGCGAACTGCGACAGCGGCAGCTGTGAGTGGAAGTACAGATAACCGGCCTTCCGGGCCCACAGGTCCCAGGCGTCGTAGTCGAGCGGTTGTAACGGGCGGTTGCCGACGGTGATCAGCGCGATCACCGCGAGGACGCCGAACGCGACCAGCGTAACGAGCACGACGAGGTGATCAGACCACGCCCGCCCCGCCCAGCGCACCAGCGCCGCACGACTCGGACGCCACCGTCTCGCCCCCGGGAGCCCGCGAAGCAGAGGGCTTGAGAACAGGGCGCACAGCACGGCCACCATCCAGATGCTGAACGGCACGCCGAGCACGAGCGCCAGGACGCAGCACTGCAGTACCGCGGCGATGCCGATCAGGTACCCAAGGCCGCCGGCGTAGAGCAGGCGCGACGGCGTCACCTGGGTGAGATGGCCGGCCAGCCGCAGCAATCCGAGCCCGGCCAGCGCGAACGCCAGGTTCAGCAGCAGCGGGGTGACGAGACGGCCGATCACAGGCGCCGACCCGTTGCGTAGTCGGGGGCAAACACCTTGGGCGGCGCCCCGAACCGGACCGGCGCCGTCGCCAGATTCGCGCCGTAGACGACGACCCACTGTGCGTGAGCCGGGTCGGTGACGATCAGGCGCGGACTCAGCCGGAAGCCGATCCAGTCGTCAAGGCCGTCCGGGCAGCCGTCATCGTCCGGTCCGCAGTAGAGGTACACGGCCGCGTTGGGCGGGATGTTCGCTGCCGCAAATTGCAGGAAGGCACCGTTCGCCGGAAACAGATTCCCGGCAACGGCGTTGGCCTGCCCGAGCGTCAGCTTCGAGTCGCTTGCGTGTTGCTCGACGAGCTTCCGTCCCTCGGTCCAGAGCCCAGACCAGAATGCGATCCCCATCGCCGCCGCCGCCATGAGCGCAATCGAGGCGGAGGCGAGCGGGCGCGCGGATCCGCTCGGCAGGCTACGAACCGCCGCCCCAAAGACCAGCGCGCCGACCACTTCCAGCGCTAAAGCCATGACTACGTCGAAAGGGTGTGGGCGACCCGCTGGCGTGCAGTGTGGATCGCGGAGGTGATCGACAACGCTTCGGAGAGTGTGTCCTGGAGTGCCAGTAGTTCGGTGACGAGGTAGGTGGGGTCGGGATGCTCTGAACTCACCGGGGCGGGGAAGCCGAATTCCTTTTCCCAGGTGCGCAAAGTCGCAGGGCTGATGTGGAGGAGGTCGGCGGCTTCGTGGGCGGTGAGCGACCGCGCGGCGCTGTCGGCGGCACGGAGGGTGTCCTGAGTTGGCGGGTTGTCGGGGACCGGCATCTGGCTCACCTCATCTCCGGTGGGGGCTCGGGGTGCCGGCCCGAGCCAGCCGACAGGGAGAACGGACCGACGCCCTGGACGGCCAGGTCGGCATGGCCTGGGCGCGTGAGCAGCGCCGCGTGCCGTCCGGCACGGCCGTCTCTGTGTAAACCTCGATGCTTTGCGTGCACGCAGCTCCAGCCTTCGCATCGATCAACAAGATCGTCACCAAGGGCCAGAGTGACTCGACAACGCAGCGTCACCGGGGGTACGGGCGACGCATCAGCTCCACCTGACACTGACGACTATCAAGGTACTCCGTTACCGCACCATTCGGCAAGAGGGAACGGCCAACTGACAACGATCGCACGCCCTCCGGCCGAGCGCCGCAACGGGGCGGCGGGGGAGCCAGCGGTGGCCCCCGCGACGGTTCCCGGCTTCCACATAGGTGTCAATCAAACGTCATTAATCTTGCCTTTCGTGCGGCATCGCTCTAGGCTGCCGCGCTGAAGAAGATTGGGAGCGGCCCGCGGGGCGGCTCAGGGGACAGTCGGGACCGGGGGTTTCTGAGATGGGACGTCGTCGCATCGTGGGGATCGTCGCCGTGGCGGCGGCGAGTCTGGCAGCAACCGGGTCGGCCGTGGCCGCGCCGGCAGATCTCGATCCGAGCTTTGGGCAGGGCGGCGTCGCCGAGATCGACTTCGGCTCGGTGGGTTCAAGCCACATCGACTCGATCGGCAACGCGCTCGTCTTGCAACCCGACGGCAAGACGATCGCGGTCGGCTTCGACGAAGTCGGCATGGGCGGCGGCAACGCGCACCTGTTCGCCGAGCGACTGACCTCCGGGGGCGCCCCCGACCCGACCTGGGGAAGCGGCGGCCGGGCGGAGATCGACCCGGGGTCCGGTCAAGACGATTTCGGCACAGCAGCCGTCCTGCAGCCGGACGGCAAGCTCGTCGTGGCCGGCTCGAACTACCACACGACCGCCAAGATGCTCGTCGGCCGCTTCCTGCCCAACGGCACCTTGGACCCGAGCTTCGGCCTCGGGACGGGCGTCGCGACCACGACCTTCATGACGAACACGGCACAGGCGGGCTACGCGACGGCGCTACGCAGCAACGGCGACATCCTCGTCGCGGGGACATCGACCCCCAACGGGGCGGCGTCGAAGGCCGCGATCGCGGCCTTCACGCCAAGTGGTCTGCTCGACACGACCTTCGCGCAGTCCGGCGAGGACATCGACGCGCCGGGGACATTCAACGCGGTCGTCAGCGATGACCCCTACTTCCTCGGGTTCGGCGAGGACGACGCGACCACGCCGGCGCCCTCCATGCTCGTCGACGCAGGGGCGCTCAGCTCCTCCGGGGCATCCTCGGTCGACGGGACCTTCCTCTTCGGCGGAGCGCCGACCATCGCGTATGGGGCCGCTCTGCAACCCGATCACAAGGTCGTCGTCGTCGGCTCAGCCGGCGCCGTCGGCGCCCGCTCGTTCGCGGTGCTGCGCGTCGACGAGGGCGGTTCCCCCGATCCGAGCTTCGGCAGCAACGGAAAGGTCGATGTGCAGGTCCCCGGCGACGCGACCGCGCAGGCCGTCGCCGTCGCCCCCGACGGGAAGATCGTGATCGTCGGGACAACCGACCAGGGGTCGACGGCCCGGATCGCCATCGTCCGGTTGTTGCCCGACGGCTCGCCCGATCCCAGCTTCGGCACCAGTGGCATCCAGGTCCTCGGCCTGCCCGCCGAGGCGGAGGCCAACGCCGTGGTGATCCAGCCCGACGGCCGGATCGTGATCGCCGGGTCGATCGATGTCGGACCGGTCGTCGATCCCTACCCGGCGCCGTCGGCCCTGCTCGTGCTGCGGTTGATGGGCGACTACACGCCCCCGGCCTCGGGTGCAACCAGCGGTGGTGGGACTGGCGGTAATGGGACGACCGGCACGGGCGGGACGACTGGCAGCGGCCCCGGCGGCACCACCTCTCACCCCAAACCCAGGCACAAGCACAAGCACAAGACCAAGCGCAAGACCACGAAGATCCCCCGCTGCGACGGCCACAAGGCCACCATCATCGGCACCAACCATGCCGACCACATCACCGGCACCACACACGCCGACGTGATCGCGGCCCTCGGCGGCAACGACACCATCAACGGCCGCGGCGGCAACGACATCATCTGCGCCGGCGCCGGCAACGACACCGTCAACGGCGGAGCCGGCAACGACACCATCAACGGCGGACCCGGACACGACATCATCGACGGCGGACCCGGCCACGACCGTCTCACCGGCGGACCCGGACGCGACAGCGACCACCAGTGATGCGCAACACGCAGATACGCGGCCTACGCGCCCTGGGGATCGCCGCGGTCGTCACGACAGGTCTGGCGGCAGCAGGGTCGGCGGCGGCGGCGCCAGCGGATCTTGACCCGAGCTACGGCCAGGGCGGCGTGGCGGCGATCGACTTCGGCACCGCCGGCGCCGGACACAACGACGCCAGCGCCAGCGCGCTCGTCATCGAGCCTGACGGCAAGGCGATCGTCACCGGCACCGACCGCGACGCCCTCGGGCGGACCAGCGACATGTACGTCGAACGGCTGACCGACGCGGGGGCTCCTGACCCGACCTGGGGTTCCGGGGGCCGGGCCCAGGTGGACTCAGGCGGCAACGACACGGGCGCGGCGGCCGCGCTGGCACCCGACGGCGACCTCATAGCCGTCGGCGGGACATCGGTCGAACTCGACGGAGTGGGTACCTACATGCTCGTCGCGCAGCTGACGCCCGCTGGCGCGCTCGACCCCGGATTTGGCAGCAAGGCGGGCTACGGCACCTCGATTGGGGCCCCCCTGGAGGATGCGGAGGCCGGTGGAGTGGTCCTTCAGAGCAGCGGCGCGATCGATGTCGGCGGTTGGGGTGAGTTCGACGACGGCGCCATCCACGCCTCGATCGCGCAGTTCACCCCGGGAGGGGCGCTCGACACGACGCTCGAGGGCGGTCTCTACAAGTTCTCAACGGACTTCGGAGAACTGAACGCCGTCGGGATCGACGGACCGACGCTCATCGGCGCCGGCTACCGTCCCGGCGCGACGAAGGCCCAGTCATCGATGCTCGTCGCGTTCCAGCCGGTCAACGATCCGCATGCCCAGCCCGGGGTCGCGACGTTCACGATCGGGCAGTCCACGGTGGCCAATGCACTGGCGATCCAGCCCGACCATAAGGTGGTCGTCGCCGGGACCGAGACGATCAACGGGCGCCACGACTTCGCGGTTGCCCGTCTGGACGAGAGCGGGGCCCTGGACCCATCCTTCGGCTCAGGCGGCACCGTGTCGCTCGACCTCGGGGGCCTGGCCGACGCCCGCGCCGTCGCGCTCGAGCCTGACGGCACGATCCTGGTCGCCGGAACCGTGCAGACGGGTGCGACACAGCAGATCGGCATCGTGCGCCTGCTGGCGAACGGGTCGCCCGACCCGAGCTTCGGGACTGACGGGACCGCGCTGCTGAATCTGCCGGGTCAGGCTCAGGGCGACGCGGTAGCGCTCCAGTCCGACGGCAAGATCGTCGTCGCCGGGACGTTGACACCGACCGGGACGAAGACGACCGAACTGGTCGTCGCTCGGCTGATGGGCAACGCGAGCATGCCCGGGAGCGGGACCGGCGATGCCGGCGGCAGCGGGACCGGCGGCGGCGCGACCGGCGGCGGGATGACCGGCGGCGGCGGAAGCGGCGGCGGGATCACCGGCGGCGGCGGTGGGACGGCCGGGAGCGGACCCGGGGGCACCACCTCTCACCCGAAAGCCAAATCGAAATCCAAGCCCAAGGGGAACACCCCGCCGAGGCACAAGCCCGCGAAGGTCGCCAGCTGTGACGGCCACAAGGCCACCATCATCGGCACCAACCATGCCGACCACATCACCGGCACCACACACGCCGACGTGATCGCGGCCCTCGGCGGCAACGACACCATCAACGGCCGCGGCGGCAACGACATCATCTGCGCCGGCGCCGGCAACGACACCGTCAACGGCGGAGCCGGCAACGACACCATCAACGGCGGACCCGGACACGACATCATCGACGGCGGGCCCGGCCACACACACCGACCGCCAGTAACTCCGCCTCAAGGTCGATGCCCTCGGCGCCGATACAGGGGGCAAGTGTCACCCTCGGATCGACCGACATCGCTCGCGCTGGCTCGTTGGCGCCGTGACCGCAATCTGTACAACGGGCTCGATCCGGCCGCTCAGAGAGGCCGGCCGGCCGTCGCAGGGCAGCTGGCGGTTCGCTGGAGGCGTGAGGACGCGGTGCCGGTGATCTGGTTGAGCGGAACGCTTGATCAAGCGACGGTCACGTTGCTCGATCTCGAGCTTGCTCAGGGCGCGACCGGCCTGACCGGCGTGATCATCGATCTCACGGGTCTTCGGTTGATCGACTCCGCCGGCTTCGACGCGCTCGTGAGTATCCACTGGCGTGCCTCGACGCGGGGTGACCAGCTCTTGTTTCGGCACGGACCACACGTCGCGCGGCAGCCGGTCGAGCTCACCCGGGCTGTCCGACGACGTTCGCGTTCAGCCGCGCGTCCGTTCGGGATGATCGAACAGAACCTCTCCTTTGCGGGCATTGACCTTGATCATTCCCCCTTCGACGATCGGCCCGAGGCAGCCTAGTCAAGACATTGGATCGGGCGCCACTGAGGCGAGCAGATAAGCTCGCGGAGCATGCCGGACGCCGATCTCAAAGCGCTCGCCTATAAGGACGAGCGGCCCAAGGAGTTCTTCGACGTATTTCACGAACGGACTCGCCGCGGGCCACCCGGAGCCACCTTCGACATCGTCCGCGCGATCACGGTATTCCACGCTTTGACGACGTTCCGCGCACAGGGCATCGACAGCGGCAATGTCCCGCCGGACGGGCCAGTGATCCTGGCGCCGAACCATGCGTCGAACATGGATCACTTTTTCACCGCCGCCTTCATACGACGCCGCATCCAGTTCATGGCGAAGTCCCAGCTGTTCGGTTCGGGCCCGTTGAGCTGGATCTACACTCATGGCGGCGTGTTTCCGGTTCGTCGCGGAGATCAGGATGAGGAGGCATTCATCACCGCCTTCAAGATCCTCGATCGCGGTGGCGCGATGGTGATGTACTGCGAGGGCACTCGTTCTCGGACCGGGGAGCTGGCGGCATCGGCAAAGCCGGGCATTGGCAGGCTCGCACTTGAGTCCGGGGCTCCGGTCGTGCCGGTCGCGATCCTTGGTTCTCACAAGGTCCGCAATTGGAAGCGAATGCAATTTCCGAAGGTCACGGTCCAATACGGGGTGCCGTTCGCGCTCGAGGTTGTGCCCGAGGCGACACGCGACCAATGTCAAAAGGCGGCCGATTGCATCTTTGACCGGATCAAGGAGCTTTACTCGGACCTCGAGCGGCGTGGACATCGGGCCGCCAGGCGCGGGTGACGGTGGTGGATCAGTAGAGCTGCTGGACGTTGGGCGTGACACTTTGGGACGGGGGCCTTCAACCTGCTCCCATCGCCGGATACTGATTGACAAGCCGATGATGAGCCGCCTGACGCGACGTATACGACCGGCCGTCGTGCTGCTGGGCGTGCTCGGCTCCGGTGCCGTGCTCGGCAGTTCCGCGGCAGCCGCGGCATCCTCGCCCACGTGGAACGGATCAGACGCAGGACTTGGGGTGTCGTCGCTCTGGAGCGACCCGGGCAACTGGGTCGCCGGAGTCGCGCCCGTCAGTGACCGGTGGGAGGCTCACTGCCGACGTCATTGACCGGTCGGCACGCGCTCACGATCGACCTGGCGGGCGGCGCGTCGCTGCCGAGCGACACCGAGGTCGGGCATCTGGTGCTGGACGGTCTCGCGGGAACGGCCGAGGCGTCCACCGAGCTCAACTTCACCGGCGGGGAATCTCTCAATGCACGAGACGGACAGCCGGTCCGTCTGACGGCGGTCAGAGTGCAGAGCATGGCCAACATCACGTTCCCGGTCGAGCTCAGCACCGGTCCGCTGTCACTCTCTGACACGACCGTGTCACTGGGATCGCAGTCTGCGGAGGGCAACGCCGGCTACACGGCGGTCCTGAGCACCGAGGGAACGCGACTGGACCCCGGAACCAGCCTGGATTTCTCGCTGGGGTCTGAGATCGTCTCCAGCGGCCCGGTCGACCTCGCCGGTGCCACCCTGAGGCTCTACAACGAGCACGGCCTGCTTGAGAGCTGCGGATCGGTCCCCGCTGGGACCTCGTATCCGATCGTGTCCGCCGCGGGCCATCTGCGCGGTACGTTCGCCAACGCGCTTCCCGGCTCCACGTTGCAGGTCGGATGTGGCCTGTACCGCCTTCGCTACGTGCGCTGGTCGCGACCCGCCGCGGCCGCGGGCGTGACCGCTGTGTTGATCGGCGACCCGACGATCACCGAGCTGGAGGCGCCCTCCACCGCGACGGTGGGCACGCCGGTGACACTCACCACCGATACCTCCTTTCTCGGCGATGACGGCTCTGACACCGAGACCGTCCGCTTCGACGTCGACGGTCAGACGATTCCCGGCTGTGACGCGGTAGCCGGGACACCCGGCGGCCCGTCCATCGGCTCGCAGCAGGCAACGTGCACGACGACCTTTTCCAGTGCCGGCCCCCACACGGTCAGCGCCAGTGCAACCCCGTCGTCTCCGTTCCTGCCGTCAAGCGTCAGCGCCACGGTGACGGTCAGCCAGAGCGGCTGACCGGTTCCGGCGATTCGCGCCAGAAAAGTTCCCGGTCGATGCCCGTGGCGGTTAGGCTCGCCCTATGTCTGTGCGGCGCCCGGGGGTGTTGCTGGGCCGGCCGGTGAGCTGCCGGCAGACGTACGGCTTCTGTGCCTCGACCGCGCGACTGTCGCCGCGCACGACGGCATCCACCTCACCATGAAAGGCGATCGATGAGCAACGTCCAGGACACGACCACGACACCTGCGACAGACACGACTGGACCGGAAACGATCGACCTGAAGCTCGAGGTCGTCGTCATTCCCGTGTCCGATGTCGATCGCGCCAAGGCGTTCTACACGGGGCTTGGCTGGAGGCTCGACGCCGACGCCGGCGACGAGCACGGCTTTCGCATCGTCCAGCTGACACCACCCGGCTCGGCCTGCTCGATCCAGTTCGGGTCAAAGGTCACATCGGCCGCGCCCGGCTCGGCCACCAACCTGTACCTGGTCGTGGCCAACGCGCAGGCGGCGCGCGATGCCATCGCCGCGCAAGGCGTCGCGGTGTCGGAGGTGTTCCACGAGGCAACGCTGGGCGACCGCTTTGACCCCGACGCGCGCGTCGCCGGCGCGGCCCCGGACGGGGCAACGTACGGCTCGTTCGCGTCGTTCAGCGACCCGGACGGGAACACGTGGCTGCTGCAGGAGATCACCACCCGCCTGCCGGGCCGGATCGATCCGGCGGCGACGACGTTCAGCTCGGCCGCGGACCTGTCGGCGGCGCTCCAGCGCGCCGCGGCCGCGCACGGCGAACACGAGACCCGGATCGGCCGCGCGGATCCCGATTGGCCGGATTGGTATGCCAAATACATGGTCGCCGAACGGGCGGGGCAGGAGCTGCCGCGGTGACCGTCGACTACGACGTGATCGTCCTCGGAGGCGGGGCACCCGGTGAGCACTGCGCGGCCGCGCTGGCCGAGAACGGCCTCCGGGTCGCGATCGTCGAGCGAGACCTGGTCGGTGGCCTGTGCTCCTACTGGGCGTGCATCCCGTCCAAATCGCTGCTACGCCCGGGCGAAGCGGTGCACGGCGCCCGCGAGGCAGCGGCGACCGCCGAGGTCGACGTGCCGGCCGCGCTGCAGTGGCGCGACTTCATGGTCTCCAACTACTCCGATACCGCGGCCGCCCAGTGGCTGACCGACCACAAGATCGCGCTGTTGCGCGGTACCGGCCGCCTCGCGGGACCGGGGGTGGTCGAGGTCGATGGCATCAGCCACACCGCCGAGCACGTCGTTCTCGCCAACGGCGCCGACCCGTTCGTGCCCCCGGTGCCGGGCCTGGCAGATCTCGACGGCGTCTGGGGCACGAACCAGGCGACGGGCATGCAGGCCGTACCTCGGCGACTGCTCGTGCTCGGCGGTGGCGCGGCCGGCGTCGAGCTCGCCCAGGCGGTGCGCCGACTCGGCGGCGAGGTGGCGCTCGTCGAGTCCTCGGACCGGGTGCTCGCCCGCGAGCCCGCGCCGCTGGGCGAGGCGCTCAGTGAAGCGCTGCGCAAGGACGGGATCGAGCTCGCGCTCGGAGTGCAGGCGACTGGCGCCTCCCGTGACGGCAACGACTTCGTGCTGACGTTGAGCGACGGTCGAGAGCTGCGCGGCGACCATCTGCTGGTGGCCACCGGACGTCGGCCGCGCGTGCACGGGATCGGGCTGGAGACCGTCGGCATCGACCCGGATCCACGAGGGGTTGCGGTCGACCTGCACCTGCGCGCGGGCGATCGGCTGTGGGCGATCGGCGATGTCACCGGCATCTGGCAGCTGACCCACGTCGGCGAGTATCAGGGCGAGGTGGTCACCTCGAACATCTGCGGCGAGCCACGCAAGGCCCACTACGAGGCGGTCCCGCGCGTCACCTACACCGATCCCCAAGCCGCCGCCGCCGGCGCGACCGAGGGAACGTTCAGCGCCACCGTGCGGCTGACCGACGTCGCCAGGACCGCGACCTATACGCACGCATACGCGACCTCGAACGGGTTCCTGACCCTGCTCAGCGATGGCGAATGCCTGACCGGCGCCTATGCGCTGGGACCGGAGGCCGGCGAGTGGCTGCAGCAGGCGACCCTGGCGATCCGCGCCCGTGTCCCGCTCGACGTGCTGAATGACACGATCCAGCCGTTCCCGAGCTTCTCGGAGATCCACGCCGCGGCGGTCAAGGCGCTGCGGCACGAGATCGCTGCCGCACAGCCGCCGATCGCGGTGAGCGCGTCGGCACACACAACATCGGAGAAAGCATGACCACCACCAGCGTCGACCCCATCCACCGCGAGCCGGAACTACTGGGCCAAACCGTCGTCCTGATCGGCGGCAGCGCCGGTATCGGACTGGAGACGGCTCGCCGGGCTCGTTCCGAGGGCGCGGAGGTCGTTCTCACCGGACGCAACGCCGAACGGCTCGAGCAGGCAGCGCACGACGTGGGCGCGCGCAGCACCGCGGCGTTCGACGTCAACAACACCTCGGCGCTGCAACGGTTCTTCGATGAGCTACCGGCGCCGATCGATCACGTGCTCGTCACCGGCCCCGGCCCGACCTACGGGCCTCTCATGGAGATGACCGGTGACCAGCTGCGCCACGAGGTGGGCGACCACCTGGCGCTCGGGCTCGAGGTCGCGCGGTCCGCGGCACCCAAGATGCGGGCCGGCGGGACCCTGCTGCTGATGGGCGGCACCGGCGGGCGCAAGATCAGTCGGGCGCTCGGGATCGCATCCGCAGCGACGGCGGCACTTCCGCCGTTCGCGGCGGCGCTCGCCCTCGAGCTGGCGCCGATCCGCGTCAATCTCATCGCCGCCGGCTTCATCGACACCCCGTTGTCGGCGTCGTACTTCTCCGCCGAGGGGCTCGAGGCCAGGCGCGACGAATTGCGCCGCACCCTCCCGATCGGACGCGTCGTCGGACCGGCCGACGTGGCTGCCCTCGCCGTGCACCTGATGACGAACACCGCGCTGACCGGAGCGACCTACGACATCGACGGCGGCCAGCAGTTCGTGTTCTGATCAGACGGCCGCGGTTCCGGTCCTCTCGGGCTCACCCAGGTTGGCCTTGAGCCACTCGAGCGTCGCGTCAGCGACCTCGCGCCAGCCATGGTCGATCGTCAGCGAATGGCCACGACCCTCAAACTGCTTGAGCTCGGTGACCGCCGTGGAATCGCGGTACTGCTTCAAGGTGGACCGTGTCGACACGTCCGGGACGGTGTGGTCCTGCTTGCCGGAGATCAACAGCAGCGGCCCTCGGGTCTCGTTGCCCGTGTTCACCTTGGCCTCAGAATGGATCGAGAAGTTGGCCACGGCCGCCTGGAACAACGGCCGCGCGGGTGACGGGATGTTCCACCGCTCATAGAGGGCGTCTGACTCCTCCTCGGTCAGCTCGTTGCCGAAGCCGAAGCGAAACTGCTTGGCGGTCAGCGACACCGCTTTGTGCAAGTTGGCCGGGTTCCCGAGTGCCGGGAGCGCCGCTCGCAATTGCGCCAGCGGCAGCGGCAGCACGCCCTTGATCTGCGCGGGGTCGATCGCCACCGCCGCGATGGCGGCATCCTGGCCGAGAAGCTTCTCCGCCAGCAGCCCACCGAACGAGTGCCCGATCACGATCGGCTTGGCGTCCAGCGATGCGATGATCTCGGTGTAGTACGCGACCTCGTCGTCGATGCTCTTATCGGCGACCAGCTCCGGACGCTCACGCGCCTCGGCAACCGTGGCCGGCTCTCCGAGCCATCCCGGGGCGATCGGCTCATAGCCCGCGCCGCGGTACAGCTCAAGCCACGGACCCCAACTGGTGGCGTGCAGCCAGAGGCCGTGAATGAACACAACGGGGGTGCGTGAGCCTGTCATGAACGGCCGTCCGATCTACCCGAGAACCAGGTGGTTGAGGGAGCGAAAAGCCTAATCCGCCCCCAGCTTTGAAGCAAGCGGCTGCGTCTGCGATCAGGGGTTCCGAGACATCTCGTTGCCGACCACGATGACACGGTCTCAGGGCCGTGGGGCCGAACGACAGTTCAGCGAAGTCATGCGGGCCACCTCCATCTTGCTCGCGTCCTCGCTCCCGATGGGGACGGTCATCGCGACGATCTTGAGATCGGTGTCGCCGGCGTAGAGCGTGTCGCAGTTGACGGTGATCTCCCCCACTGTGGGATGGTGGATCGTCTTGCGGTCCGCGGAATGCTCTCCGACGGCACCATCGCGCCAGAGCTGCGCGAAGTGGGGGTTGGCACTGATCGTCACGCGCAGGAGGTCGGCCAATCGCCGATCCTCGGGATACCGCGCGCTGGCTCGGCGTAAGTCGGCCACCACCGCGCGATCGGTCGCGTCGGCGTTGTCGGAGCGAACCGGCCACGCCTCGACGCCGCCGGCGATCCCCGGGATCGGAAAGCGCGAGCGAACCAGGCTGCGATGCTCGGGGGCGATGCTCGAAGGGTCGCCGAGGAGCGCCGCCCAGCTGTGGTTCCACCACAGCAGCCGCCAGTCCGCGGCGAACACCGCGACCGAGACGTCGCCCAGGCGCGTCAGCAGACGCTGCACTCCGGGCGAGATGTGATCGCTGATCATCCGGTCACCAGGGGGCTGCAGGCCGGCCAGGCTGTAGAGATGATCACGCTCGCCCCGGGTCAGCTGCAGTGCGCGTGCCAGCGCAGCGACGACTTGGGCCGACGGCGTCGTGGCTCGACCCTGTTCCAGCCTCACCACGTAGTCGACCGAGACGCCGGCGAGATCGGCCAACTCCTCGCGACGGAGGCCGGCCGCGCGCCGCGCCCGGCCGGCGGGCAGGCCGACCTCGGCAGGAGCCAGGCGGTCACGCCAGAGACGGAGCGTCTCGGCGAGGCTGGTCTGAGCGGTCGTCATCGTTCTCATTGTGGATCACAGGTGACCCGGGAAAGCTGCCGAGGGTGGTACTGGTGATCCCACCGCCACGCCATCTCTGGTTACGAGGCTCCGAATGACCGATAGTGATCGCATGACCATCACTTTGATCACCGGAGCCAACCGGGGCCTGGGGTACGAAACAGCTCGACGCCTGATCGAGGCCGGACAAACCGTCGTCGTCGGCGCCCGCGACCCGGAGCAGGGCCAGGCCGCGGCCGACCGACTCGGCGCACGATTCGTGCCGATCGACGTCGCCGACGACGAATCGGTCGTTCTGGCCGCACATGACATCGAGGCTCACGAGGGACGTGTCGACGTTCTGATCAACAACGCGGGAATCCTCGGCTCGCACGCCGCGACCGACGAACTATCGGGTCGCGACGCCGTCGAGATCTTCAACACCAACGTCGCCGGCATCGTGCGCGTGACGGGGGCGTTCGTGCCGTTGCTCAGACTCTCCGAACATCCCGCGGTGATCAACGTCAGCAGTGGGATGGGGTCGATCGCACTCACCCACGACCCCGACCGCGTCGAATCCAAGCCGATCGCCCCGCTTTATGCCGCCACGAAGGCGGCGGTCACAATGCTCACCACGCAGTACGCACGGGGTCTGCCGGGCATCCGGGTCAACGCGGCGGATCCCGGCTACACCGCGACCGACTTCAACGGGCACAGCGGACACCAGACGGTAACCGAGGGGACCGATGCGGTCGTGTCGCTCGCAACCGAAAGCGCCGACGCCGGTACGGGACGGTTCATCGACCGCTTCGGCCCGGTCCCCTGGTGATCGAACGCGAGCGGTCAGCGTGCGAGCACCAGATAACAGAATCCAAGGACGCCGCGATAGACGTCGAGATATTCGAGCAGACCGTCCTGAAGCTCCCGGCGCACCTCGGCGGCCTCAGGAGCGTCGGCATGCTCGGCCAGCCACCGATGACGCCCCAGCCGCCAGCTTGACTCGAAGTCGTCCCATTCCAGCTGATCGGCTTGACTGATGTGCAGCACTTGCCAGCCGGCCGAGTGGGCCAGCCCGACCAGGTCGTTGAGAGCGACCACTTCCTCTCCGAAGATCTCCACGGCCGTAGCGCCCGGTGGCTGCTCCCAGAAGCCGTCACCGAACAGCACACGGCCACCCGGCTTGATGGTCTGAACCAACCCGTCGAGGGCCGCTCTCGTTCCCCCCCACGCGTGCGTCGCGCCGATGCACAGGACCCGATCAGCCGATTCGTCTGAGTCGACCGCCGATGCCTCGGTGAACGTGACTCGGTGAACGAGCCCCCGGTCGCGGGCATTGCGACGGCCACGCTCGAGGTCCGGCCCGTACGTATCGACGCCCACTCCCCTGGTTGCGGAGTCACCCGTTGCCGCGACGGCTCGCAGGAGCAGCTCTCCCCAACCGCAGCCCAGATCAAGGACCGATCCAGACTCGGGCACCTCGAGGCGACGCAACAACAGCTCCGCGTGAGTCTCTGACAGAGGCGTGTTCCAGCGCATGGCGGCGCACTTCGCCTCGTCGAGCTCGGCCTTGATCCCAGCAGCCATCTCATTCTCCTCGGTCACCGCAAACCACCTCCCGTATACACGTGTTCCTAGCACCGTCAGCCGTCTTGCCGCGCTCACCCGCCGGTGACGACGTCCTGGTCGAACGCCAGCTGCCACGGTGCCCGCCCCATCTCAGTCGGCGATAGCTCAGGCCTATCGCAGCCTCGTGATTGTCTATTTGACTCCACCGGTCAATCCGCAGATCATTTTCAACAATGTCGATCGGCTTTACTCAGTTGAGGTCGGTGGCGCGCCGACGATGTCCGCGTCAACGATGACGCGCGGCGAACGCCGCGGACGCTGACGCGCGCAGCTCCTGCTGTCGCACGGTCTCACCGCGCGGACCTGTTTGGGACTGCGGTACAGCTGCGCCCACATCCGACGTTCCCCCGATTGCCTACCCGTCGTGCGTCTGCTCGCCCATCAACCCGCCATTCACTCGCATAAGGAGCCCCATGTCGACAACGACAACCACACCCGCGATCCGGCCCTCCTCCGATGAGCTCACGGAACTGTTGGCCCGCATCAGCGCGGGCGCGGAGGAGCGTGAGCGTGATCTCAAAGCGCCATTCGAGCCCATCGCCTGGATCAAGGAGGCAGGGCTCGGTCGGCTCCGCATCCCGGCTGAGGAGGGCGGCGGCGGCGCCACTCTGCGTGAGCTGTTCGCGACGCTGATCGCCCTCGCGGAGGCCGACTCCAACGTCGCCCATATCCTGCGCACGCACTACTGGTTCGTGGAGCAGCAACTCGTCACTGCTGACCCGGACGCCCGCGCCCGCGGGATCGCTCTCCTGAATTCGGGCGCGCTGGTCGGCAACGGGTTCAGCGAGCAGAGCAAGCACCCGGTCGGTCTGTACTTCGACACCGCATTCACGCCAGATCCCAGCGGCGGTTACCGGCTCAACGGGACGAAGTACTACTCGACCGGCACCCTGTACTCCGACTACACCCAGATCTGGGCAGCCGCGCCGGACGGCCGCATCGCCGGCGCCGTGATCCCGATCGATCGCCAGGGTGTCACGATCGAGGACGATTGGGACGGGTTCGGCCAGCGCCTGACCGGTACCGGAACGACCCGCCTGTCAGACGTGCATGTTGCCGAGGACGAGTACTTCGACCTCGGTGAGCCCGACGGAGAACAGCCGCCAACATACAACGGCGCGTTCCTGCAGCTGTATCTGCAGGCGGTGACGGCCGGGGTCTTGCGCAGTGTCCGCAACGATGCCGTTGCCCTGGCCAAGCGCCGGGCGCGCAACTTCAGCCACGCCGCCGTGCCGCAGTCGCCGAGCGACGACCGACAGGTGCTTGCCGTCGTCGGCGAGATCGCCGCGAGCGCGTTCGCCGCCGAGGCGATCGTGCTGGCCGCCGCCGATCGCCTCCAGGAAGCCTACGACTCCGTTATCGACGGCGCCCCGACGCCGGAGACTGCCGAGGCCGCGCAGCTTGCGGCCGCCGAGGCCAAGGTGGCGGTCGACAGCTTCTCTTACGCCACCGCGGCGAAGCTGTTCGATGTGGGCGGCGCGTCGGCGACACAGTCGATCTACAACCTCGACCGGCACTGGCGAAACGTCCGCACGATCTCGACGCATAACCCGACGTTTCTCAAAGCGTCGGCAATCGGCGACAACATCGCCAACGGCGCGTCGTTCCCGGCCAACGCCTACTTCTAACGCGACGTCAACGAAAAGGACTGAGAAGCCCATGTCTTCGGTTGGATTACTGTTCGTCGGCGCAGTGCTGTTCATGAACGGCCTGCTCTTCCTCGGCAAGGCCGACGGCAAGTCAGTCGCCGTCTTCAACCTATTCGTCGGCGGTTTGCAGACCGCGATTCCGTTCTATCTGATCGCCACCGCGCACACGCCAGATGACATCCTGGGCGCGGCGGGGATATTCCTGTTCGGGTTCACCTATCTGTATGTCGGGATCGTCACCCTGGCCGGCTTGAAGTCCGACGGCATCGGGTGGTACTCGCTGTGGGTCGCCGCGCTCGCGACCGGGTTCGGTCTCACCGAGATCCTCAGGTTCCATGACACTCCAACCGGGCTGCTCTGGCTGCAGTGGGCGGTGTTGTGGGGTGTGTTCTTTGTCGTGCTGGCCCTGGGTGTGACGCGTCTGACCGCGCCGGCTGGATGGCTGACGTTGATCCTGTCACTGACCACCTGCACGATCCCCGGCTTTCTGCTCCTGCTCGGCAGCTGGGGGAACGTCCCCACGTGGGCGGTGCTCGCGTCGATCGTCGCGACCGCCATCGTGGTCGTGCCATTGTCTCTGCGGGCGTTGGCCGAGCCCGAGCTGCGGTCGGCTCCGAGCGACGCGGGGGTCGCGGTTTCGAGCTGATCAGCGCGACGAGACAATCGCCCCGCGGCCAACGCCGGCGTGTGCGTGCGCGCGCTCGATCAGGAGCCGATGCAGCTCACGCGCCGAGCGGCCCCAAGCGGCGCTACGCCGGCGCTGTACGACGAGCTCGATCGTGGCGTCTGGGTCTTCGGACAGCGGCCGGCAGGTAATGAGCCCGGCGCGATGCAACGGATCGCCGAGCACACTGAACTCCGGCAGAAGGGTGACCCCCAGTCCCTCGGCGACCATCAACTTGCCCATCTCGGCACCATCGGTCGAGTACGAGACTTGGGGGCTGTGGTCGCCGAGCAGCCGGTGCAGGTAACGGTGCATGAGATATCCGGCTCGCATCACGATCAGCGGTGCAAGCAGTAGATCCGCGACCGAGACGGCGTCTTGGCGCGCGAGCGGGTCGTCCGGACGCAGACATGCGACCGGCGGACCGACGAGCAGTGTCTGGCTGTCGAACTCCGGCCGGACCTCGTCGCCGACCAGCGCGGTGACCAGTCCGAGATCAAACGACCCAGCGCGCAGGCCGCGGTGAATCTGTTCCTCCTGGGCGCCCACGACCTCGACCTGGGTGCTCAGATTCGCGGCGCGGAACTGCTTGATCGCCGGCGTCAGCACCGGGACGGTCCCCGCGTTGACGGTCGCCACCCGCAGCATCCGGCTTGTCTGGTGCTGCGCATCGGCCGCGTGGCGCAGTCCGTCCACCGCGTCGATGACGCCCGACACATGCGCCAGGAGCTCGCGTCCGTTGGCGCTCAGAGTCGCGCCCGACCGGTCCCGTTGGAAGATCTCCACGCCGAGTTCGCGCTCGAGGTTGCGGACGGTCTCCGACAGCGCCGGCTGTGAGATGTGCAACTCCTCCGCTGCCCGACGGAAAGAGCCGAGGCGAGCGACGGCCGCGACGTATTCGAGTTGCTCGGTGCGCACGGGGTTCTCGGCGGGTAGCGTACGGTACTTTCCCGATAGGGTTTGTAGGGGATCCCTATCGCGGCCTCGTGAAGGCCTATTTGACCCGGTCGCTCCGCATCCCCATGCTGAGGTTGTATGACGCTGACACTGCATTGGTTCCTACCGACCAACGGCGACTCCCGCTCGGATCTGAGCCTTGGCAACGCCGTCGGCTCCGAGGGCAGCCGCGTTCGTGAGGACTCCGCCGAACGAGCTCCCGACATCGGTTACATGGGGCAGATCGCCCGTTCGGCCGAGCAGCTGGGCTTCGACGCTGCGCTCTGCCCGACGAGCAGTTGGTGTGAGGACGGCTGGATCATGGCCGCTGCGCTCAGCCAGGTGACCGAGCGCTTTCGCTTCCTGGTTGCGCTCCGCCCCGGCCTCGCGTCGCCGACGCTCGCCGCGCAGATGGCCGCCACCTTCCAGCGGATCTCCGGCGGACGGCTGTTGCTCAACGTCGTCACCGGCGGCGATGATGCCGAACAGCGGCGGTTCGGCGATCGCCTCAGCAAGGAGCAGCGCTACGAGCGCTGCGGCGAGTACCTGGAGATCCTCCGGGCGCTGTGGGAAGGCGAGCCCGTCGACTTCCACGGCCGCCACTACGACCTCGAGGGCGCCCAGATCGTCACCGATCCGATCTGGCCGGAGCTGTATTTCGGCGGCTCGTCGGAGCCCGCGCTCGATGTCGCGGCCGCGCACGCCGACGTGTACCTGACCTGGGGCGAGCCGCCGCACGCCGTCGCCGACAAGCTCGCGCGGGTCGACGCGCTCGGGCGGGGGCGCGGCCGGGAGCTGCGCTACGGGATCCGGCTGCACGTCATCGCTCGCGACACCAGCGAGGAGGCGTGGGCCAAGGCCGACCAGCTCCTGGCCGGGCTCAGCGCCGACCAGATCGAGCGTTCGCAGCAGATCCAGCGCGCCTCACAGTCGGAGGGGCAGCGGCGGATGACCGAGCTGCACGGCGGGCGCACCGACTCGCTCGAGATTTCGCCCAACCTGTGGGCGGGCGTCGGGCTGGTCCGCGGCGGCGCGGGCACAGCGCTCGTCGGCAGCCACGAGGAGGTCGCCGATCGCATCGCCGAGTACCACGAGCTCGGGATCGACGAGTTCATCCTCTCGGGCTATCCGCATCTCGAGGAGGCCTACCGCGTGGGCGAGGGCGTGATGCCGGCGCTGCGCCGCCGGGGCCTGCTGCCCGATTCATCTTCTGACCTGACAGCTCTGGAGGCGTGACCGCCCATGACGACCGACATCACCACCGATCCGCTCCGCTTCGCGTACTGGGTCCCGAACGTCTCGGGTGGCCTGGTCGTGAGCACGATCGAGCAGCGGACCGACTGGTCCTTTGAGTACAACCGCACGCTCGCCCGGCTGGCCGAGCGCGCCGGCTTCGAGTACGCGCTCAGCCAAGTGCGTTACACCGCCAGCTACGGCGCCGAGTACCAGCACGAGTCGACCAGCTTCAGCTTGGCGCTGCTGATGGCCACCGAGCGACTGAAGTTGATCGCAGCGGTGCACCCCGGGCTCTGGCAGCCGGGCGTGCTGGCGAAGTGGCTGGCCACCGCCGATCATCTGTCGGGTGGCCGCGTCGCGGTGAATGTCGTCTCCGGTTGGTTCGCGGATGAGTTTCGCCAGCTGGGCGAGCCCTGGCTCGAGCATGACGAGCGCTACCGGCGCAGCGCCGAATTCATGCAGGCGCTGCGCCTGATCTGGACTGAAGACGATGCCAACTTCGGCGGTGACTTCTACCGGATCCGCGACTTCACCCTCAAGCCCAAGCCGCTGTCGTGGCGGGGTCGTCCGCACCCGGAGATCTTCCAAGGCGGCAACTCGTCGGCCGCGCGGCGCAATGGCGGACGTTATGCGGACTGGTACTTCTCCAACGGCAAGGACTTCGACGGGGTCCGCGAGCAGTTGGCCGATCTCCAGGTGATCGCCGCCGAGGCCGGTCGCACCGACGGCCCGCGCTTTGGGCTTAACGGGTTCGTGATCGTGCGCGACACCGAGCACGAGGCGCGGGAGACCTTGCGTGAGATCGTCGCCAAGGCCCACGTCGAGGCCGTCGAGGGGTTCGGTGACGCGGTCAAGCAGGCCGGCCAGTCCACACAGGACAAGAAGGGGATGTGGGCCGATTCGAGCTTCGAAGACCTCGTCCAGTACAACGACGGCTTCCGCACCCAGCTGATCGGCACCCCCGAGCAGGTCGCGGAGCGGATCATCGAGTACCGCAAGCTCGGGGTGGATCTGATCCTCACTGCGTTTCTGCACTTCCACGAGGAGGTTGAGCGGTTCGGCCGCGACGTGCTGCCGATCGTTCGCGAGCTGGAGATCGAGAACGGGCTCGACCCGGCGGCCGTCCCGGAGCCCGCCGCGGGCCTGTCGGAGGTGGGGCCGGCGGTTACAGTCGCCGGATGAGCCCGACAACAGTCGCCGGCCGGCGGACGGTCCGCAGCCCACAGGAGGCACTCGCCGCCGCCGAGGTGTTCGCTGCGTCGCTCCGCGACACCGTGATCCAGCGCGACCGGACCGGCGAGCTGCCCGTCGCCGAGCTCGAGCGCTTCGACGCTTCCGGGCTGGCAGCCATCACCGTGCCCCGGGGCGACGGTGGACCCGAGCTCCCGATGACGACCCTGGCCGAGGTGGTCCGGCGCATCGCCGCGGTCGACCCCGCGGTGGCGCAGGCACCGCAGGGTCACTATCTGATCGTCGACGTGCTCGCGGTCTGGGGCGATCAAGACCAGCGTGCCCGCCTGTTCTCAGACGTGTTGGCCGGGAGTCGATTCGGGAACACGCTCGCCGAGCGCGGAGGGGCCCACGCGCAGGACCTCAAGACGCGGATCAGGCGCGACGGCGACCGGCTGCGACTCGACGGCCGCAAGTACTACTGCACCGGCGCGCTCACCTCACGCTGGCTGGCCGCCTCGGCGCTGGATGACGACGACCGGCTGGTGCTGGCGTTCGTCCCGCGGGACGCGACCGGGGTCACGCTGGACCACGACTGGAACGTGATGGGCCAGCGAGCGACGGTCAGCGGGGGCGTTCACTACGAGGCGGTCGAGGTCGATCCCCGCTTGGTGATCGACTATGCCCACGCGTTCGAGGTTCCCCAGCAGATCGGCGCCCGCGCCCAGCTGGTGCACGCCGCGATCGAGGTCGGGATCGCCGGCGGCGCACTCGACGACGCGCGCTGGTTTGTGACCGACAAGGCGCGGCCGTTCTTCGAGGCGGTCCGCAGCGGATGGACCGAGACCGCCAGTGGCGACCCTCACGTGATCCAACGCTTCGGTCGTCTGGCGACGCAGGTACGCGCCGCCGAGGTGCTGCTGGCCGATGCGGCCGCGATCCAGGACGAGATCGGCCGCCAACCGACCGACGCGCAGGCAGCCGCCCGCGGCTCGATCGCCGTCGCACAGGCGAAGGCGTTTGCCTCCGAGGTCGCCGTTGCGGTCGCCTCCGACCTGTTCTCGATGACCGGCGCATCGGCCGCCGACGAGAAGCACGACCTCAGCCGTCATTGGCGCAACGCGCGCACCCACTCCAGCCATGACCCGGTCGATTGGAAGTACCACCACGCGGGCAACTGGCTGCTGAGCGGCGTGTTCCCGCCCAACCATGGTCAGCTCTAGTGGCAGGTCGTCAATGCGAGGCGACGCGCAGCGGGCAAACCGTCTCATTGACACCGGTCGCGCGGTGCTGGCAAAAGGTTGCGTCGCACCAGTGAAGGTTGGTGATGTTTACGCCGGTTTACACTTGTTCAACAGCGGTCGGTTGCCGATTTTTCTCCACACTTGAATTGGGTGGTAGCTTACCCGTCATGACGTCACCAATGAGGGTTTTGGACGCTGGTTGCGGGCGCGGACTGCACGCAATCGAACTCGACGACAACGCCTACGTCGTCGGGATAGATCTCAGCGAGGATGCGCTCGCCGCCAACACCAGCTCAGATGAGAAGCTCGTCGGTGATCTTCAGACATACCCGCTTCCTCCCAACTCATTCGACATCGCAGTGTGCTGGGAGGTGCTCGAGCACATCCCACGCCCCTTCGATGCGCTGGACAACATGATGGGGGCAGTCAAGCCCGGCGGGCGACTCGTTCTCGGCGTGCCCAATGTGTTCTCGCCGAAGGCGTTGGTGGCCAAGTTCACGCCTCACTCTTTCCATATTTGGGTGTATAAGCACATTTTCAAGTTCAAGGTCGCGGGGCAACCGGGATATGGCCCTTATCGGACCTACCTGAGATGGGACCTCCGACCCGACGGGCTCATTGGATATGCGGCGTCCCGCGGACTTGAGGTTGCCGAGATCGAGCAGTATGAGAGCGACGACATTCCGGTAATGCGCCGGTTTTGGGAAAAGCATCCAAAGTTCACCAAGGGGCTGACAAGGGTCTGGAAAGTGGTGTTCTCCGGAGTCGATCCGCGCAAATCCGAGCTACGGGTGATCCTCGTCAAGCCGGCGCTCGTCATCCAGGCAAGCGATGCCCAAGACTCGGTGTCAGTCAGGGCGTAGGTCGGCGGTTGGCCCCGGGCTGCCCGTAGTTCCAGGCGACCGCCTGTAGGTCCTGCCAGGGAAAGCCCCGCAGCCACTGAGCCTGTGACCCCCGGAAATACGCCGAGTACGGATCCGGTTTGTGGCCGGTCTCGTACTGACCCGGGTCCTCGGCTTCAATCACCGGCCGACTCGCGACGTCGGTGACGATCGCGCCGTAGCGCTGCATCGCGCGCGCGATCATCAGCTCGCCTCTGGAGAGGCCCAGGCGCGCCAGATCCAGCGACGCCGGGAACCGAAACCGCTCGCCCTCTGCGGGCGCGTCGGCCACCGCACAGTGCCCGTCGGTACGACGCGCAGGCCATGAGAATGACCCGGCTCGGGCGCACGGCAGCGCGATGTTGACCGCGTGGTCGATCGCCCCGGAGCGGAGGTCGGCGACGCGGATCAAGAAGCCGAGCAGTGGGAGGGCGGAGCCGGTCACGCCTCCGGTGGAGAAGATCCCGGGGTTGTGGCGAACGTTCTGGATGCGGCCGGCCCCACACGCCGACCAGTGCCCGGCTGAGCCGACGTTCGCGGCCCGCCAGAACTCCCACTCGGTATCGCTGCTGGGCTGCCAGATCACCATCTCGGCATCGGTCCCGGCCGAAGGCGTCGCGCCCACCGGGATCGGCACCCCGGTCGCCGCCGCGGCAAATGCCGCCGACATGCCGCCGGCGTGGACGCAATTGGTCCACGTGACCGCGACCCGTGCTTGTCGTGCCGTCACCGTGTAGATCGGCGACGAGTAGCGGGCGGTGTTCAGCAGGGCGACACCGTACGGATGCCGCACCTGGGAGGCGAGATTGGCCACGATTGCCGGCGACAGGGGATCCAGGGGGGCGTCCGCGGGGAGCGGTGCCCGCCAGGGTCCCGAGGCTGCGAACGGGACCGTGGAGCCTCGCCGATGATGGTGCGAGCCGCCGCTGAACACCAGGACGAGGACCAAGCTCGCGACGCCAAGACCCAGGATCACCAGCAGCGCCTGGGTCCGATGACGGGTGGAGGTCACCGTCGCAGTGTGGCGCCTGGCGGGCCGCCTCCCGCCGCAGAGCGTGCGAACAATCGCCCCACTGCGGTCCGGCGCCCCGGGGGAGCCGGACCGCGCTCCCGCGTTCAGCTGGTCTGACCGTAGTTCCAGGCGACGGCCTGGAGGTCCTGCAACGGCAGGTCCTTGAGCCAGTCGGGGGAGTCGCCGCTGAAATACGCGTTGTAGGGGTTGGCCGCGCCGCCGGTCTCATAGGGTCGCGGGTCTTCGGCCTGGATGGCTGCCCGGCCGGCGGTGTCGGTGACGATGACCCCGTACTGCTGCATCGCCCGGGCGATCATCAACTCGCCCGGCGACAGATTCAGCGTCGACAGATTCAGCGACGCCGGCAGGCGGAGACGCTCGCCCTCAGCCGGTGCGTTGGCATCGTTGCAGGCGCCGTCGGTGCGCTGGGCCGGCCAGCTGAAGCTACCCGCGCGGATGCAGGGGAGCTCAATGCTGATCGCGTGGTTGATCGCGCCCGACTGGAAGTCGGAGACGCGGATCAGGAAACCAAGCAGCGGCAGGCCCGCTCCGGTCACTCCGCCGGTGGCGAAGATGCCCGGGTTCGTGCTGACATTCTGGATGCGCCCGGCTCCGCACGCCGACCAGGTGCCGTTGGTCTGGACCGCACGCCAGAACTCCCATTCGGTGTCGGTGCTGGGCTGGTAGACGACCATCTCGCCGTCGCTGCCGTTTGACTGCACGGCGCCGGCGGGGATCGGCACATTCGCCAGCGCGGCGGTCAGTGTCGGCGACTCCCACCCGGCCCCCACGCAGTTGTTCCAGGTGACGTTGACCGTCGCCTGGCCGGCTCCGACGGTGTAGATCGGCGCGGAGAACTTATCCGTGTTGAGCGCCGCCTCCCCGTAGGGAGTCTGCACCTGGTTCTCGAGGTCGGCCGCGATCGCCGTCGAATTGGGGTCCAGCGGCGCGCTGGTGGGCAGCGGCGCGTTCCACGGTCCGGTACTCAGGAACGGAACCGACGATGCGGTGTTGGTGACCGCCGGGGCGCTCGGCTTGCCGTAGTTGACCGCCATCGCCTGGAGGCTCTGCCAGGGGAAGCCGGTCAACCAGCTGCTCTGTGCGCCGGGGAAAAAGGCGGTGTAGGGATCGGCGGCGCCGCCGGTCTCGTAGGGACGCGGGTCCTCCGCCTGGATGGTCGGAAGCCCCGAGGTGCCGACGACGATCGCGCCGTACTTCTGGATCGCGGTCGCGATCATCAGCTGCCCCGGCGACAGGTTCAGCGTCGCCAGGTTCAACGAGGCCGGCAACCGGAAGCGCTCACCTTCGATCGGGGAGTTGGCGTCCGCGCAGGAACCGTTGGTCCGCCACGCCGGCCACGAGAAGGTCGTCTTGCGGGTGCACGGCAGCAGAATGCCGACCGCGTGATTGATCGCGCCGGACTGCATTTCGCTGACGCGGACCAGGGACCCGAGCATCGGCAGGCCGGACCCGGTGATACCCCCGACGGAGGGGATGCCGGGATTCTGCGAGACGTTCTGGATCTCACCGGCGCCACACGCCGACCAGCTGCTGCCCGTCTGCGCTGCTCTCCACAACTCCCACTCGGTGTTGGTGCTCGGCTGATAGATGACGATATCGCCGTCGCTGCCGATCGAGGGCACCGCGTTGGCCGGGATCGGGACGTTCACGAGGGCTGCCGCGAGCGCAGCGGACTCGCTGCCTTGTGACAGGCAGTTGGTCCAGGTGACGTTGACTGTCGCCTGGGCCGCGGGCACCGTGTAGATCGGCGCGGAGTAGCGGGAGGTGTTCAGGGCGGCGCCGTTGGGGCTCGGTACCTGCCCGACCAGGTCTGAAACGATCGCGGCGGAGTTCGGATCCAGCGGAGCCGTGGTGGGCAGCGCCGCGTTCCACGGGCCGGCGGCGGTGAACGGGACGACGGAGGCGGTGGTGCCGGTGTTCGCGGTCATCGCGACGCTGGTCGCGGCGCCGGCGGTGGTCGTCGACGTGGCGGCGCCTGCCGCGGTCGTCTTGACGGCCGGAGTCGCGGTGGGGTTCGCCGCCGGGGCGGCGGGAGCGGTGACCACGGCCGGCGTCGCCGCGGGTGACGTGGTCTGTCCCACCTTCGATGCCACGTTGCTGACCGGCTTCCCGGCGGAGCTCTTGGCCGTACGCGGGGCGTGGCCCTTGAACCGGTGCGGATGCGCCTGGACGCGCCCGGAGTGGCCGTGGTGATGCGTCGGGGCCCGGTGAACGCTGTGGGCCTCCGCGGACGGCGTGAGCGCAGCGAGCGGAGCGAGGGCGCCGACGGTGCAGAGGAGAGCGGCTGAGGGGAAACGGGGCATGTTCATTACCTCGTCGTTGCCGGTGCCGTTGGCGCATCCTGACGCCGTGAGTAGACGGATGGCCCATGACGTTCCCCGTCCGCCTAGACGTTCGTCGTATCGATCTTGAGTCCGAGCGCGCTCAGACAGCTCCGCGGTTGGTCCACCCCGGCAGCGCTCCGCGAGGGATCAAACGTCCGTCCGGGGCGGCGAGCGACGCCTGCCCGGCATACACTGGCGCGCCATGAACGATGACCGCTTGCGATCCTCGTCATCGATCACGCGCCGCGACGCCGTCAAGCGCGCAGCCGCCGTGGCCGGGCTGGGCGTGGGCTCGCTGTTGGCGGGACGCAACGCTGCTGCAGCGGCCTCGCCGGCCGGCCGCCGCGCCGGCGGCGGGCGACCACGCGTCGCCATCATCGGCGCCGGCGCGGGCGGCGTGGCGGCGGCCTACCTCATGGGAGGCGTGTACGACGTCGACCTGTTCGAGGCGAGACCGAAGATCGGCGGTCACTGCGATTCCCATCTGATCGACTATCAGGGGCAACCGCTGACGGTCGACGTCGGCGCTCAGTTCTTTCATCCCGACACGCACCCGATCTACGTCACGCTGCTCGAGCAACTTGACCTCTATGACCCTGCCGACCCCGACGGCGACGACACGCTGCAGGCGCCCGGCAGCCTGTGCATCTTCCCGACGGCCTGGGGGCGGCCGATCTTCACGTCCTCGCGTGCGCTCGCGACGCCGTTCCGTGCGCTCGAGTTCCTGAAATACATCCAGCTCGCGCGTGAAGCGGTTCTGTCAGACCTACCGTGGACAACCACCGTCGATGCCTGGATCCGCGGGCTGCCCCTCAGCCAGCCGTTCAAGAACGACGTCGTCTATCCATGGACCACGGCGTTGATCGGGTGCAGCCGGGCCGATGCGCTGACGGCTTCGGCGCGGTCGATTCTGCAGACGTTCGCGCTCTCGTTCCCGGCCGACATCACCCAGGGCGCGCTGACGTTCAACTCCACGATTGGTCTACAGGGCAACTTGCAGCGCATGCTGGACCGCAGCCCCACGACGCGGGTGCACTGCAGCTCGGCGGTGTACGCCCTGCGGCCAGAGAGTGCCGGTTGGTTCCTGCAGACGCCGGCGGGGACCCGCGGGCCCTACCGCGATGTGGTGCTGAACGCGCCGCCCCACGTCGGGCGTGAGCTGATGCGCGGGGTGCCGGGATTCGCGGACATCGCGACGGTACTGAGCGCGTATGAGTACTTCGATTCCCGGATCGTGATTCACACCGACCCGGCCTACATGCAGAGCGACCGCCGCAACTGGGAGGTCTATAACGCCGAGGTCCGCTTCCGCCAGTGTGAGGGCAGCGTGTGGTACGGCGGCCTCCAGCCGCCGCTTCCGTCAGGGGCAACGATTGACGTTTTCAAGTCATGGGCCGACCGCCGCCGTGCGCAGCCGACGCAGATCGTGCTGGGACGAGGGTTCAAGCACCCGCACATCAACCAGACGACGATCGACGCGGCCCGCGCCCTCGGTCCGCTGCAGGGACGTAATGGCCTGTACTTCAGCGGCGTCTACACGACCGGATTTGACTCGCAGGAGTCAGCCGTCTACTCGGCGATGCAGGTGGCCGAAGCGTTGGCCCCCGGCAGCCAGACCCTGGTCGAGCTGCAGGCGCGGTTGGCCGCGCAGGGGCTCGCCGGCATCTCCTACAAGCTCTGAGTCCCGCGGGCGAGCAGCTACTGCTCGGCTGGCGCGGTCTCCAACGTCCCGGCAGGCACCGTCTCGAGCGTCCCGGCGGTCGCCGGCTCGAACTCGTCCGCGGACACGGTGTCGCTGATCCTCTCCGGCTGCTCCAGACCCAACTTCCGCGCCTGCTTACGGGCCTCTTTCTCGGCGCGGCGTTCGCGCAGCTTGGTTTCCCGGTTCAGCTTGGCGAACGTGGTTTTCTTCTTACCCCGTGAAGCCATGGTCGTCTCCTTGGTTGAAGCTGCGTGGTCCGTCTCTCTGAAACCGGGCGACTTGGCGGTGCCTGTCGACAGATAGGTGTTCCTCCGGAATGAGTGCGTAGCGCGGCGCGGGGCGCTGACCTGCACCGAACCGCGAGCCGCAACTACTACGGACGGGCCAAGCGGGTGCCTAGCCGTCCACCGAACCTAGCGTAAGCGGGCCTCGTCGGTATCGGTCGCAGGGTCGCCGGCCGAGCAGAGGACCCGATCAACCGCCGGTGCGGATGACGCCAGTCGTCCCGGAACGCTTCGCGCGTGAGCCGGTCGCCGCGGCGTACCCGTCCACCCCCTTGTGAATCTCTCCCGCGTTCGTCAGCTGCATCAAACAGGTGGCGACGTGGTCAGGATCGAGGTTGAGGTGCCGGGCGAGATCACCGATGGTGCTCTTCGGGTGGTCGGCGAGAAAGCCGATGATGCTCGCCTCGTCGTCGCGCTGCCGCCGACGGGCCGCGGCGCGTCTGGCGCTGGCGCGCCGTGCTGTCGCTCGCCGTACCGACCGCGCTGCGGGCACGGCAGGACTACGCTCGGAAACCTGGGCGTCGACCTCGAGTGGGGCCATGGTGTGATCCTCGGTTCGTCATCTGCGGCGCCGACGGTCGGTGCTGACCGCGAGTCTCCGTCGACGCGATGCGCGACCGGCCCCGCAGTCAAATCGCTCGCCCCAGCTCCCCGCCTCAGAGCGCGGATCGCGCCGTCGGTGGCATGCAAGCTTGGGTTGGGATTCTGGCCGCAGGGCCAGCACCTCGATCGACAGTACTCCTATTTACGCTCGCCGGGCCGGTTTCGTTGCAATTGCCACAATCTTCGCGCGCACTCATGGCTGCGGCGGAGATGAGCGACCGGCTCAGGCGTCCGCGATGCGGCTCAGCAGCAACAGCGCGTCGTGGAGCAGTTCGCGTTCGCCGGCGTCGAAATCACGCTCCAGGACCTCGGTCAGCCAGGTCTCCCGCCCCGCGCGGGTCGTCTGCAGGAGATCGCGTCCGGCGGCGGTCAGTTCGTTGAATGCGCGGCGCCCATCGGCCGGGTCCGGGCGCCGTGAGACGAGACCGGCCGCCTCCAGGTCGTGAATGATCTGCGCCATCGACTGAGGACGCATACGCTCCTGGCCGGCCAGGTCGCTGATGCTCGACGGTCCGTCGCGATCGAGTCGACCGAGGACCGCCAGGCGCCCGACCGACGGACCCGGCTCGGCGCGCAGACGACGCACGACACGGCCGAGCGTCTCCCGCAGCTCGTGAGCCAGGACGGTCGTGGGTGGTTCGCGCACCGGCATAGCAGTAGCTTACGTGATCCTCCACAGGCAAACTGTTCAGGCAGCCTTTGTATCGTCCACGGTTCGATGCGCGCCATGGACTCGGATCGCTACAAGTGGATCGCCCTCGGCAACGCGACGCTGGCGGTGCTGCTGGCCACCCTGGACGGCTCGATCACGATCATCGCGATGCCCGACATCTTCCGCGGGATCCATCTCGATCCGCTGATCCCCGCCAACTCGTTCTACCTGCTGTGGATGATTCTCGGGTATCTGGTCGTGACCAGCGTATTGATCGTCAGTCTCGGTCGGCTGGGGGACATGGTCGGGCGGGTCAAGATCTACCGAGTCGGCTTCATCATCTACACAGCCGCCTCGTTGCTGCTGGCGATCGACTGGCTGCAGGGCAGCGGCGGGGCGATCTACCTGATCGGTCTACGGATCGTGCAGGGGATCGGCGGCGCGTGCCTGCTGGCTAACGCGGCGGCGATCATCACCGACGCGTTTCCCGCCAACCAGCGGGGGATGGCGCTGGGGATCAACAACATCGTGGGGGTCAGTGGCGTGTTCGTCGGCCTCGTCCTCGGCGGTGTGCTCGCGCCGATCAACTGGCGGTTGGTGTTTCTGATCTCGGTGCCGGTCGGAATCTTCGGAACGGTTTGGGCCTACACCAGCCTGCGGGAGCTGAGCTCGCCCCGGGCGGCGCCGATCGACTGGTGGGGCAACGTGACGTTCGCGCTCGGGCTGGTCCTGATCATGACGGCGGTCACCTACGGCATCCGCCCGGCTGACGGGCATGCTGTCGGTTGGGGTAGCACCAAGGTGCTCGCGCTGCTCGGGGCCGGGCTCGCGTCGCTGGTCACGTTCGTGCTCGTCGAGCAGCGTTCCCACGACCCGATGTTCCGGCTGCCGCTGTTTCGCATCCGAGCGTTCACGTTCGGGACGCTGTCCACCTTCCTGTCCTCGATCGCCCGCGGTGGCCTGATGTTCATCCTGATCATCTGGTTGCAGGGCATCTGGCTGCCCCAACACGGCTACAGCTTCTCCAAGACACCGTTGTACGCCGGCATCTACATGCTGCCGCTGACGTTCGGCATGCTGTGCGCGGGACCCGTATCGGGGTTCCTGTCTGACCGGTTCGGGGCTCGCCCGTTCGCCACGACCGGGATGCTCTTGACCGCAGTCGGCTTCGGACTGCTGTGGCTGTTGCCGACGAATTTCTCGTACGTGGAGTTCGGACTGATCCTGCTGCTGATCGGGGCCTCGATGGGGATGTTCGCCTCGCCCAACCGCGCGGCGGTCATGAACAGTCTGCCGCGGGCGGATCGTGGCGCCGGGGGAGCGATGAACCAGACATTTCAGAACTCAGCCCAGGTGCTCTCGATCGGCGTCTTCTTCACGCTGATGATCATCGGCTTGGCCTCCACCCTGCCCCAGGCGATGACCGCCGGCTTGGAGGCGCACGGCGTCTCGGCGGCCGCCGCCCATCACGCCTCGACGCTCCCACCGGTGTCGATCCTGTTCGCCGCCTTCCTGGGCTACAACCCGATCCAGCACCTGCTCGGCCAGCAGGTGCTCGCCGGCCTGCCAGCCCACAGCCACGCGGTACTGACCGGCAGTTCGTTCTTCCCCAACCTCATCTCGTCGCCGTTCCGTGACGGCCTCCACGCGGCGTTCGCATTCGCCATCGTCGCCTGTCTGATCGCCGCCGCGGCGTCGCTGATGCGCGGCGGCCATCCCGCTCACGACGAGGACCCGGCGCCCGTCGGTGCGCCGATTCCGTACCGCGTGGCGGTAGCGCAACCCGAGGAACAGCACGCCCGCAGTTAGACGGGTCCTGGAGCGTGCGCTCTGGCCGGCTGCTTGATCGCACGTCGACCTGACAGATTGTCGGCATGGTTCGCGACGGCCTGGCCGGGTAGGTAACGCTGGATGTCCGCCGACAGCGAACCCGGGGACAACCCCGAAAGCGCCGCAGCCGGCGAGCGGGGCGCGCTCCGGGAGATCTCCACCGCGATGGTGCAGATCTACAAGGACCAGTTCGGCCGCGGCCCCACGAAGGTTCGCACCAATTACGCGGGCCGCGATGTACTGGTGTGCACGCTGGAGCACACGCTCACCCCCGCCGAACGCAACCTGCAGGCGATGGGCGAACATCAGCGTCTGCGTGACATACGCATGTTGTTCCAGTACGCCGAACAATCCCGGTTCGTCAGCCCGGTCGAGCGGATCACCGGCCGCAAGGTCAAGGCCTTCATCAGCGGCATCGACACCGGCGCCGACATCGCCTGCGAGATGTTCGTGCTGCACCCGGAGAGTCCCGCGCCGGTCGACGCCTCCTCGTGAGTCGGCCGAGGCGGTCACGCGTGCGGACGGCGGGCACTCGGTACCGCGGTATGAGGGCGGGCATTCACCGACACATGCAAGGAGAGCCGAATGACGATGCGTGACAAGATCCGCCAGGGGTTTCAGCGGTCGGACAAAAACGATGATTCCTCCGACAAGACGGAGCGAGAAGCGTCCTCGGACGCGACCGATCCTCCGGGAACGGTCTCCAACCAGAACGGAGAGGAAGCCGAAACGGGCCTCCAGGACGCCGGCTGAGGGCGTACCCTCATCGTGATACTCGCCCGGCCAATGCCTGAGCGTTCGCGGTCGCGAAGCCGATCGAGGACCGGCCGGCAAAACCAGCTCGGATGGCGAAACGCGATCGTGTGGCGCCCGTCAGGTAGCGCGTCCAACCACCGCGCCAGACGCTCGACGTCGCGCGGAAAGGTCTCCGGCAGTTGCCACAGGACCGGCCCGAGCTGACCGGCCTCGACCGTCGAAAACCGCTCCGCGTAGGTCGCCAGCCACCGCCGCTTGGCGACCGTCTGCGGGTAGAGCCCGCCGCACCAGTCGTCGTAGTCCCAGCCCGAGCAGCCAACATGGACCGCCTTCATTCGCCCTACGGCCAGAACGTGTCGGGCTTCACGTCACGCATGCCGCCTGCACTACCCGTTGCGTGTCGGGCAAATCCACGTGTGTCCCACGATTGGCATCGCCGCTGTCGTCGTCGGAATGAGACACTCTGCAGATCAGTCGGCGGACGGCGTAGCCGGGCGTGAGCCCGGGTAGCCGCATCAGCGACAGCGGATCAAGGAGACCCCATGGGCGAAGAGAACACCGGACCGGAGCACATCACCGAGCGCCGCCACGAGCGTGCCGCCGACCCCGCCGACACCGCCGACCGGCCGCTGGAGCCGCGGTCATCGAGCGAACCGCTGCACGAGACCGACGTGCCCCACCCCGACGACAGCGACCCGCACCACCGGCTCAACACCCACGTCGGCGAGATCGACGAGACGACCGATTCGGACCCCTACCGCACCGAGACTCCCGAAGACGATGGTGACCGTGCGTCGGGCATCCGCGGCGCCGGGGAGGGCGCCGAGAACCGATGAGCGCCTCGCCGATCGCCAGGCGCCTGCTGGAGGCGACCGCCGCCGAGCATCCCGTGATCTCGGTCGTGTTCGACCTGGACCCCGCCGAGTTCGCCACCGCCCCGGCGCGGGCCAGCCAGGCCAACTCGCTGCTGGACGCCGCGCACAACCTCGAGACCGCCGACCAGACGCTCAGCCACGACGCCCGCCAGGCGGTCCGTTCTGATCTCGAGCGGCTGACGACGTACCTCGGATCTGACGACCTACCGGTCTCGGGCGCAGGAGCGCTGGCGATCTACGCCTCCCACGGTTCCGAACTGTTCGAGACGGTCGCACTCTCGCAGCCGTCGGCGTCAGCGATCTATCTGGATCGGCAGCCGTACATCGAACCGGTGGTGATCGAGCCGGCCGGTCAGCGCTGGTGCGCGGTGCTCGTTTCCGCACGCGACGTGAGCGTTGACATGGGCGTTGGTGCGACCGTTCTGACCCGGAGCACGGGCTCGGATTACGTTCGCGGGCACAGCCAGTCCGACGGCAACGACGAACGCAGCCGTGAGCAGGACATCGAGGGTCATCTGATCGCCGTCTCGCAGCGACTGGCCGAGGACCAACGCGCCGGCCGATTCGACGTGCTGGCGATCGGCGGGCCCGTCGACGCGCTGACCGGGTTGGAGGGCCGCCTCTCCGATGAGCTGCGGTCCGCGCTGGTCGGGCGGCTCGACGTCGATCCGTCCGCCGTCACCGAGTCCGACGTGGCGGCCGCCGTGGGCCGTCTGCTGGCCGAGGCGCGTGCCGACATGCAGCAGCAGACGCTTGCCGAGTTCAGCGATCGGCTGAGTGCCGCACAGGGACAGGACGCCCCTCCACGTGCCGTCGCCGGCGTCGCCGACGTGCTCGAGGCGCTCGCCGAGCAGCGCGTGGCGACGCTGCTGCTCACGGCAGACTTCCATGCCGCCGGCGCGCAGTGCCCGCGTGATCGGATGTTGCTGCCCGCGGACGTCTCGGAGTGCCCGGCCGACGGCACGGCCACCGCCCCGATCGCCGACCTGCGGGAGCCGATGATCGCCGCGGCGGTCCGTCAGGACGCATCGGTGGTGGTGTTTCCCGACGCCGATGAGGCACTCGGCCGGCCCAATCGTGACGTCGGAGCACTGCTGCGCTTCTAGGCCTACGTTCGTTTCCAACACATAGACCGGGTCGTCGGGGTGACCTGTCGATGTTCGTAACATGCGAAACGAGCTGGAGATTGGACTTGCCCCAGCATCGGCGCTCGAAAACCCAGCTCCGCTCGTCGGCGAGATCGCCCACGACATCAACCACCTGCTGACGGTGGTCGCCGGATCAGCGCTTCGGTTACGCGAGCGCCCCGAGCTCTCGCCGATCGCGCATGACCTCGCCCAGATCACCTCTGCCGCCCAACGCGCCGCGGAGTTGGCGCGTCAACTGCTTGCTGTCGATGGTGGCCTGGCGGAACTGACGTTGATCGATCTTGGAGACGCGATTCGTCGGCTCGAACCGACGATCCGTCTGCTGCTCGCCGGCGACATCGTGCTGGACTTCCGGCATTTTCAACCGGCGCCGTCGGTGTTGATCGAGCCGGCGCGGTTTGAGCAGATTCTGATGAACCTGATCATGAACGCCAGTGACGCAATGGTGGAAGGCGGCACATTGATGGTGAGCACCCAGCCTCGGACCGTTTCCGCGCTGCAAGCCCAACGGCGTGGCATCACCGCCGGCGCATACGTCCTGATGTCGGTCGGCGACACCGGTACCGGGATCGAACTCGACGCCCGGGACCGTATCTTCGATCCGCTGTTCACCACCAAGAGCGGCAGCAACACCGGGATGGGACTCACCTCGGTCCGGGGGGCGGTCCGTCAGGCGGGCGGGCGGGTCGATGTCGACAGCGACCCCGGGCGGGGGACGACATTCCGAGTCTTGCTTCCCGCAGCCAGCCAGGCGTCGCAGGCCGACCCGGCGACCGAAGCCGGCCCGCCGCACGAGACCGTGCTATTGGCCGAGGACGAGCCGGCGCTGCGCCGGCTGCTGCTGACAGCGCTCAAACGAGCGGAATAGGGTTTGCCGGAACGCGTCAATGAGCTCTTGGACTCCGTGAACGTGCTTTCCATACATTCAGGGACCGGTACAAACGACTCACTCATAGTGCACAATAGGAAAGCGCTTGGTTCGGGCACCACGGTTGCCGTGGTCGCTAAACGTGCCACCGAGGCCGGCCTTGACAGACAGGGTGGCCGTCGTGACAATCAAAACCGTGACGTTCGCCAGGCAGCTGCGCCGACCCAACTGGGCGCGACTCAGCCAGCCGCCATTACCTGACGGTTGGGGCGAGCGACATGTCAGTCGGAACAAACGGACTTGAAACACGTCTGACCCCCATTGGACTTGGGCATCTTGACGCGGCCATATTTCTCCGTTGGGGGGAAGTACACTGATTTCCGTTCACAGTTCGCGACGCCATAGTGGCCGCCGAAGGGATGTCTGGCCCGTCCTTGCCTCAACTGGACGACGAGAGGTGGACAGCCGCACAGCAAAGGTTCGGTGATGCACTGCTCGCTGCCGACGGACGACAGGCAGACGCGGAGGCACATCGGGTCTTGCGCGCGTGCTCGTCGATCGCCGAAGTTCACGCCCGTGTCATCACGCCGGCGATGTACTGGATCGGTGAACTGTGGAAGCGGGGGGCGATCACGGTCGCCGACGAACATGTCGCGACTGCGATCGCGCATCGCGTATTGGCATCGCTCTACTCGTCGCAGGCAAACGGCCCACTCGACGTCAGAGACACCGTGCTGCTGGCTGCGCCGGCCGGTGAACATCACGGGCTTGGCTTGCGCATCGTCAGCGATCTCCTGGAGCTGAGTGGGTTCCATGTGGTCTACCTCGGCGCAGACACTCCGGCCGACGCGCTCGCGGCCGCCGTCGCCGACCATGACCCCACGCTCGTGGCACTCTCGCAGACGATGCCGCTCGGCTCGGGAAGCCTTGAGGAAGCCATGGCAGCGGTCGCCGCCACACGGCCCGCCACGGCGATCCTGCTGGGCGGCCTGGGAGTGACCCAGGAACTGATCGACACCGGAGTTCCATATCTGGCCAGCGTCGAGGGGCTGGTTGCAGAAGTTGAGCGACTGGCGAGCCGCGGCGCGCCGATGCTTACCGCCCGCCCGGCGCGAAGCGACGCTCCGAGGCCGGGGCGATCGGTCACCGGGCTCGACACCCGGGAAGACCGGATGCTCGACGCGGCGATCGACATGGGGCAGCTCGTCCGTGAGCAGGCCCGGCTGAGCACACGCCTGCGTGTCCTGGCGTTCAAGGACTACCTCACCGGCCTACCCAACGCTCGAGCGTTCGACGACCGATTCGCCGAACTGACGGGCACCGCGCCGACGGCCGGCCTCGCGCTGCTACTGCTCGACGTCGACGGGTTCAAACAGGTCAACGACGAGCACGGACACGACGAAGGTAATCAGGCACTCGGCGTCGTCGCGGACGCGCTGCGGCGCCACATCCGTACGGGGGACTTTGCCGGCCGGCTCGGCGGCGACGAGTTCGTCGCGCTGCTCACCGAGATCCAGCCTGACGAGGTACCCGGGTGGGCCGAGCGCCTGCAACGGCAGATCACCGGTCTCTCGGGCTCCGTGCAGCTCACGGTCAGCATCGGGATCGCCTGGTTCGATGGCGACCGCCGGCGGACGATGCTCAACGCGGATGCGGCCCTCTATCGAGCAAAGGCAACCGGCAGAAACCTGGCCTGCATCACGGCTGCCCACGCGGACCATCCGGATCTCATCGTTCGCGACATCTCGATGCCGACGATGGGCGGCTACGAGCTGATGCAGGATCTGCGGGCCGAGTCGAGCACCGCTGATCTGCCCGAGGCGTTCTCGACCGCGACGCGTGCGGTCGAGGCCGTTCGACAACTCGCAAGCGCCTTCCTCCAGGAACATCCCGATCCGGCGGTGGAGCTGATCGAGGGCGACGGACATTCCGTGACCGTGCCGGGCTCACGCCTCGCAGACATCCTGTCGCCGCGGGAACTCGAGGTGCTCAGCATGGTGGCGGAAGGGGCATCGAACGCGGAGATCGCCGGTCGGCTCGTGATCGGCGACGCGACGGTGCAATCCCATGTGAAGCACATCCTGCGCAAGCTCGGTGTTCGGAACCGCACCGAGGCCGCGGGGCACTGGATTCGCCAGTAGGCGGCGGTTGGTCGCAAAGCCCACCGCACCTCGGTTTCACCGAACCGAGCGGCTGAGCGGTCGGCACTGCCCTCGAAATCAGGGCGTCACCGACGGGAAAGTTCCTGGCTTCGGGGGATCGCGCCACCGCGCGAACGCGCCGATACTCATATATGCGCGTGAAACCCGGCCGAGGACCGTGATGGCGCTCGTCGTGGCCGATGTCCCGGCGATCACCTATGCCGCGCGGAACGGGATGCCAGGGAGCGCAGTGCTCATCCTCGACCCCGACCTCCGTGTCGTGCGCGCGGACGGCCCAGCGATGGGCACGCACGGACACCGCGCCGAGGATTGGCCAGGCAGGCTCCTCTGCGAGGTCCTGGAGGCAGACCAGGTCAGAATGCTCGAACCGCACTTTCGAGCGGCTCTGTCAGGGTCGTTCCAATCGTTTGACTACTGGTCGCAGGACGGGTCACGCGCCTACTGGGCGCAGCTCACACCGATCCAGGGCGAGGCGGACACGGTCACGCTGGTCGTGGCCGTGATGCAGGACATCACCGAACGTGTGCGGACGATCGACGAGCTATCGGTGAGCGAGACTCGGTTACGGGAATGCGAGCGCATGGTCGGCGTCGGAAGCTGGGAGATGCCTCTGGATACCCGCGACATCGCCTACACGCAGGGGTTTGCGCGACTGCTGGGGCTCTCGCCCGGTGAGCCGCTGCACGGCGACCACTTCCTGGCGCGGGTCTATCGCGAGGATCGTGAGACGGTCACGACGGCGATCGCCGACTGCCTGCGCACCGGCGCTTCGACTTGCGAATACCGCCTCAATCGAGGTAACGGTACGGTCCGTACGATCTCGGCCCAGAGCGAGCTCGTCGCGGATCTCGGCGATCGTTCGGGCTACCTGCGCGGCACGATCTTGGACGTGACCGACCAGCGGCTGGCGGAACGCGACCGGATGGAAGCAGTGACCCTCTTCCAGCAGGGATTCGACGCCGCTCCGATCGGGATGGTCCTGACCGATCCGCTGGAGTGGCGCGCCGTCCGGGTCAACGATGCGATGTGCCGGCTGATCGATCGTTCGCGAGAATCGCTCCTCGGCCTCAGCGTCGACGCCGTGACCCACCCCGAGGATCAGGACGCCGATCACCGTGCCCGACGGGCGATGCTCGCCGGGGCCATGGCGAGCGCGCAGTTGGAAAAGCGCTACCTGCGACCCGACGGTGAGGTGGTCTGGGTGACGCTCCACATCGCCCCCGTGCGCGGGGCCGACGGATCGGTGCAGGCGTTCTTTTCTCAGGTGATCGACATCACCGAGCGTAAGGATCGCGAGGCACGGTTCGAGCAGGACGTCAACGACGCCTTCTGGCTCGGGCGCATTCGTGAGGCGATCGACGACGATCGCCTCGTTCTGCACAGTCAACCGATCGTCGACCTCAGGTCCGGGGAGACAGTCCAGCAGGAGTTGCTGCTCCGGATACTCGACGAGGACGGGTCGATCATCGCGCCCGGCGACTTCCTGCCGATTGTCGAACGCTTCGGGTTGATATCCGAAATCGACCGCTGGGTGACACGCCAAGCCGTCGGATTGGCGGCTCGGGGTCAGGCGGTTGAGTTCAACCTGTCAGCGATGTCGATCGGGGACCCCGACGTCCTGCTCGCGCTTGCCTCAGCGCTGAAAACGACCGGCGCCGATCCGGCGCTGGTGGTCGTCGAGGTCACCGAGACCGCGATGATGAAACATCCCGACATCGGGCGCGTGTTCGCCGAGCAGGTGGCCGCGCTCGGCTGCGGACTGGCGCTCGACGACTTCGGGACCGGCTACGCCAGTCTCAATTACCTCAAGCAGATCCCGGCGCAGCACCTGAAGATCGACATGGAGTTCGTGCGGGATCTCACCCGGGACCCTACCGACGAGCGCCTCATACGAGGGATCGTCGGCATCGCACGGGAGTTCGATCAGACCACGATCGCCGAGGGTATTGAGGACGAGGCAACGCTCGTCCGTCTCCGCGACATGGGAGTTCATCTCGGACAGGGCTATCTGTTCGGGCGCCCGAAACCATTGGCCGACCGGCCGGCGACCCTGATCCAGCCACACGACCCGGCGCCCGGGTCAGACTCGGGAAGTCGCTGACCGTGACGCCGACCGTGTTCCGGCCCGCCCTCGGGTCGGTGATCGTGTTCGGCCATGCGGAGACCGATCCCGGAGCCGAACGGAGGAGCATGGACGTCCTGTGCGTGTGGCGGGTGCGACGGGCTCATCGTCTCGGTCGGCATCTTCGAAGCGCCGGAGCGAGAACCAACCGATGCGCGACTCGCCGGGTCGCGCCCGGCCAGCTCCGCCACGACCGGTCCGTTCGACGCCACGTTGCCACGATCAGTGCTGCCCTGAGCTCACTGTTCTCGTGTTCGAGGGCCGAGATCTCACAATGCGCGGCGGCGAGCTGCGCTGCCAAATCGGCCAGAGCGAGGTCGAGCTGCCACGCGTGCGCCGCCGCTCGTGACTCCCGTCTGGCGGCGGCCCGCCTCGCTGCCTCCACCGACGTACCAGATATGGGGTCCCGATGTCCCCGCACCCGGGAGGTGCCTGATCGCATGACGACCTGACCTTTCCCTTGCCCTGCTTCGAACGTCCCGACCTACCGTGAGGCGTTTCGAGCGCGTCCCGTCGGCCGAAGATACCTCCTGAAGCGAGCGCGTTGTGGCGGCCACGGTCAGAAATGCGGCCAAGGAGCGGCTTCCGCGTCACCGCCGCGGGCGTCAGGGGTGTCGATCAGGGGAACGTCGACGGCGCAGCCGGATCGGCCCGTGCGCGTGCGCGATGTCGATCACCTCGCCACGCTGGGTCACTTCGATCTCGCCCTGGTCCACGAGTTCGGCGGCGGCGGCGCGGGCGGTGTCCATCAACGGGCGGAAGTCCGCGGCGGCCACCGCCCGAGCGGCGTCGGAGGGGCAGATCGTCTTGCCCGGTCCGCGGCGCTCGAGCAACTCGAGGATGGCGGCGCGTAGCGAGGCCTGCTGATCGGGGAGGATCGCCACTCGCATCGGCTACCCGGCGCGGACAGACTCGAAGCTAGATTGAGGCGCCTACCGTGTCGACTCAGGAGGTTTGCGATGCCAATCCGCGTGGGAGTTCAGATTCAGCCACAGCACGCCGATTTTGCGCAGATGCGCGAGGCCTGGCGGGCCGCCGAAGATCTCGGCGTCGACTCGATCTACACCTGGGATCATTTCTATCCCCTGTACGGGGACCCCGACGGCAAGCACTTCGAGGGAGCGACCTCGTTGGCGGCGCTGGCCGCGAGCACCGAGCGAGCCCGGATCGGCGCGCTCGTGTTCTGCAACTCATACCGCAACCCGCAACTGCTGGCCAACATCCACTCGACGATCGACCATCTCAGCGGCGGTCGCGTGATCGTCGGGATCGGCGCCGGTTGGTTCGAGCGCGACTACGACGAGTATGGGTACGAGTTCGGGACCGCCCCGGAGCGCCTCCGAGCGCTCGGTCGGGATCTGCCGCTGATCAAGCAGCGACTGGCCAAGCTGAACCCGCCGCCGGTCGGCGACCTCCCGATCATGATCGGCGGTGCGGGCGAGAAGGTGACCCTGCGGCTGGTCGCTCAGCACGCGCAGCTCTGGCACACGTTCGCCGATCCTGAGACCTACCTGCACAAGTCGCGGGTTCTGGCGGAGCATTGCGCCAAGGTCGGGCGCGACCCCGCGACGATCGAGCGCGTGATCGGCACCAGCGGCTCGATCCTGGAGTTCGCCGATGCGCTCGCCGACGCCGGGGTCGATGAGCTCACGGTCGGGGTTGGCGGCGGACCCGATGGTGATGGGTATGACCTCGGCGAATTGCGCGAGCTGCTGCAGTGGCGCGATCGTCACAACGCTGCGGGCTGAGCACCGTTCCAGCGTCGTCGTCATCGTCCGTCGTCGAGCAGCCCGCGGTCACGGAGGCTTTCGGCAGTCTCGACGATCGTCGTCTCGGCGGAGCGTGGGCGCCAGCCGAGCTCACGCTTGGCGCGGTCGTTGTGAATGATCAGCCGGGGCGGCTCCGGCCCGGGCGCTTCCTCGGTCGGCACTCGCTCCGCCAGCGCGCCGAGCCGCTCACGCAGGATCTGGGCCATCTCCAGGAAGCTGATCGTCGGTCCGTCGGCCAACGCCAGGAAGCGCTGGCCGGCGGCCTCGGGCGTGGCCATCGCCCGGATGTGCAGATCGGCCACGTCCCGTACATCGGCGACACCAAAGCGCTGGCGGCGCACGACGGGCATCGTCCCGTCGAGCATCGCCTTGGTCAGCTGCAGCGATGAACGCGCCTCGGTCGTGAGCGTCGGGCCGAGGATGAAGGTGGGGTTGACCACGACCAGCTCGGTATCGCCCCCCTCACGTTCGATGAAGTCCCAGGCGGCCCGCTCGGCGATCGTCTTGGACCGTGGATACGTCGGAAGACCCGGCATGTCGGGATCGGTCCAGTCCGCTTCGGTGTACTCAGCTCCGGGCTTGGGTGAGTAACCGACCGCCGCGAACGACGAGGTCAGCACGACCCGTCGAGCGCCCGCGTCGCGTGCCGCTCGCAGGGCCCGGAGCGTTCCCTCGCGCGCGGGCACGATCACCTCGTCGGGATCGTCGCTCTGGATCATCGGCGAGGCCGTGTGCTGGACCTCCTCACAACCGGCGGCAGCGCTCGCCCACCCCTCGTCAGCGGTCAGCTCGGCGACGACGACCTCCAGGCCGTCGTCGTCCGCGGCGCCCCGGCGCACCGCCGCGCGGACATCCGCCTCGCGCTGCGGTGAGCGAACCGTTGCCCGCACGTGACGGCCGTCGCGCAGCAATGCGGCGATCAGCTGCGTCCCCACGTAGCCCGTCCCGCCGGTCACGAGGACCGGGCTCATCGCAGCACCTCTTCCAGGCGGGGGAGCATCGCCTGCACCTGCAGGTTCGCCTCGGTCTCCGCGGCGGCGTCACCGGAGTCGCGTGCGTCCCACAGCGCCGCTTTCGCGCGTAGATAGTCCAGATGCGTCCGGAGGGTCTCGATCTCGGCCTCGATGCGGTCGGCGTGGCGCAACAGCAGATCGCGCTGCTCACCCGCCGCCTCGTGTCCCAGGAGCCGATTGGCCTGGTACGTGCGCATGTCCTCGATCCCGACCCCCATCGCGCGGAGGCAGGCCAACGCCTGGAGCGCGTCGAGGTCCGCGTCGCGATAGCGGCGGTGGCGGCTGCTGGGGTCACGCCCGATCGGGCCGATCAGCCCGACCGCCTCGTAGTAGCGCAGCGTCGGCCCGCTCAACCCGCTCTGCCGCGACACATCCTGCATCGTCATTGCTGTCATGCGAGCAGCTAAACACACCTCAAGCGCTTGAGGTCAAGCGTTATCTAGCCCTGATTCTGAGCGGCGGTGTGGAGCTGAATCTCTGACAGGACCGATCCGGCGAGGTTGCGCAGGATCTCGACCTGTTCAGTGGTCCAGTGGCGAGGCTGATGGTCGATCGCACACAGCGTGCCCAGCACCTGACCGCTGGGCGTGATCAGCGGAGCGCCCATGTAGGCGATCATTCCGAGGTCTCGGATCCCGGGGTTGTCTCGCAGCAGGGGATGCTCGCGGGCGTCAGAGATCACCAACGGCTCGCCGGATTCGACCACGTGCCGGCAGAAGGAGTGCGAGAGCGGGGTCTCGCGCTGCCCGGCCCAGGGCTGGGAGAGTCCAAGGCAGCTTTTGAAGAACTGGCGGTCATCGGCCACGAGCGACACGAGCGCGACGGGTACGTTCAGCACCGTCGATGTCAGTCGGGTCAGGCGATCGAAGCTCTCGTCCGCAGGGCTGTCGAGCAGCCCCGTGCCGTGCAGCTCACGCAGACGTGCTGGGGCGTGCACGGCGCCTCGGTCGCGCTCGCTGCGCTGGCGGCGCGCCGCGCGCTCGGCAAGCTCCTCCATCGACTGTTGCGCCTCGGAGTCCCCGCGTCGTCCGGCGAGAAACGCCAGACGCACGATCGTCGCGTCTCGGACGAACTGGGCGGCGCTGACGCCCTGCAGCGTCGACTCGCCGTCCAGCAGCTGCCAGAGGTCTTCGCTGAACCGGACGGTGGTCGCGCGCATCGGCATGCCTCGCAGCATAACCGATACCGGTGGTGGGCCACATATACCCGTGTTGAGGTTGGTTTATACCGGCAGCGATAGCTGATCCGCTATCGCTGCTGCTACGTTTGTCCAGCCCCGCCACGAACCGACGGCGGGGCAGCCAGCACGCTGTACCGACGTCGGGCCGACCAATCAGCGGTCTCAGAGCGTGTCTCGCTTGCGCTAGCGCCTCACGCACCACGGTGCTCGGCAGGAGCCGGATACCGACGCCCGCACACCATCGACGCCGAAAGACGCCCATGCCCCAGACAATTTCGCTTGACCACCGCCAGTCCGCGCACCATCCCGACCTTGACTTGGGCGCCGGTGAGATCCTCGCCCCCGCTCAGGGCGACTTCGCCCGCGGTCAGCGACACGACAGTGCCGCCGGTCGCGTTCGCGGCGATTTCGCCACCGGCATGCGCACCACCAGCATGCTGCGGGTCGCGGGCGACTTCGCATCCGGGATGCGGACGCTGCCCCGAGTACTGACGGTCGGCGACTTCGCGACCGGAATGCGCACCGGCTCGTCGCCGGTCGTCATCGACGAGTTCACCAGCCCCGTCGACGCCCTGGCACTGGCCGCTTAGGGCAGGGGCGCTCAGTTGTCGTCATCAGCCGAGATGCCGGAGATGCAGGCCGCCGGGCCGGGGCTCAGCGACCTCCCGCGGGACGGGTTTGGCTGCCGGGTGAACGAAGACGGACTGGGCATCGCCTGCGTGTGCATGGCCGGCGAGCTGGACATCGCGTCCGCTCCTCGTCTGGAACGCACGCTGCGCGGCGCTGAGCTCCAGAGCCAGCAGCTGGTCCTTGACCTGCGTGGCCTGACGTTCATGGACTCCTTCGGCTTGCGCTTGATCGTCGCCGGTAGTCACCGCGCCCACCGGGCGGGACGTCGACTGATGCTCGTCCCGGGCCCCCCGCAGGTGCAGCGACTGCTCGGGCTCAGCGGCGTCGCCGACGATCTCGAGGTCGTCGAGCCGGGCGACCTTGATCCGGCGGTCCAGGTCCTGTTGCGGACCGCGCGCACCGTTTGACGCGGACGCACGCCCCGGTGGCCTTCTAGATTGCTGCAGGTGAGTGAAGCCCGGGAGTCTGCCCACGCGCAGGTGCTGCTCGCCGAGATCCACGGCCTCGCCGGGCGGCAAGCTGAACTGGCGGCGCTTCTGGAGGAACTTGCCGCCGCAAGTCGGCAGGAGCCGGCGTGCGAGTGGTTCCGCGTTCTGCGCCCGAGCGACCCCGGCGAGTTCGTGCTGTTGTCGATGTGGAAGAGCGATACCGGCCTGCGAGACCACTATCGAACCTCCCACTACGAGCGGTACCGGATGCAGGTCGGAGAGCTGCTCGCGCGGTCAAGCGACGTCACCCTGATGCCCATCAGCGGAGTGATTCACGCGCTCGATCCCAACCCTCCTGACCCCGGCCTGCTCGGCTGATCGCGCGGCTCGTTCATGAGCACCTTGCAAGATCAGCAGATGCTCGAAGCCGCGCAGGCCGCGGTGACGTTGATCGAGCCCGGTATGACGGTCGGCCTCGGCACCGGCCGGACCGTGGCACGGCTGCTGCCGCTGCTCGCGGCAAGACGTCTGGCGAATCTTCGGTGCGTCGCGACATCGGATGAGACCGAGACCGACGCCCGCGCGCTCGGGCTGGCGGTAGAGCCGTTTGACCGGCTTGACCGATTGGACATCGCGATCGACGGCGCCGACCAGGTCACCGATGACCGGTGGGCGGTCAAGGGCGGTCACGGAGCGGAGCTGCGCGAGAAGATCGTCGCCGCCGCCGCCGACCGGTTCGTCGTGATCGCGTCTGCCGACAAGCACGTCGTCGCGCTTCGCCCGCCCATCCCGTTGGAGCTCGAGCGCTACGGGCTGCCGGCGACACTGCGGATCCTCGGTTCGGTCCGCGTGCGTGAGCACCATCCGATGACGCCGGATGGCGGAGTCCTCGCCGACTATCTCGGCGAGGTGCCCGAGGATCCAGGGACGCTCGCCGCCCGGCTCGACGCGATCCCGGGAGTCGTCGGACACGGCCTGTTCGGCCCTGAGCTGATCGCCGACGTGATCGTCAAGGGCGTTCGCCGAACCTGATTCCCGTGGCCTGGGTGTGGTCGCGCCCCGCGCGTGCCCGAGTCGGGACGTCGGCTCGTCCACCACCATGAGACCAGCCCCGGTCTGCGCTGCGGCCGCCGCCGAGTCGAATCCCGATCACAGATGTGAAGCCCAGGGACGGACCGGGGTCGGGGCCCGCTGACCCGGGTCAAAACCCCGTTGCGCACGCGGCTGGATGGGTGCACCGCGGTTTGTGCTCGGTCACCGGGTCCAATCGGCTTCAGACCCACGGGTCGGACCCCGCACCTGGGTTTTGACCCGGGTCAACGCCGCGAGCGCCCGGGCGGGGGTCGCCGACTGGCCGGTCAACCCCCATCCCGACCCGGCCCCCGCCCCTGGCCCCGGGCCGTCGCCCCTGGCCCCCGCATCCCGGCCCATGGCCCTGGCCCTGCACCCCGACCCGTCGCCCCTTGGCCCTGCATCACCCGGGAGATGCGCGCGCAGTCGGTCGGGACCCAGCGTTACCGCGCTACGCGGCGGCCCGGGTTCTCGCAGCGGCAGGACGCGCGGCGGCCTGGTCGGGCGACGCAAGCAGGATCGCCCCGGCGACGACCGCGCAGAAGGCGAGCACCCGCAGGACGCCGAATACCCCGGCGGGCACCGGCTCGGCCAGCAACACGGCTCCGGCAATGATCGGCACCGCGTTGGTGCACAGCGTCGCCAGGCCGGCCACGGTCAGCGTACCGCCTCGCTGGTAGCCGAGCTGCAGCAGCGAGCTCCCCAGCGTGTAGCCGATCACGAGCGTGATCACGAACAGGAACCGCGCGCCGCCCTCGGTGGCCACCTTCGTCGACAGGTCCCCGATCGAGAACAGCAGCCCGCCGGCCACCCCCTCCGCCGCGGCCAAGCCTCCGCGAGCGCGTCCGACCGCCAGCACGATCAGGGCGAGGACGGCCGTGCCCAGCATCCACGCGATGATCGCCGCGACCTCACCGCGACCTCCCTCACCGCTGCCCTGCACGAGCGAGATCCCCAGCGCGAGCAGCCCGACCATCGACAGCACCACCCCGGTCAGGCGGCGTCGTCCCAGCGGCCGCCCGCTGACCCGCGACGAGATGAACGCCAGCACGCCGATCCCGCCTGCACCAATGCTCTGCACGAGTGCCAGCGACGCGAGCGAGACCGCCCCGGCGTACGCGGCGAAGCCACCGCCTTCCATCAGGAACCCGGTCAGCCAGGTCCGGTCCCCGAGCAACAGGCGCAGCGACTCCACCGGCCGGCGCATCGACAGGCAGGGCAGCGCGGCCGCAGCGTCGTGCTCACGCAGGTAGGCGAAGTTGGTGAGCGTGGTCGAGACGACCGCCAAGGCAATCGCGACCCCTGTCCAGGCGCTCATCCTCCGAGCCTAGGGGCGGCCAAACCCCGAGCCAGTTGCGACGATGACTGCGCGACGGTCGTCGCCCGAGCACTAATGCGCGAGGAAGAACCGGATCATCTCTGCCGACGAATCCGGCGCTCGCGAGTCGGTGTAGGAACCGGCCCGGCTGCCGCCATACCAGGCGTGTTGTCCACCGTGGGCGATCACCGACTCAGCGACGGCGAGGCCGTCGGCGTTGTGGTAAACGGTGCGCGTGTGCGGGTGCCCGCCGCCGCGGCGGCTGCGGCTCGGCGGAGCGTGGCCGGCGACGTCGCCGACCGCGAGCCGCGCGGAGATCAGCTTCTCAGCGTTGATGGGGGCCACGGTCGTGTCGCGATCACCGTGAATGACGATCAGCGGTACCGCGCTGGTCACACCCGGTGTCCCGCCGGTTCGCATCGCGCTGAAGGCCGAGCCGACATCGTGCGCGGCGCGGTACGCGATCCCGGAGTGCACTCCGACGGCTGCGTACAGGTCCGGATGGGTCGCGGCCATGACCGCGGCCATCGCACCCCCGGCCGAAAGCCCCGCGACGTAGACGTGAGCGGGGTCGACGGCGAAGTCACGCATCACCTGCCGGGTGATGCCGGCGATGATCGCGGGCTCTCCCGCATCAGCCCGTTGATCGGCTGCCGAGAACCAGTTCCAGTAGCGGCCCTGATTGGCGTGTCGCGACTGCTCGGGGTAGACGACGAGGAACGGGTGCCGCTCGGCGAGCTCGTTCATCTGCGTCCCCGCCGCGAAGTCAGGCCCGTTCTGCTTGCCGCCGTGCAGCATGACCACGAGCGGAAGCGGACGACCGTCGTAGCCGCTGGGCGTGTAGAGGTGGTAGTCACGAGTCCCGGCGGGCTCGGAGTGGGTCAGCTGACGGAACTGATCGTCGACCCGGGTCGTGCGAGCCGTCGCTGGGCGACCCGAAGCACGAATGCGCGGCGGCGCGGGTGTGGGCGCGGCGGTGGGCGAGGCGCTACCGGCGCCCGCCAGGCGTCGTTGGAGCAGCGCGGTGGCCTCGGTGAGCCGTCCGGCCCTCGTCAGCGCATAGCGCTTCGTTCATCTTGGGGTCCATCAGGTTCCTTTCAGCAGGTGAGGCGGCAACCGGGAAGGCTGGTCGCAGCATTGACAAGCGGCCAACGATCAAGCGGTGCGCGGTGCCAGTGCCGTCTTGACCGCGGGTGTTGCTCGAAACGCGCCCAGGACCTCGACCTTGGCGATCGTGGCCCGGGCGAGGTCCGGTGAAACGTCATCGGCGATCGTCGCCAGCCCGAGCACGCGCAGCTCCACCATCTGGCCGGCATCCCGCAGCCGCTCGAGCGAATCGCGACTGTAGTGCTCGATACCGAGGACCAGCTCGCGACGCGCCACCGTTGTCTCGACGACCCCCGACCGGCTCTCGAGCTGGCGTCGGATCGCGGTGCGGATGAAATCGGTCCGATTCGTGAAGAAGCCTTCACTGACGAGCAGGTCGATCTGCCCCAGATCGACCAGGCCGAGGTTGACGGTGATCTTCTCGCTTCGTTCGGCTTCACTCATCCAAGGGCGATCCTACCATCCCGTCACCATCTCAGGAGATGGTCGGTTTCTCAGAGGGCGCGGGAAATCCGCACGACGAGCGCGGGAAGACCCGAATGTCCAAGCGGCTGCGCGACCGTACGTTGAAGCGACCATCCGATCGAAGGAGTCAGGCATGGACAGCAATCAGCAGACGCACGAGGCCGGTGAGGCATCCCCGCAGACAACCAGCAAGGTCACGCGTGCCACGGGCTTTGTGCTGGCGGCAGTCGCGGTCGTGCTGGCGCTGATCGCGGTGGACGTCGTAGCCATCAACAGCATCCAACCCGCTCAGGCGCACCCGGTGATGCAGGTGGTCAAGGTCTCCGGCGCGCCACCCGTTCAAGCGACGGTCTACCTGACGGTTTCCCCGGGTCTCACGCCCGGGACCGACGGAAAGCTGCATGATGCGTTCAGCGTCACCAACTTCTACGCACGCGCCGGCCGGCCCGTGACGCTCGTGATCAATAACACCGACGATGCCCCCCACAGCATTACGGCTCCCGAGGCAGGCGTCAGCATCATCGTCAAGCCGGGCACCCACACCTACACGCTGCTCGTCCGCAAGACCGGACGCTTTCAATGGTTCTGTTCGTTGCCGTGCGATCCCTACTCGATGGCCCACGACGGTTACATGCGCGGTTTCATCACCGTCAGCTGACCGTCGACGCGCCGGCGCGTTACAGTACCGACACCAAAGCCGACCCAACGGTCGGTTGTTCGCTAACGGGCAGGCAACGTGACCATTGATCTTGACCCCGGTCCTGAGCTGACCGCTCTGGCCGAACGAACCGCGGCGTTCGTCGCGGACGTGGTGATTCCGGCCGAGCCGCGCGATGTCGGCCGGCATGGGCTCGAAGCCGACCTGAGAGCCGAGCTACAGCAGGCGGGCAAGCGCGCGGGGCTATTCGCACCGCACGTCAGCACCGAGCTGGGCGGGCTCGGTCTCGACGTGCGTGGGCAGGCCGTGATCTTCGAGCAGGCGGGGTACAGCATCCTCGGACCGCAGGCTCTGAACTGCGCGGCTCCGGACGAGGGCAACATGCACATGCTGTCGGTGATCGCGACGCCGGAGCAGCGTGAGCGCTATCTGGCGCCGCTGGCGGCCGGTGACATCCGTTCGTGCTTTGCGATGACCGAGCCGGCACCCGGCGCGGGGTCTGATCCCTCGATGCTGCAGACGACCGCCACCCGCGTCGACGGCGGCTGGTCGATCAGCGGGCGTAAGTGGTTCATCACCGGCGCCGACGGCGCCGAGTTCGCGATCTGCATGGCACGTACCGATCAGCAGATCACCGGCGGGCGCGGCGCGACGATGTTCCTCGTCGACGCCGATAATCCCGGCTGGCGGGTCGAGCGGGTCGTCGACGTGATCGACCGCGGCTCCCCGGGCGGTCATGCTGAGGTCGTGTTGGAGGATTGCCTGGTCTCGGACGACGCGGTCCTGGGGGCGGTCGGCGAGGGTTACCGCTATGCCCAGGTCCGCCTCGCCCCGGCGCGTCTGACGCACTGCATGCGCTGGCTCGGCATGGCTCGTCGGGCGCTCGACATCGCGCTTGATCGCGCCAACGAACGCGAGGCGTTCGGCGCCAAGCTCGGTGAGCTGGGGATGGTGCAGGGGATGATCGCCGACTCGGTGATCGACATCGAAACCAGCCGGGCGCTGATCTGGCAGACCGCGTGGACACTCGATCAGGGCCACAGCGGCGGCCGCGAGTCCTCGATCGCCAAGGCGCACGTCGCCGAGGCCGTCTACCGGGTCGTGGACCGATGCGTGCAGATCTGCGGCAGCCTCGGTGTCTCCGGCGACCTGCCGCTGGCGCGAATCCTCCTGGAGATCCGGCCGTTTCGGATTTACGACGGTCCGACCGAGACGCACAAGTGGGCGATCGCGCGGCGCGCGCTGCGCCAACGCGCCACGTCGTGAACGACGACGACGTCGTTCGCTCACGGGCTGAGGCGGCCGGTTTGTCTCAGCCTCCGTTGATCATCCTCGACCCCGTCGAGGCGCTGCTCGACGAGCTGGCGATCGGTTCAGGCCCCGTGACCGCGACACCGCTGGGTGACGGACACTCCAACGTCACCTACCTGCTCAAGCGCGGGGGCGAGCGCGTCGTGCTGCGGCGCCCGCCGCGGCCGCCCTACGCCGAGTCCGCCCACGATGTCCTGCGCGAGGCGCGGCTGCTGGAGCTCCTGGGCGCGGCCGGCCTGCGCGTCCCGCGGGTGCTGGCCACGGTGGATGACACCGACCAGCTCGGCGTGCCGTTCGTCGTCATGGAACACGTCGCCGGGCACGCGATCTCCAGCACCGTCCCGCCCGAGCTCGACGAGCCAACCGAGCACACCCGGATCGGCGATGAGCTGATCGACGCTCTCGTCGAACTGCACGCGGTCGACGTCAGCGACGGGCCGCTGGCCCAGATCGGAAAGCCGAGCGGATACCTGGAGCGTCAGCTGCGGCGGTTCAGCGCGATCTGGGGCGAGGTCGCGACCCGGACGATCCCCGATCTGGACGCGGTCACCGCGTGGCTGACCGCGCACGGCCCGCAGACCAGCGAGACGACCCTCGTCCACGGCGACTACCGACTCGGGAACGTCCTCTTTGCCCCGGACGCACCGGCTCGCCTGACCGCGATCCTCGACTGGGAGATGGCCACACTCGGCGACCCCCTCGCCGACCTCGGCTATCTGTGCGCGACCTGGGCCGAGTCCGACGATCAGCAGAATCCGATGCTCGCCCTGTCGGCTGCCACCCGCGGCGCCGGCTTCCCCACCCGCGCCCAGCTGCGCGCGCGGTACGCCGAACGGACCGGCCGCGACACCCACGACCCGGGTTGGTACGAGGTCCTCGCGCTCTGGAAGGCGGCGATCTTCCTCGAAGCCAGCTACCGGCGGTTTCTCGCCGGCAACACCGCCGACCCCTACTTTGCGACGTTGCGCGACGGCATCCCCGCGATCGCCGCCGACGCACTGAGCCGCACCCGGTAGCAGGCGCCGGCCCGCGTCCCCGCCGGCGCCGCTAGGACTCTCCGAGATCGGCCAGGGCCTGCTCCGACGCGACGAGCCGGGCAGCCGCATCCTCGGCTCGCTGGGCGGCGGCGGCGACCAGCGTCTTGGCCTCCTGGAGTGCAGCCGCAGCTTCTTCGTGCCGAGCCCGGGCGGCGGCCGACTCCTTGTCGGCGCGAGTCGCCGCGCGGCGAGCCTCGGCTTGGGTCCGGCGGGCGGCCTTCAGCGCCGCCGCGTGTTCGCGCGCCGCCTCACGGTCGCTCTCGGTCTCGGTCTCGGTGCTCGAAGCGCTCTCGGCCGACGGCGTCAATCCGCTGATGCCGACGCCGACGAACTGCAGCTCGCGCGTCAGGCATCCTCCGGCGACCTGCCGACGCGCCTCATCATCGTTGGCGGCGGCGCGGAGCGTCTCCCCGACGCGATCGATCGTCGCCTGACTGACACTCTGCCCGGCGGAGCTCAGCAGCCGCTGCGCCGCCGCCACGAGCGCAGCCACGGCATCGCGCTGGCGATGGGTGGCGTCGCGCATCGCGTCGCCGCCTCCCTTTCCGGCGGTGGCCCGCGCCTGGGCCCTCGCCAGATCGTCTCCGGCGTCAAACAGCGCCTGGAGCGCGTTCGGCTCCGTGCGCACGAGTTGGTTCACCGCCCAGGCGGCAACCGACGGCTTGCGCAGCGCCGCGGCCTCGCTCGCCTCGTCACGTCGCTTGTCGGCTCGCAGCGCCTTCACGAGCGCGGCTCGCGACGGGATGAAGCGATCCAGCGGCAAGCCGTACAGAGCCTCCGGAGAGTCGACGGACACGGCCAGATGGTAAGCGGCAATCGATGCTCAGCCACCGTTCCGGTACGCGGCGTTGACCAGCGCGACGACGTAACCCCCGAACGCGATCGCGAGCGCCCTGATCGCCGGCGGCGTCGAGTCCTGGTTGAGCACATAGGTGACCGCGACCGCGAACGCGATCACCGCGTACACCCAGATACCAAACGTCTTGGGCCAGCTTGCCGAGTCCACCCGCTGGGGCTCCAGCGACAGGCCACGCCAGATCTGCGTGAAGACCCGCGTCTTGCGATCGCCCGCAGCATCGGCGGCGTCGCGGAGGCGCCGGTTGGTCAACGCCGGATCAGTCGGCGTCCCGATCTCGAGCGCAAACGCCGAGCCCAGCACCCCGGCCAAGGCCGCCGCGGTGGTGATCAGGCTCCCGTCGATCCTCGGATCTTTCGGCGCACCGCTGATCCGCACGATGAAGTAGATGTACAGGCCGGCGAACGTCAGCACCGCCCCGTACAGCACCAGACCCTTCAACGCCGACAATCCGCCCACCGCCGCGGCGGCTTGGCGCTGCTCTGTCCCGGCGCGTGTACCAATCGCTCCAGTCCCCATCTCGTCCCCCTTTGGCGTGGTCCCGTGCCACTCAAGAGTCCCGAGCGTGACGGTTGATACATCGCCGCCGCGGCAGGTGCGGTCAGACCGCGGGCGCGCGTTGGGCAGGAGCCGCTTCCGGATAGAGGTCGAGCAGAAGATCTATGAGACCGGTCCCGGGAACGTCCATGAGTTCAAACGTATTCCCGAACGGGTCGGCAACGTAGATCATCTCCGCGCCCCCGATGGTGACCGGCTGCGGCCATTGACGGGCTCCGCCGGCCGCCTCAGCGCGGCGGACGACGTCAGGGACGTCACTGACCACGAACCCGGCATGCGGCAGGAGTCCGTTCTCAGCCGTGACCCAGTCCGGGATGCTGTCGCCAATGAACTGAAACAGTTCCAGGATCACGCCTCCATCGACGATTAGCATCGCGACCCTGAACTCTGTGTCGGGCGGACCCTTCATGAAGCCGGCCGCTCCGGGCGGCCCCATCGTGATCGGCTGGACGGCGACCGCCGCGCCGAGCACCTCGTGGTAGAAGGACATTGCCGCCTCGAGGTCGCCGACGCGGAGGCCGACGTGCTGTAACGCGCTCACCAACGGCTAGTCCGCCAGCATGTCGCCGAACTCCACTTGCTTCCACCACGGAACCTCAAGTGAGATCGACGAAGCACGCCAAACCCCGTCACGGCGCTCGTAGCGGTTGTCGTAATACGCATAGACGAAGCCCTCGCGACCGTTGGCCATGCGGGAGTAGGTGATGACGTGCGCGTCACCCTTCGCCGTATCCGGGCCAGTGAAATCAACCGTGACGTTGGTGATCAGATGCCGGGTCTCCGGCATGCCCGCCCAGATCGCCCGGAGGGTCTGCTCGATCGCCGCGGAACCGACCGACGTGCCGAAGTCGCCGGGGATCGTGTACTCGGCGTCGTCGTGGAACACGCCCATGAAGCGCTCGAGATCCTTACGATCACATCCAAACGCGTAGTCGGACATCAGCCGGTCGATCGCGGTCCGGGATTCAATCCGGTCGAGGCGCTGCTCGACTGTTGTCTCTTCTGTAGTGCTCATGGCCTAACTGTTTCTCCCTCGGGTTGTGCGGTCGACGGGCGCCGACCGAAGCTCTGAACGTGTCTCACGACACGGCTTCCTCGTACTTCTGTTTGATCCCCGCGAAGTACTCGATGCGCTGCTCGACCTCGGTGAAGCCGCGGTCCACCGTGTAGAGCGAAACGTGCGTGGCGCCCGCCTCTCTGAGCCGCAGCATGCCCTCGATCGTTTCCTCGTCGGAGTAGATCGCCACCGTGTGTTGCTGCAGGGCCTCCGCGTAGGGCGCCTTCGGTGGGTGCATGAGGAATTGCACCCCGAACCCGTCGACTGGCCGTCCCGCCTCGGCGAGCAGCTCCTGGAGCCGAATCCAGGCCGCATCGCTCCATCACCCGTACCTCATGAGTAAATAACGTCTCCCTTGGACCGCTAAATGCACGCTATCTTCCAGAGCGCCCCATGTCAACCGCTCACGTCCCTGGAGGTCGCTGTGGCTGGTGCGTGCATCATCGAGGTGGCGCTCAACGGGTTCACGACGAAGGCGAGCAATCCCTCGGTGCCCCGGACACCAGCGGAGATCACCTCCGACGCGCTTGCCTGCATCGATGCCGGCGCGACGATCGTGCATAACCACAACGACGAGCCTCTCTGGGTCGACGATGGGATCCATGCCGCAGGCCCGTACCTCGCGGCGTGGCAGCCGATTCTGGACGCGCACCCAGACGTGCTGCTGTACGCCACGACGGCCAGTGGCGGGCCGGGCATCCCGATCGAGGCTCGCTGGGGTCACCAGGCGGAGCTTGCGCGCGCGGGCGTGTCACGCGTCGGGCTGGTCGACCCCGGTTCGGTCAGCCTCGGAGCGCTGGATGAGCATGGCATCCCCCAGGCGCTTGATCTGGTGTACGTCAATTCGCACGCGGACGCCCGTTACATGGTGCGGCGTTGCGCCGACCTTGAGCTCGCTCCCAGTATCTCGGTCTTCGACCCCAGCTTCCTCCGCGTCGCGCTGGCGTTCCACCATGCCCAGGCGCTGCCGCCCGGAGCGCTCGTCAAGCTGTACTTCGGGGGCAACATCCCGTTTGGGCTCCCGCCCACGATCGCGAGCCTCGACGCCTACCTCGCGATGCTGGACGGCACCGGACTGCCGTGGCTGGTCGCCGTGCTGGGCGGAGATGTCATCGACAGCGGCCTGGCGCAGGCGGCGCTTGACCGCGGTGGCCATCTCCGCGTTGGCTTGGAGGACTACGCCGGGAGCCGGTCCCCCAGCAACCTCGAGCTCGTCGGCGAGGTCGCGCAGCTGATCGACGCCAGCGGACGCACGGTCGCCACCGCGGAGCAGACGCACCAGATTCTCGGCATTACAGACCGCCGCTGATCTGGGAGATCCGCGCCCTACGCCTTGGCCATGTCGAGCGCGATGTCGACGAGCAGGTCCTCCTGCCCACCGACCAATGCCCGCTCGCCGGCGATCGTCAGCAGGTCGCGCACGTCGACGTCGTAATTGCCCGCGACGTCCTCCGCGTGGCGAAGGAAGCTCGAGTACACGCCCGTGTATCCGAGCGTGAGCGTTTCGCGGTCGACGCGCACGGGACGATCCTGCAGCGGCCGGACGAGATCATCGGCGGCGTCCTCCAACGCGAATACCGAGCACCCGGTGGACCAGCCCAGCTTGTCAGCCACCGCGACGAACGCTTCGATCGGCGTGTTTCCGGCGCCGGCGCCATGACCCGCCAGCGATGCATCGATCCGGTGCGCCCCCGCCTCGATCGCGACCACGGAGTTCGCCACCGCCAGCGACAGGTTCTGATGGGCATGGATCCCGATCTGCGTCTCGGGCTCGAGCGTTTGGCGGTAGGCCTCGATCCGCTCCCTGACACCGTTCATCGTCAACGCGCCGGCCGAGTCCGTGACATAGACGCAGTGGGCGCCGTAGGACTCCATCAGCTTCGCTTGGCGCGCGAGCTCTGCCGGTGGCGCCAGGTGGGCCATCATCAGAAACCCGGCGACGTCCATCCCGAGCTCGCGAGCGGTCGCGATGTGCTGGGCGGCCACATCTGCCTCGGTGCAGTGGGTGGCGATCCGGACCGAGCGAATGCCGAGCTCGGATGCTCGGCGCAGATCCTCGATCGTGCCGACGCCCGGCAGCAGCAGCGACGTCGGGATCGCGGTGGTCATCTCCGCGCAGGCGGCTTCGATCCATTCCCAGTCGGTGTGGCTGCCCGCCCCGTAGTTCACGCTCGAGCCGGCGAGCCCATCTCCGTGGGTGACCTCGATCGCGGAGACCCCGGCGGCGTCGAGCGCGCGGACGATCGCACGCAACGTGTCGAGCTCGATGCGATGGCGCATCGCGTGCATGCCGTCGCGGAGCGTCACGTCCTGCACGTAGAGCTTGGGGTCGCTCACCGCGCAACCCCTTCGCGCTCGCGCTGGGCAATCTGTTCGGCCACGTGCATCGCGGCCGAGGTCATGATGTCCAGGTTGCCGGCGTACGGTGGGAGATAGTCAGCGGCGCCTTCGACTTCGAGGAAGGTCGAGACCTTCCAGCGGACGTCTTCGGCTCCGGCCGCGAGCTGGGTGACGAGGTCGGGGTCGACCGGCGTGATCTGCACGTCCTGCTTGAGGCGATAGCCGGGCACGTAGGCAGCCACGTCCGCCACCATCTCGACGATCGAACTTCGGACCGCGGCGTGATCGACGTCGCCGATCAGGCAATACACGGTGTCGCGCATGATCAGGGGTGGGTCGGCGGGATTCAGGATGATGATCGCCTTACCCCTCGCAGCGCCGCCGACGGCGTGCACTGCGTGCGCCGTCGTCTCGGTGAACTCATCGATGTTCGCCCTCGTCCCAGGCCCGGCCGAGCGTGACGCGACCGAAGCGACGATCTCGGCATAGGGAACCGCGGTGATGCGTGACACGGCGGCGACGATCGGGATCGTCGCCTGGCCGCCGCAGGTGACCATGTTCACGTTCGGGGCGTCGAGGTGCTCTTCGAGATTGACGACCGGAACCACGAACGGTCCGATGGCGGCCGGAGTGAGATCGATCAATCGCTTGCCCGATGGCGCGAGCAGCTCCGCGTTGTGCTTGTGAGCCTCGGCGGACGTGGCGTCGAGGACGATCTCGATCTCGCCGAAGCCGGGCATCGCCATCAATCCCTCGACACCCTCGTGGGTCGTCGGTACGCCGTTGCGCTGCGCCCGGGCGAGGCCATCCGAATTCGGATCGATGCCCACCATCGCCCCGACTTCGAGATGTCCTGAACGACGCAGGATCTTGAACATCAGGTCGGTGCCGATATTGCCCGACCCGACGATTGCAACCTTGGTCAAGCTCATCCGGTTCCCCCTTCACTGAATCTGGCGGTGACGGTGCCGAGCGACGTGATCGTCGCCGTGAGCGTCTGGCCCGGCTTGATCGGGGCGAGCGGTCCGAGCGCCCCGGAGAGAATGATGTCCCCCGCTCGCAGCGGCGAGCCCACCTCCAACGCGGTCCGAGCCAGCCATGCCAGAGCGTTGAGAGGATCCCCGAGACACGCCGCGCCCACGCCGAAGGACAGCTCTTCGCCGTCGCCGGTGAGGCTCATCGTGACGTCCTTGGGCTCGAACTCATCCAAGCCCAGGCGCGCGTTCCCCAGCACGAACGCGCCACTGCTGGCGTTGTCGCCAACCGTATCGGCGATCGTGATATCCCAGTCTCGAACGCGACTGTCGACGATCTCTATGGCCGGAAGCGCGTACGCAACCGCCGCCCGCAAACCGTCTCGCCCACCGTCGCTGACGATGTCGGCGTCGAGGACAAACGCGACCTCGACCTCTGCCCGCGGCTGCAGCAGCGTCTCGAACGGGATCACCTCGCCATCTGCGTACTGCATGTCGTCCAGGAGCACGCCGAAGTCCGGCTGATCCACGCCGACTTGACGCATGACCGCCTCAGAGGTGATCCCGATCTTGCGGCCCACCACGGTCGCGCCACCGCGTACCCGGGACGCGATGACCCGCTGTTGCACGTCATAGGCGGCGCCGATATTGGAATCCCCGATCAGGGCACGGATCGGGTCAGCCGGCCGACGTGTTGCATACGCCTCGAGCAGACGATCGGCAGCCTCTTCGATCGCCGCCTGTTGAGAAATGTCATCGGCCATTCTGTGCAATTATCGCCCGAGGTGAAGCGGTAACTGCATGCACGCTACCACAGAGGGGGTCGCCGCCCAGCGGAAATCAACGGCCGCGACCCGCCGAGGCGCCGGGATCACGAAGCTCGCCGCCATGGGATCAGCTGAGCGTTTGCGCGAGGTCTTGCGCCGCGGCGAGCAACGTCGGCAGCGCCCGCTCGAGCACGTCCTCGCGGTGGGACACGAGGTGGATGCAGGTCGGCGACGCGGGAGGCAGACGCTTCACCGGGACAGCCAAACCATAGGCGTTCGCTTCGACCTCGCCGTGGGTGAGAACCCATCCATCCCGGCGGGCCTTCGTGACCAGGTCACGCTCGCCGGGCTGCGGCGGCATCGCGGCCAGTAGGGCGAGGCCGGCCGCTCCTCGATCGATCGGATACCGGCTGCCCTCCTGGAAGGACAGGTGGTAGGAGACCCCGATCGGGACGATCACCGACAACGCGACCTGTTCGTCACTCTCAGCGACCAGCAGCGCCGCAGTCGCCCCGGTGCGATCGGCGAGCTGCCGGAGGATCGGAGCACTCAGGTCGCGCAGATTGCTGTCGAACGAGGCCCCCAGCACCGCGAGACTGGCGGCTGGCCGGAACCGACCGTCGTGGCGAGCGATCAGGTGGAACTGCACGAGCGTCGCCAGCAGCCGGGAAGCAACCGTGCGGTGGATCTCGAGGCGCTCGGCGACCTCCTGGATCGTCAGCCCGGACGGCGCCTCACAGATGATCTGCAGCGCCGTTAGACCACGCGCAAGCGTCTGGGAGCCAGCCGGTGTCTGAACCTTGACTTGCTGCCGTTCCACCGGCACCACTATATGCACGCGGCCCGACGGGGTGCCGCTGCGTAAGTCAGCTCAGTCGCACTCTGGGCAACGAAGCAGGGTCGACGGATGACTTGACAAAAACACCTTCCGCTCACGACACTATCTTCAGATAGTGCACTAGAATGTCCGTTATTTGCACGGACTACGGGGAGAGAGAAGGCGGAGGCGAATTCGTTGGGAGATTTCGAGAGCATCTGGCGCGACCTGCAGGCCGTGCCGTTCGAGCAGGGCTACCTTGACGTGGGCGGACGTCGCACCAGGTACATCCGTGCCGGTGACCGAGACAAGCCGACGCTTCTGCTCCTGCATGGATCCGCCGGGCATGCTGAGGCGTACGTCCGCAACCTCGCCGTGCACGGTCAGCACTTTTCGACGTGGGTGATCGACATGGTCGGTCACGGCTACACCGACTGGCCAGGACACCCGCTCGAGATCAACCACTACGTCGACCACGTGCTGGATTTCCTCGACACGATCGGGGCAGACAGCGCCCATCTGTCAGGTGAATCGCTTGGTGGTTGGGTCGTCACGCGTGTCGCCATCGATCATCCCGAGCGGGTCAAGCGACTGGTCCTGAACACCGCCGGTGGCTCGCAGGCCGATCCGGAGGTCATGCAGCGGATCAGGACGCTGTCGATGGCGGCAGCAGAGAACCCCGATTGGGAGACCGTCGGTACCCGGATTCGATGGCTGATGGCCGACAAGACGCGTAACTATGACGACGTGATCGCCAGCCGCCAGGCGATCTACCGGCAGCCCGGGTTCGTCGGCGCGATGAGCGACATCCTCGCCCTGCAGGATCCCGAGATTCGCGCGCGCAACATCATCACCACCGAGGAGTACGGGGAGATCGGCGCTCCGACACTCGTGCTGTGGACGAGCGACGATCCGACGGCCGACGTCAGCGAAGGTCGCCGAATCGCGTCGATGATTCCCAACGCCACATTTGTGGTCATGGACGGCTGCGGCCATTGGCCGCAATACGAAAAAGCGGAAGAGTTCAACCGCATCCACCTCGACTTCCTGCTGGGTGGCTCGTGAGCTCAGACGACGTTGCGATCGGTAACGGCGTCCCCGTCAATGGGCGCGCCGCCGCCACCGACGTGCTGATCTGCGGCGCGGGACCGGTCGGGCTCACCCTGGCGAACTTCCTCGGAATCCATGGGGTTCGCGCAACGATCGTCGAGCAACGGCACTCACTGATCGACTATCCGCGGGGCGTCGGTATCGACGACGAGTCGCTACGAGCGCTCCAGGCGATCGGCTTGATCGAAGCGATCCTGCCGCACACCAACCCTGACCAGATCATGCGGTTCGTGAACGGCAAGAACCGCGTGCTGGCGGAGATCGCGCCGTCACAACGGCCGTTCGGGTGGCCTCGCCGAAGCGGCTTCATCCAGCCGCTCGTCGATGCCGAGCTCCTGAAGGGGCTCAACCGTTTCGACAACATCGAGGTGGTCTGGTCGCGATCGCTGGAGGCCTACGAGGTCACCACGACGGGCGTGGCGGCGACGGTGCTCGCGCCCGACGGGTCACGAGAGGTGATCGCGGCGCGCTACCTGATCGGCGCCGATGGCGGTCGCAGCACCACCCGTCGGCTGATGGGCGCGACCTTCGAGGGCACGACCTCGTCGACCCGGTGGGTGGTGATCGACCTCGGTAGCGACCCGATCGGCAGGCCCAACGTCGACGTCGGAGCCGATCCGGCACGACCGTTCGTGTCCATCTCGCTCCCGCACGGCGTCCGGCGGTTTGAGTTCCTGCTGTTCGACGACGAGCCTGACGAGCGCGTCGACGACCCGAGCTTCCTCGCCCAGCTGTTGTCTCGTCACATCCCGTACCCCTCAGATGTCGAGGTGATCCGGCGACGCGTCTACACGCACCACTCGCGGATCGCCGGCCAGTTTCGGGCCGGCCCCGCATTCGTGGCCGGCGACGCGGCCCACCTGATGCCCGTCTGGCAGGGTCAGGGTTACAACAGCGGTATCCGCGACGCGGTGAACCTCGGCTGGAAGCTCGCCTCAGTGGTCAACGGAGTCGCAGAGGACGCGCTGCTGGATACCTACGATCAAGAGCGAAGGCCCCATGCGCGGGCGATGATCGATCTATCGACGCTGGTGGGCAAATGGGTAGCCCCGTCCAGCAAGCGACTGGCGACGCTGCGGGACATCGTATTGATCGCGGCCTCCGGTATTCCAGCGATCAAGAGCTACCTGGTCGAGATGCGCTTCAAGCCGATGCCACGGTACACCGAGGGCGCGGTGACGTACCTGCATGCGGGTAAAGACGACAGCGTGGTGGGGCGACAGTTCATCCAGCCTCGGGTCGACACCCGCAGCGAAACGGGTGTTCTGCTCGATGAGGTCACCGGTCCGTGGTTCAGCATTCTGGCCTGGAACAACGATCCGACAAAGGTCCTCGGCGACGAAGCCAAGCGCTGGCTCGCTCTGGGTGCCAAGTTGATCGCGGTGCGCCCGCAGACCCAGTTGTCGTGGCCGGAGTCCGATCATCAAGAGGTCATCGTGATCGGCGACAGCAGCGGTGCACTGAAGCGATGGTTCGACGGCCAGCGTGCCTCGGTGCTGTTCCTCAGGCCGGACCGTTTCGTCGCCGCCGCATGTATCGCCCAACGCGCCCCGGAGGTCTCTCGGTCACTGGCCGAAGCCCTATCGCTGACCCCAGGTGGGCCGGCCGTACCCCATCAGATCTTTCACGTCGCCCCAGACTCGATCGAGAGGTGAGCACCATGACCGCTGAAGAGACCTTCGACATCACCGTCGACGCACTGGTGGTGGGATCCGGCGGCGGCGGCCTGACCGCTGCCCTTCGCGCTCAGACCTTGGGCCTCGAGACCCTGTTGATCGAGAAGTCGAAGTTCTTCGGCGGCTCGACGGCCCTGTCGGGCGGGGGCATCTGGGTCCCCGGGGCTCGCGCCCAGACGAAGAAGGGCTTCACGCCTGACCCGGAAGCCGCGATTGCCTATCTGAAGACGATTACCGAGGGGATCGTGTCCGATGAGCGGCTGCGCGCCTACATTGAAACCGGTCCGCAGATGATGGAGTTCGTCGAGCGCAACACCGACGCGGAGTTTGTCTGGAAGCCCGGCTACCCCGACTATTTCCCGGAGGTGCCGGGCGGCTCGTCCAACGGAAGCCTGATCAACCTGGAGCCGGTCGACCTACGCAAGCTCGGCGCCGACGAAGACCGCCTGCTCTCACCCGTGGTGGTGCCCCCGAAAGGCATGTGGCTGCGCCCGCTCGAGCTCAAGGAGTTCTTCCGGATCAGGTGGTCGGTCAAGGGCAAGCTCGTGCTCCTGACATTCCTGTGGCGCATGCTCCGTGCACGTGTTCTCGGCGAGCGCGTCGCCGCGATGGGTCAGGCACTGGCCGCTCAGCTGTTCATCGGCCTGCGTCGAGCGGGCGCGCAGATCTGGCTCGATTCGCCGTTGGTATCGCTGATCACCGGCGAAAACGGCGACGTCCAGGGTGCGGTGGTCGAGCACGAGGGACGGCAGCTGCGGATTCTGGCGCGCGGCGGCGTGATCATCGCCACTGGCGGATTCGAGCACAACGCCGAGATGCGCCGGCAATATCAGCCGTTCGTGCATGAAAACGAGAGCCTCGGCAACCCCGGCAACACCGGAGACGGGATCCGCGCGGGACTCGAGGCCGGCGGCGCCGTCGACCTGATGGACGAAGCCTGGTGGTTCCCGACCCTGTCCTGGCCAACCGGTCGCAAGCACATGATGCTGAACGAGCGAATGATGCCGGGACAGTTCATCGTCAACGGCGCGGGTGAACGGTTCATCAACGAGTCGACGCCTTACTCGGAGTTCGGGCACGTGATGATCGCCGGAGAGGCCGGCGGCACGACCCACATGCCCTGCTGGCTGATCACCGATGCGCACGCCTGGAACCGTTACGTGATCGCGGGCCATCTCCCGCTGCCACACATCCCGCTGGCACCGGCCCCGACCGGTAAGCAGATGATGCAGGCGTGGATTGACGCCGGCGTCGTCGCACAGGGACAATCGCTCGCGCAGCTCGCGAGTCAGATTGGCGTTCCGGCGGACGCGCTGGAACGGACCGCCGCCGCGCTATAACGAGTTCGCCGCCCGCGGCCACGACGACGATTTCCGTCGCGGCGACAGCGCGTATGAGCGTTATTTCGGCGACGATTCGCTCGGGACGCCGAATCTCGGACCGGTCCACGAACCTCCGTATTACGCGTTCCGAGTCGTGCTCGGCGATCTCGGGACCAACGGCGGCCTGGTCACCGACGAGCACGCCCGTGTCCTGCGTGAGGACGGGAGCGTGATCGCAGGCCTGTACGCGACCGGCAACGCATCGGCCGCTGTGATGGGTCGCACCTACGCCGGCGCCGGCGCAACGATCGGACCAGCGATGACATTCGGTTACATCGCGGCGGGCGACATCGGCCAGCGGCTGCGACAGGCGCCGGCCGCGGTCAGCGGCGCGGCATGAGTGAGACCTATGACGTCGTCGTTCTCGGGACCGGCGCGGCCGGTCTGTCTGCGGCACTGACGGCCGGCGCGGCCGGGGCATCGGTTGGGCTGTTCGAGAAAGCGCACACGGTCGGCGGAACGACGGCGGTCTCAGGAGGGGTTTCGTGGATCCCCGCCCATGAACGACCGGATGTCGCCGATCCGCCGTCGATCGAGTCGGCGATCACCCACCTGCGGGCGCTGTCCAACGGAACGATGAATGACGAGCTGGTCGAGGTCTATGTCCGCAGCGGACCCGAGACCCTGGAGTTCATCGAGCAGCATTCGCCAGTTCGCTTCTCGGTCGCCGCCGGCTTTCCCGACTACCGCCCGGAGTTGCCCGGCGGACGGCCACAGGGTGGTCGCTCTTTCAACCCAGATCCATTCGACTACGCGCGACTCGACGAGTGGGCGTCCCGGATCACAGCGTTCCCACTGGACTGGAGCAACGTCGGCTTCGATGCGGAGACACGGGCGCGGATGTGGGCCGGACGCGAAGACGAGCTCGGCGTCGACGAGGATGCCGATATCCGTGTCTGCGGTGCGGCGCTGGTCGGCGGTCTGCTGCGCGGTCTGCTGGACATCGGCGTCGAGCCACAGACCGACCATCGGGCGGTCAGCCTGATCCGTGACGGCGACGCTGTTCGCGGAGTCGTCTTGGACACCGCTCAGGGCGTCGTGCACGCTCACGCTCGCTGCGGCGTGATCCTCGCGACCGGTGGTTTCGAATGGGATCCCGAGTTGTCCAGAGCGTTCCTGCGCGGGCCGATGAACGGGCCGATCTCGCCACCGTTCAACACCGGCGACGGGCTACGGATGGCGATGAGTGCCGGTGCGGCGCTCGGCAACATGACGCAGGCGTGGTGGACGCAGATCGTCAAGCTGCCGGACGACACCTTCGCCGGGCATCCCCGCAGCCGTAGCGTCCGGCTCGAGCGCTCGCGCCCCGGAAGCATCATTGTCAACCGGTACGGGCGACGCTTTGCCAATGAGGCGACCGACTACAACAGCCTGGCGGGGCCGTTTCACCATTTCGACGCGGCACGATTCGAGTATCCGAACCTGCCGGCATGGATGGTCTTCGATCAGGCGCACCTCGATGCCTACGGCTTCCTCGGGGTCGAGCCGGGGGAGCGGGTGCCCGAGTGGTTTCACCAGCTCGGATGACCTGATCGAGCTGGCCGGACGGGTCGGGATCGACCCGCAGGGGCTATCGGCGACCGTCGACCGTTTCAATCAAGCGGCTGCCGATGGCCACGACCCCGAGTTCGGTCGCGGAGAGAGTGCCTATGACGGATGGTGGGGCGATCAGTCAAAGCCGACGCTCGCCGCGCAGACGCTGGGCCCGCTGGCGACCGCTCCGTACTACGCGGTCGCGTGCGACCTCGGCTGCACCGGCACCAAGGGCGGGCCGGTGACCGACCGCAACGCTCAGGTGCTCGACATCGGGCATCGCCCGATCGACGGTCTTTACGCCGCCGGCAACGCCATGGCGGCTCCGACCGGAATGGGTTACGGCGGCGCGGGCGGAACGATCGGCCCGGCGCTGGTCTGGGGTCGCCGGGCGGCGGCACACGCGGTCATGACGATGGTGGGTGCGACGAGGTGATCGCTCGTCGGCACGTGATCGTCGAGGGTCTGGAGACGAGCTTTCTGGAAGCGGGCGACAAGGACCCGTTGGTCCTGTTGCACGGCGGCGAGTTCGGCGCCAGCGCCGAACTCGGATGGGAGCGCGTGATCCCACGGCTCGCCGAGCATTACCGGGTGATCGTTCCCGACCAGATCGGCTACGGCGAGACCGCGAAGGTGATCGACTTCAACGAGGGACGGCGGATGCGGATCCGCCATGTCGCCAAGCTGCTGGAGCTGCTCGGGATCGACGACGCACGGTTCGTCGGCAACTCGATGGGCGGCGTCAACCTGTTGGTCGACGTGACCTCGGACCATCCGCTGCTGCCGGTGAAGAGCATGATCGTGATCTGCGGCGGGGGCGAGATCCTGCGCAATCGACACTCCAACGCGCTGTTCGAGTACGACGCGACGTTCGAGGGGATGCGTCTGATCGTCGAGGCCCTGTTCCACGACCCGTCCTACCCGGCCGATGACGCCTACGTCCAGCGACGCTACGAATCGAGCGTTGCGCCGGGCGCGTGGGAAGCGATCGCCGCCGCACGCTTCCGGCGACCGAACGCCGCGGCCGCCGGGATGCCGAAAGAGGACCCGGACTACCGGCGGATCAGCTTCCCGACGCTGATGGTCGAGGCCGGCGAGGACAAGCTGAAACCCAAAGGGTGGGCCGCCGAGATCGCCGCCGACATCCCGCACGGGGCATCGATGATCGTTCCGGACGCCGGTCACTGCCCGCAGATCGAACAGCCCGGGTTCGTGACGGAGATGGTGCTCGAATTCTTTACCGGAAATGGCTCGAGATGACGGCGGATGACTACAGAGGCCGGCGCGTGATCGTGACCGGCTGCGCATCGGGGATCGGCGAAGCCCTGACGCAGGTGCTGATCGAGCGCGGAGCCCTGGTCATCGGTCTCGACCGACACTCGACGTCACTGCCGATGGCTGAGTTTCACCGGGTGGACCTGGCCGACAGCGACTCGATCCTGCAGACGGCCGCCGCCATCGACGGGCCGATCGACGTCCTCTGCAACGTTGCCGGGGTTTCCGGTCCAATCGGTGCGAGTGTCGTGATCGGCATCAACTTCGTCGGGACGCGGGAGCTGACCGAGGCGCTGCTGCCCAAGATGCCCGCAGATTCGGCGGTCGTGATCACGTCGTCATTGGCCGCTTCCCGCTACCGCGAGCGCGAGGCGCTGATCCGGGGACTGCTCGCCACGGGGACGCGGGGGGAAGCACTTGCGTGGTGCGAACAGCACTCCGCGGAGACGGGCACCGGCTATGCGATCTCCAAAGACGCGCTCGTCTGGTACACGTTGACCAGGGCGGTCGAGCTGGCCGCTCGCGGGATCCGGATCAACGCGGTCGCCCCGGGCATCACCGCCACCCCGATCATCGCCGACGTGATCAAGGCGCGCGGCGACGATTACCTCAAGACGATCAACATGCCGCTCGGTCGCGTCGCCGAGCCGCGAGAGCAGGCCACCGTGATCGCGTTTCTCGGCAGCCACGACGCCAGCTACGTCAGCGGCCAGGTGATCTGGCCGGACGGCGGCTACGCGGCGGGCGTCGCCGCCGGCCAGTTCGAGAACGTGACCGGCAACGTCGCGTGACCGGCTCGCTCAGACGAGCACGGACGCGGCGCTCTCCTTCAACGCGGTGAAGTATTCGATGTGCTCATCGACCGTCGTGAATCCACGGCCCATGGTGAAGATCGATGCGTGCGTGGCGCCGCCCTCGCGGAGTCGGTGGATCCCCTCGAGCGCCTCCGCGTCCGAGTAGGGCTTACCGGGGGCATGCATATCGAACTGCGCCCCGAATTCCTCGACCGGGCGGCCAGCCTCGGTCAGCAGTTCCTGGACACGGAGCCAGCCGTTCATCGCATCGGCCTCGAGCCCATAGCCAAAAATGAAGCCATCGGCAACCTTCACCGCGCGGCGGAACATTGCCTCCGCGAAGCCCCCGCACCAGATCGGAATCGGACGCTGCGGTCGGGGGACGATGTTCGCTCGATCGATCTGATCGAACTGGCCGCTGTAGTCGATGACCTCTTCGCTCCAGAGCCGGCGCAAGTAGGGGATCTGCTCGTTGAGCCGCTTCCCGCGGGTGTGGAAGTCGGTGCCGAGCGCGTGATACTCGACCGGGTTGTAGCCGGCCCCGACGCCGAGGCGCAGCCGGCCGCCGGACATCAGGGCGACGTCCGCCGTCTGACGCGCCACAAGGACCGTCTGACGCTGAGGCAAGATCAGAATCCCGGTCACGAAGTCGATCTGCTTCGTGATCGCCGCGAGGTAGCCAAACGCCACGAGCGGATCGTGAAACGGAGTCCGCTCGTCGTAGTGACCGAAGATCGGCGGCTCACGATCCTTCCGCTCGGCTCCGATCACGTGGTCGTACATGACCAGGTGATCGAGCCCCAGCTCGTCAGCGGCGGCCCCAAATCGACGCAACGCGTCAACATCGCCGGCGAGTTCGGCCTGCGGATACACCACGCCGAGCTTCATCCCTACCTCCTCCTCGTTTGGCTGAAATTTTTACTCGTCGCAACGCTTTCAAGATCGGCGGACCCGGCCGGGGGGTCATAGCTTGACTGCAGCGCTCGCCGCAGTCGGGCCTGCGCCTCATCACTGATCCGCGCGCCCTCGATCACGACGTCCATCGCCAGGCGCTCGCGGATGTACGGGCGAATCGTGGCCTCGAGCGTCACCGGCTTGAACAGACACGCGGCACACAGGCCCGTCATCCGCAGGCTGAGCGTCCCGTTTTCGACGCCGACGCACTCGACCGAACCGCCATGCGTTCGAAGCGCGAGGTTGAGCGTCTCGATCGCCTCGGCAATGCCGGCGGATGACGCGGCGGCGGTGCTCATACCGCGGTGGCGGGTTCGCGAGCCGCGGCCGCGTCCAGATCGACGCCCATCAGGCGCGCGAAGTTTCCACCGAGGATCAGCGCCTTATCGCTGTGCGTGATCTGTGGATAGCCGTAGCCGACCCGCAGGTCCTCCGGGATCTCGAAGTCGTGGACGAACGCCTCGAGGAACGGCCGCGGGCTGCCCTGCAACGCCGCCTCCGATCCCCACAGGATCTTGTTGACGCCGACCTGCTGGAGCAGTTTGCCCATCCACTCCTGGACGAGGCGAGGAGCCACAAGGCTGAAGTTGATGATCCCCGACATCGCCACATAGATGTTGGGGAACCGTCCGGCGATGTTCACCGTCTCCTCGAAGAACGGGATCGCCGCGTGATGGATGATGAAGTTCAGGTCCGGGAAATCTCGAGCGGCCTTCTGCAGGTCCAGCGGCGAGAGCTCCTCGAGGTTCTGCATCCCGAACGGAGAGCCCTTGTGAAACTGGACCACATCGACCCCCAGTTCCTGGCACTTCTCGTAGAGCGGATACGCGACGGCGGGGTCATCGCAGCGCCAGCCTCCGCGGATGTGGCCGTTGTAGAGCTTGATCGAGCGGGCGCCCATCTCCGTGATCTGCATCTCGAGCTGTCGGACTGCCTCGGGCACGCCCTGCAGGATCGGGTCGACCCCACCGCAGAAGAGGACCTCGTCGGGGTAGGCCTGTGCCATTGCATACTGGGCCTGTACTGGCGCGAACCAATCCGTGAACCAGTCGTAGATCGGAACGGTCTGGGCCATCGCTAGGTCGGTGAGGCCTCGGACGAAGACGGCCTCATGCACCTCGGCGGGAGTCCAGCGCTTCGCCAGCTCGTAGCCGGCATTGCCGGGGGCCATTCGTGAGGCCGCGTTCAGCGCGACCAGGTGCTGGCGGGCGTGCTCGGCGGTTGGCTCATCATCACGAAGGCTCGCGTCTGACATGTCATAGACATGGATCACACAGTCGAATACGGGGATTCCATCGATCATCGGTTCCCCTTCGGGAGAGAATTTGCGTCATGGCGCGTCATCGCTCGCTCATCAGCGTCGGCGAATTCCAGGATCAAGGGAGCGGCCTCGTGCCATGGGTCGAACATGTGTCCGGTACCGGCAATCTCAGCCTTGAACGCCCGCTCCCATGCGTCCTCGCCCCATGGTGGCTCGACCAGTCGTGAGCCGCGCAGCAGGCCGTGGACTGCCAAGGAGGTCACCTTTGGGTGGTCGAGATCGTTCTCGCCGTTGCGAATCACCAGCGCCGGCAGGTCGATCTGCGCGATCGACGCGTCACCGACCCCGGGGATCGTCTGCTCCGGCTTCGGCACATAAGCGTCGAGCCAGCGCACCATCACGTCCCAGAGGCCGTCGGGGCCTACCTCGCGGACGATCTTCTCGTTGCGCGGATTGGCCTCCACCAGCTGCTGCCACTCCGGGAGGCGCAGGACCGCGTCGACGCCACCGGTCCGGACCGCGTTCATCGTCGGGATCAGGTAATAGGCGGCGAGGTTGATCACCCCAAACACACCGCCGGTGATGTTCCACATCACCAGCTTGGACGCGACGTCCGGATGCCTGAGCGCGGTGATCAGCGAATCCCGCGCTCCCCCGGAACCGCCGGCGACCACGCACGGTGTGAGACCAAGCTCGAGCAGCAGCTCGGCCAGGACATCGGCTCGCATGTGCGACTCCGACTCCCCCCAGAGCTGGAGATCCGAGAGCCCACACCCAGGGCGATCCCAGATCAGGACCCGCATTCCTCCGGATGCCAGGGCCTCCGCCAGCGGGCGCAGACCCGGCACATCCTTCCCGAATCGGCCTCCTGGTGTGAGCACGACGGGTTCGCCCGACTCGGGGCCGAGCAGCTCATAGGCAACTCGACCCCGCCTCAGCGAGGCGACCCCGTCAGTCACTGCCGGTTCCCACGGGGGTGAGCCCCTCCTCCATCGCCTTGATCGCGAGCGTCGGGAACTTCGAGTGGAACCGCGCCATCCCGACGAAACCGGTGGCGAACCACAGGCCCGGCTGGGAGGTGGGCCGCCAGGTGTTGGCGTACTCGCCGTCCGGCGCGCGACCGTAGACCTTGTCGATCTTTGCAGCCGCGCCGCCGAGCAGCGGCTTGACGTAGTCCCACAGCTGGTGGTAACCGGTGGCGAAGAGAATCAGGTCGACGCCCTCGAGCGTGTCCCCGTCGGTGAAGACTGCGGTGTTGCCGCGAACTTCGGCCAGCTCGACCCCGGACTTCAGTTTCACGCGACCATCCGCAACCAGCGCGGAGGCACCGATGTCGATCTGATAGCTGTCGCGACCGGACATGTGGAGACCGATGATGCCGGTGCCATCGGGGCCCCATTCGAGCTTGAAGCCTTTCGCCACGAGTGCATCCAGGAGTTCCTTGTCCTCTTCCTTGGCGAGCTCGACAAGCTGACGGTTGACGGCGTCGCCCGACACGTTCGGAAGCGAGTAGGCGACTTGGTCGGCCAGTTCGAGCGGGAACTGCTGGTCCTCGGTGTAGAGCCCGTACCAGAGCTTGTTGAACGTGTCGAACGTGATCACGTAGGTGCCGCCGCGCTGCATCATGGTCACGTCGGCGCCGTGCTCGTAGAGGTCGTGCGACATCTCGTGAGCGCTCACCCCGGCTCCCACCACGAGGACCTTTTTCCCCGCCCAGTCGGTCGCGCGCTGGTACTCGCCGGAGTGCGCCCATTCGCCGTTGAACGTCTCAAGGCCTTTGACATCTGGGATCTTCGGCGGGCCGTTGACCCCGGAAGCGACGATGAAGTGCCGGGGGTGCAGCGCACGCATCGAGCCGTCCGCCCGCTTCACGTTGATCGTCCACTCGCCGGTCTCGTCGCCGTAGCTGGCGTCGACGAAGGTCGTGCCGGTCCAGACGTTGAGGTCCAGCAGCGTCGCGTAGGACTCGAGGAAGTCGGCCCACTTGTCCTTCGGCGTGTGTGCCGTCCACGTCGGCGGAAACGGCATATACGGCAGATGATCGACGTGGATGATGCTGTGCAGCGCCAGCGACGAATAACGCTCCCGCCAGGTGTCGCCGATTCGAGCTTTGCGCTCGATCACGAGCGTCGGCACATCGAGCGCCTTCAACCGCGCAGCCAGTGCGAGTCCGTTCTGTCCGGCGCCAAGGATCACGACCGCGGGGTCCGTGTGCTCAAACGACGCTTCGTCGGCGCGATCCTCGAGCCAGCGGGTGCGATCCATCACCAGGCCATGCTGCTTGCCCTCCTGGCGGTTGTGGCCTTTGCGCTCCGGATAGTCCTGCAGACCATCGGCCTGAGTCTGAAGGGTCTGCGCGATGAAGCCGTCCTCGTTTGGAACCAGGAACACGTAGCCACGGCAGACCCGGTCCTTGGTAGTGAAATCGAAGAACGCCTGGATGTTGCCCTCGTAGATCACCGGCTCCTGGATCGGTGTGAGAGCGAAGTCGGCAGGCTTCACGTCGGCGGCAAGTTTCAGCAGAAACGGAACAAGCGCTTCGCGCCCGATCCGGTTGCTGACGTCCCATTGAAAGGCCATGAAGTCGCGCCACGTCGCGACCTCGGTAAAGAGAGGCTCGAGTTCGGACGCAGAGCCCTTGGCAAGAGCTTCGCTGAGGTCGCGGACCCACTCGGCGGCGATGTCGGCGGCGGCGTCTGTGGAGAGCTCGCCGGGGGCAGTCTGAGTGCTGCTCATCTGTTGTGTCCTTTTCCTTGGTACTTGAAGGTGGTCGCTATTTGAGGGCGATCGGGTTGACGGGCGCGCCGACGGCCCCGACAACGTTCAGCGGCGGCGCGACCAGCTGAACCTCGAAAACGCCGTCCTGCGCGCAGTCGGCGGCGAGCGCCGTCAGATTCCAGTACTCGCCGAGGATCAGGCCCATGTCCCGCAGGCACAGCGCATGGAACGGCAAAAACATGCCGTCGACCTCGGGTGTCAGCAGGTGCTCGACGGCGATGTTGTCGGCGGCGATCGCCGCGATCTGGTGTGCGTGGAGCCATTCGGCACAGGTCCAGTGCAGGCCGGCGACCGCGGTTCCGCGGTCCCCGGTTCGCTTGAACTCACCCCACCACCCGGTGTGTATGAGCAGGACGTCCCCGGACTCGATCGTGACTCCCTGCGCCTCGGCGATCGCATCAAGCTCCTCGGGCATGATCTGATGCTCGGCGTCGATGCAGTATTCGTCGCCCCGGTGGCGGACTGCGTCCAGCAGTACTCCGCGTGAAACAACACCCTTCGGTATCACGCAGCCGATGCCGCATCGATGAGCCCCCTGGCTGCTCACCTCACGCGAGGAGAACCCGTTGTACAGCCGCTCCTCGTAGTAGACGTGCGTCAGCGCGTCCCAATGCGTGGCCGCCTGCAGCGGCATGATGATCATGTCGTCGTTGAAACGCAGCAGGCTCGCCCCGAGCGTCTGCGCCAGTTGGACCGCGGTGGGGTTCTCGGCCCATTCAGCGCCCGCGGCGATGAAGTCATCGGCGTCGCCACCGTCGATCGTCATCAGATGGATCGGGTTCTGCCGGTAGAGGAAATCGCCCTGAGGGCCACTCGAGCCGAACTCGGCACCCAGCGGGAAGACCTTCCCCTGACGTCCCAGCGCGCTTGCGGCCGCGACTTTTTTCGGGGTGATGAAGTTGAGCGTCCCGAGCTCGTCCTCCTCGCCCCATCGACCCCAATTGCTGACCCGTTTTGCGACGCTACGAAAGTCCGCCAACGTATCCACTTGTCGCTCTCTCCCTCCTGCTCGTTGGGCGTGTGCCCCGGTTACCGACGCGAGTCCTACCTACGTCTGCAGAATCCGCGCCTCCGTACCCTGCGTCGGTGCCCAATCCGGTAGCGGAGTCCGGGCGTGAACCTCATAGCTCCGTCTGCTGATCTTCCACGCGCCGGCGACCCGGGTGTACTGATCCAGATACCGGCCGGCGACATGGGTCGTCCCCGTATCGACATAGGTGGCGATGCAGTCCAACGCCGTCATCCCGGTGGCGGTCCCTGCCTCGAGATCAATCTCGAGTAGCGGGTTCGCCATCCAGTGGTGCAGGCCCACGGCGCGCTGCCAGACGAGGTTCGCCGCCGCGATGATCGCCTCGATGCCCTCGAGCCAGCCGAGTTGCTCCCCCAGATACAGAGCCGCATCGGAATGCAGGGCCGCACGCAGCAACGCACGGTCACGGTTATCCCAGGCTTGCGCATAACGGTGCTGGACATCGATCAACGCGTCGCGGGCCTCGAGCATCCCCACGCGAGTTACGGTGTCCATTGATTTCCTCTGTTCCCCATCACCGGTTCGTCGGGCGCGAAGCTTATGCCCTGCAATGTGTATATAACGCACTTATATGCACGCTATGTGGACAGAGTACTCGTCAGGGGTGTCTGCTGTCAAGACGACGGCGACGACCGCCGACAGGCCTCGCTGCGGCCGGGCACGCACGCTGGACAACGAGACCGTCGTGCGCAATAGTCGGTTGATAGCATGCGCTATCTGAACGGCGCGGCGTTGACGAGGGAACGGAGAGAACCATTCAGATCAGCACCGAAATTGCGAGGCGACCGCGATGATCCTACGTTTGGCGCACGTCGTGGTGGCGGTCGACGACCTCGATGAGGCTCACGCCTTCTACGTGGACCTGCTCGGTTTCGTCGAGGCCCATCGGGACGCTGGCGCGCTCTACGTGCGCGCCGCCGAGGAGTTCGACACCTGGTCGTTGGCACTGGTCAAGGCCGGGCCCGGCGGGATCCTCCATACCGCATTCAGAGTCTCGAGCCCTGACGACCTCGACCGGCTCGAGTCGACCCACGATCGGATCGGCGCCCCATCCCAACGGGTCGGCGCCGGTTCCGAGCCCGGCATCGGCGAGGCGTTGCGGGTCCTCACCCCCGATGGTCACGCGATCGAGTTCGTGCATGAGATCGACGAGATCGACCCACACGACGCCGACGGAAAGCTGCGGTTGCCGATGCGCAACCTCAACACGAATCATGGTGCTCCACCCTCACGCCTGGACCATGTCTCGCTGCGCGTCGCCAAGGTCCCCGAGTCGCTGCCCTACTGGGTCGACGAGCTCGACTTCAGCGTCTCCGAATACTGGCTCGTGGAGCACGACGTCCCACACGTTGCCTGGGTGCGGAGAACGACGACCACGCACGACATCGCGCTGGGAACCAACGGCGAGCCCGCCTTTCATCACTTCGCCTACGCCGTCAGCGACCCGACGGCGTTGACCCGCGCCGCCGACCTGCTCGGCGACGCGCGTCTCGCTCCCAATCTCGAGTGGGGACCGGCCCGGCACGGCGCGACCAACGCGTTCGCGATGTACATCCGAGACCCCTGGGGTAACCGCCTCGAGCTGTTCACCGGCGACTACGCGCGTGACCTCGACCGCCCGCCGCTGTCCTGGCGAGTGTCTGACTATGTCATCCAGGGTCATTCATGGTGGGGCCATCAGGCGCCGCCCACCTTCGGCGAGACCCGGCCGCTGCTACAGGACGGTTGGCTGAAGTCACCCGTCGCGAGCTGATCGCCATGGGCACTGCCGAATTCGGCTACTTCTCGATGTCCCGACACGGGGACGGAGACAGCGACCGCGACTACCTCGAGTGGCACCAGCTGGACCACATGCCGGAGCAGTGGCAGATCCGCGGGGTCGCCTGGGGTCAGCGGTGGGCTTCGACAGCCCGCTGCCGTGCGGCGCGCGCGGCGGAGATCGGAGACTGGGCGGAGGTCTCGCACGTCGTCAACTACCTGATGCGCGAGCCGGTCGAGCACACGCTCGATGAGTTCTTCGCGCTTGCCCAGACGCTCCGGGATGCCGACCGCTTCCCGTTCATGCTGCCGTCGGTGTTTCAGGGAGCTCTGCGCCTGTCCGGGACACAGGTCGCAGCGAGGGCTGCGGTGTCCGCAGACGTGGTGCCGTTTCGCCCCAACAGAGGCATTTACCTGATCATCGAGGAACCGGCCGTGCCCGCCCTGTGGGATGCCTACCAGCGCGATCTCAATGCGGAGACGCTGCCGGAACTGCTGAGCGTGCCGGGGGTGGCGGGAGCATGGGTGTACGAGACCGAGACCGACCTCCGGCAACGCGACATCTACACGCCGGGTCAGTTCAGAATCACCGTCTGTTACCTGGACGACGCGCCGGCCGAGGTCGCAGCGCGAGTCGCCGAGCCATTGCGCCGAGCATGGCAGAACGAATCGACGCGGCCGCTGCTGGCGGCGCCGTTCGAATCGATCGTCGAATGGGTTTGGGACCGGTACTGAGGAAAGGAAACGGATGTCAGTTCTCGAGGGACAACGCATTCTGGTCACCGGCGCGAGTGGCCTGATCGGCTCGGCCGTGGCCGAGTACCTGGCCGCTGACAACGAGGTGTTCGCGTTGGCCCGGTTTGGCGATCCGGCGGCACTCGTTGCCGCCCAGACCGCCGGCGCCACCCCGATCGTGGCCGATATCACCGATCTCACCGCCGACCTCGTCCCTGCCGACCTCGACTACGTGATCCATGCGGGCGCGGCCACTGCCGCGACATCTGAGCAGTCGCGAATCGCGACGTTCGAGACCAACGTTCAGGCGACCGGTCGGCTCATGCAGCTCGTCCGCGGTGTGAAGGGCTTCGTCTACTGCAGTTCCGGATCGGTCTACGCGTACCAAGGTCAGCGGCCGCTCCGTGAGGACGATCCCTTTGGTCTCCACAACGGGATCGAGACCTACTCGGCCAGCAAGATCGCCGCCGAAACGCTGGTCGAGTTCCTCTCTCGAGATCAGCAGATCCCCGCGACGATCATTCGCATCTTCACGATCTACGGGCCCAGGGGGGGCAGCGTCACGAGCCGGGTCGACCTGGTGGCGAAGGGCATCCAGCTCCCCGTGTACCCGGGCGGACCCAACCAGCACTCGCCCATGCACGTCGACGACGCGGTCGAGAAGATGGCGATCGCGGCGACACTGGCGTCGGTCCCGCCGCTGATCGTCAATTTTGGGGGTAGCGACACCGTCTCGGTACAGGAGTACACGAAGCTTGCGGCCGACGAGATGGGGCTCGAGGTCAGCTATCGCGACAGCGAGTCGGCGTACTACCCGATCTGGGCCGACGTCGAGAAGATGCACGCGACTCTCGGACGCTGCAGCGTCGGGATCGAAGAGGGCATTCGCCAGGTGGTGGAGAGCCGCGAGGCCCGGGCACAGAGCGGCGGCATCCACAGCATTCCGGGCTGAGCAGGCCGGCCCGGGCTCCTCGCGCCCCGGCTGCCCGCACCGTGACTTACTCGGCGATGGCGGCGCTGAGCCCCCGCTCGTAGGTACTCTCAAACGTCGGCGAGGTCATGTCGGTCTCGTGCTCGTCCTCGATGATCATCGTCGTGCACCACCCCTCACCGGCGCGGTCGAACAGGCGCTTCTCGTCCTCGACGACCTCGGGCCAGATCGTCTCGGCAACGTGCTTGAACGCGGCGTCCGAGGCTGCCCGGCTCTCGAACCACAGTTCCATGACGCAGTCGAAGTCGAGCGTCGCCTGATCAGCGGCATCGGCCAGGTTCGCCATCGGTGCCGGGTAGCGGCGGAAGTACTTGGTGACACCTGGAATATCCTTCACGAACTTCGAGTGCTTGGTCTCGTAGTAATCGATGAACTCCTCGCGCGTGAGCGATGGGTTTCGGCGAAACAGCCAGAGCGTCTTGAACATCTGAGTCTCCCTTTCGTTGATAGGTCGGGGCTACTTCACGCTCGCGCCGCCGTCGACGGGCAGGATCGCTCCGGTGACGTAGCGCGATTCGTCCGATGCCAGAAACAGCACGGCATGGGAGACGTCCTCGGGCTCAACCTGGGCGATCGGCATCAGGTTCAGCGTGGTGGCCGGCCCCACGAAGTCTTCGACGGTGGGATGCTCGAGGTCCGGCCGGAACAACCGATATGTCGCGTCGTTGTGAATCATCGGCGTGTTGACGATCCCCGGGTGAATCGTGTTCACCCGGATGAAGCGCCCCGACACCTCGTGCGCGAGCGTGCGCATCATGCCGACGACGCCGTGCTTGGCGGCGGTGTAGTGCAGGGTGTACGCGATCCCCTTCACCCCCGCGGTCGAACTCGTGAGAATGATCGAGCCGCCGTCGGAGATGCGCGACAGCCCGGCCTTGACCGTATGCCAGACACCGGTCAGGTTGATGTCAATCATGTCCTGCCATGTCTGCTCAGACATCTCGGCGGCGGCGGCGTAGGAGACGATGCCCGCGTTCGCGACGACGATGTCGAGTCCGCCGAGGGCATCGACCCCGGCCGCGACCGCTGCATCCAGAGCCGCGAAATCCCGCACGTCGGCCTGTGCGGTGGCGACTCGTCGCCCGGCTGCCTCGACGAGACGGGCAGTCTCGGCAAGGTCCTCCTGCCGGGACAAGCTGTAGGTGACGCTATCGATATCCGCTGAGATATCGATAGCGATGATGTCAGCGCCCTCCTGCGCGAGGCGGATCGCGTGGCTGCGCCCCTGCCCACGCGCTGCGCCGGTGATCAGAGCGACCTTGCCTTGTACACGACCCATCGTTTCCGCGCTCCGTTTCGCTTGATATGACGGCCATCGGCGGAATCAGGGCCCGGGAGAACTCCCGGGCCCTGATCTGAGCTTGCTGATGTCCCGATTACTCGCTACGGCTGGCAGAACGTCTTGCTGCCGCCGCCGACCGGCGCCCACTTCCCGCCGCTCAGCTTCTCCGCGAAGAAGCACTTGACCTGCGGTGCGGGCGAGTTGGCCTTGTACGCCAGCGGCGGAGCCAGGCCGCCGAGGGTGTCGCCCTTCTGCAGGCCCCACAGGGACGTTGCGATCGACTGCCGGCTGACGGTGCCATGGTTATTGGCGATCGCCGCCTGGAACAGGGCGCCGCTGGTCCAGGCCAGTGACAGCGCCGCGCCGACGTACTTGGCCGGCACATTCTTGGTCCCTGCCTGATACGCCTGCTGCGCGGGCGTCGCGCTCGCCATCCATGGGAATGTTTCCGTCACACCGATGGAGTGGTTGTTCATCGACGCGATCGAACCCTGCGACGGCTCCAGCGAAGTGGACTGGAAGTCGAAGTTCGGGTGGTAGTCGATGCTCGCGCAGCTGTTGGCAACCGAGACGATCGTGCTCTCCCCGAGAGCCAGGATCATCGTCTGCACGCCGGCTGATTTCGCGGCCTGGCAGACGGCGTCGTAGTTCGGAGCGGTCGCCGAAACGCCCGCCGTGTTCACGACCGAGCCACCCAACTGCGCGGCGTACTGCTTCACCGGCGGGACCGACCCGGCACACGCTGACTCCTCGGCGCAGTAATACAGGCCGACCTTCGGCGTCTTCTCAAGCTTCACCGCGGCGTACACCTGGCCGTAGAGCAGTGACGGGAACGTCGTTCCCTGCGGGAAGATGTAGGGCTCGCCATAGGACACTGGCGTGAATGGGAAGTCCCCGACCACCGGCAGCTTCAACGCGGAGGCGATTGGGCCCCACGCCCCTTCTTCGGAGCTGATGCTGCCGACCAGGGCGAGCACGTCGCTCTGGGCCGCGAAGGCCTTCACCTCGCTGATGGCGATGCTGGGATTGCCCTGATCGTCCTTGACGGTCACCTTGACCGGGTGGCCGTTGATCCCGCCGTGCGCGTTGACGTAGTTCGCCCAAGCCTCGATGCCGGGTGCTCCGGGGGCGTCGCTGGAGGCGAACGGCCCCGTTTCGCTGGTGATGCTGCCGAGTATGTATGGGCTTCCGGTTGGCGTCGAACTGCTACCCGTTCCGGAGCTGCTGCTCGTCGCCGAGCCACCACCCGCACTCGCACTGGTATTGGAAGCCGTCGAGCTGCTACTCGAGCTTCCGCAGGCGGCCACCACAACGGCGACGAGACCTACTGCCAGGAGCGTCCAGAACCGCGGCGCCCTGGTGAATTTCTTCACCTTCATTACCCCTCCTCTGTTGAACTAGGCTCGCGGCCCGGTCGGTTGGACTAATCGCTTTCCGCGCCGAAGTACTTGCTGGTTACTTCCGCCGCCGTCAGGTGACGGGCCTCTCCGGCATAAGCGAGTTCCCCTTTGTCCATCACATACACATCGTGAGCGAACGCGAGGGCACGCTCGATGTACTGCTCCACGAGCAGGATGCTGGTGCCGTTTGACGCCAGCACTCCCAGGGCGTCGAACACGATGTCGATTGCCTTCGGCGCAAGGCCGAAGGAGGGCTCGTCAACCAAGACCGCCGACGGATTGACGAGGAACGCCCGCGCAAGCGCGAGCATCTGCTGCTCACCGCCCGACATCTGGCTGGCGAGATGGCGGCGGCGCTCCGCCAGCCTCGGGAAGATCGAGTAAGCCCGTTCATGGGCTTCGCCCTTCATTGACGGCGGCGCGAACAGGCGAATGTTCTGCTCGACCGTCAGATCCCGGAACACCGCCCTCCCCTCAGGGATCGAACAGAGGCCGAGCCCTGATCGAGCCTGCGGCGACATGTTGGTCACGTCGGTGTCACCGAAGATGACTTCGCCGGCGTGCGGACGCAACAGCCCAGAAAGCGTTCGCAACAAGGTCGTCTTTCCGACTCCATTGCGCCCAAGCAGCGCACACACCGAGGACTGCGGCAACGCGAAGTTCACGTCGTGAATCACTCGCAGCGCCCCGTAGCCGCCAGAGAGACCGCGAACCGTCAGCACCTGTCCAGACGCGACGGCGGGGGCGCTCCCGTTTGCGTGCGCGGTCGTCATGCGGGCTCCTCCTCCAGTGCCTCGTCGGCAGCGGTCCCGATGTAGGCGTCGCGCACCACCTCGCTGGCCATCACGCTGGCCGCGTCGCCCTCGAAGATCAGCCGCCCGAAGTCCAACACGTAGACGTAGTCGGCCATCTTCACGACGAAGTCCATGTCGTGCTCGACGACGAGAATCGCCGTCCCTCGCTCGTCGCACAGGCGACGCAGCAGCGACATCAGCGCTTCTCCCTCTGCGATGTCGACTCCGGAGAGCGGTTCGTCGAGCAGCAGCAGCTCCGGCGATGCCATCAGCGCCTTGGCGAGGTCGACAAGCCGCCGTTGGGCCGTCGACAACAGACCCGCGGGCTTGTCGAGCACATCCGCGATCCCACACAGTCGGGCGATCTCCCGCACCTGCGCCTCGGTCGCCTTGCGCGCCTTCCATCGCGGCAGCACCTGCCGCCACGGCAGCGAGCCCGCGTCTTGCGCATCCGGGACGACCGCGAGGTTCTCGAACACGGACATCCCGTCGAACAGGTGCATCTCCTGGAACGTCCGCCCCATCCCCATCCGGGCGCGATGGGCCGGGCCGAATCGACTGACATCCTGGCCCTTGAGCAGTAGCTCGCCGCTCGTGGCCTTGGTCAGGCCGCTGGTTGCGTTGAAGGTCGTGGTCTTCCCCGCGCCGTTCGGCCCGATCAGTGCGGTGACCGCCCCACGCCGGGCGTGCAGCGTCAGGCCACCCACGGCAACGAGACCACCAAACCGGACGGTTACGTCAGTGAGTTCAAGGATGTCCCCGGCCCCGGCCCCGGAGCCGTCGCCCTGGGCGATCGCGGTGAGGCTGTCGAAATCCTGGTTGGTGAGCAGCCCCGGCGAGCCCTCCCCGGAGTCGTCGAACGCCGCCACGGTTCCCTCGCCGGCCATCGCCACCGTGACGTCCTGTCGACGCAGCCGCGCGGCGAACGACGCGCGGCGCCGATCAAGACCCAGGCTCTCGCTGATCGTCGGAGCGATCGCGATCACGATGGCTGAAACGCCGAACAGGATGTTCAGATAATTTGAGGTGTTTGCGCCGCTGACGTAGTCCGGTAGCAACACCACGAACAGGCCCGCCACCCAGCCATACCACGGCGCGCCGCCGGCCGCAATCACGATCACCGTCACGTACACCAGCGATGTGAACGGGTCGAACGAGGCACCGCTGACGATGCCGAGCGTCGACCCGTACAACGCACCCGCAATGCCCGCGAGGAACGCGGACAGGCAGAAAATCGTGATCTGCAGCGTCGTCGTATCGAGGCCGGCGGAGATCAATGCCAGCGGTGATTGGCCAAACGCATTCAAGAAGCGCCCCAAGCGCCCGGTTAAGAGCAGTGTCACGATGACGGACACCACAGCGGCGATCCCGAGGAACAGGTAGTAGTCGGAGTTGGTCAGCAGAATCGCGCCACCGGGCAGGGGCACGGTCAGACCGATGCTCGACCGCCCCAGCATGATGCTCTTGGCGTAAAACGTCTCTTGTAAGACCAATCCGAAGCCGAACGTTGCGAGCGCCAGGTACAGCCCGCCGTGCCGGATTGCCGGAATCGCCAGCAGGGCGCCGAATGGGATTGCGATCAGGCCCGCCAGGATTACCGCAAATCCCCAGGGGACGCCGTGCCCGGCGAGATGGCCGATCGCCGCGGCGCCGATCGCGGCAAAGCTGATCTGGGCCAGCGACACCTGCCCCGACTCGCGGACGAGCAGACCGAGCGAGATGAACAGGATCACGATCGCCAGCGCACCCGTATAGGTGGTCAGTCGGGTCTCGGCGAACTGCGGTACCAGGATCAGCGCGATCGCGAGCGGAACCCCGATCAGCGCGTGCGTGCGCAGGCTCGGCCGCTTGCGACCAAGCTCGGCGATCAATCGGGGACGCGGAAGCTTGCCACGCGGCATCACGAACAACACGATCAGCAGCAGCAGGAACGGCATTCCCGGCGCCAGGTCGGCGATCACCGCGCTCTTGGTTGCGTAATAGGTCGCGACCGAACTGAGCACGCCGACGACGAGTCCGCCGACGTATGTCCAGCCGATGTTCTTGAACAGCCCGAGCGCGGCCGCCGCGTACGCCTGGACGACCAGCAGCGTCAGGATCTCCGGATTGAGATTGATGCTCGGAGCGATCAGCAAGCCGGCGATCGCGGCGAAGCTCGTCCCGATGATCCACGCGACGGCGCGGATCCGACTCGGGTTCTCACCACTGAGCGACAGCAGCGTCGACCCCTCGACCACGGCTCGCATGCTCAGCCCGATTCGGGTCTTGCGAAGCAGGAACGTCAGCGCCCCCGTGAGCAGCGTCGCCACGACGAAGATGATCAGCTGGTTCTTGCCGACGTGGGCGCCCAGGAAGCCCACGCTCTTCGTCGACAAGAACGACGGGAAGTTCAGCGTGACGGTGCCGTAGACGATGCTGCAGAACGCCTGAATAATCAGCATCACGCCCACGGTGGCGGCGACCTGCATCGTCAACGGCGCGGTCGATAGCGACCTGGCCATGTAGGCGAACACGAAGCCGCCGACGATGCCCACCGAAGCGATCGCGATCAACGCCGCGAGTGGCCACACGATTCCGTCGTTGACGTGCAACGAGTAGAAGACGTACGCGGCGAGCGTGCCGACGGCTCCGTACGCGAAGTTAAAGACGTTCGAGGTCCGGTAGGTCAGGACCAGACCGACTCCGGACATGCCGTACACGGCCCCGGTCGCGAGCCCCAGGATGACGAAAGTGAACATGCGTGCCTATCCCCCTGCTGTGCCAGTCATATCGACTGCTCAGGCTCCGGCGGTGGCCATGTCGGCCTCGGTTCCCTGCGTGGGCTTCCAGTCGGGCATCGGCGTCATGAACTGCAGTTCGAAGACGCGCTCGGCGATCCACCAGCGACCGTCGATGCGCGTGAAGGTGTCCCGGTATTGGCCACCGATGTGCGCGGTTCCGGTCTCGATGTACGTGCACAGACAGTCAAGCGCTGTCGAGGCCTTGGCCGTGTCGGCGGCGAGATCGATCTCCAGCAGCGGATTTGCCATCCAGTGGTGCATATGCGGCGACGCTTCCCAGAACGCGTTGGCGGCGCCCACGATCGCATCGATCCCCGTGTAGCTGCCGAACACATCGAGATCGAAGCGCGCATCCTCGTGAAAGACGTTTCTCAATAGCTCTGGGTCGTGATTATCGAACCCGTGGGCGTAGCCCGAGATCAGGTCAAGCAGCGCATTGCGCGTCTCAAGCAGCTCGATCCGTGTCTCTAAGTCCATGTCCCTCTCCTCCCGTTCCCGTTCCCCTGCCGGTCGCCACGAGGTGGTGGCGTCCGACCGTGGGTGTGCTCGGTGTTTGCACCGTGGCGGCCGATAACCCGGCCTCTCGTCCGAGTCGGTGCCGCCCCTAGCGCTCACTTATCGCTCAGGGCTGCTCGTTATGTGGGCAGTGTAACCACGCCGGACGACCGTTGTCAATCACCACTTCGCCCCGGGTCGTCGATCCGTCTCAGCTCACCGAACGACGTTTAAGCCGCGCGCGTCGCGTGCGCGCGAAACACCTCGGCACCGATGCGGAGAACCCCTATCGCTGATCCGGCCAGATCGCGCGGTCGCCGTCGAGTCCGCTGGCGAGCAGCGCCGCGGCGTCTCGCGTGCACGCCACATGAGCCTGCTTGCGTTGATCGACGGGGTAGCGCTCAACGTACTCCCGGACTTCAGGTCCGCTGAGGACGCGGATCATCGAGATCAGCTGCGCCGCCACTAACCGCGTTCGCGGCGTCGGGCGCGCCTCGTTGGCTTCGTCAGCCAGGATCACCACCACCGCGTTCTCCCACTCTTCGTAGAGCCGGCGGCGCATCGCTTCGACGGAAGGCCCGCTGCCCACCATCCGCATGAAGCGGTCAAACCCATCAGCCGGGAGACCGGACTCCCACTCCAGCAGCCAGGCGGTCACCGCCTCGAGCGGCGTGTGGCTGCGGTCACGCTGCCCCAGAGCGCGGACCAACTCCTCGTGGACCGCATCAAGCTCGGCGACCAGCAACTCCTCCTTGGAGCCGAAGTGCTGGAAGAGGGTCTTCACCGACACGCCCGCTGACCGCGCGATCTCGGCGACCGTGACGTCGTCATAGCCACGCTCCTCAAACAGCCGTCGAGCCGAGGCCCTCAGGCGCTCGTGGGTCCTGAGCTTCTCGCGCGCTCGTACTCCGATTGCGCCTCCCTGCACCGCTCCCTCCATCCTTGGCCTCACCCTGTTGATGTAAGCTACTCACCCCAAAGACGTTACCTTGACAAGCGTAACCGAACGCCATAGCCTGCGCAACTATCGGGCACAGATGTGCTCAGTCTGAGCTAGGAGAGGATCGCCGTGACCGACATGCTGTCAACAGTTGCCGAGCACATCACCGAGCACGATGCGGTCGAGATTTTCGCTGAGTGGCTGAAGTCGTTCAGCGCGGCGATCGAACGCGAGTCGCCCGATGAACTGGCGTCCCTGTTCGTCGATGACCCCAGTTGGCGTGACTTCATGGCGTTCCCGTGGGACTTCCATCACACGATCGGGCGCGACGAGACCGTCGCAACGTTATTGGAGATGTGTCGGCGTTGGCACGCAACCGACTTCGAACCGTCGACCGGGCAGTCGCCGGTGGTCGACGGTGCTGCGATCAACTGCTTCTTCGAGTTCAAGACCGACGACCGGTTCGACCGGGGGTTCGTGCGACTGGTTCGTCAGCAGGACACGTTCGTCGCCGCGATCCTGCAGACCCAGGTGTTCGGACTTCAGGAGTACCCGGAGCGGTTGGGCCCCAACCGCCGGGACGGAAAGGTCTACGGGGTTGTCCCCAACCGAACTCGTTGGTCAGACGAACGCGCCAAGGAGTCCTCGTTCGAGGAGTCTGAGCCGGCAGTGCTGATCCTGGGCGCCGGACACAACGGTCTGTCGCTGGCGGCGCGCCTAGGAGCGCTGGACGTACCGACGCTCGTGATCGATCGTGAGCCGCGGATCGGTGATCAGTGGCGCAAACGCTACGCCTCGCTCGCGCTGCACAGCACGGTGTGGGGCGACCAGTTGCCGTATCTGCAATATCCGCCGACCTGGACGGCGCATACCCCCAAGGACAAGATGGCGGATTGGTTGGAGCTGTACGCGATCGCCATGGACCTGAACGTCTGGACCAGCACGACCTACATGAACGGCCATTACGACGAGGAGACCAGCGAGTGGACGATCCGGGTGCGGAACGACGACGGGTCGATCCGAGTGCTGCATCCGCGACACTTCATCGTCGCTGGGGGCTTGTTCGGCGGGCTGAAGATCCCCGAGATCCCGGGACTCGAGACGTTCACGGGCGAGGCAGCGCATTCCGACCACTTCCAGGACGGGGCTCATTACGCCGGCAAACGCGCGCTCGTGATCGGCGCCGGCGTCAGCGGCCATGAGCTCTCCCACGACCTCTGGGAACACGGTGCCGACGTCACGATGCTGCAGCGCAGCGCCACCTACGTCGTCAGTTTCGAGGCCAACCACAAGTACTGGAATCCGTTCTTCATCGAGGACATGATCTACGGCGCGGAATACGCCGACCAGGTCCAGTACTCGGTCCCCAACCCGCGCACCGACCCGATCAACCGCCAACTCGTCAAAGAGGCCGCCGAATTCGACCGCGAGTTGTTGGACAGTCTCGAGGCGGTCGGGTTCAAACTCGAATGGGGTCCGAACGGCACCGGCATCCTCGGCGCCCACATGTCGGGTCGGGACGCGTACCAGATCAACATCGGTGCCTCACAGTTGATCGCCGATCGCAGCGTCCATCTCAAGCAGGGCGTCGAGGTCGCGCGGATCGAGGGCAGCACCGTCTTCTTCACTGACGGCTCGGAGATGCCTGACGTCGACCTGATCATCTTCGCGACCGGCTACCACCAATTCTGGGGTCACATCAAACCGACGCTCGGCGCGGCCGCTGCGAAGATCGACAAGGCCTACGGGCGCGCTGCCGACGGCGAGTACGCCAACACCTGGCGACGCTCAGACCAACCGGGGCTCTGGTTCGCGACCGGCTTCATCCGTATGTGCCGCTTCTACTCACAATTCACCGCGCTGCTCATCAAGGCGATCGAAGAAGGCATCGAACCGATCGACCCGCAAACTCCGGAGGTCGAGACGGGCTCTCGGTGAGCACTTCGAGGCCGGACATCGACGCCACCGTGTGGGAGACCCTCGGGGCAATCCACGATCCGTGCAGCGCGGCGTTCGGCTGTCCGATGTCGCTGGTCGAGATGCAGCTCGTCAAGTCGGTCGACTTCGGTGGGGACCGCGTCACCATCGGGATACAACTGACCGAGCCGACGTGCATGTACACGTTTCGCATCAGCGACGCGATCACATCTGAGCTCAGACGACGGCTCGGCCGAAATATCGAGATCGACGTCCACCTCGTACCACCGGACTCGGCCGACGTCTGGACCGAGGAGCGGATCAGCGCGCCCGCGCGCGAGCGACTTGCTGCATTTCGCCGGCAACGCGCCCGGTCACGGGGTGCCACCGCACGCCCGCCGCGCCTGCCCAGCGAACCCGCGACGAACACATGACCAACACACCGGCCGACGATGGCCCGACCGCGGAGGCGCCCGCTCCAGATAACCGGTCGATTGTGATCGACGCGGTGCTGCACCCGTACAACTTCCTGCCGGAGAACGCGCGCAACGAGATCGCCGAGGGCTTCTGCACAGGCACGTACGCGACGCTGGGCCTGACCGGAGATAACGCGTTTGTGACCGAGCAGGAGTACCGACGGGACTGGTCGATCGAAGAACTCGCCGACATCGTCTTCACCGAGAGCGACGTCGACCTGGGGGTGTACCACGCCGTACCGTGGTTCGACTATTTCGATGACGGGCTGGTTTCGAACGAGAAGGGCATCGAGATGCATCGCCGGTGGCCGGACCGCGTGATGTTCTACGGCACCCTTGACCCACTGCGGCCGGACGCCATCGAGATCGTCGAGCATCTGGTCAAGGACTGCGGGGCCTGCGGGATCAAGCTCTACCCGGAGAATTGGGACTACCAGCGCCAAACCGCGGAGCCGGTCATGCTCGACGCGCCGAACGTGACGCCCGTGCTGGAGAAGGTGCTCGAACTCGGTGTACCGCTGGCGATCCACAAGGCGATCCCAGCCGGTCACGGGATCACGGACTTCTACCGCGTCGGAGATGTCGAGCAGGCGGCGATGCGCTATCCGGACCTCCAGATCGAGGTGGTCCACTCCGGAGCCGCCTTCCTCGAGGAGACCGCGTTCATGCTGATGCGGTACCCGAATGTCTGGGCGAACCTCGAAGTCACCTCCGCCTACGCCGTGAACCTGAAGCAGCGCTTCGCCCACATGCTGGGGACGCTGCTGGCCTCCGGCGCCGGCGATCGGATCATCTTCGCGACGGGTGCGGTGCTGGTCCATCCACAGCCGGTGATCGAAGCGCTCCGGTCGTTTGCGATGCCGTCCGAACTCACGGCCGGCTACGGCTATCCACCGTTGGACCAGGCGACACTGGACGGGATCCTGGGTCTCAACTTTGCGCGCCTGCATGGCCTTGATCCAACGCAACTGCTGAACGCGATCGCGGACGACCAGTTCAGTCAGCGCAAGGGCGCCGGCTTGCTGCCACGCTGGAGCGGCATCCGGCGTGACGCATCCGTTCCGGCCTGACGCCGTCGACCGACTGCCCATCTCGAATTGATGTCAGAGCCGATGGTTCCGTTCGACGCCGAGTTGGCTGCCGGGCTTGAGGCGAACCCGGGCATCGTCAGCCCGAACGGAATGACCGCGGACATGATCCCGGGGATCCGACTCGAGCGGATGGGTACCGAGCCGAGCGATCTCGAACTGGGACGCGAGGGGCGGTTCCTGGTCTCCGATCTGAGCGTGCCGGGGCCGGCAGGACAGCCCGACATCGCGCTCCTGATCTGCCGCCCGAACATCATCACCCCGGTGCCCGCGCTCTACTTCGTCCACGGTGGCGGGCTGGTCTTCAACAACCGGCGCACGGGCGGGCTTTCGGCTGCGCTCGACTGGGCCGAGCAGACCGATTCGGCGGTCGTGTCGGTCGAATACCGACTGCCGCCAGAGCACCCTCACCCCGCGCCGGTAGAGGATTGCTACGCGGGCCTACGCTGGACCTACGAACATGGTGGCACCGTCGGCCTTGACGCCGAGCGGATGGTCTTGGCGGGCATGTCCGCCGGCGCGGGGCTCGCGGCCTCGATGGCGCTGCTGAATCGAGACCTCGATCAGATTCCGCTGATCGGTCAGATGCTGATTGCGCCGATGCTGGACGACCGGTGCGACAGCCACTCAATGCGACAGATGGCGGGTCCCGGCGTCTGGGATCAGATCACGAGCCGGACGGGATGGGGCGCACTGCTCGGGGACGCGTGCGGAGGACGAGAGGTGTCGCCGTTCGCCTCTCCCGCCCGGGCCGACAACCTCGCTGGGCTCCCGCCGACGTTCATCGACGTCGGTTCTGCCGACGCGTTCCGTGACGAGGCGGTTGCGTACGCGTCCGGGATCTGGAGAGACGGCGGGCGCGCCGAGCTCCACGTCTGGCCCGGCGGCTTTCATGGCTTCGACTTCTTTGTGCCCGGTGCAGCCATCTCCCGTGCGGCTCGGCGCGAGCGGATCCAGTGGCTGCAACGAATCCTGAGCATCGAGCGATAGCCAAATCAAGGAGACACGACCACCGTGGAGAAAGTCGAGGGTAAGGTTGCGTTCATCACCGGTGTCGGCCGACCGCTGGGTCAGCCGGCCTGAGACGAGCCCGCGAGCTGGCGGTCGCGAACCGCCGCCCGCCCGCTGAACATGCCCCAGATCCCCGCCACGGCGAGCGTCGACCCAGCGCCGCCGTAGACCATCGCCCCGGGGTTGGCCATGACGTTTCCGGCGGCGTAAAGACCACCGATGGGGTCGCCGTCGACGTCCAGCACGCGACCATCGATGTCGGTCCGAGGGCCCCCCTTCGTCCCGAGCGCGGACGACTCGATCTCGACCCCGTAGAACGGCGGGCCTTCGACCGGCCCGAGCGTCGCAAACGGCGAGTCAGGATCGAGCACGCGGCCTCCCGGGAAGCGGTCGTAGACGCTCTCGCCGCGGCCGAACTCGGGGTCGATCCCGGCCTCGGCGTCGATCGCGAACTGCTCGACGGTCGCCTGTAGCGCGTCAGCCGGAATGCCGAGTGTGGCGGCCAACTCATCGATCGTGTCCGCGCGAGTGACCCAGTCGGGAACGTCACCGCCGGCCGCCGAGCCGAACACGCCGAAGCGGTCGACGACGCTCTGGCCGAAGATCAGGAAGCTCGGGATGTTCGGGTACTCGAACCGCGAAGCATCCAGCTGGTGGTAGGCGCCGCCGAAAGCGTTGTAATTGGCAGCCTCGTTGGCAAACCTGCGGCCGTGGCCATTGACCATGATCGTCCCCGGCAACGCGCGCTCGCGAGAGGTCAAGCGACCATCGGGGGCTCCGTCGCGACGAATACCCGGAACGCTCACCACCGGCGCCCACCACGCCTCGCGCATATTCCCCAGCTGAGCGCCCACGCGCATCGCCATCCGCAAGCCGTCGCCGGTGTTGGTCGGGGCTCCGATGGCCCGTGTCAGAGGGCCCCGGAGGAAGTCCCGCACCAGCTCGGGTGAGTATTCAAAGCCGCCGGTGGCGAGGATCACGGCGCCCGCCGAGACCGTTGCGCTGCCGTCCGGCGTCTCCAGCTCCACGCCGCTGACCGCCCCTTCGGTGCTCAGCAACCGGACCGCGCGAGTCGACGCCGCCACCTCCACGCCACGTTCGAGACAGGCCTTCAGAAGCCCGGCAACGAGGCCGCGCCCCAGGCCCTCGAGCTGGTCGCGCTCGCGCTGGGCGGCGACCTCGGGATCGATGACACCGGTGCCGCCGCCGAGCGGCATCTCCTTGATCATCATCCGGGAGACGTCACCGGAGATGCGGTCGGCCCACGGTCCGAGCCCGTCGAACGAGACCAGCGTGACTTCGATCGAGCGGCCGCCGCCGGGAAGCCCTCCCGGTCGCTCCGGGTGGTAGTCGGGATAGCCGACAACGAGCTGGAACCGCAGCTCGGTGTGCGCCTCGACGAAGTCCACATACTCAGGGCCGCCGGTGATCGTCGCGTCGAGCAGGGCAGGAACCATCATCCCGAGTGACAGGCTCTCGAGATACTCCCTGCCGAGCTGTTCTGAGTCCTCGATGCCCGCCTCACGCGCGGTTCGATTACCCGGGATCCAGATCGTCCCACCCGACAGCGCCGTCGTCCCGCCGAGCAACTCGGCCTTCTCGAACAACCCCACCGTTGCGCCCTCGACCGCAGCTGACAGAGCCGCCGAGAGTCCTGCGGCGCCAGAGCCGAGGACCACCACGTCGTAATTGGATTGCATCGCTCTCCTCCGCTCCCGATCCGGCCGACAGTTACGTGCACATATCGCACTTATATGTGCGTATATCGCGCCTAGACGTTATCATCGATGATCCTGTCGAGGGAGGTGTTATGGCGAATGATCTAGACGACGATTACGACGTGGTCGTACTCGGGTCCGGGGCGTCCGGGCTGACAGCCGCCTTATCCGCGGCCGACGCCGGCGCTCGCGTTGTGGTGATCGAGAAGAACGACCGTGTCGGCGGCTCGAGCGCCTGGTCTGGCGGCCACATCTGGATCCCGAACCACCACCGCATGCCGGAGATTGGAGCGAGCGACAGCCGCACTGGCGCGATGGCATACCTGATGTCGCTCAGTCGCGGGCTGCTCGACGAGCGGTTGATCGGGGCATTCGTGGACGCCGGGCCGCGGATGATTCGGTTCCTCGAGGACAGCGGCGCCGTCGAGTTCATCCCGGTGCCAGGCCTGCCTGACTACCACCCCGAGCATCCGGGCGGAATGCCCGGCGGCGGTCGCACGCTCGGTGCGGATCTGTTCCCCTTCGACTCACTCGGCCAATGGCGCGATCGTGTGGAGGCGAGTCCGTACTACAAAGTCGATCTGCGGATGGACGAGACTCCCCTGGGTTCAGCCGTTCCCAAGCCGCCGTCTGATGAAGAGCGGGCACGACGTGCGGTTCGAGATGAGCGAGGCCAGGGCGGAGGACTGATCGGGTGGCTACTCGCCGCGTGCCTGCGAGCGGGCATCGCGATCGAGCTCTCGAGCCGGGCGACGGGACTCGAGTTCGAAGACGAGCATGTCCGCGCCGTGACCGTGCAGGACGCGTCCGGGCTGCGCCAGGTTCGGGCCGAGCGTGCCGTGATCCTCGCGACCGGCGGATTTGAGTGGAACGAGGAGTACCGCACGACCTTCCTGCGCGGTTACGTCCATATGCCGACATCGATCCCCACGAATACCGGCGACGGGCTGCGGATGGCAATGGCGGCCGGTGCGGCGCTTCAGAACATGCGGGAGGCCTGGTGGATCCCGGTGGTTGAGCTGCCACCCGGAATCAACTCGATGAACCGTGAGATGATCAACGGGGACCGCACCCGGCCCCGCAGCATCATGATCAACCGCAAGGCTCGGCGGTTCACGAACGAGGCCGCGGACTACAACAGCATCGGGGGCGCGTTTCACCAGGAGGACGTCACTGCGCTCGATTACGCGAACCTTCCCTGCTGGCTGATCTTCGATCACACCCACCTGACGCAGTACGGGTCGGTCATGCGTCCCTACACAGGCACGACGCCGCCGTGGCTCACTGAGGCGCCCTCGCTGAGCGCGCTCGCTCAAGCACTCGGGATCCCATCCGCAGCGCTGGAGCAGACCGTGCAGCGTTGGAACGAGAATGTGGCCGGGGGAAGCGATCCTGAGTTCCATCGAGGCGAGAGTGCTCACGACCGCTGGTGGGGAGACCCCTACCGAAAAGGTCAGATCGAGGGGACGCTTGGACCGATCACCGATGCGCCCTTCTACGCGATGGAATTGTCGATCGGCACGATCGGCACCAAGGGCGGCCCAAAGATCGACACGAACGCCCGCGTGATCGACCTTGCCGGCAACGTCATCTCAGGGCTGTACGCCGTCGGTAACGTCTCCTCGCCCATGGGCGCCGCCTACGGCGGTCCGGGCGGAACGCTTGGGCCGGGAATGACGTTCGGCTGGCTCGCGGGACGGCACGCGGCGGCAGTCAGCGACCGACGCTCAACCGTCCGTGCCGGGGAATAGCTCATAGGACGGGTCGCCTTTGTCTCTGCTGCTACCGCTCGGAAGATTCGGGCTGACAGGTCGGTCAAGCTCATCGAAGTCGAGCACCCAGACACGATGATCGATTGCCCAACGTCCGCCGCGACACGACCACCGGTCGAGATAGCGTCCGGCGTAGAGCTCCTCGGTGACCGCGTCCCCGCTGCCGCTGCGCAGACGAACGGTTACGTACGCTTCGCTGACCGCGTGGTCACCGTCGACCTCGATTCCGACCGTGGCGATCTGGTGGGAATGGACGGTACGGCGCAGATGGTTTCGCGAGACCTGATCGACGAAATCACGTCCGAGACCCTGAAAGATGCCGGCGCCGTAGTCGGCGGTGCCGTCGTCATGCCAGACGGCATATCCGAGCGGATCGTCGCGTCGGTCCATCGCCCGGCAGTAATTGTGCAACTGCTGCCGAATCGCCTCGCGCGCTGCGAGTTCCGCGATGCCCGTCTCCTCCACGCGATCATCGTAACGTGAGCGTCGAGACGCGACTGGCCGCGCTGGAGGATCGGATCCGCGCGCTCGAGGACGAGCTCGCGATCCACCGTCTGCTCAGCCGCTACGGACCGTTGGTGGACAGCGGATCGGGCGCTGATGCGGCGGCGCTCTGGACCGCCGGCGGCACCTACGAATTCCAGGCTGGGGCGGAGACAACGCGCCTGGAGGCTCCGGCCGACCTCGAAATGCTGTACGCCGGTGACTTCCATCAAGGGCTGATCGCGACCGGCTGTTCGCACCTCACCGTGGCGCCGGTGATCAGCGTTCGCGGCGATCGGGCCGAGGCCGTTGGGTACTCGTACGTCATCGTGAATGACGGCGACAGGTGGGCGATCGCACGCGCAGCGGTCAACCACTGGACGATGGTCCGCAACGCTGCAGGCTGGCGCGTCGAGCAACGTGTGAACCGGACGCTGGTCGGGTCTGTGGAATCCCACGAGCTGATGCAGAGCGCCCGCGACGGTTAGGAGGTCAGCGACTCCGGCGTTCCCGGGTGCGATCGGGTGCTGAGTCGGTGGTAGACCCGGCTGGTGATTCGCCACCCGTCGGCGCCTCTGACCATCGCGTCTTGGTATTCACCAACGAAGACTCGCTCGTTCGCCTGCAGACCGAGGAGTCGACTCGTGACCTCGGCGCGGTTGGGCTCGATCTCGGCCGTGACGTTGAGCAGAAGATGCGCGACGGGATGCTTCGCGTCGGTGGCCATGTGCTGCTGGATGTGACCGAGACCGTCCAGGAAGTCGTAACCGACGCTGGTTGCGTCGAACGTCGCTTCGGGCGTGAAGACCTCGTCGAGTGAGTCCCACTCACGGCGATCGATGATCAGCGCGTAACGCGCGAGCGTCTCGACGATCTCTGCATAACAGACTGCACGCTCTGCACGTTCCACGGTGCCCTCTCCTGTTGCGATGTCCGATCACCGGCCGCGGTGCCACCGTCGCTCACGACCACGGTACCGACGCCGGTGACCTTGAGCCGCTTGACAGCGGCGCGGCGGCTTGGAAGTATGGCACCAGCTATCGCCCGTCTCAGTGCGATATCTGCACCCCGTCGAGATGCGCCGAGGGAGAAGCTGTGACGTACACGATTGCGGCGATTCCAGGAGATGGGATCGGGCGAGAGGTGCTGCCCGAGGGCCTGAGAGCGCTGGGCGCGGCCAGCGACATCTTCGGATTGGACGTCAAGGTCGAAAGCTTTGACTTCGCCTCCTGCCGCTACTACCTCGACCACGGTCAGATGATGCCCGACGACTGGCGGTCACAGCTCGAGGGTTTTGACGCGATTCTGTTCGGCGCGGTTGGCTGGCCCGCGACGGTCCCCGACCATATTTCTTTGGGGGGCTCCCTCCTCAAGCTGCGTCGTGAGTTCGACCAATTCGTGGGGCTTCGGCCGGCGAGACTCATGCCGGGGGTGGTCTCGCCGCTGCGCGATCGCGCGGACGGGGATATCGACATCGTCGTCGTCAGGGAAAACACCGAGGGCGAATACTCCTCGATCGGCGGGAGGATCTTCGCCGGGACCGCACGTGAGACGGTGCTCCAAGAGACGGTGATGACTCGCGTCGGGGTCGACCGGATCGTCCGCTACGGGTTCGAACTGGCCAGAACACGGGAAGCTCGCCATCTCACCTCGGCGACGAAGTCCAACGGAATCGCGATCTCGATGCCGTATTGGGACGAGCGCGTCGAGACCATCGCAACGGAATACCCGGACATCACGTGGGACAAGATGCACATCGACGCACTCTGCGCCCAGTTCGTACTCGACCCGTCCCGGTTCGACGTCATCGTCGCATCGAACCTGTTCGGAGACATACTCTCGGATCTCGGCCCCGCGTGCACGGGGACGATCGGGATCGCGCCATCGGGCAACCTCAATCCGGACGGCGAGTACCCATCCCTGTTCGAGCCGGTGCACGGCTCCGCCCCTGACATCGCTGGGAGAGGGATCGCCAATCCGGTCGGCCAGATCTGGGCAGTGCAGCTGATGCTCGAGCACCTCGGCGAACGAGCCGCCGCTGACGGCGTACTGCGAGCGATCGAGCACGGCCTGGCGCACGCGGAAACACGCACGCCAGATCTTGGAGGCGACGCCGGCACCGAGACCGCAGGCCGCGCGATCGCCGAAGCCATTCGCTCGCTTGGTGGTCAACGGGCGCGTGTCCCGGACCTACCCGCGACCGGGAGTCCGTAGTGCGCAACAACCGACGAAAGGTGACTGGTGGCGACGACCGAAAAAGCAGCCGATTCATCCGAATTTGACGTAGCCTTCCCACCGGGGCGGTTCGCACTGATTCAGGAGCACGCCCCGGCGGCGTACCGACGCCTGCGCAAGGCCCATGAGCAGGCCTTCCGCGCTGCCGACCCGGAGTTGCTCCTGTTGGCGAGGGAAACGCTCCGGCCCATGATCGGCCCGGCGCCGGCCCCCGCTGAACCTCGCGACGCCGGCCCCGGCAGGACGGAACTGGCCGCCGTCGCGAGGCGCTCAGACGCAGACGTCTACACCCCAGCCGAACGCGCGTGCCTGGCGTTCACGGAGCAGTTCGCGTTGTCGGTCGCCGACGTCGACGACGCGCTCATCCAGGACCTCCTCGCTGCGCTGCCGGCCGCGGAGGTGTACGGCCTCGTCAACGCGATCTACGTCCTTGATGCGCTCGAGAGGCTGTCAGCCACACTTGCCGCATTGTCCACTCAGGAGGGTCCGCAGTGATGCAGCAGACACAGAACGTTCGACTGCCCCTTCCTGACGGCGCCGGCCCACCGGCCGTCCTCGCCGCCGCGTATCGGCCGGAGCTCGCCAACTCGCTCGGTCAATTGCACGCCGCTGCGGTCAAGCTGAGCGAACTCGACGCGCACACCAGCGAGCTGGTTCGTCTGCGGTGTGCGATCTGGCATGAGTGCCGCGTCTGCAAGTCGCTCCGATGGGTGGACCACGGCGAGCGGGTGCTCGATGAGTCGGCGGCGAGCAAGGTCGCAGACTACGAGAGCAGCGACCTCGACGTTCGCCACAAGGTCGCACTGCGCCTCACCGACGCGTTCATGACCGTCCCGGGGGACATCACCGAAGAGCTGCGTCACGAAGTCAGGCAGCACTTCACCGATCAAGAGGTCGTCGAAATGCTGCTCGACATCATCGCGTGGACGCAACAAAAGCCGCTGGTCTCGTTCGCGCTGGACATCCCGCCCGAGGCGGCACTCACCGGCCTCGTGTTCGACGAAGCCGGCCACTACAGCTTTGGGGAAGCGCTCGCTTAGGGAGCGGCCTACGCCGTGAAGCGCTCGATGGCCTCGATTGGCCTGAGCGCTATCACGGGGATCTGGCGGCCGGTACCTGCCTGATAGTCCGCATACGGCGGATATAGCTTGACCATGAACTGCCAGATCTCGTCTCGCTCGGCTCCTTCAAGCTCCCGCGAGGTCGCCCGAAATGCCTGCCCGCCGATCTGAAACGCGACCTCGGTCATTCCGGTGATGTTGAAATACCAAGCCGGGTGGACGTCCGCGCCGCCCTTCGAGGCGACGATGATCACCTCCCCGCCGATATCTCCGTAGATCAACGGCTGGATTCGCGTCTCGCCGGTCTTGCGCCCGACCGTTTCCAGCAGAAGACAGGTCGTGAACGACAGGCCACCGATCTCGACCAGATCGACGATGTGCCCCTCGAGGCCATGTGAGTCGAGGTACTGACGACGGTGTTCGGCCGTCCAGTCGAGCCGGGTCTCCTCGGCCGACGTCATCGTCACCTTTTCTTCTGTCATCGTTCCTCCTGGGCGGCGGCGGACTCACCGCCGCATCGATTGTTTCCGCGTCGCCCCGACGCCGTGCGTGCTCAATCCGCGTCGAGGAGGTTCCCGACAGCACGGTCGACGACGTACGCCGCGTCCAAGCCGGCACCGAAGCCGACGGCGAACGACACCGCGTGCATCAGCTGTGCCGTGGTCATCCCCCACGCGAGACCGAGCAATACCGCCTCACGGAGCCCGTCCGCGAACCCGCGGTGGGTGTTGTAGTTGACCAATATGTACGGGAGCATCTGCTTGGGCAGGGCGCCGCGCATCGCCCCCTCCAGTTTGCAACGCCATCCCTTCAGGACGAGGGGGTCGTGCCGCGCGAGGAAAAGCACCGACCGGGGTACCTCGCCGATCGTCGTCTCGTACCAGGCGAACAATGCGGCTTTGTCCTGCGTCGACATCTCCTTCTCGGAGAAGTCGACGCCGGACGCCAGGGCTTGTGGGTCCGGCGCCCAGCCTGGCGGGAAGCTCGGCTCTCGCACGGGCTCGACATACGTGTTGAGGTAGTCAAAGGCCGCGTTGTAGATGAACCGCAGGCCGGCGGGACCACAGTGCATGAAGGCGATCGCTATCAGCTCGTTGATCTGCTCCTTCGTGGCCCCCTGTGCCTGAAGCGCGCGAACCTCGTGCTGGATCCCCTCTTCAAAGCGGTTGACGATGTACCAGTGCAACATCGCCGCACCGGCGAGGATCCGATAATTGCCTTCGCCGGGGATGACAAACGCGGTGTCGAGATAGCGAAGCTGGCGCTTGAGCATGTCCGGCCGGTTCTCGAGCATGACCGAATATCCCGGGAGCGGATGCATGAACTTCCCGTCACGAGCCTCCAGCAGATGGCTGCGAAACGCGGCGATCTCGTCACGACTCGTCTCGTCGAGGTCATTGAGGTCCAGGCCACGATGCTGATCCCAGACCACCCTCACCCACCGCCAGACACGTCGGCGCGGTCGGCGCCCTCCGGGATCGACCGCGGGGTCGTGCGTCCTCCGAAGCTCATCAACAGGAACGCAGCCACGCACGGCTCCGATGATCGGTTGCGCCAGGCGTGGGTGGCTCCGTTCTGGACGTAGACGTCACCGGGTCGCAAGGTGACCTCGCGCTCGTCCTGTTCGACGCACAGCTCACCGGACAGGACAAACCCGATGTCGATGCTGTCGGTTGAATGCATTCCCGTCCGCGTGTCGATGACGTGCCCGTGCGGCTGCGCCTCGACCAGACGCTTCCACGCTTCGGCACTTGACAGGTCCAGAGCGACGCCGTCATTGCCCTCGGCCACGCCCGCCCCAGGCGGGAACTCGACGACGTTGATGCGCAGGCCGCGGCCCTCCGGCGACGGGAACGCGCTCCGCGGGACGTAGGGATCGGTCGAGTGATAGGGAAACGATGGTGGCTCGTCCCATCCCCACACGCCGTACCACCGTGACGCGCCCAGCATCAGGGGCTGGACCTCCTCGATGTGCGTAAAGACGCCCCGGCCCTGCTCGTCCTCGCCGGTTATGACCCGCCGAATTTTCTCGATCATGCTGGTTCTCCCTCTCGCTCGCGTCCGGCTGCCGAGGCTAAGAGTTGGTCGACTACCCGCGACGCGGCGAGACCGTCATCAAATGACGGCTCCACCTGCCGGCGCTCGCTGACGGCATCGCGCACCAGCGCGGAGAAAGGTCGCAGCGCAGGCAGATGTGCGTCTCCCGGGAACGGCCCGAAGCGTTCTATCCGCTCGTCGCGTCCGGACAGGACGGTGATGGTCGTGTCGCGAACCATCGGCGTGACCCACAGCTGGATTCGCTCGACGATGTCGATCATCCCGTCAGTGCCGATCACCGTCCAGTGGTCGGGCAAGGTGCCGGGCACCCCCCACGCCGTGTCGATGACGACGCTGGCGCCGTTGTCGAGGGTGAGGTAGGCCGAGAACCCGTCCTCGGCCGTCGACGGTCGCAGCTCCCCGCTCTGATCGGGACGATCGGTCACGTCGATGCGTGACCGCGCATCCACCTCGACGATCTCACCCACCAGCCAGCGCAGCGCATCGATCATGTGCGTCGAGTTGATCCGGATCCAACCCCCGCCCATCGTCTCGTCGAACTGCCACCCGTGGCGCCGCAGCGGGACGCGGGAGAACGCGTTGAAAAACGTCCAGTGGATGTGGGTCACCCGTCCGATCTCGCCGGAGTCGATGAGCTCCTTGACGCGCCGGCGGGCGGGATCATGACGAAACTCGAAGTTGAGGAGATGCACGACGCCTCTGTCGCGAGCTCGTTCGAGCATCTGCCCGGCCTCGCGCGACGAGACGCCGAACGGCTTGTCGCACAGAACGTTGTGTCCGTGGTCCAGGGCCAGATTCACATGCTCGGCGTGTAGGAATGGTGGGGAATGGACGGAGATCAGATCGAACGGCTTGGCGCAGGCGGCGCGGACGACGTCGCCGTCGCGAGCCGAGACAACCTCCACTTCCATCCCCGCTTCCTCATAACAGCCCTTGACGACCCTGGCGCCGAAGCCGGAGCCCACGATCAGTGTGCGAAAGCTCATCAGCTTCTCCTAGTCCTCGATCTCGCTCGGCTGTGGCCAGCTCTCGAGAATGTCCTCCAGTTCCGGAACGACTGTGGCGATCGTCCCCTGTCCGCCGAAGAACGCGGCGGCGTACCAGATCGCGTCGATGGCAATCTCCTTCGACATCCCGAGCCCTCGGCAGAGGCGCAGAGCGTCGCGGGCGGCCGGCACGTTGCATCGCCAGATCTCGTAGTGCAGCAGCAGGTATCCGAACATCTGGTTGGGCAACCCGGTTCTGACGATGTTCTCCCAGCGGTTGCGCTCAGCCTTCAGCAGCATCGGGCGGTACTTCGCATAGAGCTCGACGCTACGCGGGACCTCGCCACAAATGCGCTCGTACCACCCGGTCAGCGCATCCCAGTCCTCCGCGGTCAGCCGCGGCGTCGAGTAGTCAAGGCCAGCCCGCAACTGCTTCGGGTCGGCCGCCCACCCCGCTGGGAACGGCGAAGGGGCCGAAGGGTCAGGATCCTGGTACGTCGCCAGGATCTCCTTCGCACAGTTCGCGGTCTCGACCGTGCCCCACGAGGGCGCCAGGTAGAACGACACCGCCAGCGTCTCGACGATCGTCTCCCGGGAGAAGCCAATCTGGGTGACGAACGTCCCGGGCTGCAGCAGCCCGAGCTGATAACGGACGCCCTCGACCCAGCCGCCGACCGCATACACGTTCAGATACGGCAGCGAGCACTTGAACGTCTCGGAGGCGAGCAGCGCGCGGGACCACGTGAATGTTCGCTTCAGCATGTCCGGGCGCACCGACGCGAACAGCTCGTAGTTGGCCAGCGGTCGGCCTCCCGGCTGATCGCTGTCGGCGAAGTAGGCGGCGAGCTCCTCAGGCGTCGTCAGATCAGGCCTCGAGAGGTCGAGACCTCGATAGACGTCAGCGAAGTGCGCCACGCCGTGGCTCGTTCGACTCAAGCCGCGGACCTCGACAGCGTCGCGACGGCGTGTGCCGCGGCGCGGCGTCCCCAAACGAGGCCCGGTCCGATCGTGCCGCCGGCGCCGCCGTAGGCGATGCCGGTGGGGCCGGCCATCGCGTTGCCGGCCGCGTAGAGCCCGGGGATCGGGTCGCCGTCGACGTTCAGCACCTCTGCGTGGTCGTCGGTCAGCGGCCCGCCCTTCGTGCCCATCGCGCCGATATCGACGCGGACGGCGTAGAACGGAGCGTTCTCGAGTGGTCCGATCGTCTTCAGCGCCAGGGTCGGCTTGGACTCATCTCCCCAGCAGCCGTCGTAGACGCTCTCGCCGCGGTGGAAGTCAGGGTCGTGCGCGTCGGCGGCGTAGCCGTTCCAGGTCCTGACCGTGTTTCCCAGCCCGTCAGGATCGATGCCCGTGCGCCGTGCGAGCTCCTCCAGCGAGGAGGACTGGTTCAGCCACTCGGGGATCTCATCGTCTGCCGTCACCCCGAGGAAGCCATAGGTGTCCAAATGGGTCTGGTCGATCACGATCCAGGCCGGGATATTGGGGTACTCGAATCGATTGGCGTCGAAATGGTGCAGCGGGCCGCCGAGGCTGTTGTAGTCGGCCGCCTCGTTGGCGAAGCGCTTGCCGTAGCGGTTGACCATGATGCTCCGCGGCCGGGTGCGCTCGAGCCGCACGCTGCGGCTGCGCTGGTGACCGGCGAAGCTGTCGCCGGGGATCTGGACGACGGGCACCCACCAGGCTTGGCCCATGTTCCCGAGCGCCGCGCCGATCCGCATCGCCATCCGCAGCCCGTCGCCGGTGTTGTTCGGGGGAGAGACCGGACCGTTCATCGGTCCGCGCAGGAACGCCTTGACGAGATCCTGATCCCACTCAAAGCCTCCGGTCGCGATCACCACGCCGCCGCGCGCCTCGGCGTCGAAGGTCCCCTTCGGTCCGTCGATCACAGCGCCGGCGACGCGCTCACCGTCGAGGATCAGCTCGACTGCTCGAGCGTTGATCTGCGGCTCGACACCGAGATCGAGCAGCCCCTTCAGCATCCCCCCGATCAGCGCCGCGCCGGTGATTCGAATGTCGACGTCCCCGGACGCACCGTACTGCTCGTGGTCATCGCCCCAGAAACGCTTGCGGGTTTCGGCATCGAAGCCGACATTGCTCCAGTCCTGCGGGAACGCCATGACCCGGGCGCCCCACTCTCCGAGTTCGGCATAGTTGAAGGGAGAGGGATTGAAGGACCGTCCGCCCTCCGGCCGTCCGCCGGGCAGCTCCGGCTTGTAGTCGGGGTAATGCTCGGCGATCGTGAACCGGACCGGAGTGTGCGCTTCGATGAAGTCGAGCGTCTCCGCTCCGCTTTCGGCGAACACCTCGGCCAGGTGCTCATCCATCGTCCCGTTCGACAGCGAGCCCAGGTATTCGAGCGCGTCCGCGACACTCGGAGGATTCGGCGTCCCCGGGCGATTGTGCGCCGGGATCCAGGCCACGCCGCCGGAGGTCGCCGAGGTGCCCCCGACCGTGTCCGCCTTCTCAAACAGCCCGACCGACGCTCCGGCGGCGGCCGCCGTCAGCGCAGCGGACATACCGGCCGCGCCGCTACCCAACACGACCAAGTCGTAGCTGTGATGCATTACCCTTTCCCTCCGTCGCCTCTTGTGCAAATAACGCATGTTATAGTGCGCTATCTGAGACAGTTTCCTCGACCGACGGCGTGTCTGTCAAGCCTGCGGTGCGCCGGGCTTGATCTTCAGACCCCCTCCGGTCGGTGGATCAGGCAGATCAGGACGGCGGTGCGGCCACTCGCGTTTCTCCAGGCGTGGCGTGTGGCCTGCTGAATGATGAAATCGCCAGGCTGCAGGTCAACGGTGTCCTCGTCGAGGACGAGCGTGAGCTCACCCTGGAACAGGAAGTTGAAGTCGACCGTCCTGGTCGTGTGAAATCCGTCCTCCTCGTACCCTGGATAGTCCTCGGCGTAGGGTGGTAGCGGGGCGAAATACCAGCGTGACCCGCCGGGGACATCTGGACTGATCCAGTCCGCGGCGACCGCAGGGTCAACCGCTTTGATTGCGTCCAGCACCTGGTCTGGCTCGTACTCCCAGACCGCGTGAGACACCGCTGGATCCAGCTCCTCGATCGAGGCGACGCACGAACGCCCCCGCTCGTTGGTGGTGGTGGTGACGCGCTTCATCTGCCTTCTCCCTCTTGTCTGCGTTCCTCGCACCGAGCGGGGCGGGGCATTCGGCGGAACCCGAGGTGCTGTGAGCCGCCGGGCCCACAGCACCTCGCTGGTTTGCGTTCACCGCGATCGAGCCGCACCGCCCTCAGGGCTGGCAGAACGTCTTGGTCGGGCCGTAGGGAGAGCTCCACTTCCCGTTGACCAATTTCATGACGAAGAAGCACTTCTGCTGTGGCGACGGCGCGTTCGCAGCGTAGGTCAGCGGCGGCGCCAACCCGCCGAGGGTATCCGCCTTCGGAAGCCCCCAGAGGGCATTCGCGACAGCGGCTCGAGAGGCCGTTCCGCTGACGTTCTGCATCGCCGCTTCGAACAATGCGCCGCCGGTGTACCCAAGCCCGAGAGCGGGACCATCGACGCTACCGGAAATGCTCGCGGCGTTGGTCGCCGCCTGAAACGTCTTCTGGGCCGGGGTCGAGTTCGCAGTCCACGGGGCAGTCAGCATCACCCCGTAGAAGTGGTTATTCAGGCCGGCAATGGAACCCTGCGAGGGGACGAGCGCCGTTGACTGTGCGATGTAGATCGGCTTGTAGCCAATGCTCGAGCAGCTTTCCGCGACCGACACGACCGTCGACTCCCCCAAGGCGACCAAGACCCCCTGCGCTCCCGCCGACTTCGCGGCCTGGCAGACGGCGTCGTAGTTCGGCGCAGTGGCCGAAACGGCCTGAGAGTTCACGACCTGGCCGCCGAGCGCCGTCGCCGCCTGCTTGTTCGCGGGGACCACGTCCGCACAAGCGGCCTCCTCAGCACAGTAGAGCACGGCGATCTTCTTCAGGTGCGCGAGCTTGATCGCGGTATACGTCTCACCCCATTGGGCAGACGGATAGGTCGTGCCCTGCGGAAACACGTACTTTGTGGTGAAAGAGATCGGAGTGAACGGGAACTCGCCGACGACCGGCAGGTTCTCCTTCGACGCGACCGGAGCCCACGACGCCACTTCGGAGCTGACGTTGCCGACGAGCGCGATCAGGTTCTGCTGGGCAGCGAACGCCTTGACTTCGCTGAGCGCGACGCTCGGGTTGCCCTGGTCGTCCTTCACCGTCAGTTCGACGTGGTGCCCGTTGATGCCGCCGTGCGAGTTGACGTAGTTCGCCCAATCCTTCACCCCCTGGGCGCCGGCAGCGTCGCTGCTCCCAAACGGGCCGGTCTCGCTGACGATGCTCCCGATCACGTACGGACTCTTGCTCGCCGATGACGATCCACCACCGCTCGCCGATGAAGTCCCGCCGTCGCTCGTGGAGCTCGAGCTCGAGCTGCTCGATCCGCAGGCGACCAAAACGAGTGCCATTACCCCGACGGCCAACAGCGCCGATGCGCCGCGGACGCCGATGTGTCGTTTGTCTCTCATCCAACACTCCTCTCTCATCCTTCGGTTAGCTACATCGATCGCGTCCACGACTCGGACCCGAGGGCACGCGGTCCACATCGACGCGCCGGCCCGACGTCGCGCGGGCGTTTTGCCGAGCCGCCGACGTCGATCTGAGGTCCTAGGGCGTGCCGCCGTCCACCGACAGCGTGATCCCGGTGATGTACCGCGCCTCATCCGAGGCCAAGAACAACACGGCGTTGGCGATATCTTCAGGCTCGAGCCACGGGATCGGCAGCAGGCTCATTCCCGTCGCTCCCTCCCTGGCATCTTCGAGCGTCGGATTCTCCAAGTCCGGTCTAAAGTTTCGAAAGAGCGCGTCGTTCATCGTCATCGGCGTGGCCACAAAGCCGGGAAGCACAGCGTTGACCCTGATGGAGTCGGGCGCGAACTCGATGGCCATGGCGCGCATCAGCCCAATCACGCCATGCTTGGCCGAGACGTAGTGAGACATATTGGGGAGTGCCTTGATGCCCGCCCGAGAGCTGGTGATGACGATCGATCCACCATCACCGGTCGCCCGCAGATGCGGGAGCGCCGACTTGACCGTGCGCCAGACCCCGGTGAGATTGATGTCGATCGCGTCCTGCCAGGTCCGGTCCGAAAGCTCCTCCACACGGCCGTAACTCACGATCCCGGCGTTGGCGGCGACGATATCGAGGCCACCGAGCTCGCCCACCATCGAGTCCACTGACTTGCGCATTGAGTCAAAGTCGCGCACGTCAGCCTGCACGGTGACGACCCGGCGATCGAGGGCCTCGACCTGCCTGGCTGTCTCGGCCAGCTCCTCCGGTGTCGCGCTGTCATACGGAGCCGTCTCGATCTCGGCTGCCACATCGAGCGCGATGATGTCGGCGCCCTCTTCAGCGAGCCGCACCGCATGGCTTCGGCCCTGACCGCGTGCGGCGCCGGTTACCAGCGCGATCTTTCCATCAACCCGTCCCATGCTCTTCCTCCTCCACACCTACATTGATCAACCGGTCACCGTCGAATCACAGCGCCATGCGGGCGAGCGTCCCGTGCCCGCCGCCGGTGCCGGTGTTGACCACATCGCCATCTCGAGAGAGGATCGTGATCGTCGCCTCGCGAGCGAGGAAGTTGGCCTCGTCGTCATAAAACTCCTTGCCGATCTCAGGTATCTTGAAAATCCGAAAGACCTCTTCAAAGGCTTCGTCGTTCGGCATCAGCCACTCGGTGATGCAGTCGAACTCCCATCCTCTGGTGCCAGAGCCCTGACTGCGCGGTACACGCACCTCGCTGACGTAGTTCCGCTCGTAGCCGACCATCAGATGACCGATGTACTTCTTCGCCATCACCACGTGGCTCTGCTCGTAGTGTTCGCGGAACTGTTCGTGCGTTATTTCGGGTATGCGCTTCAGAAGAAACAGGGCTTTCACCACTGTGCGTACCTTTCATCCGTGAACGAGCCGCGGCGTCTTTGAGAGCGTCGAGCCCGTATGTCGGTGCGGCCACCCGCCGCACGTCCGAGCGCGCGTGGCCCCTTCTCAGGGACTATCCCGCGCCACGCGTGGAGCCTACTGGGGTGAGAGAATGACGTCAAGCGCGCCATCATCACACGCTAACAAGGCAACATAAACACCTGACGCGATGCCAGAGGCGCGCCTCTCCGCCGCTGCGCGTGCCCCGTGCCGGTAAACTCCGGCATCGATGGCCACCAGCAACTCCCCGAGCGACATCGGTCAGCGAGCACGGGGGAAGCTGGGGACCCGCCAGCGGCTGCAGCAGGCCGCGAAAGAGCTGGCGCAGGAGCGAGGCTACGGCGCGGTCACGGTTGCCGAGATCGCCAGCCGCGCAGGAGTATCGGTCAAGACGCTCTTCCAACACTTCGGCTCAAAGGAGGAGCTCCTCGTCGCGGAGCTTGCCGAGATCCACGAGCAGATGATCAGTTTCGTCCAATCCCGTCCGAGGGAACAGACCCCACTGCAGGCCGTGACGGAATGGATGATCGAATGGAACTCACAACAGCCTTCAGACGGGTTTGACCGCTTCATCCGAATGGTCAGTGGGGACCCCACGATCGAGTCCCTGCGACGTCGCATGTACGACGACTGGGAGAACACGCTCGTCGAGGTCCTCGCCTATGAGGCCAACGAGGCACGTCCGACGCCGGGCACGCGTCTGGAGGCCGCCCAACTGATCGCGATGATCCGCGTGCTCACCCTGCCGGAGTCACGGGCCCTGCTCGAGCGCTTCCCGCTGGAGCAGCGCCAGCAGGCTTTCGAGGCGTCGGTGGCAGACGCCGCCGACAGGCTGGCGCGCGGCATGGGTACCGGCTGAGTCGTTCACTGCAGCGGAGCGACGACGCCCTTCTTCTGGAGCACGAGCCCATCGCCGGTGACGCGGGCGCGGCACGCGAGCCGAGTGAACTGGCTCTTGAGCCGCGGCGGAAGCCTCGAGCGCATCGCGAGACGCTCCTCGTCACTGGCCGCCTCGACGCTGAGCTCGCCGTCGAGGATCCGCATCCAGCAGACCATGCACTCAGCCTTGCCCCAGCACTTCGTCGGCCAGGTATAACCCTGGCGCCACGCGGCCTCAGCGACCGTTTCACCGGGCCTCACCTCGAACTCGACGCCAGCAGGCTCTACACGGACCGCCGGCATCAGGCTGTGCGGCGGTCCGCGTACAACGTGGAGCTTGTGCCGTTCATCGACCTCCGGACTCGGCTTTCCGAATGCCTTCGGCCAGGATTCGATCGAGTTCGAGGTGCATGTTCGAGATTCCCTTCTCCTGCCAACTCGAGAGCCGGATGTGCTCGTAACCGTGCGAGTGCAGGCCGCGCTGCTGGCGCTCGATGTTGCTGAAGTCCTGTCGCGGGATCAGGCCCCAGTTCTCGTCGTCGTCCTTGTCGAAGACCCCGGTGAACTCGGCTCGCTCGGGCTCGTCGCCCTCGGGATAGGTGGTCAATGACCACACGTCGAACAGGCACTTCTCCGGATCGTCCTGATACGGACGGGAGCGGTACACCAGGCAGTTACCGAACTGCGGCAGCATGATGTAGTTCGGAAAGATGAACACCTCTCCCCCCCACAGTGACATGAACTCGCTGAGCGGGGCCATTGGGATACCGGCGCCCTGTGCGTGCTCGTAGATCGCCTGGACCGCCTTCTGCGCGAACGTCGGGTCGTGCGGGTCGATCTCATGCCGGACACCCTCGAGCACGTGAATGTCACGGGCGACCGCCATCGCGTCCTGGCCGGTCTCGAGCAGTTGCTGGAGCTTGAGGAACTGCTCGAACCCGTACTCGTCGACCGACTCGAGCTCTTGCGCGGCGTCGTCGTCGCGCACGGACCTTGAAGCCAACCGCACCGGGAACTCAAAGCGGCCGTGGCCACGCTCGAACGCCGTGTACTCAGTCGGCTCGAATGCCTTCGCGCCGTCCTCCTCGGTGCCGCCGAGCAGCAGCTGCGGATGGGTATGGGTTGTGTGGTAGGCCTCAAAGAACGCCTCCTGCATCATCTTCCAGTTGGCGTTGACGATCACCTGCTTCCACCATTTGGCTCGCATGTTGCCGATGCCCACCCCGTCGAGCAGCGGGGCAACGGAGCTGAGTGCCTCCATGAGCGGCGGCGCTTCGTGATCCATGTTGATCCAGACCTGACCTGCCCACAGCTCGACTTGGCACTCGGGCAGGCGCAGGTCGGCGGGGTCCAAGCACTCCTGGTCAAAGGTTCGCTCACCGAACACGAATGAGGAGGACCCGTCGAGGTTCCAACGCCATCCGTGGAAAGGGCACGCGATCTGGCCACCCGGAAAGCGTCCGCAGCCCTTGGCGAGCTCGGTGGCACGGTGCCGGCACGCATTGTGCAGCGCCCGGACAGAGCCGTCCTGCTGGCGGACGATCAGGATCGACTTGTCAATGACCTCGAACTCGGTGTAGTCACCTGGATACGGAATCTCCTCCTCGCGGGCGGCCATCAGCCATTGGTGCTGCCAGAGATGCTCCTTCTCGAGCTCATGGAACGAACGTGAGCAGTAGCGCTCGCGACTGATGAAGTTCGGATTGGAGATCGCAAATGGCACCGTCTCCTGTACCTCTGGGTCGTTGGGCCCGACTTTGGCGTTGGGTCCGGCGATAATGCCGTCGGCCGGTGCTCTGTACTCCGTGGTTGCCATATCTCCCACCTCTCGTTGATAATCACTGACGATTAGGCTGAACGTCGCCCGGCTGTGCGGATTCCTATGCGCCGCTCCGCGCGCCTGCGCCCTGAAGTTCACCGTTGGCAGCGGCGCCATCGAGGGCATTCACGCGGCCCTCGAGTTCGGAAACCATCGCCAGCAGGGCCAGGACAGCCTTATGCATCACGACGCGGTCCGTGTCGGCGATCCGGTTGGAGTCCATGTCCCGCAACTTGGCGAGCACCGCTGCGCTCATCGGCGCGTCCTCGCGGATCTCCACGTCCTGGACCGAATTCCCAATCTGATTCATCCCATCTCGCTTTCATATCGAAGCCTCTGCGCGAAAGGATTCGTCATCACGAGCCCACGTCCGTCGCCATTGCCCGGGCGCCCGCCAGCGTCGACTCGACACCGCGTGTCTGGGCCGCGTGCCGGGCGGCAACGAACGAGAAGACGGCCGAGGCGCCGATGCTCGCTCCAGCCCCCGGGTAGGTGCGACCCATCACCGAGGCGGTGACGTTGCCGGCGGCGTACAGACCATCGATGACCTCGTCGTCGGCACTCAGGACCTGGGCGCACTCGTTCGAGAGCAGCCCGCCGCACGTACCGACGTCCCCGGGGTAGAGCTCCGTTGCGTAGAAGGGCGCCTTTTCCACCGGGCCGAGTGACGGGTTCGGGCCGTGGCGATAGTCGCCCTGATAGCGATCGTGGGCGCCCTCACCGCGGTGGAAGTCCTCGTCGATCCCGACCTCCGCGAAGCGGTTGAAGCGCTCGACCGTGTCGACCAGCGTGGCGGGATCGACGCCGCATTGTTGCGCGAGCGATTCGAGCGAGTCGGCCTTCTTCAGGCGTCCGCTCTTGAGCCACGCCTTATCGGTCATCATCGGCGCCATCGGGCCGAGGAGGTACTGGGCCCGATGGCGACCATCGATGATCAACCAGGACGGAACCGCGCGTCCGGACTCGCGCTCCCGCTGGTACATCTGACGGCCGGCTTCCATGTACGAACACGCCTCGTTGAAGTAGCGCCTCCCGGAGCCGTCGACGACGATCGAACCGGGCCGGCTGCGCTCCTGCACGATCATGTACTTGTCATTCTCGGGTCCGACAATCGTCGGCAGCCACCACGCCTCATCGAGCATCGCCGTCGCGGCTCCGTGTTCGATCGCGTTCTGCAGGACCTCGCCGGTGTCGCCTGGGTTCGAATGGCTCCAGCGGCCGTCGGTTGGCTGCTGACCCCCATATCTGCGACGCATCTCCTGGTTGTGAGCGAAGCCACCGCTGGCGAGGAGGACGCCCAACCGGGCCTGTACCCGCCGCTCGCGGCCGTCGCGGCGAATCACCGCGCCGACGATCCGGTCATCCTCCTCAATCAGATCGACGAGCGGCGCCTCCGTCCAGATCGGCACCTCACGCCGCAGCAGAACCTCGAGCAGTTGCGTGACCAACGCCGCTCCGTTGGAGGTCAGGCGCTCGCCACGCAACCGGCTCCCCGCCGTTCTCGCCAGCGCCCGGGACATCATCTTCACGCCACGACCGCTACGCGGGAGCGTCAGCTTGGTGACCTCGCCGGTGAGCACGACCAACGGCTGGGCGTATGAAGGGTGGGTACGGTCGGCGAGCGGACCGATCTTCCGGGTGTCGGTCGGGACGCACTCGATCGCACGACCCCGAACCGACCCGCCGCGAACACCGGTCATCTCCGCGTAGTAGTCGCTGTAGCCCTCGCAGCGCACGAACTGAAGTCCCTCCTGCTCGAGGAACTCGACCATCTGGGAGCCCTCCGCGATGTACGTGCGCCGTCGGATCTCCGAGGAGGCGGGTCCGGCGTCGCCGACGACGTCGGCGAAGTACTGGAGTGCGGCCGCTTCGGAATCGGGCACTCGTTCTCGCCTCATCAGCGGGTTGTCCGGCAGCCACAAAATCCCGCCGGACATGCAGGTCGAGCCGCCGATCGTCGGGGTCGCCTCGACCACGAGCACGTCCATCCCTGCGGCGCGTGCTGCGATCGCGCCGACCAAGCCACCGCCACTACCGGCGACGAGGAAATCAGTTGTGTAATCCCACTCCGACATCTGACCACCGCTCCGTTCAATCGAGTGTCAGTGCAACCCGCCGCTATGCCACTTCGATCGCACCCAGCATCGTCCCGACCGGATAGGCGGTCTCCGGCTCGACCTTCCCCTGCCGCAGCACTCCGGCCGCCGGGGACGGCACGTCCGAGTCCGCCTTATCGCTCGCCGCGACGTAGATCGGCTGCTCGACCGAGACCTCGGTCCCGTCGGAGACCAGCCACTTGACGAACGTGACCTCCGTCGCGGCCATGGTGAGCTTTGGCATCCGCACCGCGACAACCTTCATCGAGAGCCCTCCACCGTGGCTCTGATGACGCCGGCAAGCGTCTCGGCGCTTGGCAGCACGACCGATTCGAGCGCTCCGGCCGGAATCGGTCGGTAACGAGCGCCAACGCGCGCTACCGGGGCGAGCAGATCTCCGAACAGCTCATTGGCAATCAGAGCCGAGACCTCGGCGCCGGGGCCGGCGAACTCCGTGGCATAGTGCGCCACGACCGCACGCTTGGTACGGCCCACCGATCCGAGGATGCCCGGGACGTCGAGCGGCACGAGGGTTCGGAGGTCGAGCACCTCGACGTCGATGCCGTCATCGGTCAGCTGCTCGGCGGCGGCGAGCGCGTCGAAAACCGCGCGACCGTAGGCGACGACGGTCACATCCGCTCCGTCACGCTTGATATCGGCGTGCCCGAGTTCGACGATGTGCTCGCCCTCCGGGACTGGGCCCGACTGACCGTATGTCGCGACGGTCTCCACGAACAGGCACGGATCAGGGTCGAAAATCGCCGCCGTGAGCAATCCCTTGGCGTCCGCCGCGGTGCTCGGCACGATCACCTTCAGACCCGGCACGTGCATGAACCAGGACTCAAGCGACTGCGAGTGCGTCGCCCCCGAACCGAGCCCACCGAAGGTGGCAGTCCGGATCGTGACCGGACATGAGGTGCGACCGGCCGACATGAATCGCGCCTTGGCGGCCACGTTGACGAGCTGGTCCATCGCGATCCCGATGAAATCCATGATCATGATCTCGGCAATCGGAATCCGGCCCTCGATCGCGGCGCCGATCGCGGCGCCGACGATCGCGGCCTCGGAAATCGGCGTATCGAGCACGCGGTGCTCGCCGTACTTGGTCGAGAGCCCGGCGGTGACGCCGATCACGCCGCCGCCTGGATCGGCAATGTCCTCGCCGAGCAGGAACACGCGCGGATCGCGTTCCAGAGCTTGGCCGAGCGCCTCCTTGATCGCGGCGCCGACCGTGAGGGTCCGAGCCTCCTCCGCGACCGCGCTCAAGTGGGAATTCCTGACGTATCGGCGAACAGGTCGACGTCGACCTCGTCCGGATCCGGCCGCCGCGAAGCCAGCACGTCTCCGACGGCCACTTCGACCTCACGCGCGGTGCTCGCTTCGATCTTGACGAGCTCGTCCTCGGTGAACAGACCCGCGTTGCGCAGGCGCTCCCGGTAGCGGACGATCGGATCGGCCAACCGACGCTCGGCGAGCTCCTCGGCCGAGATGTACTTCTGCGGATCCCCAAAGAAATGACCCTCGAACCGGAAGGTGACGCACTCGAGAAAGACGGGACCGTCGCCGCCGCGCGCCTGCTCGGCCGCCGTCGCCACGGCTTCGTAGACCACTTCCGGATCGTTACCGTCGATCCGGTGGCCGGGCATGCCGTACGCCAGGGCCCGGTCCGCGACCCGGTCGATGTGCATCGTTTGCGCGATCGGTGTCATCTCGGCGTAGAGGTTGTTCTGACAGATGAAGATCACCGGCAGCTGCCAGGTGGCCGCCAGGTTCATCCCTTCGTGGAAGGACCCGGTGTTGGTCGCGCCGTCGCCGAAGCAGACCGCGACGACGCGTTCGGAACCCTCCTGTCGCGCAGCCAGGGCGAGACCTACGGCGACCGGGACGCCCGCACCGACGATGCCCGTCGTGAGCATCACACCCTGAGCGGGGGCGGTGATGTGCATGGTCCCGCCCTTCCCGCGCGAAGCGCCGATGCGATAGCCGAGGATCTCGCCGATCACCTCACGTGTCGGCACGCCCTTCGCCAGCAGGTCGTGAATCGATCGGTACGTCGTCACGAGCCGATCGTCGGTGCGCAGCGCGGCGCCGAATCCGGCGGCGATCGCCTCCTGCCCACGGGCCGGCCAGATCGTCGTGACGAATTCGCCGCTGGCAAGTCCACGCCGCAGCTGTGCGTCCACCTCGGCTGCGAGCGACATCGTCGTATAGAGGCGTCCAGCGAGGTCACGGTCCACGCCAGCCGGCGCCGATGCGGCAGTCATCCATCTCCCTCTCGTCACAGCGGTTGCTGATCCGACGGCGAGTACTCCCGCGCCGGCAGACGCAGGTTATGTGATCACCCAAGGCGCGTCAAGTCATGACTTCCGCGAGGTGTATCTAGTACCCAGAGGGGTGGCGAACGGGTCCTGCACCACCGGCAGGTCGGTCAGTCCTCGTCGGCCACCCAGCGCACGAGCCGGTGCATGGGGATGAAGCCGTCGTGCGGCAGCCCCCGCGTCGCGGTCCCGGCGCGACCGAGGGCGAGGACGCGCTGCACACCGGTCGCGACGAGTCCGTCGCGCAGCTGGGCCTTGCGCTCGGACGGGAAGACGCCGACCGTCTGGGTGGCGACGTTGGCGAAGCCGATGGCGTCGTCGAGCGATGCCACCGGGACGACGTTCACGACCTTGTGGCTCGGGTGGAAGTCGACAGGCTCATCGGATCGGATCACGATGCCCTCTCCTGCGAAGCCGCCCCAGACGCGGTAGCCCGAAAGCGTGCCGAGAACCTCGATCTCCTCGCGCATCTCCAGCGGCGGCCGCGGTCCGGCGGCCGCCCCGTAGCGACGGTCGATACCCAGCTGCTCGGTCAGCAGCTCGCAGTAACGGTCGATCTCGTCGAGCTCGCCCTCGATGAACTGAAAGCGGCTACAGACGCACGCCTCCTGATTGAAGGTCATGACGTCGTCAGCCGCCCGCGCCGCGACCAGGCGCGTCGTCTCCTCATCTTCGAAGGCCTCACGCCCGATCAGCGAGATTGAGGTCTTCGGGTCAAACGCGACGAGCTCGAAGCCCGGGCCGACGTACTTCCCGACGCCGCGCATCGTGCCCTCGCCACCCCAGGCGACGAGCTTGTCGAAGTACTGCGGGCGAAACAGCGCACGCTCGACCGACTCGTCGCCACCGCGCCAGTAGGCGGCCGAGAACGAGCGCGTCACAGCATGACCGGGCGCAACCGCGGCCATCGCCCGCAGGATCTCCGGGAGCGTGAACAGGTCGTTGGAGGGCAGCTTGAACAAGCTCACGCTCTTGGTGACCGCCGCCATGATCACCGACCATGCCGCGACCCCGGGCGCGTTGCCGGCGATGACGTGGACGAGCCGTGCGGGAAACGCCCGCACCTGCGCGAGCCCGCCGTCCGGTCGGGTGACCGCCCGCCACCCGTCGAGGATGTCGGTGCCGCCGATCGCCTGGTCGATCTGGAAGCGGATCGCGGCCGCGTCGAAGTTGCGATGCAGGTCGGCGTAGCTGTTCTGGACGATCCGGCGGTCGTACGGGGAGGTGAGGATCGCGCGCTCAACGACCGCGGCGAGGCTGCCGTCGGGATCATCGGCCAGCCGCTCGCCAACGGCGACGAGCATCTCCACGATTTCGCTCACCGGGACGTTGAGCGCGGGCGGCGGCTCTTTCCGGGGCCAGAGCAACTCCCCGAGCTCGAGCCTGGGCGTCGCAAACCGCGCACCGTCACGCGGACCGTACTCAACCTCGCCGCCCTCCCGGATCTCGCCTTTGACGACGTGGCAGACGGTGACCGGCGGCGCAGCCGCGTCGGTGGTCATGCGCTGACGACTCCTCTCATGTAGGCCTCCATCGATCCGGCACAACCGATCTTGTCGTCACCGCCCTGCTCTTCGCTGTAGCGGACGACGTCGTCAAGGATCGTCGGTCCGGGCCGCCCGCAGGCGCAGGTGCCGGTATCGAGGTGAACGTGGTCGCCGGTGATCAGCCCGGCCCACCGGCCCTCGTGGTTGAGCGACAGCACGGCGAAGCGCCCGCCGATGATCCCGTCGTCGTTAGGTTGCTCGAGACGGTCGCCCTCCTGGTCGAGCACCAGCCACATCACCCACGGCGGGCGGTGGTAGCGCCCGGCCTCGCAGATCGGCGCCGTTGGGTCGATCTCGGTCATGCCGTAGGTCATGAACCGGTGGACGTCGCCGTAGAAGCGATAGATCTGCTCCCGGTAGTCCGGCGGCAGGACCGCGCCCTTGAGCCCGCCCAGGAGATACACGCACGAGTCTGGGTGAAACTCGCCGTCGCCGCAGCCCACCTCACGCGCCCGCTCCATGACCGCCCAGTGCTGGGTCCAGACGCCCATCACGACCAGCGGCTCACGGCGGTGTTCGACGATCTCGGCCGCCACATCTTCCATATTCCGGGCCTGACGGATCGTGCGCTCCGCGACCTCGGCCTCGAAGGCGGCCACGTCCTCCGGCGTCGCCGACCCGTCGATCATCCGCAGGCGCATTTGCGCGGCGCGCGCCGCGTGCGAGGGCAGCATCGGCTCGTCGGTCAGAAAGCGCACGTGGCCGGGTGCGCCGAAGATCTCGGCGAGGCTGTGGGAGAACTCGATGTGCTTGGAGTACCCGCGTGACGGACCGAGCGCGTAGAACCGCATCGACCCGTAGGTGCGCAGCGGCCGCGGCCAGCCGAAGATCGCCGCCCCGATCCGGTGTGATCGGTCGCGGTCGCCGAGCGTGTTGTTCAACAACGACAATTTGCCCGAGGTGCCGCTCGTCACGTACGGCGACACGCCCGCCTGCCTCAGCGCCTCGGCGAAATCGTCGATGTTGTCGACGCCCTCGAGATCGACGAGATCGGTGAGGCTCTGCGCCGACAGTGAGTCGTACCAGGCCAGGAGCCGGTCCCACCGACCTTTGGTCACGAAAGACTGCGGATACGACTTGTAGACCGTGTGGCTGAACAGCAACGGCACGACGTCATCCAGCGACGTGATCTCGTCGATCCCCGCCTCCTTGGCCCGGCTGTCCAGCAAAGGGATCAAGGGACGGAGACGAGCGAAGCTCTCGTGCGCCGCCGCGATCTGCAGTGGAAGGATCTGCTCGTCGGGAAAGCCGAAAGGATCGTCGGCTTGGAGTAGGTCCAGCAGTTGTCCCCCGGCCGGAGCCATCGTGGGGACAACATACTCCGGGCCGAAACCCGTGGTCAATCCATGAACTTCGACAGTCTGTAGTGTCTAGTGGTAACGACAGTGAAAGAGAGACTTCATGGCGCAGACCAAGGCTGATCGCTCGGCCGCCGCGAAAAAGGGAGCGGCCACGCGCGAGCGCAACCGCAAGCAGGCGGAGTCCGAAGCGTCGGCAGCAGGAAAGAAGGCGGCTGGAACGCGACAGAGCCGTGAAGCGGAAAAGTCCGCGAATCAGGCAAAGCGTGCCGCGGGCGGTGCGGTGAGCGGCGCAGCGTCGGCCGTCCGGCTGGCCGGTCAGGCCGTCAAGCAGGGCGGAAAGGCGGTCGCGAGCAAGGCGGGCGGCGTCCACCGCGGACGCGGCAAGAAGTAGCGACCGCGTAGCCCTCGGGCCGGCAGCGTCGCGGCGGTGGCCCTCCGCCGTCGAAGATCGAACGCGGAGGTCAAGCGGCCACCGGGTCAGGGACGACGGCCGTCGTCGTTGTGACTTTCTTGCCGTTGAACCGTTCGTTGAGACGTTGCCAGCGCCATCCGCGGAAGTCCGGGCTCCAGTTCGGATCACCGTTTGGGAGACGATCAAGCACCTTCGCGATGTGCGACAACCGATCGCGGAGCAGTTTGAGATCGGGTCGCAGCACATCGTCGATCCGCTTGGCGTTGTCACTTCCGGCGACGACGGGCTCTTTCGTTCGGTTGTCGTACTCCACCACCGTGGAGTGCTCGTTGACGCTCTTGCCGCCCAGTTTCAACATCTGATCGGGATACCGCTCGTAGTGGTAGTTGGGCACGGTAATGGCCGGCTCGAAGATCTCTGGCGGCACCTCGCTGGCGTCGAGGTTACGGCCCTCGAATTTATCTGTCCACTGCGTCATGTCGGCCTGTGGGTATCCGCAGGTCTTCGGCCCGCAGATGTGGGGGCTGTTGGTGTAGTGGGCGCTCCAGAGCAGCACATCATTCGACAGCTTGGCTTGTCTCAAGACGCTGATGACGCTCTGCATCGAGGAAGCGCTGGCGTACGCGACGGCTTTCAGCCCCCCACCGACGAAATGATTGGCGTGCCAGCCTGGGAACTGGCCGAAGATCGCGTCGCCAGGCTCCATATCCAGGCAGCGGCCGGGGAGGAACGACTGGGGCGCGATACTGATGATGCGATGTTGCGACGCTAAGTCCGGGAACGCCTGAAGCATCGGGTCATACGTCGGATACTTGCTATCGAGTCCCGTTACGTAACCCGCGAGAGCGTCCGGCTTGAGCCCGGAAAGGGCGCTCACCTCTACCGAGTCGAACATGGTCAGCATTTGTGTCTCCTTCTTGCCTTAGCACCCGCAGTTTGACGTTCGTGATGACACTAAGCGACGGCAATCACCGTTTCGTCACCGTTCTGTCACTGCAGGCCGTGCTGCCACTCAGCAACACCAGTTCAGGCAAAGCGAATCCAGAAAGCCCGGTACGCATGTCACCTTCGTCAGTAGGTATCACGGGGTTGCTGGCACCATTTGAGCCACCTGCTCACCGCCGCGAGAATCGGCTCCTCGCCGGCAGCGACACAGGTGCGCTCTCGGCCGCTGGTGAGATCCTCCATCAGCGTCAGTCGCGCTCGCGGGACGGACTCGGCGTCCGGCTCCATCCAGAGGCGGATGATGATGACCGCCTCTTTGTCACGGTCGGGCTGCAGGCCCTGAGTGTTACTGGACGGGCGTCACGATTGCGTCACTACACACAGCGCCTCGACCATCTCCCGCATTCGGATGGACGGGACGAGGCCGAGCTCGCGATCCACGAGTTCGGAGTAGAGCCGGAACTGGCGCAGCGCCTCGGCCTGGTTGCCCTCGGCGAGGTGGACCCTCATCAGGGCCCGGTGAGCGCTCTCCCGTAGTGGCTCCGCGGCGACGCAGGAGAGCCCCGCCTCAAGCGCGAGCCCGTGCTCACCGGCCTGGGTGAAATCCTCGCAGAGTGCCTCGAGCCCGCGGAGTCGCAACTGCCGGAAGCGCTCTCGCTCAACCAGTACCCAGTCGTCGTACCAGTCCGGCAGGAGATCATCGGCAAACCGGACCGGGTCATCCGGTCCCGGCGGCACGTGCTCGTTGCGCAACAGCGCTCGCGCGCGTGCCATCGCTCGGTGCAGATCGACGTCGACCTCGGCCGCCAGCGCAAGCTGTCGGCGCGATGAGTCGACCAGCCGCTCGTCGAGGACACGGAGACGCCAGAGGGTCGTACGCAGGTTGCCACTGGCGTGCCCGTCGCTGCTGTCAAGCCACAGGTTCCCGGCGACGAAGCCCCGGCTCAGCGGTCGATTCTGCACGGCCAGGAAGGCGAGCACGCGGGCCTCTCCCTGCGAGAGATGAAGCAGCTCATCGCCACGCGTCAAGCCGAAGCCGCCGAGCAGCGTCAGCTGAATCGCACCCTCTGTTTTTGCCGACGCACCATTTGTCACAGTGCGACATCCCCGTTTACGGTCTTACATTTACCTTTTACCGGCGTTTTGCGGTACCGGATCTAGGTGACTTACGCAGCCACATCCGCCAAGGTGCCGTCCCGAGCCCGCGTCCCATGGTTAAACGTACCTAAGAAGTACGGCCAGTGTCAAGTAGTTGAGCGGCGCCGCCGGTTCTTGGGGGCGTCGGAGGCGCGTGACGCAGGCATAACTTGCTGGTGACGGAGCGCTGACAATCGCTCTGTAGCGTCGCTGCGCGGCCACCGGACCTGGGCCGCTGTATCCACGGCACGCTCTCGAGGAGATCGCCAATGTCGGTTACCACGTCGTACCCGGGTGTCTACATCCAGGAGCTCCCGAATCTGAACCACTCGATCACGCCTGCGTCGACCTCGGTCGCCGTGTTCATCGGCTACACGCATCCGTTCCTCACCCCGGCGAGCAACTATCTGACGGCGATCCAGCTGTTCAGCGTCGCCGACTATCAGAACAACTTCGGCGGATTCTTCTCGTTCGGGACCGTGCTCACCGACTACGTCGGTCAGGCCGTCTACCAATTCTTCAACAACGGCGGCGCGAACTGCTACGTCGTCGGGCTACCCGCAACCGCGTATCACGACCCCAGCGCAGCCGCCGGGGCGGCGCCGGTGTCAGTCGCTGCGGCCACCGCCGCGCTCACCGGACTTCCCGGCGGTGGGATCACCTTCACCGCGTTGCAGCCGGTCGACGTGGCCACGGCGAGCATCGGCGCAATCCCGATGTCGGTGACGATCTCCAACCCCCAGACCTCGAACGGCACCGACGACGACGCCGCCGACATCGTGATCGGCTACGGAAACGCTGTGGAGACCTATCGCCAGGTTCCGATCGCAGACCTGGAGAGCACGCTCGCCGCGTCACGCCTCGCCGATGCCACGGTCGGGGGCGCGACCGCGTACCCGTCAGTCACGACGACGACCGAGTTTGCGTACGCCACACCGCCGCAGCCAGACTGGACGATCATGAACCCGGTCGACTTCGCGCAAGTGTTCGCGGCGGGTGGGTCGCTTGACAAAGTGGTGTCGTTCAACCTCCTGGCGACGCCAGGCGTATCCGATCCGAGCGTCACCTCGGCGGCAGCGGCGTATTGCGAGCGCAAGCGCGCCTTCCTGATCCTCGACACGCCGGCACCCGAAACAGCGAACTGGGGTGCCTCCGGAAGCCAGATCAGCTTCGACGCCAACGCGCTCGTGGCCGACGCGGGGAACCTGTCTGACAACTTCCCGGTGAGCGTCAACGCTGCGCTCTACTACCCGTGGTTGCAGACCACCGATCTGGTCACAGGCGCGTCGATCGCCGCCCCGCCGAGCGGATTCGTCGCCGGCATGTACGGACGAGAGGACAGTCTGCGAGGGGTATGGAAGTCCCCCGCCGGCATTGAGACCGCGCTCAATGGCACAACCGGCGTCGACACCACCGGACTGATCAACGACGACCAGCAGGGCGTGCTCAACCAGTATGCGCTCAACTGCATTCGCCAGTTCCCCGGGGTCGGCACGGTCATCTTCGGGGCGCGCACGACGGCCGGCGCGACGCTGAACACCGGGCAGCAGCAGTGGCGGTACGTCGCCGTGCGGCGGATGGCGCTGTTCATCGAGCAGACGCTGTACCAGAACCTGAAGTGGGCGGTGTTCGAGCCGAACTCCCAACCGCTGTGGGATGCGCTCAAACAGGAGATTGGCGCCTTCATGCTGAGTCTGTTCCGCCTGGGCGCGTTCGCCGGGACGACGCCCAGCACGTCGTTCGTCGTCGCGTGTGACTCGACCACGACGACGCCGGACGATGTGGCCAACGGTGTCGTGAACATCCTCGTCGGTTTTGCTCCGCTCGTTCCCGCCGAGTTCGTCGTGGTGCAAATCGCCCAACTCGCCGGCCAGGCGCAGAGTTGAGAGGTCAGACATGCCTTCCAATCCGCTATTCCCCGCCAACGTCAACCGCTACGACCCGTACAAGGCCTATCGGTTTCTCGTCTACTTCCAGCAGAGCACGACACCGGTTGCCGCCGTGAGCAAGGTCGGCGCGATCAAGCGTTCGTCGGACGTGATCGAGTACAAGGAAGGCGGCAACGCCATCATCCTGAAAGGACTCGGCCGGACCAAGTATGAGCCCGTCACGCTCGAGCGCGGGGTCACCCAGAACCGCGACTTCATCACCTGGGCGAACTACGCACAGGAGCTCGATCAAGGACATGCGACCACGTCGCTGGCCAACCTGCGACGCGAGGTCTCGATCGTGTTGCTCAGCGAGGAGGCCCAGCCTGTCCTGCGTTACCTCCTCCACCGCTGCTGGGTGTCCGAGTTCCAGGCTCTGCCGGACCTCGACGCCGGCGGCAACGCGATTGCGATCGAGCACATCAAGCTGGAGAACGAGGGGTGGGAGCAGGACATGTCGCTGGCGGAGCCGACGGAGCAGTAGCGTTGCTGCCGGTCAGTGGTGTCGAGATCGCGATCGACGAGCCGTGCGGTCACGATGAGTTGTTCCTGCTCGAGACGGCGCCCGAGCCCACTCGTGCGCTGGTGGCCCTCTCCGAACGCGTCGTGCACGAGGTCGGCGGCGAGGTCGCCAACGTCGCTGCTCTGCCCGCCGTTGACCTCGCCGCCCTCGCGCTGCTGATCCGACAGGCCTGGCTCGGTGATCTGATCAGCGCGGGCGCAATCTGCGCCGCGGACGGTTGTGGCGTGGCGATCGACGTCAGCTTCGGGATCGACGCCTTTCTCGAGCATCACCGACCGCGGCGAGCGCGAGCTGCCGAGCCCGCCGGCGACGGTTGGTACCGCCTCGCGGGTACCGAGGCTCGCTTTCGGATTCCGACGGTCGGCGATGTCGGCGCCGCATGCACGAGCGCTGATCCCTCGACGGCGCTCGCGGCGGCCTGCATCGACGCGCCGGCGATACCCCGTGGCCTTGCTCGACGACTCGATCGAGCGCTGAGTGCACTTGCGCCCCGGCTGCAAGCCACGGTCGGGGGCAACTGTCCGGCGTGCGGGACCCAGGTGGCGCTTCGCTTTGATCCGGTCGCTTACTCCGTCGGCGAGTTGCGCTTCGCCTTCGCGAGCCTGCACGCCGAGACCAGCGCTCTCGCGCAGGCATTCGGTTGGAGCGAGGAGGCGATCCTGGCGCTGCCGCGAAACCGCCGGCGCCGGTACGCGTCGCTGATCGCCTCGGAGCGCGCGGCCGCGTGAACGCGCACGTTCCCTACCTCACCGGCCTGACGGCGGACGCGCCGCGCGTCCGGGCGCTCGAGCCCCGGCGCGGGCTGTTCGATGGCTTCGCGGAGCAGGCGCCGCCATCGCACGCCGCTGGCGGCCCGCCGCCCGAGGTGCCGGCGGCGACCGGGACCGATCCGGACAGCCGGGCGTCGAGCAGTAGCCGTCCTCTCACCAACGCCCGTGCGATCTCCGAAGTTGCTCAGCGGCCGACACCGGTCCCGACGACTGGGGCGCTCGGCGACCCCGACATGCAGCGCCGGGTCGCTCCGGTCGGCCGGTCCGAACGCACCGGCACCGCCAGCGGGTCGCCGGCCCGCCCGCCGACCGCCGCGACGGCTCGCCCCGCCGACGCCCCGACCGTGGACCCGGAGAACCCCAGGACCGTCGCGCCGGCCACCGCCCTCGCGACGGACGAGGATCGACCGCGGGCCGCCGGGGCGCCGGCGACCAGCACGCTGACCCCGCCCCGTCCGGCACGGTTCCCGACGTCGTTCGACGACCCGCTCTGGTCGCTGCCGGTGCTGACACCGCCGAGCGCATCCGATGCCAGCGCGCCGGTTCCGGAACGGGAGCCAATCGATCCGGCCGATCCCAGCGGGATCGACCGTCCGGCGCCGCCCGACCTCGGCGGGTCACGGGCGCTGAACGTAGAGCCCATCAGCCGACGCAGTACGGCGGCCTCTCCGCCTCGCACCTCGCGCCCGGCGGTGGTCTCCATCGGCACGATCGAAGTGACGGTGACGCCGCCTCCCGCGCCGGCGCCACGGCCGGCGCCACGGCCGGCGCCTCAGCCGGCCCGCCCCAGCAGCGCCGCGGCGTCGCGGTTCGGGGTCGGCGCCCCGCTCGACCCAGTGCGCGAAGGCCACCGGCGCTGGTACGGAATGGCGCAGGGATGATCAGGAGTGGCTGGCGATGACGCTCGATCTCTCGGCCGTGACGGATGCACTGATCGGGCTGGTCAAAACCGAGTGGCCGACGGCGCCGATCTGGAACGAGATCGGTACACCACCGGCGAATTCGCCGGCCGGCACGCAACCGGGGCCGACGTTCACTCCGACGTTCACCGGACTCGCACCCGATGCAGTCCGCAATCAGCCGGGCACCCAGCTGAGCACCTACCTCTACCACGTCGAGCCCGACAACGCGCACGAGAGCCTCAGCTGGGGAGCGCAGTTGCTCGGGCAGGTCGGCGGGTCAGCGACCCGGTTTCTGCCGCTTGCGCTCGACCTCTACTACCTCCTGTTCGCTTACTCAGAGGTCGACTACCACCAGGAGCACGAGGCGATGAGCGTCGCGCTGCGCGTGTTCCACGCCAATCCGATCGTGCGCAGCGCCCCCGGAATATTGCCGGCCTGGGAGCTGACGCTGACGATGGAGCACCGCTCCTACGACGAGCTCAGCCGTCTCTGGCAAGCGACCACGTCGCCGCTGCGGATGTCGCTGGTGTATCGCGCGGCCGTGGTCTTCATGGATCCGGACCTGGCCCCGGTACCGGCCAGGAAGACGACTTCATTCTCGGTGTCAGGCGTGGGCCAGCTGCCGCCGCCGGCACCGCAAACCAATTACCCGCAGGTCTTCGGGACCTCGCGCGACAGCTCCTACGAAGCCCCCGGCGGCGCCGTGCCGCTGGCGAGCGCCCCGGCCTGTGTCGCCGCCGGGCAGACGCTTTCGCTCAACGGCTCACGGTTCGGAACCGCCGACGCGTCCGACCATGTCTACCTGCTCAACGCCGATGGTGGGGGTGAGGTCGACGTGACCACGTGGGCAACCGCCGCCGAGTCCACCGCGAGTCGCTTTCTGCTCACCCTTCCCACGTCGGTCGGCACGCCGCCCGCCGACGCTCCCGAGCCGGGCGTCTACCAGCTGCGTGTCGGTAGCGGCACGCTGGGCGCCCAGGGCTCGGTTCGCAGCAGTTCGACGCCGTTCAGCGTCGCCGCCTACACCGACCCGACCGGGGGACCGGTGCTGTCGGGCGCCGCGCCGTACGCGGTGACGGGCGCCGGGTTCCTGGCCGGCGCCACCGAGGTGTTCGTCGGGACCGAGGGTCTGGCCGCGACGGCCGCGACCCCGGGACCGGGCCAGGTCAACGTCGCCGCGGCGGCGACCTCGCTGAGCTTCTCACCGCCCACGGGTCCGCCCGGGTCCGTCCTGCCGTTGCGGGTGCGGGTGAATGGCATCGAGTCAGACCCGGCGCTGTGGGTGATCCTGTGAGTTCACTGTCCGCCAGCGCGAATCATGCGGCGGACGCACGCCCGGTCGAGCGCGGCGACGAGCCTCGCTGGCTGGCGGAGACGCGGCTGCGCGCCGCGCGGCGCGTGCTGTGGCTGCGGCACCGATGGCTCGCGCACCACTACGAGAACGAACAGGCCCTCGCCATCACGCACAGCGAGGTCGACCGAGCGCTCGCCTCGCGCATGGAGATCGCGGCGGCCGAGCGCGCGTTCGTTGCCGCCGACCCGCAGGCGAGGGCGATCACCGCACAGTTGCAGCAGCTGCGCGAAGCTCCTCAGGACCCGCGCTTCGCGCATCTGGTGGCGACGTTCGACCTGACGGCCGCGGAGGTGGCGCTGCTCACACTCGCGCTGGCGGCCGCTGAGCCGACGATCGCGCGCGTGTTCGGATACCTGCTCGACGCCGCCGAGCCGGCGGATCCGACGCCGCTGTTGGCTGCAACCCTGTTCGAGCTGCCGGACGCCGTCCCCCCCGGGCCGGAGTCCGCGCTCGTACGGTGGCGCCTCGCCGATCCTGTCGCCTCCGGTCTCGATGCGTGTGCTCCGGCGACCGGCTGGCGAGCCGACCCGGCGCTGCTGCGCGCCTTCAGCGCCGAGGGCGGTGCGGGGTCCGACGAGAGCGCCGGCGCGACGGACTGGTCGGCCGGCACGACCGGCGTGCGATCGGCGCCGCCGGAGGGGCCGGTGCTGCATGCGGAGCTGCTCGATGCGATCGTCGCGTTCGTCGACACACTGCAAGCCGGCGCTGATCGCCCCGTGCTGGAGATCGAGCTCGCCGGCCCACCCGGGTCGGGGCGCGCGACGCTCGCCGCCCAAGCGGGGGCGCGGCTGGGACGCCCGGTCGTCGTTGTCGAGACGGCGGCGATCTCCGCCGAGGCCGGGTCCGCAGCGATTCAGCGAGAGGCCAGGCGCATGCGGCTCGAGGGGTCGGTGCCGGTCTGGCGACACCTCGACGCGGCCGACCCGGCCGTCCGTGCCGCGATGCCATTGCTCCCGCTCAGCTTCACGACGGTCGTGACGCCGCGAGGCGACGCGCTGACACAGATGGCCGTCCGGCGCTCGTTCCGGTGCCGGGAGATCACGCGGCGCGACCGGATCGAGCTCTGGTCCTCGCTGTCGGTGCAGCCGCCGCCGCGGCCCGTGGCCGAGTGGACGCTGCGGCCCGGCGAGGTCCGTGTCGCGGCGGAGGTCGCGCCGGCCGGCGAGGCCACGGTCGCCGCGGTCTGCCGGAGCCTCCTCGCCGGCGGCAAGCCGGACCTGCTGCTCGAGCTGCCACTCCCGTTCGACTGGTCGGATCTGGTGCTCGCACCCGCCACCGAGACCCATCTCCGAGAGCTGGAGGCGCAGGCGCGCGATCGCAGCGAGGTGCTCGACGACTGGGGCCTTGCGCGGCTGACCCCGCTCGGGCGCGGCACAAGTGCGCTGTTCGCCGGACCAAGCGGGACCGGGAAGACGATGGCAGCGCAGGTGCTCGCCCGGTCACTCGGACTCGAGCTCTACCGCGCGGATCTGGCCGGCGTCGTCAACAAGTACATCGGCGAGACCGAGAAACACCTCCGCGAGCTGTTCGACGCATGCGAGCGCTCCCCAGTGCTGCTGCTTTTCGACGAGGCGGACGCGCTCTTCGGGAAGCGCAGCCAGGTCAGCGACTCCCACGACCGTTACGCGAACATTCAGATCGACTATCTGCTCCAGCGCATGGAGCAGTTCGACGGGCTCGCGATCCTGACCACGAACCGCAAGCAGGATCTCGACCAGGCATTCGTCCGCCGCCTGCGCTTCATCATCGACTTCGCCCCGCCCACCGTTGCGGAGCGCGAGCGGCTCTGGCGACTGGCACTTGAGGATGCCCGCGACACCCAGCGCCGCCGAATCGCGGACCGGCTCGACTGGGCGAGACTCGCGCGGGAGCTCGATCTCACCGGCGCCGGGATCAAGTCAGCCGCGGTCGCCGCGGCGTTTCTGGCGCGCACCGACGGCAGCATGATCGGCGACCGGCACGTTCTCGCGGCGGCGCGGCGGGAGCTCGAGAAGGAGGGCGTCGTCGTCCGCCCCGGCCAGTTGGAGGTCAAGTGAGCACCGGCGACGTCCACATCAACCGGCTGTCGCTGCGCATCGCCGGGCTTGACGAGGACGCGGCACGGGCGCTTGCCCGGGCGGTCGCCGAGGGTCTCGCCACCGGGATCGTCCGCGTTCCCGGGCTCAGCGGGCTCGATCACCTCCGGGTTGAACTCGGCAGCGATATGGGGGCGAGCGTCGGCGCCGATGAACTCGCTCGGCGGATCGTCGCGGCGGTGTCACGCGCGCTGCGCGAGGACCACGTCACGACCGGTCCGAGCGCGGAGGTCACTCCATGAGCCTGTTGCTGAAGGGGGCGCTTGTCTCGTTCGCGCCGACCTTCGTCCCGATCCCGATTCCCGACGTGATCGTCTTCCAATACAACCCGGAGTCGATGACCCACACGTGGACCCAGCCCGAGGCGGCGAGCTCGGCGGGGACCGAGGGAAGCAATCCGCTCGCCGTCCAGGGGATGCCCGGCGAGAGCTTCTCGTTCACCCTGGCGATGGACGCGGGCGATGAGATCGCCGACGGATTGCCGCCGACGGCCGCGATCGCGCAGGCCACCGGTCTCTACAGCCGGCTCGCGGCCCTCGAGATGCTCCTCTACCCCTCGGGCACGACCAACAAGCTGGTCGGCGCGGTGACGGCGGCGGTCGGGTCGCTGCTCGGAGGCTCGAGCCCGAAGCCCAAGCGCACCGTTCCCCAGTCGGTCATGCCCGTGACGCTGTTCATCTGGGGGCCCGGGCGGATCGTCCCCGTCCGGATGACCGACCTGACGATCACCGAGACGTTGTACGACGCGACGCTCAACCCGACCCACGTCGACTCCCAGATCACGCTTCGGGTCCTGACGCCGGCCGAGCTGACCGCCGCATCGTCCGACGGCGACGTGCTCGGCAAGCTCGCGAGCGTCGCCTACGGGTACACGCTGACGCTCCGCCAGACGCTGGCGGTCGCCAACCTGGGGAACGCGGCGGAATCGATCATCGGGATGATCCCGCACTAGAAGGCTGCGCTCATGTTTGCCCCTGACAGCCGCTACGCCGCGCAGCCGATCTCCGTCGTGACCCTCGCCGACGGAACCCAGGTGTCGGTCGTGCAGCCGCCTCGGCCACTCGCCGCACCGGTGATCGGCTACCACCAGAGCATCGGCTCCGGGCGGCTTGATCTCGTGGCGACGGAGTACCTCGGGACCCCGACCGGTTTCTGGAGGCTGTGCGACGCCAACAACGCGATGCTCGCCGGCGCGCTGGCGGCCCGGGCATTGATCGGGATCCCGGAAGGGGCGGCATCGTGAGCGTCACGATCCAGCTCAGCATCGGCGGGACGCCAGTTCCTGATCCCCTGTACGACGCGGTCAAGCAGCTCGAAGTCGAGGAGAACTCCGACCGCCCGAGCGCCCTGCTGATCCGGCTGCCGGTCAACCGCACCTCGGCCGGCGACCTGCAATACGTCGGCGACGGGACCTTCGAACCCGCCACCAACATCGCCCTGACCGTGACCTCGAGCGCGCCCGGTTCGCAGACGCAGTGCGTGTTCGACGGTTACGTGCTGTCCTGGCAACTGCACCTCGACCGCACGACGAACGCCTCGACGATCGACATATGGGCGCAGGACGCATCGTGGCTGATGAACGTCTCCGACAACGTCGTCGAGTGGCCGGGCCAGACCGACGGCGAGGTCGCCGACGCGATCTTCTCGTCCTACGGATTCACGCCGGCGGACGCGAACACGGACAACGATTCGCCGAGCCATACCCCGGACGGGCACACGCTGCTGCAACGGGCGACCGACCTCCAGTTCCTGAGAGGCCTTGCGCGACGAGGCGGCAAGGTCTGCCGGGTCGGCTGCACCGACACCTCAGGACAACGCACCGGCTACTTCGTGACGCCGTCGACCGACGGACCGTCCGTCGCGACGATCTCATTCGTGGACCCGGCGGACTGGACGGTTGACCGGCTCGATTTCGATTGGGACGTGATGCGCCCGACCGAGGTCGACGCCAGTCAGGTCGACCTCACCCAGGCGGCGGCCGCCGGCACCGACGTGAGCAGTCAGGCGAGCGGGCTCGCCGCGCTCGACCAACGCGACTACCCGACATACCTCGGCACCTCCTCGACGCTCGTCCTCACCGCCCCGGGAGACCTGACCGAGCTCGCCCAGCGAACCGCAGCGGTGCTCGTCGAGTCCGGGTTCTTCGCACGCTGCCACGGCGAAGCCGACGCCGACCGAATCGGCACGATCCTCCGCGTCGGCGACGTCGTCACGATCGAAGGCGCCGGCAATCTCCATTCCGGCAACTGGCTGGTGTGGACGGTGCGCCATCGATACACGCCGAACTCGTGGAAGATGGCCTTCACACTCGTGCGCAACGCGGTCGGCCCGGCGGCGCGGGCGGCGCGCTTGGGTCGCTGACGAGCGCGCTGGGGGCACCCGCGTTATGAGCCCGCCAGACGACCGGGCGCTGGACGATCTGCTCGAGCGGCTGCGGACGCGGTTCTACGGCAAGTACCGCGGGATCGTGTCGGACATCGACGCCGCGACCATGCGCATCAAGGCGAAGGTGCCCTCTGTGCTCGGGGACGTGGAGACGGGCTGGTGCATGCCGTGCGTGCCCTATGCCGGCCCGAGCGTCGGCTTCGCATTCCTGCCCGAAACGGGCAGCGGCGTCTGGATCGAGTTCGAGGGCGGCGACGTCTCCTATCCCATCTGGGTCGGGGGATACTGGCGCGAGGGCGAGTACCCGTCCGACGCCGCCAAGCAGGTCAAGGTGATCGTCACCGCCGCCCCGCACGAGCTGAAGTTCGACGACAGCCAGAACTCGATCACGCTCACCGATCCCAACGGCAATACGGTCACGCTCGACGACTCGGGGATCACCCTCGCCAACGGCGACTCCGTCTCGCTCGTCGTCAACAGCTCGAGCGTGAATGCCAACAATGGAGCGCTCGAGGTGCAGTCGTCGTGAGCATCGTGCGCCACGACTTCGCGTTCCCGTTCCGCGTCGATCAATCGTCGCGACAAGCCGCGGAGGCCGCGTATGCGGCACATGTCGACCAGATGGTCCGACAGCTCCTGCTCACGACGCCGGGGGAGCGGGTGAACCTGCCGGGGTTCGGATGTGGACTGCGCTCGCTCGTGTTCGCGCCCAACTCAGACGCGCTCGAGGCGACGGTCAAGCTCCGTGTGATCCAGGGTCTCGCCGAGTGGCTTGCCGGGGTCGTCAACGTCGGCGACGTTGTACTCGAGAGCGACGCCTCGCTCGATCCCGGCGTGATCGCGGTCACGGTCACCTACACGCTCGTCGAGACGCAGACCACCCAGACCGTGACGGTGACGGTCGCATGAGTGTCGCCGCGCCACCGTTCGACCGTCGGGAGACCGTCCTCGCCAGCACGTCGCTGAACGGGATTGACTACGTGGAAGTCCGCGCCGCGCCACCCGGGCTCGTCGTGCACTTCCTCAACACCGTCCCGATGATGGGCACGCTGAGCGGGCCGCCGACGATCACCGGCGGCGGTGCGGCGGCCGGTCCAAGCGTATTGCCGGTCGACGAGGTGAGCGCGTGGACCGCGGACAGCCAGGGCCGACCGCTCCTGAGCCTTCGCCTGGTCGGCGCCGCCGACGCGTCGACGCACATCCTGACGGTCAACAGCTCGGCACTCGACCCATTCTTCGCGCAGTCCGAGTTCAGCTTCCAGCCGCCACCGGCGGCGGCCGACTGCGCGACCGCCATCAACGTCGCCCCGGAGCCGCCGGAGCCGCCGGTCACAATCGACTATCTCGCGAAGGACTTCGCGAGCTTCGCGCAGGCGCTGTCTGAGTTCTCGGCGCTCCGCTACCCGGGTTGGGTGGAGCGCTCGGAAGCGGACTTCGGCGTGATGCTGATGGAGGCCATGGCGGCGGTCGCCGACGAGCTGAGCTATTACCAGGATCGCGTCGCGGCCGAGGCAACGCTCGCGACCGCGACCCAGCGCCTGTCCCTCGTCCGCCACGCCCGGCTCGTCGACTACGAGCCGACGCCGGCGACGGTCGCGACGACGGTGCTTCAGCTCGATGTGAGCCCGCTACCGGACGCCGACTCAGGCTCAACGAGCTGGACGATCGCGACGGCACTGCGGTTCCAGGCGCTCGCGGCCGATGGGTCGACGATCCCGTTCGAGGTCGAGGACCCTGGGCTCGGACTGAGTGGCACGCTCGCCGCCTCGCCGGCCCCGTGGGCGACGGTCGACCAGCGTTGGAATCGGTCGCTGCTCAGCCCGCGAGGCCCGCTCAGCCCCTACTGGTGGGACGAGAGCCAACGGTGCCTGCAAGCCGGGGCGATGACCCTCGACGTCGTCGGCCAGCAAATCGGCCTCTACACAGGCCAGCAGCTCCTGCTCGACACGCCGTCGCCGACGGGAGCTGATCCGCCGACTCGTGAGCTCGTCACGGTGTCGACGTCGGAGGAGATCTCAGATCCGCTGTCGGTGATCCGGGCCGGCTTTCCCTCCCCGCCGGTGAAGCTCACCCGCATTTCGTTCGCCGCCCCGACCGCTTTCGAGCATGACCTGCTGACGACGGCCGTTGCCGGGAACATCGTTCCTGCGGTTCAGGGCGCGCTGCGTACCGAGACGTTCACGATCCCCGGGGCCGGAACCGCTTCGCAAGCTTCGGTGGTCATCCGGCGCGGCCCGCGCTCGACGCCCGAGGCGCCACTCCCCGATTACCGATACTGCCTGCCGCGTGGACCGCTGGCGTGGCTTGCCTCGAAATCGGTCGAGGAGTACAGCGCGACCCCGGCCGAGCCTGAGATCGTGCTCGGCGGCGCATCGCCGTCGGGGGGCGACCCAGTGCCGTGGCGGTTTGCCCGATGGTTGCTGGACTGCGGCCCGGCGGACCGGGTATTCACGCTCACGCCAGAGCAGTACTCGCCGGTGCTCACGAGTAACGGGTCGACTTGGCTCGACTACGACGGCGACGCCGGGACCACGATTCGCTTCGGCGACGGGACCTCGGGCGCAGTGCCGACGCCGGGCACATCGTTCACGGTCAGCTACCGCGTCGGCCTCGGGCCGCTCGGCAACGTGCCGGCGGACTCCGTGGTCACCTTCGCACCGGGACAGCTCCAACCGGCGAGCGTGAACGCGTGCACCAACCCGTTCGCGGCCACTGGTGGCGCCGACGCCGAGACGAACGCGCAGATCCGCAGCCGCGCGCCCCAGCGGTTCGGCGCCGAGCTGCTCAGGGCGGTCCGACCGGAGGACTACGTCGCCGCCGCGCAGTCGCTGCCTTGGGTCAAGCAGGCGGGAACCGAGTTCCGCTGGACCGGGAGCTGGACGGCGGCCCTGACCACGGTCGACGCGGTGGGGGCCGAGTCGCCGGAGATCGCCCAGCTCGAAGCCGTGACGACGCTGCTCGGTGCTCGCCGGATGGCGGGCTACGACAGCTATGTCCGCTACCCGCGATACGTCGCGATCGATCTCGACGTGGTCGTCGCCGGTCTCGCCTCGGCATTTGCCAGCGACGTGCAACAGGCGGTCATCGCCGGGCTCGCGCCCGGGACGTTGCCCACTGGCCAGACCGGGTTCTTCGACCACACCCGCTGGGCCTTCGGCCAGGTGCTCGAGGCGAGCGCACTGCTGGCGGCCATCCAGGCCTGCCCGGGCGTCGTCGGCGTCGAGTCGATCCACTACCGGTTGCCGGGTCTCGGCGTCGGCTGGCGTCCGCTGAACGAGTCCGTGCCGGTTGCCCCCGACCAGATCATCCAGCTTGACAACGACCCCAACCGACCGGCGGCGGGTCAGCTGACGGTGACCGCGCAGGGGTCGAAATGACTGCGACGTCAGACCCGCGGTGGTCAGGCTCGGGCGGCGTCCCCGCCGCCGACGCGATCGTCAACCCCCCGGGGCTGGGGTCGATCGCCTACCGAGCCGGTGACTTCGGTGAGCTGCGCCGAGCGCTGCTGACCCCGCAGGCGGGCGAGCAGGCGATCGGCGACTGGCGCCCGGCACCCGGCGACCTGGGGCTACAGGCGCTGGAGTGGTGGGCCTACCTGGGTGACATCCTCACGTTCTACAACGAGCGGTACGCCAACGAGAGCTACCTGCGGACCGCGACCCGGCCACAGAGCGTCGCGAACCTCGTCGGGCTGCTCGGCTACACGCCCGCCCCCGGGGTCGCGGCGACCGGCGTGGTCGCCGCGGCTCGCAAGCCCGGGTTCGCTTCCGAGCCACTCGTGGTCCCGGCCGGTATGAAGATCGCCAGCACGGCGAGTGCCGGGGTGCCCGCCCAGACGTTCGAGGTTGACGCCGCGACGAGCTTCACCGGTCCGACCGAGATTCCCGTCTCGCTCCCACGCGACACCGGGTTCATGCCAGCTCGCGACGGGAGCTACTCGGTCGTGCTCGCCGGACGTGTCGGCAACGTGAAGCCCGGCGACCGGCTACTGCTGATCGAGGCGGGCTTCGATGCGACCGCCGACAGCTGGGCGTCCGTGACGGTCACAGGGGTCGAGACCCTCGTCGATCCAGAGACCGGCTCGGCCGACACGAAGGTGACCTTTGCGCTCACCGGAGGCTGGGGACCGTCGTTCGCGTTCATGCCGGCGCTCTACGAGCTCGAGCAGGTGCTGTCGCGATTTCAGGATCGATCAACCGTCAGGGAGTGGTACGGCGTCCCGCGCGTGCGACCCCCCCACCCCCAGGCGAGCTCAACGGCTTATCGGCTGTTGCGACCGGTGGCGTCGTCGCCGTTCTGGTCCCAGGGAACCGGCGTCTCGGACCCGATCCTACCCCCCGCCATCTGGGGCGGGACGCTGACCGCGACGCTCAGCCTCGGCGGCATCGTCCGATCGATCACGCCGGGTGACCTCGTCCTGGTGGAGGTGGGCGGCGAGCCAGTCGGGCTCGGGATCGTGACGGCGGCCGCCGACACCACCGTGCCCGTGTCCAACCCCGGCCAACCCACCCAGTCGCTGCTCGTTCCCTACAGCTCGCTGACGGCGTTGGTCGGCTCCTACAGCTCACTGGCGCTGTTGGCGGTCGCAGTGGCCCACAACGTGGCGAACGGCACGGCCGACGCAGCTCGGATGCTGCCACCGTGCGGCCCAGGCTCAGCGGTACTGCACCACGGACTGGTCGACGTCGGCACGATCGTCGGCGCGCCCCAGTCGAGGCTGGCGACCCTGCCGGCCACGGTGAACACCTCGGCGGCGGTCGCCCCCGCACTCGGCAGCACCGGGATCCTGACCGACGCGCACGGTTCCGGCGTTGCGGTCACGGTCGGTGGCCGGGCGTCGACCGCCGACACCATGCAGCTGACGCTGATCGGCGCCGGCAGCCCGCCGGCGTCCCTCACCACTGCGATGACGCCGCCCCTGCAACTGCTGCTCGACGTCGTCAAGGTCTCCCGCGGGCAGACGGTCACCGGAGAGGTGCTCGGCAGTGGCAATGCCGCGTATGTGAACCAGTCGTTCACGCTCGCCAAGACGCCACTCACGTATCTTCCCGGCCCGGCTGCACCGACGAGCACGCTGGAGGTCTACGTCAACGGCCTGCGCTGGTCCGAGGTGGCGAGCTTCTACGAGCAGCCGGCCGACGCCCGCGTCTACGTCGTGACGCGCTCCGCCGACGAGACCGTGACGACGGTGACGTTCGGCGACGGCGTGAACGGTTCGCGGCTGCCGTCCGGCGGCGGCAACGTCACCGCCACCTACCGATACGGATCGGGATCCGCAAGCCCGCCCGCCGGCCGGCTGACGACGATCATGGAGCCTCAGCCCAACCTCACCTCGATCCAGAACCCGGTTGCAGTGCTCCCGGGCGCCGACCCGCAACCGGCGAGCGCGGTGCGCGCCGCGGGGCCGGCCAGCGTCTCGACGTTCGGCCGGGCAATCTCCGCCAGCGACTACATCCAGATCGCCGCGCAGACGCCCGGAGTCGCTCGGGTCTCGGCGGCGTGGGGCACCGACGCAGCGACCCAGCGACCGGCGTTGACGGTCTACGTCGGCGACGATGCGGCAGCGGTGAGTGCAGCAGCTGCCGCGCTCGCCGGGACGACCGACCCGGACCGTCCGGTCATTCCGGTGGCGGCATCCCCAATTCCGATCGAGGTGTCGTGCATCACGGTGGTCGCCGCCGATCGCGTGCTCGCCGACGTCGTCGCCGACGCGCAGACGGCGATCGCCGATCCGATCGACGGTCTGTTCAGCCCGGCGCGCACCGGAATCGGCCAGCCGCTGTACCGCAGCGCCGTGATGGCCGCCCTGAGCGTTCCCGGCGTCCTGTCGGTCGAGGGGCTGCTCGTCGACGGCAGCGACACCGAGGTCCTGCCGGGCGTGCCGGGAGCGTTCTTCACGCTGGCGCCCGGCGGGCTCGCGATCCAGGGGGTGAGCGCCGATGTCTGAAGTCGACGATGGCTTCGACGGTTATTACGCGGAACGGCTGTGGCAACTGCTGCCTGCCGCATACCGGTCCGCCGACACGGCGAGCCTTGACGCTCCGGGACCGCTGCGGGAGCTGATCGGCCGAATCGGCGCTCAGGTCGCGACCGTTCGACGAAGCATCGATCAGCTCTGGGCCGATCAGTCGATCGAGACCTGCGCGGACTGGGTGGTGCCCTATATCGGGGATCTACTCGGGGCCAATCTCGTCAATCAGCTCGCGCCCGCCGGGCAACGGCTCGATGTCGCCAAGACGATTCACTACCGGCGGCACAAGGGGACGCTGCAGGCCATCGACGAACTCGGCAGCGACGTCACCGGCTGGGGGTGCGTCGCGGTCGAAGCGTTTCGCCGCTTGGCCCGGACGCGGCATGGGCTCGACCCGCCGGTCGGGAGGCTTGCCTACCCGAACCTGGCGAGCTCGGATCTCGAGCTGCTGCTCCGAGACCAGATGCTTGCCGGACGGCTGACCGGAACGCCCGCCGGGGGCTACGCCGACCTGCGCTCCGCCGACGGCGCGGCGCTCTCCGGCACCGCTTTCGACGAGTATTCCCACGTCGCCGACCTGCGCCCAGGACGCGGTGCGGTCGGCCATTTCGGCATCACGAAGCTGCTCGTCTTCGTCTGGCGGCTGCGCTCGTTTGCGGTGGTCGGCTCGACGCCGGTTCCGGTTGCCGGCTCGCCCGGGACGTTCGTCTTCGATCCGACGGGGCGTGAAATCCCCCTGTTCCTCGCCCCTCCGGCGCGACCGACTTCAGCGACCGACTTCGACGAGGCCTGGGCGGCGGCGCTCGAATGGCAGGTTCCGGGTCCGCTCAGCTCGCTGCTCGAGGACGCTCTGGCGAGCACCGATCCGCTCGCGGGGCCGTCGGCCGCGCCCGACGCCGACCCGGGATCGGCTCCCTTCCCGATCCAGTACCTCGTCGGCGGTGGCGGGCAGGTCGACTCGATCGCGCCGGAACGCGGCCGGTTCACGCTCGCATCCGGTTCGCCCTCGCCGGGTCAGGTCGCCTACCAGTACGGCTTCTCGGCGACGCTCGGCGCCGGCCCATATGATCGCGGACTCCTCGGTGGCGACCCGGCGGTCGTCGGCGCGGAGGCTCGGGTGTCCGGAGGTTCGGGCCTCGACGCGGCGCTCGCCGCCGCCGGCGCCACCGGCACCGTCACGCTGTCGGACTCGTTGACGTACAGGGAGCTCGGCTCGGCGGGTCCGGTCGACGCGCTGCTCGTCCGAGCCGGAGTCGGCGAGCGGCCGGTCCTGCGGCCGGCGGCCGGATCGCCGGCATGGGTGTTCACGGGCGGGGATGGAGCCCAGCTGACGCTCGACGGTCTGATGATCTCAGGCTGCGACATCGTCCTCAGAGGGCCATTTGCGTCCGTCCGGATCCGGGCCTGCACCGTCGATCCGGGCACTGCGGCCGACGATCGGCCTGGATACGCGACCGCGGCCGACGGACGGGCGCTGGCGCCGAGCCGGATCTTCATCGAGTCCGATCCCGACGCGCCCGAGGGCTCCGAGGGGGCGATCGAGCAGTTGCTGATCGACCATTCGATCCTCGGGCCGATCCGAACCCGGTATGGGGGGACGGTCCAGAGCGTCTCGATTGCCGACAGCATCGTCCAGGACGTGCCAGGGACCGCTACCGGGGATCCGTTCGATCCGGTCGTGCTCGCGCGCGGTCTGCTCGCCGGGCGCAGCGCGCCGGGTTCGCCGAGCGCCGGCTTCCGGCCGGCGGCCGCGATTCTCGGCTTGACCGAGGGGCTCGAGCCGGCGCTCGACGCGTACCTCACGGCATCGCCGGCCGAGCAGCGCGACGGCCTCCCGGCGGTTGCCGGGGCTGCATTGGAGGCGATCGTCGCCGGCCCGTCGTTCCATACCCGGGACCGGTTCGCGACCGTCGTCCTCAGCCCCGAGGTGCTCGTGCTCGCGGCGGCACCGTCACGCGAGCCGGCGCAGACCGCGGAGCTGAACCGTCGTCTACTGGCGGAGGCGTTCCCGCTCGGACTCGCCGACGCCGCCCTCGCCGTGGCCGGCGCGACGATCTCGCTCACCCGGGTCACCGTCCTCGGGCCGATCTGGGCGCACCGACTGCGGGCGCGCGATTCGATCATGGGGGGCTTCACTGTGGTGGAGGATGCCGTCGACGGCTGCGTCCGCTTCAGCGCGTACACGCTCGGCGGCCGGCTCGCCCGCACCTACGAGTCGGTCGCCTTCACCGGTGGCGCCGGCGCGCTCACCAGCGGCGCGTTCGGTGATCCTGGTTACGGGCAGCTGAGCGAGTCGGCCGATTCGCTGATCGTCGGCGGGGACGGACCATCGATCTCCGCCGGCGCCGAGAACGGATCCGAGATGGGTGCCTTCTCATCGGAGCTCGGGCCGGTGAAGGAACAGGGCCTGCTGACCAAGTACGCCGAGTACATGCCACTCGGGCTCGAGCCCGTGATCGTCCATGTCACATGACCATTGCCCTGAGCCGGGCGAGAGAGGGAGATCGTCATGCCAAGTGACCGCGCGCGCGTAACGTTTGACCCGACACGGAAGTGGCGCGGCCTGATCGCGCAGCAGGGCCGCGTCTCGGTCGAAGCCGACTGGAACGAAGCGGCCGCGATCGCCGAGGAGTACGACCGCCAGCTGACGCTCGACTTCGTCGGGCCGATCGGGACGCCGCTGCCGCCGCAGCTCGCGGCTTCGACCGGGAATGGCTACAGCGTGGCGCAACTCGACGGCGCCAGCGGTGACCTCGAGATCCAAGCGGGCGTCATCTACGTCGGCGGCGAGCGGCTCGAGCTGGAGGCGCCAGGAGGCGCCGGCGGGATCGTCTGGAGCACCCAGCCGGAGTGGCTCGACAACAGCACTGACCTCTTGTGGACCTCGACCTCGACGGAGAACGCGTCCGAGCTCGTCTACCTGCTCGCGTACGAGCTCGAGGTCTCTGCCGTGGAAGATCCCGCGCTCGCCGACGCTGCGCTCGGTGGACCCGACACGATGCAGCGCCGCCGCATCGTCCAGCACTTCGTCAGAGAGGGGCTCCAGGCGGCTCCCACGTCCACCGACGCATCGCTCGCGTGGATTGAGGCACTGTCGCTGCTCGAGGCCGGGGCGGCGCAGGGAGCGTTCGGGGGTGCGCCGACGATCGACCAGTCAACCATGCTGGTCGCCTCGCCGGCGACCCTGCAGGTGAGCTTCGCCGGCTCCGCCGCCGGCGGTTACCTTGGCTCTGAGAATCAGCTCATCCGCGTCATGGTCGCCGGTGCACTGAGCCAGCCGCCTGGGCAGAACCAGAGCACGCCTCCGACCGTCGTCTGGGGCTTCGACGACGCCTCCTTCCTCTACCGCGTCCAGGGCATCGCGTATGACTCCGCCAGCGGGAGGGCCACGCTGACGCTCGCGACGCTGCCCGTCGACAGCTACCACAGGCCGATCCCCGGGCAGGTGGTCGAACTCCTGCGCGATGCGGTGGCGTTGACCCCGAACGACTACATCGCCTCGCCGACCGGGGTCCTGGCCAACGTCGTCAGCTACGAGTCCGGTCAACTGACGGTGGCGATCGACGCGTCGCTGCTGGCGCCGTTCCAAGTGCCGGCACCGCCCGCGGCGCCGCCTGCGGTGGCGACGATCGTGCCCGCGGCCGGCGTGGTCGATGGCGCGACGCGCGTGACCGTGACCGGCAGTGGCTTCACTGGGGCGACGGAGGTGTCGTTCGGCGACAATCCGGGGGTCGGGCTGATCGTGCTCAGCGACACTCAGCTGACGGTCTTCTCCCCGCCCGGCACGGACAAGTCAGCGGTCGATGTGTCCGTCTCGACGGCCAACGGAACGTCGCCGACGGGAGGTCCTCAATTCACGTACGCCGCGGCCGCCGCGCCGACGAACGTCTCCTGCACGCCCACGTCCGGCGGTCTCCCCGGCGGAACCCTGGTGGTCGTGAACGGCAGCGGCTTGACAGCTGCGACCGAGGTGACCTTCGGCGACCAGCCGGGGCTTGCGCTGACGGTCCTGACCGACGCGGAGCTGACGGTCATGACCCCAGCTGCAGCCAGTGCCGCCCCGGCCAAGGTGACGGTCTTCACCTCGCAGGGCCCTCTCGCCGCGGGGACGTTCACCTACACGACGACCGCGCCGCCGCAGCTGATCGCGATCCAGCCGGCAGAGAGTGGACCGGACGGCGGCACGACTGTGACCCTGACCGGATCCGGATTCACCGGCGCGACGGAGGTTGCCTTCGGCGACACCAGCGCGGGCAGCTTCGCGGTCGTGAGCGACAACCAGATCAACGCCGTCGTGCCGGCCGCGACCGCCGTCGGCTCCGTTCCGGTGACCGTCACCGTCGCCGGGACGTCCTCGCCGGCCTCGGCGTTGTTCACCTACGCGATCCTGGTCACCGGTATCGACCCGTCCGTCGGATCAGTCGCGGGCGGCACCGAGATGACGATCTCCGGCATTGGCTTTGAGAATGCGACTGCCGTCGACTTCGGCGGGGTGCCGGCGGCTGCTTTTGCGGTCGTCAGCGACACTCGGATTGTCGCCGTCTCGCCTCCGGGCGCCGACTCGGACAACGGACCGAGCGGTGGCATCGTCGATGTGGTCGTCACCGTCCCGGCGGGTACGTCGTCGACCACGGCGAGCGACGAGTTCTCATACGCGCCGACGCCTCAGCCATACGTGCGCATCTGGCAGTCCGCGCCGGCCGGCGCGGTGCTGGGAAAAGGGCGGTTCGGGTTCACGCTCGGCAGCACCGGCGTCACCGCCACGCTGACCACGAACGATCCGGGCGGCCGCTTCCGCCCGGGCGAGTTCTGGCGGTTCGCCCTGCGCCCGATCGCCCCGACCGCCGTCGACCCGCCGCGATATCTCAGCGGCCCCCAGCCGCCTGACGGTCCGCGCACCTGGATCTGTCCGCTGGCCTATGTGGACTGGGGTGCGCCCGGATCGCCGCCGACGATCACGCAGCTCGTCCCCGGGTTCTCCAGCCTTGTGCAGTTGACGACCAAGGTGGCGGGGATCGTCCAGACTCCGGTTCCGACGGTCACCGCAGTCAGCCCGGCGGTGGGTTCGCCGTACGCGCCGACGCTCGTGACGGTCACCGGAACCGGGTTCGCGAACGCCAGTGCCGTCATGTTCGGCACCGAACCCGGGACGGAGATCACCGTTGTCAGCAACACGCAGCTCAACGTCTTCAGCCCGCCCCAGCAGACCGCACCGGTGACGGTGACCGTGATGACCCCCGGCGGCATCTCGAGCGCCGGTCCACAGTTCGGTTACGTCGGCATTTCGGAGGTGTCGCCGTCCGTCGGCCCGGTCTCCTCCGCGACTGCGGTCACGATCACCGGCACCGGCTTCACCAATGCCGAGAGCGTCCTGTTCGGCACCACCGCCGGCACCGACCTCGTGGTTGTCAGCGATGGTGAGATCACGGTCACCAGCCCGAGCGGCATCAGCGGCGCAGTCGATCTGATCGTGACCGGGCCGCTCGGCAACTCTCCCACCTGGTGGACCGACCGGTTCATCTATGCCGAGGTCGACGAGATCGCGCCGACGTCCGGTCCGCAGACGGGCGGCACGCTCGTCACCGTCAGCGGTTCCGGCTTCACCGCGGTCGGCCTCGAAGCCGTGACGTTCGGCGGCGTGACCGGCGGCGGTACCACGGTGGTGAGCGACAGCTCGATCACCGTGTCAACACCCTCGGCCCAGATCTCCAGTTCGGTCCCGGTGTCGGTCGTCACGTCGGTCGGAACCCTGCCGTCCTCCGCGGGGAGCGCGCCGCCGACCTTCTTCTACACCCCGGGTAAGCCCCAGAAGGAGTTTGTCAAGGAGAAGGAGAAGGATTTCGTCAAGGACGTCAAGGAAAAGGACTCCAAGGAAATCGAGAAGGCTCCGATCTCCGAGAAGATCACGAGGATCGAAAAGCAAGTGGTGCTCGAGAAGGTCGTTCCGCGTGCCAACTTCTCCGTCTTCCGGCCGGCTCCCGCGAACCGGCTCGCGCCGCAGGCCCAGGCGCAGCCAGATCAGGCGGGAACGCCCGTGGAGCCAAAGCCACCTGAGACGACCCTCGCCGGCCGCGACGCGGTCCAGGAGCGTGACCCGACGACGTCCGCGGGTGGCCAGGCGTTCATCAGCCAAGACGAGCGTCCCGCCGTTGGCAGCGAAACCGCCGATCAGGACGAGCAGTAGGCGTCGGCGATGCTCGTTGTCGTGACCAGCGCCGACGACCCGGCTGCCGCGACGCTCCTCGAGGACTGGCCGGGAGAGGCGCGGCGGCTGGGGGCCGACGACCTCTCGCGCCCGGGGTGGGTGTTCGAACCGGGGGGCATGCCGGGCTGGGCGGTGCTCGGAGGCGAGCGCGTCGCGGCCGGCCGGATCAGCGGGGTGGTGACCCAGCTGCCGTGCGTCGTCCCCGGCGAGTTAGGCGCGATCATCCCGGCCGATCGCGAATACGTCGCCGCCGAGATGACGGCGTTTCTCGCCGCGTGGTTGTCGGAGCTGACCTGCCCGGTCCTCAACCGGCCTCTGCCCGGGCAGCTGATGGGGCCGGGCTGGTCGGCCCAGCGGTGGGCGCAGGTGGCGCGCGCCGCGGGGATCACGACCCGGCTTGAGCCGGACATACTCGCGTCGGCGTCCGAATCAGAGGTGGAAGGTCAGGCCGAGCCTGGCGACGGCTCCGGGAGCGACGCCAGCGGGTTCGATTACGCCGGTGAGGGACACTCGGTGACCGTCGTCGGCGGCCGAGCGATTGGCGGTGCCGACCCGGAATGCGGGCGCGCCGCCGAGACGCTCGCCGCCGCCGCCGGCGTCGCCTTGCTGCGCGCGCATTTCACCGAGGATCCGCACGATTGTGTGTTCGTGGCCGCCGACTACTGGGTCGACATTGCCGATCCGCAGGTGATCGCCGCGATCGCCGAGCACCTTGCGGAGCCGGCCCGTTGATCGTCCTCTGGGGCCTACCGAGCGACGGTCCTCTGGCGATGGTCGACGCCGCCCTCCGACGCGCCGGCCACGACCCCCTGCTGCTCGATCAGCGTCGGCTGCTCGGCGCCGGTGTCGAGTTGTCGGTCGACCCCCAGACCGCCGCGCGGATCGATCTCAACGGCGAGACGTTCGACCTGGCCCGATGCACCGCCGCCTACGTCCGGCCCGCCGACTCCGCCGCTCTGTCAGGCGTCCGGCACGCCGGGCCCGACAGTCCCGAGGCGCGCCACGCCGCAGCGCTCGATTGGGTCCTGCTCAACTGGTGTGAATTGACCGACGCGCTCGTCGTCAACCGCCCGGGGGCGTCGATGTCCAACGGCTCCAAGCCGTGGCAGTCCGAGGCGCTGCGCGCGCTCGGCTTCGCGATTCCGGAAACGATCATCACGACCGATCCCGCGGCGGTTCACGCCTTTCGCAAGCGGCACCAGCGGATCGTGTACAAGTCGATCAGCGGCGTCCGCAGCATCGTCGGCGAGCTCACGGACTCCCAACTCGATCGACTCGCCACGGTCCGATGGTGCCCGACGCAGTTCCAGCAGCTTGTCGCCGGCACCGACTATCGCGTCCACGTGGTCGGCGAACGGGTCTTCACCACGCAGATCGTGAGCGACGCGATCGACTACCGCTACGCCCACCGGCAGGGCAGGTCGGCGGAACTTCACGCAGTGACGCTCCCCGACGAGATCGCGCACCGCTGCATCGTGGCGACGCGCCGGTTCGGGCTCTGGTTCGGCGGCGTCGATCTGAGGCTCGGCCCCGAGGGTCGCTGGTACTGCTTCGAGGTGAATACGTCGCCGGGCTTCAGTTACTTCCAGCACGCGACCGGACAGCCGATCGCCGATGCGGTTGCCGGTCTGCTGATCGCCGGGGGCGGCCAGGGGTACGTCGGCGCGCGCCCGGAGCTCGTCGGGTCAACGGCGACAGCGACGGCGACGGCGAGGCGGGCGGCGACGAGGCCGGCGGAGTCCGTCGCCGAGCGGGCGGCGTGACCGTGGCGAGCCTCGTCTGCACCGGAGCCGCGATGCAGTGCTCGATGGGCGCTGCGCCGGGGACGTTTGCCGCCACCGGCGAGGCCGCCACCGCGGGGACGGCCGCCGGAGTCGTCAGCGATATCGGGACGGAGAGCATCCCCGGGTTCGGGATGTGCACCTCGCCGCAGAATCCGGCCGTGGCATCGGCCAACGCGCCGCAGCCGTGCCAGCCGGTGATCACCGGCGCATGGACCCCGGGTTCGTCGAGCGTCACGATCGGTCACGTGGCGGCGCTCGACGATGCGTCGCAGTGCGCCTGCGCCTGGGGGGGCTCGATCACGATCACCTCGGCCGGACAGACCGCCGCGACGCTCACGTGAAGGCTGACGATCGCGTGACGGGATGGTGACGGCGGCGCGGTACGTTCGCCGCCGACGTGGTTGATCCGCCGACACTGCAGACCCCGCCAAAGGTGCCGATCGGGATCGCGTCCCAAGCCGGCTACGGCGTGGTCGTCGCCGGATTGATCGCTGCGGTTCTCTCGTATGTGACCGGCGACCACTCGCAGGCCCAGCTCGGCTCGATCGTGAGCGCGTCGGTGGCCGTCTTCAGCCTCGCCATCACGCAGATCGGACGGTACGTTCAGGCGAACTCGCAGATCCGGGCCAACGGCGAGCTGCAGAAGGCGGCCGCGGCGGTGACCCCGGTCTGGCAAGGCCTCGAGCAGCTCGACCCCAACGCGCGAGCCCAGCTCGACCTGCTCGTGCGCCAGGCGATCCAGGGCGAGCTCAGCAAGCTCCAGGTGCCCGCGGACGTCGAGGCTGACGTGGAGGACCGTCTGCTCCCGACGACAGGAGAGACAGATCACCTCCTGCCGACGGAAAGCGAGGAGGCGGCCGACCAGCCGCCCACACCGGCCACGGCGGCTGATTCGGCGACCACCCCAGCCTCGGCGGCCTCCGCTGCGGGCGCGCGCTGAGGTGGAGATCAGCGCCACCGCGATCGACTGGATCCGACGGGAGGAGGGGTTCTTCGCGCGTCCGTCTCGGAATCTCGTCGGGCAGCTGGCCATCGGCCACGGCCACACCTACGGGGTCCACGCCGATACGCGGGCGGTGACCGAAGCGGAGGCTGACGCGCTGCTGCGCGCGGACCTGATCGAAAGCTACGGTCCGGCGGTCGATGCTCGTGGTCTGCACCTCAACCAGAACCAGTTCGATGCCGTGTGCAGCTTCGTCTATCAGATGGGCGTCGGGGTGCTCAGTCCATCGGGGACGTTCGGCTCCTACGTGCAGGTCTCTGACTGGAACGGGGCGGCCAACGCCCTACTGCTGTATGACACCGTCGATCAGCACGTCGTGCCGGCGCTGACCATCCGGCGGACGATGGAGCGGGCTTTGCTGCTGGCGCCGGTGGCGCCGGTACCGGGTCGTTTGGACGTACTCAACCGGATGGAGCGGCAGGCGGTGGACAGCTACCAGCGTGAGCTGGGCGATCCGAAACGCGATGCGACGTCGTTGGCGCAGCGCCGTGACCAACTCGGCGTCCTGCGTCGGCACGTCTGGCTCGCCGCCGTGCGCGGTCAGGAACCGGACGGCACCAGCACTGCCTCGGGTTGGGGGCTTGAGCAGCGGGCCCAGCGATACGAGGTACTCGCCGACCTCAGCGGCTGGGACGCAGCGATCCCGGGCAAGGCCCGAGAGGTGACGGATGCGTGACGGGCTGTTGACAGGTCAGGGGTAGGGTCGCGCTGCGTTTATCCGTCACCGGATGGCGCGCGAGCGTCTGCTCGCAATCGCCTAACCCGGAGCGTGCTCGATGTTGAAACTCGGCAAGCAGCCACACACGTATGACAGTCGCGACATCCGCTACGGCGATGTCCGTCCCTCGTCGGTGTCGCTGCCGACAGCGCCTGCACCCTCTGGTGGATACGGCGCTGACTTCAGCGACTGGCTGATGTTGGGAAACGGTCCATGTGACGACGGCTCTGTCGATTCCAGCTGGGCGGCGTTCCAGGGCGCGGGCGACTGCGCGTGGGCCGGCCCGGCTCACGAGACGATGGAGGCGTGCAAGAACGCAGGTCGTCCGGTTCCGGAGTTCACCTGCCTGAACGTGCTTGACCAATACTCGGCGTACTCGGGATACAACCTGCAGACAGGCGCCCAGGACACCGGTTCCCAGATCCGCGACGTGCTCAAGTGGCGCCAGAAAACCGGACTGAAGGACGCCAGCGGCACCGTTCATACGATCGGCACCTACGTCTCGCTCGAACCGGGCAACACCCAGCAGCTGTGGGAGGCGCTGTGGCTCTTCGAGTCCGTCGGGATCGGCCTCCAGATGCCGACGACGGCGATGGACCAATTCAACGATAAGAAGCAGTGGACCGTCGTTTCGGGAGCCAAGATCGAGGGTGGTCATTACGTACCCCTGGTGGGGCATCCGGTCGAGAGCGTGTGGACGTGCGTGAGCTGGGGGAGGCGGCAGACGATGACACAGACGTTTTTGACGACGTACTGCGACGAGGCGTGGGCATACATCGACGCCGAGCGCTACGAGGCAGTCACAGGCCAGACCCCGGGCGGGTTCAAGGACGCCGACCTCGAGCAGTACATCACGCTGCTCGCGCAGCAGCTCAACAAGAGCTGACTGAGCCGTTGCTGTCCCAGGCAGCGGCACAACAGAAAGGCGCCGCGGAGCCGGCACGCCGGGCCGCGTCACCGCGCCATGACCGATCCAACGAGGGCTCGCGACCGCGGGCGCCAACGCTGCAGCCGTCGCGTGTGCCGCTCCGCCCGGCGTCGGGGGTGCCGCTGGAGCGCGGACTACGCGCGAGCTTCGAGCCGCTGCTGGGGCGCGATCTCTCCGACGTTCGGATCCGCTCCGATTCCGCAGCCGATGGCGAAGCGCGCCAGCTGGGCGCCCGCGCCTTCGTCACGGGATCTGAAATTGCCTTTGCCTCGGGCCGCTTTAACCCAAGGACAGCGCGCGGGAGATGGCTATTGGCACACGAGCTCGCGCACGTGGCACAGCCCCAGGACTCTGTGTCCAATCCGCTGGCGCCCCAGATCAGCCCCGAACCGGCCGAGTCGACCGTCGAGGTCGAGGCCCGCAATGTGGCCGACGCACTGGTGGCCGGGCACCGGGTTCGACCCGCGCACCGGCGACGGGCCGGTGCGGTGCATCGTTTCGGCGAGCCCGAGAACGTCCCTGACCGGACCTATGTGACGACGCAAGGGGCGCCAGGGTTCCTCGAGGACGCGGTCGCCTACCACACGCTGTGGGGCCTCGCCCCGACACGGATCAGCTCCGTGGAGGCGATCCTGAGCGATCTCGCGACCGGGCAGGGACACCTCGGTCGGGTTCGGATCGTGATGCACGCCGCCGACATAGGGATCTACAGCAGCCTGTTCGCCGGTGAGCCGCGCTATTCGCTGGAGAAGGATCGGCTATCGGCGTGGGCCGAGAGCGACGCGACTGGATTGGCCGCGGACCTCGGCAACCCGTTCTCTGTCAACGCCACCACGAAGAACGCGATCGTGGCCGACCTCCGCGGCCGAAACGCGACGTTGCTCACGCCGTTTCAGTCGGGCGCCGCGGCGGCCGCCCTTGACGAGCTCGTCGACCGCGTCGCGCAACGGGTCCTGCTGCGCGGCGTGCGCACTCGCCGAAACCGCTCCCAGATTGACACGCTCGCTGCCAGCACCGACCTGCTGCTGGGCGCGATCCGGACCCGCGTGGCGCTCCACGGCCAAGTCACCGAATCCGACGCACGGACGCTGCAGACCGAGCTCGAGGCGTCGGCGCAGAACACCGGGCTGCACGCGACCGCGGCGCCGCCGGCGGACGATGACCTCCTCCGACGGCTGACCCAAGCCAACCGCGCCGTCAGCCACGGCTTCCGTCAGACGCTCGGCGGTGCTCGCGCTCGGTTCGACGCGACCAGCTTCATCGACATCCGCGGGTGCCGCGCTGGTGAGGACCCGGAGTACCTGCATGCCTTCTCACGCTTCTTCGGCCAGTCGGACGCGCTGCCGCACGTCTCAGCGCCGGACTGGTATCAGATGTTTCCGCGGCTCGGCTGGCAAGGGCTCAATCCGGCCGACATCCCGGCTCGGATGAGCGACCCCGCATTCAGTGCCGCGCTCGATCGCTGGCTCGACGTCACGCGCGCCCGGCTGTCACTCCAGGCACTGCGCTCGTACTACCGCTTCGAGATCGCTCGCCGAACGCAACTGGCCGAGCGACGAACCCAGACCGGTACCGGCAACGCGCCGGGGCCCCACGGCTCGCTCTCGCTCCAGCTGCCGCGACTCACCGGCCCGGACTCGTCGCTGCCGATGCCGGCCGCCGACGGACTGATCATCTCGCTGCTCTCGGTTCCGGACCGGTTGCCGTCGTTGACCCCGCCCGCACTCCTCGCGCCACACGGCCCCACTCCGCGGCTCCCGCAGACCGCACCGGGATCCGGTCACGGATCGGCGCTGCATCTGACCGATCCCCTGGTGACCATCGTTCAACACGCCCTCGACCGGCTCCAGGCAGCGGACGCCGAGGCGCGCTTCTACTTCGACTCGGCGCTCCCCCTTCCCGTGCAATCAGGCCGCGACGTCCGCCTCTTCATGCTCCAATCCCTTCACGGGGCTGTGATGACCAACTGGGTCTCGAGCCAATGGGCGACTCGTGCACCTGGCCTCACAGCCGTCCTCCGCGCGCCGATGCAAAGCCAGCTGCGCACCCAGGCTCTCGTCTCCTCCCACGAGCCCGACGCCGACATGCTGTTCCCACCGGACCCGCTCTACTGGCAGCACATCAAGTCGATCTAATGCGCATGTCATTCAACCGCCCGTAAATCCCTTGACCGCTATGCGTCCACCGGCGATACAGGTCACCACCAGCCAGACCGGTCGCTGTTTGAGCACCTTGGCAAATCGGATGCCCGGTGAGATCATGTACCCCAAGGGGGTCGTCGATGCTCGTTGACATGCACGCGCACTTTCCGATGCACCTGCTGGCAGACGGCGAGCAGCGCACACACGAGCGTGTACAGACATGGTGGCGCCAGCGTTGGGAGGGCGAGGTTGTCGACCTGATCTCGCACTTCGCCAACTACCAGGGCCGCGGCGACTCACCGAGCGTAACTGAGCAGCTCATGCGCAGCGGAGACGTCGGCGTTGCCCTGTCGGTGCTCTATCAGCCGTTCGACGAAATGGACCTGACACAGGCGTACGGCGCGCCTCCTCTCCAAGGCTACTTCCAGGACATCGTCGACCAACACCAGACGGTCGAGGACTATGTCACGGCCCACCCGGGCGACGTGGCCATCGCGCACTCCCCCGCTGAGCTCGACGCGCTGCTGTCACGCGATGTCCCGATCCTGATCCACGCCGTCGAGGGCGGCTTTCAGGTGGGAGCGGAAGCCGCGGAGATCCGGCGTAACGCCGCGCGCCTGGCTGAACTCGGGATCGCCTACGTCACCGTCGCTCACCTCTTCTTCCGTGACATCGCGACGAACGCGCCCGCTCTCCCGTTCCTCCCCGACTGGGTGTACAACCGCGTGTTTCACCAGCCGCACGGTGAGGGCCTGACCGAGCTCGGGCGCGAGCTGGTCAACGCCCTCGTCGATGTCGGGATACTGGTCGACATCACGCACATGCGGTCCGAGTCGATCTCCGACGTGTTCGACCTGCTCGACCAGCGCGACCCGACGCGGGAGATACCGGTGATCGCCACTCACATGGCCTACCGCTTCGGCGATCTGCAGTACTCGTTCGAGGACGCCACTGTGACCGCCGTCGCAGAACGCGGCGGCCTGCTCGGATGCATCCTGTGCCAGCACTACATCGAGAACGGTCTGCCCAGAGCCGATTCGTTCACGAGTTCGGTCGATGACCTTTGCCGTCACATCGACCGGATCCGCGAGCTGACCGGTAGCTTCGACCACGTCGCGATCGGTTCCGATCTTGACGGCTACATCAAGCCCGCGCTGCCCGGGCTCGAGCAGATGGGTCAGATGGCTCGTCTCCAGGCGAGCGCTGGTCGAGCGCTACGGCGAGGCTGACGCCGAGAAGCTGTGCAGCGCCAACGCGCTTCGGGTGCTGCGCGCACATTGGGGGCGAAAGCGCCCGCGGGCCGACCCGTCTCAGACCGACACAACCAAGGGTTGACAATGGACGGAGCCGAAGCAACCGATCACGACCTGAGCCTTCTGCGCACGTACGCGCCAGTGCTCAGATACGACTCTCACGAGGCGTTCTTCGCCAACCACGTCCGAGCGATGACCGATGCCCCTGACTGGTGTCTGGCCCGTGCGACCGAGCAGCAGGGTCGCAGCACGCACATCATCGCCGGCCACACGCCCGGACCGCACCCCCTAGACCTCGAATTTCTCGCTCTCGACGGCCAGAAGCACTACCCCAACGGTGACGCGTTCGCCGACGGCGACCATCTCTCGTTACAGCTGATCGGCCCTGACGCCTTCACCGACCGCAGCGGCGATTACCGGGCGATGGAACGCCAGATCCCCACGGCGCTCCGCGACCGCGTGTTTGGCCGTACGGCTCACCTCGATGACGGCCTGTGGTTGCAGTACTGGTTCTTCTACATCTACAACGACGCCCAGTTCGGCGGCCGAGTCGACCTGCACGAGGGCGACTGGGAAATGATTCAGTTGCTGATCGGCGAAGGCGACACACCGAGCACCGCCATCTATGCCCAGCACGCCTACGCCGAGCGGCGCCAGTGGAAGGACGTCGAACTTGACCCGCCCAACAACGGCCGGCCGGTCGTCTACGTCGGACGCGGCAGTCACGCCTCGTACTTCGATGCCGGACTGCGACGAACCTACGTCGAAGTCGACGACCACTTCGAGCCGCTCTGGTGGGACGCTGCGGACGGGCAAGGCCGCACGGTGACGCCACAACTGGAACCGATGAGCGACCCGTGGGCGCAGTGGCCCGGTGTCTGGGGCGGCACCAAAGCCCGGGTCCCGCTGCTCGACGGCGACAGCCCCCAGGCGCCGCGACTGCACGGGCAATGGGACCGTCCCGACATATTCGCTGCGAAAGCCCGCGACGACCTGCCGCCACCCCAGCCGCTGCCGGCATCCGTGGACGGTGTCGAGATCCAACGGTCAGGCCTCGAATTAGCCGTCAAGTTTGCGTTCGCGCAATCCGAGGATCCCTCCGACGACCCGGACCGCCTCGTCCTCACCGCGACCGCGGACGGTGAGCTGCCGCTCACCGAGACGATCGTGGTCGATACCCTGGCCGCGGGCGGCGTCATCACCCGTGAGCGCCTCACGCCCGACAAGCACTACTCGGTCACCGTGAGCGTCATCTCCCGCTCCGGGCGACCGAGCGGCACGACGAAGGTCGAACTTCCATCTCTGCCCGCGACGGGCCCCGGCCACCTGATCCGCGGGATGCTCGACGCTCTCGACGATTTTTGGAGCTCGGTCGGCGCATGGCTCCACCACCCGCACCACGACGCGCCAGCGGGCCCAAAGTAAAGAGCGGACGTGGCCAATAGCTTTCGGTCATCGACGCACGAGTGCATGGGGGTGTTGAACGATGGCAGTCGCATGGATCGGGCTCGCGGGCGCCGTGATCGCAGCGCTCATCAGCGCGGCCGTCGCGTTGCGCCAGAGCACGTTGTCGGAGCGGCTTGCCCGCCTCCAGAGTGACCTCGACACCGAGGTGCACGAACGCGCGGCGCTGTTTGATCGAGGCCTCCGGGCTGCCGACGTACTGGCGACCTACCGTGAGCCGCTGGCGGCGGCGGCCTATGACCTGCAGAGCCGGATGTACAACGTTCTCCGGTTGGACTTCTTCGCCAAGTGGGGGGAAGCGGATGGGTACGCTGAGGAAGCGATCACGACGACGCTGTTCCGCCTCGCGCAGTACTTCGGCTGGAGCGAACTGCTCCGCCGCAAGATCCAATTTCTGAGCTTTCCCGAGGACGAGGAGACGCGGAAGGTCGCTCGCCTGCAGTCCGCGATTGCGCAGTGCTTTCTCACCGACGACTATGGCGTGGCGCTGATGATCTGGAGCGACGAGCAGCGGGCGATCGGCGAGCGGATGATCGTCGAGGAGAACGGGGACGTGCTCTCTATGGGTTATGCGCGGTTCCGGGAACGGTGCGCTGACACGTTTCTCAGCTACCGCGAGCAGCTCGTCAAGGAGATCGGCGCTCCGGGAGTGAATGACCGCCTACGAGATGCACAGCATCTGCTCTGCGACCTCGTCGAGACGCTGGACAGCCGACGCGTGCGCTACATCAGCAACCTCGACAGGGCATGAGCAACCGCTCAGCTCGTCCGAGACATACGATGAAACCCGCAGAGCCTCGCGCCCGGCTTGACGGGCAACCTCCGGAGTGGAACGCTTCAGGACACGGGGATACCGAGGGGGTCGACGCGTTGCGTCCACAGGTGGCAGGCGAGACGTGCCCGGCGAGCGATCTGAACGTCGCTGTCGATCGGGGACCTTAGGGTGCAACTGACGGTCGAACAGGCGGTCGAGCGCATCACGCGCGCGATCGTAGACAAGCAGTGTGTTCTGTTCCTCGGCGCGGGGATTCATGCCCCGCCACCCAAAGAATCGCCGTTCGTGTACCCAGACGAGCAGCGGCCGCCGAGTGGCAGGGCGCTCTCGAGGCTGCTCGCGGAAGAGTGCGGCTGGCGCGATCGCTTCCCGGAGGGGGATCCGTCGGATCTCCTGCGGGTGTCGCTGTTCTTCGAGCGTTCACAGGGCCGCGACAACCTCGTCCGTGCTGTCAGGGACGCCGTCCACGTGGGCAAGCGACCATCGCCGCTGCTCGGCGCTTTGGCTGAGCTCGGGTTCCCGTTGGTGATCACAACGAATTACGACCAGTTGTTCGAGGACGCTCTGACCGCGGTCGGGCGCAAGCCGAGGGTGTCGGTCTACAGCCCGAGGCTCGAGAAGACCAAGACGTTTCGGGATCCGATCCCGGAGGATCCGGCCGTCTACAAGATCCATGGCGATATTCAGGAGCCGGAGTCGCTCGTGATCACCGACGAGAACTACATCGACTTCCTGATGCGGATGAATGACAAGGACCCCTACGCGCCCGTGCCGATGTCGCTCAAGAGCCGCCTGAGCGAGTGGACGACCTTGTTTATCGGCTACAGCCTGATCGACTACAACCTTCGGCTGCTGTTCAAGACACTGCGTTGGCAGATCGACGACCCGCCGATGATGTACTCGGTCGACTATCGACCTGACGACCTGATCGTCGACGTCTGGGACAACCAGCTGGGCTATGTCAAGTTCATCGTGCAGGACGCATGGTCGGTGGTGGGCCTGCTGTACCAGCGGGCACTCGGCAAGGAGCTCGCGCCATCGCCACCGTAACCGAGCCGACGGTCAAGGTCCCGGACGTCCCCTACCGGGGGATCCGCCCGTTCCGCTACGCCGACCACGCAATCTTCTTCGCGCGCGAGGACGAGACGCGTGAGCTGGCAAGCCTCGTTTCCGTATACCGGGGCGTGTTGCTGCATGGCGACTCGGGCGCGGGGAAGTCCTCACTGATGAACGCCGGGCTGATGCCGGTCATGATCGAGCGCGGGTTCGCGCCCATCCGGATCCGTGTGCAGCCCCGCGAGGACGCCGAGCTCGTGATCGAGCCACTGTTGCTGGCGGACCATGAGGAGAGCTCGGGGGCGGCGGCCGAGAGCACGGCCGCACCGGATCCCGCCGCTCGGACGATCTTGCCGGTCTCGGAGTTGACGCAGTACCTCGACAGCGCGCTGGAGGAGCGCCGCCCGTTTCTGATCTTCGATCAGTTCGAGGAACTCGTCACTTTGTTTGGGACGCCAGCCGCCCAGAAGCTGCAGCGGCGAGTCACGACGCTGATCACCGAACTGCTGCATGGGCCGTTGCGCGTCAAGCTCCTCCTCGCATTTCGTGACGACTACCTCGGAAAGGTCAAAGAGCTGCTGGCCGACTGCCCGGAGCTCGTCGATCAGGCTCTGCGGCTCGCGCCGCCATCGGTTCAAGCGCTCCCCACGATCATCTCGGGGCCGTTTGACCGCTACCCCGGTCACTTCGACCACCCGTTGCCACTCGGGGTGCGCGAGCAGCTGGTCGCCGCGCTCCGAACCCGCTTCGGCACCGGCGAGGTCAGCCTCTCAGAGGTCCAGACAGTCTGCCTGCGCCTCTGGCATAGCGACACACCCGAGGCACTGCTTGAGCAGCGCGGTGTCCAGGGTCTCCTCGAGGACTATCTCGGGGAAGCCCTCGACCAGATGCCGCAACAGCTGCAGGGCGCGGCGATTTCGCTGCTGGCGCAGATGATCACCGACGCGGGCACGCGCAATGTGATCTCCGCCGTCGATCTCTTCCAACGTGTCCGCGAGGAGGAGGGCCGCCACTCCCCGGCGGTCCTCCGGGAGGCACTCGAGCGCCTCAGCCAGTCACGCCTCGTTCGCCGTGAGCGGCGCCGCGATCTCGATCTCTACGAGATCACGACCGAGTTCCTCGTGCCGTGGATCAGCCGCCGCCGCGAAGAACATCGCCAGCGCCGCGAACGCCGTCGCCTGGTCATCGTCGGGTCGATCGCAACGGGGCTGGTGCTGGTCGCCGCAGGGGTCGCGGTGCTCGCCATCTGGGCTGTCGCTCAGCGCGGGCATGCGCAGCACGAGGCCGCGCGCGCGCGGACCAAAGCCGCCGAGGCACGAACCGAAGCCACCGACGCGCGCTCACTCGCCTTGGGAGCGGACGCGAGCTCGGCGTTGGGAGTCAATCCCGAGGCGGCGCTGGTCATCTCTCTGGCTGCGCTTGCGCCCTATCGAGCCGGACCTTCCAGCCCGACGATCGCACTCGCAACCACCGTGCAGTCGCTGGCGAACCTGCAGTCTCAAGGCTTGACCAGCCTCCTCCAGGGCCCGCGCACCCCCGTCAACAGCGTGGCGTTCAGTCCCGACGGCCGTACGCTCGCCGCCGGCACCCACAACGGGGTGTGGCTATGGGACAGCGCCAATCACACCCGACTCGGGATACTCCCAATCGGGCCCAACAACACCGTCTACAGCGTGGCGTTCAGTCCCGACGGCGACACGCTCGCCGCCGGCACCAAGCACGGGGTTTGGCTATGGGATGCCGCCAACCGCTCCCGACTCGCGACACTCCGAACGGGTTCGAACAATACCGTCTATGGCGTGGCGTTCAGTCACGACGGCCGTACCCTCGCCGCCGGCACCAACAAGGGGGTATGGCTTTGGGATGCCGCCAACCGCGCCCGACTCGCCACGCTACCAACCGGCCGGCATAACCCCGTCTACACCGTGGCGTTTGGTCCCGCCGGCCGCGCGCTCGCCGCCGGCACCCGGAACGGGGTATGGCTACGGGACAGCTCCAACCACAGCCGACTCGCGGCGCTCTCCGTTCGCTCGAACACGTTCGTCAACGGCGTGGCGTTCAGTCCCAACGGCCGCACCCTCGCCGCCGGCACCAACAATGGGGTGCAGTTGTGGCACACCACCAACCGCACCCCACTCCCCTCGCCCCCAGCCGGCGCGGACAACCCGGTCAACGGCGTCGCGTTCAGTCCCAACGGTCGCACGCTCGCCGCCGCCACCAACGACGGGGTATGGCTTTGGGATGCCGCCAACCGCGCCCGGCTCGCCTCGCTCTCGACCCACCCGGCCAACCAGGTCTACAGCGTGGCCTTCAGTCCGGACGGCCGCACGCTCGCCGCCGGCACCAAGAACGGGGTGGTGCAACTGTGGGACACCACCAAACGCGCCTCGCTCACAACCCCCTTGGGCTTGGCCGTCAACGGCGTGGCGTTCAGTCCCGACGGCCTCACTTTCGCCGCCGGAGGCAACAACGCACAGGTGGAGCGGTGGGACACCGCCAACTGGGCCCGGCTCGGCCCGCTCTCAACCGACTCGGACACCTCCGTCACCGGCGTGGCGTTCAATTCCGACGGGCAGACGCTCGCCGCCGGCACCAAGAAAGGGGTATGGCTATGGGATGCCGCCAACCACGCACAGCCCGTCGCGCTCCCAACCGGCCGGGGCAACCCCGTGAACAGCGTGGCGTTCAGTCCCCGCGGCGACACGCTTGCCGCCGGCACCAAGAAAGGGGTATGGCTATGGGATGCCGCCAACCACACCCGACTCGCCTCGCTCCGAACGGGCCCGCATAATCCCGTCTACACGGTGGCGTTCAGTCCCGACGGCGAGACGCTCGCTGCCGGCACCAAGAACGGGATCGTGCAACTGTGGGACACCACCAACCACGCCCGACTCACCTCGCTCGCAACCGGTCGGGGCAACTCCGTGAACAGCGTGGCGTTCAGTCCTGACGGCGACGAGCTTGCGGCCGGCACCAACAGCGGGAGCGTGCAACTGTGGGACCCCACCAACCACACCCCACTCCGCACGCTCTCGGTCCGCCCGAGCAGCCACGTGTACAGCGTGGCGTTCAGTCACGACGGCCGCACACTCGCCGCCGGAACCTATAGCGGGACGGTGCAACTGTGGGACACCGCGAACGATGCCCGACTCGCGTCGCTGCCAACCGGCCCGGGCAACTCCGTGAACGGCATCGCGTTCAGCCCCGACGACCACACCCTCGCCGCCGGTACGTACAACGGGACGGTTCGCCTCTTGCTCGGTGGTCTGTTGTGGAGCAACTTCGCGGCATTGCGCGACGAGATCTGCCGGCTCGTACCCGGCGGTCTCACCAGAGCTATTTGGGGCATGTACGCAAGCGGCCTGCCGTACGAGAACGGTTGTCACCAGGGATAACGCACGCCGTGCGCGAGATGAGTCGTAGGAGTGACACTTGTTGCACCTGCCCGTGCTTAGAGCGTACAATTTTGATTGGGACCGGGGCTGACGGCACTGACGGGAGGATGTCTGAGGCCCGGGAGTCGATCACAACGCATTGGAGGGGCCTCGTGTCCACCAACGTCGATCCATGTCCGGAGCCACGGAGACGCCATGAGCGCGCGCTCGAGTATCGCGCCGATCCGACCCAGTGTGGGCATAGGGCCCGGATATAGACATGCTCCCGCACCTGTCGAACCTCGCGAAGAGACTCACCGTCGTGCTTGCCGCGGTTGCTGCCCTCGCGGCGGTGCTGACCGCGAGCGCCGGAGGCGACAGACAACCGGCTCGTCATCATCGATCACGGTCGGCCCCGGAGATGCTGACCAACCCCAATGTCTGCATCCCTGGAACCGGTTCCGAAGGATGGTGCGGTGACGGTGATCCTGCGACGAGGGCTGAGCTGTTCCAGCCGCAGGGCGTGGCCGCGCTGCCTGATGGGGGGTTCCTGGTTGCCGATTCCAGCAATGACGTTGTCCGCAAGGTAAACGCGACCGGGGTCATTTCGACGGTCGCCGGCTTCGGCGACACCCGTGCCGAGCGGCATGCAAAGACCGCGAAGGCGATCGCCCTCAAAGACCCCGCCGGTATCGCGATCCTGCCTCGTGGTGGCTATCTCATCGCCGATACGGGGAACCACCGAGTGCTGCACGTGCGTCCCGACGGTCGCGTGGTGACCATCGCGGGAACGGGGGTCGACGCGTCTACGGGCGACGGCGGTCCGGCGACTCGCGCGTCGATGATGTCGCCGGAGGGACTCGCGGTCGAGCCCAACGGCGCGATTCTGATCGCGGATCCCCCGGCGAACCGGATACGACGGGTCGCGCCCAACGGGAAGATAGAGACGTTTGCTGGAACCGGCCGCTCCGGATTCAGCGGTGATGGCGGTCTTGCCAAACATGCGCAGCTCGCTTACCCCACGGGCGTCGCCGTCGAGCCCGACGGCAACGTGCTGATCGCCGACGACAGCAACTTCCGCGTCCGCAGCGTTGCACCCGACGGGATCATCACGACCGTCGCCGGCGGCGGCGGCCAGCCGGCGAACAGCACCGCCACGACCAGCACTACCACCACCAGTACCACCAGTACCACTACCAGCAGCGTCAGCAGCAGCGGTAGCACCAGCAGCGCGCCCGGGCCGCCTCAGTCGACAGGAATCGTACAGACGCCTGGCGCCGCTGGCTTGACAGGCGCCGGCACCACCAGCGGTGAATTCGCTTCCGCAACGAGTCTTCAGCTGAACGGTCCCACGGGGGTCGCCGTCACTCCGGACGGCGGCTTTGTGATCGCTGATGGCCCAGTCGTCGAAGAGGTCAGGGCCGACGGCAGTGCAGCCGTCATCGCAGGAGACGGCGCGACACCGACTGCCGTGTTCAACGGCCCGGCTACGCGGACGACACTCGGAGACGCAACCGCCGTCGCCGTCACGTCACACGGCTCCGTCCTCGTCGCCGACTACGCCACCGATCGGATTCGAGCGATCTCGAACGGGCAGATGACAACTGTCGCCGGCTCCGGCTCGCTGCAGCCACTGACCGTCACCGTCGGCTCCGATCAATGTCCCAATCTCCACGTTCACAGAAGAGGGTGGGAGAAGTTCGGCACACGGCCATGGAACAAACCCCTTGAGTCGACGATGAAACATCCTGTGACAGTGACCGTGGAGACGTCAATCCGTGCCGATATCGAGATCCACATCTCCCGAGGCGCGGGCGCCGTTGCCGACAAAAAGCGACAATCGGTCCCTCCGGGCAGCACCCAAGTGACCCTGAAGCACCTGCCAGCGGTGGGAACCTATGACGTCAAGCTCACGGGAACGAGCGCCGACCGAACTACCAACTGTGCCGATGCGATGCTGCACAACAACCGCTGACACCCCACAGCGGCCACGATCGCTGAGCCGGACTCGTGGCAGCGGCCGTCGGCGATCAGCCGCCGACGGTCCAGGTGTCGCCGGACTGCAGGAGCGCAGCCAACTGATCGTCTGACGCCGCGGACGGAGTGGTTGCGGTGCGGCCGTAGACCGGGCGCTGCACGTCGCGAAACACCCCGATTGGCGTCGGCCCGCTGGGATCGCTCGACAGTTTGGCCAGGGCGAACGCGAGCCCGGGGTCGTTGCGTGTCGGGTCGTGAACGAGCAGCGCGTCCTCGCCGCGCTCAGCGACGCTCACGACCTCCAACGCGCCGTCGGAGCGCATCGCGACGCCGCGCTCATCGTCGACGCCGAACCGAATCGGCTCCCCGGCGACCAGTCGGATCTGATGAGCCTGCTTGGTGTCCTTCTCGGTCAGCCCGAAGAACGCACCGTCGTTGAAGACCGGACAGTTCTGGTAGATCTCAACCAGCGAGGTTCCCTGGTGGAGTGCGGCGGCCCGCAGCACGTCGGTCATGTGCCGGCGGTCGCGGTCGAGTGTGCGAGCGACGAACGTCGCTTCGGCTCCGATCGCCAGTGCAAGCGGATTGAAGGGATGGTCCGCCACGCCGAACGGCGTCGACTTCGTGATCTTGCCGACCTCCGACGTCGGCGATGCCTGGCCCTTGGTCAACCCATAGATCTGGTTGTTGAACAGCAGGATGTTGACGGGAATGTTGCGGCGCAGCGCGTGGATCAAGTGGTTGCCGCCGATCGAGAGCGAGTCGCCGTCACCGGTCACCACCCAGATCGAGAGGTCGTCGCGCGCGGTCGCCAGCCCGGTTGCGATCGCCGGGGCACGGCCATGGATGCTGTGCATCCCGTAGGTGTCCATGTAGTAGGCGAACCGTCCGGCGCAGCCGATGCCGGTGATGAACACGATCCGCTCAGGCGGGATCCCGATCTCCGGCATGAACTGCTGGACGGCGGAGAGAATCGCGTAATCGCCGCAGCCAGGGCACCACCGCGTCTCCTGGTCAGACTGAAAGTCCGCCTTGGTCAGGACGATCTCGCCGCCGCCCGACCCCGTTGTCTCCGTCACGCTCATCGCTCGGCCCCCGTGAGCTGTGCACCCGCGAGTATCGCCCCGGACGTCGAGCCGGCCGATCCAACACGTTCGGCGATCTGCTGCTTGACCTCGGCGGCGAACAGCGGCTGCCCCCTGACCTTCGTGTAGGACTCGATATCGACGAGGAACTCCGCCCGCAGCAGCAGGGCCAACTGTCCGGTATTCATCTCCGGCACCAGCACGCGATCGAAGGAGCGCAGCACGTCGCCGATGTTCGACGGCCAGGGGTTGAGATGCTCCAAGTGCGCCTGCGCCACGCGCAGCCCGTCGAGCCGCGCCGATCTCACGCCGGCCCGGATCGCACCCTCGCTGGACCCCCAGCCGAGCACCAGCAACGTTGCGTCAGGGTCGGCATCGACCAGCAGCGGCGGAAGCTCCTCGGCGATCCCGGCGATCTTCGCCGCCCGCAACTCGGTCATCCGCTCATGGTTGAGGCCGTCGTAGGAGATGTTGCCGGTCCCGTCGGCCTTCTCTATGCCACCGATCCGGTGCGCCAGCCCCGGTGTGCCCGGGATGGCCCACGGGCGCGCGAGCTTGGCGTCCCGGCTGTACGGAAGAAACGGCTCCTCGGGGTCCACGTCAATCGCGAACGCCGGGTCGATCACCGGGATCGAGGCAACATCCGGTAACCGCCAGGGCTCGGACGAGGTGGCCAGGAAGCCGTCTGAGAGCAGGATCACCGGCGTGCGGTAACGAACCGCGATCGAGACGGCGTCGAACGCGGCCCGGAAACAGCCGCCCGGCGTCCCGGGAGCGATCACCGGGAGCGGCGACTCACCGTGGCGGCCGTGCAACGCCGACAACAGATCGGACTGCTCGGTCTTTGTCGGCATCCCCGTCGACGGGCCGGCGCGCTGGACATCGATGATGATCATCGGCAGCTCCAGCATCACCGCCAAACCGATCGTCTCCGCCTTCAGGTCCATGCCCGGCCCGCTCGTCGCGGTGACGCCGAGCCGCCCACCGAACGCGGCGCCGAGCGCCATCCCGGCGGCGGCGATCTCGTCCTCGGCCTGGACCGTGGAGACCCCGAGCCCGGTGTGCTTGGACAGCTCGTGCAGGATCTCCGAGGCAGGCGTGATCGGATAGCTGGCGAGCACCAGCGGCAGCCCGCTCTTGACGCTCGCCGCGATCAGTCCCATCGCCAGCGACTGGGTTCCATTGATGTTGCGATAGGTGCCCGGCGGAACGTCCGTAGCCGGGTTGACCCGGTACTGGACCTCCAGCAGCTCCGTCGTCTCACCGAACGCCCAGCCGGCGTTGAACGCCGCGAGGTTCGCCGCCAGTGCGGCCGGGCGCTTGCCGAACTTCGCCTGCAGCCAATCACGCGTCACGTCGACCGGCCGGCCGTAGAGCCAGGACAGCACGCCGAGCGCGAACAGGTTCTTGGCCCGACCCGCGTCGCGTGTGGACGCCTCCTCGACCCCTTCGACCGCCCGCGTGGTCAGCGTCGTCATCGGGATGCGGTGGACGCGGTACTCGCTCAGCGAACCGTCCTCAAGAGGGTTCGCGGTGTAGCCCGCCTTCTCGAGGTTGCGCTTGGTGAACGCGTCCTCGTTGACGATGATCGTGGCGCTGCGCGGCAGCTCGTCGCGGTTGGCCTTGAGCGCCGCCGGGTTCATCGCAACCAGCACGTTCGGCGCGTCGCCCGGAGTGAGCACGTCGCTCGAGGCGAAGTGGATCTGAAACGCCGACACTCCCGCGAGCGTGCCCGCCGGCGCCCGGATCTCCGCCGGAAAGTTCGGCATCGTCGCCAGGTCGTTCCCGGTCACCGCGGTCGCGTCGGTGAAGCGGCTGCCGACCAGCTGCATGCCGTCGCCCGAGTCCCCCGCGAACCTCACGATCACCTGTTCGCGTTCTTCGACTGCTTTCGCCACTGCTCTCTCGATCCCTCGCACCTTCTGGCCTGGTGGCCAACTTCCTCCCGATCATCATCATAGGCAGCCCGGAGGATGCTGACAGCTATCAGAAGAGCCGACCTGGAGTCAACGTGGGCGGCTTGCTCACCCCTCCTTGCGGGTGGACGGATCTGTTTGTCGGGACGAATCGCGTTCGTGCGTATCGCCCGCTGAACGTGGGCACCGAGGTGGCCCGGCTCGAGGACCGCTGGCCGGTCCTGCTCCTGCACGACGTTCCGCATGCCCCCGACGCGTGTGACAGATTCCGGCTCAGCTTTTGCGGCTCCCTGGCCGATAAGGACTGGTGCCGGTACGAGTGCCGGCACCAGGATCGAGATCATCGCGAAGGAGAACCGAATGCGGGGCAGGACGCTGTCGAAGCGCAGTGCCGGGGTGTGCGCCATCGGCGCGGTGTTGGCGGTCGGCGTGTCGTCGCTGAGCACCGTGGGCCGCGCGGCGTCCATCGCCCGCGCAGCCCAGACGACGCCGGCCTGTACCGACGTCAACCCGGCGACCGAGACCGGGCTGATCAGCGCGTACCGCAACGCCGGTAGCTATCGGGCGATTCAGACGAACACCGCGCAGCGCACGCCGGCACGCGTCGCGGTGACGATTCCACCGATCGCGTTCACCGCTCCCGGTCAGTCATCGACGCTCCCGGTGGGACCGTGCCAGACGATCTACCGATATGCCTTCTCGCGGATCGGTGCCCCGGGTCAGGGCGCAGCCACGCCGTTCAAGTACGTAGAGGTCGACTGGAACACGGAGGGGCTGCCGCGCGGGCCGCAGGGCGCATTCGTCTCACCGCACTTCGACTTCCACTTCTACACGCGACAGAAGTCCTGGATCGATCAGCATCTGATGTGTGGCTCGTCGAACGGCAAGACATGCGATCCGCAGAAGACGTCGTATGCGCAGATGCGCCGCTTCCTGCTGGCGCCCCCACCTGCTGATGTGCCGTTGGGGTACTTCGCCGACGTCGGATCGTCGATCCCCGAGATGGGGCTGCATCTGCTCGACGGGTATGTGCACTACAGCATCAGCGAGGTCAACAACCACCCGGTGCTGATCTACGGAACCTATGACGGCCAGATCGTGTTCGCTGAGGCTTCAGTCACCCAATACAACCTGCAGGACGCGATGCGGGCACCGTCTCACACGCTGTCCTACGTGTATCGCCAGCCGCGCGCGTACCAGCATCGTTCGTGGCCGACGCGGTTCACGATCACCTACCACCCCCGTACTGGGGGCTTCACGGCGGCGTTCGCCGACATCAGAACGCACTGAGATCAGATCGACATCGCGGAGGTGCTTATGAGATACACAGACCGGCTCATCGGGGCGATCGTGGGCGGCGCGTTGGTTGCGGCAGTGGTCGTCGCGGTCGTTGTCGGACCGACGGTGGCGGGCGCCTCCTCGCCGCGCGCGGCACGCGCGCCGCAGGAGGACTTCATGTTCCAGGTGATGCACTTTCACACCGCCGATCAGGGCGGCGACACGTTCAACTTCTACCTGCACTACACGTATCGAACGGGCCTGCCGACCGCGCAGTATCCGAACTTCGTGACGATGCGGCAGATGCTGCTCAACTACATGAGGCCGAAGCGCAGCCAGTACATCGAGATCCTCAACACCCATATCTGCACGAAGCTCAAGAACAGCTTCCCGATCCAGGCGATCTCGTGCCAGTTCCAGGCCTATAACGGTGTCGATCCGGGCTACCGCAGCAGCATCGTGACGATCGGCAACATCCAGCCGCTCGCGATCCCTAAGCCGTGACGCGCAGCAGTTGTCGAGCGGACACCGTGGTGACGAGGCAGACAGCACCGGCGATGCCGATGGCGACCTGAAAGCCCGCGACGCCGCTGATCAGGCCGACGACGCAGCCGGCCACCGCGATGCCGATCACCGCTCCGAGCTGGTAGGACTCAGTCACGAGCGACGCCGCCAGCGCACGCTGACGTCCGGGCAGTGCGCGCACCGGCCCGGTGCTCGACGGCGTGAACAAAAATGGCCGTGACAGGCCGAAGACGAAGAGTGCGGGGAGCAATAGCCCGACCGAGCGCCGGTCCGCGATCACGGCGATCCAACCCATTGCCACGGCCGCTGCCAGCAGCGCCAGCGGCACCACGACGGCTCCGCGGCCACGGTCGGCGAGACGCCCCGCGAACGGCGACAGCAGTGGCGTCGCGATCACCGTCGGCAAGAACAGCAGACCTGCGACGACCGGGTCGTACCCAAGCGTTCGCTGCAGGTACAGCATCAGTTCGACCGTGAGTGCGGTCACGGTGAACTGACCGGCGAGCAGTGCCATCAAGTAGGCGCCCACGTTCGGCAGTCGCAGGAGCGCCAGCGCGAGAACGGGCTCGCGTTCACGATGCTGAGCGAGCCCGAACAGCGCCAGCAACGCGGCTCCGCCGGCCAGCAGCCCGAGCGTGCCGGGCGACAAGAGCCCCCACGAGCTCATCTGCAGCAGACCCGACACCACCCCGGCCAGTCCGAGCGCCAACAGAGCGAGATCGCGGACGTTGACCGGCGCGGGATGCGGCTGGATCGACTCCACGATCCAGCGTCGGCCGGCCCACAGCGACAGCAGCGCGACGGGCACACCGGCGGCGAACACCCACCGCCAACTACCGAGATCGACCAGGCCGCCGGCAACCAGCGGTCCCAACGAGAGGAACGTCGAGCCGGCCGTCGCCAGCACCCCGATCGCCCAACCGCGACGCTCCTCGACGACTGATGCGGCGACGATCGCGAGCGCGAGCGGAACGATCAGCGCGCCGCCTGCTCCCTGCACCGCGCGAAACGCAATCAGTACGCCGATGCTCGGTGAGAGTGCACATCCGATCGAGGCCAAGGCAAAGATTTGCACACCAATGAGGAACATTCGCCGGGGGCCGAATGTGTCGGCGAGCCGTCCGGCTGCCGGTACGAATGCCGCCAGTGTCAGCAGATACGCGCCGACGATCCATTGCAGGTCGGCAACCGAGGCGTGCAGGTTGCTCTCAATGTTGTGCAACGCCGAGGTTGTCGCCGTCTGATCAAAGAACGTCAACGCGGTCGCCGCCCCCGCGGAGAGGAGCACACCGCGCTGCGATACGGACAGATGCTCGCCTCCGGCCGCCATCGCCGCAAACAACTATAAGCTCGACCGCATGTCCACCAAAGACGGCGAAGACTCAACCCCAGGCAAACCGGACGAGCGCGACCCGCATTCCGTCGAGGCGGAGGACGCGGTTTCGAGCCTGGCATACGTACTCGGACTGCTCACCGACGAGGACGTGGACTGGATCGTCTCCCAAGGTGAACACCGGCATTTCGAGGCCGGCGAGTTCGCCGTCCAGGAAGGTGCTCCGACACCGTCGTTGATGCTCGTCCTGGAGGGCGCGATGCTGGCGCGCTCGTCGCTGCCGGCGCTGGCTGACGAGCGTCGCGAACCAGGCGACATCGTCGGCGTCATCGGAGTGATCGACGGGGGTGCTTCGCCGTGGACCGTCGAGGCATTGGCCCCGACCGAGGTGCTCGAGCTCAGCGGTCCGACGCTGTGGAGCAAGCTCGGGCTCGACCTCGGGTTCGCGGCGCGCTTCTACCGCGCGATCGCCGTGATCATGACCGGGCGCAGCCGGCTGACCCGGCCGATGGGAGGCGAGGAGCTCGACCTCCCGAACGCGCTGCATGTCAACACCTATCTCGCCGCCGATCGGATGCGCCGCCTGTTGCGACGCGTCGATCACACCGACGCGATCGTCCTAACCGGTTCAGATCTCACGATCGAGCAGGTCGCGCGCGTCGCCTGGCTCGGCGCCGACGTTCAGGTGTCCGCGGCGGCACGTGAGCGACTGCACCGCTCACGGGAGGTGGTCGAGGCGCTGGTCGCCGGAGAGACGCCGGTGTACGGGCTCAATACCAACCTCGGCGAACTCAAGGATCAACGGATCGCCGACGCCGATCAGGTGATCTTCCAGCATCACATCCTGCTCAGCCACGCCGCCGGCGTCGGCGACGAGCATCCCGCCGATGTCACGCGAGCGATCATGCTTGCGCGGCTGAACGGCATGGTCCGTGGCGCCTCCGGGGTGCAGCCGGAGGTGTTCGACACGATCCTCGCGATGCTGCGCGCCGGCGTGCATCCGGCGATACCGAGCCGCGGGTCGATCGGCATGTCGGATCTGGCGCCGCTGGCGCATCTGGCGTTGCCGCTGATCGGCGAGGGCGAGGTCGATTACGGCGGCGAGCGCATGTCCGGAGTCGATGGGCTGGCGGCGGCGGGGATCCAGCCCCCGCCGCTCGCCGCGAAGGACGGGCTCGCGCTCGTGAGCGCGAATTCCGCGTCGGTCGGGCACGCGGCGCTGATGATCGCCCGCGCGATCGATCTGCTCGCGCTCGCCGATGTCGCCGCCTGCCTGAGCCTCGAGGGTCTCGGCGGCCATGCGTCCGCACTCGATCGCCACGTCGACAACGCGCGTCGATTCTCTGGTCAGATGACCAGCGCCCAGCAGATGCGGATGCTGCTCAAGGACTCGAGCCTGTGGCACGTGATCCCCGCCTTCGGCGTCCAGGATCCGATCAGCTTTCGATCGGCCAGCCAAGTGCACGGAGCGGTGCTCGACGTGCTGGAGGCGACCCGCGCGACGCTCGAGACCGAGCTGAACTCGACCGGTGACAACCCGATGGTGCTGATCGACTCGGGCCAGATGATCTCCGACGGGAACTTTCACCCCGCCGCGCTCTCGATCGCGCTGGACAACTTCGCGATCGCGCTGGCCCAGCTGACATCGATGTCGGCCAACCGCGTCGTCCGGCTGATGGATTCCCACTTCACGCACCTGGCGACGTACCTCACCGCGCAGCCCGGCCTCAACGTCGGTCTCGGCGTCCTGCAGAAGACGGCCACGGCGCTGAATGCAGAGGTTCGCCTGAGCGCGAACCCCGCCTCGCTGGATTACGTCCCGGTCGCCGGCGCGATCGAGGACCACGCGACGATGGCGGCGGAGGGCGCCGCGAAGGCCGACCGCGCCGTCACCGCCGCAACTGAGCTGCTGGCGATCGAGCTGCTGGTCGGCGCCCAGGCGGTCGACCTGCGAGACGACGTGATACTCGGCGTCGGCACCGCCGCTGCCTATCAGCAGGTGCGCGCGCATGCCCCGCGGATGACCGTCGACCGGTTGATGTCACGCGATATCGAGGTCGTTGCGGGCGCGCTGCGGGACGGATCGCTGCTCAACGCGGTGGCACAGGCGATCGGCGAGCCGCTCGGGCTGGCGGTGCCGCGTCGTCCATCTGCCGATCTTCGGTAGATCGCGCCGCCCCGGTTGATACTCTCGCCGCGTGTCAGGGGCGCTGCCGGACTCGATTGCTGTTCGCGGACCGATGAGCCGTGGTTCGGTTTCGCTCGAGCGACGGCTTCGCCGGTGGGGTGGTGGGCCCGGGTTGCTCGGGTATCTGGTCGTTGCCGCGCTCGTCGGAGTGGCGATGCTCCTGTACTTCCTGGACGCGCACACGAACGCACTCAACGGCGGTCCCGTCCACAAGCGCGGGACGGGGTTTGTGCTCGGCGAGACGACCGGAATCGCCGCCGCGGTGCTGTTGGCGACCGTCGTCATCATGGCCAGCCGGCTGGCGATCATGGAAGTGCTGTTCGGCGACCTGACGAAGGTGTACGTCGCGCACGGCGTGATCGGCATGACGATGTTCGCGCTGGTCAGCTTCCACCCGTTGATGTACCTCGTCGGCGGTCTCTTGCTCGGGGGCAGCTTCCTGGCCTCGGCGCATGTCCTGGTGCCGTTCCATGTCGTCGTGCTGGACTGGATCTCCTACATCACGATCGCGCTGGCGCTGATCCCGACGATGTACATGAAGCTGTCGTTCGTCTGGTGGCGGGCCGCCCACCTGCTGCTGGGCGTCGCGATGATCCTGACCGGCTACAGCATCCTGATCGACAACGCGTTCTTCGACACGTCGAAGCTGCCGGCACTGCGTGACTACCTGTACGTGATCTTCATCCTGGGAACGCTGTCGTTCCTGTGGGTCGCGGTATTCCGGCGCATCGCCGAGCCCAAGCGTGAGTACCGGATCGTCGGTTCCGAGTTCCACCAGGCGGCCAACGCGATGGAGCTGACAGTCGAGCCGGTCGGCCGGCCGGTCCAGTTCCGGGCCGGCCAGTTCGCCTACGTCGATGTCCTGGAGAACCTCGATCAGACCAGGCGAGAGTTCGAGGCACACCCGTTCAGCATCGCCTCGGCGCCGGGCCAGGATCGACTCACGCTCGTGATCGAGGGCGCCGGCGATTACACCCGCCGCGTCCAGACGATGACCGCCGGCCAAGACAGCCGGGTGCTGATCCACGGTTCGTTCGGAAGGCTGGTGATCGACCGGCCCGAGCGCCACAAACAGCTGTGGCTCGCGGGCGGCATCGGTATCACCCCGTTCCTGGCGATGGCCGAGGAGCTCGGTCGCCATCCGGCGCAGTACCCCGAATACGACGTGATCCTCGTCGTCGGGGTCGACAACGCCGAGCAGGCGTTCAGGCTCGGGGAGCTGCGCGAACACGCGCGGGCTCACTCGGGCTTCAAGGTGCACGTGTGGGACCGCAGCGTTCGGGGACTGCCCACCGCCGAGGCGATCCGCGACACGCTCGCCCCCGACATCGCCGACCGGGCGGTGATGATCTCAGGCCCCGAGATCATGATCTCGCAGCTGACCAACCAGCTGCTCAAGCTCGGCCTGCACCGCGGCCAGATCCGCTCCGAGCGGGCGATCGGACCGCCGGGGCGCTGGGAGCTCGCCTCGCCCGCGCTCCAGTACACGCGGTACGCGGCGACCGTGTTCTTCGCGGTGTTCGTGCTGGCCGTGGTTGTATCGACCGTGTCCCGTGCGGTCGCTGGTTGAGTGCCGGCCCACGCATCCGACCTGACCCCGGCGACGGCGGTGCTTCGGGCAACGCCGCAGGTCGAGGCATACGCAGAGCACGTTGGTTGCCAAAGCGAGCCATCTCGTAAACCGAATCTCTGACTTGAGAACTTCACTTAGAATCTCCCTATGGTGAGGTTTGAGCGCCACGGGCGAGTTGCCGTGATAACGATCGACCGTCCTGAGGCGCGCAACGCCGTCAACGCAGCGGTGGCCAACGGCATTCAGGATGCGCTTGACCAGCTCGAGAGCGATCCCGAGCTCTGGGCCGGGATCCTCGCCGGCGACGGACCGGTCTTCTGCGCCGGCGCCGATCTGAAGGAGATCAGCGCCGGCAATGAGCAGTCGCTCCGGACGCCGCGAGGAGGGTTTGCCGGGATCACCCGGCTGCCACGCAGCAAGCCGCTGATTGCCGCGGTCGACGGCCTCGCCGTCGCCGGTGGGTGCGAGATCGTCCTCTCCTGCGATCTGATCGTTGCCTCGACCGCCGCCGGCTTCGGGATCCCGGAGGTCAAGCGCGCGCTTGCCGCCGGCTCGGGCGGTCTGTTCCGCCTCCCCCGCGTGCTCCCGTTCAACGTAGCGATGCAATTGGCAATGACGGGAGAGCCGCTTGGGGCCGAACGCGCCTATGCCCTTGGCATGGTCAATGTCTTGTGCGCGCCCGGGACCGTGGTCAACCGGGCGCTCGAGCTCGCTGACAGCATCTGCGCCAACGCGCCCTTCGCGGTTCGGCGCAGCCGCAAGCTGATGCTCGACACGCTGTGCGACGACGACTCCCGAGCGTGGGAGAAGTCTGACGTCGCGTGGGCTGACATCCAGATGAGCGACGACTTCGCCGAGGGGCCCCGGGCGTTCGTAGAGAAGCGTCCGCCGGTTTGGACCGGACGCTGACCGTCTCCAGGCGCATCCTCCCCGCCCAGATTTCGGGGTCTGCCACGCCAACTCCTCTCACAGGCGCACACTCCGCGTTTACGGTGGCGCAACCGCCCGCCACTCTGACCAGAATTCGCGGTGACCTCCAAACAAACGCCCCTAGCGCACGAGGACGGAATCGAGCGGCTTCTCGAACCTGGCTGGCTGGGATCGGCTGAGATCCCCAACCGAATGGTGCGAACCGCGCACGGCACCCGCCTCTATGGGCCCGAGCGCCTGATCAACGACGAGCTGATCGCGTATCACGCCGCCGCGTCACGTGGAGGAAACGGGCTGACCATCCTGGAGATCGGTAGCGTCCATCAGAGCGGGATCGGCGGTCTGGCTCTGTGGTCCGACAGCATCCTGTCCGGGTATGAACGCTTGATGGCGGCGGTGCGCCCGTTCGGAACCAGGGTATTCCAGCAGCTCTATCACGGCGGGGCTCAGGCCCTGCCCGCCGAGGCGCGCCAACCTCCATGGTCGGCGTCCCCGGTACAGCCGAATCCAGCCGGAACGATGCCGATCGCCATGAGCCACGACCAGATCGCCGAGGTCGTGTCCGCGTTTGGCGACGCAGCGAAGCGAGTGGTCGAAGGTGGCCTGGACGGGATCGAGTTGCACTTCGCCCACGGCTACCTGGTCCACCAGTTCCTGTCCCCGCTCACCAACCTGCGTGACGACGAATACGGCGGCGACCTGGCAGGCCGGATGCGGTTTCCGCTCGAGATCGTCGAAGCGGTCCGTGGACGGGTCGGGCCTGACTACCCGGTGGGCGTACGCGTCTCGACCGAGACGGTTCCCGGCGGCACATCGGTCGAGGAGGCCATCGAGATCGTGGCGGTCCTCGAGCGGACCGGCAAGATCGACTTCGTTGACGTCTCGATCGGCAGCTACTTCCGGCAAGAGAAATTCATCGGAGGGATGTACGAGCCGGCTGGCTACATGCTGCCAACCAGCCTGCCGATAGCGCGCTCCACGGCACTCCCCACGATCGTCACTGGACGCATCACGAGCCTGGTCGAAGCCGAGCGCCTCGTAGCCGCCGGTGACAGCGATTTCGTCGGCCTGACCCGAGCTCATATCGCCGACCCCGAGATCGTGGCGAAGACGTTGAGCGGACGCGTCGCTCAGGTCCGGCCGTGCATCGCCTGCGATATGTGTGTCGCCTCGATGTACGCGGGGAACATCGGCTGCGCCGTCAACGCCGGTGCCGGGAGCGAGCTCACCCGTGGGGACCACCACCTCGCGGCGGCGCCGAGTACACGACATCTGGTCGTCGTCGGAGCCGGGCCTGCCGGACTCGAGGCAGCCCGGGTCGCGGCGATGCGATCCCATCGGGTCACGGTGCTCGAGCGCGAGCAGCGGATCGGCGGGCAGCTGGCGATCGCGGCGAACGCACCGAGTCGATCGCGGCTGGCCGCGTTGCTCGATTGGTTTGACCGCGAGCTCGACCGCTTGGAGGTGGACGTGAGGTTCGGAGTCGACGCGCAGGCCGCCGCCGTTCGGGCACTGAAACCAGACATCACGGCGCTGGCGACCGGAGTCCGGCCACGGCTCGACGGCGTGCACAGCGTCTCCCCCGGTGAGCCGATGCAGCTCGCCGCGGGCGCCAGCCTCACGAGCAGCTGGGAAGTCCTCTCTGGCGGCCTGGAGGGCGCGCGACGAGTCACGGTCATCGATGACAGCGGGCACTTCGAAGCCGTGGCAGCAGCGGAGCGCCTACTCGCCGACGGGGTCGCGGTGACCTACGTGACGACACTCGATTCGCTGATGCCCAAGCTTCACACGGCGTTCGAGCCTGGGCCGGCTGTCCACCGCCTGCGAAGTCACGGAGACTTCTCGCTGTCCGTCCGAACCATGGGGACGGCGTACGATGGGTCGACGGTGACCTTGCGAGACATCGACGGCGGCGAGACTTTGTCGGTTGCCGCCGATGCCGTGGTGTTCGTCACGGCCAATCCACCGGCCCCATCCCTGGCCGCGGAGCTGGCGGGCGGACCTGGGGAGGTGTACGTGATCGGCGACGCGCTCAGCCAGCGCCACTTGCGTGCTGCGATCGATGACGGGCACCGAATCGGTGCGACCGTCTGACCCTCACGACTCGACGGGACCGCCGGCGAGCAGGCCGCCGTCGAGCACCACGTTCTGCCCGGTGATCCATGACGAGCGTGCGGACACAAGGAAGGCGATTGCATCGGCTACGTCCTCGGGCTCGCCAATCCGGCCTAGTGGATAACCGGCCGCGACCGCTTCCTCGTTGTTCTCGAATAACGGGGCACCGAATCTCGTGCGCACGACAGCCGGCGCTACCGCATTGACACGAACCCCTGCGGGACCGAGCTCCCGCGCCAGTTGTGCGGTGAGATGCAGCAGTGCCGCCTTGCTCACACCGTAGGCGCCGATCAGCGGCTGCGGCTGTACGCCTGAAACGGAGGAGATGTTGACGATCGCTCCCCCGTGGTCGGCCATCCACTGGACATATGCCTCCTGGACCCAACCCAGCGTCCCGATCAGATTCGTGTCGAGAATCTTCCTGAACGCATCGAGGTCGAATGTGGCGAGGGCACCGACCCGGGGATTGATACCTGCGTTGTTGACGAGTGCGTCGAGCCGACCGAATCGCGCAATCGTGGAAGCGACCGTCTCCTTACGATGCTCTGCATCGCCCGCGTTTCCGGCAACGACATGGACTCGCTCCGGCGTCCCCAGCTCCGACGCGGCCGCCGCCAACGGCTCAGGCTTGCGGGCGGTAATCGTGACCGCGTACCCGTCGCGCAGCAGCGCAGCGGCCGTCGCCAGCCCGATCCCCCGGCTCGCCCCGGTGATGATTGCCACCGGCTGGCTAGTCATGTTCAACCTCTCCGAAACCGAGCGATCGCCCGATTACCTCTTTCATGATCTCATTCGACCCGGCCCAGATCTTCGTGACGCGCGCGTCCGCCCACGCGCGCGCGACCGGGTACTCGTCCATGTACCCGTACCCGCCGTACAGTTGGACGCAGGCATCGATGACGTGATTCTGGACTTGCGCGGTCCACCACTTCACCTTTGCCGTGTCGACGTTGTCAAGCCTCCCGTCGACGAAACACTGCAGACACTGGTCGAGGTACGCCTGGGTGACATCAACCTCCGTTACGAGCTCGGCCAGCACGAAGCGGCTGTGCTGAAAAGTCCCGATTGGGCGCCCGAAAGCGACCCGGTCGCCCGCGTACGCGATCGTATCCGTCAACGCCTGGCGCGCATGGGCCAAGTTCGCGCAGGCGGCATGCAGCCGCTCTTGCGGAAGTCTCTCCATCATCGCCGCAAAGCCTCGATTCAGCGGGCCGAGCAAGTGCTCTTCAGTGACGATCAAATCTTCGAAGAACAGCTCGCTCGTGTCGGACTCCGGCTGACCGACCTTGTCCAGCTTGCGTCCCCGGGAGAATCCGGGGGCGTCAGCCTCGATGGCGAACAGGCTGATGTCACGCGGGGCAGGACCCGTCCGGGCGGCAACGACCACGAGATCGGCGCTGGCGCCATTGGTGATGAACGTTTTCGAGCCGTTGATCACCCACTCGCCGTTCGTGCGACGCGCGCTCGTACGAAGGCTGGCGAGGTCCGAGCCCGCTCCGGGCTCCGTCATGCCGATGGCGCTGACCAGCTCCCCAGTGCAGAAGCCCGGCAGCCAGCGCTGCTTCTGCTCATCGCTGGTGAGCTCGACCAGATACGGCGCTACGACGTCGGTGTGGATTCCGACGCTCGAAGACAGCCCCAAGCTGACCCGGGCAAGCTCCTCGGTGAGAACTGCGTTGTAGCGGAAGTCTCTCGTCTCGCTCCCGCCAAACGCAGCGGGTACGGCCATTCCCAGGAAATCGGCGCGACCGGCTGCCAGCCACAGGTCACGATCGATGCCGTGCTGATCGCGCCAGCGCTCGTGGTTCGGCAGAACCTCACGCCTGATGAACGCGCGGATGGCCTCCTGAAATGCTAAGTGATCGTCGTCGAAGAGGGTGCGTTGCATGGAGAGCATCGAGGGAGCAAGCCGAGGCAGAACGCGACCCTAAGAGGCGACCCAGGATGACTCCAAGCCTTGATGCGTTCCACCCCCCTGAACGTCGGCTCCGTCGGCCGCGGCGTCGGCGCACACCCCGGCGTCGGACCCGAAATTCAGGGGGAGCGCTTCTCTTCGGCCCGCGCCCGGTGGCGCTCGGCATGAAAGACTCGCTCGAGCGCTTCCGGAGCACAGAGGAGAACCATGGAGGAGATTCGCCGAGTTATCACCGGGATTGACGAGAGCGGACGCTCGGCGTTCGTATCGGACGAGGTCATTCCGGCCAAAATTCCCCCGACGTTGGGCGGCAACCGAATATTCGACCTGTTCGGAAGCGATTCCACGCCGACGGTCCCCGGTCGCGGCGAACCAGAGGCCGGGCTCCGGTTCTTCCCCACGACGCCGGAAGGCTACCGCTTCATCGTCTTCAGCATGCCGCCCGAGCACGAGATCACTGTGCCCGCCGACGCGGAGGCCGCCTGGGCAGAGACCGAGCGACTGACCCCCGGCATGGGCGACGCCGTGTCCGATGCGAGCGGGATGCACTACACCGCCACGGTCGATCTGGAGTTCATCCTCAGCGGTGAGGTAACACTGACGCTCGACACCGGGGAGACCAAAGTCATCAAAGCCGGCGAATCTCTCATCCAGTGCGGGGCCAATCACTCGTGGTCCAACAAGGGCACCGAGACGGTCGTCATCCTGCTGGTGTTCATCGGGGCGCACCTCGATGAAAGCCGCTTCGCACCGCGTGTCGCCGACCCATCGGTTCGAGCGTGAGCACTCAGATCGACAAGGTGCTCGGGCTCGAGCGTTTGCCCGAGCTCGTGCCGCCGGGATCGACAATCGCCTTCGGTGGAGGCTGGTTCGCGAACCATCCAATGGCTGCGGTGCGGCAGCTGCTGAGGGCCCAGCGCGAGGATCTCAACGTGCTGGCGCTGCTCGGGACGATCGACATCGACCTGTTGGTCGGCGCCAAGGCACTTCGCCACCTGATGTTCTCGATGGTGACCCTCGAGGCATTCGGGCTGGCGCTGCAATTTCGCCGAGCGGTCCAGACCGGGGAGCTCTCGATCACCGAGCTCCCAGCGCTCTCCCTGCAGGTCGCGTTGGAGGCGGCCGGGCAGGGGGTTCCATTCCTTCCTCTGCGTGGCCCGATCGGATCCGATCTCGTCGGCAGTAACCCCGAGGTCTTCGGCACCGCGAACTCCTCGTTCGGCGATGAAGTCATGATCGTCAAGGCCGTTCGGCCTGACGTGGCGATCATTCATGCACTGCGCTGCGACAGGCTCGGCAACGCCCAGTTCGAGGGGACCTTTGCTCAGGATCCAGAGCTGGCGGCCGCCTCTGGGTTGGTCATCGTGACCTGCGAGGAGATCGTCGACGTCGCCGAGACCGCACGCAACCCGAACACGACACGGATCCCGGGCTTCCTGGTCGATGCCGTCATCGAAGCGCCGTTCGGGGCGCACCCGTGCTCGCATGTCCCACGCTACGCGCAGGACGCGTGGGAGATTCTCGAGTACCAACGCACATCAGTTGCAGGTGGTGACCGCTATGACGCCTACATCGCCCAGCTGCGTGCCGAAACAGAGGATGAGTACCGCCGGCGCGTGCTCGGCGACGGACGCGCGGCCGTGCTGACGGCCCTAGCGGAATCTGGCCGAGCACTCGAGGTACCGGCATGACCGATTACGAAGTACACGAGCTGATGGTGTGCCGCATCGCGCGGGAGATGCGTCAGGAGGGCGACTTCGTGACGATTCTTGGGTCGTTCACTCCGCTGGCATACGCCTCCTACATGCTTGCCAAGCTGACGCACGCGCCGGACGCGTGGCTTGTCGGCTACAACGCGATCGGCATGGCGCCCGTCGAGCTCAGCTTCACCGGCACGGAGGCAGCGGCCTACAAGGGCTCGCTCGCGCGAGCGTCCTTCACCACGAACGGGCACCTGGTGCACCTCGGCACACACGGTCTGCTGGAGTGCGTCTCGTCGGCGCAGATGGATGACACTGGGGCGATCAATCTGTCCGCAATCGGTGACTACGACCGTCCTAAGGTCCGCCTTCCCGGTGGCGCAGGCGCCCCTGAAGTCGTCCAGAACTACCGCAAGGTGATCGCCTACTTCTCCAAGCACGACACGCGAACGCTGGTGCCAAAGGTCGACTTCGCGACCGGTCGCCGTCAGCCGATCTCCGCCGAGCGCCGCGCCGCCCTCGGGCTCGTCACCGACGGCCCCGTGACAATCGTCACCCCGCTTGCGGTGCTCGTCAAGACTGACGACGAGCGCCCATTCGCAATTGAATCCCTACATCCCGGCGTGACCGTGGAGGAGGTCGTCGTGAACACGGGCTTCGAGCTCGAGGTCGCGGCGGACCCACCGCTCACCGACGTGCCGACGGATGAGCAACTCGAGCTGTTGCGTAACACGATCGATCCGCTCGGCACGGTCCGCTTCGATTTCCTCGGCGGCCAGGAGCGACTCGCCTACCTCGAGAACCTGCTGGCGACGGAGTGGGAGCGCGCACAGGCGCTCGTCCGAGCCTCAGTCGCGTAGCGCGTCCGCCAGCAGACGCCACTCGCGCGACGGCAGTTCGCCCCGCCTGCCGCTCAGCAGTTGCACGCTGACGTGGTCGGCCCCAGCGTCGTAGTGCGCCTGCACGCGACGAGAGATCGCATCCAGGTCACCCCAGGCAACCACCGCGTCCACGAGACGATCGCTGCCGCCGTCGCGGAAATCCGCCTCGGAGAACCGACCGGCACGCATCAGGTTGTTGACGTAGTTGGGAAGCTCCAGATACAGGGCCATGTGAGCGCGTGCGATCTCCCGTGCCCGGGAGGGGTCGGCTTGTAGCACCACCGCTTGCTCAGGAGCGAGTCGTGCGTCGGGTCCGAGCAGCTCACGGGCGCTCGCCGTGTGCTCTGGGGTGACGAAGTAGGGGTGGGAACCGAGCGAGCGCTCGCGGGAGAGCTGCAGCATCTTCGGGCCAAGGGCGGCGAGAATCCGCTCAGCTGAGAGATCCTGGCCGACGGCCGCGTCGAGCGCGTCGAGATAACGCTCCATCGCCGTGCGCGGCTTGGATGAGAGCGATCGAGCGTGCTCGTCCAGAAACCGCAGGTGGCTGACCCCAAGGCCGAGCAGGAACCGCTCCGGATGATCTGCCCGGAGCCGCATCTGACCGTTCGCGGTGTCAGCGGCGTTCTGCACCCAGATGCTGATGATCCCGCTGGCGACGACGACGGAGCGAGTGGCATTGAGGATCTCGTCCACAACGTCGAAGATCGGTGTGCCCGTCCCGGTCCCTCCGGGCAGCCAGATCGCGTCGTACCCCATCTCTTCGAGCTCGACAGCGGCAGCGACCGCCGCCGGACGATCGCGCAGGAAGCGCAGCTCACCACTCCAGATGCCGAGTCTGCCGAGGTTCACGACGGCGCGGGGGCCCGGATCGGCTCCCACGGCAGCAGCGGGATGCTGCTGCGCGACGCGAACCGCCAGCCGTCGACGGTGCGCACGTACGCATCCTGGTAATACCCCCGTGCATGGTTCTCGCGACCGCTACGCCGGCTGATCCCCATGGCCAGGAAGTAGGCCGTGCCGGTGGCGCTGTCGCCGTCGACGTCGACGTCGACGCGGTGGTTCGAGGTCACGTGCATGACGTGGCTCAGCGCTCGCTCCTCACGCTGATAGAACTCCCGGATCGCGTCCTGCCCGACATAGCAGTCGAGCCCGGCGGGCTTCATGTCGAACCACGCGTCCGGCATGAACAGGTTCACCAGGAGGTCGACCTGGAACGTGTCGTTGTAGAGCGCATAATCGTGCGTGAGGCGCACGATCTGCGCGAGGTCGCCGTCAGCCAACGAGGATGCCGTCAGGAACCAGCTCCACTGTCGTGTCCGGACGCTCAACCCCGCCGCCGCATTCGCGCTGCAGCACGGGAATAACCTCCTCGCCGAAGAACTGGATCTGCTCCTCGACCGCTTCGTGCGGGGTTCCGCCCGACTCGAACCAGATGTTGACCATGAAGTCGCCGTCAGCGTAGGCGCTCTCCTTGAGACCCATGAGCTTTTCGATCACGTGCTCCTTGGAACCGACGATCAGCATGCCCTGGTCCTGGAGGACCTTGCCGGTGACCTCGATGTCCATCCGCGGCGTCTCTCCCGGCTCGGCCAGGATTGCGGTGAATCCGAACGGCTTGTAGAAATCCCATTGGAACAGCTGGGACTCGATCGCCCGTGGCCCATCACAATGGCTCAGAGCCGGATCGACGATGTGGACGACGCGGCCGGAGCTGACGCCACGATGCCGCTGCGAGTCCCAACCGGACTTGAACTCGCCGCCGTTCGGCCAGCCCGCTTCGGCGCTCGCCTCCATGTAGATGTCGACCTTCGGCTTCATCGCCCGGTCGCTCTCAAAGATGAAGTTGCCGTTCAGTCCGTTCTTCGCCGCCCACCTGATCGTCCGCTCGCTGTTGAGTGGCTCCCACAGCGGCGGATGGGGCTTCTGAAACGGCTGCGGGAAGACCGACAACTGCTTGAGCGTCGTGCCGCTGGCCGAGATCGGGGGTCCGGACATCGAGTACTGGTCGGCGGGGGCGATGTTGTAGACATCGTTGACATCGGGGCCGGCGTCACCCTCGGTGAAATAGGCCAGCGACTGCGCGTGATTCCACTTGGCGTAGGTCGGCGGAAGCGTGAAGAACTGTCCTTGATGCGAGAACGACTCCTCCGTCCACGCCTTGATCAGGATCTCGTACGCCTCGTGATGGAAGGCACGATTTCGCTCCTGATCCTGGACGCCGGAGCCGTACGTGAACCCGAAGGTCTCAGCTTCACGCGCCTGGTACCCGCGCCCGAGCCCGACCTCGATTCGGCCTCCGCTCAGGTTGTCGAGGATCGCGATCTGCTCTGCCAGCCGGAGCGGATGGTGAAAGGCGACGATGTTGGCCAGCTGACCTAAGCGGATGCGGCGCGTCAGCGCCGCCATCGCGGTGCCGATCTGGAGCGGGTTCGTGCTCAGCTCCGCACCCTCGACGCCGAAGTGATGTTCGGTCAACCAGTAGTAATCAAACCCGACTCGGTCGGCGAGGACGGCCCGGCGAACCTGCGCGGCCTGACCGCGGGCGTAGGACTCGTGGAGCTGACGGAGATTCCCGTCGACGACTCGCTGTCCTGACGGCGTTTTCTTCAAGGGGAGGTCGGTGGAGCCTCCGTCGAAGATTCCGATTTCAATCATTACCTCTCCTCGATCCTCAGTGCAAAAAAGCTGACGTCACATTATCATGGTTGCCCTGCGGTGCCAAACCGTCGCCGGCCGTAGCTTGGCGGCGGCTCCGCCAGCCGCGCCCCGATCCGATGCTCAATCCGTTCGCCGACTCCAGCGTCACCCCTGAGCAGCTTCAGGTACGAGAGACCCTGCGGTCCTTCTTCACCCGCGAGGCGCCGATCGACGTGATCGCGGAGCTCGACCGCACCGGCACCTACCCGGCGGCGATCCTTCAGGGCATGGCGGACCTCGGACTGTGGGGGATCGCCGTCGACGAGCGCTACGGCGGCTTATCCGCAGACGCCGTCACCCGCTGCATCGTCGTCGAGGAGATCCAGCGGGCCGGAGCGTGTCTCGGTTACGCCTTCGTCCCGACCGCGCTGTTCTGCGCCGAGGCGATCGGTCGGTTCGGCACCGAATCACAGCGCCAGGAGCTGCTCCCGCGGCTCGCGACCGGAGGGCTGCGTATGGCGATGGCGCTGAGCGAGCCAGACTGCGGCTCGGATCTGATGGGACTCGCGACCAGGGCGATTGCCGACGGAGACGACCTCTTGATCCGCGGCCAGAAGATCTTCACCACGGGCGCCGATGCTGCGGAGTTGATCCTCACTCTGGTTCGGACGTCGCCCGGCGCCGCACCGCGCTCGGCGCTGACGTTCGTGCTCGTGCCACGTCACGCCGAGGGCGTGACCGTGCAGCCGCTGCGTAAACTCGCCGGGCAGGGAACCCACACATGCGAGGTCTTCCTCGACGATGTGCGTGTTCCCCGGACAGGCGTCATCGGCGAGGTGGACCGCGGCGCCGCGATCGTCATGGACCTGCTCGATGCCGACCGCGTGTACACGGCCGCACAGAGCCTTGGCATCGCACAGGGCGCGCTCGACCTTGCTCTCGCGTACGCCCGGGAACGACATCAGTTTGGCACCGCGATCATCAACCACCAGGCGATCGGTCACATGCTCGCCGACATGACGATCGACGTTGCGGCGGCCCGCGCTCTGACTCGCATCGCAGCCGACCGGCTGGACCGCGGCCAACCATGCCGTGCCGAGGCGGCAATGGCCAAGATCGCCGCCTCTGAAGCCGGGACGCGTTGCGCGACTGACGGCATGCAGATCCTTGGCGGCTACTCCTACATGGTCGAATACGGGATGGAACGCTATTACCGAGAGGCGAAGATCCAGGAGATCTTCGGCGGGACCAACCAGATCCTGCGCAACGTGCTCGTCCGGGAGCTCAGCCGCTGACGAGCGCGTGCAGCTGCTTCAGCGAGAGCTTGCCAGAGGAGTCGAGCGGGATCTCGTCGAGGAACCGGATCGAGCGCGGCACCTTGTAGGCCGGCATCCGCTCCCCCAACCAGGCGCGAAGGCCGTCCTCATCCTGATCGCTCCCCGCCCGCAGCACCACGAATCCCTCGAGCCGGTTGGTCCACGTCGGGTCCTCCACCGCGATCACCGCAGCCTGGCCGATATCCGAATGCCGGCGCAGGGCCGCGGCGACCTCCTCGGTCGAGACCCGGTTGCCCGCGACCTTGACGACACTCGACGCGCGGCCCGTGATGAACAGGTATCCGTCGTCGTCGAGGTGCCCGAGGTCGCCGGTCCGATACCAGTCGCCGACCGGCTCCTCGCCGAGGTAGCCGTGGAACAGGTCAGGCCCGGTGACGAGTACCTCGCCCTCCTCACCGCGCGGGACATCGGCGTCCGAGCCGATCGTGGCGATCCGGATGCGACGGTAGGCGATCGTGCGCCCCACAGTCCCGGGCCGGGCGGCGATCTCCTCGAAGGTCGCTTGCGTCGGCCGCGGTAGCTCGGTCATGCCGTATGCGCAGAACACCCTGCCCTCGAAGCGCTCGAGGAGCACCTCGGCGGTCGGCTCGTCGAGCTTTTCGCCGCCGGTCATCAGCGCCCTCATGCCTCCCCAACCGGGCCCAGCCAGACCGTCATGCTCACGCGCGAGGCGGAGCATCGTCGGGACCAGGTACGCGCTGGAGATCTGACGTTCGTTCAGGAAAGGGTCGACCGAGTCACGGACGAACGGAGCGAACACGACCGACGCTCGGGCGAACAACGCTCCCATGACCAGCGTCAGGAACGGCGCTCCCGCATAGGGGACGCACACCCAGTGCCGGTCGCCCGGAAAGATCGGAAAGCCGGCGAGCGTCAGACACATCGCGGCGTTCAGGTCTGCGCTCCGCGTACGCTGGACGAGCTTCGGAACGCCGGTGGAGCCGGACGTCAGGAAGATCGACCCGATCTCTTCCGAATCCTGGCCCGCCGGACGCCGAGCCGGCTGCGCGACCAACAGGTCAGGGAGTCCGATCGCGGCGAGTCCCGGCAACGAGCTCCCCACCAGTGTTGTCGCGCCCGAACGCTTGATCACCTCAGACAGCAACGCCTGCGGAGACTTCGGGTCTACCAGCATGGCAACTCGTCCGGCCGCAACGGCCCCCAGAACGGCGACCGTGTGCGCGATCGGGTCCACCTCGCAGACCGCCACCACCCCCTCATCACCTGACAGCGCCGCCGCCGCGCGCAGCATCGCGTCGGCGAGCTCTCGGATCGTGATCTGCTGGGACTCGTGCTCGAGCGCGACCCAGTCGCGCCCGTCGACAGCCGCCAGCTGCAGGATGAGTTCGGGCCAGTCGCGGGGTGGTAGTGGCATCGAAATGTTTCGGCGGTCGGCACGAGTTCCGATAAGCTGCCGTCAGATTATGGCGCAAATAGACTCGCTGTCCAACGAAGCCGCAGGGCTCGTCTTAGCCGAGGAGCACACCGGCGTCAACCAGTTGACGCTGAACCGACCGGAGGCCCTCAACGCATTCAATGGCGAGCTGTTCGCGCAGCTCGACTCCGCACTCGAGCGGGCTGCGGAGAATCCGACGATCGGGTGCGTCGTGCTGACCGGCGCCGGACGGGCGTTCACAGCTGGTTCCGACATCAGCGATGAACCCACCCCCGACGCGCCGAATCCGTACGACGCACTGATCGAACGAGTCGAGAGCTTCCCGAAGCCGTTCATCGTCGCGGTGAATGGCCTAGCGGTCGGGATCGGGACCACCATCCTTGGGCACGCCGACATTGCCGTCGCCGCACAGTCGGCGCGCTTCAGGATGCCGTTCGCGGCGCTCGGGCTCGTCCCTGAGGCGGGGAGCACCGTCACGATGCCGGCGCTCATGGGCCGCCAGCACGCCGCCTTGGCGCTGTTCACGGGCCAGTGGATCTCCTCCGCCGAAGCGGAGGAGTGCGGGCTCGTCATGCGAGTCGTGTCAGACGAGTCGTTGCTCGACGAATCGCTTCAGCTTGCCGCGAAGATCGCCGCGCAACCGCTCGAGTCGCTCCTCCAGACCAAACGTCTGCTGCTCGCCTCGCGGCTGCCGGCGGCCCACGAGTCGCGGCTCCGTGAGGAGGAGGAATTCCGTCGGCTCCTGAGCGGCCCGGCCCATGCCGAAGCGCTGGCTGCTTTCCGTGAGAAGCGGGAGCCGAACTTCCGTCAAGTGCTTCGATGAAAGTTCCTCGATGAGCGCGACCGGGAGCAGCACCCGACCCGAGCGGGCGCTGTTCTACACCCCGTCCTCGGTCCAGCTCGACTATCAGGCCAAGCTCGGGGACCCGGGCAGCTACCCCTACACGCGCGGTACGCGAGCGCCCCGCGAGCGCGACCCGGGCGAGGGCCACGACATCATCGTGCGGGAGCTATCGGGCGAAGGCCCACCCGAGCGGTCCAACCAGCAGTTCCATTACCTGCTGGAGCACGGGGCTACCGGGCTCGACGTGATCGGCGACACCCCGACCCAGTGCTTCCTGGACCCTGACCATCCCTACGCGCGCCATGCCGTCGGCAACCAGGGCGTCTCGGTCTGCCGCGCCCAGGACTACATCGCTCTGTACGACGGGATCCCGCTCGATCGCGTCAGCTGCGACCACTCGCTGCCGGGCGGATTCGCCGCGGCTGGCTTGTACCTTGCCGCGCAGGCGCACGGCTACCCGGCCGACCGGCTGCGGGGCTCGGCGATCCTGCCGCCTCTGTTCGCGGAGGACACGGCGTACTCGTCCAAGCTCCCGATCGAGTTGCACATGCGTCTGGCGACCGACTCGATTGAGTTCAGCTCGCAGCGGATGCCCCGGTTCCACCCCTTCATCGAAGACACCTACTACATCTCGGACGGCAGCGTGGACATCGTCGACGAGATGGCGCTCGGCTTCGTAGAGCTGCGCGAGGTCGTCCGGCGACTGATCGCCCGCGGTGTCGAGGTCGACCGCTTTGCACCGAGAATCGCGCTGCTCGTCAACTGCCGGATGGACTTCTTCGAAGAGATCGCGAAGATCCGGGCGGCGCGCCGGATCTACGCGCGGATGATGTCCGAGGAGTTCGGCGCGCGGGACCCACGCTCGCTGGCGATCAACGTCGCGGCCCACACCTCTGGTGCGACGATGACCTCCCGGCAGATCGCAAACAACATCGCGCGGGGCGCCATCCAAGCGGTTGCGCTGACGCTGGCCGGCGTCCGGGCGATGGAGATCTCCGCATTTGACGAGGGGATCAGAACCCCCTCGCGCGAGGCGCACCTGGTCGCGCTGCGTACCCAGCACATCGTGCGTCTGGAGACTGGGGTTGCCGACGTCGCCGACCCGCTCGGGGGCTCATGGTACGTAGAGAGCCTCACCGATCAGCTGGAAGAGCGGATCCTCGCTCGCGTGGCATTCATCGAAAGCCTCGGTGATGTGGTCGAGCTTGCCGAGCGGGGCTTCTTCCGGGGGCTGTTCGCGGAGGCGATGGTCGCGCGGGCCAACGAGGTCTCGGACGGGACGAGGCCGGTTGTCGGCGTCAACGTCAACGAGGTGCCGCTTGAGCAGGACCAGCTGCTCCGCAATATCTCTGAGGAACGAATCGCTCCGAGCTACGAGCGGATTGATCAGATCCGAGCGTGGCGCGAGGCGCGGCCGCACCTCCCGGTCGTCGCGGCCCTGGACGAACTCGAGCAGACATGCCGCGACGGTGCGAACGTGATGCCGACACTACTCCAGGCGCTCCGGGCGGAGGCGTCGATGGGCGAGTGCATCGGAGTTCTGCGCGAATGCCACGGCTGGCCATACGATCCGCTCAAGTGCGTCGAGCGACCGCGATGAGCGGTTCGGTCCGGGCGCTCGTGACTGTGCTCGGGCTCGATCAGCACGAGGCGGGCTCGCTCGCTGTCGCGCGGTTGCTCCGGGACGCAGGCGTGGAGGTGATCTATGCCGGCCGCTTCCAGCTCCCTGAGACGATCTCGACAATCGCCATCGACGAGGATGTCGACGTGGTTGGAGTCAGCGCTCACTCGTGGGAGTTCATCCACTACGCCGGCGAGCTATCCGACCGGTTGCGGGCCGCCGAGCCTCCGATCCCCATCCTGGTCGGTGGGTCGGTCGTGACCCCGGCCGACCGCGAAGAGATCCTCGCGGCGGGTGTTGACGAGGCGGTGCTGCCGACCGCCGGGTCCGACGAGGTGCTCGCCGCCTTTTACCGTCTCGCAGAGCGTCACCAGGAGCAGAGGTGAGCCCCGCCCTCCCCAACGGCGTTCACGCCGTCTTCGACCACGCGGCGCACGCCGCACGGAGCATCCGAGAGCTCCTCCCGCTCTATATCGAACAGCTCGGTGGGCAGTTCCTGTATGGCGGCGACAACGTCCGCGTTGGTTATAAAGGGATCGTTCTCGGGTTCGAAGGAGGCGGGAAGGTCGAGCTGCTCGAGCCGCTTCCGGATTCCTCGTTCTTTGATTCGTTCTTTGCGCGTAACCCGCTGGGCGGGCTTCACCACCTGACGTTTCGTGTCGCCGACCTTGCCGATTCGGTCGCCCGTGCCTCCGCGGGCGGCTTTGAGCTGATCGGAGAAAACCACGACGTTTCCGACTGGCAAGAGGCGTTCGTGCACCCCCGCGCCGCCCATGGCGTGCTCATCCAATTCGTCCAGTCCCCGCCGGACTACCCCACGTCGCGATAGCGGCGACACGCTGGCCAGCGTCTTGTCGCCGAATTGAATTTCGGCCGAGAAAAGCACGGCCGAGCCCCCGGAACGTCGGGGTTGAGTCTCCTCGTGATTGCCGGTTCCCGCCTCCTTGGACGAACATCCGAGTGGCCGCAGTCCGAGCGTCAGAAGGAGGTCACGTGGATACCGACGAGAGGATCGCAGAGGGCCTGCGCCACGCGCGCCGGCTGGGTGAGGTCGGGGTGCAGGTCGCGGCGTACCTCGACGGTGAACTGATCGTCGACGCCTGGACCGGCACGGCAGATCCCGCTGGCAGCGGGCGGCTCGTTGACGGGGACACACTGTTCTCGGTGTTCTCGGTGACCAAGGGAGTCACCGCTACTGCGCTCGCGCTGCTGGTGGAGCGGGGCATCGTGCGGTATGAGGCGTTGGTCACTGATTATTGGCCGGAATACGGCGACAACGGCAAGGGCGGGACCACCGTCCGAGACGTGATGTCTCACCGCGCCGGTATCCCTCGGATGCCGAACGCCGTGACGCCGGAGCAGATCTGCGACTGGGGGTACATGGTCAGAGCGGTGGAAGCGGCGGCACCGGTGTTCGAGCCGGGCACGACCAACGCTTACCACACGCTCATCTGGGCATGGCAGGCCGGCGAGATCGTCCGTCGAGCCGATCCTCAGCGCCGCCCGTTCAACGTGTTCATCCGAGAGGAACTGCTCGCACCGCTCGGGCTCCAGGACATCTACGTCGGCATCCCGGACGCTCAGCTCGGGCGCGTTGCGCCGGTGCTCATCCCGAGTCCGCCGGCGGCGGTCGAACCCGAGATCTATGAGGCCTCGATGCCGACGGCGGTGGCGCCGGGAACGATCTTCAACCGGACCGACGTGCGCAAATCGGTCAACCCGGGAGCGGGCGGCATCATGAGTGCGCGGGCAATGGCTCGGCTGTTCGCGATGTTGGCGCGCCACGGCGAGCTCGACGGCACTCGGCTGCTATCAGAGGAATTGGTGCTCTCGTTCGCCGAGCCGCGCCCCGATTCCGAGTCGACGGATCAGACACTCGGGGCACCGGTGATGGTCGGCACGTGCGGCTTCTGGCTGGGCGGCCCGTCACCCTTCGCCTACCCGATCGTCGGCCAAGGGCCGCGGGTGATCTGTAGTCCGGGAGCCGGCGGATCGATCGCGTGGGCCGATCTCGACACCGGCCTGTCGGCTGCGATCTTCCACAACATGATGCACCAGGAGCAGATGTTCTCGTCTGATCCCGGGGTTAATCCGTTCATGCGCCTGGCGGATGCCGTGCGCGAGGTGGCGGGCGAAAGGGAGCCAACATGGGGCAGGTCGAAGGCAAGGTCGCGCTGATCACAGGAGCCGCGGGCGGGATGGGTCGCGCGCATGCGGTGCGACTGGCGGGCGAGGGTGCTGATGTCATCGCGCTCGACATCGCACGGCAGTTGGACCACGTTCCCTACGAGATGCCCCAGTCAGCGCAGCTGGCCGAGACCGCGAGGCTGGTCGAGGCCCAAGGTCGGCGTGCCGTGGCCGTGGCCGCCGACATCCGAGACATCGCCGCGCTGCAGTCAGCGGTCTCCCAGGGCATCGAGGCGTTCGGTCGCCTCGACATCGTGGTCGCCAACGCCGGCATCTGGACACTTGGCGGGGACCTCTGGGAGATCCCGGAGGAGAGGTTCTTGCAGATGATCGACGTCAACCTCACCTCGCAGTGGCGGACCGCGAAGGCGGCGGTCCCGCGAATGCTCGAGCTGGGGAACGGGGGCTCGATCATCTTCATCGCGTCGACCAACGCGGTCCGGGCAGTGACCGGTAATGGGCATTACACGGCCGCAAAGCATGGCGTCATCGGGCTGATGCGGACGCTGGCCCAGGAGTTGGGCGCCCGCGGCATCCGCGTCAACGCTATCTGTCCGACGGGCGTGTCCACGGCGATGCTGCTCAACGATCAGATGTTCAAGCTGTTCCGGCCGGACCTCGAAAACCCTCGGTACGAAGACGCCGAGGAAGGGCTACGCGGCCTCAACATCCTCCCGGTCCCGACCGTCGAACCGGAGGACGTCAGCAACGCCGTGCTCTGGCTCGCATCCGACCAGAGCCGGATGCTCACGGGAGCCGCGATTCCGGTCGACGCAGGCAACCTGGCGAAGTAGCGACGAACTGACCGACCCCACCGGGCTGAGATCCGCGGCTACAAGCCGAGCGACTTGCCGACGATCTCCCACATGATCTCGGTGGAGCCACCGTAGATGCGCTGGACGCGCGCGTCGCGCCATTGCCGCGAGATCTCGTACTCGTCCATGTAGCCGTACCCCCCGTGCATCTGCAGACATCGGTCGACGATGCTCCACTGCATCTCCGTCGTCCACGCCTTGAGGCCGGCCGCCTCCGAATGATCGAGATCGTGAGCAGTCTCGGCTTCGATGCAGCTATTCAGATACACGCGCGCGGCGCGAAGCTGGGCCGCAATCTGTGCCAGCGCGTGGCGGTTGACCTGAAAGCTCCCGACTGGCTTTCCGAACGCCGTCCGGGTCTTGACGTATTCGAGCGTGATCTCCAACGCGAACTCGGAGCCGGCAACGGCTGCGACCGCAACTGCCAGCCGCTCACGGGCGAGGTTGCGCATCAGATTCCGCAGCCCCGCACCCTCCTCACCCAGCAGATTCTCAGCTGGCACGTGCACGTCGTTGAAGAACAGCTCGGCCGTATCCTGCTGGTGGCGGCCGATCTTCTCCAGCTTGCGGCCCCGCTCGAAGCCGGGCATGTCGCCTTCGACGACGAGCAGGCTGAAGGCGTTGCTGGCTCGCGCCTCGGGGGAGGTCCGAGCCGCAACGACGACCAGATCGGCTTGCGTGCCGGAGCTGATGAACGTCTTGGAGCCATTGAGGATGTACCCGTCGCCGTTGCGCTTGGCGGTCGTGGCGATCCCGCGCAGATCCGACCCGGTGCCCGGCTCACTCATCGCGATCGCGGCGATCAACTCCCCGGCGGTGAAGCCCGGCAGCCACCGTTCCTGCTGCTCGGGCGAAGCCAGTTCGAAAAGGTACGGTCCGAGCACATCGTTCTGCAGCATGAAGTGGTCTGGCAGCAGGCCCGCGTAACAGCTCTCCTCGAGCAGGATCGCGTTGAAACGGTAATCACGGATTCCCAGACCGCCCAGCTCTTCGGGCGCTTCGAATCCGACGAAGCCCTGGGCGGCCGCTTTGCGCCAGAACGCTCGGTCGAGCTTGCCGTCCTGTTCCCATTGGTCGCGATATGGGACAGCTTCGCGCTTCAGGAAGCCGCGCACTGACTCCCGGAAGTCCTCATGCTCTGATAAAAAAGTAGTGTGTCCCACGTTGAAAACCTGACGGCAGCTTATCATCGCCAGCGCTGAAACGACAACACGGTCCACGCGAGAAGCGCTGCTCGAGTCCGGGCGCCGAGCGTTTGCCGTCAGCGGCTATGCGGGTTCCCGCCTCGCCGACATCACGAGCGACGCCGGCCTGACGACAGGTGCCTTCTACCGTCACTTCCCGAGCAAGTGGGAGTTCTTTGTCGAGCTCTACGAGCAGTACGGCGGGGCGCTTCTTGATGCGCTGGTGATGGAACAGACATTGCGCGGGCAGATGGTGGCCTGGTTATACGTCGGCCGCGAGTACTCTGGCCTCGTGCGTGCGTCTCAGGAGCTCACCCGCGCCGGTTCCGAGCACCTTGAAGCCGCGGAGCGGCTGCGCTCGTCGGCTGCCGCTCTCATCGTCGACCGACTGCAGCCGTCACCGAACGGCTCCTGGGATGAGCCCGGGGGGCGCACCGTTCATGGCGCCTCGCTGATGATCGTCGACGTGCTCTCGCAGTACGCGTTCATGGACGCCGCAGGATGGCTGCCGCCACGAGAGCCCGAGACCGTGGCGACGCAACTGGAGCGGATCGTCCAGAAGGGGCTGTACAGCTGACTCCTGCGAAGAACCCCCGTCCGGTTGCGTGGGAACCCGCAGAGGGCCGCTCGGATGCGACGTCCGCCCGGGGCCAGAGGACACGAGAGCGAATCCTTCGTGCCGCGATGCAGGTTTTCGGTCGGCGCGGCTTCGCTGACACTACGGTGCTCGACATCGCCGAAAAGGCGGGGCTGGCGTCTGGCACCGTCTACCAGTACTTCGAGGACAAGAGCGATATCTTTCGCCGGCTGCTCCAGGATCTCACCGACCGACTCCATCGCGAGACACGCCTCCCGACGGGTACTGATGGCCGTCTGATCGTTCGCGAGGCGATGCTTCGTTACCTCGAGGTGTATCGCGAGAATGCGTCGGTCTTCAGGGTGTGGTGGGAGCTCCTGGAGCCACCGACCGAGTTCACCGCGGCCTGGGTGGCTGTGCACGACCGGTCGCGCCGCGAAATCGGGAAGGTCATCCGCGAGGGTCAGGACCGGGGCACGATCAGCTCGGATGTCGATGCGGACATCACGGCCGAGTTGATCGTGGCGGCCTTTGAGCGCCCGGTCTACTCGCGCATGGTGCTCCAATGGGAACAGGAGTACAGCGATGAGCAGCTCGTCGGGCTGATGTCGCACCTGCTGGGCTCTGAGAGTCTCGGGCAGTCCGAGCGCTTCGCCTAGCTCGCTCTCCACCCGAATGTCGGGGCATAGCGCGGAGGTTGCTTGTGCCAACAACCGACGCACCAGATCATGCGCTCGAGCCATGAGCAAGGTTGTCCCCCTCGAGGGCCTTTCCAGCTATATCTCGTCCGGGCAAAGCGTCGGCCTGGGCGGCGCGTGGCTGTCCAACCACCCGATGGCCGCCGTGCGACAGCTGATCCGCGACCGCGTGACGGACCTGCATGTCATCGGCTCACTGTGTTCGATCGACGTGGACCTGCTGATCGGCGCTGGATTGGTCCGCGAGCTGACGTTCTCAATGGTGTCGCTGGAGGCGTTCGGCTTGGCCCCCCACTTCCGCAGAGCGGCGCAAGAGGGAACGCTTCAGCTCAACGAGATCAGCGGAGTCGCCTTCAACATCGCGATTGACGCCGGTGCTCGTAAGGTGCCGTTTCTCCCTATGGTCGGCCTCGGCTCATCGCAACTTCCGGAGGTCACCACTGACCTCTACGCAGAGGTGACCTGCCCATTCACGGGAGCGAACATGCTGGCGATCCGCGCGCTGAACCCTGATGTCGCGATCGTGCACGCGCGCCGCGCCGACGCCGCCGGCAACGCCCAGGTCGACGGCCCGCTGGCGGTCGATCCCGAGCTGGCACGCGCGGCGCGCCATGTGGTCGTGACCTGCGAGGAGCTCGTCGAAACTGACTCGCTGGCAGCCGACCCGGCCGCTACTCACATTCCCGGGTTCCTGGTCGACGCGGTAATCGAGGCACCGTGGGGCGCGCACCCGACGACCCACGTCCCCGCCTACGGGTTCGACGCGTGGGCGGTCGCTGAATACGCTGACGTGTGCGCGTCGGGTGCGGGCGCGCCGTACATCGAGCAGCTCGCCGCGGAGAGCGAGCACGAATACCGGGAGCGGATACTTGACGAGCCACGCCGCACGGTGCTGCGGAACGTCGCGTCCGGGACTGAAACGGTTCAGGTCGGATGAGCGATTACAGCACCGAGGAGATGCTCGTCTGCCGGATCGCCTCCGAAGTTGACGAGTCGGGAGTGACCGTCCTTGGGTCGTTCACGCCGCTGGCATACGCCGCGTACATGTTGGCCAAACTCACCCATGCGCCGGAAGCGTGGATGGTCGGCTTCAACGCGATCGGGATCGAACCACTGAAACTCGATCTCGCCGGTGTCGAAGCGGCTGCCTACCGGGGCGCAGTCGCGCGCTGGTCGTTCGTCCAGACCACGATGACCGTCCACCTCGGGCAGCGCGGACTCGTCGAGTGCGTCTCTCCGGCACAGATCGACGGCAGCGGCGCCTTCAACCTCTCGGTGATCGGCGACTACGCGCATCCCAAGGTGAGATTGCCGGGTGGTGCAGGCTCCCCCGAAGTGGTTCAGAACTACGCCCGGATCCTCGCCTACTTCGGCCGCCACGATCGTCGGACGCTTGTCGAGAAGGTCGACTTCCGGACCGGCGGCCGATCCCCGATCCGCGACGCCGACCGTGAAGCACTCGGTTTGCTCCCGGGTCCGATCCGGATCGTCACGCCACTGTGCGTGATGGTCAAGGACGACGAGGACACGCCGTTCCGGCTCGAGACGCTGACCGCAGGAGCCAGCGTTCAGCAGGTGATCGACAACACCGGTTTCACGATCGACATCCCCGAAGAGGTCGGCACGACTCCGGTTCCCACGGCCGAGGAGTTGACACTGCTACGTGAGCGCATCGATCCGTACGGGACGATCCGCTTCGATTTTATGGATGCGAACAACCGCAAGGCCTACATCCGTGAGCTTCTGGTCGATGAATGGAACCGGGCGCTCGGTGCTGCCGGCTCCTGAGCGGCATGCGCTTCTTCCTGTACGGCACCTACATTCCCGCTGGTCAGCTCGTCGAAGTCGCGAGACTGGCCGAGCGCCTCGGGTTCGACGGGATCACGCTTCCCGACCACGTCGTCTACCCGATCGGGAGCGACACCGCCTATCCCTACTCGCGGAGCGATACCGGGCGGGCCCCCTGGGACGAGAGCTGTGAATGGCTCGATCCGCTGGTTGCGGCCGCGTCCGTCCTCGCCAGCACGCAGTCGATGACGGTCATCACCGGTATCCTCGTACTTGCGATGCGCGACCCATTACTGGTCGCCAAGGGCGCGTCGACGCTTGGGGTGCTGTTCCCCGGACGCTTCATCCTGGGGGTGGGCGCTGGCTGGCTGCGAGAGGAGTTCGAGATGCTCGGCTACGACTTCGAGACCCGCGGTCCGCGTAGCGACGAGGCGATCGCGGTGCTCCGCAAGTGCCTCGGCGGCGGGCGCTTCTCGCACGAGGGGACGTTCTTCTCGTTTCCGGAGGTCACCATGGAGCCGACGCCGGATCGACCGGTTCCGATCTACGTCGGCGGCGACTCTCGCCCCGCTCTGAGACGTGCGGCGAGGCTCGCTGACGGCATCCTACCGCCCCTTTCGAGCCAGCCCCGCACGGCGGACCTCCTTGACACTGTCGGCGCGATCCGCGCCGAGATCGGACGCACCGAGCCGTTCGACTACGTCGCTTCGGCCATCGGCTGTCGATCGGCAGGCGAGCTGATCGAGCTGACGAACGAAGCCGCTATCGATTCGGTGCACGTCGATCCGTTTCAACTCTACGTGCGCCGCTACGGCGGCCTCACCATCGATGAGCGCCGCGATGCACTCGAGCGCTACACGGCGGAGGTCATGATGCCGTACCGGGAAGCATGCGTGCCGCACTAGTCACGGGAGGCTCCTCTGGGATCGGCTTTGCCATCGCACGGTCGCTCGGCCAGGCAGGTTGTGTACTCACGATCACCTCGCGCCGTGAGGACCGGCTCGACGAGGCCGCGAAAACGCTGCGCGCCGAGGGGTTCGAAGTGGAGGCGGTTGCCGGAAACCTCGCCAACGAAGAGGAACTCGCCAGGGTCATTGATGCACACGAACAGCGCTACGGCCGGCTCGACGTTCTTGTCAACAACGCAGGGATGGGCATCAGCGCAGAGATTGACGAGTACCCGGTCAAGCACATCGACCTTCAGCTCGCCGTGAACCTACGCGCCGTGATCCTCGGCTACCGGTTCGGCGGTCCGATGCTGCGGCGCGCCGGGGCCGAGCACGGCAACGCACTGGTCGTGAACACCGCGTCGGTGACGGCCCAGCGCCCGCAACCGCTCATGCCGATCTACGCCACGACGAAGGCGGCGATCGTCGGCCTGACCCGCGCGATGAACGTGGACCTTGGCAATGCCGGCATCAAATCCTGCGCCCTGTGTCCCGGCATCGTCGCGACCGAGATGACCGCCGATGAAGGGATTCCGAACGAGCAGAAGATCGCGCCGGAGGATGTCGCCGGCGCCGTTGGCTGGCTGTTGACGACGAGCCCGTCGTGCGTGGTCGAGGAGATCCTGTTCCGCCGGCCCGGCGGAATCGACTGATGGCCCCGACCGACCGTTCCCAGGTCGCCGTTCCCGACCTGCTCAACCATGCCAGCCGGCGCTACCCGACGCGCCCCTGTGTGATCGTTGACGATCGCATCGCCAGCTTCGCTGAGGTCAGCGACCGTGCGGCGGCGTTCGCCGGCTACCTCGGGCAGCGAGGCCTGGCCGGTCATCGGGTCGCGGTGCTCGCATATAACGAGCTCGAGCTGATCGAGATCCGCGCCGCGGTTCCCCGCGCCGGGGCGGTTCTGGTGCCACTGAACTACCGGCTCTCGGTCGGGGAGCTGGCGGCCGCGGTCGAGGATTGCGAGCCGGACCTCCTGATCGTCGGCCCCGGCCTGGAGGAGGTCGCAGAGCTTTTACCCGTCGAGGACCGGCTCGTGCTCGGCGAGACGGGTTCGTACGCCGCGGCGATCGCCGCCGCCGCCAGCCAGCCGGTGCCGCCCGCACTGCCTGGCGATGCGCTCGGGATGATCAACTACACCAGCGGGACCACCGGACGGCCCAAGGGCGTGATGCTCACCAACGCGGCACTTCACGCGACACTCATTGCCATGAGCCAGGAGATGGCGGTGCGCCCCGGCAGCGTGTACATGTCGTCGAACCCGATGTTCCACGTCGGGGCGGCCGTCGCATACGGCTTTACCTATCTCGGCGGCACCTGCATCCAACTACGCCGTTTCGACAGCGATCAGTGGCTGCGGCATCTGCACGATGGCAACTTCACACACGGTCAGCTGGTCCCGACAATGGTCCACGACCTGCTCGAGCTCAGCAGCGAGGCCGCGCCGACGCTCGAGCGACTGATGTACGGAAGCGCACCCATGCCTCCCGAGCTGGCCCGACGCACTCACGAGCTCTGGGGGTGTGAGCTCGTCAACGGCTTCGGCTCGACGGAGTCGATGGGTGTCTCGATGCTGACCCCTGAAGACCACGATCCTGACCGCGCCCCTCACCTGCTTGCGTCGGTCGGCCGCTCATCACCGGGGATGGTATGGCGGTTGCTGTCGGAGGACGGGCGGGAGGTCGATGTGGGAGAGGTCGGCGAGGTCGTGACCATTGGCGCCAACCTGATGTCCGGCTACTGGCGTAACCCCGAAGCGACCAGCGAGACACTCCGGGACGGATGGATGCACATGGGCGACCTTGGGTACCGCGACGAGGACGGCTATCTCTATCTGGTCGATCGCCGAGGAGACAAGATCGTCACCGGCGGTGAGAACGTCTATCCAAGCGAGGTCGAGAATGTCCTGATCGAGCATCCCGCGATCGCCGAGGCCGCGATCATCGGCCTTCCGCACGACCGCTGGGGCGAGCAGGTCACAGCGGTCGTCGTCGTTCGCCCGGGCGAGGTCATCGACGCAGAAGCCCTCATCGCCTTCAGCCGGAGTCAGCTCGCTGGGTTCAAGACGCCCAAGGAGGTCCAGTTCATCGATGCGCTTCCCCGCACCGCGACCGGCAAGCTCCGCCGCGGCGAACTGCGCACCCGCCTGGCTAGGCCGGAGCCGAGACCGCAAGATCAGCGGCGGGCTCGCTCACAGCCGAGCGCGCCGCCAGATAGCCAAAGGTGAGCGCAGGACCGAGCGTCGCGCCGCCGGCCCAGTAGGCCTTGCCCGAGGGTGAGGCGACGCAGTTACCGACCCCGTACAGCCGTGGTACGGGACGTCCGGTAGCGTCGAGAATCCGCGCAGCTGGATCGATGATCGGGCCCCCCTTCGAGTCGAGCATCCCGGGCGCGAGGATCGTCGCGTAGTAGGGCCCGTTATCCGATATCGGCGCCATGGTCGGCGACGCCTGATTTCGGACCGGTCCGTGGAACGAATTGAAGAACGTCTCGATCGGTGTTTCACCGCGATGGAAGTCCTGGTCTGACCCCGCGCGAGCGTGCGTGTTGAAACGATCGATCGATTCGGTAAGCCTTTCCACGAATCCTTCGTCCAATTCGACGCCGCCGGTGTGCGGGGCGAGCCGCTCGAGTCGCTCGCTGAGAGCCCGCGCGAGCGACGGAAGGTCCGCACCCGACACGATGTGCCCGTCGTCCTCACCCGGAGGCGCGATCGGATTACCGGGCAGATTATTGGCATATGTCTCCTGTGCGTACTGATCCCAGATCATGAACAGCAACAGGTTTGTGTACTGGGCGCGCTGGGCGTCCCAGTGCCAGTGATTGAGCGTCTGTTCGTTGTACTGAAGCTTCTCGTTGCTGACCCGGCGTCCGGAACGATCGACCTCAATCATGCTGTCGCCGGTGGCCTGGAAGGTCATCTCATTGTCCGGCCGGTTGCGCAGGCCACGCTCGAGGATGCCCGGCGACATCCACGGATACCCGGTGTTCCGTAGCGGCAGCCCCAGCTCTTGCGCAATCCGCAGGAAGTCACCGGTGCTTCCGGGCGCGGCACACGACACAAGAATCGGTCCGGCTAGCAACTCGCGACGCAGCGCCAGATCCTGACCATAGCCGCCGGTCGCGAACACGACCGCCTGGTGCGCGCCGATTGCCAGCGGTTGGCCTGCGTGCTCAGCGATGACGCCTACCGCACGGCCGTCGGCGTCGAGCACAAGGGCCACCACGGGGTGCTCGGTCAGCACCGGGATCCCATTGCGCGCGATCGCCTCCATCATCATCCGAATCATGTCGGCGCCGGTTCCGAGCTCGCCCTCCGGGGACTCGGGTATCAACACCCGGCCTTGCGGTGCCTTGTTCTCAGGCAACTGTGCGAAATAGTCAGGGAAGTCGACGGCATGAACGCTGCGCAGGGCGTCCATGTCGACGAGGGCTGATTCGGCCGCGGCGGCGTTGTCGTAGAACGCCTCGATCAACGCGTACTCCCAGTCTGCGAGGCCGAGGAGTGGACTCTGCGGGTCATAGGACTCCGGTCGCGTCAGCCGCGCCATGTAGCGCAGCGCATCATCGCGAGGATCCTCGATCCCAGCCTGGCGCATGCGCCGGTGGTTCGGCATCCAGAACCAGCCGCCGGACTTGGCGGTTGTCCCGCCGACGGTCTCACGTTTCTCGAGCATGAGGACATCGGCGCCGGCATGAGCAGCGTTGAGCGCGGTCGAGCAACCTCCGGCCCCGGTGCCGACGACGATGATGTCAGTAGTGCGATCCCATGGGGTGTCGCGGATTCCGCGTCTCACTCGCGACAGCTGCCCGTTGCTCCCCATTTCGTCTCCTGACGCCGACACTTGTCTGCGAATGCACATTAGGCGCGGGGCTCGCGTGCGCCAAAGCCCCCGCCCCGAACCTCCCGAAGTTCGTCTGGTTGGGCCCCGAGCGTTTCTTGACTTGTCAACTGAGTTCCGGGATTCATTGAGCTGTGGAATTCACTGACAAAGTCGTCATCGTCACCGGGGCTGCTCGCGGACAAGGGGAAATCGAGGCTCGTCTATTCGCCGAACGCGGCGCGGCCGTCGTCCTGACTGACGTACTCGACGAGGAAGGTCGCGCGGTCGCAGAGTCGATCGGCGACGCGGCCTACTTCGTCGCCCACGACATCTCGGAGGCCAGCGCCTGGCAGACGGTGCTGACGGTCGCTGAGGCCAACTTTGGCGGGGTCGACGTGCTGGTGAACAACGCCGGCGTCTATTGGGTCAAGATGCTGGCCGACGAGACGGCGGACAGCATGGCCAAGATGCTGCGGATCAACCTGATCGGCGCCGCGCTGGGAGTCCAGGCGGTGACCGAGCCGATGCGGAACCGCGGCGGCGGCTCGATCGTGAACATCTCGTCGACCGCCGGCGTCATGGGCTATCCGGGGCATGTCGCCTACGGGTCGGCCAAGTGGGGACTCCGCGGGCTGACGCGGGTCGCCGCCCTCGAGCTCTGCGACGCGAAGATCCGCGTCAACTGCGTGCTTCCGGGGGCCGTCGACACGGAGATGTCCTGGCGAAACGGCATGCAGGCGGGCGAGGGGAAGCTGCCGGGAGTCCCGCTCCGGCGTGTCGGCCTCACCGAGGAAGTCGCCGAGGTCGTCGCGTTCCTCGCGTCCGATGCTTCCTCGTATGTGACGGGCTCGGAATACATCATCGACGGCGGTGCATCCGCAGGCATCGCGCTGCCGGTCGCAGATTAAGGAGAGACATGCCGCTCGACCCCGAGGCCAAGGAGCTGATCGCGCTGCTCGACCAGGGCTTCCCAAAGCTCGGCGACCAAGTGATCGACGCCGCCGAGGCCCGTGCCATTCTCGCCGCGCTACCCGCTCCCGAGATCGAGCCGCCGGCCGTCGGGCGGGTTGAGAACCGGACCGTCCCCGGCGCCGCGGGCGAGGTCCCCGCCCGGGTGTACTGGCCGACCCCGGGCAGCGGTTCCGGCTCGCCGACATTGCCTCTGATCGTCTTCTTCCACGGTGGCGGGTTCGTGCTCTGCGACCTCGACACGCACGACGCCGTGTGCCGCAACCTGGCGAACCTGGTTGACGCGGTCGTGCTCTCGGTCGACTACCGCCTCGCGCCGGAGACGCCATATCCCGGCGGGGTCGAGGATGCCTACGCGGCGACCGTATGGGCCCACGCCAACGCAGCCGAGCTCGGCGCCGATCCGGACCGGCTCGTCGTCGCTGGCGACAGTTCCGGTGGCAACTTCGCTGCCGTTGTCGCGCTGATGGCGCGAGACCGCGGCGGGCCTCCGATCGCCTTTCAGTACTTGATCTACCCAGTTACCGACCAGGACTTCGACACCGAGTCCTACCGGGAGAACGGGGACGACTACTTCACGACCGCGGCACACATGCGCTGGTACTGCGAGCAGTACGGCGGTGATCCGGATGATCCCTACGTTTCCCCGCTACGCGCCGCCGACCTCAGCGGCCTGCCCCCTGCGCGCGTGATCACCGGCGAGTTCGACCCACTCCGAGACGAAGGGGAGGCCTACGCCAGACGCCTCGGCGAAGCGGGGGTCGATACGAGCTCCCGTCGGTTCGATGGGATGTTCCACGGCTTCTTCACCTTCTCCTTGATCTTTCCGCCAGGACAGGCGGCCAACGAGGACGAGTTCCGCGCCCTGCGGACCCGGCTTCACGCTTGACCGCACCTCGTTACTACGACTTGCAGCAAGGAGCCCCATGAAGTTCTCGATGATCTTCGAAGCACAGATGGCAGACGTCCGCGACGAACACCAGGTCCTGCTCGACTCCGTCGAGCAGGCCATCTACGCGGAGGAGATGGGATTCGACCGGATCTGGGCGGTCGAGCACCATGCGCTGATCAACTACGCCCACCTCAGCGCCTCTGAGGTCTTTCTCGCCTATGTCGCGGCCAAGACCGAGCGCATCCGCGTCGGTCACGGCGTCATCTGCCTCCCGTTCGGCTTCAGCCACCCGGTCCGGGTGGCGGAGCGCACCGCGATGCTCGACATCCTGTGCGGAGGGCGCCTCGACGTGGGTGCCGGCCGCGGCGCGACGGTGACCGAGACGAGTCTGTACGGCGTCGACGTCGACAAGACGTATCTCGAAATGGAGGAGTCCCTGAAGATCGTCAGTCGGATATGGACCTCCAAGAAGTTCTCCTGGGACAGCGACCTGATCAAGATCATCCCGCCCAAAGGCAGTGACGGCTTCTCGATCGTGCCGAAGCCGGTGCAGATGCCGCATCCGCCGCTGTTCATGGCGTGCACCCACAAGGACACACTCCGGCTGGCGGCGGATTGGGGTGTCGGCGCGCTCGTGCTCGGCTACAACGGCCCATCGGAGATGAAGGTGCTGCTCGATTTCTACCGCAGCTTCATCGCCGAGCGCACTGGGGAAAATCTCGTGTCCCCAGGGGTGACCAACGATTCCTTCGGGGCTCTCTGTCCGACGATCGTCCTCGACGACCGCGAGGAGGCGATCAGGGTCGGGCTACGCGGGCAGAAGTTCTTCGCTCAGTCGATCGCCCACTACTACGGCGGCGGGCCGATTCCCGATGGCGTCATCGACGAGAACGCGACCAACGAGGACCTCCGTAACGCGCTGGGCGGAGCCGCGGACCAGTTCGTGGCCCGCCTTCACGAGATGGAGATTCCGATCGATCCGGGCGTCACCGCGGGTTACAACCCCGATCAGGCGTATGGCAGCCCCGAGGACGCGATCGCCTATGTCGAGGCGTTGGAGGAAGCCGGCGTTGACGAAGTCATGTGCTGTATCCAGATGGGGACGATCAGCCAGGAGAACTGCCTGGAGACGATCCGCCAATGGGGCACGTATGTGATTCCGCATTTTCGCGCGCGGGAGGGCCAGTCCAAGGTCCCGGCCGCGGGCGCCGAGGCCTAAGGATGGCGCTGAATATCGACCTCGCCGGCCGAACCGCGATTGTCACCGGCGCCACCTCGGGTATGGGCCGCAGCTCCGCTCTCGCGCTCGCTCGAGCCGGTGCCGCCATAGTGGCGGTTGGGCGCGATCAACAACGCCTCCATGACGTGGTTGCAGCGATCGAGGGCGAGGGTGGTCAGGTGGTCGGTGTGCAAGCGAACCTCGTCGACGATGACGCCCCCGAGCGCATCATCGCAGCGGCGCTCGATCGATTCGATTCGATCGAGGTGCTGGTGAGTTGCGCCGGGATCTACGACTCCGCGGGGGTGGGACAGCCCGACGTCGATACGCTCGACGTGCTCGACCGGCAGTGGGCGACGAACACACGCGCACCGTACCGTCTGGCCGAAGCGGCGCTGCCGCATCTGTCCGAGGGCGCGTCGATGGTCTTCTTCAGCTCGACGATGGCCCGGTTCGGGATCGGGTACGGCGCGGCGTATTCGATGAGTAAAGCGGCCGTCGAGGCGATGGTCCGGGTCATGGCGGTCGAGCTCGGACCCCGCCAGATTCGAGTGAACGCCATCTCGCCGGGCTGGATCGCGACCCCGATGAGCGCGGAGGCGCGCGCCGATCCTGCGATCGAGAACTTTGCGATCGCGGCGACGCCGATCGGCCGCATCGGCGACCCCGATGAGGTGGCTTCAGTCGTCGTATACCTTGCGTCGGATGCCGCGGCCTACGTTCACGGCTCCGTAATCGAAGTCGAAGGCGGCTACCCAGCCTTACCCATGAGCATGCTGCAGAACGCCTGAGGAGGCACCATCCATGATCGAGATCGGCATCTTCACGACGGGCTGTTCGGACATGCCCTTCACAACCAGCCCCTCCGGGATCCGGGTCCCCGATGCGACGCTGGCCGAGATCAACGCATCGGCGCAGCGCGTCACCAATGACCAGATCCGTCAGGCGGTGCTTGCCGACCGACTGGGCTTCGACTACTTCTGGATGAGCGAGCACCACTTCATCCTCGAAGGCAGCGAGCTGAGCCCCAACCCGCTGCAGAGCGAGACGGCAATCGCGGCCTTGACCAAGCGCATCAGACTCGGCCAGGCGGCCAACATTCTGCCCTGGCACCACCCGCTGAGGCTCGCCGAGCAGATCTCGCTGCTGGATGTCATCAGCGGCGGCCGCACCGAAGTCGGCTTCGGACGCGGATATCAACCGCGTGAGACCGAGCTGTTCGGCTTCACCTACGGGTCTTCGCACGCCGACCAGGAACGCAATCGGATGTTCTTCGACGAAGCGTTTGAGCTGATCAAGGCCGCCTGGACCGAGGAGTCCTTCTCGTTCCGAGGCGATTTCTTCTCGGTTCCGCCGCGTTATCTCAAGTGGGGTCATCCGGTGACTGAGCAGTACTTCACGACCCATGCCAACGGACGGAAGGCCTCCGACGTGATCGGGCCGGAGACCGGCGACTTTCAGGTGAACGCGACCGGCATCGATGACAACAGCTATCTACGCCAGATCTCGTCGCTACCCCGCCCGGTCCAGCAGCCTCACCCGCCGCTGTGGCAGCTGATGGTAAGTCCCCGGTCGATCCAGAACGCCGCTCAGCATGGATTCAACGGTTACTTCAATCTCGTGTCGAACGAGATGCTCAAGGAGCAGATCGACGGCTACATGAAGCTCTGCGAGAGCTACGGATGGCCGGACATGCTCGATCGAGGGGAGTTCAAGCCCGGATGGGACGCCGAGAAGCATCGCGGCCTGGTGACCGGCCGCTGGCTGCACTGCGACCAACCGGGCGTCGTCGGTAACGCGGAGAAGTTCCGCGAAGGGCTGCGACGGATCTGGAACTGGTACGACCCCTTCGGTTTCGGCGTGCTCGTCAACGGCGACCAATCGATCCCCACCAGGGCCGAGGACCTCGAGGAGAAGGGACTCGCGCTGATCGGGAGCAAGGACCAGATCATCGAGGGGATCATGGACATCAAGAACACCGTGTACCCGAACAGCGATTTCTACTTCAATTGTCAGTTTGAGGGGTCAGGAATGACCGGCGCCGAGAACGAGGAGCAGATCCAGTTCTTCGCCGAAGAGATCGCGCCGGTACTGAAGCAAGAGTGCGGCGGCGGGATCGACTTGCCCGAATCGACCGTGCAGCTCGTCCCGGAGCAGGTGACCGTGAGTACGTTGTAACGGCCACTCGCCGCTACGCGAAGCGAACAGCGATCGTGGTTTCGCCCGCGGCGCTGAGCGTGGCGCCGCGCCGCCGGCACCGCACCTGGAAGTCCAACGACGCAGTCGATAATCTGATGTCACAATATCGAATGTGGATCCTACGGTGAAGACCGCTCTCACAGCAATCCGCGGGGCGCGCGCCGACGACGAGTCGGCCGGCATCGTCGCGGCGCTCGACACTCTCGCCGCCGGCCGTCCGGTGGTGTTCGTCGACGAGGTGAATGGATGCGGCCACTTGCTGCAGGCAGCCGAACGTGCATCCGTCGAGTTCATGGCGCTGGCGGCAACGTACGGCACCGGAGCGATACGGGTCGCTGCGACGGCGGACCGTCTCCACGTTCTTGGGATTCCGATGCTCGGGGGCGGTCCGCATCACGCCCCGGTCGACCTGCGCGACGACGCCGGGGGCGGTGTCCACCGCCACCGCGCGGCGACTGTGCGGGCATTCGCCTCCTCCGACACCAAGCCGGGTGAGCTCAGGGCACCCGGTCACGTGTTCGCGACGGTGGCCGGCAAGTGCCGGACGCTCGACGCCGGCTGTACGCACCGGGCAATGATCGACGCGATGTCGATGGCTGGATTGAAACCCGTGGCGGCGCACGCACAGCTTGTCGATGAACAGGGTTTCGTCGCCGATCGGCTGGCGAGTGCCCGGCTGGCACGGCGGCTCGGGCTGACGACGATCTCGATGCGGGACATCCTGATCCGGCGTGAGCAGCAACACACGGCGGCCGAGCGGATCGTCGAAGTGACCATCCCTACACCAGAAGGCCGACTCAACACGATCGGCTATGTCGGGCGGCACTCGGGCGACGAGTACGTGGCGTTCGTGGTGGGGCAGGTATCCGACGCGGTGCGAGTCGAGGTCCACCGCCGCTGCATGCTCAGTGACGTCTTCGGCGGGGTGGCCTGTGGTTGCGGCGAGCAGCTGCGCGCGGCGCTTGCGGAGATGCGCCACGCCGGCAGCGGAGTTGTCATCTACCACGGTGACACGGCGGAGTGCGGCTCGGATCAGACCGTCCGGCCCGAGGCCGGATGGGCGACGACTGTCGAAGTGACCGCAATCGTCCGGGACCTCGGCGCACGCCGCGTGTTCATCTCTGCGAATGAGCGGTTCAGCTCACGCGACCTTTCTGCCCTCGGGCTCGAGGTGATCGAGCGCAGTGGCATCGATTGGTACGGGACCAAGCCCGCCAAACACGTGGCCGGCTTGTAGCTCCAGTCAGCTCGCACTCATCGACGCTGATACTACGCGAAAGGGGTTAGCCGGCGGCCTGCGCCACTTGGTTCATGAGCGCGAGCTGGTCATACTCGCTCCAGTGCTCCACGATTCGTCCATCGGCGATTCGTTCCAGGTTTATCCCGGTGATGGTCACCGCGCGTTGAGTCGGCGCTACACCGGCGAACTCGCCGACATGCGTACCGTTGATGGTCCAGCGGAATGCAACGCGATCCTGGTCGGCAGTGATGTCCTCAAGGCTGATGCGGATCTCAAACATCTGATGCAGTTGCTCGACACGACGCCTGAATCCTTCGGGCCCGGGAATTTCGATCGGCAGGGGCGCATGATCGATGTAATCCGGATCCAGCATCTCGTAGGCGAGCGCAAGGTTGCGCTCGTTGACAATACCCTCATAAAACCGGCGGACTAAGGCCTTATTCTTCTCTGACACTTCAGGTTCCTCCTAAGCGCAGAAACGCTGTGTACGGGTGCATTTTTCAGGCGTGAACCCCGGCGGTAAACCATCCATAGAGCTAGACGCCGGGTCCGGTGGCCTCCCAGGCCGGCCGTGATAGCACGCTCTCCGCGAGCGCCAGGAGTCGCGGGTAGGCTGTCAGGTCATAGTCCGTGTCGAGCGCGCGCTGCAGAACCGGCGCAAGCGCACAGTCGGCGATCGTGAAACGTCCTAGCACCGCTCCGGCCTCGCCCACGAGACTGGCCAGCAGCGCGGTATTGGCGGCGATCTCCTGCTCGATCGCGGGCGCTTTCGACGGATCGGCGTCCGCCTGATCGAAACCCTTGGCAAGCGTCCAGCCAAGCATCACGGCCTCGCGGCGAAAGAACGGCGTCCGCAATCGTGTGGCGAAGCGGTCCAGAAATTCATCGACCTTTGCTCGTTCCGAAGCTGTCGCCGGATACAGATCCTCGCGCGCCTCGCGGGTCGCCAGGTATCGGAGAATGACATTCGATTCACTCAGTACCAGGCCGCGGTCCTCGATCGTCGGAATTCCCCCGAGCGGGTTGAGACTCAGGTACTCGTCGGGCCGGGGCCGGCTCATGGGCACCTCTCGCCGCTCGTACCGTATCCCGAGCTCTGCCAGCAGGAACCGAACCTTGCGGGCGTTCGACGAGTCGGGGTGGTCCCACAGCGTGATCACGTCAAAAACTCCTCGTGCAGTCGGTTGAACTCATCCGGGCGTTCCCACTGCGGCCAATGCCCGGCGCCTTCGATGTTCACGAGCTTGGAGGTGCTCATCCAGCTGTGGAGCAGCTCGCCTTCGTCGTAGGTACCCGTCGGGTCATCGGACGTCCAGATGATCAAGGTCGGCGCCGTGATTCGCGACGTCCAGTGCGGGTTCCAAGCGTAGCCCGGACGAATCTGCGGGTCCTGAAGGACGAGGATGTTGCGCATCGCGTGCTCGTAGCCATCGCGGCCGTATATCGCGAGTCGGACCGCGACCAGCTCGTCGGTCACGAGCTCGCGGTTCTCGGGCGCAAACAACCACTCAAGCCGGGCGCGGACGGTGTCATACGACGCCTCGGTGACTGCCCGCAGCGTGCTCTCGCGTACTCGCTCCATCGTCTCCGGCTTGCTCGTGATGTTTCCGGGGGTGGTCAGGATCAGACGAGCGACTCGCTCGGGGTGCTGATCGCTGAACCACGCGGCGACCCACCCGCCGAGGGACTCGCCAGACAGGTGAGCCTGCTCGATGGACAGGACATCCAACAGAGCAAGCAAATGGTCGGCATACACATCGAGCGTGTACGGCACGTCGGGAGCATCGGTGAAGCCGTGGCCGACGAGGTCGTAGACGATCGTCCGGAAGCTTCGTGCGAGGGAGCCGAGATTGCGCAGATAGGCCTCGGCGTGACCGCCGGTTCCGTGCAACAGGACGAGCGGCGGTCCCTGCCCGGCTTCGAGCACGCGCGTGCGGACGCCCGCCGCATCGACCCACGACTGGGTGAACCCCACCTCCATCAACTGGGGCCAGATCGAGGGCAGATCGCTCATGCTCCGATCCACGCCCCTGCCAGTGGTCGGGTCCGGCCAAACGAGTCCGGAGGCGGATGGCCCCACCATGAGTGCCCCTGCCGCGTATAGCCGACAGGACGCCACACGAGCGCGGGACGGTCGAGGTCCCGCGAGTAGTCACCCGTGTACAGCTCAACCCGGTTTCCGGCCGGATCGCTGACGTACAGCGCAAAGGCATTCGTGGCACCATGGCGGCTTGGTCCCCACTCCAAGCGGTCCTCGAGTTGGGCGTCGCCAATCAGATCGGCAGCGCGAAAGAGTGCCGCCGGGTCGCTGACCGCGAACGCGACGTGATGGAAGGCCGGTTCCGGGTACGTCCCGAGCGCGACGTCATGGGAACGCGGTGAGCGCCGCACCCACGCGACCCGCGGCACTGAGCCGTCGTCGTCGATCCACATCTCAGAGACCCCGAAGCCGAGTCGCTGAACCCAGTACGAGAGCGCGGCCGACATGTCCGGCACCCGCATGCTGACGTGGTCGATCCGCGCCGGGGGGACCCCGCCCAGAACACGACGGCGCATCGGCAGGACCAGACGCCCGTCAAGGTACGGGTCGATCTCATCGAACTCATGGAAGAACTCGACGCGGTGGCCGTCGGGCGTGAGGGTGCGCAGCGCTTCACCTTGAGCCAGTTCAGCCCCGGCCGGCACGCGCTCGACGGGGATTCCGAGGTCACGTTGAATCGCCTCGATCGTGTCCAGACCGCCATGTTGGGAGACCCGGAACCCGGAATGGATCAGCCCCGGCTCACCGAGCGTGAGCTTGAGCGACCAGCAGTCGAACTCTTCAGCCCCACGCAGATGGCAGCACCTCTCGTCGCCCTGGTACTCGATGAAGCCGAGCAGGTCAACGTAGAAGCGGCGCGCGACAGCGAGGTCATCCACGCCGAGCTCCACGTGTGCCAGGCGAAGGATCTCCGGGGGGACTTGAGGTTGAGCTCCAACCATCGACTAGCCCCGAGCGAACGGGGTCCCGCTGCGCAGCGCCCGGCCCACGAGATCGGCGTACAGCGCGCCGAGGACCTCCGGCGTTCGGTTTGATTTGGGCCCGTACCAGCGGGCGATGTCGATGCACAGCGACAGGATCGCGAGGGCAGCTCCTTCGATGTCGATCGGCGCGAACCTCCCCGCTTGGACCCCTGCCGCCAGCTCGCGCTCCACGAGTGGGGCAAACCGAGCGCGAACGTCGACGATCTCACGCCGACGCGCCGCGGGGAGACTCTCCAGCTCGTACTGGATGACGCGAGCCAGGCGGTGGTGGCGCGCGTGCCAGCCGGCAAACGAGCGCACCGCCTGGTCGATTCGCTCGCTCGGGTCTCCGGCCTCGTCGCCAAGGACGTCCTCCAGTGCCGCGAGGGCGGCGAGATGGCCGACGATGCTGATCTTGTAGAGCAGCTCCCCTTTCGAGGCGTAGTGCACATAGACGGCCCCCGGACTCATTCCGGCCCGGGTCGCGATCTCACGTGTGGTCGTGGCGTGATACCCCCGGACGGCGAAACAGTCAAGCGCGGCCACCAGGAGCCGCCGGGAGGCCGGTGGATGGATCTGGCTCCAGAGCTCGCCGTCCCGGAGCGTGTCGTATATGCCGGGTGCTACCACCACGTCCGGAACATATTCCCGCGCGTGCGCGAGGTCCAGGGATCCGGAACGGGCCCCCAGACGTCATTCGGGTTCTACCAGCCTTTTAGGGGGTGCGACCGACGGAGCCCCTTGCCGACGCGGGCGCATGCTAAGCGTGCCTTAAGCCTCCTCGAGGCATCAAGTTCGCCCTTGACTTCCGCGTCCCAGGTGGAGAAACTAAGCGAGCGCTTAGCGGTAACTCGACGCCAGCTTCTCAGAAACTCGAGGCAACAACTTGACGCACGCTCCCCAGCTCGTGACTGCAGCGTCCCCACCCACCGAGGCCGGAACGCGCTTCGCGCACACAATCCTCGTCGAGCGCGATCGCGAACTCGAGCAGTTGGCGCGCCAGACGTGTGAAGCGCTGTGCGAGGAGACGCGGGTGATCGGGGTCGCGCTCGTGCTGACCGAGGCCGCAGGCAACGCGATCCAAGTCGTGGCGGCGTGTCATCCGGGCGGTCGCGCACTTGCGGCTGAACTGCTGGACGGGTTGGACTGCGAGACCGCGGAGATCGCGTTCACCGCCGCTCAGACTCTCGGCTTTACTGAGACCGCCGATCAGACGCGCGCTGCTGCGGCAGCCCAGGCCGGGCCGTTCACGGTGCTCCTCGTTTGTGAGTGCGACGGATACCCCTGGCTGCACGAGTGCGGCCTCAGTGAGACGCTGGCGTGCAGCGCGCGGATCGTCGGCCACGCCATCGCGAGCCAGCTGCGACTGCAGCAGGCCGAGCGCCAGTGCCGGGCTCGCCAGCACACCAAGCTCGCGACAACGATCCACTCCGACGTGATCCAGCGAATCTTCGGCGCCAGCCTCGCGCTCGACGGCACAGGGGACCTGAACCAGGAGGTCCGAGCGGTGTGCGTTCGCGAGCTCGAGCGGGCACTCGCCGACCTGAGGTCGATCCTTGGTTCCGCACCGGACGATCTGGACGCCGGGGACGGGGATCTATGCGTGCTGCTGCGCGATCTCGCGACCGAGGGCATCTCGATCGACGTCACCCCGGAGGCACTGTCGCTGTCCTCCTGCCAAGAGGAAATCGTGTACTCCATTCTTGGGGAAGCGGTGCGAAACGCGCGCAAGCACGCTGGTTCTGGCCATGTCCGAATCCTCGCGCGTGAGGAGTCGGGAGTCCTCCGGTTGATCGTGTCAAACGATGGGGTTCGCGGCGGCAGGCCCGAACCAACGTCACGTCCGGGCGTGGGCTTGCAGCTCGCCGCGGCCGAGGCGGCCTTAGGAGGCGGGGTGCTCGAGTTCGGGCCTGAGGGGCCCGGCCGGTGGGCGCTGCGCCTTACATTGCCACAAGAGGAGAGAGATGAGTCTGAGTGCTGCGACAGCGCAGATGGAGGTGCCGGACGATGATCGCCGGCTCGCGGTACTGATCGTCGACGATCACGAAGTCATTCACTGGGGTTTCCGCCTCAAGCTTTCGAGAGAGCCCTGGGTGAGTCGTTGTCTTGGCGCGCGTAATGGCGAGGAGGCACTGGCGTTGACTCGCCGTTATCAGCCGCACGTCGCTGTCGTCGATCTCATGCTGGGCGTTGAGGCGGGTGCGGATGTCTGCGAGCAGATTCTCCGAGAGTCCCCGACGACCCGTGTGCTGCTCATGTCAGGGACGGGACGGATGGGGCGCGGCGCCGCTCGCTCCGTCGGGGCGTCCGGGTTCGTCCCGAAGGGCTGGTCGACGGCTGATCTGGCGCGAGTGATCCATGCGGTCGCCCTGGGCCGGACGCTGTTCGCCTCCACTCCGGAGCAGTCGACGATCGCGCTCAGCCCGCGGGAGCGCGAGGTTCTCGACGACCTGGCCGACGGTGCGACGAACCTTGAAATCGCCGACCATATGCGGCTGTCCCACCATACGGTCAAGGAGCATGTGAGCTCTCTGTACCGCAAGCTCGGGGTACGCAACCGCACGGGAGCCGTCCATCGTGCGCGCAGACTCGGGTTGCTCGGCTGACGCGACGATGGAGATTACGGGCGATGCGTTCAGACACGTGCTCGGGCATCTTCCGACGGGCGTCACGGTGGTCACCACCAACGGCGCCCGCGGGCCGATCGGTATGGCGGCGAACTCGGTTACGTCGGTTTCGCTCGAGCCACCGCTGGTCCTGGTCTGCCCGGCGAAGACGTCGACGACCTGGCCATCCATCCGGGAGGTCGGCGCCTTCTGCATCAACATCATGGCGGGTCATCACGAGGAGCTGACGCGACGGTTCTCGTGGAAAGGTGTCGATCGGTTCGCGGGAATCGATTACGGGGAGGGTCCCTGTGGGCCGATCCTTGCCGATGCGGTCGGCTGGATCGACTGTTCGATCCGCGACGAGCACGACGCCGGCGACCACACGATCGTAGTCGCCAGTGTGTCGCGGATCGAGGCGACGGCAGAAGCGAACCCATTGGTTTTCTATCGAGGGGTATACGGAACGTTCCGCGGGGCGATTTGAGTTCCCATGCTGACGAGGCCTCGATGAACGATGGATCGGTCCTGATCGTCGGCGGGGGCGCGATCGGGGGAGTTACCGCCGGCCTGCTTGCACCCGGATCAACACGGCTGGCGGTGCTCGACGCCTCGGCCGACCATGTAACAAAGATGCGGAGCCCGGGGCTACGCGTGACGATCGACGGTCAAGACCGCCTCGTTGCACTCAACGCTTACACGTCCGCCAGCGAGCTTGACGGCCCGTTCGAGTTCGGCCTTTTCACACTGAAGGCGACCAACCTCGAAGCCGCGGCGGGCCGACTGGCCGAGCTCGGCCTCGTCGAAACGTACGTGTCGCTCGGCAACGGACTCGTCCAGGATCATCTCGCGCGGATCGTCGGAGAGGAGCGTGTAGTCGCAGGAGTCGTCGAATTCGGCGCATCCAACCTCGGACCCGGACACGTCGCGCGCACCTCGGTTGGGGCGATCACGCTCGGCGAGCCCGGCCGCCCGCTCCAGGACCGCACCCGACGGCTCGCCGAGGTGGTGTCGCCGGCGGCCGAGATCCACCTCACCGACAACATCCTCGGGGCGATCTGGTCAAAATTGCTTCTGAACTGCACGTTCTCGGCACTCGGGGCGATATCGGGGCTCACGACCGGAGAGGCGGTCAGCAGCTCGGACGGAACGCGGGCGGCCCTGACCCTCTGGCGTGAGGCCTATAACGTTTCCCAGGCGCTGGGGATACAACTGGAGCCCGTGCTGGCCACCGATCCCGCCGAACTCGTCACGGATGTCGTCGGCGAAGAGAGTGCAACGAGGACGCTACGGCGCTTGATCGCGATCGTTTATGACACGAAGGCGTCGATGCTGCAGGATCTGGAGCGCGGTGCCAGGACCGAGGTTGACGTGATCTGTGGCGCTGTATCTGAAAAGGGCTCAGCCGTTGGCTGCCCAACTCCGGCCAACGACCTCATCGTTGGCATTGTGCACGAGATCGAGCGCGGAGACCGCCCGCTCGGCGGCTCGGCCGTCGCCGAAGCCGCCGCGGCCGGCGGCTGACTGAACCCGCGGTGGGTTAGTCGCCGCGAGTGGCGGCCGCCTCCAGGTGATCGGCGATCGCTCGCTGGGCTGCGTTGTTGATAGCCGACCCGTGCGGCCAGCCGATGTAGTGCGTGAGATAGACGACGATCTCGTTGACTTGATCGGTGGTGAATTCGCCGCGCTCAAGTGCGCTGAAGAGCTGCAACTCGACCAGCTCGTCGCGACCTATCGCTGAGAGCACCCCAAGCGTCATCAGTCGGCGATCGCGGTGGTCGAGGCCGTCGCGTGCCCAGATGTCGCCAAACAGATGATCGACCGTCACCTCCTGGTAAGGATCCTTCTCCCCGTTGATTCCGAGGTCCCTCCGGTAGACATCATTCAGTATTGCCAGACCGCGCTCTCGTTGTGTCCCTGTCGTCTGTGTCATAGCTCCTCATCGGAATTGTCTCTGGTGTGCTCAAGGGCGCGCGGTATGCCGTTCACCGCAAGCCGGGCGAACGGCAGATCGACCCCCGCTCGCTCCGCCAATGCCAGTGCGGCCCGGAGGTCCTTGTCAGCAATCGCCGCAAGCGCATCCGGCGCCGGCCGGTTACCCGGGTCGGCGCTCAGCAGACCGGTAACCCCACCCGTCATCGGATCGCTGGCACGGATGACGTCGACGAGCGCGGAAGGGTCGACTCCTCCCGCGGCGACCAGTCGCGCCGCTTCGTCGGCAAAGATCCAGGACCCGTAGGTCACGAGATTGCGGGCCAGCTTGAGCCTGAGCCCGGCGCCGAGCGGTCCGACATGCCGCACCGCTGAAGAGAACGCTTCCACGACGGGACGGGCGGCCGTGATCGCCTCTTCGTCGCCGCCGAGCATCGCGACCAGCGTCCCGGCAGCAGCGGCTCGTGGCCCGCCGCTGACTCCGCAGTCGACGACGGCAAACCCCCGGCTATGACCGAACTGCCCGGCCCAGGTGATCGTCTCGACGTCGACCGTGCTGAGGATGACAACGGTCCTTCCGTGCACTCCGGCGTCGACGATACCTCCGCGACCCGAAAGCACCTCGCGTACTTGTGCGTCATCCAGGACCGCGATCAGGAGTACGTCACTCTCGGCGGCAACCGCCGCCGGTGAGGTCGTGAGAGTGACCGTCGAAGGCATTGACTCACCGGCTATTGCCGAAACGTCGTGGGCCGTCACCGTCCACCCCCGCCCGGCCAGCGCGCGCGCGACCCCGCCCCCGATCTGCCCGAGACCGATGACTCCGACGTTGCCGGTGGCCGTGCTCACTGAATCCCCTCGATCCAGCTGAGCAGGCGCTCCCATAAGTACGTCCGCGACGACGCGAGGTTGTGACAGTGGGCGGTGCCCTCGAGCATCAGCAGCGTGATGTCTGTACTGCGCTGATAGCTCTGGACCTCGCTGCGAGGATCAGGCGACAGGTCCACCGACCCGAACGCGAGCAATATCGGCGAATCGATCTGCGAGGCGTAGCCGGCCCCGAGGCCCGGCGTGATGATGTCGAGCGAAGCCTGACGCGGGGCGACGGTCGCGGCAGCGGTGTCGTGCGCGATGACCTCAGTGGGAACGTCGCTGTCGTAAAACAGGTCCGTGAAACCGGACCGATCGATCTCGAAATACGGCTCAAGTTCGTCCCAGGTTCGTCCCCACAGCTTCGGCGGAATATGGGCCCGGGCCCACTCGCGCCGCTGACTGAACGTCAGATCTGCCTCGTTGCGCGCGGGCTCGTAGATCCCAGCCAGCGCCTGAGTGGTGAAGCCCAACGCGGCAAGTCCGGTGAAGCTCGAATGATTCGCCTGGGCCGCGACGACCACGCCACCGCCCATCGAATGGCCGATTCCGATGACGGCGACCGGGGATACCGGCGGCAATCCATCGACGAGAACGCCGGCGTCGAGACGAGCTCCGGCCTCGGCGGTCGCGCCCGCCGCCGCGGCGCCCAGCCGAGCGAGATCGACCTCGGCCGCTCCCGGCGGGCGGCTGCTGTCTCCCGTTCCGAGATTGTCGATCGTGACGACGATGTGGCCGCGACCGGCCGCCAACTCGGCGAGGCTATAGCCCGGGTGACCGGGGATGACCATGTCGTAATACGCGCGCCGGTACGTCATGCCGGGCACGCAGACAATCAGTGCGCTACGGCCCGTCTGCATCCGGCTCGGCGCCGCTACGACCGTCGCCGCCAACCATCCGTCGCGCACCGCGAGCGTCACATCCTTGCGCGTCACGTCCACCCCATCAGCCGTCACGACGGCACCCACGCGGCTCCCAGCCCGTGGTCATCCGGCACCTGCACCGAATCATCCGGCAGTCGCTTGAGCACCATCTTGTCGTTTCAGCAACCGCCGTGGCAGCGACGTGACCCTCCGGAGCCGTCCCCCCGAGCCGACCGTGACCATCGCGACGGCGACGATCAGAACGACACCGTTGACGACCTCACTCACGCCGGCGGAGTAGTTCTTGGTCTGCAGGTACTGGGAGAGCAGCGACAAGAAGAAGCACCCGCCGAGCGTGCAGATCAGACTCGCCGGTCCACCGGCCAGCGCGGCTCCGCCAAGTGCGACCGCGATGATCGTCGTGAGCTGGTAGGCATCGCCGACCGTGGCGTCCGGGCTGGTGAGAAGCCCCGCGAGGAAGATCCCGGCCACCCCGTAGAGCAAGCCGGCCAGGACGTAACCGGCGATCTCGTACCAGACGACGCGAATCCCGATGATCTCGGCGGCGACGCGGTTGGTGCCCGCGGCGAGGTAGCTGCGCCCCAGATGGGTACTCCGCATGATCAAGGCGATAGCCGCGACCAGCACGAGCGCCACGATCCCAACCACGCCGAGGAATCCGACGTGCTTACTACAGAATGTCGACAGATTCCCCGGGACATTCCCGCTGTTGGAGAAGGAGGTGCCGAGCCACAACAGCGTGACGCCGGCGATCGTGCCTGACATCGCCAGGGTCACGATCACGGCGTTGAGCTTCGCTCCAGCGATGAGTAGGCCGTTCGTCAAGCCAATCGCACCGGATACCAGAAGCGCGATCACGACCGCGCCCGCAAGCCGGCCATTGATCGCGTTCGTCTGGTGAACGATGATGCCCGCCGACAGGGTCATCACCGCCGGGACGGACAGATCGATACCGCCGGTCATGATCACAAGCAGCTGCCCCGCCGCCGCGATGGCCAGAACGCCTGAGAGCGCGGTCACCAGAGTCATCGAGTCCGTATGGAAGACGGCCGGGCTGCTGATCACGCACAGAATGATCAGCGCGGCCAACGCCACCCACACCACCCGATAGCGCGGGGCAAAGCGGAAAGCCATGTCCCGAGCGGCTGTTGATTTCGTCACTCCAAGGTCAGGCACCGCTGACCCCTGCATACTCATGACGTCGTCCTCTCACTCGCGCTCGGGAGGGCTTCAATCTGCCCTTTTCCGCTCTCGCCCGTGCCGGCGGGACCGCTCGGGGTGCCCGGACCAGGAGTATTTCCAGGGCCGCCGGCGGCACCTTGGCCCCTTCCGGTGCGCCCGGACCCGGATCGACGCCAGCCTCGCCAGCGAACTGCCCGGTCCCCGGTAAGGGTGTAGCCCGCGACAGCGACGATTGTCAACACACCGGTGACCGTCTGCGCCGTCGCGCTCGGAAGGTTCAACAGCGGCGTCACGTTGATCAGCAGCGTCAGGAACAGCCCACCGAGTAGGGCGCCTACGAATGATCCGCGCCCGCCGGTCATCGCTGCGCCTCCCAGGAAACACGCGGTGAACGCGGGGAGGGCGTAGTCCGAGGCGACATTGCTCTGCCCAACGGACACCTGCACACCGAGGAACAGCCCCGCGATCACCGCCATCACGGCGCAGATCACGTACGCCCCAACCTTGATCCACTGGACGCGCACGCCGGTCCGCCGACAGGCCTCCTCCGATAGACCAGTCGAACGCACCGAGAGGCCCGAGGCCGTTGATCGCAACCATATCTCGACCACGATCGTGAGGACCACAATGACCAGGAAGGAGATCGGGAGCCACGAGATACTCTTGTTCAGCGCATCCGAGATCCCCAGGCCGATGACGCCTCCGGGAGTGGGTCGGAGGATGACGCCGAGGCCGGCCAGAATGTCAAGCGTGCCGATCGTGGCAATGATCGGGCTGACACCAAGTCCCCGGACGATGAACCCGTTGAGCAGGCCGATACCAACGCCGACGAGCAGGAGCAGCAGGATGCCCGAGACCGACCCTCCGAGTCCGTCGCTCGTCACCCAAAAGGACGCCAGGACGACGGAGAGACTCATCGTCGAACCGATGGATATGTCGAACCCCCCCGCAATCAACACACACTGTTCGCCGATCGCCGCAATGATGAACGGCAGCGAGATGACCAGCAGGCTGTTCAGATTGCTCGACTGAAGGAAGACCGACGTGTAATTCTGGGTGTAGGCCCCGATGATCAGCATCAGCACGGCGATGATGCCGAGCGGCGCCCACGACGATCCAAGCATCTTGCGCAGCTTGGCGCCGGGACCGGTCGACAGCGCCGCCGCTGCCTCAGCCTCACGCTCCGCCCGCCGCGAGCCAACATTGACGAACGAGTCCACGATCGCCGACTGGGTCACGTCATCCCCCGCCAGTTCACGCACCACGGCACCCCGCGACATGACGTAGACGCGCTCGCACATCCCGGCGAGTTCGGTCGCATCCGACGAGTTGATCACCACGGCGGCGCCGTCGTCGGCCTGCTGGCGCAGCGCCCGGTAGATGTCAAGACGGGCCCTCGCGTCCACACCCTGAGCCGGCTCGTCCACGACGAGCACCTTTGCCGGATCGATGATTGACCTGGCAACGACCGCCTTCTGCTGGTTCCCGCCCGAGAGCTGGGCCGCTGGCTGCTCTGGCGAGGCGGCCACGATCCCGAGCTCCTTCGAGACCCCGTCGTACACCTTCCGTTGCCGGGAGCGCACGATCACCCCGATCGGCCCCAGATCCTTGCGGGAGGCGATCGTCGCATTCTCCATCACGCTCAGCTCGCGGAAGATGGACTCCGCGGCTCGGTCGCCGCTCTGGAAGACAACACCCCGGCTACGCGCCGCGTTGGGCGACGCAAGCGTGACCTCCTGGCCGTCAAGTCGAACGGTGCCTCGACCGCGTCGCAGCCCGACCAACGTTCGGACAAGGTCGTGCTGACCATTGCCCTCGGCGCCAGCGATGCCGATGACCTCACCCGCGCCCGCTGTGATGTCGACAGGCCCGAACCCGCTACCGCGGAAGCCGATTGCCTCAAGGGCCACGCGCTGCTCGCTCGTCCTCGTCGGCTTGGGCGGAAACGCCAGGTCCGTGCGGACGCCCACCATCATCGCGACGATGTCGTCGACCTCCCAAGCCTCCTTGGCATACGTTCCCTGAATCCGGCCGTCGCGGATGACGGTCAGCTGATCCGCCATCCGCTGAACCTCGTCGAGACGGTGAGTGATGTAGAGCACCGCGGTCCCGTGCTCCAAGGTGGTTTCGATCAACCGCTCGAGCCTGGTGATGTTCGCCGCATCCAGTGCGGCCGTCGGCTCGTCGAGGAGCAGAACCTTCGGGCGGTGCAGCATTGCCCTGACCACCTCAAGGAGCTGGCGCGAACCGGGGCTGAGACTCGCAACGAGCGCGCCCGAGGCGAATGGCAGCTCAAACGGCTCCAGGAGCGCATCAACCTCTTTTAGGTTGAGCCGTACGCCAACACTCCGAACGCCGTGATACGACAACTTCACATTCTCAGCAACGGTCAGTCCCTGGACGAGCGAAGTGTCCTGATAGGCAGTCAGCAGGCCAAGACGCCGAGCCGCGAGCGGCGAGGGGCGGGTGAGCTGCTGGCCATCGATCAACACCCTTCCTTCGTCCGCTCGTTCCGCTCCGCAGGCGATCTTGATCAGCGTCGATTTTCCGGCGCCGTTCTCGCCCACGAGCGCGTGGACCTCCCCCGCCTTGCAGACGAGGGAGGCCGCGCTCAACGCTTGCACGCCGGGAAAGCTCTTGGACACCGAGTCCAGGACCAAAGCCTCTCCGTGTGCGTTTTCACTCATTCTCTGTCACTCCGTAGCGCGTGCGGGCTGGACTAGCTGGTCGCTGACGAGAAGCCCAGCAGGATCAACGAGTTCGGCAATCCAGAGCCAAAGTTCGCCCCGGAGGGGAACTTCGCGCTGTAGTACTTCGCGTAGTTGCCGGCCGGGACCACGGGCTGGGGGAGCAGGACGTGATGCGGGACCGACTGGCCGAGGTGCTGCTCGACGGCGGCGTGCAGAGAGACGATCGCAAACGACTGCTCGCTTCCGGCGATGTAGGACTTGAAGTTGATCCCCTTCGCCTGCGCTGCCTTCCAGGCCGCGTAGGCGGCCATTGTCTGCGAACCACCGACCATCGTCGGCGGCGTCTTGCCGAGTTGGAGGAACTTCGTCATGAACGCCGCCGGCGTGTAGTCATAGATCAGTGAGTCGGGCAGGCCCTTCGCGGCCAGCGCGGCTGCCGCCTGCTGTTCGCCCTGAACCGTCCAGTTCGTATTGCCGTCCTCCACCAGGTCCCCGCCCTTCGCGGCGATCTCCTTCTTTGCGCACGGCTGCCACTGCGCTGCGTAGCTGTTGCCGGCGGGCCCTGTGTACATCGCGACCGTCTTGCCCGACTGGAGAGCCAGGTCCGCCATGGTCTTGCCGTACGTGCAGAGGTTCGTCAGGACGTCGCCGCCGAGGTCCGATCCATCAAATTTCGCGTTCGGAATCGTCTGCGTTGCTGTCCACACGGTGATGTGTTGGGACGCGGCTTCCCTCACGACGGGAAGCATCACGTTGCCCAGATCGAAGGCCCCGACGATGATGTTCGCGCCCTGGCTGATGTGCGTCCGGAAGTTGGACAGCGCCTGGGGCACGACGAAATTGGCATTCGTATAGCTGATGGTCTTGACCGCCGGCTCGCGAATCGCCATGAGGATGTACATGGCACGAACCGTCTTGTAGTAGTCGTTGTTCGTGTCTTCGCTCTCGGCGACGTTGAGCGTGCCGTTCGGGTGGCCGACAGGACACGCACCGGTTGTCTTGAGGCACCTTGCGACGATCGCAGATTCTGCGGGCGTGACCGGCTTGGCGAAGATCTTGTAGGCCTGCTGGGCGATTGGCGGCAGCTCGCTGATCTTCACGCCGGTCCCGAAGCTTGCGTCAAGCAGTTGCTGAACTTCAGCCGGCGTGCCGTACTCCGACGACGGCGCCAGGAGAGAACTCGCTGATGAGCTCGAGGAGCCACTGCTGCCGCTGCCAGAGCTCGTGCTGCCCGAACTCGTGCCGCCCGCGCTCGCGCTGGTCGAGCTACTGCTCGAGCCGCATGCGGCAAGGACGACAGCGAGACATCCGATTGCACTGAGCATCAGCGCCGCGGATCGCATCTTGGTCAGGATGCTCCGCCCGTGGCGTGCGCGCCTTTGATTACCCACCTTTACCTCTCCTTCTCCGAATGGCCTCGGCACGAGGCTCGAAAGCCCGTCCTGAGCGACAGCACATCATCGAAGGGCCCGCCGGGCTTGAAATCAAGCGTCAAACATGTCTGCCCCCCCCGAATCGGGGGAACTTGCTCCCGGCAGTTCAACACTGGGTTGCTGGCGACAGGACGGCCTCGTGGGTCATAGACGATCCCTGGCGCGCCACATCACAGACAAGCCGTCGGTAGAAGCCGCCGTCCCGGTCGAAGTGAGCGGTCTTGGCGGACAGACTCACCGCGGCAATGACGTTCCCATTCGCTGCCCGGACCGGTGCGGCGACGCAACACAGGCCTTGGATGGTCTCCTCCCGGTCGTAGGCGATACCGTCGACGCGGACCCGGGCGATCGTACGCACGAGCTCGTCGGCGTCGACGATCGTGTTGCCGGTGTATTGACGAAGCCTCCGGCCATCCACGTACTGCGCCACGGCATGCTCCCCTCGGTGTGCGAGCAGCACCTTTCCGACCGCGCTGGGATGCGCAGGGAGACGCACACCCGGGTCGGTCGGCAGCCGCACCGAGTGAGGTGAGCGCACGCGCTCGACGTAGACCACGGATCCGCGGTCATAGACGGCGACATGCATCGTCTCACCGCAGCGATCAACAGCACGTCGAAGGGGGCCGGACAGCCGCAGCCGAACGTCATTTGTCTGCAGGAGCGTCCGGCTCAGCGAGAGAAGTCGCCAGCCGAGCCGGTAACGGGCGTCGGCGGTCCGTGCGAGCAACCCGATGTCGTCCAGCGTTGTCAGCAGCGCGTGAGCGCTCGACTTCGACATTCCGAGAGCTCCAGCAACCTCGCTGACACCCCATTCGGGCCGGTCAGCCGTGAACAAATCGAGGGCTGGATCTAGCTTCTTGACGGTCGAGAGCAAGCTCTGAGACCTCTGACGAGGCAGGTCATGGCATCGGCGTGACGTGAACGACCAGTGCTCAGCGGCGTGGCTGCCAGTCCCAGCCACCGATCTGCGTATTGCCCTCCTGGTGGATCGGGGTGAACACGCGGTGGGCAAATCGCCATCGGTCGCTCCCCCTCGCGAAGCGGTCGACGTATGCGCCCACGACGCGGAGCGTGCTCCCCCCCGCAGCACCCGCCTGCACGAGCAGGGCGTCAACGCTGCAACGCCCAGTTGCGGTGTCGGCGTTGATCGAACCGATCCGGAAGTTGCCCGTTCCATGGCGAGAGTCATCGAGCGGCTCGTGGAAGTAATCGACGAAATCGGTCAGCGAGTCGAGCCCCTCAATCGGCCCCCACGGCTCTCCGAAGCTCATCACGCAGTCCTCGGTGAAGCAGGTGCGGAACAGCTGCCAGTCCTTGGTGTCGATCGCTTCGGCGTACGTCATCACCAGATCGTGCATCTCGATCCAGTCGGCAGGCGCTACCGTCGGCGTGGTCCTGGCTGTGGTACCCATGGATGGTCCTCCCTCCGATCGGGGCACGACTCGATACCGGCGCGGGTTGGTCAGCGTGTTGGCTTGCCGGTGTCAGACACGCTAGGCCGGGCCATGTCTGGCTGTCAAGGAACCGCGGCACCCATCCCCTCTTTGGTGGTACTGGCCAGTCGATCCGAGGCGTAGGCTGCCCATCGGCAACGCGGCCGGCCGCGACTTAGACGACGTCCGGCGGTGCGGCTGCCCAGAAGGCGTCGTACGCCTGGGCGTCCTCCGGCACGATGTTCAACTCGGCGATGCGGTCGCCGGCAACCGTGAATCGCAGCAGCAGCGGTAGCTCCCAGATGCGGGTGGGAGCATCCCGGCGAGCGAGCCGCGCCACCTCGCGGACGATCACGTACCGCTCACCTACGGCGAGATCATCGACAGTGAAGTGGCTGCGCCCCGGATCGACGTGCGCGCCGAGAACCCTGAGGAAGTTCGTGAAGCCATCTGCACCCCGGTACTCGCCCGCGAGCTTGCCAGCACCGGGGACGGTGATCAGCGCCTCCTGAGCAAACTGAGCCCGGACCGTCTCGAAGTCCCCGCGCTCGAAGCTCGCAAAGTAGTTTCTGACGGGTCTCGCAGCTTCCGTGGTCGATGTCGACATGCTGGCCATCCCTCCTCCTGGATCTTTGCGAGATGCCCGACCGCCCGAACGCCGAGGGCTCGTTGCCCTTCGGCGTCCGGGTCAATCAGCGGGGCCTCGCTACTTCACGTTCGAGAGCGCCGCGGAGGCAATCGCATTCGGAAGCAGCGAGCCGAACTCCATCGTCGCGGGTAGCGACGGCACGTACTGCGGTAGGTAGGCCGGCATTGCGACGAGCGGATTCGGGAGCACGACGTGGAGCGGGATGTTGTTATTCCCTCCGAGCTTCTCAAGCGCTCCCGTCACGCTCACGTAGGAATACGCGAGTTGGCTCGGAGCCACGTAGAACTTGAAGGACGGGTCCTTCGCCACGATCTGCTTCCACAGAGGCACCGTCGAGAAAGCGGCGTTCCCGCCAGCCTGGTTCGGCGGCGTCTTTCCGAGCTTCAGGTACTCGCGGAAGAAGTTGTCGGGCAGGTAGTCGTAGACGATTGTCTTGACGTCCGTGCCCGACGACGCCAGCGCCGAGGCCGCCTGAACTTCGCCCTGGGGCGACCAGCTCGTGTTGCCGGACGTGTACTTGAGCCCTGCCTTCGAGATCACCGACTTCGCGCACGGCATCCACTCGGCGCCGAAGTTGTTGCCCGGGGTGCCAGTGAACAGCGCGATCGTGCCCGACGTTTGTCCGAGGACCGCCTTCTGGCCCAAGAACTGACCGTACTGACACAGGTTGGTCTTGACGTCAAAGGCGATGTCGCCGTGACCGGTGACGTTCGGAATCGTCGTGGACACCGGAACCACGAGCAGGCCGGCCGCTGCTGCCTGTCGTGTCAGCGGGAGCATCGATGGGCCGAAATCGAACGTGCCCGTGATGATCTTGACCTTCTGGCTGATCAGGGTTCGGTAGTTGGAGAGGAACGTCTGCAGATTCCCGTTCGCGTCCGAGTAGATCAGCGTGCTGACCTTCCCGGATCGGATCGCCTGCAGATCGACGATGGCCCGGAGCAACTGCCGGAACGGGTTGACCGCCCCATTCGCCTCCAGATCGGCGAGCGACACCCCACCCTTCACCCCGGTCTGGCAGACCGTCTCGGCGAGGCATTTCTTCACGAGCGCCGCCTGGGCCGGCGTCACTGGCTCAGAGGCCATCTTGAACGCATCCTGCGCGACCTGCGGCAACGAGGAGGCCGGCACGTTCGTGCCGAACACCTTTTGAAGCGTCGATTGAAGCGCCGCCGGGCTGATTGACGGAATATTGAGGCCATACGTACTGGACCCGCCCGACGACGTCGTGCCGGAACCGGTGGACCCAGATGAGCCCGATGAGGCAGCCGTCGTTGAACCTGCGGCAGTGTTTGTGCTGCCCGAGCTGCTCGAGCCGCATGCGGCGACCATCAGTCCCAGCGCCAGTGCTGCGGTCAACGACAGCAGCTGCGATCGCGAGAGTGACAATTGCCTGCGAAGTCCGGTTCGACGAGCCGCACCCCCGGGCGTCCGCCCGTCACCATCGATCTGCATTCCGTCTCCTCACCTCTGGTTATCGGATAAACGAATTCCGAGCCGCTATCGACTGACACCGCGACGGCTCAGACACGATCGCCCACGATCATCGGCCATAGGCGCGACCCCGTCCAGAACCCGTTCGGCCCTCCCGAACGACACCCGTGACTTGGCCGCCTTTCAGGCAACGTCTGCGCACGCACACCAGGCACATGCTTCGCATTACTCGGAGGCCGGCATCCAGGCTGCATCTCCGGCGTGGCCGACCAACCGTCGTGACGCCGGTCGTCACTGGGCCGGCCGACCCGTCCAGCCAGGAGGCATCTGGTGCAGCTCGTACTTGAGGCCCTCAGGGCCGTCGAAGTACATGAACCAGGCACCTTGGAGCGGTCCAGCCGGGACGTAGGTCGGCTCGTTGTAGCAGTCGACCCGCTGCGCCTTCAGGTGCTCATACGCGGCCTGGATGTCGTCGACCTCGAAACAGATATGCGACGCGCCATGGTCACACCGGCGGAGCGTCACGTCGTCTCTTGTGTCGTCTGGCTTCACATACTCGATCAGCTCGACCCAGGTGCCTCCGATGTCAAGAAAGGCGACATCCAACTCGGATCCCGGGACGCGAAGCCCCGCCGACAGTTCCGGTCCATCGGCCTGCATCGTCATGAACGGCTCGACTCCCAGGACGTCCCGGTACCAGGTCAGCGTCTCATTCAGGTCACGCACCGTGCTTGACACATGCTGGACCCCGCGCAAGCCGAAATCAGCCATCGGTTCTCTCCTCGTGTAGTGGTTCACCGACTGATCGGCCCGACGGGTCGTTGTTCGGCACGCCGACCATCACGGCGAAACTCACGTAGGGTGCGCTCTCCGGGGTCCGCCAGCCGTGAGGCCCACCCTTGACCACCAGTACGTCCCCGGCACGCACGGTGATCTCAGCGGCCTCGAGCACGCACGTGACCTCACCTGCTACGCACACGTGATAGTCGACCGTCGGGGTGACATGCAGAGGGATGTCCTGACCCGGCTCGATCCTCACCGAGTAGTAGCGCGACTCTCCCGGCCCGTTCGGTCGAATGCTCACCCGGCGGCCCGTGACATCTTCTTGTGACTCCAACCGGTCACCCGGGTGCAGTGACCACAGTTCGGTCACGCTGACACCCGGGTAGTCGGCATGTGAATACCGGTGCGGAGCGAGTTCGTCACGAACAAGGGTTGATCTTCCATCCGCGCCGATGCCAACCACGACGCGTCTGATCGCTCCGTCGGTGGCGGGCACCTTGAGCGCATCGAGGCCGTCAGGCGTCATCTTGACCAGTCAGCCGGCGCCGGTCAGCTGCCCGTGAACTGAGGGGCGCGCTTTTCCTGGAAGGCACTCAGCGCCTCTTCGAAGTCCCGGGTGCGCGTGCACAGGATCTGTGTCCTGTTCTCTAATTCGATGGCGGAGCTGAGCGATGGCGCATCGACATTCGCCCGCAGTACCTGCTTCGTCATGCGGACCGCGAACGGAGAGTTGAGAGCGATCTCGGCGGCCAATGCGATTGACGACTCGAGCAGACTCTCGGCATCCACCAAGCGGTTGACGATGCCGCGGCGCTCGGCCTCTTCCGCGCCGATGAATCGGCCGGTCATGAGAAGCTCGCTGGCCACACCGAGACCGACGTAGCGGGGCAACCAGTACGACGAGCCGAGATCGCAGCCCGAAAATCCGATGCGCACGTTGGCCATGTTGAAACGAGCCTCGGGAACGGCGACGCGCATATCGGCACCGAGCGCGAACACGAACCCGGCACCGCTGGCGACACCGTTCACCGCGGCGATCACAGGAACGGTGATCTGTCCGAGAGCGGCGCACATACGCCCAAACATCTCTTGCAGGTCATATGCGTGGACGGTGTTCTCTTGGTCGAAGGACCGTGGGTCCTTGATGTCCAGGCCGGCACAGAACGCGCGACCCTCACCGGTGAGGACGACCGCTCGGACGTCTGTGGCGCCACGGAACGCTGCGAAGGTCGCCTCCAGCTCCTCGACCATCGTCCAGTTGACGGCGTTCAACCGCTCGGGGCGGTTGAGCGTCAGGAGCTTCACCCCGGGAGCGACATCCTCGAGACGAAACGTGCTTGGCGCTGGATCTGGTTCGGACACGATCAAATGCAACCGTAACTCCGGGAGGCTGCCGAAAGGCAGCGCCAACGACCAGCGCCCCCCTCGATCTTCGGGGGCAATTGGCACGCTGACCTGCCATTGGGAAGCTGCAGGAGGTGCGCGGACGGGCGGAGACGTTTGAGGGGGGCACCTGGCCTCTGCGCTTGGCGACGGCGACAGCGCTTGCTACCTGTTCGCCACCCCGCTGAAACCGAACCTGCACAAGTCCGCCCGGCTATGAACTCCCCCGTCTTAGGAACGCCCGTCCGCCGATGGCTGGCGCGCGCACTTGACGTTCCCCCGACTGAAGTGGTCATCGCTCCGCTCGGTTCCGGTGGCGACTCGAATCTGATGTACGACGTCAACGCTCTGGGCAGTCGTTGGGTGCTGAGGCTCCCGCCGGCTGTCAAAAACGATCGCTCCGCTCACGACGTCCTCCGCGAGTTCCGGCTACTGCGAGCGCTCGACCGCACGGCCGTCCCCCATCCGGCACCGATCGCGGCGTGTGAGGATGTCAGCATCATCGGCCGACCGTTCTACGTGATGGTCCACGTCGATGGGTTCAGCCCGTCGTCCCCCCCGCCGACACCCTGGCTCGAACGCGAGGACCAGCGGCGCGACCTGGGTATTCGGGCCGCCGAGGCACTCGCCGATCTTGGCGCCGTCGACTACGTTGCCGCTGGACTCGAGACGTTCGGCCGGCCGGAGGGCTTCCTAGCCCGGCAGGTCCCCCGATGGCTGCGGCAGTTGAACTCGACCTCCGTGCGGGTCCTGGCGGGCCTGCGCGAGGTGGGGGAGTGGCTCGAACTGCATCGCCCCCCGGATCGGACGCCCGGGATCGTGCACGGCGACTTTCACCTCCGCAACGTGATGTTCGCCCGCGATCCTCCCGCTCGGGTGGCCGCAATCGTTGACTGGGAGATGGCGACGATCGGGGACCCGATGCTCGATCTTGGAGCCCTACTTGCGACCTGGTCAGAACCGGGCGAGCCGGTATTCATGAACGGCAGCATGACCGACTGGCCCGGAATGGCGACTCGTGCCGAGATCGCCGGGGCCTATGAACAGCGCATCGGCGGCACCGCCGAGCACCTGCAGTACTACATGGGATTGGCGTTGTTCAAGCTTGCGTGCATCCTCGAGGGGTCGTACGCGCGACTGGTGGCCGGCGACAGCGAACACGAGGGCCACCGAACCTACGAGACGCTCGTCCCGCTGATGGTCGAACGCGCGGTGGACATCGTATCCGGCCGGCTCGCCGTCGAGTGAGGAGCAGCGATGGTGATCACGGCACGTGAGCTTTTCGACCTGAGCGGGCGAGTCGCGCTCGTCACGGGCGGCAGTCGCGGCCTCGGACGCGAGATCGTGCTTGCCTTGGCGGCCGCCGGCGCCGACGTGGTGATCTCCAGCCGGAAACGTGACGCGTGCGAAGCGGTCGCCCATGAGGTTCGAGCGATGGGGCGCCGCGCCCTGCCGGTGGCCGCGCACGCGGGGCGTTGGTCCGACCTCGAGCGGCTTGCCGATCTCGCCCACAACGAATTCGGGTGCATCGACATCCTGGTCAACAACGCCGGGATGTCCCCGCCGTTCGAATCCCTGGACACCGTCAGCGAGGAGCTTTTCGACAAGGTGATGGCCGTCAATTTCAAGGGACCGTTTCGACTGACCACGATCGTCGGCAGACGCATGGCGGCGGGCGCGGGCGGATCGATCATCAACATCTCGAGTACCGCTTCCCTCCGTCCCCACTGGGCGCTGATGCCGTACGCGGCGGCGAAGTCGGCGCTCAACGTGATGACCGAGGCATTCGCGGGAGCATTCGGTCCGAAGGTCCGCGTCAACTCGATCGCGCCTGGCCCTTTCCTGACCGACGTCTCGAAGGCGTGGGACATGGAGGCGTTTACGCGACTCGCGGCGGACTTTCCTCTCGCCCGAGGAGGTGCGCCGCACGAGATCGTTGGCCTCGCTCTCTATCTCGCAAGCGACGCCTCGAGCTACATGACGGGCTCCACAGTCGTGCTCGACGGGGGTGCGATGTGGGGCACTCGAAAGCCAACCGGCTGACGAACGCTCAGGCCGTTGCCGGCTCCAGCCGGTCGGACATCAACGGTCGCAGCTCATCGGTTGTGCCGACAACCGGATGCTCAGGACCGCCGCCGCACTCGCGGCGAACTTCCGGAAGGATCTCCTCGGCGAAGAACCACATCTGCTCCTCGACCTCTTGGTGGCTCATGCCGCCTGACTCAAACCGGAGGTTGAGGCACATGTCCTGGCCCCCGTACGCGTCCTGGCGGAGCTTGAGGATGCTCTCGAGCACCTGCTGCTTGCTGCCCTGGAAGATGACATCACGCTCGCGGAGTAGCTCAGGGGTGACGGGCGTGTTCGGGTCAAACGGCTTACCCGGATCGCCAAGGATGCCCGAGAAACCGAACGGGCCATAGAAGTCCCAGAGGAACATCTCCGCCTCGCCGGCCCGCTTCAGATCGCCGACGGAGCCCTCTTGGACGTGTACGACACGAGAGGCGATCAGCCCCCGGCGCCGCTCCCCATCCCATCCTGCCTTCCACTCGACTCCGGGATTCACGCGATCAGGCCAGTTGTTGGCAGCTGCCTCCTCCATGTAGATCTCGACCTTCTGGCGGATCTTGGCCGCGGACTCATAGAAGAAGTTGCCGTTGATCCCGTTTTGCGCAGCCCAGCGAAGCGAGCGGTCGCTCGTGACACCTTCCCATAGCGGCGGGTAGGGCTTCTGCACGGGATGCGGGAGCACGGACAGCTCCTTCAGTCGCGTCGTCGTGGCGACTACGGGCATGCCGCCCGAGTACAGGTCGGGTGGTCCGATGTCGAGGACATCATCCAGGGTGCGGCCGAAGCTGGGCTCGCCGAGCGCGGCGATCGTCTGAGCGTGATTCCACTTCGCCCAGGTTGGCGGCACCGAGAAGAACTCTCCGTGATGCGAGAAGGAGTCCTCCGTCCAAGCCTTGATCAGGAGGTTGAAAGCCTCGTCGAAGAACGAGCGGTTCTTCTCCTGATCCTGTGTCGTTGAACCGTACGCGTAACCGAACGTCTCGGTTTCACGGGGCTGATAGCCGCGGCTGATCCCAGCCTCGACACGGCCGCCGCTGAGGACATCGAGCACGGCAAGCTGCTCCGCAAGCCTCAGCGGGTGCCACCAGGTGATGATGTTGGCGAGCTGCCCGAGGCGTATCCGGTTGGTGAGCGCGGCAGCGGCGGACTGAACCTGTAGCGGGCTGGGGCTGATCTCTGCGCCCTCGATGTTGAAGTGGTGCTCGACGAGCCAGTAGATGTCGTAACCCAGCTTGTCGGCGAGCACGCAGCGCCGCACCGCGGCCTTCATCATCTCCTGTGTGTGGGCATGGATATCGGCGAGATTGCCGTTCATGACCCGGACACCGTTCGCGGTCTTCTTGAACGGCATGTCCAGCGCACCCGTGTCGAAGATGCCGATCTCAATCATTACGCTCTCCCTCGCTCACAGACGTTTGACCCAGGATCGTCGAACCGCCGCCCGAGAGACGCAAGTGCCGAGTGCCCGGGACTCCCGACAAATGGCTGGTTTCCCGACGGCCACTCGACGGTCGTCTCGGGCATTCGGCCCGTCACCGACGACCTGGTTACTGGTGGGACCCTGAGTCGCGTCGCAGCTCGCGTCGCAGGAGTTTTCCGGTGGGTGTCCGCGGCAACCCCTCCTCGCTGACCCGGATCGTCTTTGGGACCTTGTAGCCGGCTAGCCCGGCGCGGCAGTGCGCGGCCAGTTCCTCGACGGAGACTGTGGCGCCCTCGCGGAGGACCACGATCGCCGAGACGGCCTCGCCCCATGTCCGGTCGGGCTCCCCGATCACAGCCGCTTCCTGGACTCCCGGATGGGCGTCAAGCACGTGTTCAACCTCGCTTGGGTAGACGTTCTCCCCGCCGGAGACGATCTTGTCGTTGCGCCGGTCGACAAGGTACAGGTAGCCATCCTGGTCGCGATACGCGAGATCGCCAGTGTGCATGAATCCCCCTCGGATGACCTCGTCGGTGCCGGCGGGATCCCGCCAGTATCCGCTCATCATCGCGGCGCTCCGTGCGACCACCTCACCGATCTCACCGGGTGCGACGTCGTTGTCGTCTTCGTCTACGACTCGGGGAACGCTGAGAGCAAAGCTGCGTCCGACCGAACCGAGCAGATGTGGGAGCCGTTCGGGGTCGTGCTCGTGCGGCGCCAGCGCGGAGATGCCCGTCGACTCGGTGCTGCCGTAGCCGTTCACGAACTCGCAGCCCCATCTGTCAAGTGCCTCGCGGAGCAAGGACGGAGGCACGGGCGCCGCCCCGTAGAGGATCCGCTGCAGCGAGCTTGCGGACTCTCCGTCCCAGGCATCCAGAACGAGCCGCAACATGGTGGGCACCAGTTGCGTGTGCGTGCTCCGTGTCCGCTGGAGCGCCTCGACGAACGTTCCGGGCTCGAATCGCCTCGTCTGGACCAATGTGCCCCCGAGGTAGGTGCACGACAGTCCCACCTGGGATCCGACATGAAACAGCGGTGTGACCGCGAGGAACGTCGTGTACGGATGCGCGCCGAGCTCGTGGCCCATCGCGATCGTCCCCGCGTGCAGGGCGCGGTTGGAGAGCATCACCCCCTTCGGACGGCCGGTCGTCCCGCTCGTATAGCTGATGTGCGCGATGCGCTCGGGATCGAAGCCTGACACCGGTCCGAGCGGCTGGGCCGCCTCGACCGCGGCGTCATAAGACTCCGGGCCGTCGGCGCGCGGCGCCCCGACGCGGATCGCGGACGGCACCGGCAGCCGCTCCGCCAGTTCAGCGAACTCCGGGCTGACGATGAGCACGTCGGGCTCTGCGTCCTCGAGCATCATGGACAGCTCGGCCTCTGTGAGCCGGTAGTTCAGTGGCACCTGAACCGCCCCGGCGCGCTGGGTGCCGAGGCGTACCTCGAGCCACTCGAGCTCGTTGAGCATCAGGGTGGCGACGCGTCGGCCGTCGGTGATGCCGCGCGAGCGGAGCATGCCGGCGAACCGCGAGGCCCGGTCCGACACCTCCTTGAACGTCAGGGTGCGTCCGTCTAGATCGACCGCCACCTTGTCGGGGAATCGGCGGGTTGCGTGGCCGATCAAGTCTGGCACCATCGCCCCGGCCCGGTTGACCTCGGGCCGCTGGGTCATGGCGCAGATTGCCTCGAGCCAACGGACGCTGCCTGATCGCGAAGCTCACGCCGAGCGATCGTCAGCTTGTGCACCTCGTCGGGCCCATCGGCCAAGCGGAGTGTTCTCACGTGTGCGTAGAGCGCGGCCAAGGGAAAATCCGGTCCAACGCCAGCAGCTCCGTGGACCTGAATCGCCCGGTCGAGGATTCGCTGCGCGGCCGCCGGCGCGGCCACCTTGATCGCCGCGATCTCCGTTCGCGCATGCCGTGCTCCCACGGTATCGATCATCCACGCTGTCTTCAGGCTCAGCAAGCGGATCATCTCGATCTCGATCCGGGCCTCGGCAATCCAGTCCTGGACATTCGCACGCGCGCTGACAGGCTGCCCGAATGTCGTCCGCGAAGCCGCCCGCGCGCACATCAGTTCGAGCGCTCGCTCACAGATCCCCACGGCGCGCATCGCGTGATGAATTCGACCCGGCCCGAGCCTCGCCTGGCTGATCTTGAACCCGTCGCCCTCGCCCGCGACAAGATGATCGGCGGGCACCCGCACGTCGACGAGCTCGATGTCCGCGTGGCCCTCCCGGTCGTCGTAGCCGAACACCGACAACGACCGAATCACGTTGACCCCGTCGGTATCGAACGGGACGACGACCATACTCTGCTGCCGGTGCGGCTCGGCCTCGGTGTCCGTTTTGCCCATCACGATCATGATCCGGGCGTTTGGATGAAGGGCGTTGGTGATCCATGTCTTGCGGCCGTTGAGCACGTACAGATCGCCCTCGCGGCGGATCTCCGTTCGGACGTTCGTCGCGTCGGAGCTGGCGACATCCGGCTCGGTCATCGCAAACGACGACCGAATGGCTCCGCCGAGGAGGGGTTCGAGCCATCGCCGCTTCTGCTCCTCAGAGCCGAACAGGCTGAGGACCTCCATGTTCCCGGTATCCGGGGCATTGCAGTTGCATGCCTCCGGGGCTAGCGGACTGCGGCCCATGATCTCGGCCAGCGGCGCATATTCGACGTTGCTGAGGCCCGGCCCGTACGCCGGATCGGGATGAAACAGGTTCCAGAGCCCTCGTGCGCGCGCCTCGCGCTTCAACTCCTCGAGCACGGGCGCATGAAAGTGGGGATCCCCGGCGGCCAGCACTTGCTCCGCGTGTACGGCCTCGGCTGGATGGATGCGATCCTCCAGGAAGGCGCGTAAGCTCTCACACAGCTCCTCGCAACGCTGACTGGGTGCAAATTCCATCCGCAGGGAAGCGTCTCAAACCGGTCCGCGCGAGTCCGGGGGAGGCACCGGCAAGCCCCGACGTTCAGGGGGGGTTCATGAGGCTGGATCTGAGACTCGATCAGCTCAGCGCCTCGAGCGCGCCCATCGCGCGATCGATTCGCGATTCTGCCAGCTGACGAGGGCCGGTGGGAAGCTGGAACAGGAACCGGTCGACACCGGCCGCCACGAACGCTTGTAGCCGTGCGGGGTTTGACGGGGCCATTGCCAGAGTCAGTTCAAATCCGGCATCGGCCTGTTTGCGCAGACGCGTGAGTCTGGCCAGGAGTGGACCGTCACCGCCGGGCTCCGTGTGCGGCAACCATCCGTCGGCCCACGCCAGCGCCCGCCCGGGAGCCCGCGGACCGTTGCCGCCGAGCAGGATCCGAGGCCGTGGCCGTTGGAGCGGCTTCGGCCACGAGCGCAAAGGCGCGAAGCGCACGGTTGCTCCAGCGTACGATGCCTCGTCACGCGTCCAGATCTCGGTCATCGCCTCAATAGCTTCGCGGAGGGCTCGGAACCGCTGCCCCATCTGCACGCCATGGTTGGCTAGCTCGACGGCATTCCAGCCCGCGCCGACTCCGAATAGAACGCGCCCCCGGGAAAGGTGATCGAGCGTCGCGATTGCCTTGGCGGTGGCGATCGGATCGCGCTGGGTGACCAGATAGATCGCGGTCCCCACACGCACACGCGTCGTAGCAGCCGCTGCCGCCATGCTCGAGATGAGTGGGTCATACATCTGCGCGTACTCAGGCGGCAGCTCTCTAAGCCCGCCCGGGTGCCCGTCCGGCGGCCCGATTGGAACGTGCGTGTGGTCTGGGAAGAGCAGCGCCTCGCCGCCTCGGTTCTCGACCAGTTGAGCAAGCTCGGCCGGCTGTATCGAGTTTGCCGTCACGAACATCGTGAAGGCAGCACGCGGTCTGTCTCTCTCGGGCACAGGTCACTCGATCGCTGAGTCGGTTGACAGGTCTAGCCGCTTCTGTGCGGGTTGACAATCGACCCTCGAGTCAGCGCCCCCCTGAATGTCGGGGGCGTTTGAAGTCACGCGAGCTGTGCCGCGAACTCCCGACTTATATTCCGCGCCGGTGTCCGCTACTGCGAAGCCCGTCTGTGTCATCGTCGGGGCAACCTCGAAGTGGCAGGCCGATGGGTCGAACACCAGATTGGCACTCGGAACGACCGTCGACGACGACGACCTGCCGACGGGCGTCCGCTGGGGGGTCGGCGGTGCTCTGGCGCAGAAGTTCGCCGGTGAGGGCTTCCACGTGGTCGTCACCACTCGTGCGGCCGACAACGCACGCCGCTTGCGAGACGTGATCGTCGGAGTGGGGCACGACTGCGAGATCGTCGAACTGGACCTGGAATCAGAGACCTCGGTGACGTTCGCCTTCGCGCGGATCCGTGAGGAGATCGGGGCACCTCACGTACTGATCTACAACGCCGGCTACCTCGAGGGACGAGAGCTCCCACCTGAGATGGAGCTGCTCGAGGCCTTCCCGACGGAGATGTTCGACCGCGCGCAGCACATTGCCAGTCGTGGTCCGTTCCTCGTGGCGAAGGAGGTCTTGCCGGCGATGCGTGAAGCCGGGGCGGGCACGTTGTTGTTCACGAACAACGCCGCGTCGCTGCGCGGACACAAGCGGCGCACGGGCCAGTCGCTTTACTACCCACGCGCGATGATCCGGGCGCTCGCCCAGGTGCTGACGGAGGAGTACTCCGGATTCGGAGTGCACGTTGCCAGCGTGATCATCGATGGCATGATCGACTCCCCGGGGACGCACGCGCTGCCGACGGCCGGCGACGATCCGGACAAGCGGACGATGCCGTTCTTCGAAGAGCATCCGGAGCGGCTGATGGATCCTGAGCAGATCGCGAAAGCGTTCTTCTACCTGCACTCCCAGGACCGCGCCGTCTGGACCCACGAGTTGCAGCTCACGCCCTTCGACCGGATACCGAGCTATTGAGCGACTCACCCGCCGGTCCCGTCACCGGGTCACCCTTCAGGGCTGCTGCCAGATCTCCACCTGCAGACCGTCAGGGTCGGTCGCGTAGGCGAACACGACACCTTCGAGTTCGCCTTCCAGCGCGATCGGGGGATGCAGGAAGTCCGCGCCGCAGGCGATCATGTGCTCATACTGGGCGTGCACGTCCTCGATCCGGAGAGCCACGTGCATCGCCCCGACATCACTGTTGGAGAGCGAGAAGTCGCGTCCGATCGGATCGTGGTACTCGATCAGCTCGATCATGGTTTCGCCGACCGAGAGGAACGCATAGCTGAGAAATGCGCCCGGCACGCCGATCGCCGTCTGGATCCGTGGATCCAGGGGCACATCGCTGCGCACCTCGATCACGGGTTCGAGGTCGAACATCTCCTTCCACCACGCCAGACTGCGGTCGAGGCTGCGCACGGTCATTCCGACGTGATGTACCCCGAGGGGTGCGGCGGGCAGCTGCGTCATACCTCGCATCTAATCGAGCCGACTTCCGGACGCCAAAGGCGATGGCGCGGCACCACCCCCCAAAGGGTGGCTCGCGGCGCATCAAGCTGCGAGTTAAGGACTTGTCGGGAGTCCGAGATCGCGCACCTGCGGGGCGACCTCGTCGGCCAGGAGGCGAATGTGCTCTTCGACCAGATCGTCGGGCATGCCGGCGATCGAGTCCCAGAAGTAGACGTCCTTGACCGGCATCCCCTCGAGCCAGAGCCGCATCCGGCGCACCAGTTCATCCGGGGTCACGACGTCAAATCTGGGCATCAGCATTTCGGGACCTTCCGAGCGCATGTCCTCCGCCTTCAGATCAGCCGCTCGATGGACGACCAGGGAGTCCGCCTTATCTGCCCCCTCGGCGCCGTAGCGCGCGTAGGTCTCCCACTGGTAGACCAGGTGCGGCGCGATCCGATCCCAGGCACGCTCAGGATCGGCAGAGACGATCACGTTGACACTGCCCGACACCCGCGCGACGGACCGGTCGTGGCCAGCACGCTCAAGTGCAGTCAGATATGTCGCCACGATCTCCCGGTCGAGCCACATGAAACCTTCGCCGAGCCGTCCCGCGATGCGGGCCCCACGCTTACCGTTTGCCCCGATCCACATCGGCGGCGACGCCTGCACCGGTCCGGGAACGATCTGACCCTCGTCCCACAGTCGGCGCACCTCCCTGAGCCGATCTTCCAGCATCGAGAATCGATCCGCGATGTCGACGTCGAACGCCGTGAACTCCGGGACACGGTACCCGGCTCCAAGCCCGAGTTCGAGCCGACCGGCGCTGACGACGTCGACAAGCGCTCCCTGTTCAGCGATATCGAGCGCCGGGCGCAAGGGAGCCAGCATGATCGCCGTCCCGATCCGCATCCGCTTGGTGCGGGCCGCGATCGCAGTCGCGAACGCCAACGGTTGGCTGAGATAACCATCCTCGAAAAAGTGGTGCTCGGTCAACCAGATCGCGTCGATTCCGCGTCGTTCGGCCTCCTCGATCCGCTCCAGCGTCTTCGCGTACAGCTCAGACCAGTCCCGGCGCCACTGCGGCGGATTGCGCATGTCTGACCAGATTCCGACTCTCATCTCTTACTCCGGTGGTCGCTGGTGAGTGTCAACCGATGGAACTCATGACGGGCAGCAGCAGGTGCGACGGGCCGAGCGACTCGTGGTAGATCCTGTTCTCGGCGACGACCGCTTGCGCGAACGACTCGCGGGACACCTCCCCGCCGGTCCCCAGGTTGACGTCAAACCGCGGAAAGTTGCTGCTGGCCACCTCCAAGCGCACGCGGTGTCCGGCTCCGAACACCATCGCGGTGGCCTGGAGATCGATGTGCAGCTCATACACTGTGCCGGGCTCGAGCGGGGACGGCTGGCTGAGACCATTGCGGTAACGGGCGCGAAGGATTCCGTCGGTGATGATCTCGGCCCGTCCGTCGGGGTGCACGTCGACGAGCTTGCCGGCGAAGTCGGTGTCCCGGGCCGTCGAGGTTGCGAACAGGACGAGGGACACCGGCCCGATCACTTCGAGCGGCTCGGACAGGACTGCTGACGTGAAACACAGGACGTCGTCGCGCGCCTCGATGGCGCGTTGATCACGCGGGCCGGCATTCGCCGAGATACTGAGGCCAGGCAAGAACGTCGCTCCCCCGGTCGTCGGTACTGGACGAGCCGGGTCGTGGACGTAGCCGTCGGTGGGTTCCCCACGCGGAGGGCTCGTCGACAGCCGTCCGTCACCCCGCGCGGTGTTAGCCGAGCCATCGCTATGCAAGTACCAGCGCACGTACTCCACACCGGGGGGCGGCCAGTCATCGGCGTCGCGCCACTCGTCAGCGCCGAGCACGAAGAAGCGCACGGGCCGCTCGCGATCGACGCCGTTGTCGGCGCCTCGCAGGTGATGATCGAACCACCGAATCTGGCGGCCGACGAGGTCGGCGACGATCGCTGCGGCCTTGAGGCCATATCGGCGCTCGGCGAATTCGCCGGTCATGTTGGCGTGCGCCCACGGTCCGACGAGCAGGTGCGGGCGGCGTGCCGCGGTCGATCCGCCGCGGGCGCGCATCCCGCGGTAGTTGGCCAGCGTTCCGGCTATGAAGATGTCGTACCAGCCTCCAATGTTGAGGCTGGGAACGGCAACGCGTTCATAACGCTCCTCCGGAGCCAACGCGCGCCACCACTCGTCGTACCGCGCGCGGGCCACCCAGTCGCGCAGGTAGGGGGCCCACCCTCCGAGCGCCGCTGCCTCGGTCAGTGGCCGCAGCGGGAAGGCGCGCGTCACGGCGTCGGCCTCGTCCATCAGTCGCCCCACCTCGTCGGAGTCGGTCTCGCCTCGGCGAAGCGCGGTGGCCGCGTCGCCCAGTCCGAGGTGGGTTCGAGTCCAGGTCAGCATGAACCCAAGCTGGAGGGCCCCGCCTTGGTATGTCCAACCCTCGTGGTAGTTGGATGCGGTCACGGCGGGAACGATTGCGCCAAGTGACTCTGGCTGTCCCGTCGCGGCGAGCCACTGGGTGGCCCCGACGTACGAGGCGCCGAACATCCCAACCTTACCGGTTGACCACGGCTGCTCCGCGGCCCAGGCCACGCTGTCCAGACCGTCCGGTGTTTCCGTGACGAACGGGGTGAAACTGCCCTGTGATCCGTAACGCCCACGAACGTCCTGGACCACCACCGCGAATCCGGCGGCGGCCATCCGGATCATCTCGGTAGCCGGCGCAAGCTCGCGGTTATACGGGGTGCGCTGCAGCAGGACCGGTGAGCGCTCCGCTGCCGCGGGACGGTACACATCGCTCGCCAATTCGCAGCCGTCCCGCATCGCAATGCGGACGCCCCGCTCGACGATAATCCGCTCCATCTCGCTGCTTCCCCTTCCGTGCTTCAGGACTGCCGCGACGCGACCTTGAGCCCGCGGTGGGTGGCCAAAGCGACCGAGCCGACGAGCGCCACTCCGTAGAACATGTCATTCACCCACGTGCTTGCACCGGCCAGCTCGAAGCCCTCGATCCCAGTCGCGAGCACATATACCGCGAGCACCGTTCCCCACACGTTCACCCGCCCACCTTTGATCTGGGTGGCACCGAGAAAGGCAGCGGCGAAGGCCGGCAGCAGCTGGGCTGGGCCAAGGGTTACGTCCGTGATCCCAAGCTGAGCCAGCAGCAGTACGCCGGCGAACCCGGCGAGCAGCGCCGAGACCACGAGCGACCCGAATATCAGCCGCCGCGTCGGGATACCGGTGAGTCGGGCCGCCTTAGCGTTGCCACCCGTTGCGTAGCAGTACCGACCCACCGGGGTGTGCTCGAACACATACCAGAGCACGACGGCCAGAACGATGACGTAGATGAACGACAACGGGATACCGGCCGGCTGCGAGCTGCCGAAGTCGGCGAACGTGGTGCCGGCCCGGGACAAAATCTGCTGACCGCCGCTGGTGATCAGCAGCGCGAGCGCACTGAGTATCGAACCCATGCCCAGCGTGGCGATAAAGGAATTGACCCGCAGGAACACCACGATGCTCGCGGTGACTGCGCCGATCAGCCCGCACGCGAGGATTACGATCACGGCGAGAAGTGCCGTGGGGAGGTGGCTGTGGTTGGTGAGCCAGGCCAGAAAGACCAATGCGAACCCAAGCATCCCACCTACCGAGAGGTCGTAGGTGTCGGTAGTGAGCGCCACCATCACCGCGAGCGCCACGATCGCGGTCACCGCCTGAGATGACGCCACACTCTGCACCGTTGTCCACGTCAGAAACGTGCTCGGAATCCAGATCGCAAACGTGACGAACAGGACGGCGAACAGATAGACGCCGCTGAAGTTCTGCATGCCCGGGATGCGCAGGCGGGAACTCGTCGCCTGCACCTGACCCTCAGGGGTGCCGGCAACAGGCTTTGCGTCCTGTTCGCTCCTCACTTCGCTCATGCCTACTTCCTCCTCTACAGCGATAGTTCGTCGATTTGGGGAGCCGAAAAGGGGATCCGCAGTTCCCGGTGAACCTGCCCCCCTCGCAGCACGAGCACGCGGTCGCACAACACGGCCAGTTCGTCCGCGTCAGAAGAAGAGACGAGCACCGCGGCGCCGTCGGCGGCGGCTTGCGTGACCGCGGCGTAGATATCGCGCTTGGCCCCGACATCGACCCCCTGCGTGGGTTCGTCCAGAACGAGTACAGCAGGGGAGAGACGCAACCACTTGGCGAGCAGCACCTTCTGCTGGTTGCCGCCGCTGAGCGCGTGGATTGGGATATCCGCTCGCGGCGGCTGGACATCGAGTCGGGCGATCCAACGCCGCACCTCCTCTCGCTCTGATGAGCGCCGCAGCAGTCCTTTGTCCCAGAACGGCGACAGTTTGGCGAGCGTCAGGTTCTCCCCCACGCTCATCTCGCTCACCAGCCCAGCGTCCACGCGGTCGGCCGGGACTGAGGCCATGCCGGCCGCGATAGCCGCTGCTGGCGCGCCCGGATCCACCTTCCTCCCGTTCACCCGTACCTCGCCGCGACGCGACTCGGCTCCACTGATCAGAGGGGTCAGCTCTTCGCGGCCCGAGCCGACGATGCCAGCGATCCCGAGGATCTCGCCGGCGGCGACCGAGAAGCTCACGCCCTTCAGCGAGGTGGCGGCGAGATCTCGAACCTCAAGGAGCGCATCCGCGCCGCTCGTCGTCTCGGCCTCGCGCTCCGCCAGGGTTGACTCAAGGTCACGGCCCAGAATGAGGGACGCCAGCCGGTCGCGGTCGAGCGTGGCGACCGATTCGGTGGCCACCTTGAGCCCGTCACGCAGCACGGTGACGCGGTCGGCGATCTCAAGAACCTCGTCGATGTTGTGCGCGATGAACACCACTCCCATCCCCCGGCCTGCGAGGCGGCGCATCAGGTCGAACAGCCGCACGCACTCGACGCGCGGAAGGGCCGCGGTCGGCTCATCGAGGATGAGAAAGCGCCCACCGGATTCCGCTGCGGCCAGAGCGCGCGCGATGGCCACGGCCGTCCGGTCCACCGGCCGCAGATCGCCGACCGCCGAGCGCACGTCGATCGACGATTCGACAATCGAAAGGACCTCCCGGGCGCGCTGAGCTTCGGCTCGCCAGCGGATACGCCCGTGGCTCGTCTCATAACGCAGGCTGAAGGCGATGTTCTCGGTCACGCTCATCGAGTCGATCAGGCCGAGATCCTGATGAACGAAGCACAGCCGAGCCGCGCGTGCGGCCAGTGCGTCGCCGAGCTCGAGTCGCTCGGCGCCTATGCGTGCCGTGGCTCCGCGGTCCGGGCGTTCGAAGCCCGCGAGGACCTTGACGAGGGTCGACTTGCCCGAACCGTTCTGGCCCACGAGCGCGTGGATCTCACCTGGGTTCACGTCGAAGTCGACGCCGCGCAGCGCCTGTTGGCCCTCAAAGGTCTTCGACAGGGAGGTAATGACGAGGGGGCCGCCGCTCGGCGCGGCCCCCCCGTCTCCCGCCGTGCTCGTCGTCATCGGCGACTTGATTTCATTGCACGCCCCACAGCTTCTCGAACGCAGCCTGGTAGCCAGCGGGTTCGTAGAGTTGGACGGGAGTCGGGATACTCGACTGTGTCAGCCACTGCACCGGCAACAGGGGCGACGGCACGACTGGCGTCCCGGACGCGATTCTCGCGGCTACATCGGCAAACTGCCAGCCCTGTACCTCAGCCGGCCAGCCCAGCCACGCGCCCTTCTCCGTTCCCGCCTTCAAGGCCTGCAGGTTCTGCAGCGTTGGCGTGACGCCCACGTACTTCACCTTGTCCGACAGACCGGCAGCCTTAAGGGCCTGATCGACTCCCGACGTCATGTCTCCGTAGGAAAAGCTGATATAGCCGACCGACGGATGCGCGCGGAGGTAGGAGACGACCATCTGGGGAACGGCTCCGGCCGCGATCTGCGTCGACGGAACGTCGATCACGTCGAGATGGCAGCCTGAGCACTTGGCCATCCCAGCCTTCAGCGCAGCGGTCTCAGCGTTGGTGGTCGCAATGTCCGAGGAGGAGAAGTGGGCGAGTGTGCCGGTCCCGTTGGAGTCGGCGATCACCCAGTTGGCCTTGCGCGCTCCGGCGTTAGCCTCACTCGCGTCGCTGGCGATGTTCCCGTAGATCCCGTTGGCCGCCCCTGCGGGCTTGTCGACGCTGTCGGAGCCAACAATGATCGGGACATGTTCGGCTTTCAGTTTGGCAACCGCCGACTTGAACAGCGTGGTCGGGAAGGTGGTCAGAGCGAGGTAGCTCGGTGGATTGGCTGCTGCCTGATTAGCCAGAGCGACCAACGACGAGGGCTGGGCGATATCGAAGGTCTCGCGCTTGAAGTTCCAGCCCAGGACCTTGGCGGCGGCCGCCATACCGTCACCGATCTGGGCGCAAACTGGCGCTGAGCACTGCAGGTATTCCAACGTCTTGCCCGTCGGGGGCTTGCTTTTCAGCGGTGCCGTGATCCCGATGCCCGGAGTCTTCGACCATTGGGCCACGTCGGCCTTCGCCGCTGTGACCAGGCTGGACGTTCCGCCCGTTGACGCCGAGTTCCCGCTGCTACTGCTGCTGCTGCTGCTCGAACTGCTGCTGCTGCCGCAGGCCGTGAGCCCCAACATGGCGGCACACGCCACGGCCGCGGCGAGCGCCCGACGACTCTTGTGCATCTCTCTCCTCCTCTTTGACATCGATGTCGACCGTCACCGGAACGTCGGCCTGATCCGCTCGCCGACGCAGCCGAATAGCCGTACTGAGATCTTCAATTCGTGACTAACCCGTCTTCGGACATCTCGTGAACGGCGGGGAGCACGTCGCTGGCGAACAGGCGCAGGCTCGAGTCCGCCTCCTGCTGAGTCATGCCGCCGAACTTGAACACGAAGATCATCGAGGAGGCCTGCATGTGCTGACGAACCCGATCGATCCGCGCGATGCACTCCTCCGGGGTGCCCCAACAGTGCTGGTCGAGCCACATGTTCCCGGTCTGCACCTTGCCGGTTGTCTCAGCCTGCTTGTACTTCTTGCCGTAGTGCTCATAGGTCTTGAGCTTGCTCAGGTGACCGGCACCAAACTCGTAGTGCCGCGCCACGCTGTCGCCATAGGCGTTCATGTAGCGCTCCGCGCCGGCGTGAGCCGTGTCATGGTCCTCGGCGCAGTACACCCAGAGAGCGACGATCGGTCCCGCCGGCTCAAGCCCCCGTTCCTCGCGCAGGCGAGCAAATTCCTCAAGCTCGGGCACGTAGTCGTCAAACGGTTTGCTAGGGATGACCATCGGCCGTAGCCCGTTGTTCGCCGCGATCGGCACGGTCTGAGGGCTCCCCCACGCGCAGCAGATGTTGTCGTTCAGGCGCTCTCCGTCACGCGGGCGCGGCCGCACAGACGTGCTTGGAATCTGGAAGATCTTGCCGTCATAGCTGAAGCGCTCCTGGGTGAGCGCCAGGCGGATAATGTCGAGGCCCTCCTGGAACCGATCGCGCGATTCGTCCATCTCCACCCCGAATCCTCCGAACTCGCGCCGCCCCAGCCCTCGCCCGACGCCCATTCGCAGATCGCGATCCTCGCCGAGGAAGGTGTCGAGCATGATCATCTCCTCGACCACCCGAACCGGGTTATGCCAGGGCAGGACGGTCACCATTGTTCCGACATCGACCCGCTTGGTCGCCCCCGCGAAGTACGTCAGGGCCTGCAGCGGGTTCGGAACCATCGTGTACGGCGTGAAGTGATGCTCGGGGACCCAGATCGAGTCAAAACCGAGCTCTTCGACCTCAGCGACGAGTTCGAGCTCGTTTTGCCACACCCGAAAGTCCGAGGGCTCATCGGCGTCGAGCACGGCGATGTCGTCCCTCTCCCGGGCCTCGAAGTGGTCCCAATCCCAGCTCTGCGGGAAAACTGAATAGCCGACCTTCATGGCGCTCCTCTCTCAATAGGCAATGAGACCTCCGTCCACGGGCAGGGCAACCCCATTGATTCGCGATGCCTCGTCACGGGCGAGAAACACCGCGACCTGCGCGATGCGATCCGGATCAGCCGGCTTGGGCTTGCCCGTCAGGCGCCCGAGTAGGGCCAGCCCATCGGCGCTGAGTGCGTTCTCGGCGCCCGGCTTGGTGTGGGCCATATTCGTGGCCGTCCCGCCTGGACAGATCGCGTTGCATCGGATGCCGCGGTCGCCGTATGACGCGGCGATGCTCTGGGTGAGCCCGATGACGCCGCACTTGGAGGCTGTGTAAGCGGCACCGCCGCGCCCGCCCCCGAAAGCCGCGATCGACGCCGTGTTGGTGATCACACCGTGCCCCTGGGCAAGCATGACCTTCAGCGCGCGCCGGCAGAGCCGGAACGTCCCGGTGAGGTTGACCGCGATGACCTGCTCCCACTCCTCGTCGCTGACCTCCTCGGCGAGACGCAAGTGGTCGAGGATCCCAGCGTTGTTACAGATGACGTCCAGCCGCGGACCGGCAGCGGCGATGATCGCGTCCGCATCTGCGGCGCTTGAGATGTCGCCGGTGATCGTGTCGACTCCGGGCAGCTCTGTGGCCAGCTCCTCGAGCCCGCTCACATCGACGACGAGCACACTCGCACCGGCCTGGCGAAACAGCTCGACCATCGCTCGACCGATCCCGCGCGCGCCGCCGGTGACGATCACCCGCCGTCCCTCGAGCGGGCCCGTGCCTCCGTTTTCGCTCATGCGGGCACCGCCGGCGAGGAGGTCTCACGGACGGGCAACATGTCGGCCTGGGCGTTGACGTAGGGACGCTCGGGCGTGCCGCCGCACTCCCGGTGGAGCACGGGCAGAATCTCCTCGCCGAAGAACTGGATCTGATCCTCGAGCTCCTGGTGGCTCAGACCCCCCGCCTCAAACCAGACGTTGACGATGTAGTCACCCTCCGCGTAACACGCATCTCGCATGTTCAGCAGGCCTTCGATGATCTGGTCCTTGGTGCCGAACAGCGCGACGCCCTTCTCCTCGAGGATCTCCGGCGTGACGACGAGATTCGGATTGGGCGTCTCGTCGGGATCGGCGAGCACCGCGGCGAACCCGAACGGCTTATAGAAGTCCCACTCGAACAGCAGCGCCTCTTTGGCCCGTCCCAGGTTGCCGAGGCCCTTGTCCTGGATGTGGACGAAACGACCGGCGCTCACGCCGCGATGACGTTCGCAGTCCCACCCGGGCTTGAACTCGCCTCCCGGGCCGGTGGGATCGGGCCAGCCCGCCTTCTCGGCCGCCTCCATGTACAGATCGACCCGACGCTTGAACGATTTGATCGTGTCGTTGAATGAGTTGCCGTTCAGGCCATTGGCCGCTGCCCACTGGATCGACCGGTCGCTGGTGATCGGCTCCCACAGCGGTGGGTGCGGCTTCTGCAACGGCTGGGGCAGGACCGATAGCTGCCGCAGCGTGGTGGTCGATCCGGACACCTCGGGACCGGACGAGTACATATCCGGGGGCCCGATTCGGAAGACCTCGTCGACGCTCGGGCCGCCCTCGAGCTCCTCAAAGTAGGCGATGGTCTGCGAGTGGTTCCATCGCGTGTAGGACGGCGGGATGGTCCAGAACTCCCCTTGGTGCGAGAAGCTGGCCTGCGTCCACGCCTTGAGCAGAATCTCGTACGCCTCGTAGTGGTAGGAGCGGTTGCGCTCCTGGTCGGCCACCGTCGAGCCGTACTTCTGACCGAAGGTCTCGGCCTCGCGCATCTGGTAGCCGCGACCAATGCCGCACTCGACTCGTCCGCCGCTGATCACGTCGAGCAGGGCGAGTTGCTCGGCGAGGCGCAACGGGTTCCAGTTGGCCAAGATATTGGCCAACTGTCCGAGACGGATCTGGTGGGTGAGCACGGCCATCGCCGTCTGGCTCTGGAGGGGGTTGGAACTCAGCTCGGCGCCTTCAGTGCCGAAATGGTGCTCGCTCATCCAGTAGTAGTTGAAGCCGAGGCGGTCGGCCAGCACCGCACGGCGGACCTGATGCGTCGTCAATCGCTGGGCTGCCTCGTGAATGTCGGCCAGGGAGCCGTCGACGACACGGATCCCCCGTTTCGTCATCTTGGCCGGAAGATCCATCGATCCCGTGTCGAAGATTCCAACTTCGATCATCTCGTTCGCTCCGTTTCTGCGGCGATCTATTTGATCGCCTGCGGGTTGATGGGAGAGCCGACCGCCCGGGAAAGTGTCAGTGGGGGCGCGACGACCATGTACTCGTAGATGCCGTCGTCAGCGCAGTCCGCGGCGAGGTCTTCCAGGTTCCACATCTCGCCGAGGTGGATACCGGCGCCGATCGTCATGACCACATGCAGAGGGACGAACAGGTTGCAGTCGGCCAGAGTCTGCGACGGCATCACCTCGAGGGCCATGGTGTCGGTTGCCACAGCGGCTACTCGGCGCTCGCAGAAGAACTCGGCAGTGCTCACGCCGAGCCCGGGTGCGGCACCGCCTTGGAATTCCGCGCCCCAGACGCCGTCCTCGCGGGCTCGCCCGATCGCTCCGGTACGGACGGCGACGAAGTCGCCCTCGCCTACCGCGACTTGCTGCTCATGACACGCGGCTTCAAGGTCCTCGATCTCGATTGCCTCCCCCGGCTCCAGCCAGCGGCGGCCGGTGAGCTTTGGAATGTCGAGCAACACGCCGCGGCCAGCCATTCGATCCGCAACGTTCGTGATTGCGCAGGCGTGGGCCCCGTAGCTGTCGACGTGCGAATGGTCGAACCCGTTGTAGGTGCGTCCCTCCCAGAACACGTGGGAGAATGCGTCCCACTGGGTCGCGCATTGGAGCACCATGTAGACGGCGTCGTCGGTGTAGTCGAAGTCGGCCCACACGTGCGCGTCGAGGTTCTTGGCGATGTCTCCTCCGTCGCGGAGCATCACGTGAATCGGGTTGGTCCGCCCTAGGTTCCCGTTCATAGGTCCTGCGTCATCAAGTGGAATGGCGAGCGAGAACACCCTGCCCTTGCGCACCAGCCCGGCCGCGTCGCGGACCATCTCGGCGGTGACGTAGTTCATCGAGCCGAGCTCGTCCTCCTCGCCCCAGGAGCCCCAGTTGCGGTAGCGATCGATCAAGACACGCAGCTCGGCAAGGGTGACCTGCCGCTCGAAGGACGTCATGCTCCTTACCTCTCTCTCGACGAGGTCAGCACCACGCCCGCCGGCTCTCGCTTGTGGATCCCGTGGTCCCGCGCGACGTCCCGGATCGTGTCGGCCAACCGCAGGAAGGGGTTGACCTCCGGATCGTGAGAGGCCATCTGGGCCTGGTGCATCGCGTTGTGGAAAATCGCTGCCGACAGCCCCGTGTCGAGGTCGGCCCACACCACCGAACCACCCGCGCCCGGGCTGCAAATTGTCCGCGTCCCGTGGCCGGCGGCGGGGTAGCCGCAGGGAGGTGGCCCGCCTAGCCAATAGCCACGGCGGCCGATCAGGGCGGCGGTCTGCAGGGTCTCATCGGTCTCATCGGCATTCGGGCGCGGGACTGGGAACGAATCGACGATGCCGGTAGACAGAAGCCGCACCCCATCGAGTTCGCCACCCATCGCGATCATCGCGAACAGCCGGGCCGCCGATCGGGCCGTCATGATGCCGCCCGCCCCGGGAATGATGGCCTGGCGCACAGCCCGGCGGTTGTACACCGTTCCCGGTCCGACGCTCACCGGAGACGCCGACTCGGTGAGAGGGTGTGCGCCCGGCAGGCGTGGACCGGCGACGAGCACCGGAGCGACGCGCCACAGGACCTCGTCGGGGGCTCCGAGATAGATATCGGCGATCCCAAGCGGGTCGAGCAGTTCCTCCTTGACGAACACGTCGAGGCGACGTCGCCCTGGATCGGCACGCTGGATGATCTCCCCCACCAGCCAGCCCCAGTTGAGCGTGTGGTAGGCGTTGGTCGTGCCGGGGGCGAACACGGGGACGGCACGCTCAAGCGCACCGACCATGTATGACCAGTCGCACATCATCTCGGGCGTGAGCCCGGGTGGCATGGCCGGGATGCCCGCCCGATGCGCAAGTACGTCCTCGATCGTCGTGGCCGCCTTGCCCGCCTGACCGTACTGCGGCCAAACCTCGACCACCAGCGTGTCATAGCTCAACGCACCCTGGTCAACCAGCCGAGCCAGAGCAGTCGCCGTCACCCCCTTGGTGGCGGAGAACGTCGTGAACAGGGTGTCGCCGTCGACCAACCTTCCGCTGCCCGACGGGTCGGCGCATCCCGTCCAGCAATCGACGATCAATCGGCCGTCGAGAAACGCGGCAACTTGAACGCCCACTTCCCCCAAGCGGCATGCGTGGGCAAGTGCCTCATCAATACGGGGATCGCTCAACATCTCGCGGTCGGTTTAGGCCGGGTCCGTTCGCTCTCGGACGGCGAAGGTCCCTGGCCTCTCGCACTGGTTAGCCACGATCCAGCGCTCACCGCTGAGCAACGGCCCACAGCGAGCCAGAGGGCGAGCACCTTTGCGGAGGTGCAGTGTTCGTCGTCGAAGCGCGAGCGTCGCGTAGGTGAAAGAGCGCATTATTGGCGTGCGTCACGCTAACTGGCAATCACGTATCGACAGCCACTACTTGTGCCGGGACCCCCCACTTTTGTCTTCCCGCGCCTCGTCGTCTCTCATTGAGACTCACGCTGCTAACCTGACGCGCGATTACCGCAGGAGGATTTTGCCCGGCGCGACGGAGAGAGGCAATGGCTGAGCTGACCCACCGGCGAATCCCACACACCTGGGACGCGTCGAGCAGGGATGGAAAGGGCGCCGCCGCGTCGCCGCGACGAGGCCTGCGGGTGATGATCGTCCACGAACATGACGTCATTCGTTCCGGCTTCCGGCTCATGCTCGGCGGGCTTGATGACGTCGAGCGGTGCATCGGGATACGTACGCTGCCCGAGGCCAGGTGGGTCTGGCGACGGCACGAGCCGCACGTCGCGCTGGTCGATGTTCATGTCGCTGGATCTTCTGGGTTCGAGCTGACCAGACACCTACGCGCGGATCGGGCTTCCGGCCGCGTGCTGCTGATGTCGCAGACGGCGAGCGTCTCCTCGCGTGCCGCGAGTGCCGTGGGCGCGTCTGGGTTCGTGCCCATTGGTCTCCCCACGGCGCAGATGATCGAGGCGATCCGAACGGTGGCATGTGGAGCCGAACTGCTGAGAACTCCGGTCCCGTCGCTCACGGGCCTGTCTGCGCGAGAGCAAGAGGTCGTCGAGCTCATCGCGACCGGCGCCACCAACCTAGAGATTGCCAGGTGTCTCCATCTGTCCCCAAACACGGTGAAAGGCCATACTCGGACGCTGTATCGCAAGCTGCGCGCACGCAACCGGGCAGAGGCCGTCCAACTGGCCCAGCGCCAGGGGCTGATCTGATAACCGACTCGCGAGACGTTGTCTTCGGACAGCACCGTTCACGGTCAGCGGGATGACCCAGAGAGATCGCGCGCGAGACAACCCATTCGGGTTGTCTCCCCTGCTTCGCCAGCCGCAGGCCCCCTCGCTGTGCGGTAGACCGCAAGCATGAACATTCTCGACGGTAAGGTGGCGATCGTGACCGGCTCCGCGCGAGGCATCGGCCGCGCAACTGCCGAGCGGCTCGCCGATCATGGTGCCCGGGTCGTACTGAGCGATCTCGACAGCGATCTCGTCCACGACACCGCAGCTGCGATCAGCGCCGAGACCGCGGTACATGCGGGCGACCTGACCAAGGACGGCGTGCCGGAGCAGCTCGTACAGACCGCGATTGACGCCTGGGGGCGCCTCGACATCTTGGTCAACAACGCCGGCTACACACTGGACGCTCCGGCCCACAAGCTCAGCGACGACTGGTGGGAGCGGATGCTCGAGATCCACCTGACCGTCCCCTTCCGGATGATCCGGGCCGCGGCACCGCACATGCGCGAGCCGGCGAAGCGCGAGCGTGCGCGCGGCGAGGAAGTGTTTCGCAAGATCGTCAACGTCTCATCGACCTCTGGCACGATGGGCAACCCTGGCCAGGCCAACTACGCAGCCGGCAAAAGCGGCGTGGTGGGGCTCACGAAGACCCTTGCAAAGGAATGGGGCGGCCTGAAGATCAACGTCAATGCCATCGCGTTCGGTTGGATCGAGACACGGCTGACCGCGGTAAAGGCAGTCGACAACACGATGGAGATCGGCGGCGAGTCGGTTCAGTTGGGGATCCCAGAGCAGATGTTGTCGCTGGCCCCTCAGGTGGTACCCCTGGGCCGTCCCGGAACCCCCTTCGAAGCGGCCGGCGGCGTGCTCTTCCTGTGCTCGCCGTGGTCGGACTTCGTGCACGGGCAGGTGCTCAATGTCACCGGCGGACAGATGACCGGAATGGTCTCGTGACGCTACAAGCATCCGCCATCGAGCCCGCGTTGCGCCTCGACGACCGTGTGGTCATCGTCACCGGGGCATCGTCGGGTCTCGGCGCACGTCTTGCCCGCGTTCTGGATCAGGCCGGCGCCCGCCTGATCCTCACCGCGCGACGCGCCGAGCGCCTTGACGCACTCGCCGCAGACATGCGAAGCGCGTTCGCGGTTCCGTGCGACATCGCCGGCGACGGTGCCGCTGAAGCGTTGGCGAACGCCGCCAAGACACGTTTCGGTCGTCTCGATGGCGTCGTCAACAACGCCGGGATCACGAACCTGGCAGCCGCGCTGCGAGAGGAGATCACCGACTTCCGTCGCGTGCTGGAGGTCAACCTCGTCGCGCCATTCGCGGTCGCGCAAGCCGCTGCCCGCGTGATGCGCGAGGACGGCGGGGGATCGATCGTGAACATCGGCTCGATCGTCGGCCTGCAGGCGATCTCAGCATTACCAGAGGCAGCCTATGCGGCGTCGAAAGGTGGGGTCGGCGCTCTGACCCGCGAACTGGCGACCCAGTGGGCCCGGTACGGGATCCGCGTCAACACGGTCGCGCCGGGCGGCTTCAGCACCGAGATGACCGGCGATGCGTGGGAACACGGCGCGCTCGGCGACTATGTCCAAGAACACGTGCCGCTCAGACGCAGCGGTCGTGACGGCGAGCTCGACACGATCGTCTTAGCGTTGCTCCATCCGTCCACGTCGTACCTCACCGGTCAGGTGATCGCGGTCGACGGCGGGATGAACGCCTGCTGACCTGGCCAGAGATGGCTAGCCAGACACGATCGCGGCGTCGCCCCAGTCGCGAGATCTGACCACCTGACGAAGGAGTTGATAGTGAGCATCGCATCCGCCGCCGGCAGCGGCCTCGTGACCACGATGGAGGATCTGCCCGGACATGCTGGCGAAGACCTCGGCAGGACCGACTGGTCGGTGATGACCCAGGAAAGGGTCAGCGGCTTCGCCGACCTCACCGAAGACCACAACTTCCTTCATGTCGACGTCGAGCGAGCTCGGCAGACGCGCTTCGGTGGCACCGTCGCTCACGGGTACCTCAGCCTGTCGCTGCTGGCGCCGATCGCCCAGCAGCTTCTGCGTATCAGCGATGCCAGGCTTGGGCTCAACTACGGGCTCGATCGAGTGCGGTTCCCCGCGCCGCTTCCCACCGGGGCCAGGTTCCGCGGACAGGCAACGCTCTGCGAGGTCGACGCGATCGAAGACTGCCTCCAGACCAAGATGAGGTTGGCTGTCGAGGTCGAGAATCAGCAGCGTCCAGCGCTGGTCGCGGACGCCATCTTTCGTTTTTACCCGTGACGGGGCCACCTTTTGCCTCGCAATGAGACGTGCCCGAGAACGCAGTTCGTCAGGTGGCCTTGGCTGCGTGACGGCCGACCACCGGCGCCGCGTCACCGGCGGTGACGGCGGCGGTATAGCCACCATCGGTCCAGACGTTCTGCCCCGTCACAAAGCTGGCGGCGGCGGAGCCGAGGAACAAGAGCACCGCCGCCTGCTCTTCGGGTTCAGAGTGGCGTCCGATGGGGATCGGAAAGCGCGCCAGCGCCTCTTGGGCGCCGGGCATCCGCTTGGTGTCATCCAGGAAGGGGGTCATGACCGGCGACGGCGAGATGCAGTTGATCCGGATACCCCGGCGCGCGAGGCGAGCGGCGTTGCGCAGGACATAGCCGGTGATCGCGAGCTTGGAGAAGGGGTACGCCTCGCCGGGAGCGAGGAGGTGCGCGTGGCTCCGGCACCATTGCACGGCCGCTTCCCAGGTGGGCTGGGCCAGGAAGTCTCCGACCTCGTCCCACCGCTCGGTGACATCGACTGCTGCCAATGAGGCGATCAGACCGATCGCCGCTCCGGGAGTCATGTGAGGACTGAGGCCGTGGAGGAGTTCGCGGGTCCCGATGAAGTTGATGGTGATGACCTGCTCGCCGCCCAATCCCTTCCCGTCGGAGATGCCGCTGCACAGGAAGACCGCGTCGAAGGGGTCGCCGAGGGCGGTGAGTGCGCGGCGGACCGCGGCGTGGTCGCCGAGATCTGCGGCGACGAAGTCGTCAAGTGGATCGGTGGACTCGACCACATCGAGACCGACCACCGTAGCTCCGAGCTCGAGCGCACCCCGGGCCGTCGCGGCTCCGATCCCGGATGCGCAGCCCCCGACCAGAACACGCTTGCCCTCGTACGAGAACCGTTCCTTCACGCCAAACCCCCTCTATCGCTCACTGAACGACCCGGCCCTGACGAACCAAGAACTTGACGCCGGATTATCGGACGTCCTAGGCTCCGCGGCGTGGCTCCCCCTTTGGTCGCCGCTCTCGGGAAGCGCTCGTGACAACCCGACCTCTTGCGGACGTGGCGGTGGTCACCGGGGGGGCGGGCGGTCTCGGCCTGGCGTGCGCGCGCCGCCTGGCGGTCGGCGGCCCGGTCCTGCTGGCCGACCGGAGCCAACCCATCGTCGATACGGCACTCGAGGGCCTGCGATCGGACGGCCTGGTCGTCGAGGGAGCGGTGTGCGACGTGACCGACCGGGAGGCAACGGTGGCGCTGGCGGCTCGTTGCGTCGGCCTCGGCCGCCTTCGGGCCCTGGTGCACACCGCCGGTGTCTGGGACACGGATCTCCCTGGTCAGGGGGTCTTCGAGATCAACTACGGCGGTACCGTCAACGTCCTGGACGCCTTCGCCCCGTTGGCCGAAAGAGGAACTGCCGCCGTCTGTCTGGCTTCGATCGGCGGGCACCGGCTCGCCCTGGTGGGGGAGTTGGACGCCGTATTGACCGAGCACCGCGGTCCCGGATTGTGGGAGGCACTGCGGACGAGGTTCGACATGGACGACTCGGTGGTCGCCTACGCGGTCGCCAAGCGGGGCGTGATCATCGAGTGCGAGGTTCGCAACTCCGCGTGGACGCGACGGAGCGCCCGACTCATCTCGATCTCGCCGGGCAACTTCGACACCCCGATGGGTCGCCAGGGCCGATCCTCCAACGCCGCCAGTCACGCGGTGGCAACCGCGATTGACAGTCGGCCCGGCCAGCCCGATGAGCTCGCTGCGATCGTCGAGTTTTTGACCTCGCCGTCAGGCGCGTACATCTCCGGCTGCGACCTACGAGTCGATGGCGGGGCGGTTGCGACGCTCCGGCACGACCCGATATGGGCCGAGGAGTTCGGGCCATGGGACCGAGTCCTGGAAGGGCGCAGGCAGCGGTAATCGACTGTGACCCGCCGGTTCACCGGGGCTGAATGCCTTCGGCGGCAAAGACTTCGCCGGCGACCCGGACCGCGTTACTGGCCCGAGGCGCACCCGCGTAGGCGGCCACCTGGATGATCGTCTCGACGATCTCGTCAGGGCTCAGGCCCAGCCGGAGCCCGGCCCGCACGTGCAGGCGCAGCTGGCGCTCGCAGCCGCCGAGCGTCGCGAGAATGGTGATCGTCACCAGCTGTCGCAGTCGCAGCTCAAGGCCATCTCGCTGAAACACCTCGCCGTAGGTCGAGGCGATCGAGAAATCGGCGTAGCTCGAACTGATCTCGCGCAGGCTCGCCTCAACCTGTCCGGCCACGTCGTCGCCCTGGGCGGCGCGGAGGTAGCCGAGACCCTGCTGATAGCGCTCTGAGCTCAAGAGGGACCATGTTCACTGTGACCCCAGCCCGTGGCAAGGCGTCGTTCGGACAGTCCGAACGACGCCTGATCGAATCACGTTGCCACGGCGGATCACGCCCCGGCGTTTCAGGACCTCGATTCGGTGCGGGGTGGTGCTCGTCAGGGCACCGGCCTGACCGGGTTCGGGGCGGCCTAGGCTTCACGTCGTGCCCGCCCCTCGCGCTCTGCTTCTGGAGAACGTTCATAGCCGCGCGAGCGATCTGCTCGCCGCCGGCGGCTACGAGATCGAGGCGGTTCCGGGTGCGCTGGAAGAAGACGAGCTGATCGAGCGTCTGGCCGGCGTGGACGTCCTTGGCATCCGCTCCGCGACCCAGGTCACCGAACGAGTTCTGGCCGGCGCCACGCAGCTGCAGGCGATCGGCGCGTTCTGCATCGGCACCAACCAGATCGATCTCGACGCCGCCTCTGAGTGTGGCGTGGCCGTCTTCAACGCCCCGTACTCCAACACCCGCTCCGTCGTCGAGCTCGTGGTCTGCGAGATGATCGCGCTCTCCCGCGGCCTGACCGCGAAGAACGCGCAACTCCACCGGGGCGTCTGGGATAAGTCCGCCACCGGCTCGCACGAGATTCGGGGACGGACGCTCGGGATCATCGGCTACGGGAACATCGGAGCTCAGCTGTCGGTGCTCGGCGAAGCGCTCGGCATGCGCGTCATCTTTTATGACCCCGCCGACCGACTGCGCCTCGGCAACTCGACTCGCTGTCAGTCGATGGACGAACTGCTCGCCCACGCCGACGTCGTCTCCATCCACGTCGACGGCCGCGACGGCAACCGTGACTTCTTCGGAGAACCCCAGTTCGCCCAGATGAAACCAGGCGCCCTGTTTCTCAACCTGTCGCGGGGATTTGTCATCGACCTCGGCGCGCTTCGCACCCATCTCGAGTCAGGACATCTCGCCGGCGCGGCTCTCGACGTCTTCCCCGAGGAGCCGAGAAGCAACGCCGACCCGTTCATCTCCGAGCTACAGGGGCTGCAGAACGTGATCCTGACGCCTCACGTCGGCGGCTCCACCGAGGAAGCCCAGGAAGACATCGGCCGGTTCGTCGCCGAGAAACTCATCGCGTACCTCGAGAGCGGTTCGACCGCGCTCAGCGTCAACCTGCCCAACCTCACCCTCCCTCGCCAATCCGAGGCTCACCGGCTGATCCACATCCACCGTAACGAGCCCGGTGTCCTGGCGCAGATCAACCGGATCCTCGCGGAACACGGCGCCAACATCGTCGGCCAGTACCTCGCCACCCGCGGCCCCGTGGGCTACGTCACCACCGACATCAACCACGCCTACGACAGCGCCCTGCGTCAGCGGATCCAGGATCTCCCTCAGACCCTGCGGTTCTGGGTGCGCTACTAGCTCTTCCACACGCGGGGATCGCTCAAGCAGCCTATTTGGGAGACATGGTCTGCGCTTCGCGGCCAAGATCAGTCTGAAAGGCCTCGTAGTAGGCCTCGTAGATGAGATCTGACTCGCGGGCCCGCTGGTGCCGTAGGGCGGTGAGCAGCCACGCCAGGCGCTGCCGAATGTCGGCGAAGTCGACCGTCGCATCACCTGCCTCGTGGAATTCGTCTCGCAGCCCGTCGATGCTCTGTTGTAGCTGGCGGTACTGCGTGCGTAGGCCCCGCACGCGGCTGCGCAGCCGCGGCTGATTGAAGGCAACATCTGACAACAGGCTGTCGGGCCGCTCGGCGTTCTGCGTCTCCTCACGCGTTGCGTCGCCGAGGACGAGCAGCGCGTCGAGCACGGTTTCACGCCATCGGGCCTCACGCGTCGGCGCCGCGGCTCCGAGTGCTTGCTCGAGCGCGTGGATCGCGACCAGGGTGCGGTCCTGGTCGACCCGACGCTGCTCGATCTGCTCCCGTTGGGAATCGGTGAACTGGATCGACCGTTGATCGTCTGAAGTCATCGTCCGCAACACCCTTTCTGCGACCTGGGCGGCTGGGTCGTGGTCATCGCGCTCCAGGCGCGTCGCGGACCGCGGCGGTCCCGCCCGCGGTCCGCAACAACGTGTCCCGTCGTGCTCTCGTGCGCCTGAAGTTGTCCTAGACGACCGCCCCCTCGGGCTCGTCGGCGGTCTCGGTGCTGTCGATCGCCGACCGATCGTCACCAGAACGCGTCAGCGCGATCTGCACCTTCTGTGGCTTCCTCTGCTCAGGCTTGGCGATCATCACCTCCAACACGCCGTGATCAAACCGAGCCTCCACGTGCCCGGGATCGATGCCGTCCGGCAGCGTCAGCGACCGCGAAAACGCGCCGAACGCTCGCTCCAGCCGGTAATACCCCTGCTCAGAACCGTGCCCGGCCGGACGCTGACCGGCGATCGTCAACACGTTGTCCTCCAACTGGACGGTGACGTCATCCTCACGAACCCCCGGCAGATCGGCGCGCAACACATAGTGATCGTCGCTCTCGACGAGATCCATCGCCGGGATCCACCGCCGCTCGCCGCCGCCCCGCCCCGCCGGCTGGTCAAAGAACGTGTTGAAGAGCCGGTTCATCTCGTTCTGGATGGTGTTGAGCTCACCGACCGGCTCCCAACGGATCACTGCCATGACAAACCTCCCTTGTCAGAGTCGAGGATCAACCGTTCAATACGACTAATAGGCCGCTACGGCGCCTGGTCAACCCTTTTCAGCTGTTGTGATCGCGGGTCGCGGCCGACCGCAGCTTCCCGAGCGCGCGCTGCTCGATCTGCCGGACCCTCTCCCCTGAGACGCCGATCAGGTCGCCGACATCGCGCAGCGACTGCTCAGGACCGTCCAAGCCGTAGCGGGCGCGCAAGATCATCCGCTCACGATCGTTGAGGCTGCCCAGCAGCGCTCGGACCTGCTCGATCTCGCTGTGATCCAGCAGTTGCTCATAGGCATCCTCAGCCAGCGGATCGACCAACAGTTCTCCGAACGCTCCGAGTTCGCCGTCCTGACCGCTGACCGGCTCTTCGATCGACCGCGGCACCCGGTCGAGCGCCACCAGGTCCCCAACCTGAGCGTGCGAGAACCCGGTCTCGTCGGCGAGCTGGCCGGCGGTCGGCTCCCGACCATGCTCGGTCAGATATGCGTGGTGTGCCCGCTTGAGCGCCGCGAGCTGTCGCAACGACCGGTCAGACAGCACGACCGGCCGGGTCAGCTCGGAGATCAGCTGCTGCATCGCCTGGCGCACCCACCAGCTCGCGTACCCCCAGAACGGGGCGGCCTGCTCCAGGTCATAACGCTCAAGCGCACGCAACAGACCGACGACACCCTCCTGCATCAGCTCAACCCGGGTGATCGTCTCAGAACCGCGGTAGACCCGCGCGAGGCTGGCGATCAGCGGCAAGAACGCCTCGACCAGTTCTTCACGCGCGCGACGATCTCCCGCCTGCGCCGCAGCGACGAGGCGCCGCTCGGTGCCCGTCGGCAGCCGTGGACGATCGCTGAGCTCACGCAGATAACCGGCTGAGCTTGTCTCGCCGCTCGGCCGCTGACGGTCGAGCTCTCCGGCGAGCCGGCGGTCATGTCCGCGCGCGTGCTCGGACTCAGCCGCTAACAGCTCGCTCTCTGCATGCGTGATCACGTCTGCCCTGTCCGTCATGTCTGAAGCCCTCAGCGACGTACTCAGTCGGTAGCAACCGCTCAACTCGCTCACAGGATGATTGCTCAACCGGTCCCGAGCCGGCGCCGCGCCAGACCCAGCGGATTGCGTCGCCGGGCCTGACCGCCCCGCCAACGCCATCGCACCAACGCTCGAACCACCACCTCCCTTCGCGTCGCACCACGAAAGCGGTGGGGCCCGGGCCTTCGAGACCTCATCTCAGGGGTGGGCGCCGGTAGCAGTCGACGGCCCACCCTCACACACGCGGCCCGGGCCTCCACCTACCTGATGAGCCGCTGTTCTCTGTCCAACTGGATCTGCACCCGTCAATAGGCCACAACCACGCCTCGTCAACCCCCGGGCTCGAAAGTTGTGGTCCAGTTCAAGCTGAACTTCGACTTCGTCGCTCTCGAGGCGCTTCGACGAACGGAGATGGTGATCCACCTGGGCCGGCCCGTGGCGCGCTGTCGCTACCGTGTGGAGGTCGTGACCTCTGACCGGTTCATCGAGCCCGTGGCGCTCGAACACAGTCTGGCATCGTTGCGTGAGCGGTCTGCCGAGGACGGGCTGATGCGCGCGCTGGAACAGGTGATCGTCGCGACCCGGGATTTGTTCGGCGCGGCGGGCGCCGGGCTGATGATGATCGATGATGAATCGGCCTTGAACGCGGTGGCCGCGACCGACGAAGCGGGGCGGCTGTTGGAGATCCGCCAGCAGGAGATCGGTCACGGCCCGTGTGTGGACTCCCTGACGCTTGATCGGGTGGTCAGCACCGCTGATCTCGCCGCGGATGATCGTTGGCCCGAGCTGTTGCCGGAGCTGCCTGACCGAGGGGTCCGTGCGGTACTCGGTGTTCCGCTGCATGCCAACCACGCGGCGGTCGGCTCGCTGAACGTCTACCGCAGTCACCCGGGCGAGTGGGACATCAGCGAAGTGACCGCGCTCGAGGCCTACGGGCGGCTGGTCGAGAGCCTGCTGACGACCGCGTTACAGGCCCACGAGCGCGGACAGCTCGCCGAACAGCTGCAGCACGCGCTGGATCACCGAGTCGTGATCGAACGCGCGATCGGACTCATCATGGGTCGCGAGAATCTCGGGCCGGTCGATGCGTTCAATCAGCTGCGCCGGACCGCGCGCAGCTCGGAGCGCAAAGTTGCCGATGTCGCGGCCGAGTTGCTGGCGCTCCCGATTTCGCCGGACTGAACCGTTCGATCTGACGGCCTGTCGTGATCGGCCGACCTTGCATCGGAGCGCCGGCACGGTATGATGAAAGTTCGTTTCGTGCCCGCCGTGAAACCCGTGGGCCGTTCGCCTCTCTGCAAAGGAGCTGTGCCGACGGTGCCCCAACTTTCACGCGACCGCTCACCCGTAGCGGATACCACGAAGTCGTCCTACCCGTTCGGTGATTCCACGGCTGGTCGGGCCCGGGTGTGGTTCGATGCCAGCGCGCCGGCGGTCGCCACCACATCAAGCTCGTCGCACGCCACCGGCGACAGTCGGGCGTTGCTGCTCGAGGACCCAGACCTGGCCGACAGCATCCCGCCGGGGGACCGCGAACGCGCAACCCGCGCGCTGCGCGTCGATGTCGTCGATCTCCCGGCCGGTCACGTCGACATCGCAGCGCTGGACCTGCCCCCGACCACGTTTGCGCTACTCCTCACCAGTGGCGTGATCACAGCCGACGTGCTCGTCGGCGACCGCGTCATGAACCAGCTGTTCATCGATGGCGACGTCCTGCTGACCGGCTCGCCGTCCCCGACGACGCCCAGTAGCAGTCGGGAGCTGGTGGTCATCGACGGCGCGCACGCGGCCGTGCTCGATCGACGGTTCATGCTCGGCGCCGCACACTGGCCCGCTCTGATGGGCGCCGTCATGAGCCGCGTGGCGGACCAACAGCACCGCCTCGCGGTCCACGGGGCGATCTGCCAACTCCCCCGCAGCGAGCAGCGCACCATGGCGATTCTCTGCCACCTGGCGAGCCGCACCGGCACCGTCACGCCCGACGGGGTTCTGCTGCGTCGGCCCCTCTCCCATCAACAGATCGCCGACCTGATCGGCGCACGACGCCCCACCGTCAGCCTTGCCCTGCGATCCCTGCAGGACCACGGCCTGATTCGCCGGCTTGTCGATGGCAGCTGGCTGCTCTCCCACTACACCGGCCAGCCCCTCAGGGTCGAGAACCTCATCCCCGCCAGCGCGTGCGACCAAAACTGCAAAGGACACGGCCGATGACCTGGCGATCCCAGACGACGCCGAGAACCGTATCGCTCTCGGTCGACAAGACGACGCCGACATGTCAGGTGGTGCCGGAGCGCGAGCGGGTGAGATTGATTCCCGAAGGAGAACTCGATATCAGCACCGTCTCTGGACTGAGTACGCAGGTCGCGGAACTGCGCCAGGTCGGATTCTCTGACATCACGATGGACCTACGACGATTGACCTTCATGGACACGTGTGGAGTGCACCTGCTGCAGGACATCGATGCCGACTGCCGCGAGGCCGGCGGCAAGCTGCGAGTGGTTGCGACCGGTCCGGCGCGGCGCCTGCTGGACCTGTGCAGGATTCCCCTGGATGTCAGCCGGTGCTGAGACTCTTGGCCCCCTGACACGAGCGCGCAGGAGACTCAGCGGCGGCTTCGGACGTGACATTGAGGACTTCCGGGCTGCGGGCCGTTGCCTGTGCTGACGGGCGGCGGGTCGGTCCGTCCGCCCTCTGCTTCCCGACTCGGAGGAGCTCCTTGCACATGGGACTCCTCCGCGGGTGAAACCGGGTGCTGCCCGCTCTGACCTGCGGATCGGCCCGTCAGTACCCACTCGCATCTCGGCGACTCCAACGCCGCCAGTCATCCGGGAACTTCGTACCGGTTGTCTCGACGCGGCCCGGCGCTTCTATGCCCAACGACGATCGACCTTCCGTACCTGTCCTAGGCCGGGTGGGCACCTGGTCAAGGAGGCCAGCGGTCGTGGCCATCACGCGCGGCGCGGGCTTCTAGGCCGAGGTTCTCGTCGCCGCCCGCGCCTCGCTGGTCACAGCCCAGGCTGCACGGTGATCCGGCCCGCATCGGCGGCATCCCTGAGCGCCTCATAATCCCGTTCGTTCTGATCGGCATATCGGTCGGCAAACGCGTACATCGCCCGGTCGAACGTCTTCCCGCCACCGAGATAGCTGCCGATCGCGACCGCGTCGCCTGAGCGCGCATGAGCCCGCGCGAGGGCCCAGCCGCACAACTCGCCGTAGCGGCCGAGGGCGTCCGGGTCGAGCACGTCGACCGGAGCGGAGCCTTTGCCGTCCCAAAGCTGGCGAACGTAGAAGTCGCGGTTGACGCCGTCGATCCACTCGGTGGTCCGGATCCACCCCAGCATGATGTCGCTGGCCGCTTGCATCAGCCGCTGGCCCTCCACCACGCGTTGCCCGTGGTTGTCGAACTCGCTGCGGCCGAGATAGGGCTCCAGCACCGACGCCTCGGCCTCCTTCATCTGCAAGAACAGCGGATCGTGGTCATCGCGGCCGAGCATCAGCATGATCCAGGCCCGCGTGCCCACACTGCCCACCCCCACGACCTTGCGGGCGGCGTGGATGTACCGGTATCGCTCAAGCAGCCTTCGCCGATCCTGTGGAAGCGTCCGACGGTAGTAGTGCAGGACCGCGTCGATCGCCGCCGCGAGTGCCGCGGGGTCATCCCGGCGGGCAAGTTCTTCGATGGGGACGACCAGCGGCGGGTCGTGAACGATCCGAGGATGCCCGTCAATCGTGCGCGTGAGCTTGGCGAATGCACGCAGTGAGTCCCGGGCCCGCGCCTTGGCAATGTTGCGTTCGAAGTATTTGACCTGCTTCCGGCTGATCCGCGAGGCCCACTCCCGGACGATCTCCTCGAGGTCGCGATCGAGGTGGACGTACCAGAGTTCCAGTGGCCGCAAGTCCGCGAAGCTGCGCATGGCCTCCCGGTAGGAGCGCGCGACGGTGAGATCGACGGACCGCCGCGCATCCCCGTCGAAGCCGCGATCGCGTCCAGCGACCTCAAAGCTAGCGACCAGCCGCTTGACATCCCATTCGAAAGGGCCGGGCAGCGTCTCGTCGAAGTCGTTGATACCGAACAGGAGCCGGCGGTCCGGGCCGGCGAATGTGCCGAAGTTGGAGAGGTGGGCATCACCGCACAGTTGGACCCTCAGGGCCGCGCGCGGCTCCTGGGCAAGGTCCCAGGCCATCACGCACGCCGCCCCCCGGTAGAAGGTGAAGGGCGACACGAGCATGCGGCCATACCGGATGGGGATCAGCGCCGGCAGTCGGGTGCTCGCCTGCTCCTGGAGCAACTCGACCGGATCCGGCCTGGACGGGTGCGGTTCCCAGCGCCCATGCCTCGAGCGCGGAACCGCCGCCCGGGCAGCCTTGCCAAGCTCCCGCCGGTCAACCGCGCTGGGCTGCTGCCCGTTCTGGAGATCCCGGTCCTGGGCATCTGGTTCTCTGTGCAGCGCTTGATGGATACCCATGCCGGGCGGTCCGCATCAAAGGCGCGAGGCGATCATTGGTATCGCGTCTGGGATCGCAGAGTCGGGCTCGTCAATCGGGTGCTACCGCGCCGGTTCATCTCGTTCTGGACGCTGAACCGCTCACCAACACCAATAGGCCAAAGCCGAGGCCGTCAAGCCGGGTTCTCGGGCGTCGAGGTCGGATACCTGATCGTCTCCGAGCGCGGCCAAAGCGCCAATGTGAGATTGTTCGGCGTCTGCTGCGGCCTATCAGTTAGCCCGGCGTGCGGTCCGTACTCTCCCTCAAGGCCCGTCTCCGCTGTGCCGCGGCAATCGCCGCGGCCGACAAGCTGGGCGGCGGCGATTCTCGACTTGTCTCGGGAAAGCTGTCTGCGGTGCTCCCGAAGAGCTTCGACAACACGCCACAGTTCCACCCGTCGCCGCGGGCCGGATGCGGCGCCCTCAGGAGAGGTCATACCCTCACCTCTAGGCCGCGGTCATAGGGGACAAGGTGTCCTCCTTCGCCCACTTTCGCGCACGAGACAAAACTTGCTCCGCGTCAGTGCGGGCCTATGGCCAGCAACGCGCGTGTTTGGCTGCGCGCGGACGTAAACCCGGATGACAAGGGGCCGAATGAGTACCACCACGCCCGTCAACCCCCGCCTCCTCGCATTGAGCGAGGCAGGCGTCAGCGTCTGGCTTGATCAGATCCGTCGATCCCTTGTCGAGAGCGGCGAGCTCACGCGGATGATTGCCGAGGACCGTCTGCGCGGGGTGACCGCCAACCCGTCGATCTTCGAGAAGGCCATCCTCGGCTCCACCGACTATGACGATGAGCTCGAGAGCTTCGCCAAGGAGCAGCTCGACGCGCTGGCAATCTATGAGCGGATCGCGATCGGCGACGTGCAGGCCGCAGCGGACGTGCTGGCCGACGTGTACCGTGAATCGAACGGGCGCGATGGGTTCGTCTCGTTGGAGGTGTCCCCGGATCTGGCGCACGACACCGACGGCACGATCGTCCAGGTCCGTGACTACTGGCGGCGGCTTGGCCGCCCCAACGTGATGATCAAGATCCCCGGCACACCCGAGGGGGTACCGGCGATCGAGCAGGCGCTGTATGAGGGGATCAACGTCAACGTGACGCTGCTGTTCGCGGTCGACGCCTACGATGCGGTCGCCCACGCCTACATCAGTGCGCTCGTTCGTCGGCACGACGAGGGACTCCCGGTCGACGTCAATTCGGTCGCGTCATTCTTCGTCTCGCGCGTGGACACATACGTCGATCGCAGGCTCGCCGAGATCGGCCGGACCGATCTGCAGGGCACGGCGGCGATCGCCAACGCGCGCCTCGCCTACCGGCGCTTCACGCAGATCTTCTCCGGGCCGCGCTGGGAGACACTGCTCCGCGCCGGCGCCACTGTTCAACGGCCGCTGTGGGCCTCGACCGGCACCAAGGACCCGCGCTACCCGGACACTTTCTACGTCGAGGCGCTGGTCGGACCGCACACGGTCAACACGATGCCGCCGCCGACGCTGCTGGCAGTTGCCGACCACGGCGAGTTTCCGGATCCGGTCCACCCGACCGTCGAGCGGGATCCCGATCCGGAGCTGACCGCACTGGCGCGGGCGGGCATCGACATGCGTCGGGTCACCGACGACCTGCTGGTCGACGGAATCGAACAGTTCGCGAAGGCATTGAGCCGACTACTGGACGGCATCGACGAGCGCCGCGCGGCGGTGATCACCGGTCAACCCCCGACGATCCGGGCGACGTTGCCCCCGGACGCGCAGGAACAGGTCGCCGAGCGCGTGCGACGTGCGCTCGAGGAGCAGGTGGCCAGGCGGGTCTGGTCCCGGGACGCGACGCTGTGGGGCGAACCCGGGGAACCGCAGATCGACGATCGCCTGGGATGGCTCACGGTGTCAGAGACGATGCTCGAGCACGCCGCCGAGCTCTACGCGTTCGCGCGGACATGTCGCGACGACGGCTTCACCGACGCCGTCCTATTGGGAATGGGCGGCTCGTCGCTTGGCCCCGAGGTGATCCGGCGCTCGTTCGGAGAGGTCCCCGATGGGTTGCGCCTCCAGGTTCTCGATTCCACGCACCCCGAGGTCGTCCTGGAGCTGCAGCAGTCGGTGGACCTCGCAAAGACGCTGTTCATCGTCTCCTCGAAGTCCGGCACGACGCTCGAGACGCTGTCTCATTGGCGCTATTTCCGACAGTACGCCGGTCCCGAGCAGTTCGTCGCGATCACCGACCCCGGAAGTCCCTTGGCGACCCTTGCTCAGAACGACCGGTTCCGGTGCTGCTTTGAGAATCCGCCCGACATCGGCGGCCGCTATTCGGTCCTGTCCTACTTCGGGCTGGTGCCGGCGGCCTTGATGGGCGTCAACACCGAGGCGTTGCTGCACCGCTGCCAGGTGGCCGAGCAGACCTGCGTCCACTACAACTCGACCGAGACGAGTTCCGGGCTGTGGTTGGGCGCCGCGATCGGCGAGCTCGCGCGCCGCGGACGCGACAAGCTGACGTTCGTCGTCTCTCCTGCGATCGAGAGCTTCGGCCTGTGGGTCGAGCAGCTGATCGCCGAGTCCACGGGTAAACGCGGACGCGGCGTCGTCCCGGTCATCGACGAGCCGCTGGCCGCTCCCGAGGCATACGGGCACGACCGCATGATCATCTACCTGCGCAACTCAGAGGAACCTCTCAACGACCTCGACGAGGAGATCGGCCGCCTCGCCGTCGCCGGTCACCCGACACTGACCGTGTCGATCCACGGACCATCCGATCTCGGCCGGATCTTCTTCCTATCGGAGTTCGCGACTGCGGTGGCCGGCTGGGTGCTCGAGGTCAACCCGTTCGACCAGCCCAACGTCCAGGAGGCGAAGGAAAACACCAGGCGCGTGCTCCAGAGCGGCAGGACGCCCAGGATCCAACCGGCCGGAGACGATCGGCTGCGAGAGCTCCTGGATGGCATCCGCCCGCCGCATTACCTGGCGATCACCGCCTTCCTGGCACCATCTGCACGTCTCGACGAGGCGCTCACAGAGCTGCGGGGCGTGATTCGAAGCTCGACCGGCGCGGCGACGACGGTTGGCTACGGCCCGCGATACCTCCATTCGACCGGCCAGCTGCACAAGGGAGGCCCTCCCACCGGACGGTTTCTGCAGCTCGTCGATTCGCCCTGGTGTGACGCCGAGATCCCCGGCTCGGGCTACGGCTTCCGCACGCTGATCGCCGCACAGGCCGCCGGTGACCTCGAGGCGCTGCGCGCACGCGGGCTCCCCGCCGAGCGGATCGTGCTCGAGGGCGACCCGGCCGCCGCCGTCCGCGCGCTGACCGAGCAGATCAGCGGGCTGCTGGGAGGCGACTGAGCACGTGGCCACGCTCATCGAACAGCCGCCCCCGGTCGAGAGCCCGCTCGTCACAGGGCTCGAGCACATCCCCGTACCTCCGACCAGCCTCGTGGTGTTCGGCGCCACGGGCGACCTCGCGCGACGCAAGCTACTGCCCGCGATCTACAACCTCGCCCATGACGGTGCTCTGCCGGACCGGTTCGCACTGATCGGCGTGGCCCGCGGCGATCAGCCGAACGAGGATTTCCGCGAGATGGTTCGGGAGTCGATCACGCGCTTCTCACGGCGGGCGCCCAACCCTGACGTGCTTGACCGGCTGCTCGCCGAGATGCGGTACGTGCCGGGTGTGTTCGACGACGACAGCGTCTACGCGCAGATTGATCGCGTCCTGCGCGAACGCGACGATCAGGGCGGCGAGCCGCTGAACCGCGTCTTCTACCTGTCGACCGCGCCGCAGTTCTTCGGGCTGATCTGCGCCAAGCTCGGCGCCGCGGGGCTGCACCGCTGCGAGCGCGCGAAGACGAGGATCGTGATCGAGAAGCCGTACGGAGTCGATCTCGCGTCCGCGCGCGAGCTGAACGCCTGCGTGGTCGACGCGTTCGAGGAGTCACAGGTATTTCGGATCGACCATTACCTCGGCAAGGAGACGGTCCAGAACCTGATGGCGCTGCGGTTCGCGAACGCCCTGTTCGAGCCGGTCTGGAACCGCAACTTCGTCGACCACGTTCAGATCACCGCCGCCGAGCCGATCGGCATTGAGGGTCGCGCCGGCTACTACGAGCAAGCCGGAGCGCTTCGCGATCTCATTCAGAACCATCTGCTGCAGTTGCTGGCGCTCCTGACGATGGAGCCGCCGGCAGCGTTCGAGGCCGACCGGGTGCGCAACGAGAAGATGAAAGTGCTCGAGGCGATCACGACGCCGTCGATCGCGAACGTTCCCTCGATGGCGGTGCGCGGGCAGTACGGACCTGGGGTGGTGGGCGGTGTCTGGATCCCGGGATACCAGCAGGAGGAGGGCGTGGCCCCGGATTCGCGTACCGAGACCTACGCCGCGCTTCGCCTTTGCATCTCGAACTGGCGTTGGGCGGACGTTCCGTTCTACCTGAGGACGGGCAAGCGGCTGGCACGCAAGCTGACCGAGATCGCGGTGATCCTCAAGCCCGTGCCCCACCTCGCGTTCCAGGCCGCGGGATCCCCAACGGTCGACCCGAACCAGATCATCCTGACCGTGCAGCCCGACGAGGCCGTGTCGGTCTCGATCGGGGCGAAGATCCCCGGCCCGCTGATGCGGATCCACCCGGTCAACATGGAGTTCAGCTACGGCACCTCGTTCTCGTCGCAGTCCCCGGAGGCGTACGAGCGCCTGATCCTCGACGCGATGCGCGGCGATGCAACGCTGTTCACCCGCGACGACGAAGTCGAGGCGCAGTGGCGGATCATTGACCCGATCCTCGACGCGTGGCACGAGGACACGACGTCGCCGATCCCGCAGTACCCCGCGGGGTCAGCGGGTCCGCTGGACGCGGACGCTCTGCTCGACGCCGGGCGGCGGTGGCGCCGGCTCTGATCGGTACCTCCTCGCTGTCGATCTCGAGCGGGCTGGGCGCCGCCAGCTCGATCCGGGCCACGTCGTCCATCTGCAGCAGGTCGGAGAGGATGCTGTCGACGTCGAGCGACGCGGGGCCGCGAATGTCGAGCTGGAAGCGCTCGCCGCCGCCGTCGAGAACGATGCTCTGCAGGCCCTCGACCCGGAGCCGCCGCCGGCGCAACTGGCCCAGCAACGAGCGCATCGACGCGCCGGGCGCCAATGCAACCTCGAGGCTCAGCGTCTCGGACCCGAGTCGTCGCCTGACCACCGGCTTGAGTCTCCTCAGCGCCGCGAGCGTCACGAGCGCGAACATCGTCGTTGCGGCGGCGCCTACGTAGAACCCGACCGGTCCTGCCATCCCGATCGCCGCCGAGATCCACAGCGCGGCCGCGGTAGTGACGCCGCGAACGTTCACGCCGTAGCGGAGGATCACGCCGCCGCCAAGGAACCCGATCCCCGAGACAACCTGGGCCGCGATCCGCGTCGGATCGACGTGGGCCGACGCCGTGAACCCATAGGCGGAGACGAGCGTGAACAGCGCCGATCCCAGGCCGACGATCACATGCGTGCGGAGCCCGGCGATCTGCTCGCGCGCCTCTCGCTCGAGGCCGATCGCACCGCACAGGACGACGACGAGGGCCAGCCTCAGCAGGATCTCGCCGCCGGAGATGGATCCCGCGTGCATATTCAGATGACCTAGGTCGCGCCGGTGCCACCGCAACCCGTTATCTCGCGGCGAGCCATTTCGCGATGGATCAACTTGCCCTTGAATGAGGACGGCCTAGTGCGATCAGGACTGTGGCTGATACACAAGCACGCCTCTCTGCGAGGGCTCGGCGCCAATCCATCGACCCGGGCTGGCGCTGCTCCGGCCTCTCGCTCGTCCGCGAGCTGTCGTTCCGCGACTTCGAGGCGGCGTTCGCGTTCGCAACACGGGTTGCGCACGAAGCGGTGGACTACCACCGCCGGCCCGACATCTGCGTATTCGGCTTCAATCGCGTCCGGCTCACGGTCGCAAACCCGCACCACGCCGGGTTGACCGAGGCCGAGTGGCGACTGGCCCGGAAGGTGGACGCGATCCTGGCCGTGGAGCCAGGCGCTCGGCGGGGGGCGACGGCGACGGCTGGCCATGCGTGGACCGTGCCTGCAACGCGCTCGACGCGACCCTCGCGTGCGTCGTACGCGAGGAGGGTCGTCCCACCAATCTCCTGGTAGTCCGATCGAGCCTGCTGGCGTCGACTCAGTCAGCGTTGGCGACGTGGCAGGGGTGCGCGGGCTGCGCGCAGTGCCCGTATTTACCTGGAAGCGGTCTGCGACAGCGGACGCAGCAACCGTCGAGTACCGGCTCATTGGCGGGCGCATCGAACGGCCAGTAGATCCGGTGGCGATCGAGGCCGCTGACGCGGTAGATCTGGCCGCACTGGCACACCCACCGGCGGTGTCTGGCGCCAACTACCTCAGTCACTGACGGTGCCGTGCCGGTCGATGTGCAGTGGGTTGCAGTTGATCAGCCGGCGGAGGCGGTACGCCGCCGGCAAGGTTGTCCCGAACCGTTCGATCCCACCCTCGATGTCCTCCGGAGGCAGTCCGGTGAATGGTCCCAGGTCGACGCCGATGACCTTGAGGTAGTGCCACTCGTCCGAGTCACCAACGATGCAGTCCCAGCTGCGATGCCCCGCCCGGTACCTGGCGGTGACGACCGCCGCGCCGATCCCGGAGTTGCTCGAGCGGGCGCGAAACGCCAGATGGTCAAGGCGGTGCTCGGCGTGCCCAGGCGGCGTCAGCGGCACGGGACGGGCGCGCGCCATCGAACTACCTGCCGCCCATGCGGCAGTCATACGTAGGTCTCGTCGTAGTAGCACCAGCGCCAGTCCTCACCAGGCTCAAACGACCGAACGATTGGATGTCCCACGGCGTGGGCGTGTCGGCGGGCGTGCTTACCCGGCGACGAGTCGCAGCAGCCCACGTGGCCGCAGGTCAGGCATAGCCGGAGGTGAAGCCAGGCAGAGCCCGTGCGTAGGCACTCCTCGCAGCCCTCAGGCGTCCGCGCAACGACGGGACGAATCATGGAGGTGTGCGCGCAGACGGCGGTCCACAGATCTCCTGCGAGGATGCCCATGGCGACTAGTCCGCCTTGACCTTGATCCGCCGCGGCCGAGCCTTGTCGGTCTTCGGGACGCGCACAGTGAGAACACCGTCATGTAAGTTGGCCTCAATCTTGTCCTCGTCCATTGCCCCGGGCAGGGTGACGTGATATTCAAAGTGGCCGGTCCGCCGGGCTCGGCGCCGGAGACGTCCGCGTCGCTCCCGTTCTTTGACGTCGCCGGAGATCACCAGTTCGTCATCACGCAGCTCGACGTTGACATCGTCGCGATTGACACCCGGCACCTCGGCTTCGATGACCCAGGCGTCGTCGGTTTCCTCGATGTCGGCAAACGGGGTCCACGCGCCGCCGTCGCCGTTGGCGGGCGACCAGGCGGTCTGCATCAGGCGTCCCATCTCCTCCTGAAGCTGCTCGAATTCCCGGAACGGATCCCATCGCTGCAACGGCCGAGACGAAGTATCGGTGCGTCGTGCGGGCAGGGGCATCGGCCCTCCTCTTGATCGTGGACTTCCAGTTTCGTTTACTCCTAGGCCACTCCCGCGGACTGACAAGCCCTGAGCGGGACTCCCGGGCCGACCTTGAGGTAGCGATTCCGAAGGCCGTGAGAGGCCTGCGTGATCGCAAAAGCGATTGACATCGATCTGTCTGGCCCCCTTACCGGCTAAGACACGTTTAGGCCGACCGGTCCCCTATCAGGTGGGCGACGCGTCCCCCGGACGGGTCACCCACGACGTGATCCCCACAGACGACTTGGGGATTTCCATACCGCCAAATCCCAGCATGCTCAATGGAGACCCCGCGAAGAGCGGGCAAGAATCGTCGCATGACATACTCAGAGTCGACATACGCGCCCTCAGAGTGGTCGCCCGGGGTGTGGCGCCGGGGCGCAGCGAGAAGCAGGGACGACGATCATTTCGCCCACGACGACGCCTGCGAGCGGGCGCTGGTCCTCTGCGCCAAGGCAGGCAGTCCGCGGGACCGTGAGGAGCTTGTGCGGTGGTTTGCCCCGATGATTGCCGGCCTCGCCCGCGCGTACCGCCGGTCCACGATTGACCGCGAGGAGCTGACGCAAGAGGGCGTCGTAGGCCTCCTGCGCGCGCTCGAGCGCTACGAGCCGGAGCGCGGCGTGCCCTTCTGGGGGTATGCGGTGTGGTGGGTGCGTCAATCGATGCAGCAGGTCGTCAGCGAGCTGTCGCGCCCGATCGTCCTCTCCGACCGAGCGCTGCGTCAACTCGCGCGCATCAAGGACACCCAGCGCCAGTTCGAGCAGACGCATCGCCAACAGCCAAGCCCCTCGGAGCTGGCCTCGCTTGTCGGACTGCCCCGCTGGAAGATCGAAAGCCTGACCCGCGCCGAGCGCAGCGCCCGCGGGCTCGACGAGCCCGTGGACGGCGAGCGGAGCGATGGCATCAACCTGGCCGAGCTGCTCCCCGACGTACTCGCCCAGGACGCCTACGACCGTGTCGAGCAACGCGAGCTGGCCAAGACGGTGCCCCATCTGCTCGCCCACCTCGACGAGCGAGAACGGACGGTCATCCGCTCTCGATACGGACTCGGTCTCCCCGCCCAGACGCTCCGCGAGGTCGCGCCCGAGTTGGGCGTCAGTGCCGAGCGTGTCCGCCAGATCGAGCACGACGCGCTTGAGAAACTGTACGAGGTCGCCGCCGGTTAGTGGTCGCTCGGCGTGTCCGTGCTCTCACTCGTGCAGGAGGAGGGGCGCGCTGAGCCCCTCTACGAGCTCTTGCGCCCTATTCACCGCAGGCGAGACAAACTCCAGCGACAGCTCGACGAGCTGGCAGGGCGTAGAGCTATGATGCCCACGCGCGAGCGGATCGCAGCGCGCGAGGTGGCGGTCGAGCTGCGTGATGAGCTGGCTCGCCTCGACTTGGTGGCGGCGTTAGCGACCCGTCTCCTGCAGCCGGGCCTCGCGGCGCGGTCGCGGTCCGGTTCGCAGAGCGATGTGAAACGTTTCCGCCGGTCGCTGTGGGGGCCGCTACCGGTCCGCCCGACGGCCGATGAGCCAGTCCCACGCCCGCCGCAATCGCGCCTCGAGCGGGACCTCCCCTGCCCGGCACCGACGCGACTGTTGCTGCGGGATGTGCAGCTGCCGCTGGGAGACTGAGAGGACGACTCCGCGCTCGTGTATCTCGGCGACCTGATCCACGTCCGCGTAGAGATGACGTCCAGGAAGCGGGTGGGTATGGACGATCACCCCCTCGAAGATGCCCCCCACCTCCATTACGCGTTCGACGACGCCGACCCGCCTACCGCGATCGTCATAAACCGGCGTTCCGTCGGCGATGGCGGTATAGGCGACGAGGTCGCCCAGATTCCGGGCGTCCATCCTTTCGATCACTAGGCCGGGAAGACGTAGTTGCCAGCCGCAGCCTTGCCTGGCTGAGCTCATGACCCACCCGTCATACCGCAACGCGGCTGTCGTCATGGCGATTGCGGTGACGATGGCGTCGATCTTCACCGTCTCCTACACCCTGGCACTGGGCCGTCCGACGCCGCACGACATCCCGGCCGCTGTGGTCGGGCACCCGGCGCACCGGCCCGCCCTGATCTCCGCGCTGGAAGCCGCCACCGGCAACGGTCTGCACTTCTCCCGGTACACGTCGTTGGCTCGCGCCACACGCGGGATCGACGAGCAGCAGATCTACGCCGCCCTGACATTGACGGGCAGTCGGCCGCGCTTGTTCATCGCCAGCGCGGCCGGTACCTCCGTCGCTCGAGTACTGGAGCAAGCCGCCCGGGCGGTGCCAGCGCGGGCGGGCGGACCGCTGCAGATCGTCGACCTGCACCCGCTGCCGCCGACCGATCCGCAGGGACTCGCGTCGTTTTACGCGACGCTGGCCGCCACGATTCTCGGATTTGTCACGATGTTCCAGCTGCGCGCCAACGCCGGAAGCCTGTCGCTACGCGCCTGGCTCGGCTGCATCGTCGTCCTGGCGCTGGTCGGCGGACTGGTGCTTGCGCTGATCACCGACCCGCTGCTCAACGCGCTACAAGGACCGTTCCCCGAACTATGGGCCGCGCTCTCTGCCGAGATCGCCACCGCAGCACTATTTAACGCCGCGATGCTCACCCTCATCGGACGATGGGCGTTCATTCCCACCTGGGGCCTGTTCGTGGCCATCGGCAACGCCGCGTCCGGAGGTGCCGTTGCGCCACCGCTGCTCCCGGCGTTCGACCGCTTCGTCGGCCAGTTCCTCCCCAACGGAGCGACCGTAGAAACAATCCGCAACGCGGTCTACTTCACCGATCACCAGCATCTGGCGCCGATCCTCGTCGAGGCAGCCTGGATTACCGGCTCTCTCGTCCTACTGCTGATCGCCGCCCGGAGCCGACGCCGAACGCCCGGCACCGGCTGACACAGCTCAAAGCGACGAGTGCGGCTGGCATCGCCGAGACGTGGGGAAAACCCCACACTCGGCCATAGCAAGATGTGGGAAAAACCCCACACTCCGATGCGCCAGAATCAGCTTTACCGAGTTGGCATCGCTCGGGCCGCTGCACGCATTCGACAGAGTTGAGGTGTGCTATCAGAGTCCTGGCATTAGTCGGCACGAGCAAAGGTTTGTTCCTGCTCCGTGGGGACGACGACCGCCAGCGATGGCTCGCCGACGGCCCGTTGCTTGACGGGTGGGGCGTCTATCACGCGATGCGGGATCCGCGTGACGGCACGATGTACGCGGCGACGAACCACAAGGTGTACGGCTCGACCGTTCAGCGCTCGGCGGATGGGGGCAAGACCTGGAAGCGCTCAAAGAAGATCGGCCTGCCCGCAGAATCGCAACTCACGCTGGACGCTGTGTGGCACGTCGAGCCGGCGCGGCCGGATGAGCCTCAAACTCTGTACCTGGGGGCGGCCCCAGGGGTCCTGTTCCGCTCCGACGACAGCGGCGAGAACTGGGAGGTCAACCGTGGAATCCTCGATCATCCCACGCGCGCACGATGGTTTCCGGGCGCTGGAGGGATGTGCTGCCACTCGATCCAGCTGGACCCTCGAAACCGCCGGTGTATGTATACCGCCATCACCTCGGCCGGCGTGTTTCGAACCGACGACGGCGGCGAGAGCTGGACCGCGATCAACCGAAACGTCGCGGCCGAGTTCTTGGGCGACCCGTACTGCGAGGTCGGACAGTGCCCGCATAAGCTCCTCCTGCACCCCGCTCGGCCCGAGCGGCTCTGGCAGCAGAACCACTACGGTGTCTACGTTTCCGACGACCACGGAGACTCCTGGGAACGGGTCGACGGAAACGGGCTGCCGAGTGGCTTCGGCTTCCCGCTGATGCTCGATCCCGGCGATGCCGACACCGCGTTCGTCATCCCGGAGAAGAGCCCGGAGTATCACTACAGCTCGGGAGGCCAGCTCGCCGTGTACCGCACGCGCAACGCCGGCGAGACCTGGGAGCTGATGGCCGATGGCCTGCCCAAGCAGGCGTGGTCTGCCGTGTTGCGGGAAGCCTCCGCGTACGACGCGGACTCGCTCTACTTCGGCACCCAGGGCGGCTCGTTCTTCGCGCTGACCGACGGCGACCGGTGGGTGGAGGCGGTACGGCACCTTCCCCCGATCCTCTCGGTGGAGGTCGCGGCATGGTCCGGGTAGTGGTTCCCAGCATGCTGGCGGCACAGGCGCAGGGCCGGCAGCGCTTCAGCATTGATCGTCGCACCCTCGGCGAGGCGCTCCACGCCCTCCCCGTCGCGGATCTCATCTTCAACGAACGCGGAGACCTGAATCGGCATCTGAACGTGTATGTCGATGGGATCGACGCCCGTGAGTTGGGCGGGTTGAGCTCGTCACTGGCTGATGCCCGCGAGGTACGGCTGGTAGCGATGGTGTCGGGCGGCTAACGCCCGACACTGCCCACACCATCATCGTGAGAACGCGTGAGTGCCTCTCCTAGCCACAAGGTCGTGATGGTTGGTCGCGGGGAGGAACACGATCGGCTCAATCGTCTCCTCTCCGGCGCCAGGTCAGGGGAGAGCGCGGTCCTAGTGCTCTGTGGTGCTGTCGGCACCGGCAAGACCGCTCTGCTCGAGTACGCGGCGAGTCGTGCCGAGGGGTTCCTGGTCGTCCGGGCCGCCGGGGTCGAAGCGGAGATGGAGCTCCCGTTCGCAGGTCTCCATCAGCTGTGCGCCGCATTGCTGGACCATCTCGATCGGCTACCCGACCCGCAGGCCGCCGCTCTGCGGACCGCCTTCGGGCTGAGCGTCGGCCTCCAACCCGACCGCTTCCTGATCGGACTCGCGACGCTGACCCTGTTGTCCGAGGCTGCGGAGGAGCTGCCGGTTCTGTGTCTGGTCGACGACGCGCAATGGCTGGACCAGTCCTCGGCCCTGGTGCTGGCGTTCGTGGCACGACGGCTCCGCGGAGAGGGGGTCGTGCTTCTGTTCGCTGTCCGGGAGGCGCCCGAAGCCGACCAATTGAGGTCGTTCCCGATGCTGCGCCTGGAGGGGCTGTCGGATGCCGACGCACGAACGCTGCTGGCATCGGTCATCGGCGCGCCGTTGGATGAGCGCGTGCGCGCCCGCATCCTTGCGGAGGCACGGGGCAACCCGCTCGCGTTGCGAGAGCTGCCACGCGAACTGTCGCTCATGGGACCGGTGAACGGCCTCGAGCCACCGGCGGATCTGGGACTGCAGCGCCGGATCGAGGCTGGCTTTCGGCGTCGCATTCAGGAGCTGCCCGCCGAGAGCCGGCGGTTGCTGCTGCTGGCCGCAGCCGAGCCGACGGGCGCTCCGGCGTTGCTCTGGCAGTCGGCAGCGGAGCTCAACATCGCCAGCGACGCGATCGGACCCGCCGTCGGGGACGGGATCCTGGAACTGGGGACGCGCATCACGTTTCGCCATCCTCTGATGCGCTCGGCCAGCTACAGGTCGGCGTCGGCCGAGGATCGTCGGGCGGCGCACCGTGCCCTGGCGGCGGTCACGAGCTCGGAACTCGATCCTGATCGCCGAGCCTGGCACCTCGCCCGGGCGGTGCTCGCACCCGATGAAGACATCGCCGACGAACTCGAGCGTTCGGCGGACCGGGCGCAGGCGCGTGGCGGTCTGCCCGCAGCCGCTGCCTTCCTGGAGCGCGCTGCTGCCCTGTCGGTAGATCCCGGAAAGCGGGCCCGGCGCGCACTCGCAGCGGCGGAGGCCAAGCAACTGGCCGGATCGCCCGGGGAGGCTCTGTCGCTCCTGGCGAGCGCCGCCGACGGGACGCTTGGCGACTCCGACCGCGCGATGCTCCAACGACTGCACGGGCAGATCGCTCTCGACCTGAGACGAGCAGGCGACGCGGTGCCGCTCCTGCTCGACGCGGCCAGGCGGCTGGAATCAGTCGACCGGCGCCTGATGCGCGAGACGTACCTGGAGGCGCTCCGGGCGGCGAGCGTGGCCGGTCGCCTTGGAGGCGGCATGATTGCAGCGGCGAGGGCAGCGCGCAGCGCACCGGGCACACCCGGGCCCAAGCATGCGACTGACTTGCTGCTCGACGGTCTCGCGGTCCGGTTCACGGATGGGTATGTCGCCAGCGCACCGGCGCTCACCGAGGCGCTGGCGGCCATACGGGACGTGGGCAGTCGCCCCGATCCGCTTGACGTGCGCTGGCCGTGGGTCGCCCGACGGGTGGCGCCGGACCTGTTTGATGACGAGACCTGGGATGTCTTTGCCACCCGCAACGTGCAGAACGCGCGCGACGCGGGGGCGCTGGCCGTGCTTCCCCTGGCACTCAACTACCTGTCATTGCTGCGCTGCTTGGAGGGGCGACTCGCCGCCGCCGCGGCGCTGCTCGGCGAGGCCGACGAGATAGCGGATGCAACGGAAAGCGCGGAGATGATCTTCGGGAGGATCCTGCTGGCCGGATGCCAGGGCGATGAGCAGCGGAGCTTGGCCGTGATCGAGGCGAGTGAAACGGCGGCGCTCGCGCGCAACGAGGGCGTGGTTCTGACCTTCGGCGAGCATGCCCGCGCGCTGCTCTACAACGGCCTCGGGCAGCATGCTGCGGCGGTCGCACCCGCGCTGAGCGCCAGTCTCCGCGACGAGCTGATGGTCTCGGTATGGTCGCTGCCTGAGCTCGTCGAGGCGGCCGCGCGCTCCGGAGACGTCGATCTCGCAGCGGACGCGATGGAGCGCTTGGCTGAGCGCACAACGGCGTCGGGAACGAATCTCGCTCACGGCATCCAGGCCCGGGGCGCAGCACTCGTGAGCGATGGCGACGCGGCCGAGGAGCATCACCGGGAGGCGGTCGCGCGGCTCGGTGGCTGCCGGATGGCGTTGGATCTGGCCCGGGCGCACCTGCTCTACGGAGAATGGCTGCGCCGTGAGCAGCGTCGGGTTGACGCGCGCAAACAGTTGCGGGCCGCCTACGAGATGTTCGCCTCGATGGGTGCCGCAGCGTTCGCCGAGCGAGCCCGCAGGGAATTGCTCGCCACCGGCGAGACCGTCGGACCCCGTACGCCGGAGGTGGCCGGACGGTTGACCGCCCAGGAGGCGCAGATCGCCGAGATGGCGAGTGGTGGGCTGTCGAACCCTGAGATCGGAGCCCGACTGTTCATCAGCCCGCGCACGGTCCAGTATCACCTGCGCAAGGTATTCGTCAAGCTCGGCGTGAGCTCGCGCAACCAGCTTCAGAAGGCACTTGAGCCCGAAGCGGGCGTGCCGGACGTGCGCCCTCCTGGCTGGCCAGTCGGCCTGGCCAGCGGTCCCTGACTGGCCAGCGGGACTGTGCGGTTGGCGGACGCGAATCGCCGGCCTCGTGATTGAAACTGGCATGAGCACGGGCCCACTAAGGAGAGGCGAGGAGAAGATCCGACGATGACCGCGAACAACGTCCACCCGCTACGGCCGGCGCCCTCCCCATCATGCCTGAGCCGGTCATCGGAGGGAGACCGCGAACTGATCGGCATCCGTGTCGTGGTTGCCGCCCACGAGTCGATCTACCGGGCAGGGCTCGCTTACGTTCTGGAGCAATGCGGGGCGGAGATCGTGGCCGGGACCGACGACGGCGACGATCTGGCCCGCAGGCTCCGCGCGCATCGTCCGGACGTGGCGCTGGTCGACATGGACCTCTGGCCGGGCGTCAGTGAGACCGCCAGCGCCGAGGTTCTGCGCGAGATCCGCGCCATCGACCCTCACCTCAGCGTTCTCATTCTGTCCGAACTTCCGAAGCTGCAATACACGCACGCGGTCGACCACCGGCCTGAAGGTTTTGGCTATCTCCTGAAGACCAGCCTGAATGATGTCGATGAGCTCACGGCCTCCGTTCGCCGGGTAGCCCGGGGAGGCGTGGCAATCGACCCGCTGATCCTTGCCCAGCTGGCGGGCCGCAGCGGCCGACGTGATTCGCTCGAAAGCCTCACCGATCGCGAGCGGCAGATCCTCGACCTCATCGCCGTGGGTTGCACCAACCGTTCGATCGCCCTTCGTCTGCAGGTCGAGCTCACGACCGTGGAACGCCATATCACCAGCATCTTCCGCAAGCTCGATCTACAGCGCAACGGCGCCGACCATCGGCGGGTGCTCGCGGTGCTCCGCTATCTCAGCCGCTGATGGTGGGGCACGAGTCGCCGCGCCCAGCTCGACGTGCGCGGCGGCTCTGCGTTGATCGTCGGCGGCCGCTACCGCCTAACCCCGCGCGGTCGATCCGTTTGACTTGCCAGGAGCCAGGACGACCTTCGTCCAGCCGTCGTCACGACTGTCGAAATGCTGATAACCCTCGGGAGCCTGTGTGAGAGGTAACTCATGCGAGACGATCCATGACGGCTTGGCTTTGCCGACATGGATGAGGTCGCGCAGGTGCCGGTTGTAACGCTTCACCGGACACTGTCCGCTGCCCATGTGCTGGCCCTTGAACCAGAACATGCCGAAGTCAAACACCACTTGGCCATGCTGCTCGAGCTCGTCCGGGCCGCCCGGATCCTGAGGGACAAACACCCCCACGACACCAATGCCGCCCGTGAAGCGCACGGACTTGACGAGGTTGTTCAGGGTCATGTTGGGATGCTCGTGCCCCTGGTGATCGTGCGCCTGGTAACCGACACACTCACAGCCCCGGTCCGCGCCCTCGCCGCCGGTCAGCTCGAGCACCTGGTCCACCGGCGAGGTCTGTGAGTCGTCGATCACAATGCAGCCGATCTCCGCGGCCTTCTTCAGCCGGTCGGGGTGGCGATCGACCACGATGATCATGCTCGCGTTCTTGATCGCCGCCGAATGCGCCGCCATCAGCCCCACCGGACCGGCGCCGTAGATGACGACCGACTCGCCGGCCTGAAGGCCGGCCATCTCGGTCGCGTGGTAACCGGTGGGGAAGATGTCGGAGAGCATCACGTAGTCGTTCTGCTTCTCCTCGGCATCTTCCGGCAGCCGAAGGCAGTTGAAGTCACCCCACGGCACACGGAGGTACTCCGCCTGGCCGCCTTCATACGGCCCCATGTCGGCAAAGCCATACGCTGCGCCGGCCCATCCGTCATGAGGCTGAGCGGTGATGCAGTAGTTGGTGAGCCCCCGCTCGCAGTTTCTGCAGTGGCCGCACGCGACGTTGAACGGAACGGCGACCATGTCGCCCAGCTTCAGCCGGTCGACCCCGCTCCCCACCTCGACGACCTCGCCCATGTTCTCATGCCCCAGCACCCGTCCGGGCTCCATGTCGGTACGGCCCTCGTACATGTGGAGATCCGAGCCGCAGATGTTGGTGCGAGTGATCCTGACGAGCACGTCGGTAGGCCGCTCGACGCGCGGATCCTCGACCTCTTTAATAGTGACGTCGCGGGGTCCGTTGTAGACAAGCGCCTTCATGTTGTCTCCTCTCGGTTGGGTCGTCACAAGCGCGACCATCGGCGCGGTCGACCTGCAAAACCGTCGTCCTGGTCGCTTCTTGATCTGTTCGCTAGGCCGCAGGTACTTCGCGTCAACGTCGGCTTTGCAGCTGGGCCGTGCCCGCGGCGCCGTGACCCCGGACCAAGCCAGTGGTTTCCTGGCTCGGGCTCTCGCTGCGGAAGCTTCTGAGCAGCCACGCCGCGGTGAGCGCGCGGACCCCCCAGAACACCAGGTCGATCCCCACCAGGAGGCCGATCGCCCAGGCCGAAGAGCTCGGCCAACTGACCGCGATGAGGATGCCGAGAAGGACCGACACGGCGCCGCTGAACGCGGTGAGCCCGCGTCCGGGGCCGGTTTCACGAGCGGCGGCCGCGACCTGCAAAACGCCACTCGCAAACAGCCACACGGCGAGCGCGAACGTCAGGCTGATCGTCCCGGTGAGCGGGAAGATGACGATATACGCACCGATCAGCAATGTGACGATGCCCTCGATCACACGCAACGTGACCCGGACGGGCCGTCTCCCCACCGCGTGGCTGATCATGATCGCCCCAGCCGCGATGAGCAGCCAGCCAATGAAGATCGAGACGGTTACGGACGCGATCGCCGGCACGGCCACGGCCACGATCCCGGCGATGAGTCCCGCGACGCCACCCACGATGAGCCATCTTCGGGCGCGGTTGAGATCCAGGGCCGACAGCCGACTGAGCTCGTCGCGCCACTGCTCAACGAAACCCAACGGTGCGTCACTCGAGGTCGGACTGTTACTCGCCATGCGGTTGCCTTTCGATCGATGTCGTTCACTGTCCTGGTTACGAGACCGCCGTCGGCCGCGCATCATGCGTGTCGCCTCACGCCGCCGTGGTCAGGCTGGTGCCGGCCCGTTTGAGTAGCCGCGAGACCTGCATCTGTGAACATCCCAGCTCGCTGGCAATCTCCGACTGCTTCAGTTCGCGGGAAATGCGCAACGCGATAGCTCGCCGCTCCTGCGGAGGGAGACGGCGGAGGCCGTCGGCCAGATCGAGCCGGGTGTCGACCGACGCGTAGCGCTCGTCCTCGGTTCCGAGGGCATCCCCCAGAACGTCCGCTTCCGGGCTCGCGCCCGGGATCGGCGCGTCCAGCGAGATCGCGAAGTGCGCTTTGCCCGCTTCGAGCCCCGTCAGCGCATCCTCGTAACTGACGTGCATGTACTCGGCCAGCTCGGTCACGCGCGGCCGACGAGAGAGCGTGGCGGTCATCTCGCGGGTGACCTGCTCACAGCGCAGCGCCAGCTCCTGCGTGCGCCTCGGTACGTGAACCGACCAGCCGCCGTCCCGGAAGTGCCGCAGCACTTCTCCCCGGATGGTCGGGATCGCGAATGCGCGAAATGGTCTTCCGCGTGCTGGGTCGTAGCGATCGACGGCTATGACCAGCCCGACATATGCGACCTGGACGAGGTCGTCAAACGGCTCGTTGCGGCTTCGATAACGAGAGGCGAGCCTGCGCGCGAGCGGTAGATAGCAGCGGATCAACTCGTCCCGAGCGGCTGGGTCGCCGGCTGTGCGTCGCCGCCACAGCTGTCGTGCTTTGCGCAGCTCCTCGTCGGTCGGCTGGATCTCGACCAGGCAGCCACCGCAGCCGACTCGGGAGCCGTCGACGCCTGGCAGCTCTGTCCAACGCTCCGCCATTGGTTCCTCCTTGGTCGCGTTCAGTGCGTGTGATCGGCACGACCACTGCAGTCGCCAATAGGCCGCACGGCGACACGGGCAACGACTCGGCTGTCGGTTCGCGACACTGAGTGAACGGCGTCAGGGTTCGTCACGAGGCCGGTAGCCGTAGGCGGCCTCACGGACGGCCGTGTCGCTCTCCAGCGCGGATCCCAGCGCACCACCCACCGTCGAGAGTGCGCCGGCCAGCAAGGCCAGGCGGACGTAGTCCCCGAAGTCGGAACGGTGCCCGATCTGAGCGGACACCAGGGACGGCGAGATGGTCAGCGACGCGGCCGCCAGGCTGAGCACAGAAACGGCGGCATACAACGCGCCCACGCCGAAGGCGACGGTGATGAGGGTGACGACGTTGAACAGGATGGCCTGCTCGCGAAGCCGCCGATCGGCCGCTCGTTCCCAAAGTCCGTGCCCGACGATCAGCGTCGCCACGCTCGCGCAGATCGTCGCCACGCACACGACGGCCAGCCGCATCGCGTCGATCTGCCCAGAGATCCGCCAGATATCGGAGCTGACAATGGCGAAGGCAGCCACCCCGATCGCGCCGATCAGTGCGCGGGAGAGACTCGTCGCCAGCCGCCAGGGGTGGTTGGCGCGCACCATTCCGATCAGCAGTCGTAGGTTCCCCAGGACGACCCGTCGCAATAGGGCCACGCCTTCGAGGGTGTCAGAGCCCTCTACCCCGCCCGCTATCTCGACGAGGCGCCGCCGGACCCGGCCCGCATGAGCGATCTGGTTGCGCTCCCGTGGCTGTACGCTGTCGCCGACGAACACCCCGACCGCGTCCGCGATGGTGGTTACCAAACGCCCGCTCGTCTGCTTGAACCCGAATGCCGGCAGCGAGACGACCGCCGCGCCGTGCGTCCGGCTCGAGTGCATCACGACCGGGCGGCGCGCGACCCGCAACGGAAGTTCGGTGACGTGCACAACAAGATCCCAGTTGCGAGCGAGCAGCTGTGAGCGAGCCGCGTCGAATACCTCCGGCAGCGCTGCTGGGGCGGCCACCAGCGCGTCACGCACCGCCGCGATCTCCCAGCCCACGTCCGGGTAGCGGTGGGCGAGTTCGCGCCCGAGATCCTCCCTGAGCCTCTCGACCATCGGCGCATCGAGGACGGGGGTGACCACGAGGCCGAGTTCGATGGTACGCACGGCCGCCGGCGCGGACGCACCTGTGGATGTCGCGGTCAGGGTACGATCTTGATCGCCGAAACAAAACCGGTGTGCCGGGAGCCCTGGATCTCCATATGCAGCAGCGCGGTTGCCTCGAGCTCTCGCGCCCGCCGTAAGTGCCCGGCGTCGATGGGGCGCATACCGCCGCTGGATACCAACTGGATCACTTTCGCCTTTGCCTCTTGATCATCGCCGGCGATGAAGACGTCGAGTGGCTCACCGTCCACCTGTCCCGCGAGCAGAGGACCGGCAAAGTTGGTGTTGAACGCCTTGACGAACGCAGCGTCGTTCGGAGCCTCTGCGGCGATCAGCTGCCCGCCAGACTGAAACGGTGCGATCCACGCGCCATCCAATGGTTCGACGAGACTGAAGTCCACCGGATTGGTCGGGTCGATGACGATCCGGCCAGCGAGCTGCTCTGAATACTCGCGCACGACGTGCGGCGCCTTGGTATACGGAACCGCGAGCACCACAATGTCCCCGTCGACGCCGTCGCCGGCGGAGACGGCTCCCTCGCCGGTCATCTCGTCGACGAGCTCCTGTGCCTTGCTGAGGTGAGTGCCGACGTATTTCACCTGATGGCCGCCCGCCAGGGCGCGAGTCCCGATGGCGCGACCCATGTTGCCGGTGCCGATGATCGTGATCCTCATACCTGTGACCCTCTGAGATACACATAGGTCATCTCTGCTGCACGTCAACCGCGCGCCGTAGGGAGATGTTCAGCTTGCCCGGCCCTCGATACGGCCTATCTCATTGGCAGGTCAGCAATTGACCGAGATGAGTCCCCCAAAGCTCGGGACTCTCTTTTCCCTCCTCTGGCAGGCGGGGCGGCTTCGCGTCGCCCCGCCTGTTGAGGTGATCGCCTTTCAGCGCCATCGGGGAATAGTCATACCCATTGCCGCTAGGCGTCGTGACCTGGGTCGAGATCTCTCAGACAGCAGCGGCCGCTACGGGGCGGCCGTGGACACGTACGTCTGCGCCAGCCGTACCAGCTGACGGCGGCCGCCGAGAGACTGGTGCACGAGGCGGACCGCGATGGCGCCATCGCCCACCGCCGCGGCGACACGCTGGGTGGAGCCGCTGCGCACATCGCCGACGGCAAACACACCGGGAACGTTGGTCTCCAGCAGCATCGGCGACCGCTTCGCGCCGTCGTGTCCGTCGTCCGTGACGGCGGCAGCGGCATCCTGGCCGGTGAGCACGTACCCGCCGTCATCGAGCGCGATCCGGTCCTCGAGCCACTCGGTGTGCGGCTCGGCGCCGATAAAGACGAACAGCGCTTTCGCGTCGAGTCGTCGGCGCGCGCCGGTCTTGGTGTCCTCAATGACCAACCTCTCGAGGGCTTCGTCGCCGATCAGTTCGCGGACCTCGGAATGCAGACACACCTCGATGGCCGGGTTTCGCACGATCCGATCGGCGAGGTACCGCGACATCGAGTCGCCGAGCTCGTCCTCGCGGACAACCAGGCTCAACCGAGAGACGTACTGGGACAAGAACAGCGCGGCCTGACCAGCCGAGTTGCCACCCCCAACGGTCACCACCGGATGGTCGCGGCACAGCTGCGCCTCAGACTGCGTGGCCGCGTAGTACACGCTGGACTGCTCGAGCTCTTCAAGTCGAGGCACCGGCAGTCTCCGATACCGGACGCCGCTAGCGATCACCACCGCTCGGCCGATGACTGCGCCGCCCTCGCGCAGCGCCACGCGCAACGTCCCGTCAAGCACGTCCAAGCCGACCGCCTCTTCCGCGAGCATGATCTGGGCGCCGAACTTCTCAGCCTGGATCGTCGCGCGCTCGGCCAGTTCAGCCCCCGAGATGCCGGACGGAAAACCCAGATAATTCTCGATGCGCGACGACGTCCCCGCTTGGCCGCCGGTGGCCAACGTTTCGACGACGACAGTCGCCAGGCCCTCTGAAGCCCCATAGACAGCCGACGCCAGCCCGGCCGGACCGGCGCCGACGACGATCAGGTCACAGGTCGTCTCGACCGACTGCGGCGGCCGTAGCCCAAGCTCCCACGCGAGCTGCGTGTTGCTGGGGTTGCGCAGCACCCGTCCGGGTCCGAGCATCACGATCGGACAGTCGGTGGTCTCCACCCCGAGACGGCGCAGGAGAGCCTCCGCCCCCGGATCTGACTCGAGATCGATCCAGTGGTGCGGGAGACGATTGCGGATGGCAAAGTCGCGCAGCCGGCGCGTATCCGGCGAGTACCGCGACCCGACGAGTCTGAAACCAACCCCCAGGCCGATGAGGATCGAACGACGCATGAACAGTGCGCGCAGAATCTGGTCGCCGAGCACCGGATCTTGAGTGACGATCGCGCGCAACCGGCCCGTCGGTACGACGAGCACTTCGCCGGGCTCGACAACCACCGCCGACACGAGTACCGGCTGACCAGAGATCAGGCCAAGCTCGCCGAGAAAGCGTCGCGGACCGTGAACTCCGATGATCTGCTCGCCCGCGCCGGAGTCCTGGATCAGGGCAACCTTGCCGGAGACGATCACGAAGAAGTCGCAGTCGCCTTCACCCTCGCGGTAGAGAACCTCTCCGACCTTAACTCGCCGGCGCACCCCACCGGCGGCGAGCGCGGCGATCTGGTTGTCGGTCAGCCGCGGGTAAGCGCCGTACATATCGGGCGTCTCGCTGATCGGCGGTGAAGGCAGCGGCAAGGTTGCGGTCGTCGGGACGCTGCTCGACGAGCTGTCGGACGTACTGGCGGAGGCGGAGGACGAGTTCATCTCTGTTCCGCATTAGGCCGCCTGAGCGGAATATCAAACCGCCCGTTTGCTTGTCGTCCGGCACGCCTGACCTATCCCCACCCGCGTGACCCGTGACGGCACGATCATCATCTGTCCTAACTGCGGTGCCAAGAATCGCGTGCGGCCCAGCCGGTCGGGAGTCCCCCGCTGCAGTGTCTGTCACACCCTCCTACCGTGGATCGTCGACGCCTCCGCCGCAACCTTCGGCGAGGAGCATCAGGCCTCGGTGCCCGTGCTCGTCGACTTCTGGGCTCCTTGGTGTGGACCGTGCCGCACCGTCTCGCCGCTGGTGGAACGCATCGGTCGCGAGCATGCCGGCCACCTGAAGGTGATCAAACTCAACGTCGACGACGCGCCTGAGCTTTCGGAGCGCTATGAGATCCGCGGGATCCCGCTACTGGTCCTGTTTCGCGACGGCGCCGAGGTCGACCGACTGGTTGGCGCGGTCCCTCCGCAACAGCTGCGCCAGTGGCTCGACGGCCATCTGGCGACTTCGGGGCAGCCATAAGCCGATCGGCGCTGGAGCTACGTTGGGTCGACCGCCTCGTGCATCTGCTCAAGCGCGGTCTGCTCGATCTGCCGGACACGCTCGGCGCTCACCCCCAGCGTCCCGGCGACCTCACGGAGCGTCCGTTGAGGTTCCCCGATTCCAAAGCGCGCGCAGACGACGCCGCGCTGACGGTCGGTGAGACCCGCAAGCAGCCGGGGCACCTCGGCGACGAGGATTCGGTCGGGCGCGCGTTCATACGGGCCCTCGGCCTCGGGATCGACGAGCAGCTCGCCCACCGTCGCACCTTCGGCGGCCTGCCCCGCCGCCGGCTCGTCGAGCCCCCGGGCTGGGCGCTCGCTAGCCAGCAGGCTCTCCACGTGTGCTCGAGAGAGACCGACCGAGGTCGCGAGTTCCGCGCAGGAGGGAGCAGTATGGTGACTTTGCTCGTAGCCGCGCTGAGCGTCCTTGACCCGTGCCAGCTGGCGCAGCGCGCGATCGGACATAACGGTCGGCCGAGAACGCTCGGACACCAGCCGCTGCATGGCTTGGCGTACCCACCAGGTTGCATATCCCCAGAACGGAACCTCGAGCTCCGGGTCGAAGCGTTCGAGCGCTCGGAGCATGCCGACGACGCCATCCTGGATGAGTTCGCTGCGGTCGAGCGAGCTCGACCGGCGATAGATGCGGGCCAAGCCGACGATCGAGGGCATGAAGGTCGCGATCAGCTGTTCACGCTCCCAGGGACCGCCCTGCTGGGCAGCGATGACCGCCGTGCGTTCCTGCGCCAGGAGCAGCCGCCCGCTGTGCGGCGCGCGCCGAGGCGGAAGTCGCAGGTCGGCTCCGCGCCGTCTGTGGCCGAATGGGACCAGTGGTGGGGCTGTGGTTTGCATCCTATGAACCCTGTCCGGACGCACGCGTTGTGTGAATGGGGCAGACACCACGCCCGCCACCGGAAAACCCCACGCCGGATCAGCGCCACCTCAAGACCGCGTCGAGCCGCCGAACAAAAGGCGTAGGGTTTAGGCAGCGGTGTCCCGTCATACGCCCCTTCGAGTGGTCGTAGGAGAGGATCAGCCGCTGGTCCGCGAGGGTGTGGTTCACGTCCTGGCGGAGGCGGGTCTCGATGTCGTTGCCGTTGCCGCGGACGCCTCCGACCTCATCCGTAAGACCCGGACACATCAACCCGACGTGGTGATCACCGACATCCAGATGCCTCCCGACGGCACCGACGACGGCCTGCGCGCCGCGCGTCAGATACGCGCGACGCAGCCCGACGTCGCCGTGCTCGTTCTGTCGCAGTTTCTGGAGGATCACTACGCCCGCGAGCTTTTCGCCGATCGTCCCGAGGGCGTCGGCTACCTGCTCAAGCATCGCGTCGGCGACGTCCCAAGCTTCGTCGACGCGGTCCGGCGCGTGGCGGCGGGTGGGACCGTGCTGGACCCGGAGGTCGTGGCCAGGTTGGTCGGCCGGCGTCGCCGACAGAGTCCGATCGACTCACTGACTCCCCGGGACCGCCAGGTACTCGCGCTGATGGCCGAGGGTCGTTCTAACCGGGGGATCGCGGACGCGCTGGTCGTCACCGTGCCAGCCGTCGAGCGGCACGTCACCGGCATTTTCGCGAAGCTCGGGTTGCCGGCGGGAGCCGACAGCCACCGCCGGGTCCTGGCCGTCCTGCAATATCTACGCCGCTAACGCAAAACCTGGAGAATTGTTGAGCTTGTGGTAGCTTCAACAATGCACTTCTCTGCATGGTCCATCGGCGCTGAGGACCGATTCCCATGAGCCGGCCTCCTAGAGCCGGAATTGAGGATGCGGGTCAACAGACTGCACGTCGGATCCTCGCCGACGCCGACCGGGCTCGTCAGCGCCTCGCGCGCGACCTCCATGACGGGGCGCAGCAGAAATTCGTCAGTGCGGTGATTGATCTCCAACTCGCCCAGGCGAAGTTCGCCACCGATCCCCAACGGGCTCAGAAGCATCTCGACGCCGCGCTTCGCCAGTCGCAGGCGGGGTTGGAGGCGTTGCGCGATCTCATCGCCGGGATGCACCCGCCGATCCTCACCAACGCCGGGCTCCGGGCCGCGGTGGTTTCCCTGGCCGACGGCTTCCCGATTCCGCTCGAGCTCGACATCATCGACCGACGCCTGCCCTGGGCGCATGAGGAAAGCGTCTACTTTTTCATCTCCGAGGCGTTGACGAACGTGATCCGGCATGCCGACGCGACGCTGGCGCAAGTCAGCGTCAGACAGACCGAAGAGGTGCTGCTCGTGGTGGAGGTGGTCGACGATGGCGTCGGCGGCGCCACATTGACCAGCCGCGGGAGCGGGCTGCTGGGGCTTATCGACCGCGTCCAGGCGTTGGGGGGCGAGTTAGTGTGCTCCAGTCCGGCCAAGGGCGGCACGGTCGTTCGCGGGCTGATCCCACTGCCCGCCAGTGGGGTCGGCTAGCTCGAGCCCGCTGCGGCTCTGCCCTGCGCAAGCTCACGCACCACCGCAGTCAGCTGATTCGGCGCGGACTCCTTCTCGACGTAGCGATCGGCGCCCAGGCCGATCACGGTGTCGCCAATCCCATTGCCGCCGAGTCCCGAGACGGCGATGATCTGAGTGCTCGGCGCCTGTTCGACCAGAGCGGAAATTGCTTCGAACCCATCCATTTCAGGCATCAGGAGATCGATCACCACGATATCCGGATCCAGTTGACCGACGAGCTGCAGACAACCTCGCCCGTTGTCGGCCTCGCCAACGATGACGATCGACGGATCCGCAAGAAGTACATCGTGCAGCGCCAAGCGAACGTCTGCGACGTCGTCGCAGAGTACGACTCTGATCGGGCGCCTATCCCGCGGCTGCGACATCTAAGGATCTCCTCTCAACCAGCGACCGACGCTCGCCGGGGCCCCTTTGACCTCAGCGAGAACGTACCCGGTCCGGCAGCGCGGAAAACCGACTACGTTGAGATTCGCCGGCGGGCGCATCTCGCTTCGAGATCACGGCGACGATCCATCTCCAAGCCGCACACGTGTCTACGCGGCCGCCTCCACGACGCCAGGGGCCGATTTTTCCGACGCCGCTTCGTCCCAGCGCAGGATCAGCAAATCACCGTCGGCGTCGATCGCGATCAAGGCACCGTCGGTGACCTCGCCGGCGATCAGCGCTCGTGCGATGCGGGTTTCGACCTCGCGTTGGATGTACCGACGCAGCGGCCGAGCGCCGTACACCGGGTCATAGCCCTGCCGGGCGATCAGCTGACGTGCGGCCGACGTCAGCTCGATCGTGATCATCCGGTCGGCCAAACGCCCGCGTATCTCGTCGAACTGGAGGTCGACGATCCACTCGATTTCACTCAGCGTCAGCGGCTTGAACAGGACGATCTCGTCGACGCGATTGAGGAATTCCGGCCGGAACTGTGACCGAAGCTCTCCCATCACCAGTTCCCGGGTCTCGTCGCCGATCTCGCCTCTGTTGTTGACCCCGTCGAGCAGGTACAGGGACCCGATGTTGGAGGTCATGATGATGACCGTGTTGCTGAAGTTGACCATGCGTCCTTGCGCGTCGGTCAAACGTCCGTCATCGAGGATCTGCAAGAGCGTGTTGAAAACATCGGGATGGGCCTTCTCGATCTCATCGAACAGAACCACCGAGTAGGGCTTGCGTCGAACAGCCTCGGTCAGCTGACCGCCCTCCTCGTAGCCGACGTATCCGGGGGGAGCACCCATCAGGCGGCTCACCGTATGGCGCTCCTGGTATTCGGACATGTCCAAGCGGACGATGCTGTCCTCCGAATCGAACAACGCCCGAGCCAGCGCGCGTGACAGCTCGGTCTTTCCGACCCCCGTCGGGCCGAGGAAGATGAACGAGCCCACCGGGCGTCGCGGGTCCTGGATTCCGGCGCGCGCTCGCAGCACCGCGTCGGCGACGAGCCGCACCGCCTCGTCCTGTCCGATCACGCGCTCGTGCAGGACCTCGTCCAGGCGAAGGAGCTTCTCGCGTTCGCTTTCGACGAGTCTGACGACCGGGATTCCGGTCCAGCGGGCCACAATCTCGGCGATCTCATCGTCGGTGACCTCCTCACGGAGCAGACGAGTCCCGCCTTGCTTCTCGTTGAGGCGCTCTTCCTCGCCGCGCAACCGGCGTTCGAGCTCCGGTAGCCGGCCATGGCGCAACTCGGCCGCGCGGTTGAGGTCGTAGCGGCGCTCGGCATCCTCGATATCCCGGCGCAGTTGCTCCAGCTCCTCGCGCAACGCTTGCAAGCGGTGGATCGCCTGGCGCTCGGCATCCCACTGGGCGGTCATCGCGTCGGCCTCGGCGCGCAGATCGGCGAGCTCCCTACGCAGGGCCTCTAGTCGCTCTTGACTCGCCTTGTCCTTCTCCTGCTTGAGCGCGGCCTCCTCAATCTCGAGTTGCATCACCCGACGAGTGATGGCATCGAGCTCCTGCGGCATTGAGTCGATCTCCGTACGGATCACCGCACACGCTTCGTCGACGAGATCGATCGCCTTATCGGGAAGGAAGCGGTCGCTGATGTAGCGGTCAGCAAGCGTGGCCGCCGCGACCAACGCCGCGTCCTGGATGCGGACACCGTGGTGGACCTCGAACCGCTCACGCAGGCCACGGAGAATCGAGATCGTGTCCTCCACCGTGGGCTGGTCGACCGTGACCGGTTGGAAGCGCCGCTCGAGTGCGGCGTCCTTCTCGATGTAGCGCCGATACTCGGCCAACGTGGTGGCCCCGATGCAATGCAGCTCGCCGCGGGCCAGCATTGGCTTGAGCATGTTCCCGGCATCCATCGCTCCCTCGGCCGCACCGGCGCCGACGACGGTGTGCAACTCGTCGATGAACATGAGGATCTGACCCTCGCCGGCCTTGACCTCGGCGAGCACGGCCTTGAAGCGCTCCTCGAACTCCCCGCGGTATTTGGCACCGGCAACCAGCGATCCGAGATCGAGGGCGAACACCGTCTTGTCCTTCAACCCCTCCGGGACATCGCCCCGAACGATCCGCTGCGCCAGGCCCTCGACGATCGCGGTCTTGCCGACGCCCGGCTCGCCGACGAGCACCGGATTGTTCTTCGTCTTGCGCGAGAGGATCTGGATCACGCGCCGGATCTCCGCATCGCGGCCGATGACCGGATCGAGCTTGCCGTCCCGCGCGACAGCGACGAGATCCCGGCCGTACTTCTCGAGCGCCTCATATCCCGATTCCGGCGTCGCGCTGGTGACGCGCTGCGCGCCGCGGATCTCGGTGAGGATCTGCAGGATCCGATCACGCTCGGCCCCGTGGTCGCGCAGCAGCCGTCCCGCGCCCGATTCGGCCGCGAGCATCCCGAGGACCACATGCTCGACCGAGACATACTCATCCTTGAGCCGCTCGGCCTCTTGCTGCGCCGCATCCAGCACACGGCTGAGTGTGCGCGTCATGGAGGTCTGGCCCCCGTCGGCCCCGGGCCCGCTGACGCGCGGCCGTCGCTCAAGCGCGTGCTCGACGGCGACGCGCAGCGCCCCGGTGTCGACATCGGCGCGAGCGAGGAGTCGAGGCACGAGACCCTCGGGCTGGTCGATCAGCGCGAGCAGCAGGTGCTCGGAGTCCACCTCGGTGTGGCCGTAACGAAGCGCCTTCGTCTGGGCGTCGTGCAGCGCCTCCTGCGTCTTGAGCGTCAGCCGGTTCGGATCCATCTGACCACCTCATGCTTGGCGTGTGTCGGCGGCGCCTCGTCACCCAGCCGCCGTTCGAGCTCGTCGATCCTGGCCAGCAGTTCGGTCGCAAGCACTGCGCCGGCATAGTTCAGCCCCAGATCGCGCCGCAACCGCACCGCGCGTCGGAGAGTGAGCACCGCCGAGCGCCGGAACAACGGCGAAGCGGCCGTGCCGCCGTCAGGCTCGACCAAGCCGAGCGCGAGCAGTCGCTGCACCAGCGCCGGTTGCAGGGCCGCCTGACGGGAGAGCTCGTCGATTCCTAGGAGACCGACCCCGCGGGCGGCCAGCCACGTCCCCGTACGAGTCGGCGCCTTCGCCGCGAGCGGCATCAGCGCCTCCGTCGCGGATCGAACTTCGACGTCGACGCGAGCTGTTCGAACAGCTGTCGCTGTCGCCGGCTCAGCTTCTTCGGGACGTGGATCATCACGACCGCGTAGAGGTCGCCGGCCGACTCTCCGCCGCCCGGCAGACCCTGGCCGCGCAGGCGCAGTCGGCGACCGCTCGAGGATCCCGGCGGGACCTTGACCTTGGCGCGGCCGTCAAGCGTCGGAACCGGAACGTCGGCGCCGAGGGCCGCCTCCCAGGGCGACACCGCCAGATCGACGTAGAGATCGCGCCCCTCGACGCGGAACCGTGGGTGCGGCTTGAGCCTGACGCGCAGGAACAGGTCACCGGACTCGCCCTCTCCAGTGCCGGGGCTGCCTTGACCGGGTAGCCGGATCCGCTGGCCGTCGCGCGTGCCGGGCGGGATCTCGACCTCGAGCTCGCGACCGTCTCCGAGTGACAACCGCCGCCTCCCACCCGCCGCCGCCTCCTCCAGCGAAAGCTGCAGTTCGGCTTCCTGGTCGCCACCGCGAAACGAGAACCCTTCGAAGCCGCCGCGGCCGGCACGACCGGTGCGCCCGCCGAAGATGTCGCCGAAGATGTCGCCGAAGCCGCCAGAGCCGAAGTCCACCCTGACGTCACGAAAACCCGAACCGCGGTCAAACCCATTCTCGGCGCGGCCCCCTTGCTGGCGAGCTTTCCAGTCTGCTCCGAAGTCGTCGTAGCGGGCTCGTTTTTCGGGATCACGCAACACGTCGTAGGCCTCGGAGATCGCCTTGAACCGGTCCTCTGCACCAGGCTCTTTGCTGACATCAGGATGCAGCCGGCGCGCAAGGTTGCGGTAGGCGCGGCGGATGTCGTCCAGGCTGGCGTCGCGGGGAACTCCCAGAGCCTCGTAGTAGTCCTGGGAGGCGACCGGCATCAGCGGGCGTGCTCGGGGGCGCTCGCCACCACGACCTGCGCCGGGCGAATCACGCGATCGGCGTTTGCGTAACCGGATCGCTGCACGGTGACGATCGTGCGGTCCGGGACCTCATCGGACGGCTGCAAGGCGATCGCTTCGTGTCGCTCGGGATCAAACCGGTCTCCGGGCGCACCGATCCGCTCGACGCCCTGACGGGTGAGGATGCCGTCCATCTGCTCCAGCAACGCTCGCATCCCCTCCGAGCAGGGCGGAGGCTCCAGTCGCACTGCCCGCTCGACGCTATCGACGACGTCGAGCCATTCCCGCAGTATCGACTCGCGCGCCTGGGCCACCCGGCGTTCGATTTCCCGTTCCGAGCGCTTGCGATAATTGTCGAGGTCGGCCAGCGCGCGTTTGTAGCGGTCCTCGATTCCGGCCAGCTCGGCGGTCAGCACCTGCCGGTCGCCGGCAGGACCAGTGGACGCCGCCTCCGGCTCGGGCTCAGACGCGGTGCCCGCCGTCGGCTCACTCTCGGGTGAACTCGGCATCGACCACCTCCTCGTCCTCAGGCTCCTGAGCGCTGGCGCCGTTGTCGGGGGCTGCGGCTCCGTTCCCATCGCCGCTCGCCGAGGCGGCCGACGCGCTCGCCGGGAGGCTCTGACTCATCTGATGCAGATCGGCGATCAGAGGACGCACCCGGCCAAGGCCGGCCTGCTCCTGGATCGCCGTGTGGGCGTCGGCGACGAGCTGCTCGGCCCGCGCCTTCTCGTTCACGGGCAGACGGTCCTGCAGTTGCACGAGCAACTGGTCGACACGGTAGGCCAGCGAGTCAAGCTCGTTGCGGGCGTCGATCTCCTCCCGGCGTTGCCGGTCTTCGCCGGCGTGCGACTGCGCATCGGAGACCATCCGCTCGATCTCGGTCTGGTCCAGGTTCGTGCTCTCGGAGATCGTGACCCGCTGCTCCTTGCCGGTCGCCTTGTCCCGGGCGGAGACGTTGAGGATGCCGTTCGCGTCGATGTCGAACGTGACCTCGATCTGCGGGACGCCGCGCGGCGCGGGCTCGATACCTTCGAGCCGGAAGCGAGCCAGCTGCCGGTTGTCGGACGCGAGCTCACGCTCACCCTGCAGTACGACGACATCGACCGCGGTCTGGTTGTCCTCGGCGGTGGAGAACGTCTCGGTCCGACGCGCCGGGATCGTGGTGTTGCGCTCGATCACCTTGGTCATCACGCCGCCGAGGGTCTCCAGCCCGAGCGACAGCGGCGTCACGTCGAGGAGCACCACGTCCTCGACCTCGCCCTTGAGCACGCCGGCCTGGAGCGCGGCCCCGATCGCCACCACCTCGTCCGGATTGACCGTCATGTTCGGATCTTTGCCGCCGGTCAGGCGACGCACGAGTGTCTGCACGGCCGGAATCCGCGTCGAGCCACCGACGAGGATCACCTCGTCGATGTCGTCCGCGGTCAACTTGGCGTCGGCCAGCGCCTGCTCCACCGGGCCACGGGTCCGCTCCACAAGATCCTGCGTCAACTGGTCGAATTTCGACCGCGTCAGTGAGAGGTTCAGATGCTTGGGACCCGACGCATCGGCGGTGATGAACGGCAGGTTGATCTGCGTCTGGCTCGTCGTCGAGAGCTCGACCTTGCCCCGTTCGGCCGCCTCGTAGAGTCGCTGCAGGGCCTGCGGGTCTGAGCGAAGGTCGATCCCCTGGTTGGCCTTGAACTCATCGGCGAGCCAGTCCACCACCCGCTTGTCGAAGTCATCGCCGCCCAGGTGGCCGTCGCCGTTGGTCGACCGTACCTCGACCACGCCGTCGCCGATCTCGAGAACCGAGACGTCGAACGTGCCGCCACCGAGGTCGAACACCAAGACGGTCTCCTGACCCTTCTTGTCCATGCCGTAGGCCAGGGCGGCCGCGGTGGGCTCGTTGATGATCCGCAGCACCTCGAGCCCAGCGATTCGGCCGGCGTCCTTGGTCGCCTGACGCTGGGCGTCGTTGAAGTACGCGGGCACCGTGATCACGGCCTCGGTGACCTTCTCGCCCAGGAACTTCGCCGCGTCCTCAGCCAGCTTGCGCAACACCAGGGCGGAGATCTCCTCGGGCGCGTACTGCTTGCCGCGGATCTCGAACCGAACCGCGTCGTTTTGTCCCTTGACGACCTTGTAGGAGACGATCTTCGTCTCCTCGTCGACTTCGTCGAAGCGCCGGCCGATGAACCGCTTGGCCGAGTAGATCGTCGCCTCTGGGTTGAGGATCGCCTGACGTTTGGCGACCTGTCCGACGAGCCGCTCGCTGTCGTCGGTGAAGGCGACCACCGATGGCGTCACGCGGCCGCCCTCGGAGTTGGGGATCACCTCGACGTGGCCACCCTCGATTGTCGCGGCGACAACCGAGTTGGTCGTACCCAGATCGATACCGACCGCCTTAGCCATGGCAATTCCTCTCAGTTGCGAAGGGCATTTCCACTTGTCCTAGGGCGCCGAACTCGCGCGTCAAGTCCGCGGGCCGCATCGGCATCGGTCGCTGGTCACCGGCGTGCGATGCCTGGGCGGGGATGCAGTCTTCCTCCGACGTGCTCGTCGTGGTCTTCGCAGACGACCTCGGCCAGCAGACTCGTCCAGCCAAGCTGGTCGTACGCGTGCTGCGGTCCTTCGATCGCGAGCGACTTTGCGTACACCACGTCGGGTCCGGACATGAACGCGGCCACGCTTGCCCGGGTGGCTCCGCTCGGGCCGCGGCGCTGCCAGGACGTGAGGTAAGCGTCGACGCGCGGGCGGGAACAGTCAGCCTGCGCCCACGCCCTGTCGGCAGCATCGTCCAATCGCTCCATCGCCAGCCACCAGATCGCGTGAGCCCCCCGCGCGCGGACCGCGTCGGCCAGCGCGGCGGAAACGGGGTCGTGCAGCACGACAACGTCTCCGGCCCGCACCTCGGATCCAAGCAGTTCATCCCCGCTGTCGGTGACCCGCCTCAGTGTCTGTCCCTGGCGCATCCGAATGCCCTGTGTCGCGAGCCCGTCGTCCGGGAGCGCCCTCAGACGACCGCGCAACGCGTCGGCAGCTCGCCGGCCGGCACGCACGCTCGAGACGCACCACACCGTTCGGCCGGCCAGTTCATCGGCCGCTCGACGACGGGTCAGCTCGAGTCTCCGGATCGCGCGGTTGCTGTCGGGCGCCGCGAACTGCTCGATCACGAGACTGGTCACCGGGTTTCTCCTCGGACGTCGGGTTGGTGTCTAGTGCCCTCGGTAGGCCGGATCCGCCCTCCGGCAAGTCGGCGCTTGATCTGCGTTCTCGGCGGCCTAGCTGCTTGCGAGACAAGGAGGCCGGTCGAGCGGCGTGGTACATCGAGCGGCCAGGCCTCGAACGACCGACGATGGAGAAACGATGGCGACGACGCTGGTAGAGCCGTATGCGCCCTGGCTGCGAGAGCTCAGTCAGGTTCTGCACACGCAGGGGACATCCGGGGCGTTCATACCCCGAGCCGATCTGCTGGTCGATGAAGATGGCGTGACCGTGTACATGGACGTGCCGGGACTGCATGCCGACAACCTCGAGATCGAACTCGAGAACGACACGCTCACCGTCCGTGGCGACCGGCCCTTCCCGTACGGCCGCGAGGATGGAGGCGGGCCGGCAGGGCGGATCGAGCGCGGATTCGGACGCTTTGAGCGGAGCCTACGAGTGCCCCCAGGCCTCGATCCCGATGCGATCGATGCCTCGCTTTCGGACGGTGTGCTCAAGCTGCGCATCCCCAGGCCGGTGACGCAACGACCGCACCGGATCGAGATCAAGGCGAACGGCAGCGAGCCGACTGTAGAGTCAAGCGCAGCTGGCGCTTCCACCACGACGGAATCGAGCGCGCCTGAGCCCGCCGGCGCCTAAAACGCAAACTGCACACCCGCGCCGGGCGGTCAGCGCGCGGCGCGGATGGCCTCCCGGACGGCGGAGATGTCTGCCTCCGCCCACCCTTCCTCGATTGCCCGCTCATAGAGGCGTTTCACCGTGCCGGCCAGCGGAAGCTCGATACCGTGGGAGCGGGCGAGCACGTCGGCCAGCCGGACGTCCTTGGCCCCAAGCCTCATCGAGAACCATCCCTCGTGCTCGCCGGTGACGATCGGGTCGAGGCGGTTGCGCAGCCCCGGCGCGACGAGGGGCAACCGACCGAAGAAGTCTCGGATCAAGTCGTCCGGAAGCCCGACGGTCTGGGCGACCACCACGACCTCGGCCAGGGTGGCGATACCCGACATCAGCAGGTAATTGGCCAGCAGCTTGAGCGTGGTGGCCACCGTGGCGTCATCTCCCAGGTAGCGACGGCGCTCCTCCCCGGCCAGAGCGTCGTAGGCCGGGCGCAACCGGTCGTAGTAATCGCTCGGCCCTCCAACCAGGTACGACGCGTCACCTGAGTGGACAGCCGCGGGAGACCCGAGAATCGGTGACGCGAGCATCCGCCCCGCCACCGCCTCACGCAGCCGGGCGGTGGTCTGCGGGAAGACGGTGCTCGCGTCGCAGAGAATTCCGGTGCCGAGACCGGTGGCCACTCCGTCCGGTCCGGTGACGACAGCGAGCACGGCCGAGTCGTCGGCCAACGAGGTGAAGGTCGCTTCAGCACCGGCCGCTGCCTCTGCCGGGGTTTCCACCTCCAAAACCCCCCGGGAGACCAGATCGGCGCCCGTGTTGGGCGTTCGGTTCCACACGGTGAGGTCGTGACCTGACGCGAGCAGCCGCTCGGCCAGCGCGTGTCCCATATGCCCGAGCCCCAAAACGGCAATCTGCATGGTCACCTCCCGACTTCACGCGGGCCTGAGGGTGCGCCGGCCCCGTTGACGAAAGGCCAGCAGACGCTCATGCCTGCTTCACGGCCGAGATGTCCAGCGAGATGGACACCTTGTCTCCGACGAGCATGTCGCCCGACCCCAGGGCCTGATTGAACTTCATGTCGAAGTCCGAGCGCCTGATGACCCCGACAGCCTCGAGACCGACCCGAGTGTTGCCCCAGGGGTCTTCCGCGGTGCCCTGGATCACCACTTGCAGCTGTACCTCACGAGTCACGCCGTGCATGGTCAGGTTGCCGAAGACCTGCGACGAGCCTCCGTCGATTGCCTCGACGCGCGTCGACTCAAAGGCGATCTCGGGGTAGTCGTCGGCGCCGAAGAAGTCCGGAGAGCGAAGATGCGCGTCGCGCGTCTCGTCGGCAGTAGTGATCGAGGCGACCTGCACCTTGCCGAACGCCCGAGAATCCTTGAGCTCCTTGGCAACCACCAGGGTGCCCTCGAACTCGGTGAACTTGCCGCGCACGGTCGCGATACCCATGTGCTTGACGGCAAATTCGACGCTGGAGTGGGCCGGGTCTACCACCCAAGTCCCCGGTGGGACGATGGGCGCAGTGCGGACACCGGCGGTGTGCGTGGACATAGGCGGCCTTCCTCTCGTTGGACATTTGGGTCAGCCGCGATAGGTGTCGGGCGCGAGCCGCTCGGATCGCCGGCCTCGCAGACTGCAGATAGGCCCCCTGGCGCGCAAAACAACGAGAACATGCGCCGTGGGCGCCAAGTGGCGAGGGAGATCGTCGCTCGCGAGGGGCGCGTCGAGCTAGAGGTCTACGGGTGCCGGACGGCCGAGGTGGAATCCCTGAGCGAAGTCCACGCCGTATTCCTTCACGAGCGCCAATGTGTCGGCATCCTCGACGCCCTCGGCGATCGTCTGATAACCGAAGTCGCGGGCCAGCCCGACGATTGCCTTGACGAGGTGTTGGTTATCGCGATTCGTCGGGAGGTCCCGCACGAAATCAACGTCGACTTTGAGGAAGGTGATCGGCAGCTTCTTCAGATACGTGAAGGTGCCAAACCCGGTGCCGAAGTCGTCGAGCGCGAGTTGGCAGCCAATCGCGCTGAGCCCGCGCGCGAGGACCTCTCCCGCCTCGATGTTATGCATCAGCGCTGTTTCGGTGATCTCGAAAACAACGTTCGTAGGATCCGCGTGCGTCAGGCGTAGTTCTCGCTCGATCACCGGAAGAAGGTCGAGGTGGCCGATTGTTGCCGCCGAGAGATTCACTTCGACGCGCTGGCCGTGGGCGGCAAGGCGGATTGCTTGGACGACGACCCAACTGTCGATCTCGGGAATCAGACCGTACTGCTCAGCGACCGGCAGGAAGCTGCCGGGTGGGATGATCTCACCGTCTCGTCTCACCATGCGCAACAGCAACTCCTGGCTTGGCTCGCCGCTGCCGAGGGGGACGATCGGCTGTGAGTACAACGTCATCCTGTCTTCATCGAGCGCATCCCGGATGCGGCCTACCCAGGCGATTTTGTCCAACTCGCGCTTGCGTCGGTCCGCCTCGGAGTTCTCCGCGCTCGTGTCGCGGAAGACAACGACGACCCCCCGCGTCGTCCCCCCCGTCCGCAGCGGCGCTGCCGAGTACGCGACCGGAAAGATCGTGCCGTCCTTGCACGTGAACGCTTCATGAGCCATGCGAACGTCCCGACCCTCGGTCCTGACCTTCAACAGCGCGCAGTCAGCCTCCGGGTGTGGCGATCCGTCAGCATGCTGGAAATGGATCGCCGCGTGCACGGGCTTGCCAAGCAACTCCTGCTCACTCCAACCGAGCATCTCTGAGGCTGCCACGTTCATGAGCGTCAGGCGCCCATCGCCGTCGAGTACGTATAGACCCTCCACCATCGTGTCCATCACGGCGGCACGAAGACGATCCGCGTGCTCACGCTCGGTGACATCGACCACGACGATCCCGGTACCGATCACCTGGTCGTCGATCCGGACCGGGTAGCAACTCGCCAGCCAGAAGAGGTGGCCGCTGACTGGGGATAGCTCGCGCTCCACCTCGACGTTGACGACCGGTTCCCCGGTCTCCAACACCTGGCGGTACGCGGGTTCTATCTGCGACCACACGTCCGGAATCACCTCCGCGACGGTACGGCCGATCAGTTCCTCAGGCCCGTGTCCGCTGACCTCGGCGAGGATTGCGTTCACGCGTACGATCCGAAAACCACGATCGACGAACGCAAAACCGACTGGCGCCGCGGACTGAAGCGTCTCCATCAGATTGAGTGACTCAGCTGTCTGCCGTAGCGCCTCGGAGAGCTCGGTCACGTCCTGGACGGAACCGACCAGCCGAGATGGCCGAGGTTCGGTCTCCACCGCAGCTTCCGCTACAGAACGTAACACGTGCACACTCCCATCCGGCCACGAAATGCGATACGAGACGTCGGGCAGAGTTCCACGTTGCCTGGCTGAATCGAGCTCCTGCTCTACGCGCTCGCGATCATCGGGATGTACTCGTCCTGCAACGTACGCCGGGGTCGGCGTGACCTCGCCCGGCTTCAAACCCAGGAGGCGGAACATGTTGTCTGACCACAGGAGCTCGTCGGTCGCCAGATTCCAGTCCCAGCTACCGGTCTGTGCGAGCTCCTCGGCACGTTCCAAGACCGCCCGCCCCGGACAGCGCCGTTCCAAAAGCGTTGATCCTGGCACCGCGGGGCCGTCAACTTCGGCGCTGTGAGGCAGTTCGGCCATGGCTGATCCCCTTTACCCCCCTAAAACTGCTGTCAGGGGCGAGTTAGACCTTGCGACTGACTTCCCGCTTTCCCGCCACCGCAAGCCGGATAGCCGCGCCAAACGCGCGGTCGCATCAAATGATACGAGCATACAGGTTCCAAGGGATTCGTCCGCCGAACGATATATCGCCTCGAGTCATATCCGTTCGCGGCAGCTCCACGCTCGCTCAGCGAGTGCGCTGGTCTGCGCGATCGCAGGCGGGGCCGTCGAGGTACCGCACGGTTCCGGGGCGCTAAAAGCGACCCCGCGGCGTTCGAGGGCGGCTGACATTACGGCACGGCCCCATCGTCCGTACGCTCCTGGAGCCGTGGGTCGAGCCGGATCGCCTCTTCAGCCCCCCATCGCATCTCGTCGAGTCGGCGTAGAAATTCTGCTGGCTCCTCCTCAGGAATGCACCCGGCGGTCAGGCGTTCGGTGAGTAGCCGGTTCATCTCGCCCAGCGTGCCGGCAAGTTTCTCGCCGGTGGCCGTTATGGTTGCGTCGCCCTCTACATCGAACACCTGATTGAGCACTGAAACGTTCTCATTGATTCGCCGCAAGACATCCGCGCGGTCGTTGGCAGCGAGCTGCACCAACTCCTTGTTGGCGTTGAGAGCGGCCTCGTGGTCGCAACGTAGATCGTCGCTATCTTGCACACATTGGCCGATGACCGCCGCCCGCACATCGTGCAGGTAGGCGGCGGGGATCACGAGCGTCGCTGAGGCCCTCTCGCCATAGATGCTCAGCATTGGCTTTGGTCCGGTGACTTGTCGCTTCGCGTGTGTCGTGCCGCGATGAGTTGTCGGTCGGCGCGGTCGATGAGGTCCATTAACGAGTCGTCCCGTCCGAGTTGTGCGAATCCGACCGTAATCGAGCCGCCACCTGGAGTGACTTTGAGCTGCGCAATTATCTCGGTGAACCGTTCACGCACCCGCTCGATCGTGGTCCCGGAGATGGTGCAAACGAATTCGTCTCCGCCTATTCGCACGATTGGCTCGTAGGAACGAAGTTGTGTACGCACCACATGGACGATGTGCTGGAGCATCAGATCTCCGGCGTGATGACCCCTGGAGTCGTTGGTTGCCTTCAGACCGTCAACATCGATGTATACGGCGACGAGCCTTCCGTCCCCGCGACGGGCTCGGTCGATCTCGTGTTGTATGTCGGCGAGTCCGGGCGCTCGGCGCCACGCCCCGGTCAGCGCGTCCGATTCGTCGGCCTTCCGCTCCGCCGCGGCCTGGGCACGGTCCCTGGCGGCGAGTACGCGGTCTCGGCCAGCCAGCGCTCGATCGCTGGCAGCGCTCTCACGGTCTGCGCTGCCATCGGCTCGGCGGAAAGCAAATCGTGCACGATCCGAGGCCACCAGTTGTCGATCTCGCGCGGGCCACATCCACGGTCCCCTGATCATCCGCCGCCATTTCGACCCATGTGACGCGTTCAGCGAGGTGCTCGGCGCATCGCGCCCGTCCGCGGCGCGGTCACGCCTCTCCGCTGCGCAATCCCGCGCCTCCGCTGCGCGGTCGCGTGCCTCGGCTGCGCGATCACGCGCTACTGCCGAAGCATCACGTTCGCCTGCGACCCGGACAGCTGCGCCAGTGGTATCAGCTCGTTCACTTGCAGTCATCCGCGGCACCTCGATTACGCGTTCTCAGGCCTCGCGGCCGCTGGCATACCCGTCGCGGTCCATGCCGGCGAGCGTGGTTGCGGTTACTGCCCGCTCCGTCGCTCTGGTCCGCCGGTTGGTCCCGGCCCCACGTGCCGTGCTCAAAGCTGGTTTACATCGCCGAGCTCTTCTGCCGAAGTCCGGACCAGCGTTACGCGTAGGATCACCGCATGAAGCGGTTGACCCACGTATAAGCCGCCGTTCTATGTCCACTGCTCTGCTCTGGTAGGCCACTACCAGCCGCGAGCAACCCTTCAGACAACAATCGGCTGGACGACCCATCGCGGGCGACGCGGAGCTCGCTCGCGGTGCGCGCGCCCGCGCCCCGGGATATGCCGTCGCGCAGTCGTGCGCCGGCCGCAACGAGTTCTCCGCGGACACGCCCGGCAACGGTCACCGCAGCGCGCGGCGAGATCCAACCCCGCGGGCGGGCGGGCTGAGTGCATCGCGCCGCCCGCCGGCGCGATGCAGCAGGTCGCGCAACAGTCAGTTTCCTCGAGATCGCCGCGGTCAGGTTCCGCACGGCGGGCCGGCCGGCCCCGGCTCGGGAGTTCCGGCGCGCGCTCGGCGCCACTGGTCACCCAGGTAGACGGGGATTCCGATGAGCACCAGAATTACGCCGTCAAACACGGTGTGCTCCCCCGTCGCACCGATCATCCAGATGGAGAAGGCCAGGGCCAGGGCAGCGGCGAGCGTCTCGAGGCCGACCGCTCGGCCGGTCTGTGTCGTCTGCCCGCGAATGATCCGCATCAGGAAGGCGGCTACGGCCAGGACGTAAGTCAACACGTAGACGAACGTGCTCAGGAGCGCGAGTGTGGTGAACACCGCGACCGCATTGCCCGTAGCGTTGGCGATCAGCAGCAGAGACGCCAGCACCGTGTTGAGCAGAATCGCCAGGACGGGAACTCCGCGGCGGTTGCGCTGGGCGACGGCGTCGGGGAAAAGGCGGTCGCGGGCGGCCGCTTCGGCCATCTCTCCATTGACCATCGTCCACCCGTTGAGCGCACCCAGGGCTGATATGCATGCGACCACCTCCACGACGTGGGCCGGCCAGCTCGCGCCCGTGATCGCCTGCGCGGCCGCCGCGAACGGCGCGGAGGACGACATCAGCGTGGCCTGCGGCACGCTGCCTTGAACTCCGAGCAGCCCGATCACATAGATCGCCGCACACGTGAGAACCCCAAGCACCGTGGCCCGGGGGATCGTGCGTGCCGCGTCACGTACCCGTCCGGCGGCCACCGCGGCGCCCTCCATCCCCAGGAAGCTGAACAGCAGGACCGCGCAGGCTGGGCCCAGCGAGCCAAGCGCTGTGCCGGAGGCGTGTGGGCCGCCAACGTCGCCGGGATGCACCAGAACGATCCCGACGACGCCGATCACGATCAGCGGCACGAGCTTGAGGACCGTGGCGACGACCTGGACTCCCCCGACGGCGTCGGGACGTGCGAGGTTGACCAACGCCGGCAGCCACATCAGCGCCAGCGACGTAGCCAGTACCCAGCCCGAGCCGCTCACCCCCAACAGCGCGATGAGATACCCCGCGCCGGCGACCGAGATCGTTGCTTGCCCGGTCCATCCCTGGATCCAGTAGCTCCACGCCGACAGGAAGCCCGTGAACGGGCCGAAAGCCTGCTGGGCGTAGGCATACGCCGGGCCGCCGTTGCGGGGATCATCGCGCGCCAAAGCGGCGAACGTCACGGCGAGCATGACCGATCCGCCGGTCACAACCGCGAACGCCGGATAGGCCAACCAGCCAAACTGCGCCACCGCCGCCGGAACCGCGAAGATCCCCGTGCCGATGATGCCCCCGACGACCAAGGCACCGGCCGCGAGCAGACCGAGCTGACCACGGGACCGATCCGGAGACAACGTCGTCATCGGCGGCTCGCGGGACGCGACTGTTGCATCGGCGGCAAGAACCCGACGATCACCACCGAATCATGGCCCGCCGCCACCGCCTTGGCCGGACTTGGGCTTCTTCGTTCCGGCGACCGTGGAGACGTACTTGGCGACCGCCTCGATCTGGGCCTTCGATAGCGAGCTGCCGAAGGCCGGCATGCCGCCGCCGCCGTTGGTGACCTGCTTGACCACCACTGCGTCGGAGGGCTTGAGCTGGTCGAGGTTGGGCCCGACGGTGCCGGTCGAGCCGGCCGCCGCGAGCGTATGGCAGGAGGCGCAGGTGCTCGAGAACACCTTCATCCCCGCCTTCAGGCTGACCGCGGTCGCGCTGTTTGAGCTCGAAGAGCTCTTCTGGGTGGACGCACCCGTGGTCGAACTCTTGCCCGTTGCACCAATTCGGTAGGCGATGAACATTGCCCTCTGGTTCGCCCCCAGGGGGAATCCGGCGCCGGTGATGACCGTGTCGCCGTCGATCGCAAGTGGTGCATTGGTGCCGGCCGGCAGCTTCATGTGCCAGACGGCGGCCCCGGTGCTCTTGTTCAGCGCCCAGATGGTGCCGTCGTACGTGGTCGTCCAGACCAGGTCGTTGGACACGGTCGCCGCGCCGAAGGGACTGTGCGTGAAGCGATGCTGCCAATTGATCTTGCCGGTGTCCTGGTCGATCGCGACCATCAGCCGGTGCCCTTGGTGAAGTCAGTGGGTCCGTTGCTCGCCTGGGTTTTGCTCAAGACTCCGAAGTTGTTGACGGCGAAGTAAGAGGTCGTCCCGTCAGACGCGTTCGGGCTCTCGACGCCACCGAACTCGCCCGGCAGCGTGACGTACGGCGGCTCCTTGACCTTGCCGTGACCGGTCGCGCCGTGTTCCGTGAGGATTCCGTCGTCGTCGTGGCCGTTGTGCTCGCCGACCTTCGTCTGCCACAGCAGCTTGCCGGTCTGGGCGTCGTTCGCGATCGCGATTCCGGCCTGACCGGCCGAGATGATTGCCTCCTTGCCGTTGACGGTGCTGATCAGCGCCTGGTTATTGAGATCCCAGTCGTGGATGTCATGGGGCGTCAGCTGGTAGTGCCAGATCAGCTTGCCGTTCGTCGGGTCGAGCTCGTCGACCGTGTCGGTGTACAGGTTCGGCCCGGGACGGCTGGACCCGTTCGGGTAGACCTTCTTGCCCGGGTAGGACTTATCGCCGACGAACGGCGCCGGGTTGGCGACTTCCAGGTACAGGTGGCCCTGGGCGTCGAACGTCGGTGGCTCCCACTGACCGCCGCCGGAATTGACCTTCTTGTTGCCCCACAGGCTGTAAGGCACCTCGTTCCACTTCCACTTCATCTTGCCGGTGGACGCGTTCATCGCCCACAGCACGGCGACGCCATCGCCGGTGTAGAAGCCGCTGACGCCATTACCCGGCACGGTCGAGACGTAGACGGTGCCGTTGTTGACCGCTGGAGCCATGTCGATCCCCTCGGCTTTGTTGCGGATCAGCTTCTGGGACCACAGCTGCTCACCGGTCGCTGCGCTCAGCGCGAACGCGTTGGAGTTCGTCGCGCCGTACGCCTTGCCGCCGACGACGCTGACGCCGTCCGGACCGACGTTCGGGGAGTGCATCTGGGTGTGCCAGAGCAGCTTTCCGGTGCTCATCTTGATCGCCCACACACTCGAGTCGAGGTCCTGGAAATAGGCGACTCCTCCGACGATTACTGGCGTGGCCGCAAAGCTACCGAAGCCGATCCCGACCTTGCCGGTGATCGGCACCTTCCAGGCAACGCCAAGCTTGGAGACGTTGGACGAGTTGATCGTCGAGATCACATCCCGGGTACCGGCGAGGTTGCCGTTGGGCTGCGTCCAACTGGCGGCGGCTGTGGCCGGGGCCGTTGCCGTGCTGGTCGACGTCGTCGTCGTGGCTTGGGTGGGCGGGCTGGAGGAGGACGCAGAGGTTGTCGACGACGACTTCTTGGAACTCCCGCCGCAGCCGGCGAGCAGCCCGACGGCGGCGATGAGCGCGCCCAGCACGCCAAGCACGCTTCCGCGGGTCCAGTGACGCGAGGTTCTGAGGAGACCCACTAACTCTCCCGCACCTTCTGCTCTGGCGCCGGCTCGCTCACGTCCCGTGACTTAGGACAACGGGAATCAGACACAAGGGCTCGATCCCGATCAACCGCGCGTCCGCTACTTTCAAACCGAAGCCACGAAACCAGGAGGCCGATATGACCGTTAAGCTGGGACTACTTGCACAGCTGGAGGCAAAGCCGGGAAAGGGCGACGAGCTCGCAGCGCTTCTGCAGGCCGGCCGTGAGCTCGCCCTTGCGGAGGAGGGAACCGTTACGTGGTACGCGTTCAAGCTCGACGACACGCACTACGGCATCTTTGACACGTTCGAGACCGAGGAGGCACGCCAAGCGCATGTCGCCGGTGAGATTCCGAAGGCGCTGGCACAGGTCGCCGATGACCTGCTCGCCGCCGCACCTGACATCGCTCCGATCGATGTGATCGCAGTTAAATAGCAACGCGATGGTGCCCCGGGCACCTATCGAATGAGGCCGAACCCCGGCGCCGAGCTGCCCGCCTGACGACGGCGCATTGCGCTGACCGACGAACGGCCTACCTACAGGTGGGTGAGAGCTGATCAGGCAACGGCGGCGATCGAGCTCCACGTGCCCGCCGATCTTCCGCGAAGCGATAAGCGCGAGATAGTCGAGCGCTTCGAGCGGCTCGCACACGCCACCGACGAGCCGATCGAGGGGGTTCGCATCACGCTGCGCCGTCCCGAGACGAGGGCGGCGCGCCTGCGGTGGGTGGCCGACGCATCGCTGGTGCTGAACGGCAGGCGGTTAGCGTCGCACGCGACCGGCAGCAGCGCGCCGCAGGCGGCGAAGGCGGCCGCCGATCGCCTCAACCGGCAGATGCGCCGCGTCGCGGATGTACCCGTGGCGTCGCGCAACGATCTGAAGGCAATCAAGAGCGCGCTCGCGCACGACACCCACGAACGGAGGTATCGGCCGAAACCGAGCCACAAGCGGCCGGACCTGCGTGATGTCATCCCGGTGCGCACGGCGTATCCGTTGCCGGAGTCGACGCTCGACGCGGTGGCTGACCTGCTCGACCTGGACCTCGAGTTCCTGCTCTTTCGTCACGCCCGGACCGGAGAGGACGTTGTGGTGCACCGGCGCGATGACGGGCGGATCGGCTTGCTCCACCCGCCGGGCAGCCCGCTCTCCAGCGAGAACGACGTCGTGGTCTCAGAGCCAAGCCGCTACGACGAGCCGATCCCGCTGGCTACGGCTCGGGATGAGATGGACGTGCTGGGGCACCGCTTCCTCTACTTCATCGATGCGGCCGACGGACGGGGGAAGGTGCTCTACCTGCGCCACGACGGCGACTACGGCCTCGTCGAACCCCCGCCGGCTCCTTGACCCGAGGACCAGGTGGTCACGGCGGTCAGACGCGACCATCCCAGTCCGGTCAAGCTGGAGCGCTGACAGGCCCGCGCGTTGGCGTCGGTACAGCGACGCCGGCCGGAGCAAATTCTGGCCTTCAGAGGACCTCGAGCGGTTGAGGCGTCAGCGGCGGTGGGAACGCCGCGTCGAGTCTCAGCATGTCGGACTCGTCCAGGTGAAGGTCTAGCGAGGCCCGGTTCTCGCGGACGTGGGCGACGGTTCCCGCCTCGGGAATCGCGCAGACTCCATCATGGGCGAGAACCCAGGCGAGCGCCACGCGTGCGGAACTGACGCGGTGGCGGCGGGCGACGCCTCGGATCACCGGATCCTCCAGCAACCGCCCCTGCTCGAGCGGGGAGTAGGCCATCAGCGGGACTCCGTGGGCACGGCACCACGGCAGCACTGTGAGCTCAATACCGCGTCGAGTGAGGTTGTAGACGACCTGGTCGGTCTGCACAGCCTCGCCGGCCGGGAGGCCCAGGAGCTGGCGCATGTCGCTGACGTCGAAGTTGCTCACCCCCCAGTGGCGGATCAGTCCCGCCGCGTGCAGCCGCTCGAAACCGGCGACGGTCTCCTGAAGCGGAACTGGGCCCCGCCAGTGGAGCAGGTAGAGGTCGAGCCGGTCGGTGCCGATCCGGCGCAGACTCTCCCGGCACGCGGCGATCGTTCCCTCCTCCGTCGCATGCGACGGCAGCACCTTGCTGACGAGGAAGATGTCGTCCCGCCGGTGGGCGATCGCCTCGCCGACGATCTCCTCGGCGCGACCATCGCCGTACATCTCCGCGGTATCGATGAGCGTCATCCCTAGATCGACCCCCTCCCGGAGGGCCCGTATCTCCTCCGTGCGTGGGTGACGCCCCTGACCAAGGTGCCAGGTGCCTTGGCCGAGGGCGGGAATTGTCTCCCCCGAGGGGAGGTCGACGCCGGGGACCGTGAGCACAGGCACGGATTCGGTGGTAGGCCGCTGGGCGCCGGATGCCAGACCGTCGGCACGCGCATCGCTTCTGTGCCATGCGCGTTCGGAACGCTGCTGGCCGATCCGCTGGCTGAGGATGCGCGAGGTTCTCGGAGGGGACTTCGAACCGAAAGCTTGACAGGTCTCGACGCCGGCCTATTGAGTGCCCTGAAGGGCTGATCCTCGATTCTTCACCAGGGCGTGCTGTAGGTGAGGATGAAGTCCGGCAGCTCGGGACCCTGAAAATCAAACTTCGTAGGCCGCGGGCGGGACCGCCGCGGTCTGCGAAGCGTCTCTGGCAGATGATTCGCCCACCAGAACGCCGAGAAGGTGAGACGTGAGATCCGCGAAAAGCGCCGTCGGTCCCGATCAGCTCCCATGGAGCGAGGGCGACGAAGTCGACTCATCACCTCGATCGACCGCTAGCCAAAGCTCGAGCACGCCGAGCAGAGCACTCCCTCCCGCGTATTCGAGCGTACGGATCGGTTCGGGCGCGTGTTCGGTCGCGACGATCAGACGTTCGATCGAACCGAGGAGACGGTCAAGCATTCGTCGCCGGAGCCCCGGCTCCGCGGGGCGACCCACGGCGCGAACCCCCCAGGCCAGATCAACGCGCAACAGGGAGTCATCGTCTGGGACGAGGTAGGAGAACGGTCCCTGGACACGGTCGAGGACATATTGGACGCTGTCGGAGGCCGCTCTGAGCAAGAACTGGCGGTGCTCGGAGTCGGCGGTGAGGTGCGCGATGAGGATCGGGCTCACGGCTTCGGGGTCGAGTCGATCCAGACCGCCGAGATCGAGGATCACTCGTTCGGCGTGCGTCTCCAGCGCATGTTCGAGGCAGCGGGAAAGACGGCTTGCGTTTGCGCGGGTGAGATCACCGAACACTGCGATCCTGATCAGGTGCTGCCAGTTCTCGACGCGTATCTCAAGCCCAGCAGCCGCCCCGGATTCGCAAAACTCCGGCCATCGTGGTGCCGCGCGACCGGCAGGGATTCATGCTGGTGGCGGCCATCTGGCGGGATCGATCCCGCACGCGGATCAGCCGCGCCCGACAGTCGATGCCTGGCTGCGCGGCGTCTCCCGCGGGCCTGGCCTGACCGCACACGAGCCCGAGGTCTGAATCGCAGATGTCGCGGGACCCGTTGTAGCTGGTCGCGTTCACGAGGAAGCCTTCGCGCCTGCGTGAAGACGGGAGTCATGACGGCCCTCGGCGAACTCCTCCACGATCTTGCTGCAGAACGCCGGGAGATCGTCAGGTGAGCGGCTCGTGACCAAGCCCTCGTCGGTTACCACCTCCTGGTCAACGACATTCGCGCCGGCGTTGCGCAGGTCGGTGCGGATGCTGGGGAATGACGTCAGGGTGCGACCACGGACGACGTCGGCTTCCACGAGCGTCCACGGCCCATGGCAGATCGCGCCGATCGGCTTGCCGCTGTTGAAGAAGTCACGCACGAACCCCACTGCATGCTCGTCCATGCGCAGCTTGTCGGGGTTGACGGTTCCGCCCGGGAGTAGCAGCGCGTCGTAATCGTCGATCGAAGCGTCTGAGACGAGGCCGTCGACGGTGAAGGCGCCGGCATCCTCGAGATCATGGTTGCGGGCCGCGATCTCACCGTCGTGGGTCGAGAGCAGCTCGGTGCGCGCACCGGCGGCTTGCAGCGCGGCGCGGGGGTTCTCCAGCTCTACGCGCTCCACGCCGTCGGTGGCGAGGATCGCGACCGTGCGGTCGCTGAGTTCGTTGGCCATGTCGTCGCTCCTTTTTTGGGGGTGCTCTGAGATTCCCATAGGCCGCTTGGGACCCGACGTTAGGGCACGTCGGCCGACAGGCTCTCGGGCCCCGGGCACACGAAGGACACCGCTGCGAGCCTCACCTGCCGTGCCAGTTTGGGAAGGTCACGCTGACTGGGCTAGCTGGCCGCCGGGGCCACTCCGACGCCTCCAACGCAATACCTACGCACCGGAGCCCATCCCCGCCCAGCCGTGGGTCAGGGACGTCGGGCGCGTTGGGGGATCGAGCCGTCCAGCACCTCGGTCGCAGACAGGCACGGCCCGCGTTTCCGACCGGTCGTCGCGGAGGTATTGGAGCACCGCGAGGACACGCCGATGGTCGTGGGCATCACGTGGCAACTCCATCGTGGCGAAAATGCCGGTCACGTGACGCTCGACGGCTGAGACGGTGACTACCAGTTCGTCGGCGATGCCCTGATTCGACTTGCCCTGGGCCATCAGGCAGAGGACCTCCCGCTCGCGACTGGTCAGCGATTCGATCGGACCGTGCCGGCGGCGCTGACCGACGAGCCGACTGACGGCCTCGGCGTCGATCACCGAACCGCCACGTGCCACCCGATGGACGGCTTCAACGAAGCTGTCGGAATCGGCGATCCGATCCTTCAGGAGGTAGCCCTTGCCCTCCGGACGATCGTCGAGCAAATCGATGACATAGCGGTCCTCCAGGAACTGCGAGAGGACGAGGACTGCCGTCGCCGGGCGCGCAGCCACGATCTCCAGGGCGGCGCGGAGGCCGTCGTCGCGCAAATCCGGCGGCATCTGTATGTCGACTACCAGCAGATCTGGGTGATGGGCCAGCGCCTCACGTACGAGATCCCTCGCGTCTGCGGCCACACCGACGACATCAAAGCCTGCAGCAGTGAGGACGTGGACGACGCCCTTGCGAAACAGCGGCTGGTCCTCGCCGACCACTATCCGGATCGGAGTAGGTTGACGCAACTGGCCGACCGTACCGCCCTGACCTAGTCATTGACGGACTGGGGTTGATTCGCAACTTGGCTAGGACCTGTATGGCTGAGGCCTCTCAGGTTGTTCATTGGCGAGTGGCGCCTCTAAGCGCACCGTGGCGCCGACTCCCGGCTCGCTGCGAATCTCAAGGCGACCGTTCAGCAGCTCGGCGCGCTCGCGCATTCCGATGATGCCGCGCTGAACCGGCGGCGCGGGCGTGGCGGTATCAAACCCTCGGCCGTCGTCTGAGACCTCGACCCACAGCCGCTCACGGCTACCCCACACGCGGACACGAACGCGCTCGGCCTCCGCATGGCGACGCGCGTTGGTCAACGCTTCGCCCAAAATCTGAAGGACCTCAACGCCCGTGACGCCAAGCGACCCGGCGGGAACGCCATCCCCAATCTCCAACTGGATCTCGAAACCATCCATCATCACTCGGTGCCCGTCGACGAGCCGCTCGAGCCGCTCGACAAACGGCGTGTGCTCCTCGCTCTCTAACCGGAGGTCGTAAATCGCGAAGCGCAACTGCTCGCCGATCCGTCGCAGAACAGGCAGTAGCTGACCGGTCAGCGGAGACTTCGCGGTGGTCTGGTCCGCCATAGCGACGAGAGCGATCGCGACGCTCAAGCCTTGCAACGGGCCATCGTGCAGATCACGCGCGATCCGTCCCTGCTCCGCCTCCCGAGCCTCCGCCACCAGCTGCTCGGACGCTTTGCGCTCGGTGATGTCGTGGCCGTAGACCGATAAGCCGCCGTCCGCAGTCGGATGGGCGTGCATCTGCACCCAGCTCTCGGTCACGGGGGAGTAGGTCTCACAGACCACGGTCACCTGCTCGCGCATCGCCCGGTGAAGCTCGTGGTCGATCGTCGTCCCGACGATCTCGGGGAATAGCTCCCAGAGGTTTTTGCCGACGACGTCGTCGAGCGACACGTCCTCGCCCAGCGCCTGACGGAACCGGTCCAGACCTCGTCGATTGAGATAGGTGTAGCGCCACTGGCGGTCGAACGCCTCGAAGAAGTCACTGATGCTCTCCAGGACGGTCACTGTTCGGCGATGGGCCTGATCGAGCTCCTTCTCTCGCCGCTTGCGCTCGGTCACGTCGCGGTGGATCCCGAGGTAGCCGGTGACGTCCCCGCGGTCGTCGTTGACCTTCGCGGCTATCAGTTCGACCTCGATTGGCGTGCCGTCCTTGCGATGCGCGGTGAACTCGATTCTGGTGCGGCCGGTCTCCAGCAACTCGTGCTCTAGTTTGTGGCGCGCCTGATCCCCCGGATAGCTCCCGATTTCGTGCGCCGGGCGGCCCAGCACTTCCTCGGCGGTGAAACCGTACAGCCGCTCAGCGCCCTTGCTCCAGGCCGTGATGCGGAAGTCGTCGGCGTTGGTCGCGATGACTCCATCCTTGAGGTTGTCGAGCAGGCTCGCGAGATAAGCGAGCTGTTCACGGGCTCGGGTTCGTTTGGTGGTGTCGCGTGAGTAAACCGACAACCCGTCTGTCGAAGGGTAGGCGCGCACCTCGACCGACACGCCGCTCACGACCGAAGACGTCTCAAATTCGACGTTGTGTTGGTCGCGCACCGCCCGGTGGAGCTCTCGGTCAAACACGGTGCCCACTGTCTCTGGAAACAGCTCCCAACAGTTCTCACCCAACAGCTCTTCGGCGTTCACATCCGCCCCCCGCGCCTTTTGCGCCTGGACGACAGCCCGGCCGTTGACGTGGGTGTAACGCCACTCGTTGTCGAGCGCGACGAACGTGTCGCTGATCTGCTCCAGGATCGTCTCGGTCCACCGGTTCGCCGCTCGCAGCGCCTCCTCAGCGCGCGTGCGCTCGGTAATGTCGCGGTGGATCCCCAGGTAGCCGCTGATCTCACCCCCCTCGTCGCGGACCGCGACGGCTACCGACTCCACGGGAACCTCGGATCCGTCCTTGCGCTGCACCATAACCGTCCCGCGCCAGCGGCCGTACCGCGCCAGCTGCCGTCTGCGGTCCATTCGCTGCGGGTCGGTCTCGTCCAATTCGAAGAATGTTCCGGGCCGTCCGACAGCCTCCTCAGCGGTCCAGCCAAGCATCCGTCGCGCGCCCTCATTCCAGACTGTGACCCGCCAGTCGGCGTCGCATGCCACGACCGCGTCCTCGGTGTGGTCCAGCAACGAGCCGAGATACGGCAGTTGCTCTGCTGAAGGCGACGGCATCATCCGCTCCTCCCCGGCCTGAACCCACGGCGCCAGGACTCCGGGGCTGCTTGTAGTGGGAACTTGCTCGAGCGAATGTCGCTCACACCCAGGCGATCGGCACGCGCGCGCACTTCCGGTTTACCAACAATAGCCCGCATAGACGAGAGTCGCGCTGCATGGCAACAACGGGTCAGCTGTCTCGACATGGCGCACGCGCCGCCAGTGGTGTTAAAGCAACAACACTGGTGGGGTAGTGTTGCTGCCGACGATACGGCCTCTTCTCGAGCGTTGTGTCTTCCGCACGCTTGTCGCGGTGCAGTTCGCGATGGCCGGTTCTCGCCTCGGATTGTGCGCGCGATCTTGCGCGACCGCCGCAGCCAGCTTGCCATCGGCCTGTTCATCGGCACCTTTCCGACTCGATGACGGTGCCCGCGGGAGCTGAGTGGGACCTCGGGCAGCGCGGCGGTCCCGGGCCTCGCCGTATCCGTCGACTACACGCTGACTCGACGGCCGGTCATCCCCGAGACCGAACGGGTCGAGGAGCCGCGGGTCGGACGCGTCGACGACCACGGGCGTGTCGTGCCGGTGGTGCGTACCCTGGCCGCGTGGGCGGCTTCGCCACCAGCACGGCTACCCCTGGCCGCCCCGGTCAAAGATGGTTGCGCGTAACACCGCGGTAGCGGTCGGCGAAGTCGATGATGCTCGGCCGACTCCGCGCTTCCGCGTCCGTCGCCTGCGAGCACGGGCCGCCAACGCCCTGGACGCCGACGCCCGGGGCGTCGGTGCCGGAAACGCCGCGAGCAGCGCGCCGGGCCGCACAGGCGCGTCCCCGAGCGCGATCACGCGCTTGAGGCGATGCGGACGGCCGCGCGGGTCTGATCAGACCAGGGCGCCTGCCCGTGGACGCCAGCCGCCCAGGCCCCGCGGCCGCCCTGTCTCGTCGCGTCCGTCATCCGGGTCGTTCGGTGTGCCCAGCGTGATGCGGCTGCTCGGCAAGCGCGCGTGGTGTCTGCCCGAAGGCCCCGCTTGGCGGCTCTGGATCGACGGCGGGGTCGGGCGTGTCGTCGGCGACCGGATCAAGAACCAGGACGACGCTTCGGAAATGACGGTGGGCGAGCGCGACCACCGCCGCGAGTCCGAAGATGAGCGCCCCCAAGATGACGTACAGCCAGAAAGGCGTGCCGGCTGGCGGAGGCGGCCGCGGCGCCGGAGCGGGCTGAACATACGGCCCGGGCGGATGCGCCAGCCCCACCCCATGCAGCCGCGCGCTCACGGCGCCCTCAGACCGCCCGCCACGCGGGCGCACCCCCGCGGCCGAAGGCACCGCCGACGACGTGAAGGTCACGAGGACCGCCAGCGCGGCGAGGCAGGCTCGTCGGCGTCTGCGAACGCTCACTCGGCACCGTGGGCCGGCGGACGGCGCCCACCTGACGCTGATCGCATGACCACGGACTCCATGACATCACCAGTAGGCCGGTGAAGCGTGCACGCCAACCAGCACTCGAGTTCAGCTCAGGCGGTAACAGCGCGGTCCGTGCACAGTACAGCTCGTCTGCGAATACGCGATCGGCACGAAGCCTGTCTGTGAGTACGGACAGGTCGGGCTCCGGCCTACGCTCGGGTGCAGTCATTGACCGGTCCCCCCCACGTTCCGAGCGGCACCAATCACCGTCGCGACCAGTGCCCGCTCCTCGCTCGTCGGCCCAAAGGCGAGGCTCTCCCAGTCCGCGAATACCTCGATCAGCGCATCCGCGAGATCACCGTTGCGATACATTGCGCGTCCCTGACGGTGCTGGTACACCCATAGGTTGGATTGTGTGTCCAAGTGCAGGTAACGGCGGGTGTCGTGGTGCTTGTAGGCGTGGATGACTCGACCGTCATCCAACTCGACCTCGTACATCCACATGAAGCTGCCCGTCAGCGCCTTGACGATGGCAATAAGTGGCTCCCACACCGGCAGCGCGCCGCCGACGGTCGTTCCCGAGTACCAGGTTCTCTTTGCCATACCTGGCAGGGTTACACGGTGGCCTGGTACGAAACAAGACTGAGTTGTTCCAACTTTGAACCAGTGCGCGCGGCCTGCTCATTAGCTAGCGCCCCCCCGCCGAATAGTCGCTCGAACGCCCCGGTATCCCAGCGGGGACTCAAGACCATGATGGACGAACGCGGCGCACGCGACGTGGCACGTGCGAAATCCCAGTGGCGATTGTTGCTGCAGCGCCGCCAGAAGAATGCCCTTCAGGATGACATTGTCGAGGAAGAGGCCCAGCGATCGACTCCGTTGCCCCGCTTGTGCATGTGGGCTTCGGCGTGCCCAGTTCTCCTGCTGTTTGTCAGGACCGCTGACCCAGCGAGTGACGGCGCCCCGGTCTTGCGCCGTCACTCGATCCAGATTCAGTAGGTGACGCTGCCGCTGATGACCACGTCGCCGTAGATCGCCGCCTGCCCGTTCTGGCTGCACCCGCCGCCAGGTTTGTGCGGCGCGTCGATCGCTGCCTGGCCAGTGGCGTGTAGGGAGCCGTGGATCCCCGCGTAGGCTCCGGTGCCGCTGACGATCTGAACCGGGGCAGAGCCGCCGACAATGACCGAGCAGGTTTGTTTGTTGACGGGTCCTTCGGGGTGGAAGGCGCGGGAAACCTGACTGCCGTTGATCGTGATCGTGCCCTGTGACAGCGTGATCTTCAAGAAGTTGCCGTTGGGCGTTGGATGACCGGAGCGGTTCATGAAGACCCCGCGGCCATGGTCACCGATCGCTCCGGCGACGACAACCGGCGTGCTCGGGTCATAGGTGAAAGCAGCGAACATCTTGATCTGTCCGCTGTGAACGGTTGGCGCGGCGGCGGCCGCGGTCGCGGCGGTGGCCAGAGAGACAGCAGCGATCACCGTCGCGGCTTTGAGCTTGAACGTCATGAGAACCCCCAGTGGATGTCGGTCTCACGCCGGACGACGTGATGTGTCCCCAGTCAACCCGTCGCCAGGGCGCGCGTCGTCACCCGCGGCGGTGATTGCGGGTCACCCCGGAGGGTGACCCGCTGACAGGCCGCCCGACGAGCCCCCTGCTCTGAGTCCGAATTTGCTTTCTTGGGGCTTCGGCCAAGCCTCGTCCGGTCAGAGAGCCGCGGAGCGCAGCCACTGCACGGGTGGAGCCAGCCGGGATCGAACCGGTGACCTCCTGCTTGCTCAGAACCCGCGCACGGATCGGCGGCGAGTCGGGACGATTTCACCGTCGATCCGTAGGTGCTCTGAGTCTGGACATCAGGTCGCGACGCCATCAGAACGGCTAACGCTTTCCTTCGGGCTTTCATGGTGGCTCGCTGGTGGCAGCTACGGGGGCCGGACCGGGGGCAGTCAACCGGCGCAGTACATCGCCGCCGGGGGCGTCGGGCGGAACGGTGTTCTCGATAACGGTGGCGCGGCCATTGGGCGGCGAGCTGACGTCGATGACGACACGGTAGCTCCGCGGGCTGTTATCCCCGCGTTCCACGGTGATCTGATACTCCACCCGGGTCAAGATGTCGACGTGCTCAACCGTGCCGTCCACCAGCGGCACGACGAGCTGACGCCCGGTGGCATGAGACTCGATGCTGACGTCGGCGCCCGCCGCGTCCAGGCTGCGGATGAACAGTTCTACGCCCTTGTTCTGAGCGTCGAGATTGACCGCCTCCGGGGCCAGCATCAGGCCTTCGAATAGCTCGCTGCCGAATCCGGGGCCGATCAGATGAGCCCGGTGATATCCACGGAGCAACTCCGAAAGCCGTTTCGCCAGTCCTGGCGGGCTCGTCGGCAGCTCGGCCAGGTCATTCGGCGAGAGCATGTAGTGCTCGAGGCCTACCCCGGGGAGGTCGCGCGCCAGGGGCTCGCTGACGTGTCCCGCCGCTCGGACGTCGAGTGGCCGTTCCGAGATGCCGGGCACGAGCCCACTGGTGGCCAACGGGCCGGGAGTGACCGCGGCCGTGAACGCGGGTGCGTAACTGCGGGCGACCTCGGCGGCCCGCGCGACCTGCTCGCGCAGCCGCAACAGGGCCATCAACCGTTCGACCGGGTCAGAGCTCGCGCTGCGCTCGTATTCGAGGAACGCCCGGTGCATCGTCTCCATCGTCGCGGCCAGCTCCGGCGAGTCGCCCGGCCGCAGTCGCGCGCCCTCGACGGTCTCGCCGCGTCGATACGCGGCGAAGACATCGCGAGCGATGCCGAACACGGAGTCGTACAGGCTCAGACGCCCGCGCTCGGTGAGCACATCCGGGCGCTCACGGACAAGCTTCGCGAGGTAGTCGAGGGCTCCCACCGCACGCTGGAACCGGCCCGCGCTGAGGGCGTCCGACCGTTCCGCGGGACGGAACATCTGCTCGATCAGCGCTCGGCCCGGGGCACCGAGGCCCGCGCGCTCAAGCTCGTCCACCGCCTGGTTGAATCGCTGGCTGGGTGGCACGCCCTCGGTCTGCGCGTCGGCGTGGTGCAGGTCTGCCTCGGCAAACCGCGCGGCCACGTCGGGCCGTCCGGCGGCCAAACGCTCCCAGGGTGTGGGTTGGGAGTCCGCTGGGGCGGGCCCCGTCGGCGCGACGGGGGGCTCAGCGGCGGTGCCGCCCGCGGTCCGGCCCTGCTCGCCGCCGTACGAGCTCCCCGCGCGCCGAGCGGCGTAATACGCGTCGAGATCGCGGAGCACCCATTGATACAACGGGCTGGTTGGGTCGAGGTGCGTCGTCTCGTCGCCGTACTTTCGCGCGTACTCCTCCGGACTCCGCACGTCGATCCGCCGTGCGGGCTCACCGGGCTCGGCCGGCATTTCGACCAGGATGCGCCGGGGGTTGAGGGTTACCTCGACGCGAACGACGCCGGTCGAGCCATCCGGTCGCCGCGACTGGACGAACTCGACGTGGCGTCCGGTGCGAGCAGCCGCGAGGACCGAGCCCATGATGTCGGCTGGGGCTGGCAGTCGCCGGATGATCACGTTCTCTGGGTTGGGGTGGAGGTGCACCAGAGCCTGCCAACCATCACCCGGCGGACCATGAACTTCGGCCTCGGTTCCGACTTGAACGGCGAACTCGCCCGTGTTGGGGTTGTAGAAGAGCCCGGCCTCACGGTCGCCGATCGTCGCGACCACCTGGTCATACGTCTCCACCGCCTCGGCGGCCAACCGTGTCCGAGCGCCGAACGGTCCAGGCGGTGGGGGCTCGACCACCGTCGTGCTCCTCGCCGAGTGCAGAGTGCCGAGCCGTTCGCCCAACAGCCGTACCGCATGCTCACGCTCGGGGGCATTGACGTCAGCAGAAGCGCCCGCCGGCTCGCGTGCCCCGGGGCGCGCCGTTCCGGCGGTGGTGCGGTTCGCTGTCTGGTCGTCGCGGGAGGTGGTCCTGCCGCGCTCCTCGCCGGTGATCTGAGTTGCTGTCTCCAGACCGCGCCGCAGTCGCAACCGGGCCAGCTCCTGCGCCCGCGCGACGACCTCTTGGGGTGAGGGGCCAGTGACGGCTTCGGTGTCGTCGGCGCGTCGTGCCGGCGCCGACGGCTCGTGCGTGGGCGCAGCCGGCGACCCGAGTACATCCGCCACCGGGCCCGGGGCCGTGGTGCGTCCCGCTGCGGGCAGGTCGTCGTGGGCCGTCGTTGTCGCGCGCCCTTCGAGCCCGATGCCGCCGGACGCCTGGACAACCGTCACCGCTCCGCTGCGCAGTGCGCCGAGGAAGGCCAACGCTCGGCGGGCACGGCGCTGCCCGTCGGATGCCGACGAGTCGGCGTCGATCGCATCGAGCTCTGTGATCAACGAATACGGGATCGAGATCATCTGCTGGTGGCCACTGAGCTCTCCGAAGATGTGCAACGCCCCCTCGACACGTTCGAGCCGGTTCACCCAGGACGGCAGACGTCCGGCGGCTCGTCCCGCCTCGGCCACGTCGCGGGCAACGTGAGTCGCCACCGAGCCCAGCGACGCGAGCCCCCCGACGATGCCGAGGATGTCGAAAACGGTGTCGACCTCCATGAGGTGGCCGGTGCGGGCGCGGCGCGCCAGGCTCTCCGCCGAGACGATGGCCTGCGCAACCCCACCGACCGCCCCGATCGCCACCCCGACGCCGCCCGTGGCGAACACGCCCGCCACCTCGGCGGCCCTCGCGAGATCGCGCAGCCGCTGCAGCCCTCGTCCCAGCGGGCCCGGCCGGACCTCCATGCTCGCCTCAAGGCCGACGGGCTGACCGAGCGCCGCCTCGAGCTCGGCCGGGAGGCGGATGGCCAGCGTCCCCCGGCCGTAGTTCGCGTTCTCGGCCAGGTTGCGAAAGCAGTCGCGGATCGCGGCGGCGTCCCCCGCGGCGCCGCCGACCGTGCTGTCGCCGGAGTAGTAATCGCGCGTGGCCGCGCCCGTGAAGTCGACGAGCAGCCAGCGGTGGCGTCCCTCGCCCGGATCGGGCAGCCGCCCGAGCATCAGGCGCAGCGGAATCACCTGCCCGGTCTCACGCGATGCCAGCGCCGCACGTGGCCTGAAGTCGGTATGCCCTCCGACCGACTGCATCCGACCGTGCTGGGTGGTCACCCAGTCGAGATTGGACCCGCCGTCGCCGGTCAGCGCGACGAGGCGGGCACGAGCCAACGGGAGATACTGGTCGACCGTCATCGCGCGTGAGACGAGGAAGACCTGCAACTCGAGTTCGGGCGCGTCCCACTCCCTCTCAGCACGGCGCGCGGCGCGGTCGCGCTGCAACCGCTCGGCGGTGGCGATGTTCTCCCGCACGGCCGCGATCTCGCCGGTGAACAGGTCGAACGCCCCGGTTGTGGAGGCGCGGCGCAGGCCCTCGACCCGAGCGCGGGCGTCGGCGATGCGCCGTGGGTCCCCTGACGCCTCGGCTTCCCGCAGCTCGGCCTCCGCGGCACCCAGCTCCTTGGCTTCCTTATCGGCCTCGCCGGCGGCCCGCGTCCCGATGTTCTGGACCCTGATTGGCAGCACCGCCGTGCTCGACGCGCGGATCACGTGATGCTGGGGATCAGCGCGCGCGGCGTCATCGACCAGTGGGGTAGCGACGCAGCGGATCAGGAAGTCGCCCTCGCGATCAAACGTCAGCGTGCGCTCGTTCAGCGGCTCGGTGACCAGCGCGACGTAGCTCTCGATCAGCGTCCCGATGATCCGGACCGCGTTCGATAGGCCGATGACGCCGAGATACGCGGCGCGCGCGTCCCACGACCAGTTCTGCTCGGACATCATCCGCAGGTCGGCCTCTTCGTCCTCGCCGATCGCTCTGAACTCGCGTGACAGTGCGCCCGATGCCGCGCTGCCGGGTCCTTGAGCTTCCGCCGCCAGGCTCGTCACGTCGATCAGCTCCCAGTAGAACTGGACCGACTGCATCCGGTTGAACACCTCGTCGTTGAATCCGAGCGAGAGAGCGGCGTAGTTCAAGTCCATGGTGAACGCGTCCGATGCCCCGCTCACCGTGATCGGCGGCGGGTCGTCGGCCCCGTGGCCCGCCATCGTGATCGTCGCTGGATACGCCGGCGCGTTGGCCTCGCCCGGCCCCCCGGGCATTCGTTCGGAGGGCGTTGCGGCGCCGGGAGTCGACGTCGCCTGGGCTGCGGCCTGCGCGCCGGTGCCGACCGTCCCGGCCTCGTCCGCGCGCGCCGCGGCGAAGCCAGTCCGCGTCGCGCCGTCGGCGAGCGCTTGCGCCTCTGGGGCATTCGGATCGCGGGAGGCCTGCAGGGCATCGACCGCTCCGGCGATGCGGTGATCGAGGGCGGCGTCTGAATCGCGCTCACGCAGCTCCACGGTGGTGCTGGCGCGGTCGATCGTGATCCGCAGCCACGGCTTGCCGGCGTGATCGGTGACCACGTTGAGTCTCGGCGCACCTCGCAGTGGCGGCTGCGCCGGCGCGCCGTCAGCCTGCGCTGCCTCGCCCGTGGCCCGGTCCGCCCCACCGCCTCCTCCCGCTCCGGTCCCCTGACGCCCAGCGCCCGGCCCGGTGCCCTGCCGGCGGGCGCCCCCGGCTCGGCTTCTGGCCAGACGCCGGCGCGCGCCGGCGACGGCATCATGCGCCCAGTCCTGACCATCGTTGCTCCCGTCGCCACCGCCCGCGGCTCGGCTGCGCAGCGAACGGACGAGTTCGGGAGGCAAGACGACGTGCGGCATGAACACGATGAACTGAGAATCTCCGGCCGGGGTCTCGGGCATCGGCGTCATGCCGAAGTCCGTCCGTGACTTCAGCGCCACCCGCTGGCCCGCCGCTCCCAGGAACCACGCCGAGCCGCTGTGCGGCTCGACGAGGATCGCGATGCGCCAAGCGGCCATCCGCGGGTGTACGGGGTCCTGTTCGGTGACCGCGGTGGGACGACCATCGGGGCCCAGGAAGACGATGTGGCTCTCCGTGCAGATGATCGTCGCCCGCGGGTGCAGAACGGCATCCGGCGGCGCCCCTCGTTGCCGCGTCTCCTCATCCCACTGGATCGACGCGATGTTCGCGAGGACGCGGGGGACGTCCGCGATCACGACCGCCGGATCGTCGCCGATGTGCGCGTACTCGAATCCGGCAGCTGCGGTGTCGACCGGCGCGGGCGGCGGGACTGACTGGCGCGCCACCACGGCCGGTCCCGGGTTGCCGACCGGCACCGTACTCGGCCGGCGGCCACCGGTTCGGTGACGGGACATCGCAGCAATTGTCCGCGCCTCACCCTCCTGAGCGCTCGCGGCTGAGTCGACGAGCAGGGGCCGCCCGCTGTCGGACGTGGATCCCCGCTGCTGGAGCGTGTGCACCAGCTCGTGGACGAGGAGCGACCGGCCCTCCTCGTGCTCGGGCTGGTAGCGACCGGCGCCGAACACGATCGCGTTCCCGACGGCGTAGGCCGCCGCGTCGACGGCTTGCGCCGAGGCGGCGGCCCGCGCGTCGGCGTGCACACGGACATGGCCAAGATCGAGACCAAGAAGCCCTTCCACGGCTGCGCGCGCGCCGCCGTCCAGCGGCGACCCCGGCCCGTTCAATACCTCCCGAACGATCGGCGGCGCCTGCCGGTCACCGTCGGGGTCGGCTGGCGGGGGATGGCGCGACGGCGGTAACCGCAGCGCCGCCGGTAGCCGTGGCGCGCGGGCGCGTTCCGGCGGCTTCACGTCCGATTCCGCGCTGCTCCCCGCGTTGTGATCTTTTGCCGCCGGCGCCTGAACGTAGTTCATGGCCACCGGCCGAATGAGGTTACGTTTGCCGTGCTACCCCCTTGGTAACGGGTCGTTCCCATTGTTCCCGCCTCGAGGGACCGGGTCAAGCTCCCTCCATGATGTCGTTGGCGAAGCGGTCGCATGAGCCGTTGACTGCGTCCGGATCGAAAGTCAGGTGAGCCCGGGACGACGATCGATCGCGAATCCGCGCACCTCGGCGGCGCCGATTCGCGCGGGCGCGCGTGAGCTGCCGCAGGTCGGACTCGAGGAGGCGGTGACGATCGTCCTGGCGCGGCTGGATCACGAGCCGCGGTCGTTCTCGCGGGCGGCGCCGCGGCGGGCGGCTCAGTTGCTGCTTGAGTGCCGCCCGGATCTCATCGATGCGCAGCTCGCGGTTGCGTCGCCGGCGGCGCTGCACGGGTCGGCCGCGGCGGCGGGTGTTGAGGCGCTCGCCGAGCTCGGGCTGCGCTCGAGGCTTTACAGAACGGCCGGAACTGAGCCAGTGGTTGCGGGCCCGCGCCGGCGGGCCGTACCGAGCGGCTGACGCCGCTGGCTCTATGGCATCCGGGGTGGCGGCAGGACGCCGTCCCGATCGTGCCTTCGGTCGGCGCTGGTGGCCGGGGCGGTCCGTTGTAGCCAGCGTCAACGAGTGCGTTGAGCGACAGGCCGTCGAGCATTCGCCAGATACAAGTCACTGTCCTTTGAGTTCTCGGCCGCAAGCGCCCAACGACCCACAGCAGGTCAACAAGCGCGGCGGCTCCGTACCGATAGTTATGGCACCCAGCCCGGCGGGGGCTGGGTGCCACGTTCTTCAAGGAAGTGATGCAGCCAACTCGCTACACCCCATGCATGGGAAGGCGATTGCCACTAACCGCCGAGTGATCTCGAACCCTGGGTGCCCTCTCGAAATGAAAACGCCAAGGCAGACAGGTAGGAGCTACTCACCTTTG
>CAVUSD010000008.1:0-251175 GCA_963743985.1 uncultured Solirubrobacteraceae bacterium | reverse complement strand
TCCCGCCGACCACCACGGGGATCTCGCCGGCGCCGGCGTCGCGCAGCGCCGACAGCACCGCCGGGATCAGCTCGGCGTGCGAGCCCGACAGGATCGAGAGCCCGACGACGTGGACGCCCTCCTGCACCGCGGACGCGGCGATCTGCCCCGGCGTCAGGCGGATCCCCTCGTAGACGACGTCCATCCCGGCGTCACGGGCCCGCACCGCCAGCTGCTCGGCCCCGTTGGAATGGCCATCGAGTCCGGGCTTGCCGACCAGGAACTTGATCCGGCGGCCGAGCGCTTCGGAGATCCGCTCGACGTCGTCGTGCACCTTCACGAGATCGCCGCTCGGCGACCCGGACGCCTCGCCGACGCCGGTCGGACCGCGGTAGGAGCCGAACACGCTGCGCAGCGTCTGCGCCCATTCACCGGTCGTGACGCCCGCGCGCGCGGCGGCGATCGTGGCCGGCATGATGTTCTGCTCGGGGTCGTCGGCGGCAGCGGCGAGTTCCTGCATCGCCGTGGCCACCGCATCGGCGTCACGCTCGGAGCGCCAACGCTCGACGGCGGCCCGCTGGCGCGTCTCGACCTCGGGGTCGACGACGAGGATGCCTCCGTCGCCATCGGCGGTCAGCGGCGACGGCTCGGTCGTGTCGAACCGGTTCATCCCGACGATCGTCTGCTCGCCGGACTCGATCCGGCTCCAGCGCTCACGGTGGGATGAGACGAGCGCCGCCTTCATGTAGTCGACGGCCTCGACCGCGCCGCCGAGCTCCGCGACGCGCGCGATCTCGGCCCGGGCGCCGTGGACGAGCTCGGCGACGAGGCCCTCCATCACGTGCGAGCCCTCGAAGATGTCCGGATATTCGAGCACGTCGGTCTCGAACGCAAGGATCTGCTGCAGACGTAACGACCACTGCTGATCCCACGGCCGCGGGAGGCCGAGCGCCTCGTTCCAGGCGGGCAGCTGCAGCGCGCGGGCGCGGGCGTTGCGGCCGAGCGTGACCGCCAGCGCCTCCAGCGCGATCCGGTAGACGTTGTTCTCCGGCTGAGCCTCGGTCAGTCCCAGTGAATTGACCTGGACGCCGTACCGGAAGCGACGCTGCTTGGCATCGGTGACGCCGTAGCGATCGGCGCCGAGCTCGTCCCACAGCTGCGACATCGCGCGCAGCTTCGCGTGCTCCTCGATGAACCGGACGCCGGCGTTGACGAAGAACGAGATCCGCCCGAACACGTCGCCCATCAGGCTGTCGTCCTCGAGTCGCTCACGGACGGCGTCGAGTACGGCGATCGCGTTGCTCATCGCGTAGGCGATCTCCTGCACCGGCGTCGCTCCCGCCTCCTGCAGGTGGTAGGAGCAGATGTTGATCGGGTTCCAGCGGGGAACGTGGGTGACCGTGTAGACAATCGTGTCGGCGATCAGCCGCATGCTCGGGCCGGGCGGGAACGCGTACGTGCCGCGGCTGAGGTACTCCTTGAGGATGTCGTTCTGGGTCGTGCCCTGCAGCAGGGACTCGGCGACGGGTGGGTCCTGCGTCTCGGCGGCGACGATGTACAGCGCCAGCAACCAGGCGGCGGTGGCGTTGATCGTCATCGATGTGTTCATCTGATCCAGCGGGATGCCGTCCAGCAGCGCGCGCATGTCGCCGACATGCGCGATCGAGACGCCGACCTTGCCCACCTCGCCGGTCGCGAGCTCGTCGTCGGGGTCATAGCCGGTCTGGGTCGGTAGATCGAACGCGACCGACAGGCCGGTCTGGCCCTTGGCGAGGTTGCGCCGGTACAGCTCGTTGGACCGTTGCGCGTCGGAGTGCCCGGCGTAGGTGCGGATCAGCCACGGCCGGTCGCGTTCGGGCAGGCGCACGGTCGAGGGATCCGACATCGCCGTCATTGTATGGGAGCCAGATCGGCCTGAGCATTTGCGCTCAGCCCCGGCAGGAACCGGCGTCCCGGCTCCGAAATACCTGCTCAGCCATGCCAGATCAGAGTTACGCAGCCACCGAACATGCCCTCCTGGAGGAGATCACCGGGCCGCTGCAGCGGCTTGCCGAGGAGCCGCTCGAGCTCGCTCCGGCGGACTTCCCGACGGCGATGCGCGGATACGACCGCGAGGCCGTCGACGATTACATCCGTTACACCACCCGGCTGGTCGCCGAGCTGCAGGCCGTCCGCTCGCCCGAGTCAGCGGTGCGCCGCGCGCTGGTGCGCGCCGGCAGCCAGATCTCCGGCGTGCTGCGACGCGCGCACGAGACGGCCGCGGAGATCACCGCCAAGTCCCGCTCGGAGGCCGAGGACCGGCTCGAGCGCGCCCGCGCCGAGGCCGACGAGTTGCTCGAGAGCGCCGAGCGACGGGTGCGCGACCTCGATGCCGACACCGACCGGATCTGGCTGGATCGCCAGCGGATCATGGCCGACGCCGAGGATCTGTCCAACCAGCTGCTGGGGCTCGCCCGGCAGGCCGGCGAACGATTTCCCGACGATGACGCTCAGCCGGTCGATCAGCCCCTGCCCGCGGTGGCGCAGGCCGACGAGGAGCCGGCGGCGTGGGAGCAGTGGGCCGATCAGGAGGTCCCGGCCGGCGATGCGCCGCCGCTCGCCTACGACCAGCAGGCGGATGGCGGTGCCGACGCTCCGCAGTTGACCGACAACGAAGAGACACTGACGCTGGACCAACCGCAGCCGCTTGATCCGTCAGAGCCTCCCGAGGTCGAGCCGCGTTCGGCGCGGTTGTCGCCCGAGCGGCAGTCCGATGACGAGGGGCAGCCGAACGATCGGTCCGATCCGGACTCCGCGGGCTTGATCCCGCCGGTGTCCGAAGCGGGCAACCGCGCCCGTCGTAGCTGACTCGACGCCGGCGGCGGCCGCCGCTACCCTCGCCTGCAGTGGCCACGGAGATGTCGCAGACGATCGAGCGACCGCGCCTCGCCGGCCCCGGCACCGGCTTGGGCGCCCCCTGGCGCGTGGTGGTGCTGAACGACGACCACAACACCTTCGACCACGTCGCGCGGACGCTGGCCAAGGTGATCCCGACGGTCACCGTTCAGCAGGGCTACACGATCGCCGATCGGATCCACAACAGCGGCCTCGCGGTCGTCTGGAGCGGACCGCTGGAGGTCGCGGAGCTCTACTGGGAGCAGCTCGCGGGTGCAGGGCTGACGATGGCCCCGCTGGAAGAGGGCTGAGCCCGCTTCCGGGGAGAGGTGTGGCGTTCAGCTTCCGCCGTGCGGAAGACAAACGCCAAGCTTCGGTGGTTCAGGCGCTGACGCGGGCTGCGCCCGACGGCGCCGGTCCGGCGGTCTTGATCGCCTTCTCGGACTGGCGCTCGGGGCTGATCCGCACGACGTTCCGGACCAGACCGAGCTTCTCCAGCAGCACGATCACGATGCCGGTCGGGTCGGTCATCCGCTCCCAGAAGCGCAGGCCGTGGAAGGCCGACGTCGGGAACGCGTGATGATTGTGATGCCAGGCCTCGCCCATCGAGAACGGCGCCAGCCAGAAGACGTTGCGCGACTGATCCTCGACGTCGAAGCGCCGGCGACCGAAGAAGTGGCAGACGGAGTTGATCGACCACGTCACGTGGTGCAGGACGAACACGCGGACCAGTCCGGCCCACAACAGGGTCGTCAGCGCGGCGCCGATGCCGCCGCCGATGATCCAGCCGATCGCGAACGGGATCACCAGCCCGAGCAGCGCCCACAGGGGGAACAGCCGGTCGATCACCTGCATCGAGCGGTCCTTGACCATGTCCGGGGCGAACCGCTCGCGCTCAGAGGTGCCGACCGTCTCGAACAGCCAGCCGACGTGCGCGTGATAGAGACCCCTGGCCGCGTTGGCGAAGCCGGTGCCGTGCCCGTGCGGTGAGTGCGGGTCGCCGTCCTGGTCGGTGAACGCGTGGTGCTTGCGATGGTCGGAGACCCAGACGATCACCGAGCCCTGGATCGCCATCGAGCCCATCACCGCGAGCACCGCGCGGACGGGCTTGGAGGCCTCCAGCGAGCGATGGGTGAACGTTCGGTGGTAGCCGAGCGTGATCCCGAGCGCGGTGATCACGTACAGCACGACCATCACGATCAGCTGCAGCGGCCCGACCGCGGTGTTCCACAGCAGCACGATCGCGACCAGCAGGCCGACGAACGGCAACGCGACCCCGATCAGGTTCATCACTTTGTGAGTACGTGTCATCGGCATGCGACCGAGGTTACGTCACGGGCACGCAACTTTCTCCTATTGTTGGCATGAGCGCTGTGGCAGAACTTGTACAGATCCAACAAAAAGTCGACGAGCAGCCGTGGCGCCGGCTCCCGCCGGAGATCGCGTCGGTGCTGCGTCCAGCGGCCCCCGCGGTCGCCGAGGAGATGCTGCGCGCGGTGATCACGACCGTGCCGGCCTACGCGCGCCCGCTCGAAGGTGACTTCGGCGAGGGGATCCGGGCCGGCGTCCGCCAGGCGCTGGACCACTTCCTGGCCGAGGTCGCGGCCGGCGGCGAGGTGCCGAGGCCCGATGTCTACCGGGCGCTCGGCCAGGGTGAGATGCAGTCCGGCCGCAGCCTCGATTCGCTGCTGAGCGCATACCGGATCGGCGCCCGGGTCGCCTGGCGGCGGTTCAGCGAGGTCGGCGTCGAGCGGGGGCTGGAATCCGAGACGCTGTTCGAGCTCGCCGAGTCGATCTTCGCCTACATCGATCTGCTCTCGGCCGAGTCGGCCCAGGGGCACGCCGCCGCCCAGTCCGCCGCCGCGGGCGAACAGGAGCTGCGCCGCCGTCGCCTCGTGCGGATCCTCGTCCGTGACCCGCCGCCGGATCCGGAGAGCGTTGCCGCCGCGGCCGCTGAGGCACGCTGGGAGCTGCCGCGCTCGCTGGCGGCCGTCGCGATCGGCGGTCAGGGCCGCGAGCTGGTCACCGCCCGACTGCCGGCCGACGCGATCGCCGAGACGATCGGCGAGACGGTGTGCGTCCTCGTGCCCGATCCCGATGGCCCCGGCCGGCGGTCCGAGCTCGAGCGTGCGGTGCGCTCGGCGCCGGCCCAGGCCGGGCTGGGCACGACCGTTCCGTGGCAGCAGGCCGGGCTCAGCCTGACGCGGGCGCGCGCTGCGCTGGTGCTGGCGACGCGGACCCCGGAACTGGTCTCGGCCCGCGACAACGCCGGCCGGCTGTTGCTCGCGGCCGATCCCGAATTGGCGGCCGAGCTCGCCGCCGACCGGCTGGCACCGCTGCGCGAGCTCTCGGCCGGCTCACGGCGGCGGCTGTCGGAGACGCTGGCGGTCTGGCTGGCCGAGCAGGGTCGACTCGGACGCGTCGCCGAGCGCCTCGGCGTCCATCCGCAGACCGCGCGCTACCGGCTCGGTCGACTGCGCGAGCTGTTCGGAACCGAGCTCGACGACCCCGAGGCGCGGTTCTGGCTGGCGCTGGCGCTGCGCGTCGCCGGCTCAGCCGACGCCGGGTGACGAGGTCGTTTCAATCTCGTCGGCGCTCTTGCGGTTCTCGAGGCCCAATTCGAGTGAGCCCGCGACGATTTCGTCGGCCCATTGGTACGCGATCGGGACCTGATACTTGCCCGAGTAACGCGCGCGGAACTCGACCATCTCCGGCCCCTCCCAGTAGCTGTACCAGGCCGCATGACTCGGCACCCAGGTCATCTGCGTGATCTTGTACCGGTCATCGTTTGAGACGTGCACCTGATACCGCGTCGCGCCGTAGCGCAGTGCGACCGGCGCCACCTCCGCCACGGCGTCGGCGAACATGTTCTGCCGCAGGACGGTCGCGTACCACTGCACCCATACGAGATCTGCCATGTCAAGCTCCCACCTCGGCCCGGATCGCACCGGGACCGTCCGCTGTTACGCCCTGGCCTTCCTCAGTCGCTCCGACCAGCACCGCGATCTTCCCAAGATGGAGATTGTCACGCAGCAGTTGGTGCGCCTCGGCGACGCCCTCGAAGCCCATCGTCCGCCACAGTACCGGGCGGATCTTCGACTCTTCGATCAGCTCATTGGCCTTGTTGGCCTCCCACGCGTTGGCGAAGTGCGAGCCGATGATCTCCTTCTGGCGCATCCACAGGTAGCGCACGTCGAAGTCGAGCTGGTACCCGGAGGTGGCGCCGCAGATCACGACCTTGCCGAACGGCTTGACCGCGAGCACGGAGGTCGGGAACGTCGCCCGGCCGACGTGCTCGAAGACGATGTCGGGCGCCCCGCCGAGCGCGGACTCGACCGCCTTGCAGAACCGCCGTGACTCGCGGAAGCGCGCGCGCTCGGCCTCCTCGTCCTCGTCACCGACCCGCATCATCCCGGAGAACTCGGCGCGGTCCAGGAAAGCCGTGGCTCCGAGCTGCATGACGAGCTCGCCCTTCTCCTGCGAGGAGACGACCCCCAGGCAGTCGGCGCCGGTCAACGCGCACAGCTGGGTGGCGAACACCCCGAGGCCGCCGGCGGCGCCCCAGATCAGCACGCGGTGCCCGGCCTGCAGCTGGCAGCGGTCGATCAGCATCCGGTAGGCGGTGAAGTAGGTCAGCCCGTAAGAGGCGGCCTCCTCCCAGGCGAGATGCTTGGGCTTGGGCAGCAGCTGCTGGGCCTGGACCTTGCAGAACTGGGCGAACGAGCCCCAGGTCGTCTCGTAGCCCCAGATCTGCTGGCTGGGAGCGGCGAGCGGATCGAAGCCATGAACCTCGGGATCTTCGTAGGAGGCCTGGTTGCAATGGATCACGACCTCGTCGCCGGGCTTCCAGCGCGTGACCCCGGCCCCGACCTTCCAGACGATCCCGGAGGCGTCGGAGCCGCCGATGTGATGGCCCCATTCGGGGTGATCGCCGTACCGCCAGACGCCGACCGGTTCGCCGAGCGCGGCCCACACGTTGTTGAAGTTGACCCCGGCGGCCATGACACGCACGATCACCTCGAACGCGCCCGGCTCAGGTACCTCGATCTCCTCGAGCTGGAATGCGTCGATCGGCTCGCCCTCGCGCTCCTTGCGGATGACCCAGGCCGCCATCGTGTCCGGCAGCGTGCCCGGCTCGGTGTTGACGGTTGCGACTCGGCTGACGTCGAGGGCCACGGCGGGTCACCTTTCTTCTCGGTGCGACGGAACGGGAGGGGTTGGGATCCTACCGATGCGCGCCGCTGGGTCGACGGCTGGCGGCACTCGACTGACTGGTCAGTCAGCTCGCCGGCGCTCAGGGGCTCAAGAGTGTGGAGCCCGAGCTGCGGCGGGTGCGGCCGACCACGATCGTCAGCGGCTCGGTCTGCGGCGCACCGGGCTGGGCGTCGCTGTGTGGGCGCGCGTCGGCGTGCATCCGGTATCGGCCCGGACGCAGCACCACCGACAGTTGGGTCGAGCCCTGAGGGTTGAGCGGCGCCGTGTCGGCGACCGCGGCGCCGCGGCCACGGGAGATCTGCAGGTTCGCGCGCGCTACTGGCCTGATTGGTGACCGTGAACAGCACCGGTCCGGCGCCGAACCGCGCGGGTGAAGCGACGATGTGAGTGTTGGTGATCAACACCGAAACGGTCAGCGGGTTCGGCGGGCTGGCACGTGAGACGGCCGTCCCACCGGAGCTGCCGCAACCCGTCAACGCGCCCGCGCCCACGGCGAGGATCACGGCCGGCCAGAGTCGCACGAGTCAGGATCGCCGCTTCGGTCCCGGCCCCAGGTGCCCCGGTACGTCTGACCGCCGACGGTTGGTCAGGCGGCCGTGGCTTTCAGATCCTCGCGACGCCGATCCAGGCGTTCCAGCTCGGATTGCAGCTCGGCCCAGGACTCGGCTTCAGCACGCTCGTACTCGGCGCCGGTCAGCTCGCGCAGTCGACCCTGGTAATGCTCCCAGGCATCACGCGTGTCCTTCTCGAGCTCTCTGAGAATCTCAGCTTCGGGGATCGTGGAGGTCATTCGCAGCTCCTTCCCTTCGGGGATACTCAAGAGGTTACCCCGGACCGTGGTCGTGACCAATCTGCGCACTGGATTTCAGGACGCTGTGCTCTCCGCTTGCACGCCCGCGCCCATGACGTCCGGGGCCGGGCGTATCACGATGGAGATGACGAGCCCGATCCCCGTTTCCGAGCTGCTGTCGGCCCCGGTCGCGACCGCCGAGTTCGTGGTGGTCGATACCGAGACCAACGGTCTCGCCGGGGATGCGTGCGAGATGACCGAGGTCGGCGCGGTGCTGGTCGGCGGCGGTGAGCTGCACGACCGCTGGAGCACGCTGTGCCGCACCAGCGCGCCATTGCAGCGGGGGATTCAGCGCTTCACCGGGATCACACAGGCGATGGTGGACTCGGCGCCGTCGCTGGAGGATGTACTACCGCCGCTGGCCGAGCGGCTGGCCGGACGGATCATGGTCGCCCACAACGCCCCGTTCGATCGCCGCGTGCTGCGCCAGGCGTTTGACCGGATCGGCTTGGATTGGCCCAACCCGCCAGTGATCTGCACGGCCGCCGTGGCGCGGAGGCTGCTGCCGCTGCAGCGCAAGCGTGGACTCGGCGCGCTCGCGGATGCGCTGGGGATCGAGGTCGAGCTCGCGCACCGCGCGCTGGCGGATGCCGAGACCTGCGCGCGCGTGCTGTGCGCGCTGTTCCCGCGGCTCTGCGCCCACGCGATCACCGTCGCCGACGCGCTGGCGCTGCTGGCTCCCGCGCGGCGCCGGCGGACGCGCGGCAGCGCCGAGGTCGGTCCGCTCGGCCGGCTCGGGTCGGGCGCTGGTCGAGGGGCACAGCGGCGGTCGCGTGGTGTCGACGACGTGGCTGTTCCGGGCCCGGAGTTCGGCGAGCTCCCGTCGGACCCGGGCGTGTACCTGTTCCGCGACGGGGCGGGCAAGATCCTCTACGTCGGCAAGTCAGTGTCGATTCGCAGCCGGGCCCGGGCGCACTTCGCCCCGTCCTCGCCGCCGGCGGCATGGACCGCGCAGGCGCAGCTCGTGGACTACCGCACGACGGGCTCAGAACTAGGCGCGTTGATCCTCGAGAGTCGGCTGATCGCCGAGCTCAAGCCGCCGGGCAACAAGCGGCTGACCAAGCGCGACGACCGGCTCGTCTATATCCGCTGTCGACTCGACATCGAGTATCCGATCCTCGATGTCGCGCCGGATCCCGCGGCCGGTCACGCAGTCTCGATCGGCCCGGTCCACGGCCGGCGGCTGGCGGAGGAGCTGGTCGAGCAGCTGGACTCGTTGTTCGGTCTACGGCACTGCGGCCGGCGACTCCCGCGCCGCGAATATCCGTCCGCCTACGGGGAGATGGGACGCTGCCTGTCGCCGTGCCTGGGTGACCTGGATCCGAATCTGTATCGACGTCGGTTGGACGAGGCGCTGCGGCTGTTCGCGGTCGGCGCCCGCGGACCTGGCGCTCGGCCGGGGCAGGCGCTGCTGGACCACGTCCAGGACGAGCTGCGACGCGCGTCGCTCGAGCGCCGGTATGAGCGGGCCCAGTCGCTGCACCGTCGCGCCGGACGGCTGCGAGCGATCCTCGGCCGGCTCGACGGCGTGCTCGAGTCGACGCACGCCCGGCCGCGGCTGGTGCTGGCGCGCCATCCGTCCACACCGGCGCTCGAAGGTTTCTGGCTGGCGGGCGGCCGGCTGGTCGACTCCGGCGTGATCGCCGACGGCGAGGACCTGGCGGCCCGCAGTGCGGCGGCGGCACGGCGCGGCGGACGCGCGGGCGAACTCGGCGCACATGTGCCGCCCGGCGAGATCGCGCCGGTCAGGATCGTGCAGACGTGGTTGGCGTCGCACCCGGAGACGGCGACGCTGGCGCTTGAGCCGCTGCCCGATGCGGCGACGATCGCCGAGTTCGCGGCCGCGGCGCGCGCGGGCGCCGGGGCGTCAGCTGAACGGGAGTTCGGTGACGATCGCGGCAACGCGCTGATCGCCGACGAGCACGTCTGATCCGGGCGGCGCCTCGCGCCGGACGAGCGCCAGCCCGATCTCCCCGAACCGGGGGGATGCAGCCACGCTCGACAGCCGTCCGACCACGCGGTCGCCGGCGACGACCTCAGATCCGACCGGCGCGGGCTCGCTGAGCCGAACCCCCCGCAGATGCCGGTTGGGTTTGCCGCGGTAGAACAGCCTCGCGACCGTCTCCTGGCCGACGTAGCAGCCCTTCTGAAACGAGACGGCGCGGTCGTTGAGGCCGGCCTCCTGGGGGATCACCGTGTCATCGAGGTCGATCCCATAACGGGGGCGTCCCCGCTCGATCCGGATGCACTCGGCGGTCGTGTCCGAGATGGGATCGGCGCCCCGCGCGGTGAGGGCCTGCGTCAACTCGTCGGTCCGGTCGGACTCGCAGATCAGGTCGATCCCGGCGTCGGTCCGAACCGCTCGGACCGCGATGCCGTCGACCGTTGCCGCGAGGTGGGCGTGCTCAGCTGCGGGCAGTCCGGCGACGCCGGAGACCTGATCGCTGTCGGGGCCGAGCAGCGAGACGAGCCCCGCCTCCAGCGTTCGCTTGTGCAACTGCACGTCGTGGCCGAGGCTGAACCGGCGGATCATGTTGAACAGCTCCTGCAGTGCCACTCGCTCGGTGTCGAGCCACAGCTCGGAGCCGGCGTCGAGGACCCGCAGATCGCCGAGCATCTTGCCCTTGGGGGTGAGAAACGCGGCATAGCAACCGCTGCCGGGCGCCAGCGCAACGACGTCGTTGGAGACCTGCCCCTGCAGGAACTGCTTGGCGTCGGCGCCGGTCAGCGCCAGCTTGCCCCGCTCGGAGCGATCGACCCACCCGGCTGCCGTGGTAGCGGCGCCGTATGCGTCGGTCTCGATCGTGGAGGTGCTCACTTCACTAAGTGTAGTTAGGGTATCGTCGCCTTCGCCAAAGACTGAACTCACGCCCAGCGAAAGCGAAAGTTTGGCATGCCATAATCGCAGTAGTATCAGGGTATGTCCAGCTCCGAGCCCGTTCGTTCGCCAGCCGTCGAGGACTACGCGAAGGCGATCTACGCACTCGAGGTCCGCGCTTCGGAGCCGGTAGGCAACAACGCGTTGGCCGACCGGCTCGGCGTCACCCCCGGGTCCGCGTCGGCGATGGTCAAGCGGATGGGCGAGCTCGGCTACGTCGAGCACGTTCCCTACCGCGGGGTGACGCTGACCGACGTCGGACGGCGCGTCGCGCTCGAGGTGATTCGGCACCACCGGCTGCTCGAGCTGTACCTGGTCGAGAGCCTCGGGGTGCCGTGGGATCGCGTCCACGCCGAGGCCGAGGTGCTCGAGCACGTGCTCTCCGAAGAGCTCGAGGAGCTGATCTCCGCACAGCTCGGGGACCCGACCCACGACCCCCACGGCGATCCGATCCCGACCCGGGACCTGGAGATCATCGAGGGAGAGACCCAGGCGCTGGAGCAGATGGAGCCCGGCGCCCGCGGAACGTTCGTGCGAATCTCGGACTCCGACCCGGAGATGCTCCGGTATCTGGCGGAGCGGGGGATCGCGCCCGGCGACAGCTTCGTGGTCGTCGATCGCCAGCCGTTCGGCGGCCCGTTGTTCGTCCGGTTCGGTGGCGTCGGCCAGGCGCATCCGCTCGGTGGCGGGCTGGCGGGCGCGATGCGCGTCCAGCTGACCGCGGCGGCGCGGTCGCACGCTGAGGTGGTGTCATAACGCCGCCGGAGCCCGTCCTGGGGGTCGCCGAAGGACCGGCGCTGGACGTCGGCGCCCCGGTCGTTCACGAGCCCAGCCACGTCGACCGGCTGTTCGCCCGCGGACGTCTGCGCGCCGCGGTGTCGTTGCTGGGGCCGGCGTTCGTGGCCTCGGTCGCCTACGTCGATCCGGGCAACTTCGCGACCAACATCCAAGCCGGCGCCAAGTTCGGGTATGCGCTGATGTGGGTCGTGCTCGGCGCCAATCTGATCGCGATGCTGGTCCAGTATCTGTCGGCCAAGCTCGGCGTCGCCACCGGTCGCTCGTTACCGGAGGTGTGTCGCGATCGGTTCCCGCGCTGGGGCGCGGTCAGCCTCTGGCTGCAGGCCGAGGTGATCGCGATGGCCACCGATGTCGCCGAGTTCCTCGGCGCGGCGATCGGACTCAACCTGCTGTTCGGGGTGCCGCTATTCGTCGCCGGCCTGCTCACCGGCGTGATCGCGTTCGGGATCCTGGGGCTGCAGCAGCGGGGTTTTCGCCAGTTCGAGCTGGCGATCACGGCGCTGCTGGGCATCGTGTTCCTCGGCTTCCTCTACGAGACGCTCAAGATCGGGCCGTCGGCGCACGACTCGCTCAACGGCCTGATCCCCCATCTCGGCAGCGGTGACGCCGCCTACCTGGCCGTCGGGATCGTCGGCGCGACCGTGATGCCGCACGTGATCTACCTGCATTCGGCGCTGATCAAAGATCGCGTGCCGACCCGCAACGACGGCGAGCGGCGCCGTCTGCTGCGCTACGAGCGGCTCGATGTGATCATCGCGCTGTCGATCGCCGGGATCGTCAACCTGGCGATGCTGGCGCTCGCCGCGAAGCTCCTGCATGTGCCGGGGCTGACGCACATCGCGACGATCCAGGCATTTCACCATCAGCTCGGCACCGAGGTGGGCGGCGGGGCGGCGCTGGCGTTCGCGGTCGCGCTGTTCGCGTCGGGCGCGTCGTCGTCGAGCGTTGGTACGTACGCCGGGCAGATTGTCATGGTCGGATTCTTGAACATCCGGATCAACGTGCTGATCCGCAGAGTGGTGACGATGCTGCCGGCGTTGATCATCCTCGCGATCGGCGTCAACACCACCAGCGCACTCGTGCTCAGCCAGGTCGTCCTCTCGTTCGGGATCCCGTTCGCGCTGATCCCGCTCGTCGTCCTGACGAGCCGCCGCGATGTGATGGGCGCCCAGGTGAACGGGACCGTGCTGCGCTACCTGGCGTATCTGGTCGCCGCCGCGATCACCGCGATGAACGTGTTCCTGATCGTCCAGCAGGTCGCATCGTGACTCCCGCGCGGAGCCACTGGGTACGATCGTGGCGTGAGCCTCGCCGATGAATTCGCCGCGATCGTCGATCGCCTGCCCGACGACTGGACCGACCTCGAGTTCGATCTGCGGATCGCCGACGAGTCTCGCTACGTCGACGCCGCGATCCTGCTCGTCACCTGCAACGCCCAGCCGTACTCCAAGCACGACTGGCACTGGCGGGTCGTCGTCGCTCACCGGTTCGGCCACGGCGCATCGGTGCCGGCCGTCGAGCTGGCATTGAAGCTCCTCGCCGACGCCGGGATCGAGGGCGAGATCGCTCAGCGCGAGGTCCGCACCGGTCGTGCCGAGACCGTTCAGATGTGGGGCCGGACCGAATCGGTCCGACGCGAGTTTCGCAAGCTGAACACGCTTTGAACGGCCGCTGAGTGGCCCGGGTCGTCGCCTTCGTTCCCGATCTGCTGTTCGGCTCCAACGTCCTGGGAGCGCTGCGGGCAGCCGGCCACGAGGTGCGGCTGGTCGGGAGCCTCGACGACACCGACCTGCACGACACCGAGGTGCTCGTGATCGACCTGACCGACGACGCGCAGGTACGGATCGCGGCGGCGCAGGCGGCTCTGCTGCGCGCGCCCGACGGCCTGCGGACGGTGGCGTTCTTCTCCCACGTCGAGGCCGACGTGCGTGACGCGGCCCGTGCTGCCGGGTTCGATCTGGTCGTCCCGCGCTCGCGGATGGCGCGCGCGGCGGGCGAGCTGGTCGACCAGCTCGTTCCGTAGCCGAGGCCCTAGCGCGGCGCGAACCGCGTGTCGAACGTGGTGGCGATATCCGGCGTGCGTGGGACGATCCCGAACCGGTGCTCCCAGACGGCCCAGCGGTGCAGCAACGGACGGTCGAGCACGCCGAAGCGGTGCTCGGGACCGGTGAACGCGGGAACTTCCCCGGCCAGTTCGGCCGCGACCAGCTTCGGGTCGAGCCCCTGCACCTGAGACTCGAGGGCGCGCGCGCCGGCCCGCGGGTTCTTGATCACCGCGTCGTACCCCCGCGTCAAGGTCTGGACCAGCGCCCGGGCCAGATCCGGGTGGGCGTGCAGGAAGGCGTCGGAGGCGCAGACGACCAGCTCCGGATACGAGGGCGCGCCGTAGTCGTCGACGCGGAACACATGAAAGCCGGGTTGGCGGCGCTGCAGGGTGACGCCCTCGTCGTTCCAGAACGCGGTCGCCGCGGCGACGCGGCCCGCCAGCAGGTCGGCGACCGCGTTGAAGCCGATCGTGATCGTCTTGACCCGGGAGGGGTCACCGCCGCTGCCGCGCACCACCGAGTCCAGCACCGCGAGGTCGGACGGGTCGCCGCTGACTCCGACGGTCTGGCCCTGCAGCTGCTTCGGATCGTGGAATTTCGGCTGGGCGATCACGGCAGCGAGCGGCTGCTGCACGATCGGGAGGATCCCGGCGATCGGCTGGCCGTGCTCACGCGCGATCGCCAGATCGTGGATGTCGAGAATCGCGAAGTCGGCGCGGCCGGTCTCCAGCAGTCGGATCGCGTCGGTCGAGGCCCCGGGCACGATCACGTGCAGGTCGATCCCGGCGGCGCGGTCATAGCCGCGGGCGGTCGCGGTGTAGATGCCGGAGTGGATCGCGTTCGGCGTGAAGTCGAGGACCAGCGAGACCGACTTCGTCTTCGCGGACGTGTGCGAGGTACCGCAAGCGGTCGCCAGCAGTGCGAGAGCCAACAGCACGAGCTTGCGGACCGGCGGCATCGGGCTGCGAGCATAGGTGCCTCGTAGAATCGGGTCGTGAGCCCGGAACGCCCCGCCGCCCTGTTTGCCGGCGTCGAGCCACTCGAGGTGTTCGTCGAGCTGCTCGCCGACCTGCCCACCGAACGGTCGTCGACCGACTTCTATGACCGGATCTGTGAGGCGATCTGCCGGCTGACGACGATGCGCCGCGCCGCGATCTTCATGGCCGACCTCCCACGCCGCCGGGCGGTCGTCGTCGGTGCCCACGGGACCTCGTTTCGTGAGCTGATCACGCTGTCGCCGTCGCCGGCATTGCTGGCGGCCCCGATCGCGCAGCGGGCGCTGGTCGAGGACCAGGTGGTCGTCGTCGAGGACGGCGAGGGGTCGTTCCCGCGTGAGTACGCCGAGCTGTTCGGGATCACGACGCTGCTGTGCGCGCCGATCAGCGCCGGCGGCCAGGCCTACGGCGTGATCTGCGCCGACCGCGGCGGCGGCCGGTTCGAGCTGTCTGACGGGGAGCGCCATCTCCTGTGGACACTGGGCAAGACGACCGCACTGGTCGCCACCGCGCGCAACGCGACCCGCTCACAGGAGCGCACGCGCCGGCTCTCCGAGCAGCTCGAGCTCGCGCGCGACATCCACGAGCGCGTCATGCAGCGGCTGTTCGGCGTGTCGCTGGCACTGAGTGCCGAGGCGCCGCTGGAGGGCGAGCAGCGCGAGCGCTGCCTGATCGAGATGCAGGAGGCGACGGCCGAACTGCGGTCGGCGCTGGAGCGGCCGCTGGCGCCGCCGCGAGACCAGACCCGGACGACCCTCGCCGACGAGGTCGCACGGCTGTCGGCACCTGAGCTGCCGTCCGCCAACGTCACGATCGATTGGCCCGACGGGGTCACCGTGCCGCCCGACATCGAGCCGTTGGCGCAGGCGGTGCTCGCCGAGGCGCTGCGCAACGTCGACAAGCACGCGAGCGCGACCCGCGTCCACGTGACGATCGCCTCCGACGCCGACACGTTCACCCTGGAGGTGCACAACGACGGCGTCGCCGACGCGGTCCGAGGCGCCGGGATGGGGTTGCGGCTGTCCTCGTTCGAGGCGCTGCAGCACGGCGGCGTGGTCGAATTCGGACCGGCCGAGCCGGGCTGCTGGCGGGTGCGGCTGGTGCTGCCGCTGGCCGCCGACGGGGTCGCCGAGGTGGTCAAATGAGTACGGGTTCCGCACCGACGCCGTCGTCTTCGGCGGCCGAGCGCAAGCTGCGGGTGCTGGTCGTCGACGATCACGACGTCGTGCACTGGGGGTTCCGGATGCTGCTGGGCGAGCAGCCGTGGGTGGCGCGTTGCCTGGCGGCGCGGACCGGTGCCGAGGCGCTGGCGCTGCTGCCGACGCTCCGTCCCGACGTCGCCCTCGTCGACCTGTTCCTCGCCGGGGAATCCGGCGCTGACGTGTGCGCGTCGATCCGCCGGGAATCGCCCCCGACCCGGGTGCTGCTGATCTCCGGCTCGGGGCGGATGTCGGCGGCGACCGCGCGCGCCGCGGGCGCCTCGGGCTTCGTCTCCAAGGACCTCGATGCTCGCGAGGTGGCGCGCGCCGTGCACGCGGTCGGGATGGGGATGACGATGTTCGTGCCGACCTCTCAGCAGCCGTCGCCGCTGCTGTCTGAGCGCGAGCGCGAGGTGCTCGACCTGATCGCCGCCGGCTCGACCAACCGTGAGATCGCGTCGCGGCTGTACCTGTCGCCGCACACGGTCAAAGATCACACGAGTGCGCTGTTTCGCAAGCTGGGGGCGCGCAACCGGGCCGAAGCGGTGCAGCGGGCGCAGCGGCTGGGGTTGCTGGCCTGAGCCTTGGTGTTGGCGGGTTGGTCGTGCTTGCCGATCGGGTCGACCGGCATCGGCACGCAGCGCTCGGGCTCTGATTGTGCGAGGGCGTCGCGTTGCCCGCGCGAGCGTGCCGCTGACGGTCCCCCCGACCGGCTGCGCCACACGCGGGGGCGGCTGTCCGGACTGATTTGCCACGCTGCGGTCGGCGCGGACCGAGATTCCCGTTTCCTGGCGATTCCGTCACTGCAGGCGTGACGGGATCGCCACTATTCCCCCGGGATGGCTCCAAGCCGGGTGGTCTGGGTCGCGCAGCCCCGGGCGTGCGGCCGGGTGCTCAGCTGCGCGCGGCCCCGGGCGTGCGGCCGGGTGCTCAGCTGCGCCCGGCCCCGGGGCGTGCGGCCGGGTGCTCAGCTGCGCCCGGCCCCGGGGCGTGCGGCCGGGTGCTCAGCTGCGCCCGGCCCAGGCGTCGTCGACCGGGTGGTAGCCGATCGACCGCTCGGTCTCTTCCAGGCTGGCGTGGCGATAGCGGTTGGCCGAGATGCCGTTGACGACGGTCAGGCCGGTGACCTCGGCCTCGACGGCGGCGCGGATCAGTTCGGCGGCATCGTCGTGGCTCAGCCAGGCGGCGCGGTTGCGGGGCGTGTCGAGGTCGCCGACCGGCGGGTGTTCGGCGAAGAAGCCGATCCGGAGCGCGACGACCGTCGTGCTCGAGCTCGACGCCACCCACGAGCCGAGCGCCTCGGCCCACGCCTTCGTGGCGCCGTAGAGGTTGTCCGGACGCGGCGGGTCCTCGGCGCGGCGTTGGAACGTGTCGGGGTAGGCCGAGACGGCCTGCTGGCTGGAGGCCAGCACCAGCCGGGGGACCGCGCAGTCACGAGCCGCGGCGGCGACGATGTAGGCACCAACGACGTTCGGCTCGTGCAGATCAGACCAGGTCGCCTCCGGGGACGGGTTGCCGGCGAGATGCACGATCGCGTCGAGCCCGGCGAACGCGGCATGGCACGCGTCGGCGTCGGTGATGTCGAGCGCGTCGATGCCGTCACCCGCACGCAGGTCGGTCGCCCGCAGCCGCCACCGATCGCGCAGCCGGGTCGTCACGGCCGACCCGATCGCGCCGGCAGCGCCGGTGATCAGGACCCGCGGTATGTCGCCGTTCGATGGCATCTGCGCCTCCATATAGCTGACGAAGCCCGCCTCAGGCGGTAAACGTGAGGATCGCCTCGCACAGCTGCGGCCAGAGCGGCTCAGGCCGGTCGTGGCCCATGTCGGGCACGAGCATCAGCTCGGCGCCCGGGACCAGCTCGGCCGTGCGCTCGCCGCCGCTGGGCGCGATCAGCGTGTCGTCGAGCCCGTGGATCACCAGCGTCGGGACGCGCAGCGTGCGCAGCCCGTCGGCACGCGGGCCGCTGGCGGCCATCGCGGCGAACTGCCGGGTCGAGCCCTCCGGGTAGAAACAGCGGTCGTATGACCGCGCAGCGATCGCCCGGACGCCGGCGACGTCGGGCCAGCGACGCGAGCGCCAGATGAGCGCGCGTTCGGACGCTTCGATGTAGGCGGTGCGCTCGGTCGGAGCGGGCGCCCGGAGTGCCCGCTGCGCCGCCGGGCTCGATTGACCGTATCCGGGCTCGCCGGTGGTGGACATGATCGAGATCAGCGTCAGCAGCCGCTCGGGATGCTCGATCGCCATCGTCTGGGCGATCATCCCGCCCATCGACGCTCCGAGTACATGGGCCCGTTCGATCCCAAGCCCGTCCAGCAGGGCGAGCCCGTCCTGCGCCATGTCGCTGAGCGTGTAGGCCGCGAGCGCCCGCGCTCGGACGAAGTCGCCGGCCGCCGTCGCCGCGGTGATCGCATCGATGTCGACGAGCTGGCCGTCGAGCTTGGACGACAGCCCGCAGTCACGGTTGTCGTAGCTGATCACGAACCGCCCGCCGGCCGCGAGCCGCTCGCAGAACGCCCGCGGCCAGGACACCAACTGGGACCCGTAGCCGGAGACCATCAACAGCGGCGGGTCGGCGCTGGAGCCGGCCGTCTCGTACTCCAACGTGATCTGAGCCGGTGTCGTGATCTGGGACACCGGCCGAGCATATGTCCCGGACGGCTGGCGTCAGCGGCGACGCATCGCCCACTCGATCACGGGCAGCTTGAGCGCGTGGGGGATGTAGGAGCTCGCAAGCATCGCCGCGCGGTTGGGCAGACCGGGGACCACCACCCGCTCGCCGTGCTCGAGCCCGTGGACGCCGGCCCGGGCGGTCTCCTCGGGCGTCACCCACAACGGCCGCGGGACGGCCGACTCGAACGAGCCGCCGGAGCCGACCTCCCAACCGGCGACGTCCCAGAACTCGGTCGAAACCGGTCCCGGGGCGAGCGCGGTCACCGTCACGCCGGCACCACGCAGCTCGTGATGCAGCGCCTCGGAGAAGGAGAGCACGTAGGCCTTCGCAGCCGCGTATCCAGCGGAGTAGGGCAGCGGCTGCATGGCGGCGGTCGACGCGACGTTGAGAACCGCCCCGGTGCCGCGGCCGACCATCGCCGGGATGAACGCGGAGCTGAGCGCGACCGGTGCCTCGACCAGGACGCGGATCTGCTCGAGCTCGCGTTTGGGATCGGACTCGGCGAACGGTCCGCCGGTGGCAAACCCGGCGTTGTTGATCAGCACCGATACCTGCAGCCCGAGCGACTCGATCCGCGCCGGCAGCCGCTGTACCGACGTCGCCTTCGACAGGTCACAACTGAGCCCCACCGCGCGGACGCCGAACGCGTCGGTCAGCTCGGCGGCGAGCTCGTCGAGCTTGGCCTTGCGTCGGGCAACGAGCACCAGCGTGTGTCCGCGGCTCGCCAGTTCACGGGCGATCTCGGCGCCGATTCCAGCTGAGGCGCCGGTCACGAGCGCGGCCGTCTGCGGTGTCGGCTCTGGAAGGCTCATCCGGGTCGCGGGTGGAGCCTACAGGCAGCCCGCGAACCCGCCCCCCGATCGGGGGGAAATCGCCCAAAACGGCGTATCAGGGACATAACCTCGACGTACGTTGATGCGGATGAGCACGCCAGCCGCGCCCCCGCATGGCGCACCTCAGACGGTCGACGTGACCGGCGAGGCAAACCACACCGACATTTTCCAGACGGCGACCACGACCGCGATCCTGTTTCCCGGTCAGGGAAGCCAGACGCCGGAGATGCGCGACCTGGTCGCGCGCGAGCGCCCTGACCTCCTCCAGGCCGTGATCGACGAGGTCGGCGAGGACCCGTTCCTCCGGGCCGACGACGGCACCAACTTCGCCCAGCCCGCGATCTTCTGCGCCAGCCTCGCGGGGTGGTCGTCGATCGGCTCGCCCGTCGCCGAGCTGATGGCCGGCCATTCGCTCGGCGAGCTCGGGGCGCTGGTCGCCGCCGGCGCCGTCGACGAGCGTGACGCGCTGGCCCTGGTGACGCTCCGCGGCAAGCTGATGTACGAGTCGGGCCTGCAGGCGGGTGACGGTTCGATGATCGCCGTGATCGGCGCCGGCGCGGCCGACCACGCCCAGGAGATCGCCGACGCATCGTCGCTCACGGTCGCCAACGACAACTCGCCGATGCAGATCGTGCTGTCGGGCGCCAAGGCGAGCATCCCCGCCGGGATCGACGCCGCCAAGGCGCTCGGGCTGCGCGCGATGGAGCTCGACGTGACCGGCGCGTTTCACTCGCCGCTGATGGCCGGCGCCGTTCCGGAATTCGAACGGGCGCTGGCCGACGTCGCGTTCCGCGAGCCGATCACGACCGTGCTGTCGGCCGTCACCGCCAAGCCGTTCGCCGATCCTCGGCGAGAGCTGGCCGACGCGCTCACCCAGCCGGTCCGCTGGCGCGAGGTGATGCTGGCGATGCACGAGCTCGGCGCCCGCCGGTTCGTGGACGTCGGCCCCGGACGTGTTCTCACCGGCTTGGCCAAGCGCACGCTGAAGGACGTCGAGCTCGTCAATGCCTGACCCTCGGACCAACGGCTGCGCGCTCGTGACCGGTGCCTCACGCGGGATCGGCGCCGCGATCGCCCGGGCGCTCGCCGACGATGGCTGGGCGGTCGGCGTCAACTTCCGCTCGGACTCGACGGCCGCCGACTCGGTCGTGGGCAGCATCGAGGCCGATGGCGGCCGGGCGGTCGCATTGCAGGGCGATGTCACCGACCCGACGACGCCTGACCGGTTGTTCGAGCTGCTCGAATCGACCTACGGCTGTCCGGTGCTGGTGCTCGTCAACAACGCCGGCGTCAGCGTCGACGACCTGACGCCGTCGATGTCCGACGAGGCGTGGAACACGGTGATCGACACCGACCTGACCGCTGCCTTCCGCTTCACCCGCCGCGCGCTGAAGCCGATGATGCGGGCCCGCTCGGGCCGGATCGTCAACGTCAGCTCGGTCGTCGGCCTGCGCGCCAACCCCGGGCAGGCCAACTACGCCGCGGCCAAGGCGGGGCTGATCGCGTTCACGCGCAACGCCGCCGTCGAGGTGGCTCGGCGCGGGATCACGATCAACGCGGTCGCGCCCGGATGGATCGACACGGACATGACCGCGGACGTCTCCCCGGAGCTGCTCGCGCAGGTTCCCGCGCGCCGAGCGGGAACACCAGAGGAGGTGGCGGCCTGCGTGCGTTTCCTGACGTCCGACCAGGCCGGTTACGTGACGGGCGCAGTGTTGTCGGTCGACGGCGGCCTCGCCGCGTAGAGAATTTCGAAAACCCAAGGAGAACCAGAGATGTCAGTCACAACAGAGCAGGTGGAAACGCGGGTCGTCGAGACGCTCGCCAGCTTCGGGCCCGACGCCAGCCAGATCACGCGCTCGGCCACGTTCGAGGAGCTCGACATCGACTCGCTCGATCTCGTCGAGCTCGCCCAGGTCGTCGAGGAGGACTACGGCGTCGTGCTCAAGGGCGAGGACATGAAAGAACTGAAGACCGTCGGCGACGCGATCGATCTGATCGTGGAGCGAGCTGGCTAAGTTGTCCTCGCTGCCGGAAAGACGGAAGGTCGTCGTCACTGGGATCGGAGCGGTCACGCCGCTCGGGGTCGGTGCCAACGTCCTGCACGAGCGCTGGGCGGAAGGGGTCGTCGGGATCGCCGACGGCGCCGGTCGTTCCAGCGACTTCGAGCCCGCCGACCACCTGTCGGTCAAGGAGGCACGACGGCTCGACCGCTTCGCACAGTTCGCGCTGGTCGCGGCCGGTGAGGCGGTCGCGCAGGCGGGCTGGCTCGACGGTCTTCCGTACGACTCGCTGCGGGTCGGCTGCGTCGTCGCGACCGGGATCGGCGGCCAGGCGACGCTCGAGACCCAGCTCGACGTGATGCGCGAGCGCGGCGAGCGGATGGTCTCGCCGCTCGGCATCCCGCAGTACATGCCCAACGCGGCGGCGGCGGCGATCACGATGAAGCACCACCTCCAGGGTCAGAGCTACCAGGTGGGATCGGCCTGCGCGTCGGGCGCGCACGCGCTCGGCTCGGCGCTGCGGATGATTCAGTACGGCGACGCCGACGCGGTCGTCTGCGGCGGCACCGAGGCGACCCTGACGAAGTTCGCGTTCGCGTCGTTCGGGAACATGCAGGCGCTGTCGCCGACCGGCATCTCACGGCCGTTCGACCTGAACCGTGACGGGTTCGTGATGGGCGAGGGCGCCGGCATCCTGGTGCTGGAAGAGGCCGAGGCCGCAGCCGAGCGCGGCGCGACGATCCTCGGCGAGCTCGCCGGCTACGGGTCGACGACCGACGCCCACCATCTGACGGCGCCCGATCCGACCGGCGGCCCCGCCGCCCGCGCGATCGAGCTTGCGATCGCGGACGCCGGCGCGCAACCCAGCCAGGTCGACTACATCAACGCGCACGGCACCTCGACACAGCTCAACGACGCGGCCGAGACCGTCGCGCTCAAGCAGGCGCTCGGCGCCGAGGCCAAGCGCATTCCGATCTCGTCGACGAAATCATCGATCGGACACCTGCTCGGCGCCGCCGGCGCCGTCGAGGCGGTGGCGACGATCCGGACGCTCCAGACCGGCGTGATCGCGCCGACGCTCGGCTACGAGGTTCCCGACCCCGACTGTGACCTTGACTACGTTCCCGGTGAGGCGCGTCCGCTGATCACCGGTAACGGCCATCCGCCGCTGGCGCTCTCGAATTCGTTTGCGTTTGGCGGGCACAACGTCTCGCTGGTGATCAGAGGAGTGAAGCGATGAGTGCCCTCGCGCAGGTTCCGAACCGGCTGACACCGCACGAGCGCTTGGAGGCGCTGTGCGATCCGGGCTCGATCCGCACGATCCGTTCCGGCGCGGTGTCGCCCAAGCTCGGGCCGCGCGCGATCGCCGGCGATGGTGTGGTTGGCGGTACCGGCACCGTCAACGGCCGTCCGATCGCCTGCTACGCCCAGGACGGCGCATTCCTCGGCGGCTCGCTCGGCGAACGTCACGCGGACACGATCGTGCGGGTCCTGCAGACCGCCGGCCGCGCGCGGCTCCCCGTCGTCGGGTTCGTCGAGTCCGGTGGCGCGCGGATGCAGGAGGGCACGCACTCGCTCGCCGGCTACGGCCGGATCTTCCGGGAGACGATCGCGCTGACCGGCGTCGTCCCGCAGATCTCCGTCGTGACCGGCACCTCGGCGGGTGGCGGCGCGTACTCCCCGGCGCTGACCGACCTGATCGTGATGACCGAGGACGCGGCGATGTTCCTGACCGGTCCAGCCGTCGTCCGCGACGCGCTCGGCGAGGAGATCGGCGTCGCCGACCTGGGCGGGCCTCGCGTCCACGACCGCAACGGCGTCTGTCATCTGGTCGAGGCCGACGAGCCTGCCGCGGCGGCCCGCGTCCGGCAACTGCTCTCGTATCTGCCGTCACACGCCGGTCAGATGCCTCCGCGGGCGCTGCCCGTCGCGCCGCTGACCGTCGACGGTGGCGAGGCCGATCCCGGACGGTTCGTGCCGTCTGCACCGCGCAGCGCCTATGACATCCGCGACGCGCTGAGCGCGATCGTCGACTGCGATTCGATCGTCGAGCTGCACCCTCGCTGGGCGCGCAACGTCGTCACGACGCTGGCGCGGATCGACGGCCGACCGGTGGCGATCGTCGCCAATCAGCCCCGCTATCTCGGCGGCGTGCTCGATGCCGAGGCCTCCGAGAAGGCCGCGCGATTCGTCAACCTGTGCGACTCGTTCGGGCTGCCGCTGATCGCGGTCGTCGACACCCCCGGGTTCATGCCCGGCTCCAAGCAGGAGCGCGCCGGCGTGATCCGCCACGGCGCCTCGCTGCTGCGCGCGTTCGCGTCCGCCCGGGTGCCGAAGTTCACGGTGATCCTCCGCAAGTCCTACGGCGGCGCGTACATCACGATGAACTCTCGCGACCTTGGCTCCGATCTGGTGCTGGCCTGGCCCGAGGCGGAGATGGGGATCATGGCCGCGCGCGCCGCGGTCGGGATCGTCAACCGCCGGGAGCTGCACGCGGCGTCGGACCCGGAGGCTGAGCGAACGCGGCTGGCCGCCGCCTACGCCGAAGAGCACCTGCGCGCCGATACCGCCGCCGCGGCGGGATTCGTCGACGAGATCATCGAGCCGTCGCAGACCCGTGACCGGCTCGTGTCGGCGCTGGAGTCGTTCGCGGGCGATCCAAGCTCGATCCTGCTGTGATCCTGGCCGGGAAGCGGCTGCTGATCACGGGCGTGATCACGAAGGACTCGATCGCCTTCCACGCCGCCGAGCAGGCCCAGAACGAGGGTGCCGAGGTATTGCTGACCAGCTTCGGGCGGGTCAAGCGGATGACCGAGCGCGCCGCCCAGCGGCTGCCGACGCCGGTTGAGGTGCTCGAGCTCGACGTCAATCGGCCGGAGGATCTGGAGGCGCTGACCGCGTCACTGCGCGATCGCTGGGGCGAGGTCGACGGGGCTCTGCACGCGATCGCGTTCGCTCCCCAGGACGCGCTCGGGGGGAAGTTCATGACCGCGCCCGCCGACAGCGCTCAGCAGGCGTTCACGACCAGCGCGTTCTCGCTGAAGGCGCTGGCGGCGGCTCTGGAGCCGCTGATGGCGAGCGGCTCGTCGATCGTCGGGCTGGACTTCGACGCGTCGGTGGCGTGGCCGATCTACGACTGGATGGGCGTCGCCAAGGCCGCGCTCGAGTCGGTCTCACGCTATCTGGCCCGGGATCTCGGGCCGCGCGGGATCCGCGTCAACCTGGTCTCGGCGGGGCCGCTCGGGACCGTCGCGGCGCAGGGGATCCCCGGCTTCGAGCAACTCGCCGAGCTGTGGCGTCAGCAGGCGCCGCTCGGCTGGGACACCGACGACATGGTGCCGGTCGCCAAGACGATCTGCTGGCTGCTGTCGGACTACGCGCAGCAGATCACCGGCGAGATCGTCCACGTCGACGGCGGCTTTCACGCCGTCGGCGCGCCGACCGCGTCGGCGCTCTAGCTACGGAGCGGCGGTCGAAGAGCCGGTTGGAGGGTTTTGCCACGTAGGTGAGCATTTCCCTCCACCTGCTCAGCGGAACAGGTCGCGCTCGGGGTCGCGCAGCAGCGGCGCGACGCCGGGCCCGTCGTCGGCGGTGACCCAGCGTCCGGCGCCGCGGACGAGGATCGCGGGCTGCATCGCGTTCTTGGAGCGCGCCAGATCGGCGGCGGCGGCGAGCTCGTCGGCGACGGCGATCACCGTCGCGTGCAGCTCACGTCCGCGGATGTCGAGCCGACCACGCCAGTCGTCGATCGGCTCGATGCCGGCGCAGCCGATCGCGACATCGCATTGACCGGTGCGCCAGGCGCGGCCGAACGAGTCGGTGATCACGACGGCGGGCCGCGACCCCGTCAGGCCGGCCAGCCCGGCGCGCAGCCGCCGCGCTGAATCATCGGGGTCGACCGGAAGGGTGATCACGGTGTCGTCGTCGGGGGTGTTGGAGGCGTCGACGCCGGCGTTGGCACAGACGAAGCCATGATGGGTGAGGGTGATCAGCACCCCGTTCTGGGCGCGGCGGACCTCACGCGTCTGGTCGAGCACCACCTGGACGTGACGGGGGTCCTTGTCGAGCTCGGCGGCGAGCGTCAGCGCCTGCTCTCCGGGGTGCACGTCGCTCAGCCGGCGGGTTGCGCCCTCGGCCTTGGAGATCAGCTTGTGGGCGACGACGATCACGTCGTCATCGGCCAACTCGTGGCCTTCGAGCGCCGACGCGATCAGGGCCGCCGGGTCGTCGCCGGCCCGGACCTCGGGCAGACCGTCGAGGGCGGTGGCGCTGATCGTTGTCATCGGGCTCGTGCTCAGCCGCGGCTGCGCAGCAGCTGCCGCAGCATTCCGCGCGTGTGCGCGGCACCGCCGCGGGTGCTTGAGAGCGTCTGCTCGACGACGGCGAGGTCGTCCGGAGTGTCGAGATCGAGCGCCAGCGATGCCAGCTGCACGGTCTCGGCGTGGATGCCGGCGGCGCGCGCATTGCCGAGATGGCGGGCGTGGCTGCCCTCGCCGAACGAGGGCTCCATCGCGTCCGGCGGGTGCAGGAGCAATGCGTTGGTGCCGAGGCCGTGACGGTCGGGAACGACGAGCACGCAGCGCTCCGGTGTCGGCCACTGCGCCAGTTGGTCGAGTTCGGCGGGGTCGATCAGGGGGCAGTCGGCGGGTAGTAGGAGCGCCCGATCGACGCCCAGTTCGCCAGCCCGTCGCAGACCGATCAGCGCAGCATCGCTGTGACCGCTGCCGGCATCGGCGAGCACCGTCGCGCCGTAGCCCTCGGCGATTCGTTGGGCACGGCTGTCAGACGAGATCACGAGCACGTCGGGCAGCTCCTTGGCCCGGCGCAGCGCGACCAGTGTGTCCGAGAACATCGCCTCGACCAGCGCTCGACGCGGCGTCGGACCGAGCTCGGGCGACAGTCGCTGCTTGGCCTGGTCAAGATTCTTGATCGGGAGGATCGCGAGCGTGGACATGGGCGACTCGACGATACTCAGGCCAGGGATGTCGCGAACGACAGCGTCGCCTCGGCGACCGCACGTCGACGTGCGGGGGTGTCGAGCAGCACCTCGGTCTGCAGCGTCGCCACCGAGTCGCTGACCGAATCGGCGACCAGCCCGTCGATCAGCGGCGCATACACCGCCGCGATCCCGTCGCTGTCGGCCGCTTGGCCGGCCCACTCCAGGAACGCCGCCGTGGGTCCCTTGAGTACCCGGCCGGCGACGAGCGGACTGACGGCGACCACCGGCGCCGGGCTGGCCACGATCGCCTCCCGGATGCCGGGGACGGCGAGGATCGGACCGATCGAGATGACCGGGTTCGACGGGCCGATCACGATCGCAGACGCGCGTCGGAGCGCGTCCAGCACCTCGACGGTCGGCTGCGCGGCCCGGGCGTGGCGAAACGCCACATCGTCGACCGGACCGGCGCCGGCGTGGCGGATCATGAACTCCTGCAGCGGCCACCAGCGCCCGGCGGCGAGCACCGCGGTCCTGACCGGCTCGTCGGACATCGGCAGCACGGTGGCGGCGACCCCGAGCGCTGCGGCGAGCCGCGTCTGAGCCGCGGTCTGGCGCCCGCCCTCACGGAGGATCCGCGCCCGCTCGAGGCAGATCGCGAGATCACGGTCGCCGAGGTTGAACCAGACGTCGACGCCCAGCTCCCGCAGCTGATCCATCGCGTGGAAGCTGTCGCCGTCCAGGCCCCAGCCCCGTTCGTCGATCCGGTCGGCCAGCCAGAACGTGACCAGGTCCGGGTCGGGGGAGACGTGGGCGCCGTAGATCTCGACGTCGTCGCCGGTGTTGGCGATCACCACGAGCTGGTCACCGGCCACGTCGAGCATCCCGCGGGCGAGCTTGGCGCCGCCGGTGCCCCCGGCCAACATCACGACGGGGTGGTCGGGGCTCATCGAGCTCGTCAGTCTATGGCCGTCGAGGTTGGAGGGAATACGATGTCCGCGCTGATGCGCACCCGTCTCGTGATCGCGACCGCACTCGTATGCCTGCTGGTCGCGTCACAGGTGCCGGGGGCGCTGGCGTCCAAGCCCGCCGACGGGGCGGCAGCGCCGCTCACCGTGGCCAGCGCGTCGCTCACCCAGTCGGCGCAGCAGCTCGTGTTCAAGCTGCGGACGACGACGCCGTTCTCGACCGCCGCTCTGCGGCGCGAGGGCCGCTCGCTCTGTCTCCTGGTCGAAGCTGTCAAGGGCGGCGTGACGGGGCGCCTGTGCGTGATCGCGCCGGTCAGAGGCCGCCCGCATCCGCGGCTCGTCTACCAGGCCTACCGCGGCGGACAACCTCAGCGCGCCCGTGTCGTCACCGCGACGGTTCGCCGCGCCGGCGCCGATGGACTGACCGCGACGTTCCTGCCGTCGGTCTTCGGGAACACCTACCGGCCGATTCGCTGGCAGGTCCAGAACACGCTGTCACGCGCGCATTGCACGCCGGTCGGCGCCGGATCGGATCCCGCCCGGCTGTGCGAGACGCTGTATCCCGGTCGGGGCAAGCTGACCACGTTGCACACGCCCCAGCTGGTGGGCTGTGTGCCGAGCGGTCCCGCCTACGTGACGAGTGGGCCGACGACCGGGCGCGAGATCGCGTTGACGTTCGACGACGGCCCCTGGTACGACACGCCCCAGTTCCTCGACATCCTCGAGCGCTACCACGTGCCGGCCACGTTCTTCGAGATCGGGGAGCAGATCTCCACCTACGGCGAGGGCGGCGCGATCGAGCGGCGGATGCTCGCCGACGGCGACATGGTCGGCGATCACACCTGGACCCACGCGGACGTCTCCGGTGCCGGCACGTTCGCCCGTGATCAGATCGAGCAGACCGCGGGCGCGATCCGCGCAGCGACCCACGGCTTCACCCCATGCCTGTTCCGAGCACCCGGCGGAGCCGTCAGTTCGGCGCTGATCTCCGAGGCCCGCTCGCTCGGGTTCACGACGATCGAGTGGGACGTCGACACCGTCGACTGGTCGCGGCCCGGCACCGCGACGATCGAGCAGCGGGCGATCGGCGGCGCCCATCCGGGGGCGATCATCCTTCAGCACGACGGCGGTGGCGACCGGTCCGAGACGCTGGCGGCGCTGCCGGACGAGATCACGACGCTCCTCCGTGAGGGCTACCACTTCGTGACCGTCACGCAGCTGCTCGGGCAGAAGCTGATCTACAAATAGGCGAATCAGGTACAACCGGTCGGGAGATGCCCGCCGCCCACGCCACAGAACTGCCATCGCTCGAGCGTGAGCTGCTGTCGGTGGCCGACGAGGCCGCCCGGACCGCCGCCGCCGAGCTGATGTCGCGGTTCGGCCACCGCCAGCCCGAGATCCGCTCCAAGAGCAGTCCCACCGACCTCGTGTCGGCGGCCGACGTCGCCGCCGAGACGGCGATCAGAGCCGTGCTCGCAGATCGGCGCCCGCAGGATGCGATCCTCGGCGAGGAGGGCGGTGAGACCGCCGGCGGTGAGCTGCGCTGGGTGATCGACCCGCTCGACGGGACGACCAACTTCCTGTTCGGTTTTCCCCAGTTCGCGGTCAGCGTCGCCTGTGAGGACGGCGCCGGCGGTCTGGTCGGGGTCGTGCTCGATCCGGTCCGCGACGAGTGCTTCTCGGCGACGCGCTCGGGCGTCCCGACCCTCAATGGAGCCGAGATCGCCTGTTCACAGCGACCTGACCTGGCGACCGCGTTGGTCGCGACCGGGTTCTCCTACGACGCCGACGAGCGGGCCCGTCAGGCCGAGGTGCTGCAGCGGGTGCTGCCGCGCGTTCGCGACGTCCGCCGCGCGGGCGCCGCTGCCCTGGACCTCGTCTGGGCCGCCTGCGGCCGCGTCGACGCGTTCTACGAGCGCGGCGTCAAGGCGTGGGACATCGCCGCCGGATCGGTGATCGCGCAGCGGGCGGGCATGACCATCCAGCCGCTGGCCGCGCGTGAGCTCGAGGCGACCGGGATCGTGGCAGCGCCCCCCGCGCTGGCCGACGAGCTGCTGGCACTGGTGCTTGGCGCCTAGACTTGGCCGTCCCCGCGGCGGTGGTGGAACGGTAGACACGACGGCCTCAAAAGCCGTTGTCCTTCGGGACGTGTGGGTTCGAATCCCACCCGCCGTATGCCTTCTCGGCTCGCCCGATTGCCACGCGTCCGGCGGAGACGCCCCCGTGTCAACGGCTCGTGTAACGCCGAGACGTTGCCGATACAGATCAGACGATGATCCGTTGGCTGTTCTACTCGACGTTGGCGCTGGCGGTCGCGGGTGCACTGGTCGTCTGGGCGCCGTGGGCGTCCAACAGCCGCGGCGCCAGGATGACAGCGACGGTTGATGTCCCGGCGGCCAGTGCACCGGCGCGATCCACGACAACCTCGGCCACTGGCCCGGTGCCGGACAGTGTGATCAACCGCGCCCGGGGCGCGGTCTCGATTGTCAAGTGCGCCCCGAACCGCGGGGGATCGGTGGCGGGGACCGGGTTCCAAATCGTCCGGGCGCGGGTGATCACCGCTGACCACGTGATCTCCGGATGCGTCAACTTCGCCGGCATGGTTCGGATCGCCCACGTCAGGGGGGTGATGCTCGGCTGGGAGACCCCCGCCCACGATCTGGCAGCCCTCATATATCCAGCGAGGCAATCCGCCCTGATGACGTCGTTGAGACTGGAGACCGCACGGCCCTACGTCGGCGAGAAGGTCGCCATGGTCAGCTACCCCGGGGACCCCGGAGGCACCGAGGACCGGCCGCCCCTGGTCAGCAACGGCAAGATCGCCAAGACGCACCTCTCGGCTCGACTGACGCTCGACGGCGGATCTCAGGAGGTTCTGCCGGACAGTCTGGCGATCACCGGCAGCGGCGGGGCGCTCCCGGGCGAGAGTGGCGGTCCAGCCATCGACTCATCGGGCCGCGTCGTGGGCGTGATCGAGGGAGGCAACCGAACGTATACGTTCCTGACGCCGGCCAGCGCGCTCGACAGTCTCTGGCCAGCAGCGCCCTCGGCCGCAAGCTAGGTGGCTGAACGTCTCGTTCTCGGGCCGCGTCAATTGTCGTTTGCGTCAGGGTCATGATGCTGTTCACTCGGGCGACTGCGACGAGCAGCAGCGCAAGCGCAGTTTCGAGAGGAAGATGAACGATGAGCTCCACGGAGACCAGTGAGACCCGGGTGTCCAACGCGGCGCTGGGAGCGGCGACGTTGTGCGAGGCGTTCGCGGCGACGGTCGCGAGGGTGCCGGACCGCCCGGCGATCGTGTCGCTGGGTGGCGAGGTGATCACGTGGGCGCAGTACGGGGAGCGGGCGCGGAACCTGGCGGCGGGAATGCACGAGCGTGGCGTCCGCCCGGGGGATCGGGTCGCGCTGATGCTCTCAACGCGGCCGGAGTTCCATCTGGTGGACGCGGCAGCGATGTTGCTGGGCGCGGCGCCGTTCTCGATCTACAACACGGCACCGCCTCAGGACGTTGCGTTGGTGTTGGCTAACTCGCAGCCGACCCTGGCGATCGTCGAGGACGATTTGCGCGATCGGGTCGACGTGGCCCAGGTACTCACGGTGTCTGAACTTCCCGCGTTGGAAGCGCGGGGTGCGGCGTCGGACTTCGACGTGGAGGCGGCCGCAGGTGCAGTCTCCAGCGACGATCTGCTGACGCTGATCTACACGTCGGGGACGACCGGGGAGCCCAAGGGTGTGGAGATCACGCACGCCAACGCGATGTACATCGCCCGGATGGTCGACCAGGTCCATCACCTTCCCGACGGCGCCGCATTCGTGACCTACCTCCCGATGGCACATATCGGGGATCGCAACAATTGCCAGTACTGGCCGATGGTGCACGGCTACACAGTGACGCTGGCGCCGAATATCAGCACCGTGCTCGACGTGATGCGTGAGGTGCGCCCGCATCTGATCTTCGGGATGCCGCGACTGTTCGAGAAGTTACGGGCGATCATCGAGCGCGACGCTGACCCCGCGACGCTGGCGGCCGTCAACGCGGCGCGGCGTCGCGCGCTCGGCGACGACGACGGGCCCGAGCCCGACCGCTCCCTGCTGGAGGCGCTGCGGGTCGAGCACGGTCTGGATCGGGTGGAGTGGGGGATCACCGGCGGGGCGATGACTCCGCCCGACCTGATGGCGTTCCTGCACGGCATCGAGGTGATGATCGGCGAGATCTGGGGACTCAGCGAGGCAACCGGAATCGGGACGATGAGCCCCCCTGAAGATCTGCGCGTTGGCACCGCGGGCAAGCCGGTGCCCGGTGCCGAGGTGCGCCTCGCGGAGGACGGCGAGATCGAGATCAAGTCTCCGGGGGTGATGCGGGGGTACCGCGGACGCCCGGACCAGAACGCCGAGGCGTTCACCGCCGATGGGTGGCTGCGGACCGGCGACATCGGTGAGTTCGACGCCGACGGCTATCTCTCGATCGTCGACCGCAAGAAAGAGCTGATCATCGGCTCCTCGGGCAAGAACATGGCGCCGGCGCGGATCGAGGCGCGGATCAAGGCGGCGTTCCCGCTGATCGGCGGGGTGGTCGCGATCGGCGATGAGCGTCCCCACAACGTCGCGCTGATCGCGCTCGACCCCGACGCGTGCGTTGGCTTCGCTCGCGAGCATGGCCTGATCGGCACCACCCCTGAGGAGCTGGCTGAAGACCCCGTCGTGTTCGCCGCCGTCGAACAGCAGATCATCGAGGCCAACGGACACCTGTCCGCCCCTGAGCGGATCAAGCGGTTTGCCATCGTTCCGATCGCGTGGCTACCGGGCGGCGACGAGTTGACGCCCACGATGAAACCCCGACGGCGCGTGATCCTCACCAAATACGCCGACACGATCGACGCCCTGTACGACGCCTGATCTCTGCCCGCGGCCGCTCGGGCCGGTGATCCGAGCGGCGACGCCGGCAGGCGTACGAGTCACACGGAGGAGGGATACAGGGCCAGTGACCGAAATGCGTGAGTCGTTGGTCCCGACTTGCGATGACGTAGTGGATCGCCGACGCGAAACTGGCACAACGAGGATCGGGACGGGCCGATGACCGGTTCCGCCGAGCGGTTCGCGACCGCGGTCGCGGCGCTGGCGGCCGTCGATCCGGTGATCGAGCGGCTGGCAGCCGAGACGGGACCGGTTCGTATCCCGCGCCCGCGCAGCACCCACTTCGCGTCGCTGGTGCAGGCGATCGTGTTCCAGCAACTGGCCTACGCGGCCGCCCACGCAATCCACCGCCGATTGGTCGACGCGTTGGATGGCGTGGTCGAGCCCGAACGGGTCGTGGCGATGAGCGACGAGGAGATGCGCGCCGTCGGCCTGTCGGGGAACAAGACACGCTCACTGCACGATCTGGCGGCCAAGGTGCTGGACGGCACCGTCGACCTCTCGCCTCGGCGTCTGGCTCGCCAACCGGATGACGAGATCGTCAAGCGCCTCACCTCAGTCCGCGGGATCGGTCCGTGGTCGGCCGAGATGTTCCTGATCTTCCAGCTCAGGCGGCTGGACGTGTGGCCCGTATCCGACCTCGGGATCCGGCGCGGCTACGCGGTCGGGTGGCAGCGCCCGACGCCGACGGCGCGGGAGCTCGAGCCGCTCGGTGATCCCTACCGCCCGTACCGCACCGTGCTTGCCTGGTACTGCTGGAAGGCGGACGAGTCGCGAGTGCACTGAGCTCTCGGACTCCGGACGCCAAGGTCAGCGTCCGCGGAGGCGGTCCAGGGGCGCCGCGAGGCGAGACGCCAGCCGGTATCGGCGGGTGCGGCAAACCTCGTCCAGGAGCCGGTGCGCGGTGCTTGCGTCGTCTTGCGCATCGGTGAGTTCCGCATGCAGGGTGGCGACCTCCTGGTCGCGATCGGTGAGCGCTGCGCGCAAACCCTCGACTTCGGCTTGTCCCAGCGCGACGCGTCCGTGGTTCTGCAGCTCGAGGCGGATCAGGTGCGCCAGCTCGTCACCGGGGGACAGCTCCGCCGCCGGCGTGCCGCTCAGCGTACGGGCGAGAGCGATCAGCTCGGTGGCGTGCTCCCGTGAGCTGTGGTGCGCCGACACGAGGTCGCGGTTGACCTCGCCCATGCGTTCGTCCCAGTCGCCGAGATCCTCGGCCAGACGATCGGTGTCGATCACCATCCCCCGGGCCGAGGTGCCGCCGAACCCGTCGGCTTCCATCGCCGGATACCGCTCGGGCGTGACCCATCCGTCTCCCCCGGCGATCCCGTAGACGTACGCGGCCCGCCCCGCCGCCATCGTCTCGAGCACGCACCTGCCCAGCCCGATGGCCATGTCCGCCGCGGCGAGCGCAAACTCCGGATGGGCGGACGGAGTCGTGGTGAGCCCGATCCAGTTGAGCTCCAGACCGGTGGCGCGGCAGGCGTTCTCGATCATGGCGGCCCGCGGACCCCGGAGATAGTTGCTCATCACCAGCGCGGTCGTTGCCGGTGAGCGAGCCGCTCCCAGGTTGCGGAAGCGCGCCAGCCGGATCGGCTGCCGCAGTCTCACGACCGGCGGATGCCAGGCCCGCGCCTCGATCGCGCGTTGCACGCGATCGTTGAGCGTGACCACCGCGTGGCAGCGGTCGCCGAGCTGCGGTGGCACCGTCAGCATGAATTCGGCCGAGTGCGACACGAAGATCCGGACCGCGTCGACGTAGCGGCCGGCGAGCTCGTGACAGGTGGCGGCGTCGGAGAAGAGCACCAGGTCGCATTCGGCTGGAAGCCCGTCGACGCCGATGACGCGCACGCCTTGCTCGCGCGCGTGCTCGGCCATCGCCCCGAGGTTCGGCGAATAGATGACGACATCGTGTCCGAGGCGCTCAAGCTCCTCGGCGATTGTCAGTGTGTAGGTCTCAGTACCCGCGAACGAGGCAAAGTTCTCGAAGGTCAACAGAACGCGCACGCAAACCGACACTATGCACGGTTCACCCTCCGAGGGCGACCTGCACGCGGTTGTTGGTTATCCGCCGAGGTGCAGCTGTTCGACGAGCGTGCGCCAGGCCTGATGGTCGTATCGGCCGTGCCCATTGCTGGAAAGGTCAGGCCCGGCGCACTGTGCACACACGGTCTGGCCATCTTGACGCGACCGCCCCAGACACTGCTGGCACCAATCGTCGAGGTGCTTCCAGGGGTCCGTGCCTCTAAACGGCATGCGTATCTCTCTGCTGTGGTTTCGACACATGTCCACCGTAACCCGGCGTCTGGGAGGGCCCCATGGCCGGTGGGCCAAAGCTGCTGTCCAGAAGTACAGGAGCAGCAGCCACGGCACCCGGTCGCGAGCGGCCTATCGTCGGTGCGGATGGCCGCTGTCGACGAGAAGGCGCTTCGCGAGCTGACGCTGCGAGACGAACGGCGTCTTCGCCGCCAGGCTCACCGGCTCCGTCGGGGCGACGAGGAGGGTCGGGCGCGGTTCGAGCGACAGCTCGCGCAGGCGCAGGCCACGGTGGAGCGCCGGCGCGCATCCGTCCCGAGGGTCTCCTACCCGCCGCAGCTGCCGGTGTCGGCACGCCGAGACGACCTGCTGGCGGCGATCGGTGAGCACCAGGTCATCGTCGTGGCGGGGGAGACCGGCTCGGGCAAGACGACCCAGCTGCCGAAGCTCTGCCTCGAGCTCGGGCGCGGCGTGCGCGGCGCGATCGCCCACACCCAGCCGCGACGGCTCGCGGCGCGGACCGTGGCGCAGCGGATCGCCGAGGAGCTCGACGTGCCGCTCGGCGGCGCTGTCGGCTACGCGGTGCGCTTCGACAATCGTGGCTCGGAGGACACCTTGATCCGTCTGGTCACCGACGGCCTGCTGCTCGCCGAGATCCGCCGTGATCCGCTGCTGCGCCGCTACGACACGGTGATCGTCGACGAGGCGCACGAGCGCTCGCTGAACATCGACTTCCTGCTCGGCTGCCTGCATCGCATCCTGCCGCGGCGCCCCGATCTGAAACTGATCATCACGAGCGCGACGATCGACCCCGAGCGGTTCAGCGTGCACTTCGGCGGCGCCCCGATCATCGAGGTGTCGGGGCGGACCTTCCCGGTCGAAGTCCGGTACCGGCCGCCAGACGAGGACGAGGAGCTACTCGACGCGCTGGCGGACACGGTCGAGGAGCTGCTCGCCGAGCGCGACGGAGACGTCCTCGCGTTCTTCTCCGGAGAGCGGGAGATCCGCGACGCCGCGGAGGTCTTGAGTGGACGGCTGGGGCCGGACGTGGAGGTACTGCCGCTGTACTCACGGCTGGCGGCGGCTGAACAACAGAAGGTGTTCGGGCGAAACCGAACCCACAGGCGCCGCGTCGTGCTGGCGACCAACGTCGCCGAGACGTCGGTGACCGTCCCCGGCATTCGCTTCGTCGTCGACACCGGTCTCGCCCGGATTTCACGCTACAGCGCGCGCTTGAAGGTCCAGCGGCTGCCGGTCGAGAGGATCTCACGGGCTTCCGCCGACCAGCGCAAGGGGCGCTGCGGTCGCCTCGCCGACGGAATCTGCGTGCGGCTGTACTCGGAAGAAGATTTCAACGCGCGGCCGGAGTTCACCGATCCAGAGGTGCTGCGAACGAACCTCGCGAGCGTGATCCTCCAGATGGCGGCGCTCGGGTTGGGGGAGATCGAGGCGTTCCCGTTTCTCGAGCCGCCCGACCGGCGACAGGTCCGCGACGGGGTCGCGCTGCTGCACGAGCTGCGGGCGTTTGATCCGTCGGCCGCCGAACCCCTGACATCGCTCGGGCGCAGCCTCGCGCGGCTTCCGATCGACCCCCGCCTGGGTCGCATGGTGGTCGAGGCCGACAACTTGAGCTGTGCCCGTGAAGTGGCCGTGATCGCCGCAGCGCTGTCGATCCAGGATCCACGTGAACGCCCCGCCGAGCAGCGCGGCCAGGCCGATCAGCTCCACGCACGCTTCGCCGACACGTCGTCGGACTTCCTCGCCTATCTGAACCTGTGGCGGTACCTACGCGCGCTGGAAGGCGAGGTCTCACGCTCGCAGTTCCGCAAGCGCTGCAAGGCCGAGTTCCTGCACTACCTGCGCATCCGCGAGTGGCAGGACCTCGTCGCGCAGCTCGAGGACGCGGCCCGCGAGGTTGGGATGACGCCGAACGACACGCCGGCCGACGCGCCGGAGATCCACACGGCCCTCCTGTCCGGGCTGCTCTCGCATCTGGGGATGAGGGACGGCGGGACACGCGAGTACGTGGGTGCGCGAGGGGCCAAGTTCGCGATCTTTCCCGGCTCGGTGCTCGCGCGGCGCGGGCCGACCTGGGTGATGGTCGCCGAGCTCATCGAGACGACGCGACTCTGGGGCAGAACCGCAGCGGCGGTCGAGATCAAGCAGGTCGAGCCGCTCGCCGAGCACCTCGTCAGGCGCTCCTACGGCGAGCCGCGATGGGACCGTCGCCGCGCCGCGGTCGTCGCGTCCGAACGGGTGACGCTGTACGGCCTGGCGATCGTCGAGTCTCGGACCGTGCAGTACTCGCGAATCGACCCGGTGGTCGCCCGCCGGCTGTTCATCCGCCGGGCGCTCGTCGAGGGCGATTGGGACGAGTCCCATGCGTTCATGCGTGAGAACGAGCGTCGGGTGGAGGAGGTCGAGGTGCTGGAGGCGCGTGCGCGACGGCGTGACCTGCTTGCCGGCGAAGCGGCGCGGGAGGCGTTCTTTGACCACCGCGTTCCGCAGGACGTCGTCAGCGGGCGTCATTTCGACCGCTGGTGGAAGGGGGCGCGTCAGACCCAGCCGACGCTGCTCGAATACCCGATGGACCTGTTGATCGAGGGCGATGTCACACCCAATGACCGCGACCGGCCGGCGGTCTGGAAGCAAGGTTCGCTGGAGCTCGCGCTGTCCTATCGCTTTGATCCGGGCTCGGCGGCGGATGGGGTCACGGTCCATATCCCGCTCGCGTCGCTCGGGGCGGTGCGAGAGACCAACTTCGAGTGGCTCGTGCCCGCATTTCGGATGGAGCTCGTCGTCGCGCTGTTGCGGAGCCTGCCGAAGCGACTGCGCACGCCGCTCGTCCCGATCCCCGATACCGCGAGTGCGCTGCTCGCCGAGATCACGCCGCGCTCCGGCCCGCTGCTCGAGGTCCTGGCTGGGACGATCGAGCGGTTGCGTGGCGTTCGAATCAGTGCGGCCGACTGGTCGCTGGACGACCTGCCCGCGCATCTGCGGATGACCTTCTGCGTCGAGGATGAGGACGGAACGGCGCTTGCCTGCGGCCGGTCCCTGGATGCGTTGCGCGATCAGCTGCGGCCGGTGCTGCGCGCCCGTCTGCAGCGGGCCGTGCCGGCGCTCGCACGTCATGGGATGCACGACTTCGACGTCGATTCGCTGCCGCGCACGGTCGACCTCACGGGCGGCCTGCGCGGTTTCCCGGCGCTGGTCGACGAGGGCGACGCGGTCGGGATCCGGGTCTGCGAGACGGCAGCTGAGCAGACCGCGGCGATGGCCCGCGGGACCCGGCGGCTGGTACGTCTGACCGTTCCCTCACCGTGGCGATGGGTGACCGGTCAGCTCGGACTGCAGCTGACGCTCGCGCTCAGCTCCGCCCCTCACGACACGCTGGAGGCGGTGATCGAGGATGCCACGGACGCTGCGCTCGACTCGCTGATCGCGACCGGCGGCGGGCCGGCCTGGGACGCCGCGTCGTTCGCGACGCTGCGTGAGCACGTCCGCGGCGAACTGCGGCCCAGGACGCTCGATGCGCTGGTGGCGTTCGGTCGCATCCTCGAGGCGGCGCGAGCCGTCAGCGAGCAGCTCGACACGCTCCCGGCGAGCGCTGCGTTCGGTCCTGCCCGGGAGGACGTCGCGCGCCAGGTCGGCCGGCTCGTGTACCCGGGAATGCTCGCGGCGGCCGGTCTCGGCCGGCTGGCGGATGTCGAGCGCTACCTGCGCGCTGCGGCCCAGCGCCTGGAGCGGCTGCCGGCCCACGTCGCCGCCGACGCCGACCGGATGGCTGCGATCCGAGAGCTCGAAGCCCGGGCGGCCGGTCGCAGCGACGTGCTGTGGCTGATCGAGGAGGTGCGCGTCGCCCAGTTCGCCCCCGGCCCGCTCGTTCGTCCGGGCGCGACCGTCAAGCGCGTGCGTGAGGCCCTCGCAGTGAACTGAGCTTCTTTGCCCTGGTGGCCGTTTTGATCGTGAAAGTGGCCTGGTCGTGGCCGGAGCGCACTTTGAAGGTGCCGCTGACCGGGGCAGGGAAGTGCAGGTTGAAATAACCGAGCTTGTCGGTTTTGCCGTGAATCACCAGCTGCAGCTTCTTGCCATGGACCTGGTACACGGCAAACGCCACCGCGGTATCGCTGGTCGGCACGTGGCCTTGGACGGTGTGTCCCCTGACCAGGGTGGTGATCTTCGATAGAGAGACGGGAACGTTGTTGCCGCCGGCACCGCCGGCACCGCCGGCACCACCGGCACCGCGGGATCCGGAACCGCCGGAACCGCCGGACCCACCTGAGTTGCCGGAGGGCGGGTTCAGGGTGACCGCGAACGACGTGGTGACGTCATTGCCGGCCAGGTCGGAGGCGGTGACCGCGAACGTCCATCGGTTGCCGTAGTCGGAATAGTCCGGTAGGTCGACGACGATCTGACCGTTGTCGACCTCGGCATCCAGGTCTTCGTCGTCGCTGCCGCTCGGGTTCGTGGCTTCGGCGTCGACCGAGTCGGGGTCCACGCCCGACGAAGCGTCAGAGACGGGGAAGCTGATCGTCTCGGCGCCGTAATCGACGCCGGTGTCGGCGCTGATGACGGGCGGTGCGTTGTCGATGTAGACGGTGGCTTCCTGCGCGGTCGCCGGGTCGTTGGCGCCGTCGTCCTGCAGCCACACCCAGACGTGATGGATCCCGTCAGACAGTCCGGAGAGGTTCAGGTCCTCGTCATCGCCGGTCTGCTGCACGGTGACCCCGGACGCGGGGGAGCCGTCGACGGTGTAGAGGGTGCCGGTAACCGGGTCGTCGGGGTCATCCCAGGAGATGTCGGTGGTCGTCTCGCTCGTCCAAGATGAGGCGTCCGCGGCGAGGTTCTGGACCGCGCCCGGAGCCGCGGCGGGGTCGGCGTGGGCGACGGAGCTGATTCCGAGCAGCAGCACGGCGGCGCAGATCACGGAGCGGACCACGCGTGATGGGAACCCGTGGCCGCCGAACAGCACGACGCCCTGGCGGGGGAGCTTGGCGATCAGGACAAACCCCTCCTCGGGCGCGGGTGCGTGATGGTCCGGCCCACGTTAACGCGCCGCAGGCGCAGCGCAGCGGTTTCCGGACTGATGTACGAGCGATCATGGGGAGCCATCCGCTCTTTCACGTGCGTCTCATGCGCGTTGCCTACAAACCGTGACCATGGCACGCGCACTGCAATCGACCAGTCGCCTATCCGGTGAACCCGGGCAGCCGGCCGACAGCCGGGCCGATCTGACCCGCCCGGTAATTCACACGCTGCTGGTGATCGTCGTGTTGGGAGCCAGCGCCCGGCGAGACCGCGCGAGGCGTCGTGGCCGCTCCCGACCTGCGACCTGGGGATGAGCGGACCGCTACCGAAGGGGGATCTCCCGTCGCGCAAGTTCATCCCTGCGCGCGATTGCCAGATCGGCGTCAGCCCCACAGACTCTGAGGCGACCTGCCACCGACCCCTGCCTGCGACCGATGACTCCTCCCTCACGCGCTGAACGCGACCGCGGCCCTGCCGTGCGGATGCTCACCAAAGTCCCGGAGATCACGGCGATCTTCTGGGTGCTGAAGCTGCTCACAACCGGCATGGGCGAAGCGATGTCGGACGCGATCGGGCAACAGAGCGTGCCGCTGGCCGCCGCGGTCGGCCTGTTCGGCCTCGCGCTGGCGTTGTGGTTGCAGCTGCGCCAGACCGAGTATCGCGCCCCGTATTACTGGTTCGCGGTGATGATGGTCGCGGTCTTCGGAACGATGGCCGCCGACGGCATCCACGACGGCGCCAGCATCCCGTACTCGGTGACGACGCCGGTGTTCGCAGCGATCACCGCGGCGATCTTCGCGTGGTGGTACCGCAGCGAAGGGACGCTTTCGATTCACGAGATCAACACCCGGAGGCGGGAGAAGTTCTACTGGTCGGCGGTGCTCGGGACGTTTGCGCTCGGCACCGCCGCCGGTGACCTGACCGCCTTCCAGCTCAATCTCGGGTTCTGGACCTCAGCGGCGCTGTTTGCGGTCATCATCTCGATTCCCGCGGTCGGTTGGTGGAAGCTGGGCTGGAACCCGATCTTCTCGTTCTGGTTTGCCTACGTGATCACGCGGCCGCTGGGCGCGTCGTTCGCCGACGGCTTCTCCAAGAACACCAATGGCGGGTTCGCCCTCGGAGATCCCCTGGTCAGCTTCATCGCGCTCACGTTCTTCATCGCGCTCGTCGCCTGGATCACGGCCACCCGCGGAGACGTTCAGGTCGGTCACAACGCCGAGCACCCGGACCACGCCCACGCGACTCCGATCCTGGTCACCGAGTCCGAGTAGAGCTCCGACGGGTCACAGCGATGTCAACCGAGATTCTCGTCGTCGACGATCAAGAACTCATGCGGCTGGGCCTGCGCATGGTGATCAACAGTCAGCCTGACCTGAAGGTCATCGGTGAGGCGGCCGACGGAGCCCAGGCGATCACGGCAGCGCTGGTCCTTCGACCCGACCTGATCCTGATGGACATCCGGATGCCCGATGTCGATGGTGTGCAGGCCGCGCGGCAGATCATGCGCGAGGAACCACGAGCCAAGATCATCCTGATCACGACCTTCGACTTCGGTGACTACCTTGAGGCAGGCCTGGAGTCGGGGGTACGCGGGTTCTTGCTCAAGGATGCGACGCCGGCGCAACTGCTGGCGACGATTCGCGCTGTGAGAACCGGCGAGCTGGTGCTGCCTTCGCCGGCGGTCGGCCACAGCGCGTGATCGTCGGCGTCGACGTTCTCAGCTGATCATGGCCGTTCTCGAGCAGATACCGGCGCCCGCACCGGCGCGGGCACCCTCGAGGTCTCCGCGACTCGACGCCCGTGGGTGGCTGTGGTGGCTCGCGCCGACGTTGGTCGCCGCGCTGCTGGCGGCCGTCTACGTGATCGTCTCGCCGTCGAGCGTCGATCTCGCCGCTCACCTGTTTCGCGCTGAGATGTTCCGGCAGCAGGGATTCGCGGTCTGGAACGACTACTGGTACTCGGGCAACGCCGTGCTGGGTTACAGCGTTCTGTTCCCGGCCGTGTCGGCGACGCTGACCCCTCAGCTCGCCGCAGCGCTGGCAACCACGGGAACCGCAACGGTGTTCACCGTCATCGCCCGACGCCACTTCGGCGCGCGCGGCTGGGTCGGTGCGATGCTGTTCGGGGCTGCCACCGCCGCCGACCTGTACTCGGGACGGCTGGCGTTCGCGTTCGGCGCACTGCCTGCACTCGGCGCGATCCTCGCGCTTGACTCCGAACAGCCGGCTGTGGCTGTCGTGCTCGGAATTCTGTCGGCGCTGTGCAGCCCGGTTGCGGCGCTGTTCGTCGCGCTCGTGGCCGCCGGCCACGCGGTGGGAGGCGCGATCGCCACCCGCCGGAGCGCGGCGGCGGACCCCACCGGCAGGGAGACAGCGCGACGCACCGCGCTGCGCGCGGTCCGGGCTGCCCGACCCGGGCTGGCGGTGGTCATCGGTTCGCTCCTGCCGGTGCTGGCCATCGCCTGGATCTTCCCCCAGGGCGGCACCGAACCGTTCGCATTCACAACGATGCTGCCGCTGCTCATCGCCTCCGCGGTGGCGCTCGTGATGCTCCCGCGCGACATGGTCCGTCTGCGGGCCGGCGTGGCGGTGTACGCGCTCGCGACGGTGGCGGTCTTCCTGATCCCGACCCCGATCGGATCCAATATCGCGCGGATGGGGACGTTCGCCGCGCTGCCGCTGACCGCGCTGGTGTGGTGGGGCCGGCGGCCGCGCGCGCTGGCGCTGGTGTTCCTGCCGCTGCTGTACATGGCCTGGTCACCGGCGTTCCGCGACGGGATCGCCGCCGACCTCGACCACACCACCTCAACCGCTTACTACGCGCCGCTGCTCGGCTTCCTGCAACGAGAGGCGTCAACGCCGGGGGCGGTGCCGTTTCGTACTGAGATCCCGTTCACTCAGTTCCACTGGGAGTCATACGTCGTCGCCGACCGGTTCTCGCTCGCGCGCGGCTGGGAGCGGCAGCTCGACATCCACGACAACCACATCTTCTACGGCGGCAGCCTCACCCCGACCACGTACGACCGGTGGCTCCACGACAACGCGGTCCGCTTCGTCGCGATCTCCGACGCTGACCCCGACTATTCGGCCCGGGCCGAGGTCAAGCTGATCAACCGCGGGCTGCCCTACCTGCATCTCGTGTTCCGTTCCCGGCATTGGCGCGTCTACCAGGTCCACGCCGCGACCCCGATCGTGCAGGGGCCGGCGACGCTGCAATCACTCGGCCCGAGCTCGCTGACCCTGCGTGCCAGCCGGCCCGGGACCGTGGTCGTCCATCTGCGGTTCACCCCCTACTGGGCGCTCGCGCGGGGGTCAGGCTGCGTTGCGCCCGACGGCAACGCCACCCGATTGACCGTCCGCCGCGCTGGTGAGCTGCAGCTGGTGACCCGCTTCTCGCTGGGGCGCATCGGAGCCAACTCACCGCGCTGTCGTTGAGCAGCGTGGCGCGTTCGCTCTCACGGTCACTTCATCTGGCCTCGTCACCATCGGCGCTCAGACAACAGACACTGAGGTAAACGTGGAGACAACACTCTGGCGCGAACGGCGCGAACGTCTGGCCGGTCGCCGGCCCTCAGCGCGTGGGGGTTCCGATCGTGCCGACGCGGCACGGCCCACGCAAGGGTCGCTGCGCAGGGCGCTCTCCGTCCTGATCCCGTGCGGCGCGCTGGGAATGGTCGTTTACCTGATCGCGACGCGGGGTGCCTCGTTGCTCGCGGCGTTCGCCGCGGTTTCGCCATGGGTGCTCGCCGCGGCCGTCGCGGCGCACCTGCTGACCCTGGCGTTGCGGACCGAGGCGTGGGGGACGGTGCTTCGCGCCGCCGGGAGCGAGCGACTGGAGCCGCGCGCGGTGCATGCCGCGAATGCCGGTGCCTTTCTTGCCGGGACCCTGCAGGGGCAGGCCGCGATGCCGACCCGGGTCGCTCTGCTGCGCCGTTTTGGGGGGAGTGCGTCACCGACCATCGCCGAGATCGCGTTCTGCGACGCGCCGATCGTGATGTTCGAGATGTGCGCCGCGGCGGTCCTGGCGGCGTTCGGCTCGACCGCGGTCGCGATGATCCCCGTCTGGGCGCCGTGGGCGATGCTCGGCGGCTCGTTCGCGGTCCTAGCGGCGCTTCGCCTGCTCTACGGTCGCTTTCGCGCCTGCAAGCTCGCAGCCGGTCTCGGCGTTCTCGCCAACCCACGAATGTGTGCTCGGCTGGCGTTGATCGTGGCCTCGTTCACAGTGATGGCGCTCCTGCGAACCCTGATCGTGATGTACGGGTTCGGGCTGCCGACCGATCCCGCGCACGTCTGCCTCGCCTTGTTCACGATGGGGGCGGTGGGGCTGCTGCCGCTCGGGATCGCGACCGGCCCGGCGGCGATGGTCGCTGCCCTCGGCAGCACAAGTCTCGTCACCGCCACCGCCGCCGGGATGGTGGTGAGCGCGGCCACGATCATTGCCGTGCTCACCTACGCGGGCGCGGTCTGGGCGTGGACGATCGTCGCCGTGCGGCCCGAACCGAACGCGCCGGCAATGGCGTGACCGACGACGAATCTGGGACGGACGGATCTCATGGAAATCTCATATATGCAGGGTTTTTGTTAGAAAAACGCATAGCTGCGGTAAGGGGACAATAAAACCTGGACCGATTCGGCTCAGGCGTTCAATCGCGGCATTGTTGTGGTGTACGTTCGCCGCGTGATCGAGGTACACAACCTGACAAAGCATTACGGCGAGCGGGTCGCCGTCGATGACCTGAGCTTCGTCGTCAAGCCGGGTGTGGTGACCGGGTTCCTGGGCCCAAATGGCTCGGGTAAGTCGACCACGATGCGTCTGATCCTCGGGCTCGACGCGCCGACCAAGGGGACCGCCCTGGTCGGCGGCCGCGCCTACCGTGACATTCCCGATCCGCTGCACGAGATCGGCGCGATGCTCGAGGCCCATGCGATCCACAGCGGCCGCTCGGCCCGCAACCACCTACGGGCACTGGCTGCCACCCATGACATCCCCGACGCGCGCGTCGAGGAGTTGATCGAGCTCGTCGGGCTCGGCCAGGTCGCGCGCAAGCGCGTCGGCACCTTCTCGTTGGGAATGGGACAGCGGCTCGGGATCGCCTCCTCGCTGCTCGGCGACCCCAACGTGGTCGTGCTCGACGAGCCCGTCAACGGTTTGGACCCCGAGGGGATCCGCTGGGTGCGTGAGCTCTTGCGCCGGCTCGCCGACGAGGGCAAGACCGTGTTCCTCTCCTCACACATGATGAGCGAGATGGCCCTGATCGCAGAGCGCCTCGTGGTGATCGGCAAAGGCCGATTGATCGCCGACACGAGCGTCGAGGAGTTCGTCGAGCAGGCCTCGGCCGGTGCCCCCGTTCACGTGCGCTCGCCACAGATCGCCAAGCTCCGCGGCGCGCTGGACCGGGCCGAGATCGCCGCGGAATACGGCGCTCAGGACGACCTGATCGTGAGCGGTGCGTCGGCGGCACAGATCGGCGACCTCGCGGCGCAGCTCGGAATACCGCTCCACGGGTTGACCCCTCAGCAGATCTCGCTCGAGGACGCGTTCATGCAGATCACTCGCTCGTCGGTCGAGTTCCACACCGGGCTCGCTGAGCCTGAGCCGGATCTGAGGGAGGCGGCATGAGCGCAATCACCGCAGTCGATCGGTTGCCGGTGGCCAAACAGCCGGGCGCCGACGTCAGCCAGGCGCGGGTGCTGCGCTCAGAGTGGATCAAGCTGTGGTCGCTGCGCTCGACCCGGTGGTCGCTGGCGTTCGGTCTGCTGGGGATGCTGCTCGGCGTCGTCGTCGCCGCGTTTGACATGGGACGCTGGTCCCAGCTCGCACTCGAGACCCGGTTGCACTACAAGTCGGTCGACACTGCCCTGATCGGCTGGCACCTCTCCGAGCTGGCGATCGGTGTGCTGGGCGTGCTGGTGATCACCGGCGAGTACTCGACCGGCATGATCCGCTCGACGTTCATGGCGGTGCCCAAGCGTCTGCCCGTGCTGTGGGCGAAAGTCGTGGTGTTCGCGGTCGTGGTGTTCGTGCTGTCGTTCCCGATGACGTTCATCGGCTTCTTCGGCGCGTCCGCTGTGCTGGCCCAGCATCACGTCAACCCGTCGCTGGCAACGCCCGGCGCGCTGCGAGCGGTCATCGCGATCCCGCTGTTCCTGGCGGTCCTGGCCGTGTTCACGGTTTCGCTCGGGGCGCTGATCCGCAACTCCGCTGGGGCGATCGCGACCTTCGCCGGGATCATCTTCGTACTGCCCGGGCTCGTCGGCGTCCTGTCCAACAGCCTGAAGAACTCGATCAACCCGTACCTGCCGTCAAATGCCGCGTCGGCGTTCTTCACCACCAAGCCCGACCCATCAGATCATTTCCTGCACCCCTGGGTCGGCTTCGCGGTGTTCTGCGGCTACGCCGCGGTGCTGCTGGCGTGCGCTGCGGTGCTGCTCGTCAAGCGAGACGTCTGATCGCCGAGCGGTTTGCGATTCGACTCCGCACCTGCTTGAGGCGTGTCTCATATGCGTTGCCGACAACCGTGATCGTCGAGACCACGCAATGACAACGCATACGGTCGCGGTGACGGGGGCGAGCGGATTTGTGGGCACGACGATCTGTCGCGCGCTGAGCGACGCGGGCCATCGGGTGATCGCGCTCGGTCGCTCTCCGCTCACCGGATACGAGTACCGGTCGTACGAGCTGTCGGTGCCCGTGGCCGCCAAGACCTTGAGCCATGTCGACGCGGTGGTGCATTGTGCATATGACCTGAGTCTCAGGGACAGTCAAGCCGTCGCAGTGAGAAATATCGAAGGTGCCGCGTCGCTGGTGCGAGCGGCCGAACGGTCAGGGACGCGACCGTTGCTCATCTCCTCGATGTCGGCGTATCCGGGAACCGCTCAGATCTACGGACGGGCGAAGCTCGCGGCCGAGTCCGAGTTCCTCCAGGCGGGTGGAGAGGCGGTACGACTGGGGCTTGTCTGGGGCGGAACGGAGGGGGGGATGATCGGCACCCTGAAGCGGCTCTCGAGCCTGCCGATCGTTCCGCGGTTCAGGAAGAGATCGCACCAGTTCATGGTGCACGTCGACGATATGGCCGCCGGGCTGGTGAGGCTGCTCGGACAGCCGCGCGTCGGTGAGCCGCTTGGCCTCGCCCATCCAGCGCCGGTGCCGTTTGAGGAGATCGTCCAGGGCTTGAACGGCGGTGGTCGGCCGATGTTCGTCACCGTGCCGTGGCAGGCGGCGTACGTTGCGATGCGTGCCGCCGAGTGCGCCGGGGTTCGGCTCCCGGCGCGTGCCGACAGTGTGTTGGGCCTCGTCCACCCGGCGCCGCGGGTGCCGAACGTTGGCGCCTGGGCACAGATGGGACTGCTGCTGCGGGCTTTCGCCGCCTGAAGCCGACGGTTCGACGGTTCGACGGTTCTGGGTTCCCCCACCGGGCGGGTACATGAGAAAGAGCTGAGAACCGGTTCACCCCAGGGCTACGTCAGCTGGCCAACGCCGACATATAACCGCTGTCGTAAGCCAACAAGGAGAGCTCTTCTCATGCGGGGACGTCTCACGAAGACGGCGTGCGCGGCGGTGGCGGCGAGCGCGCTGGCGATCGGAATCCCGGTCGCCGCGGCCTCTGGCCACAGCAGTCATCCGGACGGTGGCTGGGCCAACGGTCATCGCCATCAGCAGACGGCGATCAAACACGTGCTGTTGCTGTCGGTCGACGGCCTGCATCAGTCCGATCTCGACTGGTATGTGGCGAACCATCCGACGTCGACGCTGGCCGAGCTCGCCGAGGGCGGGCGGCAGTACACCAACGACCACACCTCTGATCCGTCGGACTCCGATCCGGGCGGCACGGCGCTGATGACCGGCGGGGACCCGAAAGTCACCGGCATCTACTACGACGACGAGTACAGCCACGGGGTCTTCCCGGCGGGCACGACGAACTGCTCCGGGCCGGTCCCAGGCGGCAACGTGATCTACGACTCGCCGGATGACCTGCTCGCAGCCGTGCCGGACCTGCTGAACAACGCGAGCGGCAATACCTTCCCGTCGTTTGACGAAGGCGGTTCGATCTACCCGGGCGGGATCGATACCGACCCGGCCAAGATCATGAATCTCAGTGACCATCCGCAGTCGGGTCTGAACCCGGCTACGTACCCGGTCGACCCGAAGACATGCCAGCCGATCACGCCGTGGGACTACGTGGGGGTCAACACGATCTTCCAGGTGATCCACAACGCCGGCCTGCGGACCGCATACTCCGAAAAGCACGCGATCTACTCGTCGTTCAACGGCCCCGGCTCCAACGGGATGAGCATCGACGACTTGTTCGCACCGGAGATCGACTCACAGGCGGTCGAGCCCAACGGCGTGCCCTACCCGGTCGACGGCGCGTGGACGGCCGATAACGCCGCGACCAAGCAATACGACTCCTACAAAGTCCAGGCAGTCATCAACTGGATCAACGGCTACGACCACTCCGGCAGCGGCCCGGAGGTCGGCACGCCCGCGATCTACGGGATGAACTTTCAGACCGTCTCGACCGCCGAGAAACTGAAGAGCTCCCCGGCGGCGTTGATCGGACCGGACACCCAGGGCAACTACACCGAAGGACCGCCCGTGACCGGCGGTTATGTCACCGAGAACGGCGTGCAGGTGCCCGGGCCGCTGCTGCAGAGCGCGCTCGACTACGTCAACAACTCCCTACAGCAGATGGTCGACGCGATCCAGGCCGACGGTGAGACCAACTCGACGGCCATCATCCTCACGGCCAAGCACGGCCAGTCGCCGCAGAACAACGGCCAGCTGCAGCGGATCGATGACGGTCCGATCATCTCCGGCGTCAACGCCGCGTGGGCCAAGACGCACCCGAGCGACCCGACGCTGGTTGTCCAAGAGGCCGACGACGACGGGCTGCTGTGGTGGCTGTCAGACCGTTCGCAGCCGGCCACTGAGTTCGCCAAGAACTATTTGTGGACGCATACCGCGCCGGCGGTGAACGGCGCGGGCCAGACCGTGACCGTGCAGCACTCCGGCTTGAAGTGGATCTTCGCCGGACAGGGATCGGCGAGGTTCTTCGGCGTCTCGAACTCCGACCCGCACCATCCGGACGTGTTCGGGATCTCGCAGGTCGGCACGATCTACACCACTGGCTCGAAGATCGCCGAGCACGGGGGAGACAACGCGGGCGATCGGGATGTCCCGCTCGTCGTCTACGCGCCCGGCAACGTCCCGCCCGGCCACTCCGGTCGGTGGGTTGAGAACACGCAGGTGGCTCCGACGATCCTCAAGCTGCTCGGGCTTGACCCGAATCAGCTGCAGGCCGTCCAGGAGGAGGGCACACGGGTGCTCCCCGGCCTCGGGCACTGACCCCAAATGCCGCGTTCGTTCTCATCCGCGGTTCATCGTGGTCGCTTATGGTCGGTCGCCGGTGAGGCACGCGCTGGTATCAAAGGTCGACGCGACGATCGGTGCCGGCGTCGAAGCCGCCGTGCGCGCCAAGCACGCACGGCGGCTGGATCGGCTGGGCTGGTCGCGGGCGTTGCACCCCCACGCCGCCGATGGTTGGGGTACGTGGGCGGCGGGCTCGCCGCCCCCACGCGACGGCTGTCGACTCGAGGTGCTGATCGACGGCGAGGAGGCGATGGCGGCGATCGCCGAGGCGATCGCGGCAGCGCAGCAGTTCGTCCACATCACCGGATGGCACGTGGCCGCCCACTTCGAGATGGTGCGGGGCGGCTCGCCGGCCGTCCTGGGTCATCTGCTCGCCGAGGCGGCCGAACGTGTCGACGTGCGCATCCTGGCGTGGGCCGGCGCGCCGGTGCCGCTGTTTCATCCCTCGCGGGCCGAGGTGCGCGCGGGGGTCGAGCGGCTGGTACGCCAGACCAACATCCGTTGCGAGCTCGACCCCCGCGAGCATCCGTTGCACTGCCATCACGAGAAGACCGTGGTGGTCGACGGACACGTCGCGTTCGTCGGTGGGATCGACATGACCGACTTCGGCGGTGACCGCAACGACTCTCCCGACCACCTGGCGCGACGCCGGCTGGGATGGCACGACGTCGGAACGCGGTTATGGGGGCCCGCGGTGGCGGATGTGGGCGCGCACTTCGCGATGCGCTGGCGCGAGGTGACCGGGGAGTCGGTCCCCGAGCCGCCGCCACCGGAACCCTGCGGTGAGCACACCGTCCAAGTGGTGCGGACGGTTGCAGACGGGATGTACGACAGCGTGCCCGACGGCGACTTCCGGATCCTCGAAAGCTATCTCCGGGCGCTGGGCTCCGCGCGCGAGTTCATCTATCTGGAGAACCAGTTCCTGTGGGCTCCCGAGATCGTCGAGCTGCTCGCCGGCAAGCTGCGCGACCCGCCGCAACCGAGCTTTCGGCTCGTGGTCGTGCTGCCCGCCAGGGCCAACAACGGCCAGGACGACACCAAGGGCCAGCTCGGCCGGCTGATCGCCGCCGACGACGGCGCGGGCCGACTGCTGGCGGCGACGCTGCGGTCGCTCACCGGTACACGTGAGGATCCGCTGTACGTCCACGCCAAGGTCGCGATCGTCGACGACCGTTGGCTGACGGTCGGCTCGGCCAACCTCAATGCTCACTCGCTGTTCAACGACACGGAGATGAACGTCTGCACCGATCACCACGAACTCGCCCGCCGCACCCGTCTGCGCCTGTGGGGCGAACACCTCGACCGGACCGCCGAAGCGATCGCGAGCCGCCCGGTCGTAGACGTCGTGGACGATCTATGGCGACCGATCGCCGCCGAGCAGCTGCGTCGGCGTGAGACCGGCGAGCCGCCCACGCATCACCTGCTCGCCCTCCCGGGCGTCTCACGTCGTTCGCAGCGCCTGCTCGGACCGCTCCAGGGGCTCCTCGACGACGGCTGACCGAGCGGCCGGCGGAAACCAGCGGATCACGCCCGCGGCCCAGGCCCCGCCGAGGATGATCCCGGCGACCACGTCAGTCGGGTAGTGGACACCGAGATACACCCGCGAGGTGCCGACCGCACACGCCAGCGCGGCACAGGCGAGCGTCGTCGCGATCCGCAGTGGGCCGGATCGCGTCCAGCACACGAGGGCGATGAGAGCGACCAGAAAAGCGGCTGACTGGGTCGCGTGGCCGGAGGGGAAGCTCGAGCTGGTGACGTGTTCGAGGTGTGTCACCGATGGTCGGGGCCGGTCGACGATCGCCTTGATCGCGTTCTGGAGCCCGTCGGCGCCAACGACTGCGAGCAGGGGAACCCAGGCTCGGATCCCCAACGACCGCACGAACGCCAGTCCGACCAGTACCGCGAGCGGGATCAGCACCCAGCTGCGACCGAACAGCGATGCGCCGTGAGCCACCGTGGTCAGCGGTCCGGTCCGGATCGTGACGGCGTCGGCGACGAGCCGACGATCGAGGCCCTGCACCGTTTCGGCCAGGGCGTGCAGGCCAAGCCCCGCGGCGACCAGCACGCCAAACCACGCCAGCAGCGCCGACACCCGGCGCGTCACGGTCATGAGTGTGGGCCGCCCCAGAGGTGGCGGAGGCACGTGGTCAGCTCAGCACGGCTTTCGACCCTAAAGCTCGGATAGGGCGGCGTCGGCGCGGACGGCGCCCGTGGCCGCCATCGTCGTCGCGATCAGCATCAGCAGCCCGGCGACCACCAGCTGGGGCACGAGCGCGGACGTGTGGGCGACCGGCGATCCGCCCGTCAGCGACGCGGGGCTGTCGTGCCCGACGATCCCCCACCACACGGCAGTCGCGACCGTCATCACGGCCATCAGAATCGTCACGGCGGGTGCGAGCAGCGCCTCGGCGCGAAGCACCGCCTGGCCGCACCGCAAACCGTGCGCGATCCTCGTCGCCACGCCCGTCCATGCGAAAACCGCGGCGGCGACCAGTGCCGCCCAGCAGAGGAACGCGCCGGCGTACACGCCGTCGCGGCCGTTGCGATCGACGACGCTCAGGCGATGTGCCCATGCCACGAGCGCGACCGTCGCCGCGACCGCGGCGACGGTGAGCGCGACGGCGATGAGCGTCCGCAAGCGAATCCGCGACCAGCCGCCCTCGCGCAGGAACCGCGTGGCTGCCGGCAACGTCAGCGCGATCCCGGCCGCGACCAGCACTGCGGCGGTGACCGCCGCCACCGTCAGTCCCGCGAACGCGATCTCGGCAGTCGAAGCCGGATGCCCGGACCAGGACCGCTGCCAGTGCTCGCTGGTCTTGGCGACGATCGCGCCGGCGAGCACGAACACGGCCCACGCCCACAAGACCAGCGACGCGCCGCCGCGGATACGACGGGAGGGCTCACCGCGGCGGCCGCTGTGCAGCCGCTCGCGGACGGCGGCGCGAACCACGTCGATGCGAACTCTCCAGCCGGTGTCGCGCCCATCTGCGTGCATATCGACGATCAAGGCATCGAGCTCGTCGCCGTAGCGCCGCCGCCAGGCGGCGGGGTAGAGGGCGAGCAACGCGGTCGGACCAGGGGCGGATCGCACCCCCGCGCGGTCGTCGCGACGCTCGGGACCGGGGGTCGTCGGTTGGCCCCCGTCGTCGGGCTCAACCGCACCGTGGTCGCGAGCGGGGGTCATGCCGCCGCTCCGTCAGCTGCCACCCGGCGCGCGGTGAGCCGCCGGCTGCCCTCGTCGGCGATCGCGCGCAGCTGGCCGAGTGTGTCGGCGAGCTCCTGAGCGCCGGCTGCCGTCAGCCGGTACGGGCGTCGCCGCCCGGCCTCCCCGGCCGACTCGATCATGCCGCGCTCCTCGAGCCGGGCGATCGCTCCGTACAGCGTGCCCGGGCCGAGCGTGACCCCGGCGAACCGTTCGATGTCCTGGAGTAACGCATAGCCATGCTTCTCACCCGATGCCAGGCTGGTGAGGATCAGCAACGGGGGATCGTTGGTCCGTGACATTGCGCAGCGATATTACTACGTGGCGCGATATAACGCAAGACGTAGGACGACACCCTCTCAGCGGTCAAGCCAACCCGCTGCGGGCTGGCAGCTCGGCTGCGGTCGGCCGACCGCAGTCCCCGGCGACGGGAAGCTCGAGGGTGAAGCAGCCGCCAGGCCCGGCTGTCGCGGAGACCTCGCCGCCGCAGGCACGAGCCAACCGCCTGGCCAACGGGAGACCGAGCCCGGCGCCGCCCGTGGCGGCGTCGGCGCTACGACGCCCCGGCTCAAAGGCGGCGTCTCCGAGGTCGGGGTCAAGCCCAGGACCGTCGTCGCGGACGGTGGCGCGAGATTTTCCGTCGGACGTCGTCAACTCGATCACGATCTGAGACCGGGCGTACCAGCGGGCGTTTTCCACCAACGGTGCCAGCGCGCGGCGAACGATCTCCGCCTCGCCCTCTGCCGGTGCCAAGCCGGGCTGCGTCCTGATTTCGACCCCCTCGAAGTCTCGGGCGACCACGGCGAGGTCGACCCGCCCGGCCTCGGGGTCGGTTTCGGCCCGGGCGACGGCGAGCAGCGTGTCGACGGTCGTCGTCATCCGGGCGGCCTGGGCGCCGACCGACCGGAGCGCCGCACCGTGGTCGGCGGTACTCCCACGCGGGTCAAGTGAGAGGTCGACACGGCCCCGAATCGCCGCCAGGGGTGTACGCAGTTCATGCGCGACGTCCGCGGCGAACCGGCGCTCGTGACGCCGCGACGCCGCGATCCGATCCAGCAGCCGGTCGAGTGTCGCCGCGAGCCCGCCGATCTCGTCGCGTGGCAGGTCGATGTCAAAGCGGCGGTCGAGGTCGTGCTCACTCCAGTCCGCGGCTGCCTCGGTCATCGCCTGTACCGCACCCAGCGCATCGCGCAGCGCGTGGTTGACGGCGAACCCGACCACGACGAGCAGGATCGCCGCGATAGCCAGTGAGCCCAGCAGCACCTCGTGCTTCAGCGAGTCAAATGCGGCGACGTTGATCTCGACCACGACGGCTCCGACCCGGCGGGCCGGCATGCCGGCGAACAGTGGGACGCTCTTGACGCGGTACCGATCGACGGTCTGCACCCCTGGGGCGGCGTGCGAGCCGAGCGTGATCGCGAGGCGATTGACGGCCGCGGGCACCTGCCCTGGGTGCTCGAGCATGCGGTGTCGGTCGAAGATCCAGGCCCGCCTGTCGAGTGTCTCGTCGTTGTGAGTCGGCCGGATGGAGACGCCCGCCGGGCTGACGGTGAGCGCCGACACCTGAGCTTCGGCTCGGGTCGAGAGCAGTCGCTGGGTCTGGCTGTTGATGGTCGCGGCGAACAGGAGATTGCCGAGGACCAGCAACAGCCCCAGGCCGGTGGCAAGGGTCGCCAGCGAGACGATCAGGAGGCGGGAGCGGATTCTCATCGCAGTGCGTAGCCAACCCCGCGCACGTTGGCGATCCGTTGCTTGATCGCGGCTTTGCGCAGCTTGCTGCGAAGCCGTGACACGTAGGCATCGAGCGTGTTGTCGCTCACCATCGCACCGTTCGGCCAGGCCGCTCCAACCAGCGTGGAGCGACGCACGACCGAGCCCTCGTCCGACGCCAGCGTGGCGAGGATCCGGAACTCTGTGGGCGTCAGCGCGACGTCGCCTCCAGGGCCTGCCACACCATGCCGAGCGGGATCGAGCGCGAGTCCCTGGCGCGGACCCGGCGTCGGGGTTGCCACGCGCCGTAGCGCAGCCTCGATGCGGACGATGAGCTCTGCCAGCGCAAACGGTTTGATCAGGTAGTCGTCGCCGCCCACCTTGAATCCGCTCAATCGATCGGTCAAGGCGTCCCGGGCGGTGAGGAAGATCACGGGCGCCGTCACGCCGCTGGCGCGAAGCGCCTGGCACAGATCGCGTCCGTCTGCGTCGGGCAGACCGATGTCGAGGACGAGGAGATCAGGTTGGTTGTCGCGAAACCACGCCACCGCCTCGGTGCCCGTGGCGGTCGCGCGCACGCGATGTCCGTCTCGCTCCAGGGCGTCTCGCAAGACGCCCCGAAGTTCGTCGTCGTCCTCGCAGACGCCGATCGTCGCCCCAGTCACGCACTCGAGCGTACGGGCGACCCCTGAGACGGCGATGAGGACTGAAAACCGGGCGTTCCTCGCCGGCTCGATGCCGGAGGTAGGTCAGGCATCTGTGGGTACCGGGATGTCCTCTCCTTCCGGATGCAGGTGCGGATGCGGCAGGTGTGGATGGTTGATCTCATCGGCGTAGGCCAGCCTCGCGGGAGTGAGATCGGGCTTCTTGATCTGAAGGAACGCGACGAGAGCCAGAATCAGGCCAAGGAAGATGTAGCTGGTCACGTGCACCCCAAGTCCCAGGCCTTGATTGCCGGTCTGTGACAGGAGGTCCCCGGTGGAGGCGCCGAGCGGGCGGGTCATGATGTACGCCAACCAGAACATGAGGACGCCGTTCGCGCGTCCGAACCGCCACACGGCCGCGATCACGAGGGTCACGCCGACGAACACCAGCAGCGTCGACAGATAGCCGAGGCCCAGCTTCTCAGCGACCAGGTCGCCGACCGCGGTGCCCATCGCGAACGTGGCGCAGACCGCCAACCAGTAGAACGCCTCGCGCCGATGGGTACGGATGCTGTGCATCGACAGAGTCCGCTCGACGTACCACCACGTCGCGAACACGATCGCGACCAACGCCGCCGACACGATCGTGATCACCACCATGTTGTTCGGGATGTCGCCGTTGCCCTCGAAGTTGTCGGTGAGCTGGGTTCCGAACACGCTGATCAGGACCACGTTGAGCCAGTAGATCGGCGCGATATAGCGACGGCGGGTGAACTGGATCGCCAGGGTGACCGCGAGGATTCCAGCGGTGACGAAGGTCAGCTGCAGCAATGCCGCGTTCTGCGCCGAGACCGAGGGGTTGCCGCCTCCCGCCCACGTATTGACGAGGTCGTCTGAGAATGTCTCGCCGACGGTTGTGCAGAGGCATTTGATCACCCAGAAGTAGATCGTGACTTCTGGCACTTTGTTGAGCATCCGGCGGGCGCTCATCTGGCCGGGGACCGCTGGCGTTGTGAATGAGGTCATGCCGACCAAGGGTGGTCGGCGAGTCCTGCGATTTCCTGAACGCTTTCTCATTTATTAAAGACGACCTTCGTGGGCTCATATTCATGTCATTGTTCGGGTCTACGGTCGGGCCAATGAATCGCGCTCGCCGGTCGAGGCTCCCGTGGGGATTGGCGTTATTGGTTGCTGTGTCACTTACCGTGGCCGGTTGCGGCTCGGGGAACCGGTCCGCCAGCCGGACCTCGACGCACCGTCACGGCGCCCCCGTGTTGCACCGTGTTGCCCGGCACGCGACGGTCGACGTGTACCGCGCCGACGTCGTCGGTGGGCTGAGCCCGGTCGTCCGGCACGATCCAGCGCTGGTCTACGTGCCAAACAGCTTGAGTAACACCGTCGACGTCATCAGTCAGAAGACGCTGAAGGTGATCCGCCAGTTCCCCACCGGCGCGCTGCCGCAGCACGTCACTCCGGCGTATGACCTCAAGACGCTCTACGTCGATAACGATGAGGGCAACAGTCTGACGCCGATCAATCCGCGCACGGGTCTGCCGGGTCAACCGATCCCGGTCGCTGACCCGTACAACCTCTACTTCACCCCGAGCGGCAAATACGCGATCGTCGTTGCCGAGCGTTTGCAGCGCCTGGACTTCAGCAATCCGCACACGATGGCGCTCGAGCATGCCCTGTCGGTCCCTGAGTGCGCGGGGGTCGATCACATGGACTTCTCGGCGAACGGCCGCTACGCCTATGCCAGCTGCGAGTTCTCCGGTGCGATGATCGTCGTCGACCTGCGTGACCTACGCGTCATTCAGACCCTGCGCCTCCACGGCGGCGCTGCAATGCCGCAGGACGTCAAGTTGTCACCTGACGGGCGCACGCTGTACGTCGCCGACATGCGCAACAACGGCGTATGGGAGCTTGGGATGAACCCACGCCTGCGGGTTGAGCGCTTTCTACCGACCGGCGCCGGCGCGCACGGTCTGTATCCCAGTCGCGACGCCCGCGACATGTACGTGTCCAATCGGACGGCGGGGACGATCTCGGTCGTCAGTTTCCAAACGAGGAACGTCATCAAGACGTGGCACCTGCCCGCGCCCGCAAGCCCGGACATGGGCGGCGTGTCGGCCGACGGGCGCACACTTTGGCTCAGCGGGCGATACAACAGCGTCGTCTATGCGATCGACACACGTACCGGTCGGCTGCGGGCCGCGATTCCGGTGGGCGACGGACCGCATGGTCTGTGCGTCTGGCCGCAGCCGGGACGGTACTCGCTCGGCCACACGGGCATTCTGCGTTGAGGACCACCAGGCCGTCGCCGCAGCGTCACCCGCGGCTTGGGCTTCCGTGTCGGGGTCAGCGGACGCGCAGGCGGCTGACCACCTGCGAGGTGGTCAGGCCCGGCTGTGGGCCGCCGTCGATGGCGAATACGAGCGGACCGTCGGCGACGACTCCGAGCCCGTGACGGGCCACGGGCAGAGGGGCGAGCGGCGTCCAGCGACCGGTACGCAGGTCCAGCTGGTCAACCTCTGAGACCGTTTGCGCGCCGTCCTCGCCGCCGACGACGATGATCGTGTCGCCTACCGAGACCGCCTGAAAGCCCGAGCGTGCCACCGGCATCGACGGCATCGACTGCCAGGTCGAGGCCCCCGGCCGGTAGCGCTCCGCGTAGGTGTAGCTGACACCGAGCTCGCGGCCCCCGAGCGCCCAGATCGAACCGTCGGCCGCGACCGCGGCGATGTGCTCACGGGCGTGCGCGAGGGACGGACCCAGCGACCACCGTCCCGTGGCGAAGTCAAAGATCGCCAGACTCGAGAGCGCCGCCGTCGCGTCGTTGCGCCCGCCGACGACGTACAGGCGGTGACCGATCACGGCCGCGCCGGCCGCCGCCCGGGGGATCGGGGCGTCGGGCATCACGTGCCAGCGGCCGGTCCGCGGGTCATAGCGCCAGAAACCCCGTACGGCATCGGTGCTCGTGTCCCCGGGTGAGGCATAGCCCCCGACGACATACAACTGCCCTCGATAGCCGATAGCACTCATATGGTTGAGTGCCTCGGGCATCGGTCGGACGGCGCTCCACCGCTCGCTGCGCAGATTCAGCCGCTGGACCTCGGCCGTCGTATGCCCCGCCGCGTCAAAACCGCCGACGACGTATACGAAGTCGCCCAGGCGGGCCGCCGACACCTCGCCGCGAGAGCTGGGCGCCGCCGGGAGATCGACCCAGCGCCCCACCGGGATACCCGTGACCGGGAGCGGCAGCGAGGCGTGACTCCTGTGGGTCGTCCGAGCGGCGCGCGACGAGCTCGCGCTCGCGCGTGAGGAGCGCGTGGCCCCAGTCCCGTGACCCGGCCCATTGGACCCTCCGAAGCTGGCGATCACCCAGATCACGACGATCACCACCGTGCCCAACGCCGCGAGCGCGAGGAGCCGCCGACGCCGGTACGGTCCGGCACTCCGGCGGCTCACCGATTTAGAACGCATGTCCGCGTTCTAGCGAGCAAAGGTGAGATCAGTCTGACAAGGGCGATCCCGCGCTCCTCTTTCGGCCTGCCGCGAGGCCAAGGCAGGCGGAGAGCACCTTGAGGGAGGTAGCCGGCGCTTAGGTTCGCGTCCGATAATGGCTCGGCGATGTCGATCGCTGAGCCCGTCGTCGTCCCGCGCCCGCGCTCCCGGCGGGCGCTACGGGGCATGCTCAAGCTGCTCCTGGCGGCGCTGGGGCTGGTGCTCGTGGCCCTGATCGCCGGGACGGTCTACCTGCTGACGCTTCCCGGGGTCGGCGATGCCCAGCACCGCGCCCAACAGCTCATGGTGGCCCGCCATGAGGGCGTTGCGATGCCCGTGCCCCGCAAGCTCGCGGCGGCGGCGATCAGCACCGAGGACGAGCATTTCGACGAGAACGTCCTGTTCAACGTCGCGACCGGGGTCGGGCGCGCGGGCGCCGACGTCCTCGGCGGCGGCTCGAACCCGGGCGGTGCAACGATTGACCAGCAGCTCGCAAAGCAGCTCTACGGCGGGGGCACGATGGAGGAGATCGGGCTCGGGATCAAGCTCGGCTTGCGCTACTCGCACCGGCAACTGCTGGCGATGTACCTCAATGTCGATTACTACGGCAACGGCTTCTGGGGCGTCCGGCAGGCCGCCGCGGGCTACTTCGGCACGACCCCGGCGCGGCTGACCTGGGCAGAGGCAGCGATGCTCGCCGGGCTGCTCCAGGCACCGACGGCGTATGACCCGTTGCACCATCGTGCGCTGGCCAAGCTGCGTCAGCGTCACGTGCTCAATCAGCTCGTCGCCAACCATCGGCTATCGGCCGCGCAGGCGGCCGTCGCGTACCGAGCGCGGCTGCCTCTGGGCTGAGCGGAGCCTCGTCAGCCCGCGAAGCCGTCGCTCATCTGCCGTCGCGCTTGATTTGACAGGCAGCCGTACGGCTGCATATTATTGGCAGCCAGATGGCTGCCTATTCGAGCACTGACGACGTTTTTCGGGCACTGGCGGATCCGAGCCGGCGGCGGCTGCTCGACAGTCTCAACGAGCGCAACGGCCAGACGCTGCGGGAGTTGTGCTCGACGCTGGACATGGCACGCCAATCGGTCAGCAAGCACCTGGCGGTGCTGGCTGACGCCAATCTGATCACCACCGTTCGCCGCGGTCGGGAGAAGTACCACTACCTCAACGCGGCGCCCATCAACGAGATCGCCGAACGGTGGATCACGCGGTACGAGCAGCCCCGCGTGCACGCGCTGGCCGATCTCAAGCGAGCACTGGAGGACACCCCGATGGAAAAGCCCTCGTTCGTCTATACGACCTACATCCAGACCACGCCGGAGCGGCTCTGGCAGGCGTTGACCGACCCGGCGTTCACCGAGCGCTATTGGGAGATGACGCTTGACTCGGCCTGGGAGGCCGGCGCGACGGTGACGTGGCACACGCGCGGACTGACGATCGCCGACCCTGACCAGGTCGTGCTCGTGTCAGAGCCCTACCGCCGGCTGTCGTACACCTGGCACACGCTCACCCCGGAATGGGCCGAGTCGTTCGAGTTCACCGACGACGCTCGCGAGCGCCTGATCGCGGAGGGGCGCTCAAAGGTCACGTTCGAGATCGAAGCGCTGGGCGATCAGGTGAAGCTGACGGTCGTCCACGACGATCTGGAGCCCGGCGGCCTGACCGGCTCGATGATCAGCCAGGGCTGGCCGCGAGTGCTGGCCAACCTCAAAACGCTGCTGGAGACCGGCGACACCCTTCCCGACCTGCCGCAACGCACCCCGGCCCGGCTCGGGTTGACGCGGTGACCGCGATGGTCATGGGCCCTGCCCTGCCCACGTCGATGACGATGATGGCGGCGATGATGCTGCCGAGTGCGGTACCGGCGGTCACACGGCGTGCGCGGGACGGCGACGGCGTTGTCGCGGCGCCGCGATTCACCGCCGGCTATCTCGCCTGCTGGGCGCTGGTCGGGGTCGCGGTCTACCTGCTGTATCGACCGCCCGCGGCGGTCACCGCTGGCGCGCTGGTGATCGGCGCGGGCCTGTATGAGCTGACGCCGCTCAAACGCGCGTGTCGCGTGCGCTGCCGCGAGCCTGTCAGTTCAGGCCTGCGGTTCGCCGGCTACTGCTTCGGCTCGAGTATCGGGCTGATGTTGGTGCTCGTCGCCGTCGACGTGATGAGCATCGCGTTGATGGTCTCGATCGGACTCGTCGTCCTGGTCCAGAAGCTGTTCGCGCCTCACCCCGCCGTCGACGTGCCCCTGGCGCTGACGCTCGTCGTCCTCGGCATCGTCGTCGCCGCATCCTGAAAACACGGAAGGAGACAGCCAGATGGCCACCACCCACATGATCAGCAGTCGCGCGCAGTGGCTCGCGGCCCGCCTCGAGTTGCTCGAGGCCGAGAAGGAGCTGACCCGCCAGAGCGACGCCGTCGCCCGTCAACGCCGGGAGCTGCCTTGGGTCCCTGTCGACAAGCAATACCGCTTTGCGACCGAAGCCGGTCCCATGACGCTGGTCGACCTGTTCGGCGGGCGCTCGCAGCTCCTCGTCTACCACTTCATGTTCGGACCTGAGTACTCGGGCGGCTGTCCGGCGTGCTCGGCGATCGCCGACGGCTTCAACGGTTTCGCGGTCCACCTCGAGCACCACGACGTCGCCATGGTCGCGGTCTCACGCGCGCCCATCGCGGCGCTGGAGGCCTATAAGCGCCGCATGGGTTGGACGTTCTCCTGGGCCTCATCGCAGGACAGCGACTTCAACTTCGACTTCAGCACCTCGTTCACCGAGGAGACGCAGCGCGCGGGGCGGACCGTCGACTACAACTATCGACCGATCGACACGGCGCGGGTCCCCGGGGGTCTGGCCGCCGAGCACGCCGCGATGTGCGGCACCGACACCGCGACGTATATCCGCGAACAGCCGGGCATGAGTGCGTTCGCCATCGAGGATGGAATCGTCTATCACACCTACTCGACCTATTCGCGCGGCCTGGACGGGCTGTGGGGCATGTACCAATGGCTCGACCGGGCGCCGAAAGGGCGCAACGAGAACGGCGGGTGGTTCCGGCGCCGGGACGAGTACTAATGCGCCCGCAGGCGTTCGAGTCAGTCGCGAGCGGCGAACGCGGCGAAGCCGTCGAGGCTCCAGCCTCCGGCGACGGCGTCACGCATCGTCTCCCAGCCGGGCCCGTGGCGGTCGAGGTGGCGGTGGGTGAGCTGGACGCGGGTCGATCGGGGCGTCGCCGCTGTGAAGGTGATCTCGACCTCGCTGCAGCGGTCAGGGTCGGTCTCGATCTCCCATTGCACGTTGATGTCCCAGCTGAACACGACCCGGTCCGGTGGGTCGTAGGCCAGGACCCGTGCCCACCGGCACTCGCTGCCGTCGGTGCCGCGGTCGATGATGCGTCCGCCGACGAATGGCTCGAACTCCATCTCGGCCAACGGCGATTGGAGGATGTGCTTGTCCGCGTCCCACCATGCGCCGATCTCGGCGGTGAACAGGTGAAATGCACGGCGCGGGTCGAGATGCACCTCAACCGACGTGCGAACGGAGGTGTCATCGAGCAGTTGGGTCATCGGCGTCGGAGTCCTTTCTGTGGTCTGACTCCGCAAGCTGGCGAAACGTCTCCAGCGAGCGACTCCAGAACGATTCGAAATAGGCGTGCAGAATTGCCAGCGCATCCGGATCGACCCGGTAGATCCGCCGGGTCCCGACGGCGCGATCGGTGACCAGATGCGCCCGCTTGAGTACTTGCAGATGCTGCGAGACCGCCGAGCGGCTGATCGGCAAATCCTGAGCCAGCTCGGTCACGGCCGCCGGCCGCTCCACGAGTCGCTCGACGATCTCTCGCCGCACCGGCTCCGCGAGGGCTTCGAGCATCTGATCTGCGTTAGCCATGGCTAACGTTAGTCTACGCTAACGCATAGCCTGGGTCAACGCTGACGCGACCGCCCAGCCGCACCGCCGTCTATCCGTGTGCGCGGAAGGTGACCTGGACATCCAGACCGCCTCGTGGTCCGGGGCGTGCGGTCAGATTGGCGCGGTGGGCGGTCGCGATGGCCTGCACGATCGTGAGGCCGAGCCCGTGGCCGTCGCCGTGGCCGGCGCGCTGGTCTCCGAGTCGCTGAAATGGTCGGAACAGACGCTCCACCTCGGCCGACGGGACGACGGTGCCGCTGTTGCTGATCGACAGGCGAGGGCCTTCGGCTGCGCTGGTCGAGATCTCGACGGCGCCACCGGTGAGGCTGTAGCGGATCGCATTGTCGAGCAGGTTCGCGACCAGGCTCGCGACCAGAGCGGGATCGCCGACGGCGATCGCACGTCGCAAGGTCGCATCGATCTGGACGTTCACGCGCTGCGCGTCAGCGCGCCGGCTCGCGACAATGTCCTCGGTCAGCAGCGCGAGGTCGAACTGCTCCCAGGTCTCGACGCCGCGTTCGCTGGTGGCGAGCGTCAGCAGCGCGTCGATCAGCTTTTCCTGTTGGCCGGATAGCTGCAGCGCCTCCTCACAGGTCGAGCGCAGGGTCTGGGCGTCAGCGTCCGGGTCGGCGAGGGCCACCTGCAGCAGCGTTCGCTGGCCGGCGAGCGGCGTGCGCAGCTCGTGGGAAGCGTTGGCGACGAACTGACGCTGGGATTCGAACGACGCCTGCAGCCGTCCGAACAGCTCGTCGAGCGTGCGACCGAGCTCGGTGAGCTCGTCATCGGGTCCGTCGAGGCTGAGCCGGCGGCCCAGATTGGTGGCCGAGATCTCCTGAGCGGTCGTCGTCATCGCGCGCAACGGCCGCAGAAACCTCCCGGCGAGCCACCAGGCGGCCAGCACTGCGACGGCGATCGCCGCGAGCGCGAGCAGAAACGGCCAGAGGTTGGACGTCGGCCCGGCCGAGCTCTGTCGAGCGGCAGCCGCGGCGGCAGCACCTGGCCGGAAGGCCGTCTGCCGGTGACCGAAGAAGACGTTGGCGGTCCCAAACAGGACGCTCGAGGCGACGAACAGGACGACCACCAGGCCGACGAATACGCCCGAATAGAGCAACGCGAGCTGCACCCGCAGGACAGGGCGCCGTTGACGAAGCAGATCGGTGAGGGATTCGAGCAGCCTCATTCGACTCCGATCCGATAGCCGCCCTCGCGGACGGTGTGGATCACCGACGGCTCGCCGAGCTTGGCGCGCAGTCGACGGATCGCGGTCTTGACCGCCGTCGTGAACGGGTCGGTGTACTCGTCCCAGGCGCGCTCCAGCAGTTCCTCGGCCGACAGGACGCGATCCTGCGAAGACAGCAGACACTCCAGCAGGGCCAGCTCCTTCGGGCTGAGCTCAAGGCGGCGCCCCGCTCGGAAGGCGACCCGCCGGCCGCAATCGAGCATCAGATCACCGCATTCCAGCGTTGGTGGTAACCGGGTCGCGGTTCGGCGGGCAAGCGCACGGACGCGGGCTACCAGTTCGGCGAAGTCAAACGGCTTGGACAGGTAGTCGTCGGCACCGATGCCCAGACCGTCGACGCGCTCCTTGACGGTGCTCGCGGCGGTCAGCATCAAGATCCTGCTGGCGGTGTCGCCGGCGACGATTCGCCGGCAGACCTCATCGCCGTGAACCCCGGGCAGGTCGCGATCCAAGATCACCACGTCGTAGCGCGTGATCGCCACGTGCGACAGGGCCTCGCTGCCGTCGAGCACCACGTCGACCGCCATCCCCTCACGCCGGAGCCCGGTGGCGATCGACCGGGCCATCACCTCGAAGTCTTCGACCACGAGCACTCGCATAACAGCGGACGATGCCACGCGCCGGGTGTCTGCCAGGTGTCAGCTGCCGACACCGAGCAGACACCACCCTCAACGTAGAAATCGCCACATGAGTCAAGCGACGATCGAAGTCACCGGGCTGCGCAAGCGATTCGGTCAAACCGTGGCCCTGGATGGGCTCTCCTTCACGGTCACACCAGGAACCGTGACCGGCTTCGTCGGACCCAACGGGGCCGGCAAGTCCACGACGATGCGAGTGATCCTCGGGCTCGACTCGGTCGAGGCGGGCACCGCGCTGATCGGTGGACTCCCCTATGCCAGGCTGGCGCACCCAATGCGGCAGGTGGGCTCGCTGTTGGACGCGAGCGCGCTGCAGCCGAGCCGGAGCGGCCGCAATCATCTGCTCTGGATCGCACACTCGCAGCGGCTGCCGGTGAGCCGCGTCGACGAGGTGACGGAACTGGTCGGTCTCGGAAAGGCCGCCCGGCGCAGAGCCGGCGGCTACTCGCTGGGGATGCGCCAGCGCCTCGGCATCGCCGCCGCGATGCTCGGCGACCCGCCCAGCCTGATCATGGACGAGCCATTCAACGGCATGGACCCGGAGGGCATCATCTGGATGCGCGGCTTTCTGCGTGGGCTCGCGGCCGAGGGACGAGCGGTGCTCGTCTCCAGCCACCTTCTGAGCGAGCTGCCGGATGTGGCCGATCACGTGGTGGTGATCGGTCGCGGACGGGTGCTCGCCGACGGGACGATCGGTCAGTTGACCGCCGGCGCGGCGTCACTCGAAGATGCGTACCTGCGGCTGACGTCCGGCGCGATCGAGTACCGGTCCGGCGCCGACGGGGAACTGCGCCGATGACCGCGATCGCCCACGCGAACCTCGGCGGCGGCTTCCGGGCCGCGTTACGCGCGGAGTGGACCAAGTTCCGGACGGTGCGCGGCTGGATGATCGGCTCGGTGACCGCTGCGCTGATGGTGGTGCTGTTCACCTATCTGCAGGCCGACGGCAAGCACACCGGGTACTGCACGACCCCGAGCCCGACCAGCTGTGTCGCGGGCCACCAGTACGTTCCGACAGGTCCGGGCGGCGAAGCGGTCGCCGACAGCTATGAGCTCGTCGCCAAACGGCTGACCGGCGATGGCACGATCACCGCCCGTGTCACCTCCCTGGTCGGCCGGATCTCGGCGGGGCCGTCGAATCGGGCGCCGTCGCTGGCCGACACGCGACCGGGCCTGACAGGCTGGGCCAAGGCCGGACTGCTGATCACCCCCAGCACCCGGCAGGGATCGTCGTACGCGGCGGTGATGGCGACCGGCGGCCACGGTGTCCGCTTTCAGCACGACTACACCCACGACCAGGGCGGCCTGCCCGGATCGATCACTCGCACCGCACCTCGCTGGCTGCGGCTGACGCGCGCCGGCGACACGATTACCGCCTACGACTCCAAGGACGCGATCGTCTGGCACAGGATCGGCACCGCACATCTGACCGGTCTGCCGGCGACCGTGCGGGCCGGACTGTTTGCCACCTCGCCGACGACGCCCGGCGGGTCGGCCACTGAGGCCACAGCGTCTTTTGACCACGTCGCTCTCGATCAGCGTTCTGACGTCGCGGCGCGCCCTGCCCCGGGACCATGGCACGGCGCAAGCGTTGGCACCGGGCCTCGGGACTTCTACACAGCGCTCGGGAAGGGCAGCTACCGGCATGCGGGAGACGCGGTAGCCGTCACCGGCTCCGGTGACATCGCGCCCGCCGTGGCGTCGGCCGGTGGCGACACTGCGTCAGATTCGCTGCTGTTCGGGCTGGTTGTCGCGCTGATCGTGCTGATCGTGGTCGCGGTGATGTTCACCACCAGCGAATATCGACGGGGCCTGATCCGGACGACGTTCGCCGCGACACCCTGCCGGGCGCGCGTCTTGGCCGCCAAGGCCGTTGTGCTCGCCGCGGTCGGATTTGCCGTCGGAGCGGCTGCGTCTGCCATCGCGATTCCCGTTGGCGAGCACGTCATGACCGCCAACGGCAACTACATCTTCCCGGCAGGTTCATTGAACATCGCGCGCGTCATCGCCGGGAGCGGCGCGCTGGTGGCTCTGACCGCCGTCGCGGTGCTCGGTCTCGGCACGATCCTGCGCCGCAGCGCACTGGCGATCCTTGCCGGCGTGGTGATCTTCGTCCTGCCGACCTTCACCGGCCCAGGCGTGCTCGGTGGCCCGAACGCATCCGGCAGCGCCGCGGTGTGGCTGTACCGCGTCACCCCGGCGGCTGGGTTCTCCGTGCTGGGCCTCCTGCCACGCTCAGGGCTCGTCAGTTACCCATACACGATGAGTAACGGCTACTACCCGCTGGCACCGTGGGCCGGACTGCTGGTGCTCGCCGCGTACGCCGTGGCGGCATTGCTTGGCGCGGGCTTCCTGCTGGGGCGGAGAGACGCGTGACCGGCGCGATCCACGCGGAGTGGACGAAGCTGCGAACGATCGCTCCCACCTGGGCACTGTTGCTCGGCACCGTTGCGGGCGCCGTCGCGGCCAGCGCCGGGATCGCCGTCTCGACACACGTGTCGCCGGGTAGCGCTGCCGGTGCCGGCGAGGATCCGACCAAGCTCTCCCTGGTCGGCGTCGATCTCGGCCAGGCCATCATCGCGGTGCTGGCCGTCCTGGCGGTCTCCGAGGAGTACGGCACCGGCATGATCAGGGTGACCCTTGCGGCGACCCCGCGCCGCGCGGTCATGCTGGGCGCCAAAGCCGTCAACCTTGTTGTTCTCACGCTGGTCGTGGGGGCGCTGGCCGTCGCCGGCTGCCTGATCGTCGGGCGTCTCCTCCTGCCCGGGGCCGGGCTGGACGTCGCTCATGGGTACGCATTGGTCTCGATCGCGCACGGGCCCACGCTGCGCGCGGCCGTCGGCAGCGTGCTGTACCTCGGTTTGATCGCTCTGCTCAGCCTCGGTATCGCAACCGTCGTCCGCGACACCGCCGTCTCGACCGGAGTCGTACTCGGGTTGCTCTACTTGCCGCCACTCCTGGCCGAACTCGTGTCAGGACCGTGGCGCCGGCACGTTCAGCAGATCGCCCCGATGAGCGCCGGCCTCGCGATCCAGACGACGCGGAATCTCACGTCCCTGCCGATCTCGCCGTGGCTCGGCCTCGGGGTCCTGGCCGGATGGGCCTCCGGAGCGCTCGTCGTGGCTCTCCTCGTCCTCGAGGCCCGCGACGCCTGAGTCAGGCGTCGGCTCCGCCAGTCGCCCGGGCGCGAGTCGACAGCGCGCGAGGACGACCGCCGCCGGCAGCGGCGATCAGCCTCCGCCTAAGCCTCGTCCGGGACCTCGAGTTCGACGTTCCAGCCTTGGGAAAAGCCCACCATCGCGACGATCACGAGCAACGCCTCGACCGGGATCAGCAGCAGCGTCAGCGTGCCGATCGTGTCGGCCGACAGGCCGGTGCCGCCGAACAGCGAGCCCGCGTGCGCGTAACCGTAGTGCCCGCGGTCGAACCAGCTGGTCCCACCGACGCCGAGCCCCGCGATCGCGGCGATCGCGATCAGCAGCGCCGCCAGTGCGGCGGTGATCGGTAGCAGCCCCCGCGCCCAGCGCAGGACGTAGATCGCCATCACCACGTAGATCGCGCACCAGACGAAGTTGACCGGCTTCATGCCCTGCAGCTTCGTCCACCCGCCGATCGTCACCGCCAGCATCAGCGCGATCGACAGCAGCAGGATCAGCGCCACCAGCACCCGCGTCAGCTTGCAGACGGCCTTGTCACGGTTGGGATGGACCACCGTGTAGCCGGGCCGGAGGATTCGACGCTGCGCCACGGGCGTGACCTTACCTTCGTCGGCGGCCCCGTGCCTCGGATCCGGCGACGGCCCGGCGCCCACGTCGGAGATCGACCCTATGATCCCGCCGTGGCTTCTCGCGGGCGTGGCGGAACTGGTCTACGCGCCGGCTTTAGGTGCCGGTGGGCTAACGCTCTTGGGGGTTCGAGTCCCTCCGCCCGCATCGCCCGGCCGGCGGCGGTTGTCGCTGTCGTCGTCGGGCTGTCGGCCGTGCTGTGCGCCGCGGCAATCGCGTCGCCGGCCTCGACGCGGGAGACGGCGGCGGGCCGGGTCGCGGCCACGGGGCCGTTCAAGCGCAGCCCGTTCGCTTCACAGCGCCCACGCGCGCTCACACCTGCGCTCGCCCGATCCAAGCACGCAACGACGACGACGACGACGCCGACGTCGTCGGCGCCGCCGACCGCGACCGTCACCCAGACGACCACCGACCTCTCGGACGCGCTGACCAGCAAGCGGCCCCGTGAATGGGTCTCGACGCCGACACCCGGCAGCCAGCTGATCGCGGTCAACGGGAAGGTCAGATATCAGACGATCACCGGATTCGGCGCCGCGATGACCGATAGCTCGGCGTACCTGCTCCAGGATCAGCTCACGCCCGCGGCGCGCACGATCGCGATGCAGGCGCTGTTCGGTCAGGCGGGTATCCACCTGAACTTCGTCCGGATCCCGATGGGCGCGTCGGACTTCAGCGCCACCGGGGTGCCGTACACCTACGACGATCTGCCGGCGGGGGAGACCGACCCGGGGCTCGCCGGCTTCTCGATCGCCCACGATCAGGCCTACATCATCCCGGCACTGCAGGCGATGCTGGCGCAGAACCCGAAGATCATCACGTACGCGAACCCGTGGACGCCGCCACCGTGGATGAAGGCGAACGGGCTGTACGGGAACCTGGGCGCGGCGGGCCGGATGCTGCCGCAGTTCTACCCGGCGCTGGCCCAGTACTTCGTCAGGTTCATCCAGGACTACGCGACGTTCGGGATACCGATCGACGACATCTCGATCCAGAACGAGCCCCACACCGCCGCGGCCTGGCCGAGCACGGCGTTTCCGGCGGCCGCCGAGGTCCAGTTCCTGACGCAGAACCTCGGGCCGGCGCTGCAGGCCGCCGCGCTAGCGCCGCACATCTACGGCCTCGAGGAGACCGCCAACCCGACCGACGAGCAGACCCTGTTCGCCGGGCCCGCGGCGCCGTACTTCTCGGGCGTGGGATTCCACTGCTACGGCGGGATGAGCGGGTTCACGACCTTCCACGAGGCGTTTCCGACCGTGCCGATCGCGGTCACCGAGTGCTCACCGGGGATCATCAGCTACTCGGCGGCCGAGGTCGCGATCGACGCGACCCGCAACTGGGCGAGCGTCGCCACCCTCTGGAACCTGGCGCTTGACCCGACCGGCGGACCGGTGGAGCCGCCCGACTCCGGTTGCCGCGGGTGCACGGGCGTGATCCGCGTCGACGACACCACGCATCAGGCTCGGTACGGGTTGAACTACTTCGAGTTCGGTCAGATCAGCAAGTTCGTCGCGCGCGGCGCCGTCCGGATCGCCTCGACCAGGCTGGTCGCCGACGACGGTAGGACCGTCACTCCCGGCGTCGACGACGTCGCTTTCATCAACCCGAACGGGCGGAAGGTCCTGGTCGCCGACAACACCGCCACCTCCCCGATCCCGGTGTCGATCCAGTGGCGACGCAAGTACCTGCACTACGTGATCCAGCCGGGCGCGACCGTGACCTTCACCTGGTCGTGAGCGGGTGTCTGCGTGGATCGTTCGTACAAACGTGCGTTCGCCGCGGAGTCGGACGAGTTTCCGCGCCGATAGCTACCATGGGCCGTCGCACAGGGGAGTGAGTTAAGGGCTATGCGCACGGTCTCCAAAACCGTGAATCCGGGTTCGAATCCCGGCTCCCCTGCTGATTCGCCGCGCCGCGCGACGGCGGCGCGGCCCGCGTGAAACCGAGCTGGCCGAGTGATCTCGCACACCGTCTACCGGACGTTCAACACGGCGCACCGGCGGGAGTTCGTCCGGATCACGGATGACGTCGCCGAGGCGGTCCGGGACGCGGGGATCGCCGAGGGCATGGCGCTGGTCTGCGCGATGCACATCACCGCCGCGGTCTGGATCAACGACGACGAGCCCGGGCTGCAGGCCGACACGCTCGAGTGGCTCGACAAGCTGGCGCCGCCGAGCTGGTCAGAGCCGGCCAACGAGGTGGCGCGTGAGCTGTCGCCGGATCCCGGGGACTACCGCCACCACCGCGGCGGCGAGGACAACGGGGACGCCCACCTCAAGAACCTGCTCGTCCACCATCAGGTGATCATCCCGGTCACCGACGGGGCGCTGGATCTCGGCCCCTGGCAGCAGGTCTTCTACTGCGAGTTCGACGGCGGGCGACCGAAGCGCCTCGTGATCAAGGTGCTCGGGGAGTAGAAGCGGCCCGGGCGCCGGTGCCGGAGCGAGCTGTGCCCGCTCCGGACGCCGGTGTCCGGAGCGAGCCGTGCCCGCTCCGGACGCCCCGCGTACCTGCTACGGCGTGCTGCTGTGGCCGCCGCCCTTGCTGCTCTTCTTGGTGCCGGCCACCGTGGAGACGTACTTGGCGACCGACTGGATCTGGGTCTTCGACAGCGAGGTGCCGAAGGCCGGCATGCCGCCGCCGCCGTTGGTGACCTGCTTGACCACCACTGCGTCGGAGGGCTTGAGCTGGTCGAGGTTGGGCCCGACGGTGCCGGTCGAGCCGGCCGCCGCGAGCGTGTGGCAGGAGGCGCAGGTGCTCGAGAACACCTTCATCCCCGCCTTCAGGCTGACCGCGGTCGCCGTCCCCTTGGCGGCGGAAGAGCCGCCGCTGGTGGACGCGGCTTTGGTCGAGCTCGGGGCACTGAGGCTGTAGGAGACAAACGTCGTCTTCTGGTTCTTGGACTCCGGGAACCCGGAGCCAACGAGGACGCTGTCGCCGTCGATCGCGATGCCCGAGTTGGTGCCGGCCGGCAGCTTCGTCTTCCAGACGACCGCACCCGTGCTCTTGTTCAGTGCCCACAGCGTCCCGTCGAACGTGTCGGTCCAGACGAGGTCGTTGGAGACCGTCGCTGACCCGTACGGCGAGCTCGGGAAGTTGTGCTGCCACTTGATCTTGCCGGTCGCCTGGTCGATGGCGATCAGCGAGCCCTTCGCCGAAGTGAAGGGAACCGCCTTGCCCTCGGCCTGATTGATCGGGCTGTTGGGGTAGTTGTTGTCCGCGAAGTACGCGGTCGTCCCGTCAGACGCGTACGGGGTCTCGACGCCGCCGAGCGATCCCGGCAGGTTCTGGTAGGGCGGGTTCTTGATCTTCTTGCCCTCGAGCGCGTTGATGCCGTCGTTGTCATGCCCGTTGTGCTTGCCGACCGGCGTCTTCCACAGCAGCTTGCCGGTCGTCGCGTCGTTCGCGATCACGATTCCGGCCTTGCCGGCGGAGATGATCGTCTCCTTGCCGTTGACCGTGGTGATCAGCGCCTGGTTGTTGAGGTCCCAGTCGTGGATGTCGTGCGGGGTCAGCTGGTAGTGCCACATGACCTTGCCCGTGGACGGGTTGAGTTCCACCACCGAGTCCGTGTACAGGGCCTTGCTCTTGAAGCTCTCGCCGTTCGCCCAGGTCTTCTTGCCCGGATACCCCTTGTCACCGACCCACGGGGCCGGGTTGGCGACCTCGAGGTAGAGGTGACCGGCTGAGTCGAACGTCGGTGGCTGCCACTGGCCGCCGCCGGAGTTCACGTCCTTATGACCCCACAGGCTGTAGGGGACTTCGTTCCACTTCCACTTCACCTTGCCGGTTGCCGCGTCGAGCGCGTACAGAACGGCGACGCCGTTGCCGCTGTAGAAGGCCTTGGCGTTGCCCGGAACGGTCGAGATGTACTCGGTGCCGTCGTTGATCGTCGGGGCCATGTCGATGCCCTCGCCGCCGTTGCGGGTCAGCTTCCGCGACCACAACTGCTCGCCCGTCGAAGCGCTCAGCGCGACCGCGCTATCGGCTGTCTCGCCGTAGACCTTGCCGCCGGCGACGCTGACGCCGTTCGGGCCTTCGTTGGCGGAGTGCAGCTGGGTGTGCCAGAGCAGCTTTCCGGTCTTCATGTTGACCGCATACACGCCCGAATCGAGGTCCTGGTAGTAGGCGATGCCACCGACGACGACCGCGTTGGTCGCGAAGTTGCCGAACGTGCCGGCCTTTCCGGTGATCGGCACCTTCCAGGCCATCTTGAGCTTCGAGACGTTGGACGAGTTGATCGACGACGCGACGTCGCGGGTACCCGCGAGGTTGCCGTTGGGCTCCGTCCAACTCGCGGCGGCCGCGGGCGCGGCCGCTGCCGTGGTGGTCGACGACGTGGTGGTCGCCTGGGTTTGTGCGCTCGTCGACGAACTCGTCGGCGCTGCTGTCGTCGACGATGACGACGACGATGACTTCTTGGAGCTGCCGCCGCAGGCGGCGAGCAGCGCAACGGCTGCGATCACCGCCCCCAGTACGCCCAAGACGTTTCCTCGAGTCCATCGACGCGAGCCTCTGATCGGATGCACCTAGCTCTCCTCCACTGTTTTCACTGCCGGGGGACGGCTCGCTCTTTCCGGTGACCCCAGGACACCGGGGGCGCGAGCCGGGGGACGCCGATAAGTTATCGCGCGCGAGAGCAGGATGCGCTGTCGATGGCTCAGACCGAGCCGTTGCGAGCGCGTCACGGCCTTCCGGGGACAAAACGGCCGCCCAAGCGCGTTCGCCTGGGCGGCCGGTGATCCTGGGCAAGCCATGCTCGCCCGACGCATACGTCGCGGTGGTTACGGCCCGCCGCCGCCGCCTGAGGTCTTGCTGCTCTTCTTGGTGCCGGCCACCGTGGAGACGTACTTGGCGACCGCCTGGATCTGGGTCTTCGACAGCGAGCTGCCGAAGGCCGGCATGCCGCCGCCGCCGTTGGTGACCTGCTTGACCACCACTGCGTCGGAGGGCTTGAGCTGGTCGAGGTTGGGCCCGACGGTGCCGGTCGAGCCGGCCGCCGCGAGCGTATGGCAGGAGGCGCAGGTGCTCGAGAACACCTTCATGCCGGCCTTGAGGCTGACCGCGGTGGCGCTGCTCTTCGACCCGGAAGAACCGCTGGACGACGCGCCCTGGCTCGAGCTCGAACCGGTTGCGCCGATCTTGTAGGCGATGAACATCGCCGCCTGGTTCTTCCCCTGGGGGAACCCGGCCCCGGTCACGACGTAGTCCCCGTCGATTGCCAGCGGCGCGTTCGTGCCGGCCGGCAGCTTCGTGTGCCAGACGACGGCGCCCGTGCTCTTGTTCAGAGCCCACAGCGTCCCGTCGAACGAGGTCGTCCAGACCAGGTCGTTGGACACGGTTGCCGCGCCGTACAGACCGCTGCTGAAGTGGTGCTGCCACTTGATCTTGCCGGTGTCCTGATCGATCGCGACCATCACGCCGGTGCCCGAGTTGTAGTTGGTGGTCCCGTTCGCCGCCTGGGTCTTGCTCAGTACCCCAAGGTTCAGGACGGGGAAATAGGCGGTCGTCCCGTCGGACGCATACGGTGTCTCGACACCACCCAGCTCGCCCGGCAGCGTCGTGTACGGCGGCTCCTTGACCTTGCCGTGCCCGGTCGCGCTGTACTCGGTCAGGAGGCCGTCGTTGTCGTGCCCGTTGTGCTTGCCGACCGGGGTCTTCCACAGCAGCTTGCCGGTCTGGGCGTCGTTGGCGATCGCGATTCCGGCCTTGCCGGCGGAGATGATCGCCTCCTTGCCGTTGACCGTGGTGATCAGCGCCTGGTTGTTGAGGTCCCAGTCGTGAATGTCGTGCGGGGTCAGCTGGTAGTGCCAGATCAGCTTGCCCGTGGTTGGGTTGAGCTCGTCGACCGTGTCGGTGTAGAGGTTCGGCCCGGGCCGGCTGGAACCGTTCGCGTAGGTCTTCTTGCCCTTGTAGGACTTGTCACCGACGAACGGCGCCGGGTTGGCGACCTCGAGGTAGAGGTGACCGGCTGAGTCGAACGTCGGGGGCTGCCACTGGCCGCCGCCGGAGTTGACCTTCTTGTTGCCCCACAGGCTCGTCGGAACCTCGTTCCACTTCCACTTCACCTTGCCGGTGGCCGCGTCGATCGCCGACAGGGTCGCAACCCCGTCGCCAACATAGAAGCCGGTCACGCCGTTGCCCGGCACGGTGGAGACGTACACGGTTCCGTTATTGACGGCGGGGGCCATGTCGATGCCCTCGTTGCCGTTGCGAACCAGCTTCGTGGACCACAGCTGCTCACCGGTCGCAGCACTCAGCGCGAACGCCTTGGAGTTAGTTGCGCCGTAGACCTTGCCGCCGACGACGTTGACGCCGTCCGGTCCGACGTTCGGCGAATTCATCTTGGTGTTCCAGAGCAGCTTGCCGGTGCTGAGCTTGATCGCCCACACGCCCGACTGCAGGTCCTGGAAGTACGCGACGCCGCCCACGATCACCGGGCTGGCCGCGAAATTGCCGAACGCCTGAGGCTTGCCCGTGATCGGCACCTTCCAGGCGACGCCGAGCTTGTTGACGTTGCCAGAGTTGATCGACGACATCACGTCCCGGGTACCGGCGAGATTGCCGTTGTACTGCGTCCACCCGGCGGCTGCCGAGCTGGGCGCGGCCGTGGTGGTGGACGACGTGGTCGTCGCCTGGGTCTGCGCGCTGGTCGACGAGCTTGTCGGCGCGGCGGTTGTCGACGATGACGACGACGATGACTTCTTGGAACTGCCGCCGCAACCGGCGAGCAGTCCCACGGCTGCGATGAGCGCGAGGAGCACGGCGGTGACATGCACCACGCTCCATCGACGCGAAAACATGATCGGACGCACCTGATTCTCCTCCACTGATTCTCTCTGGCTGACCACCGGAGCCCCCCGAACTCGCGGCGGGACGAAACATTATCTGAGCAGGAGGCGACGAGATGCACGACCCCGCTGCGGTACGCTGCAGCGCACCCTGCGGGCGAAGTGTTGTGGTTGCACAAAAGCCTTCCAAGCTTTTAGGGCGGGTTCGATTCCCGTCGCCCGCTCTCTGCGCCGCCCGGGGCTCACGCGGGTATGATCGGCCGTGGCCACGGGGAGTGGCGCAGTCTGGTAGCGCACCCGGCTGGGGGCCGGGCGGTCGCAGGTTCAAATCCTGTCTCCCCGATCAGCGAAGGGCAGCGCGTTGCGCGCTAGCCGGCCGCCCAGGGGCCGTGCCCGGTCACGCGCTCGACGCGCGTGCGCAGCACGAAGCCGGGGTCGGGGTCGGGGCCGAGCGGGAACTCGAACTCGGGTCCGACATAGATCCGGCCGAGCCGACGGAGCAGCTCCGGGGCGCCGCCGGTCTCGACGGCCGCGGTGCCGTAGAGAACCGCGTAGTCGGCCATCACCACCCCCGGCTCCGACGGCGCCTCGATCGAGATCGAGATCCGAGGGTCACGTTCCACATTGCGCAGCTTGCGGTACCGGCTCATGTGTCCGCTGACGATGTCGTCGCCGTCCAGCGCGATCCAGACGACGGTCACCTGAGGGCTTCCGTCGGCGTTGATCGTGACGACGTGGGCCAGAGGTCCTGAGTCGATCAGGGCTCGTAGTTCGGGTGTGATGACGCTCATCCGGCCAGATTAATGGGCTCCCACCGACGATGGTCTCAAGCTGGCGACGGGATTTGCAACATCGCTCTCGAGGCGAGGACTACAGTGCGGCGAATGTCGCCCGACGACCAGACTGCGCCGCTTTCGCCAGCGCCCACGGCCGTCTCCGGCGCAACCGGGCCGGCGCCTGCCGCGGGTGCGCGCCCGCGGGTTCTGGTGGTGGGCGGCGGGTTCGGCGGCATGATGGCGACGCGGCTGCTGGCTCACGCCGAGGTCGAGGTGACGCTGCTCGATCGCAACACCACAACGCTGTTCGCGCCCCTGCTGTATCAGTGCGCGACCGGGATCCTGTCTGAGGGTGAGATCACCCGACCGTTGCGCGAGGTGTTCGAGAAGAGCGACAACGTCACGGTGTTGCTCGGTGAGGCGGTGACGGTCGACGCGGACGCCAGGAAGCTGACCGCGGCCCGGCCCGGCGGGTCGACCTTCGAGCTGGACTACGACTTCCTGATCGTCGGTGCCGGGATGCGCCAGTCGTACTTCGGTCACGACGAGTTCGCCCAGTGGGCACCGGGCATGAAGTCGATCGGCGAGGCGCTCGAGGTGCGGCGCCGGATCTACAGCGCGTTCGAGATTGCGGAAACGCTGCCGGCCGATCAACGGGAGCCATGGCTGACGTTCGCCGTCGTCGGCGCAGGTCCGACCGGAGTCGAGCTGGCGGGCCAGATCCGGGAGCTCGCCACCAAGACGATCGCCAGAGAGTTTCGTCACATCGATCCCAGTCAGGCGCAGGTGCTGCTGTTCGATGGTCTGGACCGGCCGTTGACGAGCTTCGGCTCCCATCTGTCCGGTCGGGCGACGACCACGCTGCGCCGGCTCGGTGTCGTGCTGCACATGAGCACACGCGTGACCGACGTCGACGAGACCGGCCTCGTCGCCAAGTACAGCGACGGCTCTGAGATCCGCTACGCAGCCCGCACGGTGCTGTGGACGGCCGGGGTCGAGGCGGTTCCGTTCATCGGGGAGCTCGCGCAGGCGACGGGAGCCAAGCAGGACCGCGCCGGGAGGATCGAGGTCAACGACGACCTGACCGTCGGTACGCACGACGAGATCTATGCGATCGGCGATGTGATCTCCTTACGCGACCTCCCCGGTGTCGCCGAGTTGGCGCTGCAGGGTGGGATCTATTCGGCCCGTCAGATCGAAAAGCGCCTCAAGGGACAGTCCGGCGTCGGCTCGCCGTTCAAGTACCGAGATCTCGGCACCGCGGCGTACATCTCTCGCTTCAACGCCGTGGTCGAGATCGGCCCGTTCAAGTTCTGGGGCTGGCCCGGATGGTGGATCTGGGGGCTGATCCACATCGCGATGCTCTCCGGTGTTCCGAACCGGATCGGCGCCGTGATGGGCTGGCTGTTTCATATCACCCGCGATTCGCGCCACGAACGCACGATCACGCCGACGACCGAGGCCGTGCCAACAACGCAACGGGAGGCATCATGAGCAGCATCACCGACGTTCCGCCGTTGAAGCAGCGTCCCGCCTGGGCCGCGCTCACCGCCCATCATGAGCAACTCGAGCCGCAGCACCTCCGAGAGCTGTTCGATGCCGATCCCGGCCGGGGCGAACGGCTGACCGCCGAAGGCGCCGGGCTGTTCCTGGACTACTCGAAGAACCGGGTGACCGACGAGACGATCGACCTGCTGGTCGCGCTGGCCGAGCAATCCGGGGTCGAGCGTCACCGCGACGCGATGTTCGCCGGAGAGAAGATCAACGTTTCAGAGCACCGCTCGGTTCTCCACGTCGCGTTGCGGATGCCGAAGGGCAGTTCGCTGATCGTCGATGGGACCGACGTCGTCGCCCAGGTGCACGAGGTGCTTGACCGGATGCGAGCGTTCGCGGACCGGATTCGCTCCGGCGAGTGGAAGGGCCACACCGGAAAGCCGATCCGCAACATCGTCAACGTCGGAATTGGCGGCTCCGACCTCGGGCCGGTGATGGCGTACGAGGCGCTCAGGCACTACACGCGGCGGGACCTGACCTTCCGGTTCGTGTCGAACGTCGACTCGACCGACTTCGTCGAGGCGACGCGCGATCTGGACGCCGCCGAGACGCTGTTCATCATCTCCTCGAAGACATTCGTGACGCTCGAGACGATGACCAACGCGCGCTCGGCACGCGAGTGGGCGCTGGCGGCGCTCGGTGACGAGTCAGCGATCGCCAAGCACTTCGTCGCGGTCTCGACCAACGCCGAGAAGGTCTCGGCGTTCGGAATCGACACCGACAACATGTTCGGGTTCTGGGACTGGGTCGGCGGCCGCTACTCGATGGACTCCGCGATCGGGCTGTCGACGATGCTCGCCGTCGGGCCCGACGGCTTCGACGAGCTGCTCGCCGGCTTTCACGAGATGGACGAGCACTTCCGTACGGCGCCGCTGCGTGAGAACCTGCCCGCACTGATGGGGCTGCTGGCCGTGTGGTACTCCGACTTCTTCGGGGTGCAGACGATCGGCGTGATGCCCTACGAGCAGTACCTCAAGCGGTTCCCCGCCTACCTGCAGCAGCTGACGATGGAGTCCAACGGCAAGCACGTGACGCTCGACGGCGCCCATGTCGACTACGACACCGGCACGATCTACTGGGGCGAGCCGGGGACCAACGGGCAGCACAGCTTCTACCAGCTGATCCACCAGGGGACGCGGCTGATCCCGGTCGACCTGATCGGCTTCGGCAAGTCGCTGAATCCGCTCCGCGACCACCACGATCTGCTCATGTCCAACGTGTTCGCGCAAGCGCAGGCGCTCGCGTTCGGCAAGACCGAGGCCGAGGTCCGGGCCGAGGGGACCGCCGACGACGTCGTGCCGCACCGCGTGATGGAGGGCAACCGGCCGACGAACGTGATCCTCGCCGAGGAGCTGACGCCCCGGGTGCTCGGAACGCTCGTCGCCCTCTACGAGCACAGCGTGTTCACGCAGGGCGCGGTCTGGGGGATCGACTCGTTTGACCAGTGGGGGGTCGAGCTCGGCAAGGCGCTGGCCCAGGCGATCATCCCCGAGCTCGAGTCAGAGTCCGAGCCCGAGCTGAGCCATGACAGCTCGACCAACGCGCTGATTCGCCGCTACCGCTCGATGCGCTGATCAGCGAGCGCTGTAGTCGTGCAGCTGATCGCCTTCGGCAGCGTGCAGGCTGGCGTTGAACGAGACGATCACCCGTTCCCGTTCACCGTCATAGGGCATCGCCTTATGCGACAACCAAGACGGGAAGATCAGCAGCTGCCCGGCCAATGGGGCGATGTCCTGGTGCGGCGCCTGCAGATAGGCATTGCCGACGTCGACGAAGGCGCCGCCCAGCCGCTCGAACATGGGTCCGTACAGACGGGTGATGCCGTTGGCGTCGCCGTACACCGGATGCGACACCCGCTGGGCATGGTCGTCGATCTGGACGATGTAGACCCCCGACCACGAGCAGTTGCCGTGGGTGTGGATGTCATGGAAGGCGCCCGCGCGGCTGCATTGAAACCACATCCCTTCAATGCCGACGCGGATGTCGAACGTCTGTTGCGCCCACGCCTCCTGGTTGGCGTCCTGCGCGGTTGCGCCGATGCTGGCGACGATGAAGCCGACGAACTCCTGCCACTCCGGCAGCTTGACTCGGTGCAGCAGATCGTCATCTGAGGCGAAGAACGGTCCCGGTTTCACCCCACGTTGACGCTCGGTGACGGCGCGCCCCTCGGCGAACGCCTGCACCAGCAGCGGGTTGACGCGCTGAGCGTGTGGAAAGCGATGCAGTCCGATCGGTGTCGGCCACAGCCATTGCGTCCCGCCGCCGTCCATCGGCGATCAGGTCGTCGGCGTCGCGGGTTCGCCGAGGCAGCCATCGGCCTGCAGCCGCTGCTCGGCCTCGGCACACCAGTCGCATCCCCACTCGTAGTACGCGAGCCCGAACTCGGCCGTCATCCGGTGAAACGGGTCGTCGAACTCGCCGAGTTCGAGCCGGCGACGCACCTCCGCCGCGCGGGTCTCGTAGGCCTCACGCATGTGGCGCACGACCCCGAGCCGTTGCTCCGGGTCGAGCACCCCGGCGAATCGCAAGCGCAGCAGCGGCTCCGAGCGCATCTCCAGCACGGGCTCGGAGGCGTCGGTCAGCCACTCCCTGAGCGAATCGTTGCCCGCCTCGGTCAACGTGTAGGAGTGGCGCCGGGTACCGCCGCGGGGGTCGTCGCAGACCGTCACCAGGCCGGCTTCGGTCAGCCGCCGGAGCTCCGGATAGATGCCGCCCACGCTCGCGCCCCAGTACAGGCGCGTCGAGCGCTCGATCTCGGCCTTGATCGCGTAACCGGTTGCGTGACCCTCCGCGATCATGCCGAGCAGCACCCGGGCGGTGTTGTTGAGCTCCTCGACGGCTCGGACCGGCATCCGCCCAGTATGCCGGATAGGAACAGGCCAGTCTGAGCTATCAGGCTATACCGCTCAGACTGAGCTATATTGCAGTTCATGAACGGCGCGGAGACCATGAGACAACCGGCTCAGGCTCCGACGCCCGATGCCGTGGCCAGGGGACCACGGCCGACCCAAACGGAGGTATCAATGAACTCTCGCTATCTCACCAACGCCGCCCTCGCCGTCATCGGCGGGTTCACGATCGTCGCCTCGCAGGTCTGGATTCCCGCGACGTTCATGTGGCTGATGTTCGCGGCCGCGATCCTCGCGGTCACGCTCAGTGCGGCTATCGCGCTCAAGGGCCGCGGCAACGTGCAGCGTGGCCTCGACGGCCTGGTCGCGATTCTGGGCGCGTGGACGATCGTCGCGAGCCTCGTGTTCAGCGGCAGCGTCGTCACCTGGCTCGGTTTCGCCTCAGGCGCCGCATTCGTGGTCCTGGCATTCATCGGTCTGACGATCCACGAGCTCTACACCGAGCGTGTCGTCCACTCGATCGAGGTCCGCGCGTCGAACTCCGACCGCGAGCTGTCCGGCATCACCGCGTAACCGTCGGGACGCGCCGCTCCCGTACCAGCGGATCGTCGCGGAAACTGACCGCCTCCGGGTCACCGCCCCGCGGAAACGGCCACTTCGGTCGTCTCCGCGGGGCTCGGGGGTTCGGTCGCCCGACGACCCGGCGGGTACAGTCCCGGCAGATGACCGTGGTGGCGATCTCAGCGGCGTACGGGGCGCGCAGCGGACAGATCGGGCCGGCGCTGGCTGAGCGACTCGGGGTGCCGTTCGTCGACCGCGTGATCGCCCATCGCGTCGCCGGCCGCCTCGACGTCCCTCTGGACGAAGCCGTCAGGAACTGGGAGCCGCTGCGGCAGAATTTCGTCGAGCGGATGGTGTCGGCGTTCCTCGCGGCCGACACGATCGCCCCGCTTGGGCCGCCGCCGGACGTCGCCACGCCCGAGGACTTCCGTCGGGCGACCGAGCGGGCCGTGCTCGAGCAGGCGGCCACCGGCGAAGGGGTGATCCTCGGCCGCGGCTGCGTGGCGGTGCTGCAGCAGACTCCGGGGGTACTCCGGGTGCGATTGACGGGACCGGTCGAGCGACGGCTCGCCCAGGCCGTCAAGACCACCGGGCTCAGCGAGTCGCAGGCCCGCGACACGATGAAGCACCTCGATCGCTACCACGCCGACTACCTCAAGCAGTTCTATGGCGTCAACATCGACGACCCCGCGATGTATCACCTGATGATCGACGCGACGGCGCTCGACAGCGACGCGTGTGTGTCGCTGATGGTGGCCGCATCACATGCGCTGCGCGGCTGAGCGTCCCGGCGGCCCGTCGCGATGAATGAGCCCTACGGCGGCGTCGAGACCGGCGGCACCTGGTGCGTGTGCGCGCTGGGAGCGGGGCCGGATCGGATCGACGCGATCGAGCGGTTCCGGACCGGCGGGCCGCGGGAGACCGTCGCCGGGATCGTCGCCTTCTTCGCGCGCCATGGTCGACCGCAGGCGCTTGGCGTCGCAGGCTTCGGGCCGATCGAGCTCGATTCGGCCTCGGCGGCCTGGGGCACGCTCGGGTCAACGCCGAAACCGGGTTGGACCGGCTGGCCGTTGGGACCGGCGCTGCGCGATGCGCTCGGCGTCCCGGTCGTGATCGAGACCGACGTGGGCGCGGCCGCGCTGGGAGAGCGGCGCTGGGGCGCGGGGAGCGGGTGCGACACCCTCTGTTACCTGACGGTCGGAACCGGGATCGGCGTCGGTCTGCTGCTCAACGGCACTCCGGTCCACGGTCTGATGCACCCTGAGGTCGGCCACATCCTCGTGCCGCACGATCGCCGCCGCGATCCGTTCGACGGTGCCTGCCCGTTTCACGGCGACTGTTGGGAGGGGCTGGCCGCCGGTCCGGCGATCGCCGGGCGCTGGGGGATGGCGGGCGATCAGCTGCCCGATGACCATCCCGCCTGGGAGCTCGAGGCCGAGTACCTGGCGCTGGGGATCCTGTCGATCGTGCTGATCGCCTCGCCGCAGCGGGTGATCGCCGGCGGGGGAGTTCTCGCGCGCGCGGGACTGATCGAGCGGGTTCGGGCGCGCCTGCCCGAGCTGCTGGCCGGCTACCCGCCGGGACCGCGGATCGCTGCGGATCCCGGGTACCTGGTGGCACCGGCGCTCGGGGACAGGGCGGGCGTGCTGGGCGCGATCGCGCTCGTCGCCCCCGGCTGACGCCTGGCGGCGCCAGCGGCGGTCAGAGCTTGAGCGCGTCCGGGGCGGAGTCGAGCGCCGCCTCGATCGCGGTCACGAGCTCACGCGCCGACTGTGCGGTCAGCTCCACCGCCACCCGGGCGCCCGGCCCCTTGGACGGATCGGCGAAATCGATGTTGAGCGTGTGCTCGGCCATCGCATGCACCGGGTGGTCGAAGTAGACGGTTCCGTCGGTGACGTGAAACCACTTGCTGTCCGGACCCTTGGCGCTGCCCTCGAGCTCGGCTCGGACGGTCGCGTAGGTGCACATGCTCAGCCTCCCAGGTAGGTGCCGAAGAACGTTTCGATCCGCTCCCAGCCATCGTTCGCGGCCTCGACGCGGTAGGACGGGCGATCGACCGAGAAGAACGCGTGGCCGGCGCCGTCGTAGCGATGGAACTCGTGCGGCTTGTCGTGCTCGGTGAGGATCCGGTCGAGCTCGTCGACCTGGTCGGGGCTCGGGTAGGCGTCGTCGTTGCCGAACAGCCCGAGCAGCGGGCAACGGAGGTTCGGCAGCTGATCGACGATGTTGGTCATCGACAGCCCGCGGTCGGCCGGCGGATCGCCGACGACGAACGCGCCGTAGCAGTCGACCGCGGCATCGAGGTCGACGTTGCACGCCGCCAGAACCGACTGGCGGCCACCCGAGCAATACCCGATCACGCCGACCTTGCCGTTGGCGTTGGCCAGCGAGCGCAGGTGGGCGGCGGCGCCGGCGATGTCACCGATCAGCCGTTCGTCCGGCACGCCCCCTTGGGCACGCGCCGCCGCGGCGGCGTCGTCGGGCGCCGCGCCGGGCGCCTCCCGGTGATAGAGGTTGGGACAGATCGCGTCGTATCCGAGCTCGGCGAAGCGGCGGACGATCTCCTTCGTCGATCGGTCATACCCGGGCATGTGGTGGATGACGACGACCCCGCCGCGGGTCTCCCCATGCAGCGAGGTCGAGATGTATGCCTCGATCTGATCGTCGCCGTGGCCGGCGATCGCGATCGTCTCGGCGTGTAGGGAATCGCTCACGGCGGCATTAATAGCACTCAGCGGAATCCATATTCCGGTAGCGCTGCCGAGTCATCAATTAGCATCGAACGTGTCCGCGTACGCGGCGGCGTCTGCCCATGGACCAGTTCATCGACATCGACGGGATTCGCACCCGATACCGGCGGGTCGGCGACGGCCCCGACGTCCTCGTCCTCCACGGCTGGGGGGCGCGGATCGAGGCCGTCGGTCCGATCATCGACGCGCTGGCGCGCCAGTGCACGGTCTACGCGCCTGATCTGCCGGGCTTCGGCGAGACCGCGCCGCCGCTCCAGCAGCCCTGGGGGGTCGCCGACTACGCGTCGTGGGCGCGCTCACTGATGACGGCGCTCGAGCTCCAGCGACCGAGCATCGTCGGTCACTCGCGCGGCGCGACGATCGCGATCAAGCTGGCCGCCGACCGCCCCGATCTGGTCGACAAGCTGCTGCTGGTCGACGCGGCTGGGATCAAGCCGTGGCGTAACTGGCGCTACCGGCGCCGAGTGGCGGCCGCCAAGCTGTCGAAGCACGCCTCGCGGTTGTTGGGCGGCCCCGGCCGGCGTTGGCGCGAGCGCGTGATCGAACGCAACGCGTCGGAGGACTACAAGCGCGCGGGCGAGATGCGTCCGACGCTCGTGCGGCTCGTCAACGAGGACATCACCGAGTTGCTGCCGTTGGTCAAGGCCCCGACGCTGCTGGTCTGGGGCGATCGTGACGATGCGACGCCGCTGAGCGACGGGCAGACGATGGAGCGGCTGATCCCCGATGCCGGTCTGGTCGTGTTCGAGGGCGCCGGCCACTTCTCCTATCTCGACGAGCGCCACCGGTTCGGGGTCGTCGCCTCGCATTTCCTCGCCCCGCAGGCCCAGCCGGTCGCATGAGCTACGGGCTGATCGGAGTCGCGGCGGCCGCGCTCGCCGCGGGCTGTTGCCTGCCGGCCCGGATGCGGCGCATGCTGCATCTGCTGCAGCTCGAGCACTACGAGAACGCGCGGCTGTTCGTGTGGTTGCGGCGGCGTGGTGAGATCGCCGATCGATCGATGGTGCTCGCGGTCGTGCTGGCGTTGGTCGCGGTCGGCGCGGCGGCCGCGCATGCATCCCTGATCGAGCTGCTCGCCGGGATCGCGGCCGCCGGCGCGCTGGCACCGGGGCTGCGACCCGCGCCGCGCGCGGACATCAAACCGCTCGTGTGGACCGACCGCGCGCGGCGGCTGTTCGCGACCGCGCTGGCGCTGCCGGCGGGCGTGCTCCTGATCGGCATCGGGCTGACGGTCGGGTTGGGCGCCGACCTGCCGTTCGCGATCGCCGGCGCGGTCGCGGTCGCCGCGGTCGGCGGCTGCGCATGGGTGCTGGCCGCGGCCAACGCCGCGCAGGCGCCCGTCCAGCGCCGGATCAATGCCCGCTTTGAGCGTGCCGCAACCGACAAGCTGGCGGCGATCGACCCACGCGTGATCGGGATCACCGGTAGCTACGGCAAGACGACGACCAAGGTCTGCATCGGCGCGGTCCTGTCGCAGCAGTTGTCGACGCTGATCACGCCGGCGTCGTTTAACAGCCGGCTCGGCGTGATCCGCACGATCAACGAGCACCTGGAGCCCTCGCACGAGGCGTTCGTGGTCGAGATGGGCATGTATCGCAAGGGCGACATCACCGAGCTGTGTGAGCTTGTGCATCCGACGATCGGGGTGCTGACCGCGATCGGACCGGTGCACCTGGAGCGGCTCGGGTCGATCGAGGCGATCGCCGACGCGAAGTCGGAGCTGGCGCGGGCCCTGCCGCCCGACGGTCACCTGGTCGCCAACGGCGATGACCCGCGCGTGCGCGCGATCGCCGCGCGCACCGATGTCGACACGGTTCTCTACGGGCTCGAGTCAGACGACGCGCAGGTCCGGGCCGAGGAGATCACCCTGGCCGACGGGCGGACCGCGTTCACGCTGGTGATCGGCGACGAGCGCGCCGAGGTCTCGGCCGGTCTGCTCGGTCGCCACAACGTCTCCAACCTGTTGGCCGCGGCCGCGGTCGGTCACGTCGCCGGGATCGCGATCGAGCGGATCGCCGCGGGGCTGGCGACGGTCGAGCCGCCCGAACACCGTCTGGCGCCGATCCCCAACACGCGCGCCGGCATCATCGTGATCGACGACGCCTATAACTCCAACCCCGCCGGCGCGGCGGCGGCGCTAGAGGTGCTCGGCGGCCATCCGGCCAGGCGCCGGATCCTCGTCACGCCGGGGATGGTCGAGCTCGGTGATGAGGAGGAGGCACTCAACGAGCGTTTCGGCCGCCAGGCGGCTGACGTCTGCGACCGCGTGATCCTCGTCGGACCCGAGCGCACCAAGCCGATCGGCCGGGGTCTGCGCGCCGCCGGCTTCGACGACGATGCGATCACCGTCGTACGCGACATCGGCGGCGCGACCGAGGTGCTCGCCGGATTGACGCGGGCCGGCGACGTGATCCTGTTCGAGAACGACCTGCCCGACATGTACGCCGAAGACCCTCAGCCGCGCGCCGCGGCTCCGGCAGCCGCCTGACGTCTGTCTACACTGCGGCGCCGTGCCACGTGCGGGACTTCGCGTCGGCGTCGTGTTCGGCGGACGGTCGGTCGAGCACGACGTTTCGATCATCACCGGCCTCCAGGCCTGCGAGCAGCTCGACCAGCGCCACCAGCCGGTTCCGATCTACATCGACCGGGATGGCAGGTGGTTCACCGGCCCCTCGTTGCGGCGGATCGAGACCTATCGCGCCGAGACGCTGGACGCCGAGCCGGTCGTGCTCGACCTGGGCGCCGGCGTGCTGCGGTCCGAGCCGCCGACGCCGTCGGCGACCGCCGCCGGGTCGCCGCGGCGCCGCGGTCTGTTCGGCGGTGGCGGCGGTGCGGACCCAGTGTCCTCGCCGCCCGCGGTCGAGCACCGGCTCGACGTGATCATCCCGGCGACGCACGGGACGCAGGGTGAGGACGGCTGCCTGCAGGGCGCACTCGAGCTGGCCGACATCCCGTATGCGGGCCCGACGCTCGAGGCGGCGGTCCTGGCGATGAACAAGGCCGTGACGAAGTCGATGCTGCGAGCGGCCGAGATCCCCGTCGTCGACGACTTGACGTTGCGTCGCTCCGAGTACGAGCGCGAGGGCGCGGACGCGATCGTCGCGCGGGTCAAGGCACGATTCGGCCTGCCGGTGTTCGCCAAGCCCGCCTCGCTGGGATCGAGCGTCGGCGTCGAGCGCTGCACGACCGACGCCGAGCTGGCCGACGCGCTGCAGCTCGTCTTCGAGCTCGACCGGCTGGCCCTGGTCGAGCCGGCGGTCGAGGGCGGGATGGAGATCAACTGCGCGGTCCTCGGGCGGCCGGGTGTCGACCCGCGGGTGTCGGTGACCGAGCAGCCGCTGCCGACCGGCGACGTGCTCACGTTCGAGGACAAGTACCTGCCGCGTGACGGCGCCGGCAAGGACGGCGGCGGCCTCAAGAACGAAGGGATGGCGGCGACCGACCGGGCGATCCCGGCGCCGATCTCCGACGAGTTGACCGAGCGCGTGTATGAGCTGACCCGCCAGACGTTCACGGCGATCGGGGGCAGCGGCGTCGCCCGGGTCGACCTGCTGCTCGACGCCGAGAACCGCCTGTTCGTCAACGAGCCGAACACGATTCCCGGCTCGTTCGCGTTCTATCTGTGGGAGCCCGCCGGGCTGAGCTTCCCGGATCTGCTCGACGAGCTGATCGAGATCGCGTTCGCCGAGTATGCGGAGAAGCACCAGACGACCCGCACGTTCCAGTCCAACCTGCTGGCGATGCGGGGCAAGGGTCCGAAATCGTCGTGACCGGGTCGCGGGTCGCGGTCGCCGCCGGCGGGACCTCGATCGAGCGAGAGGTGAGTCTGCGCGGCGCGCGTCGGGTGGCCACCGCGCTTCGGCAGGCCGGCGACGAGGTGATCGAGCTCGAGATCGACCATTCGATCCTCGAGCGCGTCCGGGCTGAGCGCCCGGCCTACGTGTTCATCGTCGCCCACGGCCGCAGCGGCGAGGACGGTTCGCTGCAGGAACTGCTCGAACTGCTCGAGGTGCCGTTCACCGGCTCAGACAGCCTCGCCAGCTCACTCTGCATCGACAAGGTGGCGACCAAGCGGCTGCTGCTGCGCGCCGGGTTGCCGACGCCGCCGTTTCAGGCCTTCAGCCGCCGCACGTTCCAGGACCTCGGCGCCGCGGTGGTGTTCGATGATGTGCTGCGCCGGCTCGGGACGCCGCTCGTCGTCAAGCCGGCGCGGTTGGGCTCGTCGTTCGGGATCAAGTTCGTCGCCTCGCCCGAGCGTCTGCGGACGTCGGTGCTCGGCTCGGTCGCCTACGACGACGAGATCCTCGTCGAGCAGCACGTCGCCGGCCGCGAACTGGCGGTCACCGTGCTCGTGGGCGCCGATGGGCAGCCGCGCGCGCTGCCGATCGTCGAGATCCTCTCCTCACGCGAGTTCTACGACTACGAGGCGCACTACGACTTCGACGTGGCCTCGCTCGACGCGCCGGCCACGCTCGAGCCGGCGGTCGCCGCCGAGGTGGAGCGGGTCAGCATCGCCGCGTTCCAGACGCTGGGCTGCCGCGACTTCGCTCGCGTCGACCTGATCCTCGACGCCGACGACCGGCCGCTGATCCTCGAGCTCAACACGATTCCCGGCCTGACCGAGACCGGGCCGACGCCGTTTGCCGCCGAGGCCGCGGGGATGAGCTTCGCCGAGCTCGTCACGGCGATCGCGCGCCGCGCCGTGCATGAGCGCCTGACGGCGTAGGGCCGCGGGTCGCGTGGGTCTCCCGGGTCGCGAGTTCGTGTTCGGGTACGGCTCGCTGGCGGCGCTCGCCGAGGGCGTGGTCCCGTCGCGCACGCCACACGCCCAGGGGTTCGTCTGCGATCTGGGCGGCTACCGCCGCCAGTGGGGAGTGGCGATGGACAACCGCCGCGATCTGCCCGGGTACAAGCACTACACCGACGAGCTCGGCCGGCGGCCCGCGGTGTTCGTCTGCTTCCTGGATATCGAACGCGACCCGCGCGGCTCGGTCAACGGCCTCTGCGTGCCGGTCGACGGTGAGCGGCTGGCGGTCCTGGACGATCGCGAGCGCAACTACGACCGGGTCGACGTCTCGGCGTCGGTCGACGCCGGCGGCGCCCGCGTCTGGGCCTACGTCGGCCGGCGGGACGCCCGGCTGCGGATGCGCTGGGCGGTGGCCGCCCATCGCGCGGTGATCGACGGCCGCTATCTGGAGCTGGTCGCCGACGGGTTCGCGTCGCTGGGCGAGGGCGAACTGGCGCGGTGTGCTCCGTCGCTGGCGCCGGGGATGCTGCCGGTGGTGGCACTGACCCGCCACGACCACGATTGAGCCCGTACGATGCTCCGTTCACCGGAGGGGAGGGACACCAGATGCGCAGCAGGTTCGTCGGATTCGCAGTGCTGCTGGTCGTGCTCGCATGCAGCACGGCCGCGTCGGCGTCTGTCCGCGTCCGCGTCGCCCAAGCCCGCGCCCAGTGGCCGTCAGTACTTCATCTCGCTCGGCGACTCCTACTCGGTCGGCTATCAGTCAGACGTCGGGCACACGACCCTGAACGGGCCGGCCAGTCAGCTGGTCAAGCTCGCGGCCAAGCGCGGCTACCGGTTCAAGCTCGTCAGCTTCGGCTGCGGCGGCGCGACGACGACCTCGATGTTGACCCAGCTGAGCTGCCCGACAGCAGGCCGCTTGCCGGGCGCAGCGGGTTATCCGGGTAAGACCCAGGTGCAGGCCGCGGTCGCGTTCATCAAGCGACATCCCGGGAAGGTCGGCTTGGTGACGATCTCGATCGGCGGCAACGACGTCGACGGCTGCCTGCCGACGGCCGATCCGTTCGGGTGCGTGGCCGCGAACATGCCGAAGGCGACCGCCAACCTGACGAAGATCGTCAAGCAACTACGCGCCGCCGGCGGTCAGGGCCTGCAGATCATCGGCTCCACCTACCCCGACGTCGCGCTCGGCGCGTGGGTCCTGCCCAACACGTTCGGCGACAACCGTTTCACGCTGGCCGCGGAGTCGGTCACGGCGTTCCGGCGTCTGATCAACCCGGGCCTGAAGCGGGCCTACAGCTCGGTCGGGGCCAAGTTCGTCGATGTCACCGCGGCGACCGGCGCCTACGGACCGTTCGTGACGACGAACGATCCGACCTACGGGGTGATCCCCGTGCCGGTCGCGACGATCTGCCGGCTGACCTTCTTCTGCTCGCGCGTCGATATCCACATGACCACTCCCGGCTACGCGGTGATCGCGCGGCTGGAGGCCCAAGCGCTGGCACCGCTTCCGTGACGGGTTAGACCGACTCGCCGGTCAGCGCTCGGCACGCGTCCAGGAGTGCGTCCTGGACGGCGACGTCGGATGCGGCCGGACTCGCGTTGGTCGGGCGGAGGTGGTAGAAGAGCCGCCCGGTCACCTGCGCCGCCGGGTCGTCTGAGACCGCCAGCCACGCCTGGGTCTCGTCGCCGCGCTGCAGATCGCCGGGCGCGCCCGCGCCGCCCATCTTGGTCGGAACCCATCCGGGATCGACCGCGTTGGACAGCACTTCCGGGTGCTTGCGTGCGACCGCAAATGCCAGCACCGTGTCCCACAGCTTGGAGTCCGAATACGCCTGAGCGCCCTGCCAGCGCCGCGACACCCATTGCAGATCGTCGGTCGACGGATCGCCGCCGCGGTGCATGCCGGAGCTCAGGTAGACGAGACGCTGAGGCAACGTCATCAGCGCCGTCAGCAGATACGGGGCGAGCACGTTGATCGCGAACAGGTGGCTGAGCCCGTCGACCGTCTCGATCCGCGGCTCCCGGTAGCCGACGGCCGCGTTGTGGATCACGGCGTCGAACGTGCCGTAGCCATTGGCCTGCTCGGCGACGCCGCGGACCTGCTCGATCGAGGAGAGGTCGCCGTGCAGCGCCGCCGCCGCGCCGGGGACGGCGCCGATCGCCTCCTGCGCTCGTTGCGGCGAGCGGGCGTGCAGCACGACCTCGTGGCCCTCGGCGATCAGTCGCCGCGCGGCCATCGCGCCGAGACCGTCGGCCGAGCCGGTGATGAACACGGTGCTCATCTCGGATTCGAGGGTAGTAACGGCGCGCGCCGCCACCGGCACCCGGCGCTACATCCGGAAGACGCCGTAGCGGACGTCGGCCAGTGGCGCGTTCGCGACGGCCGACAGCGCCAGCCCGAGCACGTCCCGCGTGTCACGCGGGTCGATCACACCGTCGTCCCACAGGCGCGCGGTCGCGTAGTAGGGGCGCCCCTGACGCTCGTACTGCTCCCGCAGCTCGGCGCCGGCCTCGGGCTGGCCGACCTCGGTCATCACGGCGGCGGCCTGTTCGCCGCCCATCACCGAGATCCGCGCGTTCGGCCACATCCACAGCATCCGCGGCGAGAACGCGCGACCGGCCATTCCGTAGTTGCCGGCGCCGAACGAGCCGCCGACGATCACGGTCAGCTTCGGTACGCGCGCGGTCGAGACGGCCGTCACGAGCTTGGCGCCGTGCTTGGCGATCCCGCCGGCCTCGTAGTCACGCCCGACCATGAACCCGGTGATGTTCTGCAGGAACACGAGGGGCACCCGGCGCTGGTCGCAGAGCTCGATGAAGTGCGCGCCCTTCAGCGCGCTCTCGGAGAACAGGATCCCGTTGTTGGCGAGGATCCCCACCGGGTGTCCGTGAATGTGCGCGAAGCCGGTCACCAGCGTCGGCCCGTAGAGCTCCTTGAACTCATGCCAGCGCGAGCCGTCGACGATCCGCGTGATCAGCTCGCGGGCGTCGTACGGGCGGCGCGGGTCCGAGGGGATCACGCCGAGCAGTGAGGCCGGGTCGACCGCGGGCTCGGCCACCGGCGCCCGCTCCCACGGAGCCGGTGCGCGCGGGGCGAACGTCGCGACGATCTCGCGCACGATCTCCAGCGCATGCGCGTCGTTGTCGGCGAGATGATCGGTGACGCCCGATCGGCGAGCGTGCAGGTCGCCGCCGCCCAGCTCCTCGGCGGTCACCTCCTCGCCGGTGGCGGCCTTCACCAGCGGCGGGCCCCCGAGGAAGATCGTCCCCTGGTTGCGGACGATCACGGTCTCGTCGCTCATCGCCGGCACGTACGCCCCGCCGGCCGTGCACGATCCCATCACGGCGGCGACCTGGGGGATCTCCTGAGCCGACATCGTCGCCTGGTTGAAGAAGATCCGCCCGAAGTGCTCACGGTCGGGGAAGACGTCGTCCTGGAGCGGCAGGAATGCCCCGCCTGAGTCCACCAGATAGATGCAGGGCAGCCGGTTCTGCAGCGCGATCTCCTGCGCGCGCAGATGCTTCTTGACGGTGATTGGGTAATACGTGCCGCCCTTGACGGTCGCGTCGTTGGCGACGACCACGCACTCGCGGCCGGCGACGCGGCCGATCCCGGTGATGATCCCGGCACCGGGCGCGGCGCCGTCGTACATGCCGTCGGCGGCCAGCGGCGACAGCTCCAGGAACGGCGAGCCGGGATCGAGCAGCCGGTCGACGCGGTCACGCGGCAGCAGCTTGCCGCGATCGACGTGGCGCTGACGCGACCGCTCGCCGCCGCCGAGCGCGACCGCCTGCAGCCGCTGCGCCAGCTCGGCGGCCAGCGCCAGGCTGGCCTCCTGGTTGGCGCGGAACTCATCCGAACCCGGGCTGATCGACGTCGGCAGGACGCTCATTCGCTCTCCTCGACTCGACCCGCGCCACCGGCTGATCGACCTTCACCTGGTCGCCGGGCGCGACGGTCAGCTCGGTGACCGTGCCGTCGATCGGTGCGGTCAGCACCAGTTCCATCTTCATCGACTCGAGCACCACCACCGGATCGCCGGCCGCCACCGCGTCGCCGACCGCCACCGGGACGAGCAGCACCTGCCCGGGCATCGGCGCCCGCAGCTCGCCGTCGGCGAGCGCGCTTGCGGCCTCGGCGGCGGACAACCGGCGCACCGGCCACGCGTACCCGTTGTGCCCGACCCAGTCGACGTCGCCGGCGCCGGCCAGCAGCCAGTCGCCGCGCTGGTCGACCGTGAACCGGCCGGGGGCGGTGCGATGCGTGATCGCGACATCGGCCGCGGGGACGTCGACCTCGACCGGGTCGCCGCCGCCGACCGACATCCGCCAGTGCGAGCCGGCGCGGCGGCCGCTGAGCCGCCACCCGTCGGTTCGGGCAAACGGATCGTCACCGGCGGAGTCGGCGACGAGCAGCATCGCGGCCGCGTGGGCGACGCCGGCGTCGTCGATCGGCAGCGCCGGCGAGCCGCGACGCTCGATCAGGCCGGTGTCGAGCTCGCCCGCGACGACGGCCGGATCGGCGACCAGGCCGCGTAGATATCCGGTCGTGGTCGTCACCCCGAGGATCGTCGTCTGCGCCAGCGCCCGGCCCAGTCGGTGCAGGGCGCCCGCCCGGTCGTCGGCGTGGACGATCACCTTCGCCAGCAGCGAGTCGTACGAGGTCCCGACGACCGTCCCGACCTCGATCGCGTCGTCGACGCGTGCCGTGCTCGGTCCGGGACGGTCGTAGGCGAGGATCCGGCCGGCGGTCGGCAGGAAGTCCCGGGATGGGTCCTCGGCGGTGATCCGCGCCTCGATCGCGTGCCCGCGCAAACGCACCTCGTCCTGGCCCACGCCGAGCCGCTCGCCGGCGGCGACCCGCAATTGCAGCTCGACCAGATCCAGGCCGGTCACCAGTTCGGTCACCGGGTGCTCCACCTGCAACCGCGCGTTGACCTCGAGGAAGTAGTGCTCGGCCGGGTCGTCGAAGTCGGCGATGAACTCGACCGTGCCGGCGCCGGCGTAGCCCGCCGCTCGCGCCAGCGCAACCGCCTCGGACCCGAGCCGCGCGCGCAGCTGCGCGTCGACGACGGGCGAGGGGGACTCCTCGATCACCTTCTGGTGGCGGCGCTGCAGCGAACACTCGCGTTCGCCCAGGTGCACGACCGCGCCGTGGGCGTCGGCGATCAGCTGAACCTCGAGATGGCGCGCACGGCCGAGGAACCGCTCGATGAACACCCGGTCGTCGCCGAAGGCGCCGCGAGCCTCACGCCGAGCGGCGGCGAGCGCATCGTCGAGCTCATCGACTGACTGGGCGACGCGCATGCCGCGACCACCACCGCCTGCGGCCGCCTTGACCAGCAGCGGGTACGGGGCGTCGGACGCCCGCGCCTGCGCTTCGGTGAACACCGGCACGACCGGGACGCCCGCCTCCCGGGCGATGTCCTTGGCGCGGAGCTTGTCGCCCATCAGCTCGACGGCCGCGGCGGGCGGGCCGACGAACGTGATCCCGGCGGCCTCGCATGCCCGGGCGAGCGCCGGGTTCTCCGACAGGAAGCCGTAGCCGGGGTGCAGCGCGGCCGCGCCCGCGCGCCGGCACGCGGCGATCACCGCGTCGACGTCGAGATAGGAGCCGATCGGGAGTGCCCGCGACGCCTCCCGCACGAACGGGGCACCGGCGTCGACCGCGGTGAAGACCGCGACCGAGTCGATGCCGAGCCGGTCGAGCGTCCGAATCACCCGGCGCGCGATCTCGCCGCGGTTGGCGATCAGGACCGAGTCGAACACGGGCTCACGGGTGCCAGTCGATGGGGCCGGCGACGAGCGTGTGGCTACCGAGCGGCCGCCCGAGCGCGTCGCGGACGGCGCGGGCGCAGTCCAGCAGCGCCGCCAGGTCGATCCCGGTCTCGATCCCCATCTCGTGCAGCATCGAGACGAGGTCCTCGGAAGCGATGTTGCCGGTCGCGCCGGCCGGAACCGGGCAGCCGCCGAGCTCGCCGAAGCTCGACTCCAACGAGGTCACGCCCGCCTGCAGAGCGGCATACGCGTTGGCCAGCCCCTGGCCGCGCGTGTTGTGGAAATGGGCGGTCACCTCGACGTCGGGCAAGCGCTCGAACGCGCGCTCGAAGAACGCGCGGACCTGGGCCGGGTTGGCCATGCCGGTCGTGTCGCCGAAGCCGATCTCCTGCGCGCCGGCGGCAGCCAGCCGCCGGCCGATCGCGAACACCGCCTCGGGATCGACGATGCCCTCGTACGGGCATCCGAACGCGACGCTGATCATCGCCTCGCAGCGCAGCCCGTGCTCACGCGCGCGCGTCACGACGCGCTCCAGACCGGCGAGCGAATCGTCGACGCCGCGGTTGACGTTCGCGCGGTTGTGGGACTCCGTGGCGGACATGAACACGTTGATCTCGTCGAACCGGTCGCGCAGCGCCAGCGCGTTGTCGAGGCCGCGCTCGTTGGGGATCAGGACCGAGCGGCTGACGGTCGGCGGCAGGTCGACTCGCTCGAGCACCTCGGCCGCGTCGGCGAGCTGCGGGATCACGTCGGCGCGGACGAAGCTCGTCAGCTCCAACCGTGTGAGACCGGTGCGGCCGAGTGCGTCGATCAGCGCCACCTTGACGTCGGTCGGGATCACCTCGGGCTCGTTCTGGAATCCGTCGCGCGGGCCGACCTCGCGGATGCGGACGTGCGACGGCAGCGCGCTCACGTGCCTACGCCCCGAGCGCGCGGGCGATCACCATCTGCTGCACCTCGTCGGTGCCTTCGCCGATCGTGAGGATCTTCGCGTCGCGGTAGAAGCGGCAGACCGGATACTCCTCGATGTAGCCGTAGCCGCCGTGGATCTGGACCGCCTCCTCGGTGGCGCGGACGGCGAGCCGGCCGGTCTTCAGTTTGGCCTGGGCGGCCGTCAGTCCGAACGGTTGGCCCTGATCCTTGAGCCAGGCGGCGTGGTAGGTCAGGAGCCGTGCCGCCGCGATCTCGGTCGCCAGGTCGGCGAGCTTGCCCTGGATCGCCTGGAACTTCGAGATCGGCCGGCCGAACGCGCGGCGCTCCTGCGCGTAGGCGAGCGCCTCGTCGAGCGCGCCCTGGGCGAGGCCGACGCCCATCGCGGCCACGCCGATCCGGCCGATGTCGAGCACGTGCAGGAACTGCTTGAAGCCGGCGCCGCGCTCGCCGAGCAGGTTCTCGCCGGGCACGCGGCAGTCGGTGAACGTCAGCGGACGCGTGTCCGACGCGTTCCAGCCCATCTTGCGGTACGGCTCGCCCTGTTCGTAGCCGGGGGTGTCCTGGGCGACGATCAGGTTGGAGATCTCATCGTCGCCGGTCTTCGCCGTGATGCAGACGACGCCGGAGATGTCGGTGCCGGCGTTGGTGATGAACTGCTTGGCGCCGTCGATCACCCACTCGCCGTCCTCGAGTGTCGCCCGGGTGCGGACGTTGCCGGCGTCAGACCCCGCCTCGGGCTCGGTCAGGCCGAACGCGCCGAGGATCTCGCCCGCGCACAGCCGCGGCAACCACTCGGCTCGTTGATCGTCTGAGCCGAACAGGTAGATCGGCTGGGTGCCGAGCGACGTGTGGGCGCACAGCGTGATCGCGACGCTCGAGTCGATCCGGGTCAGCTCCTCGACCGCGATCGCGTACTGCAGCGTGGTGCCACCCGCCCCGCCGACGTCCTCGGGGAACGGGATCCCCATCCAGCCGAGCGCCGCCATCTTGGCGACGAGCTCGTACGGGAACGCCTTGGTGCGATCGAGCTCGCCCGCGACCGGCTTCACCTCCTCGAGCGCGAACTCACGGACGGTGCGCTGCAGCAGCTGGGTCTCGTCGTCGAGTAGGAAGTCCATGGTCGAGAACTATACAGAATGACCATTCGGAATTCGAACTCTGATTCGGATAATATCGTCGTCGTGCCCGTCCGCCCGAGCCCGACGCGGCCTGCGCTGAAGCAGCGCTACGAGCGCCGCCACGACGAGTTGGTGCGCCACGCCGCACGCGAGTTCGCGCGGTACGGCTACGACCAGACGACGATGCAGGAGCTGGCCGCCTCGATGGGCCTGGCGACCGGCGCGCTCTACCACTACTTCGCCTCCAAGGAGGAGTTGCTGCGCGCGGTCTGCGACCAGTTGATGGAGCCGCTGCTGGCCGGTGCGCGTGAGCTTGTGGCGTCGTCAGGCGACGCGGAGCAACGGTTGCGCGAGCTCGTCAGGCTGTGGGTCACGCACGTCGTCGAGCATCGGGATCACATGCTGGTGTTCCAGCAGGAGCGCCATGTGATCGAGTCCGGCGAGCGGTGGCGCTCGGTGCGTGACGCCCGCAAGGCGTTCGAACGACTCGTCGCCGACACGCTCGCGGGTATGCCGACGCGGGTCGGTGAGCCGCTGGCGCTGCTGCGTTGCTGGGGATGGTCAACCACACCGCGCAGTGGTACCGCCCGCGCGGCGCGTTGAGCGCCGAGCAGATCGCCGACGGCTACGTGGCGCTGCTGCTCGGCGGAGAATCAGCCGCCGGCGGCGGGTGAGCTCTGGTATTCGGTCAGGACCTGCGCCGCCGTCAACTCGCTGGTGAACAGGGCCGCGTCGCTCAGGCTCCCCGTGAAGGCCGCGGCCGTCCGGCCCGGCCAGCCGGTGTTGACCACGCCGCCGAGCTGCCAGGAACCGACGTAGGACTGTGCGGTCGTCGTCGTCCCCGACGCAACGGGCTGGCCGTCGACGTACAGGTGCATCCCGTCGCTGCCTTGGGTGGCGACGACGAAGTGCCACTTCCCGTCGTTGTACGCGCCGGTGCTCCCGATCGCGGCGGTCTTTCCGGTGTAGACCCCAAACTCGAGCTGTCCGCCGGCCGTCATGTAGACGACGCGATCCTGCGCGGTTTTCGTCCCGCTGAAGGTGGCCAGCACGCCGCCGGCCGTCGACGTCGTGTTGAACCACAACTCTTCGGAGTAGCTGGTCGGGGTCTGCTGCGTCTTGGTCGAGAGCACCTGCCCGCCGCTCAAGGTGATGCCGGAGCCGGTCGCGCTCTCGACCGGGCTCGGCGTCTGGTAGGTGACGCCGGTCGCCGGGTACGTGCCGGTGGCGTGATTACCCGAGATGTCGGCGGCGGTCGTCGACCCCGTCGCGTCCGACAGCGGCCAGTAACGCGCCGGGCCGTCGGCGACGATCCGCGCGGTGTATGAGAGTGGAGGCGGAGGCGGGGGCGTCGTCACCGTCGCTGAGCTCTGGTACTCGGCCTGGACCTGGGCCGCGGTCAGCTCGCTGGTGAACAGGGCCGCGTCGCTCAGGCTCCCGGAGAACGCCGCTGGTCGGCCGGTTCGGCCAACCCGTGTTGACCACGCCACCGAGCTGCCAGGACCCGAGGTAGGCCTGTGCGGTCGTCGTTGGGCCCGACGCGACGGGCTGACCGTCGACGTAGAGGTGCATCCCGTCGCTGCCCTGGGTGGCGACGACGAAGTGCCATTTGCCGTCGTTGTACGTGCCCGGGCTCTGGATCGCGACGGTCTTACCCGTGTACACCCCGAAGTCGAGGTTCCCAGCGCTCGTCATGTAGACGACGCGGTCCTGGTTCTTCGCCCCGGCGTAGGTGGCCAGCTGTCCGCCGCTCGTCGACGTCGTCTTGAACCACAGTCTCCTCGGAGTAGCTCGTCGGCGCCTGCTGAGGCTGGGTCGAGACCACCTGACCGCCGCTCAAGGTGATGCCGGTGCCCGTCGCGCTCTCGATCGGACTCGGCGTCCCGTTGGTGATGCCGGTCGACGAGTACGTGCCGCTGTCACGGTTGCCCGAGGCATCGGCGGCGCTCGCCGACCCGGCCGCGTCCGACAGCGGCCAGTACAGCGCCGGGCCGTCGGCGACGATCCGCTGCCCGTAGGCCGTCGACGGGTGAGGCCGCCGGCGAGCTGATGTCTGATCGTCGCAGAGACGCTCGGCGTGCCGTTGCTGCCGATCGCGAACAGCATGTAGGGGCCGGGCAGCGCGATGCCCGGATCCGATGGGATGCCAGCTTGTAGGTGTTGCCGCTCGAGGACACGATCGACAGCGGGATCCGCCGCTGGTCGTTGTCGACCGAATGGGTCGCCTCGCCGTAGCGGATCAGCACGAAGCTCGCGACGGCGCCGCCCGTGGTCACCGAGATCGTCTGTCCCGTCTGCGGCGGACGTCGGCGCCGAGGCGATCGTCGGCCGCGTGCGCCGGCGAGCCGTCGGCGTTGAACAGGTACGGCGGACAGAAGATCTGCCCGTCCGGGTGGTTGGTCGCGCACGAACCGCACAGACCGCCGCCCCCGGAGAAGACCGTGCCGTCGGGCAGCAGCACCGCCACCGAGTGATAGTTGCGGGGCTCGGCCTCCTGCGCCATCACCGTCCACTGGCCCGTCGAGGGGCTCCACATCTCCGGGTGAGGTCGGCCGTCGCATCGGAGAACGGGACCGCGTAGGTCTGGCCGCCGACGGTGAAGATCTGCCCGGTCGGGAGAACGACGCTGTTGGCGAACGCCCGTGCGTAGGTCATCGACGCGGTCGGTGTCACCGTCGGGGTGGTGCCGCTGATGTTGACGACGTTGGCGACGTTGGTGGCGTTCGAGTTCTGGTAGCTGGGGGCGCCGCCGACGGTGAAGATCTTGTTGATGTCGTAGAGGACGGCGTTGCCGTTCATCTCGTCGCCGCTCGATCCCGCGCGCGCCGGCCGCGGTGATCGTCCCGGCGCCGGTGGTCGTGATCCAGTGCATCTCGACCGGACGGCCCGGCCTGGAAGACCCGGCCGCCGGAGGTGGCGATGAACCAGCCGTGGTTGTCGGCCCGGTAGGCGCCCTGGGCGTCGGCGGTATAGATCGGGGTGGCCGGCACGCTCGGAGCTCCCGCCAGTTCGCGGTCGGCGACCAGATCTCGCCGAGCTTGCCTCCGATCGCGCCCGACCAGGACCCCCGAGCATGAACACCTGGCCGTCGGACAGCGTCGTCTGTCCCTGATAACCGCGACCGATGTTCATCTGAGGAGCCGGCACGCCAGGTTCGTGGCCGGGTTGTAGATGCTCGTGTCGGTGTTCCCGATCCCGCCGGTGACCATGACCTCGCCGTTGGGGAGGATCGACACGCCCGGGCAGAACATGTCGTGCGCCGTGTTGCTCACCGTGTCGGTGCTGACCGCTCCCGTGGCGAGGTTGAGGATCGCGGTCTGCGTGTACTGCTCGTCGTCGGTCGTGTCGAAGTTCAGCTCCGTGGTCGGCCGACCAGACCAGCAGCTTGTCGCCCGGGATCAGCGCGACCGCCACCGGGACCAGCGGGAAGCCGATCGTCGGGCCCCACTGGCCGACGACCGACGGGCTGGTCGAGGCTCGCGACTCGCGCGCCTGCTGGGCGAGCATGGCGCTGCGGCGACGGACTGGTGCGTGCAGGGCGCCGGCCAGCACCAGGCGTGAGACCGCGACCGCGTGATCGCCGGGCGCGGACAGCGACAGTACCGTGAGCCGCACGGCCCGGACGTCCGGGGGACCCAGCCGACCCGCTTCAGGTTCCGGTTTGCCTGCCATCGGCCGTAGGCGACCGGCGCGTCCGAAATGGCGCCCGTCGCACGACAGCCGCACGACGAACCGGCCGATCACATCGCGCATGCCGTGCGGCACGTAGGTCAGGCCGGAGACGATCGTGGGCTTCGCGAAGCGTCACGGTCACCGACTGGGGCAGATCGACGTCGCCGCCGAGGCGGGCGCTCTGCCAGAACGACGACCGGCGCGAGCCCAGCACGGCGCCGGCCGACGTGCCCGGCCGCCGTGCTCGATGCGCTCACCGTCCATCCGTGCGGCTTGAGCGCCGCCGCGTACGGAACGTGCGCGGCCTTCGTCGGCATCTCCATGTGCATCGGCGAACGCTTGGTCGTCATCGCCGATGACACGCCCTCCGACGAGCAGACAAGCGCTGCCATGACGAGCACCAGCCCGCACCGCACCAACCAAGGCCGCACCTCGCGGCGCCCGCGAATCCCCACGATGTCCCCTTCGCTCTACCGAACGCCCCCTGGTGCCCGGGGCGCGGACCGTATCAGTTCTGGTGAACTGTTGTGAGGGTTTTGATGCCCGAGACGGACTTGCCGGGATTGAAGATCCCGTCGGGATCAAGCGCGTGCTTGATCGCGAGCATCATGTCGACGGCGGCCTCGCCGTGCTCCTCGATCAGGAAGCGCGCCTTGCCGTAGCCGACGCCGTGCTCGCCGGTGCAGGTGCCCTCGTGCGCGAGCGCGCGACGGACGAGCCGGGCATGGAACTCCTCGCCGCGCTCGACGTCGGCCGGGTCGTTGGGATCGACGAGCAGGATCGCGTGGAAGTTGCCGTCGCCGACATGGCCGACGATCGACGCGGTCAGGCCGTGCTCGGCGATGTCGGCCTGGGTCTCGGTGATGCACTGCGCCAGTGCCGAGATCGGCACGCAGACGTCGGTCGTCAACGCCGCCGCGCCCGCGCGCAACGCCCGGGTGGCCTCCATCGCGACGTGGCGTGCTTCCCACAGCCGCCGGCGCTCGGCCTCGTCGGCGGCCCAGGCGAAATCGCCGCCGCCGAACTCGGCCGCGATCTCCGCGGTCTCACGAGCGACCGTCGACGCCGCCTCCTCGGAGGCTCCGTCGAACTCCAGGAACAGCGTCGGCGCGACCGTGAACGACGTGTCCCGGTAGCGGTTGATCGCTTCGATCTGCAGCTCGTCGGCGAGCTCGACCCGGACGACCGGAATCGCGAACTGCTGCAGCCGGACGACGCACTGGACGGCGTCGGCGAGCGTCGGGAACGTGCATTGGGCGGCGACCGTCGCCTCGGGGATCGGGTGGACCCGCAGGCGCGCGCCGCAGACCAGGCCGAGCGTGCCCTCGGAGCCGATCACGAGCCGGGTCAGGTCATAGCCCGCCGAGGATTTGCGCGCCCGCGAGTGGGTCTGCACGACCCGGCCCTGGGCGTCGATCATCGTGATCGAGAGGACGTTCTCACGCATCGCGCCGTAGCGGACCGTGGTCGTGCCGGAGGCGCCGGTGGCGATCATCCCGCCGAGCGTCGCGTCCGCGCCGGGATCGACCGAGAAGAACACGCCCTCGGGTCGCAGCTTCGCATCCAACTGACGGCGGGTGACGCCCGCCTCCACCTGCACGTCGAGGTTCTCCAGCGACAGGTCCGAGATCCGGTTCATCTCCCGCATGTCGACGGAGATCCCGCCCGCGAGGGCGGCGACGTGACCCTCGAGCGAGGTGCCGGCGCCGAACGGGACGATCGGCAGCCGGTGAGCGGCGGCCACGCGGACGATCTCGGCGCACTCGTCGATCGACCGCGGCCACACGACCGCGTCGGGGCGCGCCTCCGGGTGAAACGACTCGTCGTGGGCGTGCTGGGAGAGGACGTCGGCGCCGGTCAGCAGGCGGTCGGATCCGAGCACGTCGCGCAACGCCGCGAGCGCCTCCTCGACGCCGGCCTGGGGCAGTCGATGTAGGTCCGTCACCGCCATGGTTGCAGCCTAGCTACTGGCGGTGCTGGCGCAGGCCGCCGACCGAGTCCGACGGAAACCCGACCGAGCCGACGCTGGCGCCGAGCAACACGCAGGCGACGAGCAGCATCACCCAGCCGAGCAGCTGCGAGACGTACGCCGAGGCGATCAGCAGCTCGATCGCGCTGATCACGCCGAAGGTTCGCAGCGTCAGCGAGCGGCGCCAGATCGCGACGTGCATCGATTCACGCGACATGCCTGCAGATCGTACGCCTACCTCCCGGGTGCGTGCGGCCGCTCCGGGTCAAAACCACTGTCGCGTATGCGGCGGCGGGGGTGCGCCGTGGTTTTGGCTCGGCCAGCGGGCTCGTCGTGCGCTGCACCCATCGGCGCGGTGCCGCGCCTTGGTTTTGCCCCGGGTGCGGCGCTCGGACCGCCGCCGCCCGGGTCAAAAACACGTTGCGTATGCGGCGGCGGGGGCGCGCCGTGGTTTTGGCTCGGCCAGCGGGCTCGATGTGCGTTGCAACCATCGGCGCGGTGCCGCGCCTCGGTTTTGGCCCGGGCTCGCCTCCACGACCGGATCCTGGCGTTCTCGTCACTGCGTCCGTGACGGGATCGCCATGATTCGGCTGGGTCGACGCTCGCCCGCCCGGCCTGCGGCCAACGGCTCGCCCGGCCCGCCCGGCTGCGGCCACGGCCCGCCCGGCCCGCCCGGCTGCGGCCACGGCCCGCCCGGCCCGCCCGGCTGCGGCCACGGCCCGCCCGGCCCGCCTGCTGCGGGCCGCCCGGGCCCTCCGCCCGGCCAACGGCCCGCCCGGCCCGCGGCCAACGGCCCGCCCGGCCCGCCCGGCCCGCCCGGCCCGCCCGGCCCGCCCGGCCCGCCCGTCCCGCCGGCAAAGCTTGGCGTTCCGCTTCGGCCCCTCCGAACCTCCGCGCCAGCTTCGAGGCGTGGCCGCCGGCAAAGCTCGGCGGTTCGCTACCACCCCCCGGAAGCTCCGCGCCAAGCTTCGGCGCGACCCGGGCCTAGCCGGCCGCGACCGCCGCGCGGACCTCGGCGGCGACGGCGGCGGCGCCGGCCGCGCCGAGCGCGATCGTGTAGTGGTTGACGTCGGGCACCTGCAGCGCGCGGCGGCGCTCGGGGTCCTCGGCGGCCCAGGCGCGGACGAGCTCGAGCGGCTGCATCGGGTTGGGGTCGTTGACCATCCCCCGCGGCGCGCACAGCAGCACCGCCGGCAGCGCCAGCCGGTGGGCGTCGTCGATGCGCAGCACGTCGGACCCGTCGGGTCGCAGGACGTCGGGGTTGACCGACGAGCGCAGCGCCGGCGGTTCGCCGACGAGGTCGTGCTCGGCGTAGCCCGCGCAGCACCCCCGGGTCGACGTCCGAGCCGTTGATCGCCGGGATGCTGCACGCCACCACTCGACGTACGCGTCGAGGCTCTCGAAGGTCATCTCCAGCCGCGCCAGCGCCGGGCCCAGGAACGCGCGCATGAACGGCTCGGGGTCGACGTCGGCGCTGCCCGCGATCGTCAGCCCGCCGTCGACCAGCACCAGGCGCGAGACGCGATCGGGATGCTGGACGCCGAGCCGCGCGGCGATGTACGCGCCCATCGAATGGCCGAGCACGACGGCCGGCGCAACCGCCAGCGCGTCGAGCACCGCGACCAGGTCCTCGACGTGGGCGTCGAGTCCGAACGGCCCGGGCAGCGAGCCGCTCTCGCCGCGGCCGCGCAGATCGACCGCGATCAGCGAGACGTCGTCGCCCAGCGCGGCGGCGGTCGCCAGCCAGGCGAAGCTCGTCGCGGTGATCCCGTGCACCGCCAGCACGGCCGGCGCGTCCGGCCGCTGCGACCCGAGCCGGTAGACCGCCAGCTCGCCGCCGGCGACGGGAACGTCGATCCGAGTGCTCACGATCTGAGTGCTCATCTACTCACGGGCCTCCGTCGGCAGCACACTCGCCACGACGTTCGGTTCGAGCGCGTCGTGGCCGCCCGGAGGCGGCCCGCACAGCAGCCAGCCCTCCGGGACCGAGCGCACCAGCCCGTTGCGGCTGAGCTCCGAGAGCGCGCTGGTGACGGTCGGGCGCCGCGCGGCGACGAGTTCGGCGAGGATGCTGTGGGTCAGCCGCAGCGGCACCACGATTCCGTCGGAGCGAACCCTGCCCCAGCGACCGGCGAGGTGCCACAGCAGCATGTGCAGGCGGACGTCGACGCGCGCCTGGTGGACGATCGCCATGTTGACCGCCAGCTGCCGGGTCCGCACCGAGCAGCGCGCGAACAGCGCCCCGGTCAGGTTCGGGAAGTTGACCATCTGTCGCGAGAACCGGTCGTCGAGCACCGCGATCCGGACCGGCTCGAGCACCAGCCAGTTGTGGGTCAAGGTCAGCTGCGAGTTCGCCCACTGCTCGTCGGGGCGGCGCAGCACGTCGCCCTCGCCGACGAGCTCGGCGCTGTGACGGCCGGCGATCCCGACGCGGAGCGCCAGCACCCCTTGCAGCACCAGCATGCCGATCCCGTCCAACCCGGCGGCGATGCCCGGCCAGGAGCCGGGCGAGATCTCGAGCTGACGGGCGGCGAGCTGGCCGATCGCGGCCGCCCGTAGCTCCGGGTCGACCGCCTCCGCCAGCTCGGGGTCCTCCTGCAGCGGGTAGCAGACGTTGGTGTCGATCGCGGTCAGCGGCCTCATCGGACGCCCGCCTCGGTCGCGGCAGGGCGCGGCGACGACCGTCGCGACCAGCGCGGCGATCGCGTCGGCGACCTCGGCCGGTCGCTCGAGCGGAGCCATGTGCCCGGTCCGCTCGAGCTCGAGCAGGCGGGCCAGCGACGGCAGCGCCTCGGCGATCCGGCGCGAATGGTCGGGCGGGGTGAGCCGGTCGCGGTCGCCGGCGATCACGAGCGTCGGAACCGTCAGCTTGGCCAGCGCCGAACCGAGATGCAGATCCGACAGCGCGATGCCGCTGGCGGCGCGGACGCTGCCCGGCGTCTGCATCAGCATCCGCTCATAGAACGCGACCTGGGCGGTCGACGCGGTCGGCCCGAACGCCGTCCACCGGATCACCGCCTGCTCGAGCGGCGTCGACAGCGGCGGCAGCGGCGCCGATGAACCGAGCACCGCCCGGCTCAGCCAGCGCGGGTTCAGCCGCTTGCCGATCTCGCCGAGCACGAGCGCGCCGCCGATCAGGTCGTCGACGCCGGTGTTGACGAGCGCGGCGCCCGCGATCCGGGCCGGCACGTCGTGGTCGGCGGCCCAGGCGGCGATCGAGATGCCGCCGAGCGAATGGCCGGCCACGAACAGCGCGTCGGCGGGCGTGTCGGCCGCGGCGAGCACCGCGTCGACGTCCTCGCCGAACCGCTCGATGCTGTAGTCGCCACCGGCGGCGGGTCCGCTGGATCCGTGGCCGCGGAGGTCGTAGGCGACGATCCGCAGGCCGCGACGGCGCAACAGCCGGATCACCGGCCCCCAGAAGCTCGAGCTGCTCGGTCCAGCCGTGGGCGAGCACGACGGTGGCGACGCCGGCGATGTCCGGCTCCGGTTCGAGCACGATCGCGTGCAGGCGGGTGCCGTCGGCCGAGACGAGCGGCAGCTCGGTTCCGCCGAGCGGCTCGATCAGCCGCTGATACTCGGGGTCGCGCGCGATCGCGCGCGAACGCCGGCGCTGAGCAGGAACGCGCTCGCGGCGACACCCGCAGCGACGCCCGCGCCGGCCAGCGCCGCCCTCGTGCCGCGCCCGGATCGCCCGTCGATCGGGAGTGTCACCGGACATCACCTAGGACCGTAGCGGCCCACCCTGGCGTGCGGTGCGCTTGAGAGCCTCCTACCATCTCGCGCCATGCGGATCGGAATCCTCACCGGCGGCGGCGATTGCCCCGGCCTCAACGCAGTCATCCGTGCCTCGGTCCGCAAGGGGATCGACGGCCACGGCGATGAGTTCGTCGGCTTTCGAGACGGCTGGCGCGGCGTGCTCGACGACGTCGCGGAGCCCCTGACGATCGAATCGACGCGCGGCATCCTGCCCCGGGGCGGGACGATCCTCGGCAGCTCGCGCACGAACCCGTCCAAGCGGGAGAACGGGGTCGAGCTCGTCCGCCAGACGCTGGCGCGCGCACTCGCTCGACGGGCTGATCGCGATCGGGGGCGAGGACACGCTCGGTGCGGCCAACACGTTGTCGCAAGCGGGGATCAACGTGATCGGGGTGCCCAAGACGATCGACAACGACCTCGGCGCGACCGATCAGACGTTCGGCTTCGACACGGCGCTGCAGATCGCGACCGACGCGATCGACCGGCTGCACACGACCGCCGAGAGCCATCACCGGATCCTGGTCGTCGAGGTGATGGGCCGCAGCGCCGGCTGGATCGCGCTGCACTCCGGGCTGGCCGGCGGCGCCGACGTGATCCTGATCCCGGAGATCCCGTTCGACATCGACGAGGTCTGCCGGCTGATCGCCCGCCGCCACGAGCGCGGCCGCTACTTCTCGATCGTGGTCGCGGCCGAGGGGGCGATGCCGAAGGCGGGGACGATGACCGTCGCCACCGGGGAGCTCGACGAGTTCGGTCACCCGCGGCTCGGGCGGGATCGGCAACCAGCTCGAACGCGAGATCGAGACGCGGACCGGCTTCGAGACCCGCGCGACGGTGCTCGGCCACATCCAGCGCGGCGGCACCCCGACGGCGTTTGACCGGGTGCTGGCGACGCGCCTGGGACTCGCCGCGGTCGACGCCGCCCACGCGGGCCAGTGGGGCCACATGACCGCGCTGCACGCGACCGAGATCGAGCTCGTCACGCTCGCCACGGCGGTCGCCGAGCTGCGGCTCGTGCCGGTCGAGGAATACGCGCGCTACGGCGTGCTGTTCGGCTGAGCTCGACCCCGTCCTCGTTCACAAGAAAGCACCGCTTGAGCGGGGCCGATTCCGTCTATCCTGAGCCTCATCCGGCATAACCCCTCCAGCAGAGGTGTGAGCATCGATGAGCGCGACTGAAGTCACCAACGTCAACCCGAATCTGCGCAAGCTCGTGGAGGCGGGGACCAGTCCCTGGCTCGATCTGCTGTCGCGCTCGCTGGTGGAGGACGGGCAGCTCGCCCGGCTGGTCGCCGAGGACTCGCTGCGCGGCGTGACCTCGAACCCGTCGATCTTCGAGAAGGCGATCCTCCAGTCCGACGACTACGACGAGCAGCTGCACGAGCTGTTCGACGGCGACGAGAACATGAGCGCCCAGGCGATCTACGAGGAGCTCGCGATCCACGACGTCCGCGGCGCCTGCGACGTCCTGCGTCAGACCTACGAGGACAACCGCCACCAGGACGGATTCGTCTCGCTCGAGGTCGCGGCCGACCTCGCCCATGATCCGGCGCGGACGATCGAGGCGGCCAAGGACTTCTGGAAGCGCGTCGACCGGCCCAACCTGATGATCAAGATCCCCGGCACCAAGGAGGGCCTTGGTCCGATCGAAGAGGCGATCTACTCGGGGATCAACGTCAACATCACGTTGCTGTTCTCGGTTGAGGCCTATGAGACGGTTGCCGACGCGTACCTGAAGGGCCTCGAGCGCCGCCTGAACGAGGGCAAGTCGCTCGATGTCGCCTCGGTGGCGAGTTTCTTCGTCTCCCGGATCGACACCGCGGTCGACAAGCGGTTGGAGGGCCAGGGCCACGACGAGTTGCTCGGGACCGCGGCGATCGCCAACGCACGCAACGCGTACCGCAGCTTTGAACGGATCTTCGGAACCGACAGTCCGCGCTGGGACGCGCTGCATCACGCGGGCGCGCATCCGCAGCGGCCGTTGTGGGCGTCGACCGGGGTCAAGAACCCGGACTACAAGGACACGATGTACGTCGACGAGCTGGTCGCGGCGCACACCGTGAACACGATGCCGCTGGCGACGCTCGAGGCGGTCGCCGACCACGGCACGGTCTCCGGGCCCACCGCGGCCCGCAATCCCGACGAGACGCTGCAGGCGCTGGAGCAGGCCGGGATCGATCTCGTCGAGGTCACCGATGAGCTGCTGGACGCCGGCGTCAAGACGTTTGAAGACGCGATGTCAGAACTGCTCGACGGCATCGAGGAGCGCCGCAAGTCCTACAAGGAAAAGCATTGACCGCGATCGAGCCGGTCGACCTGACCGGCCTCGACAATCCACTCGCGGTCGGTCTCGAGCGGCTCCCGGTCCATCCGACGTCGCTGGTGATCTTCGGCGCGACCGGAGATCTGGCCCATCGCAAGCTGCTGCCGGCGCTGTACAACCTGGCGCACGAGGGCCAGCTTCCCGAGCGCTTCGAGATGATCGGGGTCGGCCGGCGCACGAAGGAGGACGAGGAGTTCCGCGACACGCTGATCGATTCGGTCCGCCGTTACTCACGACGTCGCCCCGATGAGCGGGTGCTCGGTGGTCTGATCGATGACACCCGCTACGTGCAGGGCTCGTTCGACGACGACAGCGTCTACGAGGAGCTCGGGCGCACGCTGGCGGAGTTCGACGAGCAGGCGGGGCGGACGCTGAACCGCGTCTTCTACCTGTCGACCGCGCCCGAGTATTTCCCGCTGATCGCCCAGAAGCTCGGCGCCGCCGGGCTCAACAAGGTCGAGAACGCGGAGACGCGGATCGTGATCGAGAAGCCGTTCGGCTACGACCTCGCCTCGGCGCGGCGACTGAACATCGACGTGCTCGAGGTCTTCGACGAGCCGCAGGTCTACCGGATCGACCACTACCTGGGCAAGGAGACCGTCCAGAACCTGATGGCGCTGCGGTTCGCCAACGCGCTGTTTGAGCCGGTCTGGAACCGCAACTACATCGACCACGTCCAGATCGTCGCCGCGGAGGACATCGGGATCGGCAGTCGCGCCGGTTACTACGACCACGCCGGCGCGTTGCGCGACCTGGTCCAGAACCACATGATGCAGCTGCTGGCGCTGCTGACGATGGAGCCGCCGACGGCGTTCAACGCCGAGAAGCTGCGCGACGAAAAGCTCAAGGTGCTGGAGTCGATCGTGCCGCCCAGTCTCGACGAGGTGGCCGGGATGGCGGTCCGCGCCCAATATGGCCCGGGGGTCGTCGGCGGCGAGCGCGTCCGCGGCTACCTGCAGGAGGACGGAGTCCCGGCGGACTCGCGGACCGAGACCTACGCCGCGCTGCGCCTGCACGTCTCGAACTGGCGCTGGGCCGGCGTCCCGTTCTACCTGAGAACCGGCAAGAACCTGCCGCGCAAGCTGACCGAGATCGCCGTGATCCTCAAGCCGGTGCCCCACGTGGCGTTCCAGAGCCACGGCTCGACCGGGATCCAGGCCAACCAGATCGTGTTCACGCTGCAGCCCGACGAGGGCGTCGCGGTCTCGATCGGGGCCAAGCTGCCCGGGACGCGGATGCAGATCCGCCCGGTCAACCTCGAGTTCCGCTACGGCACCTCGTTTTTGTCGGAATCGCCCGAGGCCTACGAACGGCTGATCCTCGACGCGATGCTCGGCGACGCGACGCTGTTCACGCGCAACGACGAGATCGAGGCGCTGTGGGGGATCATCGACCCGATCCTCGAGGCCTGGGACGCCGACCGCACGACGCCGGTACCCCAGTACGAGTCCGGCGGGCCCGGCCCCGCGGAGGCGAACGCGCTGCTCGACGACGGCACCATCTGGCGGCGCCTGTGAGTGACGACATCTGGTCAGAGCAGGACTGCACGCCCGATGCGATCGAAGCGGCGATGCGCGACCTGCTGCGCCAGCGCCACGCCGCCAATGAGCGGCTCGCGCCCGCGCGGGTGCTGAACCTGATCGTGATCGTCGATCGTGAGTGGAAGGGCGAGATCACCAACCGTCTGGAGCGGGCCGGCCGCTATCACGGCTCACGCACGATCCTCTGCACGGTGACGCCGGGTCGCACCACGCTCGACGCGACCGCGCGCGTCTCCTACGACAACCCCGAAGACAAGCTCGGGGTGATGTGGGAGAAGATCGAGATCGACATCGGGCCCGAGCACCTACCGACGTTGCAGACGATCATCGACCCGATCGTGGTCTCGGGGTTGCCGACCGTGCTCTGGTCGCCGCACCGCCACGACGACGCGATCCAGGCCCTGCTGCCGCTGATCGACGTGATCCTGCTCGACTCAGACGACTTCCCCTCGGCCGCCGATGCGTTCGAGCGGGTGTTCTCGGTCCGAGACCACGCCTACGTGATCGATCTCGCCTGGCTGCGCACGACCCCGTGGCGCGAGCGGCTGGCGGCGAGCTTCGACCTACCGTCCCGGCTGCAGGCGCTGCACCACGTCAACGAGCTCAACATCCGCCACCGCGACGGCTCGAGCGCCTCGGCGCTGCTGCTGGCCGGCTGGCTGGCCTCCCGGCTGGGCTGGGAGCCGGTGCCGCTCGAGCTGCACACGCTGGACCGGCGCGAGGGCGACCTCGCCAACGGCGACGGCGAGGTGAAGGTCGTGATGCGCGAATCGCACCAGGAGGCGCCCGGGCTGGCGGGGGTCACCGTCTCAGCGCTGCCGGAGCTGTCGCTGTCGCTGGAGCGCGGCTGGGGCGGGCTGGATGCGACCGAACGGCTCGGCGACGGCACCGTCAAGCAGTGGAAGATCCTCGGTGCTTCACGCGGCGAGGGCGGCATTCTCGGCGACGGCATCCGCCAGGCGCTGCTGCGCGAACCGACGTACTGGCCGGCGCTCAACGCCGCTCGTGAGCTCTGCAACGTATGACCGTCACGATCGACGTCGTCGCCGATCCGGCGCAGGAGTGCGCGCGCCTGATGCTCGACGCCTGCCGCGCGAGCGCCGCCCCGCAGATCGTGCTCGCGGGGGGATCGACGCCCAAGGCGGCCAACGAGCTGTTCGCGGCCGCGGTCCGCGAACAGGGCGTCGACCTGTCCGGGGTGACGTTCTGGCTGGGTGACGACCGAGCGGTGCCGCCCGACGACGACCGCTCCAACTACAAGATGATCAAGGCGACGCTGATCGATCCGCTCGCCGACGTCACGACCTTCACCGTGCACCGGATCGAGGGGGAGCTCGGCTACGCGGAGGCCGCCGATCGCTACGACCAGCTGCTGCGCTCCAGTGGAATCGCGCAATTCGACCTGCTGCACCTCGGAATCGGCTCCGACGGTCACACGCTGTCGCTGTTTCCCGGTAAGCCGGGGATCGCTGAGCGCTCCCGGCTCGTCGTCGGCGTCCCGGAGGCGGGCCTCGAGCCGTTCGTGCCGAGGGTCTCGTTCACGCTCAGCGCGGTCGCGCTCGCCGCCGATGTCGTGTTCCTGGCGGCCGGCGAGTCGAAGGCCGACGCGCTGGCGCGGGCGTTCGGCCCCGACGCGACGCCCGACCCGGCCGTCCCGTCGTCGATGATCCCGACGGTCGCGCCGAATCTGACGCTGCTCGTCGATCAGGCCGCGGCCGCCGGGCTCGAGCAGGCGTCGTGACCGCGGTCGTCGGCGTTGACCTCGGCGGCACGAAGATCGCGTTCGCCTGCTTCGATGGCCAAGAGCTCACCGACTCGTCGATCGTCCCGACCGACACCTCGGGTTCGGAGGCGCTGATCGAGCAGCTGGTCGACGGCGTCAACCGCTGCCGTGGCGTGCATTTGGACGCGGTCGGGATCGGCGTCCCGTCGATCGTCGAGTTCGCGACCGGGCGCGTCGTCTCCTCGGCGAACATCCCGCTGCGCGACGTGCCGTTGCGTCAGCAGCTCGGCGAACGGCTCGGCGTCCCGGTGTTCGTCGACAACGACGCGACCGTGGCGGCGCTCGCCGAGGCGCACGATGAGGACCTCCGGATGGTCGCCTCCGATCTCGTGATGCTGACGATCGGCACCGGCGTCGGCGGCGGGCTGGTGCTCGGCGGGAGGATCTACCGCGGCGCCACCGGCGCGGCCGGCGAGATCGGCCACACGATGGTCGGCATGGACATGGAGAGCACGGTCCCTGACGCCGGCCGGTTTCCCCAGCGCGGATCGCTGGAGGGCGAGGCGGCCGGTCATGCGTTCGACGGCATGGTCGCCGAATACGCGCGCTCGCATCCGGCGTCCCCGCTCGGGCGCCGGTTCGCCGCGGGTGAGCATCTGAGCGGGGTCGAGGCCGTCCAGGCCGCCCAGGACGGCGACGCCGACGCGCTCGCGATGATCGAGCTGTGGGGCGAACGGATCGGGATCGGGATCGCCAACGCGATCAACACGTTCGACCCCGAAGAGGTGGTGATCGGAGGGGGCGCCGCGCGCGCCGGCGAGCTGCTCCTGGCGCCCGCCCGGCGGACCGCCACCGAATACGTACTGCCGGGGCTCGGCTCGGCGACGAAGATCCGCGCCGCGCGTCACGGCGTCCGCGCTGGGGTGTTGGGCGCGGCGCTGCTCGCGGCGCACGAGCTGGCGGGCGCCTCGCAGCGAGCGCCGGTGCAGGTGCGGTCGTGATCGTCGCCTGTGGTTTTGACCACGCCGGCTTTCCGCTGCGTGACCGGCTCCTGCAGGAGGTCCGCGCCCTCGGCCACGAGGTGCTCGACTTCGGCACCGACCGCCCGAGCCCGCCGATCGACTACCCGGACAAGGCGCTCGAGGTCGGACACGCGGTCGGCTCCGGGCGCGCCGAGCGGGGGATCATCGTCTGCGGCTCGGGTGCCGGCGTGTCGGTCGCCGCGGGCAAGATCCGCGGCGTGCTCGCGTGCACGATCCACGACCACTACACCGCCCATCAGGGCGTCGAGCACGACGGCGTCAACGTCCTCTGCATGGGCGGGCGCGTGATCGGCGCCGAAACGATGGTCGAGATCGTCGACGCGTTCCTGAGCGCCGGCATATCCACCGAGGAGCGCCACGTGCGTCGACGGGCGAAGGTCGCCGAGATCGAGCGCACGCTGGGGGATGTAACGTTCCCCGCCGATTTCGGTCGCTGAGCGGCCACGCGTTCGTCGTACGTCGTCTGACTACCGAGGAGAGTCCCCGACCATGGCCGACCGCCTGTTCATCGTGCGTCACGGAGAGACCGAGTGGAGTCGCTCGGGCCAGCACACGAGTCACACCGACCTGCCGCTGACCAAGCATGGGATCGAGCAGGGGGAGGTGGTCGGTCGCAAGCTGTCGGGCGAGTCGTTCGAGATGGTGCTGTGCAGTCCGCTGAGCCGCGCCCGGGAGACCTGCCGGCTGGCGGGCTTCGCCGACGCCGCCGAACTCGATGACGATCTGCACGAGTGGGACTACGGCGAGTATGAGGGGCGCACGACGCCGCAGATCCGCCAGAAGAACCCCGACTGGTGGCTGTGGCGCGATGGCTGCCCGGGTGGCGAGTCGCCCGAGGAGGTCGGCGCGCGCCTCGATCGCGTGGTGGCGCGCTGTGCCGCGGTCGACGGCGACGTGCTGGCGTTCGCGCACGGTCATTCGCTGCGGGTGCTGACCGCCCGCTGGCTCGGGCTCGAGGTGGCGACCGGCGCGCACTTCAAGCTCGCGGCGGCCGCGGTCAGCGTGCTCGGTCACGAGCGGGTGACGCCGACGATCGACCGCTGGAGCGTCTGACCGGCATGTGACAGTTGTCACGGCCGATTTCGGCCACGCGCCACTTACGCGTGAGGGGGTCTCGAACGTAGCCTCCCGGGCATGAGATTCCAACCCGAAGGACCTGCAATCCGCGTTCGGGGCCTGAGCCGTTCCTACGGCGAGATCCACGCCGTGCGCGACGTCTCGTTCGAGGTCGAACGGGGCGAGGTGTTCTGCCTGCTCGGACCCAACGGGGCGGGCAAGACGACGACGGTCGAGATCCTCGAGGGGTATCGCGTCCGCACGGGCGGGGAGGTCTCGGTGCTCGGGTTCGATCCCGCCCGGGGCGAGCGCGGGATGCGTGAGCGCGTCGGCATCGTCCTGCAGGAGTGCGGGGTCCAGAACGACCTGAGCGTCGCCGAGCTGCTCGAGATGTATGGCAGCTACCACCTGCACCCGCGGCCGATCGACGAGGTGCTCGAGCTGGTCGAGCTCGGGGCCAAGCGCGACGAGCGCGCCGGCGAGCTCTCCGGCGGACAGCGGCGCCGGCTCGACCTCGCGCTGGCGCTGGTCGGCGACCCCGAGCTGATCTTCCTCGACGAGCCGACGACCGGCTTTGACCCGGCTGCCCGCCACGCGGCGTGGTCGACGATCCGCTCGCTGTGCGAGCTCGGCAAGACCGTGTTCTTGACGACGCACTTCATGGACGAGGCGCAGCACCTCGCCGACCGGGTGGCGATCATGCGCGACGGCGAGATCATCGCGCTCGGCTCACCCGACGAGCTCGGCGGCCGCGACGCCCGCCCGGCGGAGATCCGCTTCGTGCTGCCGCGCGGCGTCGGGCTCGACCAGCTGCCGCTGATGCCGTACGAACGCTGCACGCTGGATGGCGGCCGCGCCCTGATCGTGACCCCCGAACCGGTGGTGGCGCTGCAGCTGCTGACCGGCTGGGCGATCGACCACGGGCTGCCGCTCGCGCGGCTGTCGGTCAGCCAGCCGACGTTGGAGGACATCTACCTGGAGTTGACCGGCGCCGGTGCCGGGCAACCCGCGCTGCAGGAGGCGATCGCATGAGCACCCTGACGATTCCCCAACACGACTCGACGATGCGCCGGGATATCGGCCTCGTCGGCCGCCAGATCCGCTACGAGCAGCGGACGTACTGGCGCAACCGTGGCCGCGGCGTGTTCACGTTCGCGTTCCCGTTGATGTTCCTGGTGATCTTCGCGTCGCTGGACAAGGGCGGCCATATCTCGTCCCTGGGCGGGATCCCGTACGACGACTTCCTGGTTCCGGGCATCCTCGCCTACGGCGTGATCATGACCACCTTCACCAACATGTCGATGACGACGACGATCCTGCGCGACGCGGGCGTGCTCAAGCGGATGCAGGGCACGCCGCTGCCCCGCTGGGCCTACACGGCGGCGCGGATCGGCTCGACCTCTCTGGTCACCGCGACTCTGGCGGTCGTCACGATCGTCGGCGGGATCGTGGTCTGGGGCGTCAACCTGCCGGTGCAAGCGCTGCCCGGCCTGATCGTCACGCTGCTGCTCGGTACGGCGGCGTTCACCACGCTCGGCATCGGGATGGCACAGTTCATCCCCAAGGCCGAAACCGGTGCGGTGATCATCAACCTGATCGTGCTCCCGATCTCGTTCATCTCGAACATCTGGTATCCGACCACGGGGATGCCCGCGGCGCTGCGGACGATCGCCGACATCTTCCCGATCAACGCGCTGGCGCGGGGGTTGCAGTACGCGTTCGATCCCCGTAATCATGGGGCGGGCCTTGACTGGACGCACCTGTGGACGCTGGCGGTGTGGACCGTGATCGGGATCTTTCTGATGCTCCGTTTCCTGCGTCAGCCACAGGGAGAGCAGGTCTGACATGGCCCCGCGGCCCGGGATGGCGCACGACTGGCACGAGGGTCGCCCGCCCAGCGCGGGCCGCTATGCGGCCGGGCTGGTGTGGATCGGGTTCATCGTTGCGCCGGTCGTCGACGCGCTCGGCCGCTCCAGTCAGGCGGAGGCTCACCACTGGCTGGTGGTCGCGGCGGCGGTTGCCTTCGCGGCGGTCTACGTCGCGATGGTGCTCAACTGGATGGACATGGACCGGCCGCTGCGGTCCTACTCCCTGGGGCTGCTGCAGCTCGCACTGGCGGTGGCGCTGACCGTCGGCGACAACTACACGTGGGGCTATCTGTTCTGCTACTGCGGCGCGTGCGCGGCGATCATCGCGCCCCAGTCGATTGGGTTCCTGGCGGTTCTGGCGTGTGCCGGAATCCAGATTGCCTCGACTGAGATCGCCGGTGGCGGACTCGGTAGCTCGCTGGGCTTCGCAGCCAGCGTCGTCGGAGTGGGGCTGCTGATGACGCTGATGCGGGACCTGCGGGTGCGCAACCGCGAGCTCGCCGACGCCCGGGCCGAGCTGGCGCACGCGGCCGTCGCGGCCGAGCGAGAACGGTTCGCCCGTGACCTCCATGACCTGCTCGGCCACTCGCTGTCGGTGATCGCGATCAAGGCCGAGCTCGCCGGACGGCTGCTGCCGGGTTCGCCCGAGCGCGCCGCGGTCGAGGTCGGCGAAGTGGAAGCCGTCGCTCGCCAGGCGCTGAGCGAGGTCCGCCAGGCGGTGTCCGGGTATCGGCAGCCGACGCTCGCGGGGGAGCTCGAAGGCGCCCGGGTGGCGCTCACGGCCGCCGGGATCGACGCCTCGATCGAACGCGAGCCGGTGGCCCTGGATCCCGAGGTCGAGGCGGTGCTGGCCTGGACCGTGCGTGAGGGCGCGACGAACGTGATCCGCCACAGCGGAGCCCGCCACTGCTCGGTGACGGTGCGCGCGCAGGCCGGAGACGCCGGGGTAGAGGTGCTCGACGACGGGATCGGGCGTGACTCCGCGCGCGTCGAACCGGGCGTCGGCGGCAACGGGCTCACCGGACTGCGCGAGCGCGCGGCCAGCCTGCGCGGACGGATCGAGGCCGGCTCGGCCCCCGGGGGCGGCTACCGGCTGGCGGTCTCGGTTCCGGTCCCGTCGGGCCCGAACGGGACGGAGGCGCGATGACGCGGATCCTCATCGCCGAGGATCAGGAGATGGTCCGCGGCGCGCTGATCTCGCTGCTGGAGCTCGAGGACGACCTCGAGGTCGTCGCTCAGGTCGGCCGCGGCGACGAGGTCCTGCAAGCCGCGCGGGCCTCCGAGCCCGACGTGGCGCTGCTCGACATCGAGATGCCGGGGATGACCGGGCTGGAAGCGCTCGAGCAGCTGGCGTCCGAGCTGCCAGCGCTGAAGATCCTGATCCTGACCACGTTCGGGAGGCCGGGCTACCTGCGCCGGGCGATGGAGGGCGGCGCCGCCGGCTTCGTGCTCAAGGACGCGCCCGCGACCGAGCTCGCCGCCGCGATCCGCCGCGCGCTCGCGGGCGAGCGGACCGTCGACCCGGGCCTGGCCGCCGCAGCGCTCTCGCAGGGCCAGTCGCCGCTGACGCCCCGTGAGCACGAGGTGCTCGCCGCCAGCCGCAACTACACGACGGTCGCGGAACTGGCCGACGCGCTGTACCTGTCGCACGGCACGGTGCGCAACCACCTGTCGTCGGTGATGCAGAAGCTCGACGCGCGCAATCGCGGCGAGGCCGTGCGGATGGCCGAGGAGCGCGGCTGGCTCTGAAGCTCGTGCTAACTTCTGCCACCCCGCGGCTGTGGTGAAATTGGTATACACGCGGCGTTCAGGTCGCCGTGCCCTTACGGGCGTGGAGGTTCGACTCCTCTCAGCCGCACTCGTGTCGTCGTACGCACGAACGCCAGGGTCGATGCCGCCGTCGACCGGGCATGGCACAGGGTTGGCGGCTTTCGCCGGTGGGAGGACGAAAATCCGCCAACCGTGTTGCGCTGACCGGCCGAGCGCAGGCTCAGCCGGTCGTGGGCGGCACGAAGTGCCAAATCCAATGCGTCAGTCGGCGTGCTTCTCGTCGTGGCCGCCGAACTGCTTGCGCATCGCCGACAGCAGCTTGTCGCCGTAGACCGCCTCTCCGCGGGAGCCGAAGCGGGCGAACAGCGAGGCGCTGAGGACGTTGGCCGGCACGCCTTCGTCGATCGCGGCCAGCACCGTCCAGCGACCCTCGCCGGAGTCAGAGACGCGGCCGCTGAACTCGTCGAGCTGCGGCGACTTGTAGAGCGCCTCGGCGGTCAGGTCCAGGAGCCAGGAGGCGATCACGGAGCCACGACGCCAGACCTCGGCGACCTCGGGCATGTCGAAGTCGTAGGAGTAGTACTCCTGTGCGTTCTCGATCGGCGCCGTCTCGGCGTCCTGCTCGGTCATCTGCGAACCGATGTTGGCGTGGTGGAGGATGTTCATCCCCTCGGCGTAGGCGGCCATGATCCCGTACTCGATGCCGTTGTGGACCATCTTCACGAAGTGGCCGGCCCCCGACTTGCCGCAGTGCAGGTAGCCGAGCTCGGCGGGGATCGGGTCACCCTCGCGCCCGGGCGTGCGCTCCGCGTTGCCGAGCCCCGGCGCGAGCGCACGGAAGATCGGATCCAGCCGGCCGACCGCCACGTCGTCACCGCCGATCATCAGGCAGTAGCCGCGCTCGAGGCCGAACACGCCGCCGCTGGTGCCGACGTCCACGTAGTGCAGCCCCTTCTCCTTGAGGGCCTTGGCACGGCGGATGTCGTCGTGGTAGTAGCTGTTGCCGCCGTCGATGATCGCGTCATCGGCCTGGGCGTGCTCGGCGAGCTTGTTCACCGTGTCCTCGGTGAAGGCCGCCGGAACCATCACCCAGATCGAGCGCGGCGGCTCGAGCTTGGCGATGAACTCCTCGATCGTCTTCGCGCCGGACGCGCCCTCTCCGGCGAGCTCGTCGACCGCGCTGGCGTTGACGTCATAGACAACGAGATCGTGTCCGGCTTTCATCAGACGGCGCGACATGTTGGCGCCCATCCGGCCGAGTCCAACCATTCCGAGCTGCAACGAGATCAGCCTCCTGAGTTGTCGCTCCGAGCTGGCGGGAAAGTGGGCTCGTCGCGGTCTAGATCGGGCAGGGGCCAGCTTAGTGGTTCGGTTCCTCAGGACTCGTTGGGCGATCGTGAACGCGCCGCCCGCACGTCGCTCATGAACCGGCCGTTGCGCGCGGAGGACTCGCCGACGCGCCCGCGAACGCCCCAGTCGGGATGAGTCCGGGCAACGAAGCCGAGTCAAGCTCGGCGATGGCCGTGCAGCGGCGCTTTGACCTGGTGCTGCGCGGCTATGACCCGGCGGAGGTGGACGCCCACCTCGAGCGCGTCAGCGAGTGGTTCTCCCAGAGCCGAGCGGGACAGCTCGCCCGTGACCAGGAGCGGCGCTTCAAGCTTCGTGAGGAGCAGGTGGCCGAGCGCGAGCGCCAGACCCACGAGCTGCTCGCCGGCGCTCGGCTCGAGGAGCAGGCGACGCTGGAGGGAGCGCGTCTGCGCGCCGAGTCCCAGCTGCGGGAGGCCGAGCGGATCCGGGCCGACGCCGAATCCGAGCGCGACCGGGTGCTCGGGGAAGCGGCACTGCGGGCCACGGCTTCGGAGATCGTCGCGGCCGCGTCCGAGCGCGCGCGCGAAATCGACGCGCAGGCCGACCGCCTGCTCGCCGACGCGCGAGCCGAAGCCGGGCGGATCGCCGTTGACGCGGCGGCTCAGCGGGAGCAGCAGCTCGAGGCGACGCGTCTGGCCGCCGAGCAGCTGATGATCGCGGCGCGGACCCAGGCCGCCGACCTCGAGCGCGAGCTGCGGCTGACCGCCGAGCGCGAGGTACGAGAGTACGTCGAGCGCCGCCAACGGGAGATCGACCGGCTCGTCCACCAGGCTCGCCGCGGCCGACCGCGGCGAGCCGGCCGTGACAGCGGCGCAGCCCAGCCACGTCTGGACGAGGGGATCGAGCCCGGTCTGTTCAGCGCTCCCAGCGACGATCCGGACGCCGACGGGTGAGCCGCCAAGCCCCGCGCGACTGGCGCTAAACTAGGCTCGCCCGGGTCGACAGGCACTGCCGGCCCAGGTCCAACGCCGCTATCGTCTAGGGGACTAGGACGCCGCCCTCTCACGGCGGTAACCCGGGTTCGAATCCCGGTAGCGGTACTTCGAATCCCCCGCATTCCGGGGGATTTCGTGTTTTGCGAGGTGAGTCAGAACGGTGCGTTGACCGGGCGGGTCGGGCGCACGCTGGCCCCCGGTACGGGGGGCGGGTGGTCATCAGAATCTCGGCTGATGAGTTGTGACCGGTACATGGTTTCCTCGCCGCGGCTGACGATCAGCCACGCGATGCCGACGGCGATGATCCCCGGTTCGATGCTGCCGATGCTGCCGGTCATCTCGGCCACCATGAGCATGATTGCGAGCGGTGCGCGGGCGATGCTGCCAAAGCAGCACATCATCCCGATGATCACGTACGGGGTGGGGTTGTCGCCCATCCAGGGGAATGCGGGTTCGAACAGACGCCAGACGGCGGCGCCGACGAACGCGCCGATGACCATCCCGGGTCCGAAGATCCCGCCTGAGCCGCCTGAGCCGATCGACAGGCCGGTGGCGAAGATCCGCGCGAACGGGAGGATCAGGACGATCCACAGCGGCATCGACAACAGCGTCGGCCCGAGGGCGTGTTGGATCCAGCCGTAGCCGGTGCCGAGCACCTGCGGAACTTCGAGTGCGATCAACCCGACGAGCACGCCGCCGATCGCGGGCCTGACCCACTTCGGAGCCGCCATTCTGGAGAACAGTCCCTGCAGGCCGTAGAACCCCTTCGCGTAGCCGAGGCCGATCAGGCCGCCGAGTACCCCGATGATCGCGAACCAGATCAGGCGGGCCGGGTCGGTGAAGTGGTAGCTGTGGGAGCCGAACAGCGGCGCGTACCCCTCCGCGGCGCCGAAGATGGCGTAGCCGACTCCTGAGGCGATGAAACATGGCAGCAGGGCGGTGGGATCGAAGTCGTCGCGGTAGAGGATCTCGGCGGCGAGGACCGCGCCGCCCAGGGGTGCGCCGAAGATCGAGCCGATCCCGGCGCCGATCCCGGTCGCGACCGCGACGCGCGCATCAACCACGTCGAGGTCGAGCACCCGGGCCAGCATCGACCCGAACCCGGCGCTGATCTGCCCGGTCGGCCCTTCGCGCCCCCCTGAACCGCCGGAGCCGATCGTCAGTGCCGACGCCACGAGCTTGACCAGCACCACTCGTAAGCGGACGCCGCGCGGGTCGTGATGCACGGCTGAGATCGCGGCGTCGGTCCCGTGCCCTTCGGCCTCGGGGGCGAACCGGTAGACGAGGATCGCTCCCAATAATGCGCCGCCGCCGACGATCAGCGGCAGCGCCCAGGGCCGCGCCGGCCCAGCCCCGGGGGTGACGTTGCCCTCGTTGACCGCGGTCGGGATCCGGTAGCCGGCCAGCAGATGCAGAAACAGGGCTGTCGCTGCCTGCAAAGCGACGTAGAACACGATCGCGCCCAACCCGGCGATCACCCCGATCGCGATCCCGAGGGCGACCCATTTGCGGACGTACGATGCGTCCGCGACCCAGCGCGTCGCGGCACGTTGCAACGAACGCAGTCCGCCGGCGCTCGCGCGGCGGAGACGCTCAGCGCGGGCGCTCATAGATCCCAGCCGGTCGTCCACTCCTGCTCGGGAACCTCGCCGGCCGCGTCCGCCAGAGCCCGCAACGCCTGCACCATCGAGCGTTGTGCCTCCTCGGGGATTCCCTCAAGAAGGCTGGCGATCTCGATCCGGCGGCGGTCGGTCACGGCGTCGACCAACGCGCGGCCCACCGGCGTCAGCGCCAGCCGGACGGCGCGGCGGTCGCGGCGATCCTCTCGACGTCGCACCATCCCCTTACGGACCAGACGGTCACACAATCGCGAGACCGTCGATGGCGTCACGCCCAATTCCTCGGCCAGCGCGGCGACGCTCTGCGGGCCGCGAGACGCCAGCACGACCAGCGATCGGTATTGCGTCAGCGTCACGTCATCGCCGACCTCGGTCAGCGAACGCGCCGCGATCGCGACCAGCACACGACTCGCCGTCAACACCGCATCCACGACCGACTCTCCGTCCGGTTCGTGGTCGCCCTGAAATACATTCACAGGCTAATCATTGCACACAACAATGAATAATCGCCCCCGCCGAGGACCTGCGCCGTGTCTCGGACTGGGGCCGTTCCTGGCGACAGCGCGCCGGCCAGGATCGACCTGCTGCCGTCGGTTGACGACTGGATCGGCCGACCTCATACTGCGGGCGCTATCCGGGGTTTGGGGCCAGGCGACGTTCGGAGACACCACGCAAGATCACGCAGCGCTTCAGCTGAACCCGCCGGCACGAGATCGGGCTCGGACAACAGCGGGCGCTCTGACAAGAAACGTCGTGATCGTTGCGCTGCTGGCGATCGCGGTCAGTGGCTGCGCCGGGATCGGCAGTGCCTCGGGAACGTTTCGGCCGCTTCATCGTGGGGTGCTGACGGTCGTCACGCAGCCGTTGCCGACGGTAGGTTTCTGGAATGGGACCGATGCGCGACCGACGGGCGGGCTGGAGTACGGGATCGCGCGCGACCTGGCCCATCGCTTCGGGTTGCGGCTCGCCGTTCGCACCGAGCCGTTCCCCGCGATCGTCGCCGGACATCTCGATGGCGCTGACCTGGCGTTGTCGCTGATCACGCCGACGTCCACGCGTGAACAGGTGCTGGATTTCAGCTCGCCCTATATCGATGCAGCTCCGGCGCTGCTCGTCCGCAGCGGGATCTCGGTTCCGGATCTGCAGACTGCTCAGGGCCTGCGGTGGGCGGTGGAATCCAACACCACCTTGCAGTCGACGATCACCGATGTGATCGACCCCTACCAGGCACCGCGGCTGTTCAACAGCCGCCAAGGAGTGCTCGACGCGTTGGATTCCGGGCGCGCGGATGTGACCCTGTTCGACCTGCCGGCGGCCGAGGCGATCGCCAATGCGGATCCGAAGCTTCAGGTGGTCGCGCAGTTGGCGAACACCGAGCCGATCGCCGCGGCCCTGCCGGACGGCTCAGCGAACGTCCAGGCCGTCAGTTCGGCGCTGCGAGCGATGCTGGCCGACGGGACGATCGACGATCTTGCGCAACGGTGGCTCGGCGTCTCGCTCAGCGGTAGCGAAGCCAACGTGCCGCTGTTGAGGACCACCGAGTCGTGACCGTCGCGTCGATCACGCTGACCAGCCCGACGGGCAGCGCCTGGGAGTTCCTGTTGCTGTTCGCGGTCGTGATCATCGGGCCACCGATCGTGCAGCGCGCCCGTACTCCTGGGCTGATCGGCCTGCTGCTCGGCGGATTCGTGATCGGCCCGCACGGGTTCGATCTGATACCTGCCGGCAGCAGCACGATCCCGGATCTCGGACAGCTCGGCCTGCTGTACCTGATGTTCGTCGCCGGGGTCGAGATCGATCTCGTGCTGCTGCGTCGGCATCGCCGCTCGGCGGTCGCGTTCTCCGCGTTGACGTTCTCATTCCCGATGCTGTTCGGCACGATCGTCGGACAGGCGCTCGGTTGGTCGGTGTCGGCCAGCCTGCTGCTGGGGTCCCTGCTGGCCTCGCACACGCTCGTGCTGTATCCGCTGGTCGCCCGGGCAGGTCTCGGGAAGGACGCGATGATCGCCAGTGCCGTCGGCGCAACGGTGCTGACCGACACCGTCACGCTCGTGATCCTGGCGGTCATCGCCGGCACCAGCTCCGGTACCGGGTCGACCGCCGAGATCGTCCTGACGCTGGTGATCGGGCTGGCGGTACTGGTGATCGTGTGCTTTGTGATCCTGCCGCTGCTGGCGCGACGGGCGTTTCGGATCTTTGGCGGGGACCGGACCGTGCGCTACGTGATCGCCGTCGAGGCGTTCCTGATCGCCGCCGTGATCGCCGAGACGTTCGGGATCGAGGGCATCGTCGGCGCGTTCTTCGCCGGGCTCGCCCTCAATCGCCTCGTCCCCAACGAGGGCCGGCTGATGGACCGCATCGACTTCTTCGGCTCCGCCGTATTCATCCCCGTGTTCCTGGTATCGGTCGGACTCCTGCTCAATCCATCGGTCATGGTCCAGCCCGCCACCCTCGGCCTGGCGGCGCTGCTGATCGTCGCATCGACAGGGGGCAAGCTGATCGGATCGTGGCTCGCCCGGCCGTTGCTCGGCGCCACCGCACCGGAGTCGTGGCTGATGTGGGCGCTGACAACCCCCCAAGCAGCGGCGACGCTCGCCGCGACGACAGTCGGGTTCAACATCGGGCTGTTCGATGAATCGGTCGTCAACGCGGTGCTCGTGCTGATCCTCGTCAGCATGATCGTCTCGACGCTCGTTGCCGAACGCACCGTCGGCTTGGTGCAGCTGCCCGCCGAAACGATCCCCGCGCTCGGCGAACGCGTATTGGTCGCCGTCGCCGACCTGGACGCCGCACCGCTCGGGCTGCGCGTAGCCCGCGCCCTTGCGGCAGCCCATGCCGGGGTCATCGAGGTCCTGCTGCTGGCGCCCCCCGGATCCGACGGACGCCGCCGGCGCGCCGATCTGGACCGTCTCGATGGCCTCTGCCATCGCCTCGGCATCGACACCGAACCCACGCTGCGCGTCACCGACCACCGACCCCGCTCGACGATGCTGGCCGCCTCAGACTTCCTCGCATCGATGGTCATCGCCGTCGGCCCGCCCGATGCGCACTGGGCCGAGACGACCACCTGGCACGAAAGCGCCCCCGTCTCGATCGTCCAAGGCTCACTGGACCGTCCCCTGACCGCGATCGACTTCTTTGCGGCCGCTCCCACCAGCGGCGACGCCGATTCCGTCGTGACGGAGCTGATCGCCGCCATGCCGGTGGCCGTCGAGGTCACCGGCACCGACGCCGCCACGCTGATCGGCCGACTCACGTCCGGCCAACTCGCCATCACCACCGCCACCGACTGGGATCAACTCACGACGGCCAGGGTCCCCGAGGGCGCCGCATTGCTGCTGGTTCCCGAGGCGTTGGTGTCCCACAGACTCGACGCTGGCGGCCGTGACCAGGTCGTCACCGCCTGACTCCCAGCGAGCGCAAGTCGAGAATCAATCAGGTCACGTCGACACGGCGTCTGGACCAAGTGACCGCTGGGCAGGACACGCCGACGAAATTGGCGGGCCCGATTCGATCTACCTAGCCGCGTATCCGGGGCTCTGATAGCCGACGCCGACCGTACCCGCCGGCACGAACGGGCCGGTGGGGGGTGCGCCGAAGGTGACGGAGCCGTGGATCATCGGTAGGCCTGGCCACGACACGACGTTTCCTGTCTGCTGCGCTCGGCACGGGACGGCCGCGGTGGTCGTCGGCCAAACGGTGCTCCCGGTGGGGATTCGGTCGGTCTCGTTATCAATGTAAATATGGGAAAGGCGCATTGGGGTCGTCGTACATCTGCTGCCGTTGGTGAGCCATAGCATGATGCCGCCGCCGTGGGATTTACTGGCGAGCGTGGGTGGGTATGCCTTGGCGGTCAGGTCAACATTTTGGTACTGACCCAATCCGACGCTGCCGAGCGCCGGCTTCACCGTCAGGCCCTGGTAATCACCTATGGCGGTGAGGTTGTCGACGCGCAGGGCCCTGGCCCCACCCCACGGTTCGATCGCGTCGGCGTGCTCGGTGTCAGCGCTGCCCCAGAGTCCGGTCATGCGGACATTCTCGACTTGGACGATTGCCCGCGGGGCGTTGGTGTCGATCCCGTCGAACATCGTTTTTCCCTGACCGTTGAGCAGCAGTCCTTCGATGTGCACGGTCCCGGTCGAGCCCTTGACATAGATTGCGGTGTCGGTGTCGTCGGCCGCGTTGTCGGTCTGATTCGCCGTTGACGGGACGGTGATCTGACCGCCGATCAGCACGACGTTGTGCCCGCCGTTGATTTCGATCGTGCCTCGGTCGACCGTCGCCGGCATCTTCAGGACGTAGTCCTTGTCTGTGCTGAGGTTGAGCACATCGGGATCCAGTCCGCGCTTGACATCGATCGTCGTCGGATGACTCAGCGCCGGCGGCGCCCAGGTCAGCGGAGCACGTCGCGCAGAGGGCCCCGGATGATGCGTGACATGGGGAGGGGAGATATGGCCGACGCCGCCGATTGCCGCGAAAGCAGCGATGAGTGAATGGATCGGCGACATAGACCGGGTGACGGCTCACATCTGCTGCGGACCATCACGACCCCCAAGGCTCACAAAAGCTAGCGAAAAGTAGCACACCCGATGAGAGATGCAGAGCCAACACCGGTGCCGACGGCGTGGCCGGCGCTCGCGCCCAGCGGGCAGCGAGCGCCGACCTGGGGTTCCCGCCCCCGCTAGTAGCCGGGGGTTTGATAGCCGACGCCGGCTGCCCCCGCCGGGACGAAGTCGCCACCCGGGGGCGCGGTGAGAACGACGGATCCGCTGATGGAGGGCAGGCCCGGCCACGTCACCGCGTTTCCGCTCTGCCTCGCCGAGCAGGAGAGGGACGAGTTGACCGTTGGCCAAACGGTACTCCCGCTCGGGACGCGGCCGGTCTCGTTGTCGATGTAGACGTTCGAGAAACTCATCGGGGTCGTCTTGCAGCTGTTGCCATTCGTCAGCCAGAGCATGACCCCGCCGGCGATGTACCTGCTGGCGAGCGCGGCCGGCGGCGGCTCGGCCGTCATGTTGACGTTTTGGAACTGGCCCTGCCCGACGCTGCCGAGGCTTGTCGGATCGACGCTGAGGCCCTGATAGTCGCCTTGGGCGGTGAGACCGTCCACGCGGAGAGCTTTCACCCCGCCCCACGTCTGAATGACGTCGGCATGCTCGCTGGAGTAACTGCCCCACACTCCGGTCATGCGAACGTTCTCGATCTGCACGGTTGCCTGCGGGGCGTTGATATCGATCCCGTCGAACATCGTGTAACCCTGACCGCTGATCAGCATTCCCTCGATGTGCACGGTCCCCGTCGAGCCCTTGATATAGATGCCGCTGTCGGTGTTGTCGGCACCGTTGTCGGACTGGTTCGCCGTTGACGGCACGGTGATCTGACCGCCGATCAGCTCGACGTTGTGACCACCGTCGATCTCGACCGTTCCGGTGTCGGCGTACGCCGGCATCTTCACGATGTAGTCCTTGCTGGTGCTGAGCTTGAGTACGTCGGGATCCCCGCTCTTGACGTAGACCGTCGTCGGACTCGTGAGTGCGGGCGGTGCCCAGACCAGCTGAGCCCGCGCGCTCGGCGCCACCGGCTGTGCCAGCCCGCTGGTCGTCCCCGGCGCGGGAACGACGGTGGGAGTGGGGGTAGGGCTCACGGGCGTGCTCGGGCTCGAGCTCGCGCTGTTGCTCGCGGGCTTCTTCGAATGTCGTTTGACCGGATGTTTGCTATTCGCCGATTGGCTGAAGGCCCGGACCGTAAAGCGTGTCTGTGCGATCTCGTGTCCGTCGGCGAACAATCGCGCGACCGCGTGGGAACGAGACGCCTTGTTCTTGATTCGCGCTTTGACCAACGCGCGGACAGTCAAGTGACTGACCGCGCGGCGACCGTGCACCTTCGGGCGTTCCAGCTTGACGGCGTGCCCGCGGATGTAGGCGACGGCGACCAGAGGACCCGGATGATGAGCCGGCAGCGCAAACGTTACGGACTCGGTCGCAGCGCTCCGGGCCTGGTGCTTGGCATGGTGACGCGCGTGACGCTTGGCGTGGTGGCGGCTATGGCGCTTCGCTGGGTGACGGGTGTGATGCTTCGGATGATGGCGGCCGTGGTGCTTCGCGTGCGGAGGGGAACCGTGGCCCACGCCGGCGAGCGCTACGAGGGCAGCAGTAAGCGAATGTATTGGGGGCATCGGACCGATCGATTGGGGGCATCGGACACGTACAGCTCAAGACGAGCAGCAGGCAGGGGCAACCGCCCAAAGCTCATAAAAGCGATCGCGATAGTACCATAGCTGCAAGCTCGTAAGGCGATCGACGGCAATAACAACGTTGCCGCCCGGGAAAGCGGAATGACGCTCGGCCGGCAAATGTGCTATGCCGAGCGATTGCGCGGCCGCGGGCGTCGCCGCAGCGTCACGGCAAGCTTGCCGCCGAGGTCAAACTATCGAATCTGCGGGCGCGACCGCCGGCCCCGCGCGGACGAGCTCGCCGTTGGGGCCCGCGTGGACGGCGGCGCTCGACCGTGGCTGCGGCCCGCCGACGGCTACGCTGAACCGGTCCGCGGCCACTTCGGCGCAGGGTGCGACTTGCGACCGCACGCCGCGATTGCTAGCTTTCGCCACGAAAGAGCGATATTTAGTAAAAGGGGGGCCTTATGCGCGCATGGGGCATGCGACATGTCGGGGCGATCGTCATCGCGTTGATGGCGGTGAGCAGCTATAGCGTTGGGTCCGCGCAGGCGCGGACCATGGGCATGCCGTCGATGGGCATGTGGTCTGCGGCATCGTGCCGGCAGGAAGTGATGCAGAAAGTACCGGCGAAGATGAAGCACATGGAGATGCCGGGGCCGAAGTCGTGCATCCCCTTCCGCCCGCCGCTCAGCCCGTCGGCCTTCACCGCTTCGGCCTCGAGCGCGAGCCCCGGACATCCCGCTTCGGCGGCGCTCGGCCGGACGACGCACTCGTTCTGGAAGAGCGCCCGGCTCGGTCGCCGCGCCCGGCTGCCCCAGACGGTGACGATCACGCTTCACCGGCCCCAGACGGTCAGCGGCCTCGAATATTTCCCCAAGAAGGGGACCGGCGAGATCGGCCGTCTGGTCGTCTCGGTGTCGCGCGATGGGCGCCATTTCGGGCCCGCGGTCGCGCGCGGCCGCTGGCAGAACAACGTGACCGTGAAATCGGCCGAATGGATGCCGCAGTCGATCCGGGCGGTTCGCGTGCGGATCCTCTCCACCTCGCCGGCGGGCGCGGCCCATGTCGGCGCTGCCCGCTTCGTCCTCACCGGCGTGCGCACCAACGCGAGCGCCGCGAGCCCCGCCGAGCGTGCCGAAATCGACAAGGCGCAGGCGTCCGCAGCGACGTCGACCAACCCATCGGTGGTTGGCCAGTGGGGCTCGACGATCCTCTTTCCGATCAACCCGGTTGCGGCGGCGCTCGTCCCGGGCAACAAGATCGTGGTGTGGTCCGCCGACCTCGATGAGTCGTTCGACGACACGAACGCGGACCCGCAGACCCAAGTGGCGGTCTACAACCTGACGACGGGTCAGATCAGTCACTCAGTGGTGACCAACACCGGTCACGACATGTTCTGTCCCGGCGTGTCGATCCTGCCGAATGGCAACCTGCTCGTCTCCGGCGGGATCGGCAACCAGAACACGAGCATCTACAACGTGGCAACGGGCACATGGAGCGCCGGGCCGATGATGAACATCGGCCGCGGCTATCAAGGCCAGACGACGCTGTCCGACGGTCAGGCGTTCACGCTCGGGGGGTCCTGGGTGTGGAACAACACCCCGCGCGGCGGCAAGCTCGGCGAGGTCTACTCGCCCAACGGCGCGTGGCGAGAGCTGACCAACGTCCCTGCGGATCCGATCTACACCGCGGACGCGTTGGGACCGTACCGGGCCGACAACCACGGCTGGTTCATCGCCTCGTCGGGCGGCAGCGTCTTCCAGGCGGGTCCGTCGAAAGAGATGCACTGGATCAGCACCACCGGCGCGGGCTCGATCACGGACGCCGGGCCCCGTGGCACCGCCGGGGACGAGATGAACGGCGATGCCGTGCTCTTCGATGTCAACAAGATCCTCGCCTCCGGGGGCGCGCCCGACTATGAGAACTCAAACGCGGTAACCAACTCGAACGTGATCAACATCTCCGGCGGGCCGGGCAGCCAGCCGACGGTGACCCCGACGGCTCCGCTCAACTTCGCGCGCGGCTTTTCGAACAGCGTCGCGCTGCCGAACGGCAACGTGTTCACGGTCGGCGGCGAGTCGGTCCCGATCACGTTCGACGACACCACCTCGGTGCTGTCGCCGGAGCTGTTCAATCCGACGGCCAACAGCTGGACCGTGATGGCAACCGGACCCACGCCGCGCAACTACCACTCCGTCGCCCTGCTGCTGCCCGACGGGACGGTGTTCTCCGGCGGGGGCGGGCTCTGTGGCGCCCCCTGCGGAACCGTCAACCACCCCGACGCGCAGATCTGGTCCCCGCCGTACCTGTTCAACGCCGACGGGTCACCGGCTACTCGCCCGACGATCGCGTCGGCGCCGGCCAGCGCGACCACGGGCCAGACGATCTCGGTGACCACCGGTGGGCCAGTGTCGAGCTTCGTGCTGATGCGCTACGGCGAGGCGACGCACACCGTTGACAACGATCAGCGGCGCATCCCGCTGAAGATCAATTCCGTCAGCGGCAACACCTACACGATGACGATCCCGCAGGATCCGGGAATCACACTGCCCGGGCCCTACATGTTGTTCGCGATCAACGCTGCCGGGACGCCGAGCGTCGCAGCGACCGTCAGTATCTCCACGCCGCCGGTCGGGACCGCCACTACGGGATACGGCCAGACGGTCGACGCCGCCGGTCCGGAGCTGTACTGGCCGCTCTCCGACGCGGGTTCGCCGGCCGCCGACCTTTCGGGCGATCGCGATACCGGCAACTACACCTCCAGCGGGGTGACCTTGGGCGCGGCCAGCCCGGTGGAGGGCGCAAACGGGCGGGGCGTCACGCTGACCGGCGGACAGGTGGTCGCCAGCCAGGCGCAGGCGGCCCCGACCACCTACAGCGAGGAGGCCTGGTTCAAGACGACGAGCACCGCCGGCGGCGCGATCATGCGCTTCGGTAACTCGCCGAGCGGCGCGGACACCAGCACCGACCGGATCGTCTACATGACCGCCAAGGGGCAGTTGGACTTCGGCACCTACGCGGGTCAGACCAACGTGATCCAGTCACCCGCCGCCTACAACGACGGCCAGTGGCACTTTGTCGCCGCCACGCAGGGGGCAGACGGCATGCACCTGTACGTCGACGGTCAGCAGGTCGCCGCAGGCGCGGTCACGACCAACCAGGCCTACCTCGCCTATTTCCAGCTCGGCGGGCCCGCGAGCGGCTGGCCCAACGCGACCACCGCTGCCTTCGCGGGGACGGTCAGCGATGCGGCGATGTACCTGTCCGAGCTCACCGCCGGCCAGATCCTCGCGACCCGTGCGGCCTCGCCGGCGCCGGCGCCGGTCCCGGGGTCGAGCACCGGCACCGGGACGGGCAAGGGCACGGGCACGGGTTCGGGCACGAACGCTGGACCGACGAAAGCCAAGGTCAAGCAGACCCTCGCTGCCGCGATTGCGATCCCGAAGCTGCGGGCGCACCTGCGCAAGATTCTCAAGGCCGGCGGTGTCAGCATGAAGGTGAAGCTGCCGAGCGCCGGGACGCTGGTGGTGCGGTGGTATCTGAAAGTCGCTCACAAGAAGAAGCTGCCGCTCATCGCCTCCGGCACGCTCCGCGCGAAGAGCAGCGGTCGCAAGACGCTGAAAATCCGGCTCACGCGGACCGGTCGGACACGTCTGAAGCACGCCAAATCCGCCAAGGTCCTGATCAAAGCTTCGTTTAAGCCGGTGCACCAAAAGGCCACCAGCGAGCAGAAGATCGTCACGCTCAAACGCTGAGTAGCATCGCTAATACTTGTCATCGGGGGGCGTAAATGCCGACACACCTAACCGTCTTGGCCCAGTTGGAGCCAACGAGAGGAATGAGCGCGTGATCCATCACCTGAAGAACGTGATCAGGAATACCGTCGCGGCTATCTACTGGCTGCCAGTGAGCTGGCGCCGCGCGATCATCATCTGGTCGGGCATCCCGGTGGGTGAGGGCACGCGCATCAGGGGACGCTGTTTCTTCGACGCTCCCGGGCCGATCACGATCGGCCGAGATTCGTACATCAGCTACGACGTCCATATCGACGGCGCCGGACCGGTTGTGATCGGGGATGAGGTCTACATCGCCGTGGGCGCCACCGTCGGCACCTGCACCCACGACATCGGTCCGGCAAGCCGCCGCGCCGGACGTCGATACACCAACGGCGTCACGATCGGAGACGGCTGCTGGCTCGGGTTGAACTCATCGGTTCTGCCGGGCGTGACGATCGGGCCGGGCTGCGTCATCGCTGCCGGCGCGGTCGTCAACCGCGACTGCGCGCCCAACGGGCTGTATGCGGGCGTCCCCGCCAAGCTGATCAACGAGCTCGAGGTCGGCGAAAGCACCCGCGAAGCCGCGTTCGCCCTCGGATAGCGCGACCCCCGCGCGGTGCTGCCGCGCGGGCCCGTACGACGTGGTCAGCTGCAGTCGTAGATGATGTCGCCGCCCTGCAGGCCATACCTCTGTACCGCCTGTTCTCCGAGCTGCTTCCCGTAGTCGATGGCCGCCACCTGAAATCCCGCGGCGCGCAATCGGTCATCGAAGTCGGCGCCGTAGACACGGACATGGTCGGTCTGCCCGAACGCGGCGTGGCGGCCCTCTTCACTCACGATCGTTGGATCTTCGTACGTGGTGGCCCGGTCGTAGTCGACCGGACCCAGTACCAGCGCGTGACCCCCGGGCCGCAGGACTCGCCGGAGCTCACTCATCGCTTTGGCGTCCTCCGGAACGTGCTCGAGCACGTGCGAGACGATGATGAGATCAACGGACGCGGACTCGAGAGCGATATCCGTTATGTCCATCCGAACGACCCCCGCAGGCGGATCGAGAAGATCGGTCGGCACGTAATCGATATTCGGAATTCGAGGGAAGTACCGAAGCAGGCAGTACTCGGGCGCAAAGTGCAGCAGGCGGACAGGCTCTGTCGCCAGGCCGAGTTCATTGCGCATGTACAGAATGAGCAGCCGCTGACGCTCGAAGGACGCGCAATGAGGACAGAGCCGATGATCGAAACCCAGCGATATCCACTTGCGAGACCCCTTGCCGCACACCGGGCATTCAACGGTGTGCCCGTCAAGCAGACGCCCTGTCGCCGCGAACACGAGATTGGCGCCGGCAAAGCGGTAGCGACGCGGGATCACTTGGAGACGTTCGCCCATTGAACGCGGAGGGATAGGAGTGCTCATGACGCCGAGCGTACTAGAGGACTGCTTGAGGAGGTAGCGTTCTCAGCGCTGGAGGCCGAGTCCCGCAGCGAGCTCAGCCGCTAGGGCTTTGCAGTGCCTGAGTGACTGATGTAGCCGGGCGTTTTGTAGCCGTTGCCCGCCACTCCCGCAGGCACGAACGGGCCATGAGGAGGCTTGCCGAACTTGACGGCCCCGGTGACCGGCAGCTTCGGCCACGACATCTGATCTTTGCCCAGCACCCCTGCGCACGGCAAGGTATCGGTGCTCACGGGCCAGACGGTGCGCGCGGTCGGCACCAGCCCGCCTTCGTTACTCACGAAGACGTTCTCAAGACGAGTCTGCGGAGCGTCACAGTTGTACGTTCCGGTCAGCCACAGCATGATCCCGCCGCCGACGGTGATCTTCGCCAGCGCTGTCGGCGGCGGGACGACCGTCAGGTCGACGTTACGGATGTCCGCCGTTTCGGTGATCCCGGCGGGAGGGTCGATGGTGAGCCCCTGGTAGTCGCCGTCGGCGGTCAGGTGATCGACCTCCAGCAAGCGGACACCGCCCCAGGGTTGGATGACGTCAGCGTGTTCTGTCTTCTCGCTGCCGTAGACGGCCTGCACTCTGACGTTCTCGACCTGCACGGTGGCCTTGGGGGCGTTGATGTCGATCCCGTCATATTGGACGTCGTGCTCTGCCTTGATCAGGACACCCTCGATGTGGACGGTGCCCGTCGAGTCACGGATGTAGATGGCGGTATCGGTGTTATCCGCCCCGTTATCCGTCTGGTTGGCAGTCGAGGGCACGGTGATGGAGCCGCCGATGAGCGTGACGTTGTGCCCGCCGTCGATCTCGACCGTGCCGTGGAGACCACCGGGTGGGATCTTGAGCACGTAGTCGCGATGAGGGCTGAGCTGAAGATTCTCCGGATCTGAGCCGCTCTTGAGCCCGATCGTCTGGGGGGACTTCATGGCCGGTGGCGCCCACTGAAGCTTGGCCCGAGCGGTGGAGGCGTGGTGGCCCCCGTGGTGCGCGGTGACGAGGATCACCACGACCGCGACGACCACCGCAATGATCAGGGCTCCCGCTCCCCAGACCGCACGGCTCGCGCGCGGTCGCCTGCGTTGCTGCGACGCGCCGGTCACGCGTCGAGGCGACGGTCGTGATCTGAGGAACGTCGGCCCCGGCGGCGACGGGCGTTCAGCCGGTCGGTCGCGGCAGCGCAGTCACCAATCGGATCACCGCCGCTGGCGATCTGGCTGATGGCGAGCCGCGTGACAGGATCGCGGTGGGGTCCATCAGTCATCACGAGCATCGGGGCTTCATCGTAGAGAAGGCACAGCGTCAACGACGCCAGTTGAGGAGCCGCCTGAGCCCAGGCGACGGCGCGCGGGCCGGCGCTGGCCCGACCCCGCACCGCGGGGCCCGGGCCAGCTACCGGTTTCGCTCGGTCGATCTAGTGATTCACCTGGTACCCGGGGGTCTGGTAGCCGACGCCCACGGTTCCGGCCGCAACGAAGTCGCCCGTCGCGGGTGCACCGAGGATGACGGAACCCCTGACGGTGGGCAGGCTCGGCCACGACACCGCGTTTCCGGTCTGCTTCGCCGGGCAGCCGAAGGTCGCGGTCGTCGTCGGCCACACCGTGTTGCCGTTGGAGATGCGGTTGGTCTGGTTGTTGACGTAGACGTTGGAGAAGCTCATCGGACTGGTCACGCAGTTGTTGCCGTCGGTCAGCCAGATCATCGTTCCGCCGCCGTTGGACTTGCTGACCAGCGCCGCCGGCCACGCGTCGGCGGTGATGTTGACGTCGCGGAACTGACCGAGCCCCATGCTGCCGTAGGTCGTCGGATCGATGCTGAAGCCCTGGTAGTCGCCGTCGGCGGTGAAATCGTCGACGCGCAGTGCCTTGACTCCGCCCCAGGTCTGGATGGCGTCGGCGTGCTCGTAGGTGTGGCTGCCCCAGACGCCGGTGATGCGCACATTTTCGACCTGGACGGTGGCCTGCGGGGCGTTGACGTCAATCCCGTCGAACATCGTGTATCCCTGTCCGTTGATCAGCGTCCCTTCGATGTGCACGGTGCCGGTCGAGCCCTTGATATAGATCCCTGAGTCGGTGTTATCGGCGCCGTTGTCGGTCTGGTTGGCCGTTGCCGGCACGGTGATCTGACCGCCCATGAGCACGACGTTATGACCGCCGTTGATTTGAATCGTCCCCAGGTCGGGCGTGGCCGGCATCTTGATGATGTAGTCCTTGCTCGTGCTCAGCGTGAGAATGTCAGGGTCCCGTCCACTCTGAACGTTGATCGTCGTGGGATTGGAGAGAATTGGCGGTCCCCAGAGAAGCGGGGCAGCCGCGCCTGACACCGCAAGCGACGATAGCTTCCCGCTGGCTCCAATGGTGTCGTTCGAGAGAGCACCCCGATAACTTGTCGGCAGCGCGTGGCTTACCGACTCCGTCGGCCGGTTCTGTGCCTGGTGCGCCGAATGGGGAGGTGAAACGTGGCCGACTCCGGCAACTGCCGCGAGACCCGCCGTGACCGCATGAATTGGAAGCATGGTGCACGTAGCGGCACTCGCCACCTGTGTCATTAGGCAAAAAGCCCGTAGTGGACAAACGATGCCACTGACAGGTGAAAACCAACAAGGAGGTCAATATGAATAGATTGCCCTTAGTCGAATAACAGCCGACAGCGCGCGGTCGTCGTATCGACTTACTGCCATGAGCCCGGGTCACAATGGTGGACACATGATTTAGTGACGAACCGCCATCAGGGCAAAACGAGCAAACGGCCGCGGTTGGGCGGCTCGCCGCATGAACGTTTGCGGGCGTTCGCCGGCGAGCTCCGGGCGTAGGTAGCCACCGGCGTGTTGTCTCGTTCGACGCGCCGGTCTACGTCGCTGTTATGTTTCTGGCGGCTGCGTGTCCAGAAGCCGGGGATGTGGAAGATCGATGGCTTCAGGTGACTTCAGCACGGCGGGGCTCGGCACGAAGCGGATGGACGGAGGCAAGATTGAAGGTCACCATCATCGGCAGCGGACCCGCCGCGGCGGCCGCATCGCTCGCCCTACTCGCGAAGGGCCGGTGCGAAGTCGAGATCCTCGATATCGGGGAGCGGCTCGAGCCTGAGCGCGCCGGTCTGCTCAGTGGCGTCGCCGACTCCCGCCCGGAGACCTGGCCGACCGAGACCCGGGCCGAACTGAGTCGGCAGCCCGGGAGTCCGGTGAAGGGCGAACTGCCTGAGAAATGGATGTTCGGCTCCGATTTCCCGTTTCGCGATGCCGGCCAGCTCGCTCACCTCACGATGGCCCCGGGGGGTAACACGCGAACCGTGTCGGGCGCGTTCGGCGGCTTGTCGAACGCTTGGGGCGCTCAGGTGATGCCCTTCAGTCGCGCGACGCTCGACGAGTGGGCGGTCGGGTATGAGGCGATGGTCCCGCATTATCGGGCGATTCTGGAACAGATCCCATTCGCGGGCGTGGCGGACGACTACAGCGAGCATTTTCCGTTGATCGCGCCCGCCGACCCGCTTCCTGACCTGGCTCCGCCATTGGCGAGGGTGCTGCGCCGCTACACCGCGCGACGGACCGCCATCCGCCGGCGCGGGGTGACAGCTGGAGAGGCTCGTCTGGCGATGAGCGCGCCGCCCTGCATCCAGTGCGGACTGTGCCTGACCGGCTGTCCGTACGGCCTGGTCTACTCGGCCTCGCACACGCTGGCCCGGCTCGTCGAACGCCGGCAGGTGCGCTACGAGGACGGCCTGCTCGTGCTGAAGGTCGGTGAGGACGCGGACGGATGCTGGATCGAGACCCGTGAGCTTGCCTCGGGGACGATCACGAGGCGCCGCGCCGACCGAGTGCTGCTCGCCTGCGGCGGGCTCGGCACCACGCGAGTTGTCGTGAACTCGATCCGGCCGGCTGCGACCGAGCTGACGCTCCAGGAGTCCGTCCAGCTCGTCCTGCCCTTTCTGAGCGTGCGTTCGTCCCCGGACCCCAGGACCTACCAGACGTTCACGCTCAACCAGGTCAACCTGCTGATCGAATACGGGCGACCCGGACTCGATTTGGCGCAGGTTCACCTCTACCCCTACAACCCCACCTTCGAAGATGCGCTTCCCGCCGTCCTGGGAAAGCTCCGCTCGAGCCGCACCGCGATCCTCCGGCGAGTCGTCGCGGGTCTTGGGTATCTGCCCTCGTGGGCGTCCCCGTCGGTCGCTGTCCAGTTGTCGCACAGGCACCCGGACGCGCTCCCCAGCATCGCGATCGCCTCACGCTCGAACCCCGACACGGCGCAGGCGATTCGCCGTGTGATGATGCGACTGGTTGCGGCTGCGCCCTTTCTCGATCTGTGGCCGGCCGTCCCGGCGCTGAAAGTCTCAGGTCCGGCCAAGAGCTACCACTTCGGCGGAAGCCTGCCTCACGTGGGTGACAGACCGCTCGCGGGTGGATTCGAGACCGATGGCCTGGGTCGTCCCGCCGAGTGGAGCCGTATCCACCTGATCGACGGTTCGGTGCTACCGACCATTGCCGCGACGACGTTCACCCTCACGGTCATGGCGAACGCCCACCGGATCGCATCCGCTATCTCCACCGCAGCATGATGCACCGTGCCGCCCATAGCGGACTCTGCAAGCGCTATACGATGCTTGAATGGATGTGTTCCACACGAGGGAGAGCCCTCGTGGACGGCCATCTCTGCCCCCTCCAGGGACCCTGATCCGTCGCGTCGCGCTCGGGACCGAGGCCACGTACCGCGTACTGGCCGATAACCCTCGCGGCGTCGAGGTGGAGGTCGTCGAGGCGCCGGGACTGCAACGGGGAGCGCGATTCACGTTCACGATCGACGATGTGATCGCGATGACCGATCTCAGCCTCGGTGGCCGTGACGCTCGCGTGGTGCGTCCGACCGTCCCGCGGCAGCGCTACGCCTGAAACCGGAAACCGGCCGATCGCCGCAGCTCGGAGCGAGCCGAACGGCTCGTGTGAGCATGATCACACGATGCTCGGTAGGACGGCCGCAGCGTAGACAGGGCGGGCGTTGGCCCCGCTCGCCGCCGGCGCCGATCGCTTAAAATTGGTCAAGTCGGCTCATCCCGACTTGACAGAGGCCAGCGCTCCTATAACCTACGCGTCCGGGACGGTACCCAGAGGGGGTGCGCCGACAACGTACTGGATTGTGGGTGGCGAGGTCTCGTCATCTGTTTTTGGTGCTGGCGTATGGGTATGAGAGGGCGAAGTCAGGCCGGGGCTGGGAACACGATGAAAGGACTAGGGGCAATGATCGCTGCCGATCGCGAGTCGATTAGGACGCGTGCGCGATATCCATCGGGTACGCAAGTGAGCGTGAGCGCGGTGATCCCTACGCTCAACGAAGCAGCCAACCTTCCGCACGTGTTCTCACGGCTCCCGGATTGCGTGGACGAGGTCGTCATCGTCGACGGCCACTCGACCGACGACACGGTGGCGGTGGCGAAAGCTCTGCTTCCCAGCGCGCGCGTCGTCATTCAGACGGGCCGCGGCAAGGGAGATGCCCTCCAATGCGGCTTTGCCGCGGCACGCGGGGACATCATCGTCATGCTCGACGCTGACGGATCTACCGATCCGGCAGAGATCCCCATCTATCTGCAGGCGCTGCTCGCGGGTGCCGACTTCGCCAAGGGGTCGAGGTTCACCGAGGGGGGCGACACCGTCGACATCACGCTCTTTCGTTCGATGGGCAACCGGGTGCTCAACGGCATCGTCAACGTCCTCTACCGCACGCAATATACGGATCTGTGCTACGGCTACAACGCCTTCTGGACCGATGTTCTACCCGTGATCGACGTGACGTGCGACGGCTTCGAAGTCGAGGCGCTGATGAACGTCCGCGCGGTGAAGGCGGGGCTCGTGGTCGCCGAAGTTCCGAGCATCGAGCACGAGCGGCTGCACGGCGTCAGCAAGTTGCACCCGATCCGCGACGGCATGCGTGTGCTGCGCACGATCCTGGGCGAGCGCTTCAGGCCGTACCACGTCAAGCTGGCCAGCCCGACGCAATTCCGCGACGAGTTGGCTGACGACGATCGTCTCTCCGAACTCTCGGCGGCGCTCCAGCACCCAGCCGAGGGCGGGCCGTCGATCTCCGTCGTCAGCTGAGGAACGAGGACACCCTCTGCGCGCTCGTCACTGATTTCAACGCGGCGGATGTCAACGCAGACCGAGCGGAGATCGAGGGCCTCCGCGCGGATCTCGGCGTACCCGGTACGCCGTCAGCGGCTGCCGATTCGACTATCTTTTATCCAGACTTGACGGGGCGGGCGGATGTCATCTCAGGGGCGGGTCTCGGCCGCGCGCCTGCACTTGATGCGATCCTTCACACGTTCGATAACAGGGGAACAGATCAACACCATGGAGTCCGTGACGGAAGCCAGCGCGCCGACGGCAACGGTCGGCTCACAGCCGCGCACCGCGACGAGCGTCGCCGTGGTGATTCCCGCCTACACGATGGACCGGTGGCCGCTGCTGGTCAAAGCAGTGGAGTCGCTGAAGGTCCAGACGGTCCCCGCCGACGAGATCGTTCTGTGCATCGACAACAACGACGAGCTCCTGCAGCGGGCACGGGATCAGTGGCCGGCGTCCGAGCGAACCGCTGTCCGGATCATGCCCAACCTGCACAGCGACCATCTCACCGACACCTCGACCCACGAAGCCATCCACGGGACGAAACGTCGCTTCGGGGCCGGAATGGCGCGCAACACGGCGGCTGCGTCCGTCACGTCGGACGTCATCGCCTTCATGGACGATGATGCGCACGCCACGCCGACGTGGATCGAGGCCCTCCTGGACGTCTTTGAGCGACCCTCCGTGGTCGCGGTGGGCGGGCCTCCGCTCCCGGATTACGAGACGGCGAGACCGAGCTGGTTCCCGGGCAACTTCGACTGGGTGTTCGGCTGTGCCTACGACGGGCTTCCGACGACGGTGGCCCCGTTGCGGCACTTGATCGGCGCCAACATGGCGGTCCGGCGCTCGGCGTGGGAGGCGGTCGGTGGCTTCCTTGGCTCAGACTTCGACGACCTGAACATGTGCATGAGGCTGCTCGCGCGGTTCGGCGTCGACAGTGTCGTCTATACGCCGTTCGCGGTGGTGCATCACTTTGTGCCCGCCAATCGCGTCACCTGGCGATATTTCTGGCGACGGTGCTATTTCGTCAACCGTGAGAAGGTCGGTGTCTTCCGCCAGATCGGTTCCGCCGCCAACCTGGTTGCGGAGCGCGAGTTCGTCATCCATGCGCTGACGGAACAGACCCGGCGCACGGCCAAGGACGTCGCCTCCGGCCGATTCGGCGCCGTCCGCGTGCTCGGGGCGATGATCGCCGGTATCTCGCTGGCCGGGCTCGGCCATGTACGGGGCAGGATCGATCAGCTGGCACGTCGCTCACGGCCCGGCAGAGCGGGTTGATCGAGTCCGTGACCGGAGCGCGCGGACACGTTGTCTACCTGATCTCGACCTTCGAGCCGGAAATCGGGGGGACCGTCAGCCAAGCGTCCAGTCACGCGCGCGAGCTCATCGCGCGGGGTTACACCGTCACGGTGCTGACGATGATGTCCCGGGATGGGCTTTCGCATCAGGAGCAGCGCTGCGGGATCGAGATCCTTCGGTTCGGGAATTTCAGAGGACGGGCCGGGCAGTTGCGGGCGATGATCCAGTGGAGTCGCTGGCTGCGGCGTCACAGAGAAGCGATCTCCGCTGTCCAGGTGGTCATGCATCCGGAGTACCTGTGGTGCGCCCGGGCGGCCGGGCTCAGCTCTCGTGCGGTGATGCTGTGGGTCACCAGAGGCGATGCGGACAAGACGCTCGCCCGGGCGGGAACGCTTCCCGCGCGGGTGATCGCGGCCGCTCGCCGCGTCGCCGTGCGACGGGGCTCGCATGTCGTGCTGACCCCGGTCATGCGGGCGGAGGTCAAGCGCTACACCACCAACGACCCGGTCGTGATCCCGGTTTCCGTCGATGGCGCCCACTTCGGCCTCGCCACTCCGTCCGAGCGCGCCGACGCCCGTTCGCGCCTCGGCCTGCTGGACACGGACGTGCTGCTGCTCTTCACCGGCCACATCGACCCGCGCAAGGGCCTGCATCATCTCATCGAAGCGCTGGCGAGCATTCCACGACGGGACGTCCGACTGTGTGTCGTCGGCGGCCCCAGCGTGCACAACGAGTCATACGCGGCGGGGCTGCGGGAGCGCGTCTCGGAGCTTGGCCTCGACGACCGCGTCGATTTCGTCGGGTACATCACCGATGTCCGGGATCCATACCTGTGGGCCGCCGATGTCTTCGTTCTGCCCTCCGAGCGCGAGGGGATGCCCAACGCGGTCCTGGAGGCGATGTCGTGCGGTCTCCCGTGCATCCTGCCCGATCCCGCCGGAGGTGCTGAGGTGATCGGTCCGGAGTTCGGGGCGATCCCGCTCGACAACAGCCCGGAAGCGCTGGCGGCGGCGATCGAAGCGATGTTGCAGCGCCAGGACCAGTGGCCGGCGATGCGGCAGCGCGCGCGCGCCGCCTCGGAGGAATACTCGGTCGAGGGGGTCACGGATCGGTATCTGGCCGCCTATGGGTTGCCGTCCTCGGGGCGCCGCTCTCCGGTGCTCGCGGGCGTACCGTGAGTTCGACCCAGATCAAGCCGGAGACTCGACCCAAGCCGACGCGCCCCGTCGGACCGGGTCGCGGGCGGAGAAGGCTCGCGCGCGTTCCCCATCTGGGCGATGCCCGGTCGATGCTGTGGCTGACGGGCGTGGAGGGCGGCGCTCGCATACTCAGCTTCGTCTTCTACATCATGGCGGCCAGGGTCCTGGACCCATCCGGCTTCGGAGTCGTCCAGTACACGATCACGGTTGCGACGCTGGCGTTCGGCGGTCTTCAGGTGGTCTTCACGGCGCTCCTGCGTGAGCTCGGGGCGGCGCGACGGGACGTGAACCGCATCAACGAGATCCTCGGCTCGAGCCTCGCGCTCACGGCAGCGCTGCTGGTGATCACATCGTTGCTGTGCATCGTCGCTCAGGCCGCCGGGCTGGCCGCCGCGGCCAACACGCTCGGACTGCTCGCGGTGCTCGCCGGCATGACGGGCTTTCAGATCTACTACGGGGTGGCGCGCGGACTCGGCGACGCGAACCGTCAGATGGCGGCCTATCTGGGCGCGTCTTTCGCGCAGCTCGTCGCGTTCGGGGCGCTCGTCGCGTTCGCGCATCCGGGTCCGACAGCGGCACTGCTCGTGTTCGGTCTGAGCAGCTTCGCGCCGGTCGTCGTCTACGAGTGGCGCAAGCCGGTGCTCCGCGGACAGCCACTGCGGGTGAGCCGACCGGCGCTCCGCAAGCTATGGATCCTCGCTGCGCCGCTCCTGGTGGCACAGGTCGCATATCTGCTGTGGAACAACTTCGACCAGCTGTGGGTTCAGGAGGCGTTGGGGACCTACCAGGTCGGCTTGTACGCCTCGGCGAAGAACATCTCCCAGGCGATGCTCGTGATTCCCGGTGGCGTCTGCGGTGTGCTGCTTCCGCGGGTCGCTCAGCTCAAGACGTCGGGCGATCCTCATGGAGGGCGTTCGCTGATGATCTGGGGCACCGTCGGCGCGGTGGGCCTCTCGGCGGTCGTCGCCGCGACCATCACCCTCATCCGTGTGCCTCTGCTCGGGGCCCTGTACGGCCACGTCTATCTGGCAGCCAGCGGCCCGCTGGCCGTGCTGTGCCTGGGAATGGTCTTCGCCTCCGCGTTCGCCACCCTGACGATCGCCGCCATCGGATGGGGTCGTCCCGGCGTGTTCACGTTCGGCGTCGCCGTCGCCGCTGCCAGCGAGGCGATGATCCTCCTGCTCTCTGGGGGGCACAGCCTGATGACCGCTGCGATCGGCTACGCGGCGTCGAGCGCGATCGCCGTCTTGGCCGTCATCATCTTGCTGCGCGTGCGACCCTTGCGGGGTGTCCGCTTTGAGTACTGACACCGCTCAGGCGCCGGTCGCCCTGGTGTGCGAGTGCGAGCTCGCGGACGAGATCATGCCGATCGCGACTCCGCGTGCCGGAATCGAGGTGCTCGTTCTCGTGCGCCTGTTCACCGAGCCGATCGGCACCTTGACGCTGATGCTCGGGCCGGACGGCATCTCGGCGTCAGGGCTCGCCGACGCGATCGTACGCGAGTTCGGGCCGCCGATTGGTGAGCGACTGCTGGAGTGCGGGCTGGACTGGACCGGGGAGCTGCCTCAGGACGGCCTGAACCCGCCGCGAACCCCTCGGTTCGTGCGATCTCGGGAACGGGTGCTGCGCGATGGACCGCAGATGACGATCGCGATCTGCACCCACGGCCGGGCCGAGACCCTTCCGGCAGCCATCGAGAGCGTGCTCGAGCAGCGCTACGAGCGACTGCGGCTGCTCGTGATCGACAACGCACCGGTCGACGATCGCAACCGGGAGATCGTGGCGAGCTTCTCCGCCGACGGGGATATCCAGTACGCGGTCGAGCCCCGTAAGGGGCTGTCATGGGCGCGCAACCGGGCGATCGAGCTCGCTGACGGCGATGTCATCGCATGGGTGGACGACGACGCGCAATGCGATCCCTGGTGGGCGGCCGAACTGGCGCGCGCGTTCGTCGAGGTCCCGGATGCCGACGCCGTCACCGGCCCGACAATGCCGACGGAGCTGCACACTGCGAGCCAGGTGTTCTTCGAGCAGTACTCGAGCGTCCGTCGGGCCCGCGGCTTTGACCGAGCGATCTTCTCCCCGGCGACGAAGCGGATCCAGAGCCCGCTCTACCCGTCCCCGGCCTTTGGCATCGGGGCGAACATGGCGTTTCGCCTCGAGGCGCTCGAGCGCGTCGGACGGTTCGATTGTGCGCTGGGAGCCGGAACCGTGACCCGAACCGGCGAGGATGTGGCGGCACTCAGCGCGCTGCTGTTGTCGGGCGGGACGATCGTCTACCAGCCGACGGCGATCATGCGCCATAACCACCGGCGAGACGAACAGGTTCTCGACGATCTCCTGCTCGGACACGGTCGAGGCGTGGGCGCGTTCTACACGAGCACGCTCATCCGCCGTCCGTCGAGCGTGCTCGAGCTGCTGGCGCTCCTACCGCGGGCGCTGCGTGACCAGTTCTCCAAACGCGGGCAGCGGCTGGCCAAGCTCGATCAGTCGTTCCCGCCCGAGCTGCTTCGATCAAACCGCATCGGCATCCTTCAGGGTCCGTTCGCGTACGCGATCGCGCGTCGCGACGCTCGACGCCTACGTGACCCGGCGCGACGCTCCGCGCCCAGTGCCTGATCTCGTTCACCCGGTTCGTTGATGTCGACCAGTACGCCCTCAATCGTGCCGTCCGCCGAGCACGTGATCGACCTGCGGCGGCGTTGGAGCCATCGAGTGACGGTCAGGAACGTCCTCGTGGCCCTCTCGGTCGGGACGCTGCTGGTTGCCGCCGGCTACGCCGGAGGGCGGTACCACGAAGCGTGGGCGCCGTTCGCGTTCTGGCTCGGCTGGGGAGGGTCAGTGCTCGTCCTCGCGGCGGCGATCACCAGCCCGGCACTGTCAGCGCGCACCCGCGTCCTGATCGTGGTCCTGCAGGCGTTGCAGCAGTCGATCGTCAGGTGGATGTACAGCCCGCTCAGGTTCACGTTTCCCGACGAGCTCCAGCACTGGCGGACCGCGGTCGACATCCTGAACTTCGACCACCTCTTCCACACGAACCCGATACTGCCGATCAGCCCGGTCTTCCCGGGCCTGGAGCTGATCACGACCGCGTTCGTGTCGGTCTCGCACGTCGGCCTGTTCCCGGCCGGGCTCGTGATCGCCGCGACCTCGCACGTCGCGTTGTCGGCCGCCCTGTTCTACCTGTTTCGTCGAGTCACCGACGACGAGCGGCTCGCCGGCGTTGCCGCCTTCGCGTTCGCGCTCACCCCGTTGCACCCTGGGTTCGACACGATGTTCATCTACGAGGCTCCCGCACTGCTGTTCGGTGCGGTGGTGCTCGAACTGGCGGTTGATCGGCGCAGGCTGAGGCCGGGCGAGCTCGTCGTCGCGGTGGCGAGCCTCGCCGCGCTCGTCGTGACGCACCATCTCACGGCAGCGTTCGTGATCGGGTCACTCGGCGTCGTGGGGCTGCTCCTCGCGCTGTTGCGCGTCGAGCTCCCAGCGAAACGCACGCTGGGCCTGTTCGTCGTCGGGTTGATCATGGCGTCGGCATGGACGGCGACCGAGGCGCGACCGGTGATCGGCTACCTGGGAGGACCGCTGGAGACCTCGGTATCAGGCCTGCTCCACTTCGGCGCCAAGTCTGGGACCGTCGCCCTGCCCGCCACGACCAAGCCGACAATCGGGTCATTCCTCACGATCGTGGCGGCGCTGGTCACGGCAGCGCTGGCTGCGCTCGGCGTATGGCACGTGTTACGACGCTGGCGCACGAATGACCCTCCCGCCACGGCACGGGTCTTTCTGCTCTGTGCGATTTCATACTTCGCGGTCCTCGGCGTCAGGCAGTTCGCTGCGGACGGCGCGGAGCTCGCTGGGCGGCTGGCCACGTTCGTGGCCTTCTTCACCTCGGTGAGCGCGGCGGTTGTGCTCCTCGCTGGTTTCGCGCGCCGGCCCCAGTGGGGGCGATTCGTCCGCCCGGTCGCGGTCGTCGTGCTCTTCGTGATGTTCCTCGGCGGGGCGACGGCCGGTTGGCCGGCCCCGTGGGAGCGATTGCCAGGCCATTTTCACGTGGCGGCATTCGAAAGCGGCATCGATCGGCAGAACGTGCTCGCGGCCCGATGGTTTGGCAGAAACGTCGGACACGGTCGGCGGATCGCCTGCGATGTCTCGGACTGCACGCTGCTCGGAGCCTACGCGGGGGCCACTCCCGTGCAGGACGCGCCGGATATCTACTACGCGCCGACGATGACCGCCGCGGTCCGCGCGTACATCCACAAACGGGCGATCTCGTATGTGATGGTCGACGACCGGATGAGCACCGAGAAGCCGATCACGGGCCACTATTTCCTGGTCGGAGAAAGCGATGCGGACATCCGCAGCGGCCGGATACCGCTCACCTCGCTGAACAAGTTCCGTTACGCGCCCGGCGTCAAGCTGATCTACGACAGCGGGCCGATCCAGATCTACGATCTGCGGAGCCTCCCGTATGGCTGATCGCCGCGCGATGGTCGGTACGTTCGCCTACGCGATCGTCGCTGCCGTCGTCGTCCTGCTCGTCGTCGAGATCGGGCTTCCTCCCGCGGTCGCGGCGATCCTGCTCGCGCCGCTCGTCCTGTTCGCGCCCGGTTACGCGCTCGTCGTCGCACTCGGCATACCGCAGATCAGCGACTCGCCCGGTCGACGACTGCTGTTCGGGATCGTCCTGAGCATGGCGTGCGTGATCCTCGGTGGGCTGGTGCTCAATGCCTTCACCCGGCTCACCACGACCTCGTGGACGGTCTTCCTGGTCGCGGTGACGTGCCTGGCGTCGTTGGGGGCGCTGGTCAGGCTCAGGCGCGCCGAGCCTCAGGACGGCGCGGAGCCGGCCTGGTCATGGAGCCGGGACCGGATTCGCTGGCTCTCACCGCGATCGGTGGGGTATGCCCTCGTGATCATCGTGCCGCTCGCGGGAGCGGTCGTCGTCACCGAAATCAGCAGTCACCACCAGTACAACCAGCCGGTCACGCAGCTGACGCTGCTGCCGAGCGCCAGCGGACCGGGCGACGTCACGATCTCCGTGGCGAACCGCTCGGGCCGTGCGCAGCGGTTTGCGCTCGTCGTACGGCGGGGCGGGGCGTCCTCAGGGACGACAACGGCGCTGACCGTCGGCCCATCAGAGACCTGGACCCGGCGTGAAGCGGTGGGCACCGACAGGCTGACGGCGTCCCTGCGCCGCACCGGCGCAGCGAGTCCGTTCGCGCAGGTGGTCTGGAACCCGCCTGCCGCAAGCGCGTCCTGACGTCACCGCGAACGCGTCAGCGTCAGGCCTCTGACATGTGCGCGGTCGTGGAGACGCTGCTCAGCGGCGCCGTCCACGTTGCTTAGCAACGCCCGACTGACCGCGATCGGTCAACGCGGGAAGCGTTCAAAGTGTGCCTTCTCAGACAATTGCTGTAACCGGAGCGAGTGGATTCGTGGGCACAAGGCTGTGCCGCGCGCTGCAGGACGCCGGTCATCCCGTGATCGCGCTCAGCCGCAGCCCGGTCGCCGGATACGAGAACCGCCCCTACGAGCTGGCCGCGCCCGTGGCGGACGAACTGCTGCACGACGCCGACGCCGTGATCCACTGCGCGTACGACCTGAGCCTCACGGATAGCCAGGCGATCGCGACGAGAAACGTCGAGGGTGCCGCGTCGCTCGCGCGGGCGGCCGACCGGACGGGGACCCGGCCGCTACTCGTCTCGTCGATGTCGGCCTATCCGGGAACCACGCAGATCTATGGACGAGCGAAACTGGCAGCCGAATCGGCGTTTCTGCAGGCGGGCGGTGAGGCGGTACGTCCGGGACTCGTCTGGGGCGGAGCAGAAGGGGGGATGATCGGCACGCTGAAGCGGCTTGCGAGCCTGCCCATCGTTCCCCGGTTCAGGAAGGGGACCTACCAGTTCCTCGTCCACGTCGATGACATGGTCTCGGGATTGGTGAGGTTGCTCGGACAGCCGCGCGTCGGTGAGCCGCTCGGCCTCGCCCACCCGGAGCCGGTGTCGTTCGAGGAGATCGTCCAGGGCTTGAACGGTGGTCGTCGCCCGGTCCTCGTCCCGGTGCCGTGGCAGGCCGCGTACGGCGCGCTGCGCGCCGCCGAGCGCGCCGGAGTACGGTTGCCGGCGCGCGCCGACAGCGTCTTGGGCCTTGTCCGCCCGGCTCCCCGCGTGCCGAACGTCAGCGCCTGGTCGCGGATGGGGCTGCAATTGCGCCGATTCGCCCCTGACCAGGCTCAGACATGGGATACGACCAACCGTCTGGAGCGTCCTCGTGAGCGCACGAGAGCGACCACGGCCAGCAGGGCGATCGAGCCAAGGTAGGCGGCCGCCGGCGTGTTGACCCCGTGATCCGACACGGGCCAGAACAGGGAGACGCTCGACGTCTGAGGCTCGGCGAGATCACGCCACAGGTGGCTCGCGACTCCGAGGGCGGCACCCGACGCCCAGGCTCGCCACCCTGGGCGCGCGGCCGCCAGCACCAACAGCACGACGACGGTCGCGAGCGAGTGCGTGTACGGCCTCCAGGTCCCCGCCGTCAGGATGTGGGACCCGAGCTCTCCCGGTATGTGATCGGCATCGATCACGACCGAGGCGACGAGCGCCGGGACCAACTGACGCTCGCTGACCAGCGGCTTGACGGCCCACACGATGAACAACGTCGTCAGCAGGTGGGCGGTCCAATCCAGCGGCGCTTGGGGAAACACGGCGGAGCCAGCCTGCTGGTAGGCGTACTGGTCGACGGCGAACAGCAGCGCGGCGCATGCGACGACGATCGGGGGTGGTGCCAGCACCCGCGAACGCCACCCGGTCGCGGTCACGTGCCGGCGCCTGCATCCGCAACGATCGAGCCCGGTGACCCGCCCTCGGTTCCGAGCCTTCCCGCCGACGAATTCAGGGTAGGGACGGCAGCGATCACTGGGTCGACGATTATGCCGATTTCGGGTCCACCGCTCGCTGGTTGGGTAACGTCTCGTTGGCCGGTTCTCGGCAGCGCGACCCGGCCAATCGCCCGCCGAAACGCGATCGTCTGGAATTTAAGTGTTTGGCGGAGGTGAAATCCGGTTAACGTTCAGGTAACCTACCTATCGGATCGGCAGGACCGCAGGTCGCGGTCGGGGATCGAAGAAGGGGCGAAGATCAGGGTGAGCGCAGGTTGTGAAGCTTCTCAGCGGACCGATGGTCGGCGCAGCGCTGCGCTCGGAGGCGCGTAGTGTCCGTCCAGAGCGTCAGGCTGCGGGAGCGACCGAAGTCGCTGAACGGCACGCCCCTGTGGCTGGAGGCGGGCGACGCACCGGTCTACGCCGTTCTGCACTCACCAGCGTCCGTCAGGCAGAGCAACACCGCGGTGCTGATCCTGCCCCCGTTCGGTTGGGAGGAGGTGTGCTCGTACCGCTCGCGGCGACGCTGGGCGATCGAGCTGGCCGAGGCCGGGTTCCCGGCTGCTCGGATCGATCTGCCCGCGACCGGCGACAGCGGCGGCTCGCCTTCGGATCCGGACATGCTCGACCGCTGGGATGTGGCTACCCGCGCCGCGATTGATTGGCTGCGGAGTCTGGACGGGATCAGCCGGGTGGCGGTGATCGGGATCCGGCTCGGGGGTCTGCTCGCGATGCGGGCGCTGGCCGGCGGAGCTCATATCGACGACCTCGTGCTGTGGGGCGTGCCCGCGCGCGGACGCGCGTACGTTCGTGAGCTGCGGGTTCACTCGGAAGTCGTCGCCAGCGGCTCCTATGAGGAGCAGGACAGTCCGATCGATTCGGATGGCACCCTGGCCCTGACCGGGTTCGTACTCAAGCCCGAAACCGTGGCGGCCCTCGCGGCGGTCGATCTCGCAGCGCTGCCGTTGCCCGATCTCACCGGACGACGGGCGTTGCTGATCGAGCGTGATGGGCTTGGGGTGGATCGCAAGCTGACCGCCGCGCTCGACGGCGCGGGGGTGCAGACGCAGACGCTGCCCGCGAATGACTATCGGCTCATGATGACCGGGCCGCTCGAGGTGGGGACGCCCGAGGAGTCGATCGCGAAGTCCATCGACTGGATCAGGGCGGCTGCCGGCGTGGCGCATGCTCCCGACGACGGCTCGTCATCGCGGTTGGCGCAGCCCGTCGAAGAGGCGTCGACGATGGTCGTCAACGGCGTCAGGTTGACCGAGCGTCTCCTCGGCTACGGCGGAAGGGCGGGCCGGATGGTCGGCGTGCTGACAAGACCGGCCGATCACGACCCGCTGCCCGTCTGCGTCGTGCTGCTCGGTGCCGGTCGGCGGATCGGTCCGAACCGGATGTGGGTTGAGACAGCCCGGCGGTGGGCGGCTCATGGCGTGCAGTCCGTGCGCTTCGACATCGAAGGGCTCGGCGACAGCGACGGCAACAGCGATCTGATGACGGTCGACGCGGATCTGTACGCGCCGCGGATGGCCGACAACGTCAAGGAGTTGATCGACCGCCTGGCCGAGATGGGAATCGCCGATCGCTTCGTGATGGTTGGCCTCTGTTCGTCCGCGTACTGGAGCTTCCACGCGGCCGTCGACGAGCCGCGCATCATCGGCACGACCCTCGTGAACCAATGGGCGTTCGACTACAACGAGCGGCTCGTGTCCGAACGCGCGCGTGCGCGTACGGGGGAGGTCCTCCGCAAGGGAATGCTGAAACGGATGGTCAAGGGCGTCTGGCAAGGCTGGATCGGCATGACCGAGCTCCGCCGGGCGGTACGGGCGTTCAAGCCGTCGGCCCGGCGAGCGGGCTCCGAAGAAGCCGCGCAGCACGAATCGGTCCAGGCGTGGCTGTCTGCTCTGGCCGCCCACGGCACGGACGTGGCGATGATCTTCTCGATCGATGAGCCGCTCCGCGAGCAGATCCACCGCTTCGGCTACGACGAACGCCAGGCGGAGTGGCCGAACCTGTCGATCGAGCAGGCGCCGACCAAAGATCACAACATCCGTGCGCTGAGTGCACAGGCCCTGATCTCCGATCGCATCGATGCCGCCCTCCGACGTCAGCTCGCGCTGGAGTCGGAAGTCGACGCCTAGCAGCGCTACACCAGCGCGGCGCCGTCGGCCAGCGCCCGCAACTTCGCCCAGCAGATGTCGGAATCGATCGGCCCGAAGCCGGCCCAGGTGCCGAAGCCGCAGTCGGTTCCGGCGATCACGCGATCGCGGCCGACGATGTCGGTGAACTGACGCAGGCGCTGGGCGACCAACTCGGGGTGCTCGATGTAGTTGGTCGAGGTGTCGATCACGCCCGGCGCCAGGACCTTGTCATCGGGGATCGGCGTGTCGCGCCAGACAGTCCACTCGTGCGCATGGCGCGGGTTGGCGGCTTCGAACAGGATCGTCGCCGGCTTGGCCCGCAGGACCTCGCCGATGATCTTCTGCACCGGAATGTCGCAATGATGCGGCCCCTCGTAGTTCCCCCAACACAGGTGCAGCCTGACTTGGTCGGCTGGGATGTCGCGCAGCGCGTCGTTGAGCGCGTCGATGTGGCCGGCGACCCGTTTCACGAACACCTCGTCAGGCTGGTCGCGGTACATGATGTGGCGCCCCATCGCCAGATCCGGCGCGTCGATCTGCAGCGTGAAGCCGGCCGCCACGATCGCCTCGTACTCCTCGCGCATCGCCGCCCCGATCGCGGCGAGGTATTCGTCGGTGGAGGGGTAGTGCTCGTTGGGCAGGAACAATGCGATGACGCCCGGTGAGGGCGCGTTCATGAACGCGCCGCTGACGTCATCGCGCCCGTCGACGGCGGCGTGGAGTGCCGTGAGGTCGCGCCGCAGCGGCGTGCGGTGCTCGTAGGCGATCGGGCCGCGACAGACGGGCCGCTTGTACTTCGGGCCGGCCCCGGATTGGACCTGCCGATCGCGGAACGCGGGGAACGCGTCAAGGTCGGCCGGGGTCGCGCGCGGGACACCGTCGACGAGCTCGAACCCGGACAGCCGGTGGGCCACGTAGGTCGCGTAGCCGATCTTGCTCATCTCGCCGTCGCTGACCAGGTCGACCCCGGCATCGACCTGGTGGGCGACTCGGTCGGCGACGGCCGCGCCGACGACGCGCTCGAACTCGGCGTCGTCGACCGCCCGGCCGTCGTCCAAGGCGAACACGACATCGACGACATCCTGGGGGCGGGGGAGACTGCCGACGTGCGTGGTGAGCATCGTCAGCGGCGGTCTTCGATCGGCTCGAGGTAGTCGAGCATCTCCTGCGCCAGATGCGCGAACGGCGGCGGGATCTGGACCGTCGTGCCGAGCTGGTCCTCGGGCTCGTCGATCAGAAAGCCGCGATCGGCGGGCGTGAACGCGTACTCGAACAGCGCCCCACCGGGCGTGCGGTTGTAGCACGACAGGAAGTAGCCGCGGTCCTTCTGCTCGGTCACGTCGGTGTAGCCGAGCCCCTCGATGAAGCCCTTCAGGCCCATCTGGTTCTCCTCGTCGGTGACGTCCCAGGCCCAGTGGTGCGGCGTCCCCTCCGCGAAGTGCCACGTTCCTGGCCGCACGTCAGGCTCGTGGATGAGCTCGACCCGGCCGCCGAACCCGCCGGCCACCTCGAACGCCTGGTGCGGGCCGTCCTCGTCCACCTTCGTCGCTTCGAGACCCGTCTCGAGGTACATCACCATCTCGTCGGGGTCGATCACGGAGATCACCGGCGCGTAGGCGCCCTTGATCCCGTGCTCGGCGGGGACGCCGCCGTCGCCGTAGCCGCGGCGGTCATCGCCGCTGGTGCCGACCAGGGTGTAGGGGATCCCGCACGGGTGGGCGAACCGCAACCGCTTGGTGCCCAGCGCCTCGGTGTGGTCGGTCGCGAAGCCCAGCTCGTCGAGCCGGTTGGCCCAGTAGTCGATCGACCCGTCGTCGATCGAGAAGGCGATCTCCTTGACCTGGTTGGAGCCCCGGCGGCCCAGCTTGCCCTGCTGGCGCATCGGGAACGAGGTCAGGATCGACCCCGCGTCGATGTCGGCGTTGGCGTAGTACAGGTGGTAGACCGGCTCCGCGCCGTCGTAGAGCATCGTCTTCTTGACCGGCCGCAGTCCGAGCGCCTGCGTGTGGAAGTCCCAGTCCTCCTGGGCGCCGCCGGTCGACAGGGTGATGTGGTGGTTGCCGACGATCCTGCTGCTCATCTGAGTTCTCTCCTCTGCGCTCAGGCGAACACGGGGGTGACATCCCCGTAGACGCGGTAGTCGTCGATCTTGCCGTCCTCGCGCGCGTGGTAGATGGTGACGATCGGGACCGTGACCGTGGCCCCATCCGTGCGGACATAGCTGACGTCGGACCGCACGATCGTGGTCGCGCCGTGCTCCCAGTGGTCGAGCATGCGGTGACTGACCCCGTCGATCAGGTCGTAGAAGTCGGCCAGGGCCCGCCGAGCGGCGTCGCGTGTCGTGGTCTCGTCGCCGTTCCCGAAGCGGAACCGCGCGTCGTCGGTGAGCCAGTCGGCCCAGGCGGCCGCGTCCATACGATCGATGTCCTCGAACATCGCGGTGTACAGAGGCATTCCCGCGATTATGCCGGGACGCGGGTCAGGCTAATGCCACTGAAGCAACTCGACGATGTTGTCCTCGGGGTCCCTCGTATAGACGAAGCTGGCGGTCCCGACGCCCTTGACCCCGGCTTCGACGATCTCGCCCTGCATCCGCCCACCGCCGGCGAGGATGCGCGCGACGGTGTCGTGGATGTCGTCGACGTTGAAGCACAGATGCATGAGCCCTGGCCGGTTGACCACCGTCGTCCCCGGCTCCAGTTCGGCCAGGCTGTAGATCTCGAGCGCCGGTCCGTCCTCACCGTGCCCGGGCAGCCGCAGGAAGAAGCCGTCGACGCGGGCTCCGCGCAGCCCCATCCCTCGCTCCAGGTAATCGCCGGACAGGTGCCGGTCCGGCCCGAAACGGACGCAACCGAACACCTCGACGTAGAAGGTGCCCAGTCGCTCCGGGTCGCGGGCGACGATGTTGGCGTGGTTGAAGCGAGCACCCATGGCTAGGCGCGAGTCGGCGTTCGATCAGTCAACGACGGCGCTCTCGGCAAGCTCCGCCGCGGGCTCGGCGCCTTCGCCGGCGTAGCCCAGGAGGTGCAGCGATCGCTCCAACGCCTCCAGGAACCCGTCGAGCTCCGCCTCGCCGATCGCGGTGCTGAGCAGCAGCACCCCGGTGAATGTCTGGTAGTAGCCCTGGTTGTCCAACGCCATCATCAGGTTGACGACCTTCTCCCGGTCGTCGTGCAGGCGGCTCGGGTAGTCGACGACCCGCTGCTGCGCCCAGTGCAGTCCGATCAGGTGGCCGAGACCGGTGGCGTGCAGGGGAACCCCGTTGCGGCGTCCGATCTCGTCGATCGCAGCCCGGGTCTTGGCGCCAAGGGCGAAGAGGCGGTCGTTGAGCTCCGGGGTCAGCTTCTCCAGACACGCGGCCCCGGCCGCCATCGCCACCTGATTTCCGCCGAACGTCGACATCACGCTCATCGGGGCAACCCCGCCGTGGGCGTCCGGTTCGAGCAGGTCCATGATCTGGGCCCTGCCGCCGACGGCCGACGCCGGAAGGCCGCCCCCGATCGCCTTGCCCATTGTCGTGAGGTCGGGATCCACCCCGAAGTGCACCTGCGCTCCACCGTAGGCGACCGGGTAGGTGACCACCTCGTCGAAGATCAGAACGATCTCGTTGCGCGTCGCGACGTCCCGCAGTCGCTGCAGGAACTCGGCGGTGGCCGGGAGCATGCCCGCGGCGGTCAGCACCGGCTCGACGATGATCGCCGCGAGCTGGTCGGCCTCTCGCTCGAGGATGCGCTCGGCTGCGTCCGGGTCGTTGTACGGGATCTGCACGACCTCCTCGGCGGCGTGCGCCGGCACCCCGACGGGGATGAAGTCGTCCGGGTCTCGCAGGACGGAGGTCCCGACGAGCAGAACATCGGCGGTCCCGTGATAGCTGCCCTCGATCTTGGCGACCTTGCTGCGCCCGGTGTGGACGCGAGCCAGGCGGATCGCGCACAGGTTGGCGTCTGTCCCCGAGGCGAAGAACCGCACCTTGTCGATCGACGGCGTGCGATCCCGCAGGAGCGTCGCGACACGGTAACCGAGGTCCCACTCCGGGCCGCCGATCTGCAGCGACCGCTGCATCTGTTCGGTCACGGCACGCTCGATGTCCTCATCGCAATGACCGTGGATGCAGACCCAGTCGCCGATTCTCAGATCGAGATAGCGATTGCCATCCACATCCCACACCCAGCAGCCCTGCGCCCGCTCGACGAGCAGTGACCCGCCCGGGATGAAGTGACCCATCCCACCGGCGTGGCCCATCGGGATGACCTCTTTGGTCTTGTCGAAGAGCTGCTGGGAGCGGCGGGTGCGAGCCCGGAACTTCTCCAGCTCTGCGGCGTTGAACTCCACGGTCTGCCTCCTCCTGGTGCCCGGTGGGCGGCGAACATACCATCGCCACCACCCACGGTTCAGACAGTGTTCAGAGGTCAGCCACCGGCTCGGGATAGACGTACTCAGGCTCGGGAAGCCGATAGCCCTCGGGGAGCTGTGCCAGCTCAGAGAGGAACCCGAGGTCGCCCTCGGTGGCAAAGTAGTCGACCGCAGAGGACACCTCAGGGTTCCCGCTCTGGATCGCACCGCTCATCACACTGTCCAGACCGAGGTCTCGCAGGCGGCCCAGCGAACCTTCGTAGTCGTCGACGTCGAAGCGGAGGTGGTGGAAATGATCGACGTTCCCGTGTTCGGTCAGCGAGGCCGCGTACGGGCTGTGTTCATCGGTCGGCTGGATCAGCTCGATGCGCGTCCCCGACTGGAGGCCGGCGAAGCCCACGCGCATCCCGAACGACGTTGGCGTTCCGTCGACCGTCACATCGATCGACGCCGCGGGATAGTCGTAGACCGTCCACGGGCCGACGCCGTACTTGTCGGCCCAGGTGCGAACGGCACGGTCGAGATCACGCGTCACGACCGAGATGTGATTGATCCCGAGAAACATCAGTACTGGACCCGCCGCAGAAAACCGCCGTCGACGACCAGGGCAGTGCCCGAGATGTACTCGGCCGCCGGGCTGGAGAGAAACGTGACCGCGCGCGCCACGTCAGCGGGGTTCGCCATCCGACCCAGCGGGATCTCGGCCACGAGCGAGGCGACGTACTCGGGCTGAGCAGCCTTGATCTTCTCCCACGGACCGCCGGCGAAGTAGACGGGACCGGGGAGGACGCTGTTGACCCTGACCCCGGAAGGCGCCAGCTCACGGCTCAGGTTCTTCGCGTAGTTCAGCAGCGCGGCCTTGAAGGCGGCGTAGGCGGTCGGGCCGCGGAACGTCTCGACGGCGGCCGTGGTGTTGATGATCGTGACGGCTGCGGCCTGCGACGCCTGCAGGAACGGCAGCGCCGCCTCGACGCTGTGCACGGTCCCCATCACGTCGTGCTCGTAGACGGTCTGCCACTTGTCCGGCCCTCCGCCGGCGCTGACGTTGGGCACGAGGATGTCCAATCCGCCGAGCTCGCCGGCGGCGTCGACGATCCACGAGGCGAGTCCCGCGCCGTCGGTGACGTCGACCGCTCGCCCGATCACGCGCCCCTGGCCTCGTTCGGAGAGCCGCGCCACGGTCTCGGCGACGCGGTCCTCTGACCGGGCGCAGATCGCGACATCGGCGCCCTCCTCGAGCAGATGCTCGGCGATCGACAACCCGATCCCGCGCGTTGCCCCCGTGACCATCGCGACCTTGTCGGCCAGACCCAGCTCCATCGATCCTCCCTTGCTCGGGACGGTGCGGCGCGCTCAACCTAGCGGCGCCCCATGTGGCCGTCAACGCACGGAAGCGCTGGCGTTGGCGCTCTGTGGCCGAGACTTCCGGGGGAGTTGGTTGAATTGCGCCCCATGGCCTCGAGCCCACGACGGCGATCCAAGTCACTGCCCGGTCTGCTGCCGCAGGCGGCCCCGGGTGAGGTGCTCGTCTGGACCGATGGCGCCTGCCAGCGCAACCCGGGCCCGGGCGGGTGGGCGGCGGTCGTGTGTTGGGAGGACGGGATCGTCGAGGAGCACAGCGGTGGTCTGCGGCAGACGACCAACAACATCATGGAGATGACCGCGGCCCTGGAGGGGTTGCGGGCGCTGCCGTCAGGGTCGCGAGTCTGCGTCGTGACGGACTCGCGCTATCTGCACGACGGGATGACCTCGTGGATGGCCGGCTGGAAGCGCCGGGGCTGGAAGACGGCGTCGGGCGACCCGGTCAAGAATCAGGATCTGTGGGTCTCACTCGAGACCGCGGCGTCGGGTCATGAGCAGGTTCGCTGGCACTGGGTCAAGGGGCATATCGGCCACGCGCTCAACGAGCGAGCCGACGTGCTGGCGGTCGCTGCGACCCAGAGCGCCGCCGGTGGTCAGGAGCCGTAGGAGGTCGGCACCGACTGCGGCGAACGTCGGTCCCATCCGTGGAAGTGGGCGAAGTCGCCGGCTTCCCACGCCTCGCGTAACCCCGGTTTGCTGAGGTCCCAGTCGGGCCGGATCTCCCGGGTCACCGTCCGGAGGTCCTGCCAGAGATCGACGAACGAGGGGCGGCCCCAGAACCAGTAGCCGTTGTAGACGCTGTGGACGATCAGCCCGGGCTTGAGCACGAGCGTGTGGGGGATCATCGGATCGTGCTCGGGATCGGTGTACTCCTGGATCTCGAGGTCCTTCTGGACGGTCCGCTCGGGGTCAGAGAGGAAGGGCCACTGGGCGCCGGTCGACGCCCGGAACTCCTGGCTGGAGTGATGGGTGTCGGTCGAGATGGTCGCGACCTTCGTATAGGACACCGCGATCTTCGGGTAGTTGGCGGCGAGTTCCAGGTGCTGCTGGTGTTCCTTCGGGCAGTAGTTCCCGCGCGCGAGGGTGAGGATCAGGGGGTCGTCCCCTTGTATCTCCGAGAGCTTTCGAGGAAGGTTCTCCTGATCGGGTAACTCGTAGTCAGGGAAGGTGCCGCCGGGGACGATGTCGCTGCGCATGCTCTGCTCCTCTCGTACAGCGCTCAGCCTATTCAACCGGCGTCGCGGGCGCCAGAGAGGGGATCCTCAATGACTGTTCGTACGCCGGTGTGTCAGTTGTTGGGGATTGACCATCCGATTGTGTGTGCACCGATGGCGGCGGATGCCCGGTTGCCCGCGGCGGTCTCGAACGCCGGCGGCCTGGGCACGATGGGGTTGTGGTGGCTTGACGACGCCGGAGAGCTGGTCCGTGAGACGGCGGCGCTGACCGATCGCCCGTTCGGCGGTAACTTCGCGCTGACCTCCGATCAGCACCACCGCCTGGATCAGGCCCTGTCTGCCGGCCTGCGGATCGTGTCGTTCATCTTCGGTGATCCGGAGGGCTACGTCGACCAGGTGCATGATGCCGGTGGCGTGGTGATGCACACGGTCGGCAGCGCCGAGGAGGCCCGGCGGGCGGTCGCCTCGGGCGTGGATGTGATCATCGCGCAGGGCTGGGAGGCCGGCGGCCACGTCTGGGGTGGTGTGGCGACGTTGCCGTTGGTGCCGGCGGTCGTCGACGCGGTGGCCCCCGTGCCGGTGATCGCGGCCGGCGGGATCGGCGACGCTCGGGGAGTGGTGGCCGTGCTTGCCCTCGGGGCCCAGGCGGCTCTGCTGGGCACGCGGTTTCTCTTGGCCGACGAGATGCCGATCCACGACGAGTACCGTCGCCTGCTGATCTCCGCGACCGAGACCGACGCGGAGTGGTACCCCAATCTGTATGAGGTGGGGTGGCCGGACGCGCCGCACCGCGCGCTGCACAACTCGACCGCGGAGATGTGGGAGGCCGCGGGCCGGCCGGAGCCGGGTCGTCGGCCGCGGGAGGGGGAGGTGATCGCCCACTTCCCGTACGGCGACCCGATCGTTCGCTATTCGCCGGCTCCGCCGCTGGTCGGGACCACCGGTGAGATCGAGGCGCTATCGCTGTGGGCGGGGCAGAGCGTCGCGCTCGCCACGCACAGACAGCCCGCGGCCGAGATCGTGGCCGAACTGGTCTCGCGCCTGTAATCCTCGCCGCCAGACCGTCGATCCCGGCGGGCTCACCAGACGGTCTGAAACAGCACCGTGATCACGACCGCCGTCAGCGCCATCGCAATGAGCCACGGCCGGAGGCGGGCGATTGGGGTGGCTGCGGCGGCCGCGCACGCCAGCGGCACGTACGGGAGCCAGATGCGCTCGGTCTCGGCCTTGGTGAAGCCCGCCACCGCGCTGATCAGAACGATCACCACCACACCGACGGCGGCGGGCTCGCCGCGCTGAAACGAGCGCAGCGCGAGCCAGACGATCGGAGGGCCGAGCATCGTGATCCACGCCGCGGGCGAACCGAACAGCCAGAACGCGTACGGACGACGGGCGGCGGCGCCGTTGTTGTAGGCATGGTGCAGCGCTCGGAAGATCGCGACCGGGTCATACCCCCAGACGGCGGCCAGCAGCAGCGTCACGGCGACCACGCCCGCGGCGGCGCCGGCGGCGAGCCGAAACGCCGAGCCGCGGCTATCACGAACGTAGACGGCGACCACCGCCCACGCGGGGATCGCGAGCAGCGCCCAGGAGAAGAACGCGGCCCCTCCCGCCGCGACGCAGCCGAGTGCGACGACCTGACCGCGCCGGGAGACGAGCAGCCACGCGACCGCCGCGGCCATCGCCGCAAACACGAAGTCGACCGACGTGAAGCCGAAGATCAGCACGCACGGCGAGAACGCCGCGAACGTCGCCGCGACCCGACCGCGGCGCTCGGCACCGACCAGGCCGTCATCGCGGGCGTCGCCCGAGCCCGAGCTGGTCGCCGAGCCGAGCGATCGGCCGAGCGCATACGTCAGCGGGGTCACCAGCGACCCGACGAGCACGCATGCGGCGGCGAGCCGGCCGGGCGTCGTCAGCCCGAGCAGATGTATCGCCACCAGCGGTCCGGGCGGGTTGCCCTTGGTGTGCGTCGGCAGGTACGGCAGCAACTGCGCGAAGTGCCCGACGTAGTACGCGACCCCCCGGTGCAGCGCCGGCAGCGCCGGCAGGTACTCGAACTTTGCCTCGAACGCCCCGTGCGAACCGAGGTCGAACACGTTCGACCAGCCGGCGGTACCGATCCTCGAGGCCTGCACCGACAGCCCGACCGCGAGCGTCACGACGTAGCCGAGCGTCGCAAACGCCGCCCCCGAGCGCACCCGTTCGATCGCCCACGGCGCCGCCCACGCAGCTCCGACGGCAACCGCGACGGCGATCGCCACCGGCCACCCGACATCGGGTTTCCAGCTCACCAGAAACGGCGGCAGCGGCGTGCCGAGCTGGTATCCCCGGCGGAAGTGATTGATCAGCCCCGCCGCGATCGTGAGCGCGGCGACCGTCACGACCGCCGTCGGTAACCACCGGCGAGCGATCGCGAGCGGTTGCCGTCGTCGACTAATCGTGGGGCTGGTCATCGGCAGCGGCCGGCCTGCGGGGACGGCTGCGGATCACGCGCACCGCGTAGAGGAGCGCCGAGACCAGGAACAGACCGGCGCAGATCAGCAGCCAGTTGCGGGTGTAGCCGGCCAGCGCATGGCCCGTGTCGTGACGGTAGTTCTTGGATGCGTAGCCAAGGATCAACGGGAAGTAGACCAACAACAGGATGCCGGAGACGACCAGCGGGACCCGCAGATAGTTGAGCGGCGAGGGGTCGATCCGAGCTCCACCGCCGGTGCGTCCGACGCCGATCTGCAGGCCGCGGTCAAACGCCGAGTACAGCGGCAGCAGCACCAGGTCGTGCAACAGCGCCGCGCCGAGAAACCAGGCGACCCAGTTGATCGCGAAGCCGGCGCCCAGGATCTGGCTGATCGCCCAGCCGGCGATGAAGAACACGCCGAGGTGCGCGAGCAGATGCAGCGGGCTGGATCCGTAGACGCGACGAAAGCCCGCCATCAGGTCTCCAGGAATCGCATCGAGCCCAGCCATTTGGTGCAGTGCACGCCGGGCAGCGCGGGAATGATGATGCGGGCGGGATAGCCGTGATCCAGGGACAGGTCGACGCCGTTGACGCACAGCGCCACCAGAGACCGGTGGTCCTGGATCTGGGAGGCGGGGTACGCGGTGTGCGTGTACGGACCCGTGGGCTGGATCGAGTGGACCTCGAGGATCGCGTGTGGCGAGGCGCCGACGAGCGTGGCCAGGTCTCGGAGCCGGACCCCGGTCCAGCGCTGCGTCGTCGACCATCCCTCGACGCAGCCGATCGGCAGGTCGTAGGTGTGCTGGGTCATCGCCATCAACTGCTCACGGCTGAGTTTCACGGTCCGGGCTCCGGCCACGCTCAGCCTCCAGCCGGGGTCGCTGGCCAGCTGGGTGACGCCGACGAACTCGGCGGTCTTGTTGACCTGGAAGTCGTTGGGGCCCGTGCCCCAGACCCGCCCGCGCGGCGCCAGCAGCGCGATTCGCCGCAGCGGGCCGCCGGCCGATTCCCCGAGGTTGGCGATCAGGAGTGCCAGCGAGCCGGCGCCGACGAGCCCCAATAGACCGCGGCGGCTGATCGTCGGCGCCGCCGGCGCGGACGCGACCAGCCCACCCGGCTCATACGGCTCGGCCCGGGTTCGGGCGAGATCGGCTCTCAGCGGTCGCAACACGCCCCGCTCCCGGTAGGCGCGTCTGACCGTCGGCAGCTTCGTGCAGAAGTGCAGTGCCAAGGCGGAGATGAAGATCCAGGCGCCGTAGTAATGGGCGCGGACGAACCCGAAGTGCCACGGGTAGAACACCTGGATGTTGAGCACCCCGGTCGCGAACTCGAACAGGCCCGACCCGACCAGCAGCAGGACCGCGAGCCGCTCGATCGACTTCGACGGCCCGCCCACCGGCGGCCACGCGAACAGCCGCGGGATCACCGACCAGAGCTTCGCCAGCAACACCGGGATCGCGATCAGGCCGACCGTGATGTGCGCTCCCTGGCTGAGCGCGTACGCCCACGACGGAGCTCCCGATGGGAGCGAGATCAACGGGCCGATGTCGCCCTTCGGCCCGACCGTCGCGTTGTATCCGCCGACCACGTCCGGCTGGTAGGCCGAGTGCGAGATCAGGCCGGTGACGGCCACGACCGCGATCAACACCAGCAGGATCGAGCCGAGCACTGAGGTCAGCCACGGCCCGCGCAACGGGCTGCGCCAGAACCCCGGTCGAAACGGGCCGGGCGGTGGCCCGGGCAACGGCGGCGGTGTGATTGCGGGCAGGCGCGGCAACCGCGGCGCCTTCATGCGACCGACCGCAGTACCGCACTCATGTCACGGACCGCCCGCAGGCTGCCGCTGACGCTGCCTGACACTTTTGATTCGCCGCCCGCCCGCGGCCCATAGCCGACCGGCGATTCGCCGATCTGCCAGCCGGCCGCGGCGGCACGCAACACCATCTCCAGCGGCCACCCGAACGCGCGGTCGCGAAGGTCGAGCGCCAGCAGTCGTTCACGAGGTGCGCAGCGCATCGGGCCGAGGTCGGTGAGCCGGACGCCGGTGCGCCGGCGCAGCTGCAGGGCCAGCGCGCGGTTGGCCAGCCGCGCGTGCGTCGGCCAGGCGCCCGGGCGGGGGCGGCGAGTCCCGAGGCACAGATCCAGCGTCCCGGTTGCGACCGGGTCGACGACCGCCGGCAGCTCACGCGGGTCAAGCGAGCCGTCGCAGTCCATGAAACAGACGAGCTCCGTCGACGCCGCGACCAGGCCCGCCCAGCAGGCGGCGCCAAACCCGCGGCGCGGCTCGGAGACGACCCGGGCGCCGAGGCGGCGGGCCACGTCGCTCGAGCCATCGGTCGAGCCGTTGTCGACGACCAATGGATCGAACCCGGCCGGGAACGCGGCGAGCACGACCGGGAGCGCCTCGGCCTCATCCAGCACGGGAAGGATCACCTCCGGCACGCGACGCAATCTACGGCTGTATTTCTTACAAAACGCGAAATTGCAGCCGATTCGAGCTTTGATGATCTTTAATAGCCGTAAATTTGGAGTTGTGCGGATTCTGGTTACCGGCGGCGCGGGCTTCATCGGCTCGCACGTCGTCGACGGGCTGATCGACGGTGGCCACGAGGTCCGCGTGCTGGACCTGTTGCTGGACTCCGCGCACCGGGCCGTTCCCGACTACCTCAATCCGTCGGCCGAGTTCATCCACGGCGACGTCGGCGATCCGCTCACGGTCCGCAACGCGCTCGCCGGAGTCGATGCGGTGAGCCATCAGGCGGCGATGGTCGGACTCGGGCTCGACTTCTCAGACGCCGCCGCCTATGTGCGCCACAACGACCTCGGCACCGCGGTGCTGTTGAGCGAGCTGTCGGCGCGGCGGTTCACCGGACGGCTGGTGCTGGCCAGCAGCATGGTCGTCTACGGCGAGGGCCGCTACGTCTGCCAAGCGCACGGCGACGTGACTCCCGGTCCACGCCGGCTCGAGGATCTCGATGCCGGCCGGTTTGAACCCGGCTGCCCGCACTGTGGCGCGACGCTGGCGCCCGAATCGATCGATGAGCACGGACGCCTGGACCCGCGCAACGTGTACGCCGCGACCAAGCTCCAGCAGGAGCATCTCTGCTTCGCGTTTGCGCGGGAGACGGGGGCATCGGTCATCGCGCTGCGCTACCACAACGTCTACGGGCCGCGGATGCCGCGTGACACCCCGTACGCCGGCGTCGCCTCGATTTTTGCCAGCTCGCTGGCCGCCGGGCGGGCGCCGCAGGTGTTCGAGGACGGCGGCCAGTTGCGCGACTTCGTCCACGTCCGTGACGTCGCCCGCGCGAACGTGCTCGCGTTGTCGGCCCCCGACGCAGCCGCCGGCGCCTACAACGTCGCCAGCGGCACCCCGCGCTCGGTGCTGGACATGGCCACGGCGCTGGCCGCCGCGCACGGCGAGCGCGCCCCGCGGGCGGTCGTCACCGGCCAGTACCGGCTCGGTGACGTCCGCCATGTGTTCGCCTCGGCCGATCGCGCCCGTCACGCGCTCGGCTTCCACGCCCGTGAGGAGTTCGCCGCCGGGATGGCTCAGTTCGCTCGCTCGCCGCTGCGAGCAACGGCGTGACCGGCGCCGCTTTGCTGGTGATCGCCAAGGACCCGCTTCCGGGACGCTGTAAGACGCGCTTGTGTCCACCGTGCAGTCCTCAGCAGGCGGCCCAGCTGGCGGCCGCCGCGCTGGCCGACACGCTCGCCGTGGTCGCCGCCACCCCGGCCGCCCGTCGGGTGCTCGTGCTGGACGGCGATCCGGCACGGTGGCGCGGCGCCGGCTTGGAGATCATCCCCCAGCACGGTGACGGGCTCGCGCAGCGGCTCGCCAACGCCTTCGCCGACGTCGGCGGGCCCGCCTTGCTGGTCGGCATGGACACCCCCCAGCTGAGCACCGAGCTGCTGACGGACGGGCTGTCGGCGCTGGCCGGCCACGACGCCGTGCTCGGACCGGCGCCCGACGGCGGCTACTGGAGCATCGGCCTGCGCGTCGCCGACGTGGCGGCGTTTGACGGCGTGCCGATGAGCAGTCTGCAGACGTTTGATCGCCAGCGCCGGCGGCTGACGGAGCTTGGTCTGACGACCTACGAGCAACCGCCGTTGCGCGACGTCGACACGATCGCCGACGCCCGCGCGGTCGCCGCGCTGGCGCCCGACTCGCGGTTCGCGCGGACACTGGCGACGTTGTAATGCCATCTGCGCTTGGTCTGTACGCGCAGGCGCTCGCCGCGCCGCCGGGGGCCGCGGTCGCGAGACTGCAGGACGGCAGCCTGCGGTCGCTGGCGATCGGCCGCTGGGTCGCCGGCGCCGACGCGGTCGACGAACATGCTCTCGCCCGGCTGGACGGTCCCGTGCTGGACGTCGGCTGCGGGCCGGGCCGCCACCTGCATGCGCTCGCTCGCCGAGGCGTGTTCGGGTTCGGCGTCGACCTGTGCCCGGCGGCGGTGGCGCTGGCGCGCGGGCGCGGCGCCAACGTGATCGTCGGTTCGATCTTCGGCGACGTCCCCCACGCCGGGCGATGGGCCAGCGCGCTATTGCTCGATGGCAACATCGGCATCGGCGGCAGCCCCGCCCGGCTGCTCGAGCGGGTGCTCGCGCTGCTCGCCCCCGGCGGCATGATCCTCGTCGAGCTGGCCGCCCCTGAGACCGACACCGTCGAGACCTTTGCTCGGATCGAGACGGCCTCATCGGTCAGCGAATGGTTCGCCTGGGCGGAGGTGTCCGCCGGATCGATCGGCGAGCTCGCCGACCGCGTGGGCGTCCGGGTGTGCGACGTGTGGTCTGACCGCGACCGCTGGTTCGCGCTGGTCGTCGCCCCCTGAGATGGTCAGGTCACGGCGCGCCGGTGCAGGACGACGTTGCGATCGGCGCGCGTGCCCGCGAACTCCTGTGGCCGCCCGCCCTGTGCGTCGAGGTAGGCCAGCTGGCGGGAGATCTGACCGAGGCCGAGCGGCTCATCGACGTGGTCGAGCATCCACGTCCGGATCGCGACACCGCCGTCGCGGGTCGCTTGCACCGTCAGCGCCCGCGCCTGCTGCGGATAGTCGATCAGCGACGCGGTGGTGATCAGCCAGTAGCCACCGACCGCGGTCGGACGGGGCCGGATCTCGTTGTGATGGATGTGCCCGTTGAGCGCGGCGATCACGCGCGGCGCCCGGTCCATCGCCGACAGCAGCCCGCCGCCGCCGACCGATGAGACGATCGGCTGGTGGGTGATGCACGATCACCCAGCGGTCGCCGGCGGCGTTGAGCTCACGCTCCAGCCAGGCCGGCTGCGATGGGTCGACCGCACCGCCCGAGCCGCCGTCGCGCCGCACGATGTCGAGCACGACCAGGCGCAGCCGGGCACCGACATCGACGACGTAGTCCAGGCGCTCCCCGGCCCGGATTGCCGTCCCCGGTCCACCCGCGGCGCGCAGCCGCGACACCACCTCACCGAAGGCGAGCTCGCGGCGGGCCGGGTCAGGCGGCACCCGGACGACCGGCCCGCGCAGGGCCTGGGCGAGCAGCTCGTCGACCGCGCCCGGGTCGGGCGGTCCGTCGGGTCCGATCGTCGGCGTCGAGCGCAGCCTCGCGGGGACCGTGAGACCGCGCGGCAGATCCCACAGGGCCCGATCGCCGATCGCCAGCGCGTGGGTCAGGGCTGTCGGCAGCAGGGTCCCCGCGACCAGCGCATCGTGATCGCCGAGCACCGGGTAGACGGGCACGCCGACGCCGCGGCTATCGAATCGCCTGATCGCGTCGCGCAGCAGCTGCGGGTGGCGCGGGGCGTCGACCGCCGGCCGGTAGTAGAAGGGGTCGGTGTCGCTGGCCAGTTGGACGCCGTAGTAGCCCAGGCGACCGCTGCCGGGCTCGACGATCCCGCCCCGCAACGCCGCCAACGCATGCGCGAGCTCGTTGGACTGGTCGTTGTCGATCAGGTCGCCGCCCTGGATCGTCAGCTGCGGCGACAGCGAGCGGATCGCGTTCCCGGCGCCTGACAGGACCTGCGCCGTCAGCGTCTCCTGCGGGCGGAAGGTCGACTGAAACGGAGGGCCGAGACGGTCCAGGAACGTGACACGGGCCGGTGACGACGCGTCGAGCACGTGCGCGTCGGTGACGTGGGCGAGCGTCGCCAGGACCGCCGCCGGCGGTGACACCGGTCCGAGCTCGGTGCGCTGGAGCAGCGCCTCGCCCGGCCCGACGCGTAGCTGGCCGTCACCGACCGGATCAGACCAGGTGCTGTCGAGCGTCGATCCCGACGGGGCGGGGGGGCGAGCGTGGTGCGAGCCGCAGCCGGCGAGGACGGCGGCCAGCGCGCCGGCGCCGGCGGCCGCCTCGGCGATCGCCCGCCGCCGGGTCAGGCGCCGTCGGTTGCCGTCGCCCGGCCACGCGGCGTCCGCGGTCACGCCAACCCCTCGAGCACTGGATCGCGCTGGGCCCGGTAGGTGACCCACGCGACCGCCAGGGCGCCGGCGAGCAACAGCCCGAACACGGTCAGCGCGATCTCACGGGCGCCGGCGCGCAGCGGCAGCGTCGCGTAATTGGCGGCCAGATTCGACAGCGCCGGTCCCAGTAACCAGCGCTGCAGCGCCACCCCGGCGATTGCGGCGGGGACGACGAGGGCGAGCACGGCGCCGATCAACAGCCGGGCGATCGCCGCCGCGCCGGCACCGCAGGCTCGCAGGACGGCGATCGTGGTCCGGCGCTCCTGGACGGTCAGGGCGCACGCCTGCACCAGCGCGTACACACAGACAAGTCCGTCGACGATCGCGATCGCCCGGACGATCGAGCGCAGGATCGAGACCAGCGGCGCGCCGCGGGCGGTCGCGCCCGACGCGGTCGTCGGGGCGACGCCGAGCCGGCGCAGGGCGGCGCTGACCTGGCCGACATCGGCGCCCGGTTTCAGCGCGATCGCGATCAGCGACGGCGCCGAGGGGTCGGCCGACGTCAGCGCCGCCGCGGGCACGTAGGCGACGTGCCCGTCGTGGTCCAGCGAGCTGACGACGCCGGCGATCTGTAGGCGCAGCTCGTCGCCGGTGCCCAGCTCGATCGCGAGTGTCTGGCCGGGACCGAGTCCGAGCGCCTGGGCGAGCCCGTCGCCGATCTCGATCTGGCGGGGGCCGCGGGGCCGGTGGCCGCTGACGAGCGGGGGAGCCTCGAATCGCGTCAGATCCCCCGGGTAGCCGATCACGTCGATCGTCTCGCCCAGCGAGAACGAGTCGACGCCCTGGACCTGATAGCGAGGCGCCGCGGCCTGCACCCCCGGGATCCGTCGGACCGCGGCGGCATCGTCCGGCGGCAGTGCCGCGGTCAGCTGGTAGCGCTCGCCGAGGGCGCTTGGATCGGTTTGCAGCGTGCTCAGCTCGGAGGCGAGCGCGAGCAGCAGCAGCACGAAGCCGACCGACAGGCCGAGCGTCGTCACGGTCGCCAGCAGGCGCGTGCGCCGCGCGAGCACGAGTCTCGCGCCGAGAGCGCCCAACCCCGCCGTGAACGCGGGCCGTCGGCCGGTGACGCGGCGCTTTGGGCGGCGGGAGACGCCGGCGCCGCGCAGCAGCGACACCGGCGGCCGCGCGGCGGCGCGCCAGGCCGGCCACCCGGCTCCGGCAACCGCCATCGTCACCGCCAACAGCCAGCTGCCGAGCAGCGGCAGCGCCAGCGCCCACCCGGGTGCGGGCTCGTTGAGCAGCGTCAGCAGCCGCCCGGACGGCCCGTAGGTCGCCAGCACTCCCGCCGCGCAGCCGATCGCGGCCGCGGGCGCGGCGACCAGTGCCGACTCAAGCATCTGGCTCGTCGCGACAAAGCCGGCCGAGGCCCCGATCGCCCGCTGCACGCCGATCGTCGGTAGCCGGCGCTGGACCTCGGCGCGCGCCGACGCGCCGAGCATCGCGCCCGCGGTGGCGAGCGCGATCAGCGATAACGCGACCAGCAGGTCGATCACGATGCCGGCGGCCTGATCGAGCAGGACGTGGATGCCCGCGCGGGTCGCGAACCGCACGTCGGAGAGCCCGAAGCTCGACAGCCGGGCGGCCACCAGCGTCTCGTTCAGGTAGCGCGTATTGCGCAGCCACACCTCGGCGTAGTCGACTCGCGGAGCGAAGCGGCCGTGAAAGCGCGCCTCGAGCGCCGGTCCGGAGATGTAGAAGCGCGGCTTGGCCAGCGGGAAGCCGACGTTGTCGGGCGCCTCGACAAGACCGACCACGCGCTCGGGCCCGAGGCCGCGCACGTACAGGGTGCTCCCGGGGGTGAGTCCCCAGTCGCGGGCAAACGCGTCCTCGACGAGGACCTCGTTGCCGGTCGGGGCCAGACCGTGTCCGGCGACCACCGCGTAGCCGGGCCGGCGACCGGAGGCGAGCACCTCTGCGACCGCGTCGCCCCGGCGATGCCCGGCGCCGGCGGCACCGATCGCGACGTTGGTCAGCTCCTGACGGGTGGAGTAGGCCGCGACGTCAGGCAGCGCCCGGATCCGCTGGCTCACGGTCGACAGCGACTGGTCGTTGAAGCGGACGATCAGATCCGGCAGATCGGCGGCGCGGGCCGACCGTCCGAAGCCCAACCCGAGCCCGTCGGCGATCACCACCGCGGCCGACAGCATCGCGGTCGCCAGCGCGATCCCGATCGCGGTCAAGATCGCGCGGCGGCGGCGAATCCGGACCCCGCGCCGGGCCTCTCGCGTCGCCGAGCGCAGGCCGAGCCAGAACGCGGCCGCGCGTCCCGTGGCCGCGGTCGCTGTCGCTGCTGCTCGGCTCGGTATCGCCCGGGTGGGCGCCGCGGGTCACGGTGCCACGGCCGGCGGCGCCGTCGCCAGCCGGCCGTCGGTCAGATGCAGGACGCGATCGGCGACCGCGGCAGCTTCGGGCTCGTGGGTGACGATCACGGTCGCGCGACCGCCGAGGCCGCGCAGCAGCTCGAGCACGGCGGCGCCGTTATCGGCATCGAGGCTGCCGGTCGGCTCGTCGGCGAGCACCAGCTCGGGGTCGTTGACGAGCGCGCGGGCGAGCGCGAAGCGCTGCTGTTCGCCGCCGGAGAGCTCGTGCGGGAGATGGTCGGCGACCGGTTCGATCCCGAGATCGGAGATCAGCCGCGCGGCGCGACGCGCACCGCCGGACGGGGCGCCCGGCAACCGTGTCGGCATCAGCACGTTCTCGATCCCCGTGCACTCCTCGATCAGCTGGAACTGCTGAAAGACGAAGCCGACGTGCCGCAACCGGATGCGCGCGAGCGCTCGGGCGCTGCGTCCGGTCAGACGCTCACCGGCGAGTGTGATCTCGCCCGCGTCGGGCTCGTCCAGGCAGCCGAGCAGGTTCAGCAGGGTCGACTTGCCGCTGCCCGAGCGGCCCAGCACGGCGACGATCTCGTCGGCGGCGACGGTCAGCGAGACGCCGTCGAGGACTCGCCGGCGCGCGCGCCCGGAGCCGACCGACTTGACCAGGCCGTCGGCGCGCAGGACCGGATCCACCCATCCCAACGTACCGACCAGATCTGAACGGGGTCGAACATCTTGGGCCGAGGGGCACAGCGACGTTGTGGGGCCTGGTATGACCTAGTTATACTTTGCGGTGGTGAAGACGGCCATCTCGCTCCCCGACGACACGTTCGCCCGCGTCGAACATGCGGCGAAACGACTCGGAGTGTCGCGAAGCGAGTTCTTTGCACGGGCGGCCGAGCGCTGGCTTGACGATCTCGACGGCGATCAGACCACCGACGCGATCAACCAGGCTCTCGCCGGCGCTTCGCAGGACACGGCTTTTGTCGACGCGGCCGCTGACCGACTTCTGCGCACGCCGGACGGGTGATCTCGCGTGGTCAGCTGTGGTGGGCCGATCTCGGTCTACCACGGGGGTCGGCGCCAGCGCTGCGCCGTCCGGTGCTGGTGATCAGCGCCGACCAATACAACCGATCCACGCTGAAAACCGTCACCGTTGTGGTGCTCACCAGGACCTCACGGCTCGCGACGCTTCCGGGCAACGTGACCGTGCCCGCCGACCTCGGGCTGCTGTCAGCGGACTCGGTCATCAACGTCACCCAACTCGCCACCCTTGATCGCCGCGCACTCGAAGAGCGGATCGGCGAACTGCCGGACTGGCTGCTCAGCCAGGTCGACGCCGGCATCCAGCGAGCGCTCGGACTGCCATTTACTATAATTCAGTTGAAGAGAGACGACCAGCTTTAGAAGAGGTGGATGGCCCAACCTACGCCACTCAGATGTCGACCGTGAACTACATCAGGCAGCCTAGTAGGTACGATCAATCGCAGGGACTAATTACGGTGGCTTTCGGCTCGCGCCGGTATACACGGCTAGCCAAGGTCTTGGCATGGTCGCTCGAACTTCACTGTCCTTTTCTGCCTCGCGCAATAGTGACGGATTCTGACGACCCAGACCTGGCTCGCTTGTATGACGTATGTTTGCCGTATCGGCCGGAATGGGGTCGTGGCTTTGATTACAAATTCTACCTCAATGACTATTCACCATTTGCTCGCACTCTGTACGTCGACTGCGACTGTCTGGTGGTCGGGTCACTCGAGTGCGTGTGGCGACTCTTTCAAGACGTTCCGTTCGGCGTCGAGGGCAAGCAAGTAAGCGATGGGGACTTTGCCGGAGATGTCGCTGCGATGTGCAAACAGGTTGGCGTCGAGGCGATTCCGCGCTTCAACGGAGGCATGTACTACTTCGATAAGAGTGAGGCGGCAGGAGCGATTTTTGAGACAGCGAGAGAGATCATGGGTCGATATGACCAACATGGTTTGACGCCTATGGCTCGGGGGTTTGCGTCAGACGAGCCGGTCGTGGCGATGGCGCTCGCGGCTCACGGAATTGAGGCCATTGATGACCGAGGCACCACGATGAGGACACCTATAGGGATCCGCGGCCCACTGCGCATCGATGTGCTCGCTGGATATTGTGCGTTTAATAAAGAGGGTATGGATGTAAGCCCCGCAATCGCCCACTTTGCTGATTGGCGTTCTCGCGGTTTTCACTATAATCGCGAAGCGTCGAAGCTATACTTAGCTCGCCACCTTCCGGTAAGCAGGAAGTGGATTTCGCGGGTTGTAAACGGAGTGTGTAATCCCCTCTACGCCATAGCCCAAGTCGGGCGACCAGCGCTTCCTCTCCTGCGCTCGGTGTACCGACGATGGGCGTATCGGTAAGGGTGCCCGCGTCACGCGGTGTCTAACAACCTCGGCGTTTGGCGTGAATTCCGCAACGGTCGTGCCTGAATGCCCGATGAGAGCAGGGGCCCGCTTCGACAGGCTGAGCTTTCCCGTCTGCGAAGCTGAACGACTCGACGGGACGCCGGCGACTGTCGGCCCGCCTGCCAGGCGCTCCACAAGGTCACTGGGGATCGGTTCGACCGGCCTCAATCACGCGCGCGACATGAGTCTGCTCCTTGCCGACCCTTAGCCGTCGCCGTCGACTCGCAGAGCGCTCCACGACACGGTCACTGGCTAGCCGCAGCTCCGTGGCGCCGCCGGTCTGACTGTCCGTTGAGCCGGATGGTAGTCTAACGGGCTCCGTCATCATATATTCCGTCGACCAAGCTCACCGATCGAGGGCGGAGAGATCCTCCGTGACCAATCGTGGCTGATCGAATGCGGTTGGCAACGCGGGAGTCGTCAAAAGATGGACAGACTCGTACCGACATTGAAGCACGAGATGCGCTCATATCTGCGAGCGGGCATTCTTAGGCTCCGTGGCGAGCTCGGCCAAGATGAGCTGCGACGCCGCGGACTGCGGCTCGGCCGAGGCGTATTTATCGGGGAGCGCAGCCGATTCGACAGCGGCTTCATGCACCTCATCTCAGTTGGAGATGGCGCGACGATCTCGTCAGATGTCACCGTCCTAGCCCACGATGCAGCGACAAAAATAGAGTTGGGCTACAGCAAGATCGCGCCGGTGACGATCGGTTCCGAGGCTTACATCGGCGCGGGCGCGATTCGCTTCCCGGCGTGACGGTCGGCGACCATGCCATCGTCGGAGCCGGGAGTGTCGTTCGTCACGACGTGGAGCCGTCTACCATCGTCGCAGGTAACCCGGCTAGAACAATTGGGCGACTGGAGGAGTTCTTGGAGCGCAACCGAGCGTTGGCTGAGGTTCGGCCGCGGTACCCGGCTGCTGGTTGGACGCTCGAAGCTGGCATCACCGAGCAGCGCCGTCAGGAGATGTTCACCGCGCTAGCCGACGGCCCCGGTTTCATCGAGTAGCGACGAGCGGCCATGGGTCCGGAACCGCCGGGCGGTTCGTCGCCCGCCCTGGGGCGACCGGGTGTGAGGGCCCGAGTTCTTTTCGGACGCGCCTTGGCGGTGCCTAGCACCATCGTCCGCGGCTGCATCCTCATACTGAGCGGCCTGTTCGCCTCCGTCACGTCTTTGGGATCGCTCCCAGCCGTCGCCTTGTGGTCCTCGATGTGCCACATCGGCCGCGGCAATCCTGCGCGCATATCGAGATCATCTCGGCAGACCTTCCAGCGACTGGCGGTCGTCTTTGGCACGCTTACAGCGGTTCTCGTAGCCGCGACGGTCGCGTTGGGGGCTCCCGCTCCGTTCACAGGCCGTTGCCGCGCACCCTACTCCCAGTTTCTGACCCCAACCGAACTGGGGAGCTATCGTCAAGAGCTCGTGCAGCGGCCCTCTCGGTCGACGGCAGTGCGAACTCCTGACTTCTTTGGGCGGTGCTCCATCCGCATCCAGGTCCACCCCGGCGACCTCGATCGTCACGACGACGTCGACCGAGACGAGATCACCGGTACGCAGACAACCTGGCGAGCTGGTCAGAGCGTGTGGTACTCGCTGAGCTTCATGCTCGGACGTAACCACCCTTATCCTAATCCGGACGGCTGGATGCTGGTCGACCAGTTCTTCGCTCAGGACCTGACCCGCGACATCTCGGGAGGGTCCCACCCTTAGCTTTTGAGATCACGCCCGCCGGCGAACTCGATGCCGACATTCGCGGCGGTCGGAAGTCAAACGCCTATGCCCCGGCTCCGCGAGACAGCGAGTATCCAGTCGCTCAAGCCACGCCCGGGGTTTGGCATGCCCGCTCATCCACGTGAGGTGGTCGACCGGAAGGGCCGGTTTAGTGCAGATCTGGCATCGGCAAAGCAACGGCCGCTTTACCGCTGCGCCGCAGGTCTCCGCCTCAGGGCCCAACGTCTTAGTCGTAAACCAGGATCCACTCCCGGTGTATGCCGAGACTGGGCTTTACCGATCACACACTTCTACTGTGCAGACGATCTATTACGGAGGTCTCATCGCCCGCCTGAGTCGCGCCGCCACCATGATAGCCTGGGCCCCCCAGGCACAAACGCGAGTCCTGTGTTCGCCGTGGGCCTCGCTGGGTCCTCAGCGGCTATGCGTCATCACAGGGTCCATGTTCCGTCTGGCGTGAACTCGACGCTCTCGAAGCCCAGTGCGGTCGTCCACGCTGAATGCTATCGGTGCCGCCGACTCACAGTCCGCCAAAGGCCTGATGTCCCGCAGTGGTCCGGCGCGGTCAACTGGTCGCTCATAACCCGGGGTTCGCGATCGGACGATAGGCATAAGCGCCGGCGCTCGTTTACGGTGAGGAACGTGTGCAAGGGTGCGACGGCTGGGCTTCATGACGACGCAGCCACGCTGTGGGCATCAGCATCGTCGTCTGTGGCACGTGAGAGTGTGACCCAGCTCAAGCCTTTCTCCGTACCATCGCGGACGATCGCCGGCAGCGCAAGAGCGGTCGGTTGCGCCGAGCTACGCCGCCCATAGCGGGCACTGTCGTGGAGGAGGACAATTGCGCCCGAGTCGAGCTGTGAGGCAATCTGCGACGCCACGGCGGGTCCGTCGTTCTCCTCCCAGTCAGAGCCCGTGACCGACCAGTAGGCGAGTTCGAGTCCCAGTTCATGCATTGCGTTGAAGGCACCCTCTGAAAGCCTGCCGAAGGGCGGTCTGAACCAGCGTGGGGCCTGACCCGTAACGGCAGCGACCGCCTCGACACCAAGGGCTAGATCCTGCGCCGCGGCCTCGGGCTTAGTCCGGTCCAGCCGGCGGTGCGCGTAGCCGTGTAATGCAAGCTCGTGGCCCTGATCGACGATGGCCCGAGCGACCCCGGCGGCTCGGGTAACCTCCTCCCCGAGCACGAAGAACGTGGCCTTAACCTGGGCTGCAGCCAACTGCTCGAGCACGCGCGGCGTGCCGTCGGCATCGGGGCCGTCGTCGAACGTGAGCACGGCTTGAGTCCCCGCGACGCGCTGAATCCCAGGGAAGCGTCGCCACCTCCGGGCACGGCTCGGGTGCCACTCGGCAAGGCGCTTGCGTGCGCTGGCAGGGACGAAGCTCGGGATCAGGTGCTGCACGTCGCTCATGGGCGGGAGCAGGCGGTCATGAGGTCGTGATCCGCGACGTCAAGAAGTCAATCCGATGTGTCTGGCGTACTCCACCGACCGCATACGTTACGACGAGCATTTCTCCCTCGCGCGTGATCGCCATGATGCAAGAGTCATCGGTTAGCCGCCTCGAGAGCACGGCCGCTATTGCGACCGGTCCGCTGCCGCGCAGCCGCCATGAGCCAAGCCAGGCAGGTTCCATGCTCTCCAGTCGCTCTGACCACCAGCCGCCGAAGGGGTCGCGCACTCCCTTGACCAGAGCCCACTCGCCGGGCTCAGTTGATGCCACGCAGACGTGTAACCGCCGGCGATCGCCGACGGTGGCCGAGATGGCGCCCGAGCATTGGTCATCGGCCAACCATTCGTAATTGGCCTCGAGTTCCCGTCCCAACGGCCACTGCTGACGGTAGGAGTGAGAGCCTGCGGTTAGGAGTAGGTCGGCGACTAGCACGTCCCCGTGGGGCAGTACGGCGACCGCCCGGAGATGGCGAACCGGATCCTCCAGGGCGAGGTAACCGTCATGTTCGCCGAAAGCCCAACCCTCCTCCGGCTCTAATCCGTGGGCGCGCGCCGTGGCGTGCCGTGTCCACAGAAACGGTCCCCCTGCATCTGACTGCGAGACACCATCGACTTCGACGGTGGCGTGAAAGCCAGTGCTGCGGAATGCCTCACGTGCCACAGAGTCACGCCAGTAACTTCCTACTCCGGGATCGGTGATCAGCTCGCCACCGCGGTCCGCCAAGGTCACCGTAAGCGCATCCGCGTGGCCGTGGGCCGCGAGGCTCAGAAATCCAAGCGGCCCGACGTCGAAGCTGACCCGGAGATCGTCGCGCCGAAACAGGACGAGGCCGCCGTCGCCCAAGTATTCGCCGCTCGGTTTGGGGGCCGGGACTGTCGTCTCAAACCGGTCGCGACCTTCGGGCCCGAACAGCCACCAGGAGGTCCAATCGGGCCAAGTGCCGGCGAGTCGGGCTCGCGGATGTGGAAGCCGGCAGGCGATGCTCGTCGCCACCACCCGCGCGCCCCTCAGCTCCTGCGACGACAGGCGCACCGCAATCGCGTCGTCGGTATCTCCGTAAGTCGGAGAATGCTCCGCGGCCCCGATCTGCGCCCAAATCGCGGAGCCCGACCGGTCCAACGCCGACAGCACCTCTCGCGGCGGTGGTACGCCGACAGCATCCAGGATGGCGGTCGCCGTCAGCAGCAGGTCCACGACATAGAGGTGATATGTGAACGCGAGCTCGGCACCCATGCCGTCCCGCAGAATCTGGTTATCGGCGGCAGTCGCCACCTCGTTCAACGCTTGCTTGAGTCGCGCCCCGTCTTTGTCGAGCTCAGGGACGAGCGCGTAGAGCGATAATTCGCCTACCAGCTCGCCCATGCGGTGGTTGTTCGCCGAGCTATGCGTCGATGGATCCCGGCGAATCCATTCTCCGTGCTGCCAAGAAGCTCGAGCCATCCTTGCGTCTGGGCCCGAGTCGCAATGCCGGACCCCCGTACCGCATCGAACGTCATCGCGAACGACATCGCGCGGATCCCGCCCTCATATCCGTTGGACCACGACTCCGCGTCCCGGCGGATTCTGCGTCGCCCATGCGAGGCCATAGGCGAGCGCGGCCTCCGCGTATCCGACGTTGGCGCTCAGTAGCCAGGCCTCGATGAGGAGCGGCAGAGCCTGACAGCGGTTCAACTCCCAGATCCACTTCGGGGTCACCCGCGGCTACGTGCCGGTAGTCGAGGAATTTTCCGTGACGGTCGGGCCATCGCGTCTCCGCTAGCGGATCGCGCGCGAAGTCAACCGGGAGGTCGAGTTGAACCTCAGGGTAGCCAAAGAAGCGATAGCGACCGTCAAGGACCGCGTCGGCCGCGGCAACCACTGCCTGAGCCTCTTCGGGGCCCTCGTCCGCAACTACTCGGGCTCTCGCCGCGGTCAGAAACCCGAGCGGCAATTCATGCAGGCGGGCCTCCGCGCTCGTCAGGTCCTTACGCCAACGCGCGTCCCATCGAGGCCTTGCATGTCGCCAAGCGAGGTCGTCACGACGATGCGCGAGGCTCCGTTGCGCGCGCGCGGGCAACTCGCCGGGCGGCATCGCCCTGAGCCGACGCGCGTACCAAGCAATGCGGTCACTCATCGAACTCGGTTGCATCCCAACCTGCCCTCCGAAAACCGGCGTCGGGGGTTATCCTTCGCGACCCCCGCCGTACGTACCCAGCGCTAGCCGCCTCATGCCCCAGCCACCGACCGACGCGATCGCCGTTGCGTATCTGATTAGCCGCTACCCGGCAGTCTCGCACACCTTCATCCGGAGCGAGATCCACGCTCTTCGGCGTCTCGGGGTTCGTGTGGCGGTCATCGGGCTGCGCCGTGCCGGACCTGAGAGCATCCTCACGAAGCAGGACGAGGAGGACGCCCGAACCACGAGGGCAATCTTGCCGGCCGGACTCGCGTCAATGCTTCGAGCCCAGCTCTCTGCCATCTCCGGCTCTCCCCGGCGCTACGTCTCTACCGTCGCGTTCGCACTGCGCGGGAGTCGCGGAGTCTCGTCCCTCTTACGCCAGGTCGCGTACCTGGCCCAAGCAGCGCTGGTTTGGAGGGACTGCCGAGCCCCGGGATCACCCACGTGCACGCCCATTTCGAGCGGCCTTCAGCCGACGTCGCGATGCTCGTTGCACATCTTGGCGGTCGTGAAGATGGATGACGTGGAGCTTCACAGCCCACAGCCCGACCAAATACTTCGACAATCGTACGGCGATGGTCCGCAAGCTCGCCGATGCGTCGTTCGTTGCTTGTGTGAGCTACGACGGCAGGAGCCAACTAATGGCCAAGGTGCCTGCTCAAATCTGGCCGAAGTTGCATGTCGTCCGGTGCGGTGTCGACGCCAACACCTACCAAGCGGAAGGCCGCAACCCGAGCTCGCCTCCGTTGATCCTTACGGTGGCGCGTCTCCACGCGGACAAGGGACACGCCGTGTTGCTCCAAGCGCTGGCGAGGCTTCGCGCTGAGGGGGTCGACTTTCAGGCCGCCTTTGTCGGAGACGGGCCGGAGCGTAAGAGCCTTGAGTCTCTCACGACGATGCTGGGTCTGGAGATCGCGTGACCTTCGCGGGCAGCGTAGGGCAGGACAAAATTCGGAGTTGGTATAGGAAAGCGGGCATTTTCTGTCTGCCCAGCTTCATCGAGGGAGTGCCCGTGGTGCTCATGGAGGCGCTGGCGATGGAGCTGCCAGTGATTGCGTCACGTGTAAATGGCATCCCCGAACTGGTCGAACATGGAGTGTCCGGCTTGCTGGTTGACCCCGGCTCCCAGACGCGCTCGCCAGCGCCTTGAGTGCCCTCCTCACCGAGCTGCCGGAACGGGGAGTTGCGATGGGTGCTGCAGGGCGCCTACGGGTCACTAGGGAATTCCGCTGCGACAGATCTGCCGAGACATGGCTTGAACTCTTTCAATCCGCCGGTGTTCCGTTAAAAGTAGGCCGCGCCGGCGCGGTTGGATTGGGAAGCGCGAAAGGTACCGGTCGGGCGCGGCCGCCGGCCCCGGATAAGCGAGCTCTGACATGCCACCAACCTCCGTGCGTCGCTCCGCAACGGGAACAGCTCGTCGAGCCGCGTCCGAACCACACGCGCGCCGCGAGCAGCCAGCTGATCTCCCGAACAGCCTTGCCTCCGTGATCTGTCGGGGCGGGCACGGCGAGTCGGTTATGTCCTCACTCCTTGCCGTCGTCGGGCGGCTCGGGCCCATCTGCCGCCAACTTTGAGGTCGAGAGGCTCCTTCGACGGAGCGTGAGGATCTCCCTGGCTCTGCGCCGATCGCGCGTCAGGAACGCTCCGAGAGCCACCGCACAGACGATGTAGGAACAGCCGCCCGCGGCCAGGGCTAACAGAGTGCCAGCTGGCCCATGGGGAGTCGCGGACATGCAAGCCCGGGACGCGGCGAATCCTGCACCGTAGGAGGCTGCCAGGGCGAACATCGCCCGGGGGGGCCACAGCTGGCGTAGCGGCGCGTGCAACTGCCGCGTGATGAGACTTAGGACAACGAGAGTCTCTACGACACACCCAACGAGCATCGCCACCCCCATCCCAGTGATGCCGTAGGTGCTCGTCAGCAGCACCCCTAACCCGACGGTGACGACCAGACGCGCTCCTTCGAGAAGCGAGGTCAACGTGGGCCGGTTGAAGGCAAGCAAGGCTTGAGCGCCAAACGTGCTGATGCCCATGACAACTGGAACCAGTAGTAGCATCGTCAGCGCGCCAGCAGCGCGCGCGTATCCCGGGCCGAATAAGAGGGTAAGCACCCCGGACGCGGCTCCCCCAACCGCTGCCGCAGGAAGGAGCAACAAAGCGGCGACGTAGCGCATTGAGTCCACCATTGCTCGGTGGACCCCGGGCATATCGTCGGATGCCTTGCGCTCGACAAGAGTTGGTAGAAGCATGTCGACGACGCGATAGTTCAAGTCGCCGAGCTGCGACTGCCACTGACTGCTTTACTCCAGGCGCCGACCGCGGCTGTGACGACGAATCCTCCAAGAATCCAGGTACCTGCTACGGCGCTGATCCCCGAGGCAATCTGACCCGGAGTTAGTTAAGACCGAACCGAACAATTTCGCGCAGCTCTGTGAACCCATCTCGGAGTTCGGCGCGCGATATGTTCCGCGTAAGAAATCGGGAACCTACGATACAGCGGTGGACCAAAGCGGATCCGTACGAGCACAACAGTGCAGCGACCATGCACCAAACACTATGGGCGACCGCGCTAGCGCCACTGCCGCTACGACATAAACGACGGTCTGATGCAACCTTACGGCAAGCAGCTCCTTTGCTGCGCGGAACGACGCGAACAATGTGTCGATGTTCCAGCCCGGGTTTCCCAGGACGAGGTAGCCAGCTAGCATTGTCAGAGAAGGGGGCTACCAGCGCTGGATGATGAAGGGGGCCCCGAAACAGAAGTGCACTGATAACTGCCCCGAGTAAGACAACCACAGCGGTAAGGCCTTCAGAAAACGTCGTGACCGCCAGCCACAGGACGGTGACCCGGGGGCTCGGGGCTCCAGCACGGCAAGTTTGCGGACTAACGCGGGCTGCTCTTGGACCGTGGAAAGATACCATATGGTCGCGACCGGGGCATAAGCAAGTGCATACTGGCCAATTACGGTGGCACCGTACAGACGTGCCGTCGCGATCGTTGAAACCAAGCCGACAAGGGCAGTCGACACGAACGTCGCAGAGCCGAAGGCGAAGCCGTGGGCGAACGAACGCCGGCGTGGGCGAGGAGGCGTCACCTCATTGTCGCGGGACGGAGTCTACGGCTGACCGGGGTTCAATCAAGCCTCGGCCTGGGGCCGCGGTACTCACATGGGCAGCAGGCGGTCCGTCGCGCGCCTCGCCGCGAATAACGCCTGCGAGCAGCCAAAGAAGCAAGGGGGGAAACGATGTAGGGGCGGGGACGAAAGCGATCACGACTAAGTAGAAGATCGTGTAAGCGGCGAGTGCGTGCCGCCAAGGACCTAGTGCAGCCGGGGCACTGGCGGACGAGGGAACCGCCAATACCGAACAGCAGAGACGCTAGCCAGAGGGATAGTCCAATTATGCCTAGCTCAGCGCCGAAGCTCAGATACACATTATGCACGACTGTTGTGTATACGAGCGGATAGCTAGAGCTCTCTCTGAAATAGGGTCCACTCGCTACTTCGAATCGACCCCACCCGAAGCCAAACAGCGGTCTCGCTTTGATCATGTTCTCGGCCGCGACATTCATGTTGAGCCGCTCCAGACCGGCTCTGAGCTGGCGAAACGCGAGGCAGTGTTATGAGAAAGGTCAGGGATCACGGCAAAGGCCCCGAGGACGGCCAGCGCACCAAGGACGATCACTGGTAGAGTCCACGCTCTGAGCTTTGGTGTGATTAGCAGAACGGCTATCGTGGCGACAGTTGCGCCTAGCCAAACCGAGCGTTGCTCGGTGAGCAGCGTCCCAAACAGGCATAACACCGCGACTGCGCCGGCGATACCTTTGGCTGAATGTCGACGCCAGGTCGCGGCCGCCAGGGCCGAAACAACGGCGCAACCGTACAACCCGAACCCCATCTGCACCGCTGCCGCGAAAGGTCCCCGGACGCGTCCGGCAGTGGACGGATCACCGTAAAGCGGGTTCAGGATGTATTTGGGAAACACGAGCGCATTGACGTGCAGAGCTTCCATCATCGCCGTGAGCCCGAGATAGGCTCCCAAGCAGACGACGGCTGTCAGGAGGATGTTTCGGTCGTGCGACGTTTGAAACGCGACCGGGGCCACGAGAAAGAATAGGAACGGGTATAGACCAAACGCATCGAGCAACTGAAATGCTGCGGCAACGTGGCCGTCTGTCGCCCAGGCGTTTATCAACACGTAAACAATCGTGAGCCCCATTAGCCAATGTATGCGCTCGACGCGTAGTCGACGGCCGCAGGTCCCCGGAGCCCGAAGCAGCACGAGCAGGATGCCGACAGTTTCGAGGATGCGATCGGGAGGGACTTCGGCAGGAAGTCCGATCGCGCTCCAGTTTCCAGAGAAGACTGACGCGAACAAACCGAGACTCAGCGCATACGCGGGCGTGGCTTGCCACAGCAGATACCCGGCCGATGCCGCGATCAGCGCGGCGATCGCCGCCTCGAAGAAGGTCTCACCTAGGGCCTGGCTCGTCGAAAAGACCGCCAAGATCGCGGCCAAAAGTGCCATGAGGCCCACCGCGGCCCAGCGTGACAGTACCGTCGAGGTCAAGCCAGGTGGCTGGGGGACGCGGACTGATTGAGTAGATGGCGGCGGAGCCGGTCCGCTCGGACCGCGCACAGCGCCAAGCCTACGAGCAGCCCTGCGACCAGCCCGAGTATCGCGAACAGTTCTACCCGGGACTTGCGATCGCTCGACGCGGTCGTGGGAGTATCGAAGACGACGAGAGCCGTGGTGGGCGCGAGCAGATCGTTCTGATACTGGGCTTTCAGAGACGACACGCGAAGTGCCAAGGTTTGGGCGGCTGGACTAGAGTTAACGGACGAGGGACGAGAGGCGCCGGACGTGTGACGAGAGCTATTGCGGTGCGGCGAGAAGCGTGGGACGCGTGGTGATTGAGACGGGAGAGAGCGGCAAGCGCTGCGCGGTACTGAGCTAGGACCGACGCGGCTTTCTGACTGCTATTCGCGTTTGTGCGAACGTAGCGGTTTGTAGCTGTGCTAACGGCGTCTACCAACGCGACAGCTCGCGGGGCCGACGCTGCCGTCACCATGAACGAAATGTTGCCGGTCTGGGGTACTGGAGTGACCGCTACGTCGGGCAGTAGGGCCTGATAGGTCGTGTGAAACGCCCGCGCAATCGGATCGAGAACCACCTGCGAACGGGCGGCGCGACTTAGGCTCGCGGCCTCGACGGGGGAGCGCCTCGGATATTCCGCCGAGAGCAGCGGAGTCGTTAGACGTGATTTGAAGCGCCGCATGGGCGGTAGCGGAGTAGCTTGGTTGCTTGAAGAGTCCGATGGCGGCTCCCACGAGCAACAAGACCACAGCCGGTAGGATCAGGAGGGCGGGGCGTTGCCGAGCCACGCTGCCCACTGTGATGGAGTTCGCGAACTCCGAGGTCTGCACAGGCTGATCGGCGTGGCCGGCGTGAGACTGGTGCGTGCCAGAACCCGGGACATTTTGATACCCGTCCCCGCCTGATGGTGGTTCGCGATACTCAGTCTGTCGTGGATCTATATCCGTCACGTGCTCAGCCTGGTCGGCCCGTCGAAATCTCTCGCCTGAGAACGACCACCGCACTCACTCCGGCAAGCGTACAGACGATTCCGTTCGTCTCTGGGCGCTCGGAAAGACGAAGCATAGCAGTAGCTGCGATGCGCTCCCGCCCGTAAAACCGGCGCACTGCGGTCGAACACTTTGGTCCGTCAGTACCGCGTTTCGCAGGAGTGTGCGGGAGGTTGCAGCTCGGCGCCGCGCGAGATAGGAATAGCGTCATCGCCCCGCCGGAAGTTGTGGCCGTACCGGGGTAGAGGCGCGCGTGGACAATCAGGGAGTGGGGGGCACGGCGCGAGCGAGCCGACAACACGCTTATGCGATGTGAGGACGCGATCTTCCAGGTTCGTGAACTCCTGACGGGCTCTGAAGTGCGGCAACGTTCGGATAAGGTGCCAGAGCCGTCTCGTGGGCGAAGAGTCCGAGCCACTAGGACACTTGCGTCACGATATCGAGAGTCGCCGGCCGCGCACCTCTGAACAACCGAGTTCATTGCTATCGCCTACGGGCGGCGACGGCGCGCTGGACTCCGCGCTGGAAGGAGTCGACCATTGCGCTCAGCGAGAGTCTTCTTCGCGTCTCCAGAGCACCGACCGACAGCTGCCGCAGGCGGTCCGGATTGCTGATCGTCTCCCTGAGTGTGGCGGTGAGTTCGTCGTGGCTGGTCACGAGGATGGAGTCCTTCCCGGACGTGAGGTATTCCACCTCGGGGCTATGCGCATCCGTGACTTGGCTGATGACAGGTACGCCATGGGCGACCGCGTGGTTCACGACCAGGCCAAGCTTCCCTGGAACCACGACGGCAGAGGCGATTCGCAGGTAGCGAGCGACGATGCCTTGATCCTCGATCGCCCCCGTGAATCGGATGTTGTCGATGCCCGCAGCGGCGGCTCTCACAGCGGGAGCGGACGGTCCGTCACCGACGATAACGGTCTCGAACCGGTCGGTCAGGCCGCCGGCGTTGAGCGCCCGGACAGCATCGATGAGTGCGTCGACACGCTTCGCCTCGTAGATGCGTCCCACAAAGAGCAGGACGACCGTATCGTCACGCAGGCCGAGTTCGCCGCGGATGACAGTAGCGTCGAACGCGCGGAGTTCGTCGTGGAGCCGGATCTGCTGCTCCATATCTATCGTGTTTCGGACCACCGTAATTGTCCGGCCGGCACACCGTTGGCTATCAAGTGTTCGGCGCCTCCCTCGGTGTAGACGAGGTAGCCGTCGGGCAGCTTGGAGGCTGCGTGCTTCAGCGCGATGCCGGTCCGTGCGAACGCCGAGCGTACGCCGCGGATCTTGGCTTGGCTATGACTGATGTCTAGCACCTTTTCGCTGCCGTGACCCCAGTAGAGGACTGTTCGATGTTGGCAACGGGACGCCAAGAACAAGAGATGGTTGGAAATGAATTGAAGGTGGGTGCCCAGAACTACGGCGTCGAACGGCGAGCGGATAATCGGCCTGAGTTGAGCCTGGTAAGTGATCGAGCGACCCCCTCGCAGCGCCACAGATCGGTTGGTAACCCATCGATTCGGAAACGCGAACGGAGGCTCGGCCGCCGCGTGGCCTTCGCCGGGTGGCGGGCTGCCATGAAAGACGACGTACTCGTCCTCTCCACGTTCGGCGAGCATCTCGAAGAACCGGACGCGGTATGCAGGGATGAACCCTTGATGTGAGATAGCGATTCTCAGCGTGACTCCTCGACAAGAGCGTCACGAACGGCTGCGATGAGCTGACGGCGCGGCTGCGGATCACCGAGTTGTAGTTCCGGACGAGTGTCCTCGACCATTGCGCGAAGTTCAGCGGGGCTCGTCACGACGCGGACGCCGCCGGTACGAGCGAGCAGCGTTGCGATCTGTACCTGATGGTCGTCTACAGTCTCGCCGAATTGTTTACGTCGCGGCATGACGATGGGTACGTGGCCCGCTTGCTGAGCGCAGAGGATGCTTCCGATGCCTGCATGGCAAATTACGGTTTTGGCCAGACGCATGTGCGCGAGCATCTCAGCGAAGCTGAGCCACGGCGTTGCGTCAGCGATGTATTTCGGCGGCTGGGCAGGCCCATACTGAACAATGAGTTTGTCGGTGCAAAGTTCGTGCAGCGAGTCGATCAGCCGCTGGAACGGGAACGTGGGGTGGCTGCCAACAGTCACGAAAATCACATGACCCTCCCCGCGTAGATCGTACGCGCGCCAGTTCTCGCCTCGGGCCATTGCACGAAGAACCGGGAGCTCAGCCTGAGAATGAGCCGGCCGGTCAGCGAAAGGTCCGTGACCCGCGTGATGCTCTCCACGTAAACAAGGCGAATCCCGAGCAAGCGGCCGACGACGAAGAACGGAACTGCCAGGCCGGCTCCTGTCGACAGGATCACAGTAGGCCGCCGGCGCCACAGGACGCGAATTGCGAGCAGCGTGTTGCGTAGGAGGTTCGGGACGTTGCGGTTCGTCGGACTGTGCCCGTACACGACCTGTTCCTTCTCGAGCAACGTGCGGGTATCAGCCGCGGGCAGTGTCACCCAGAGATGGGGCCGGTCGGCCCAGGCCCCCTGCAATGCCATCATCTGCATCAGATGGCCCCCAGGGGAGCAGACAAGGATGATCCGCTCCGCGCTGGTGGCTGCCGGGGTACCGGGACTTGACACGACCTCGGTTGACGGCATCCCGCTCGTCCAGAGAGGATGCGCGAAAGGCCACGGCGCAGCGCGCAAGCGCCTTAGTCTCAAATCTCTGTCGCCCATCAGGCTTCGTCCCCCAGAGTCGCCCACCGGAAGTACAAAGCTATTTATACTTCACACTCCGGAAAATAGTTAGCAAGAGTTGGTAATCGGATGGTCAGAACTCTTACATGGAGAGCTGGCCATCGGATCGCGTCGGGCGACGGCTCGCAACGCTGAGCGCCCGGACGCAGCAGTGGGCCCGTGGACGCCTGCGAAGCTCCTGGAATTCCGCGTAATCTGGCTAAGAGATGATCGAGGGGGTCACGCTCGAACCATAAGAATCTGCTGCTGAGGACCCGCGCCGATAGCGAAGGTCTGAGCGGCGTCGAGGGACTCGGAACGGTGGCAACCGGGTTTCGCGCTACCGCGCGCGGCGCTGATAGTCGGGATCTCGCCGTCCGTCTCGTCGGTGTGGTCGCGATCCGCTCGAGATCGCGACCCGACGTCGTGGAACGCTTCTACGAGCGTTGCCGTCCGCGTTCAACGCTCGAAGCGCGTCCGGCTAGCGGCGAAGCCGGCGCCCGATCCACAACGCGAGACGAGCAGTCTGCCGGCGAACGTCGAGCTCCGGTGGGCTACAGCTCCGTGACCCCGATCCAAAGCCGCAGAACTGAGCGGATACCGTCCGCTTGCGGCTGAAGGACCTTGCTAGCCCTTACGACGGCGTGCATGGTGGGAGTCATCGCGACCTGCGCCGAGCCGCAGCACGAGGTGCTTGCGGGCCGGCCTCGTTCCGGTGGCCCCGAAAGCGACAACAACGACTGCTAGCCGGCGATTTCGAGAGTGACTGGCCATGCGGGCGCAAAACAACCGGCCGCTAGCGGTCAGGCGTAGAGCCAAGCGAGCCGTGACCGCGTTCGGGGCCGTACAAGAGCCCGTGGCCAGAACCGCCCTGCGACCTCCCACCGATGCGAAGACCGAGATGCCCGTGAGCTGACCACCCTTGCAGGTTGCCGCGCCAATCACCCCCGTACCCCCTTGGCTCAGGAGCCGGATAAGTCGTTCTGCAATCGAGCGTATGACGCCGGGAGAAACACGGACTTGGCGACCTGGCACACCGCCCGCGGCCGTCACGGCCGGAGTACTAGTGGCGCCGAGGGTGGGTAGTGTCGTGGTTGGAGTAGTAACGGTATTGGTGCTGGCGGTCGGACCAGTCTTGGTCGTCGGCGCAGGGCTGCCGGAGCTCGCGTCAGCCGTGAGCGGCAGAGGTGCTGAGCTGGATTGGTGCCCATCGTCGCCCGCGTATACAACGTCCACGGGCATCAGGGACGGGGCGTAGTCCAGGACACAGTCCGAGGCGGTCGTTGAGTTCGTCGCCGGTTTCAGTGAGCAGGACCCTCCAATCGGCAGCGGTGAGGGCGACAACTCGACGGTGCCGCTGGGGTTGACCCGCGTCCCTGAGTCCACGTCGGCCACTGAAACTGAGCAAGCGGCCTGGCCCGTGAGAGCGTTTGTGGGCTGACACGAGGCTGTGGTCGATGTCCGGCGGGCGAAGGAGGTTAGTGCGGCCGCCGCGGTTGGCGCCGCAGCCACCCCGTTGTAGTAAACGACCTGGGTGCTGCTTGTGTGTGACCGGTAGATGCCGGTCTCGGCATAGACAGGCAGTACGTCGCCGCCGACGGTAAGGACGTTCGGGCCTGTAGCGGAGACGGCGGGCGCGGAAGTCGGACTGCCGTCGGCGCCACGGTTCCAAACCTGGACAAGACCCCCCGACCCCGTAGACCAGTGAACATGGAGGAGCAGGCTCTGCCATTGGCCCGGAGTTGCCTGGGAGATAGGGTACTCGTCGTCGCGTGGATCGACGGCCGACGCGGATGCCTTGGCGCCACCGCGGACGTCCAGGTCGACGTAGCCGCCAGGGGTCACCTCGAGCGCGACTGGCGGCGAGCCTCCGGAGACATCGCCTGGGATGTCCTCCGCGAAGAACTGGTCGATCACTAGCCATCCGCCGGGAGGCGGATACGGATTCTGCGATGACAGCATGAACGCAATCGAGTACCAGACGTCATCGCCGTTGTGCCACAGAGTCCTTGTGCCAGTGAACTCATCGCGATCCGTGATCGCGCCTCCGTCGTCTCCGGGCTCGGTTTCCACCCGGATCGCGCATCCGCCTTCGAAGATTGGGCTGGTAACCGCCTGGACCCGGTCAGGCGCTTGGATCCCAAGATGGTCATAGCTGCCTAGCTGAGTCGCGCTCAGATTACCCGAGTTGGTCGGCGAGGTACAGACCCCGTCGAACGCAGGTGAGGTTGCCAGCGCGCTCGGTGGCGTCGCGAACACGACGCATGTCGCCGCCAGCGTCGCTGCCCAGGGGCCGACCCGCCGACGCGGATCGACTCGGAGCGCTCGCGGTAGGCCCTTGCGGATGACGGAGAGGGGATGCACACCCCACAGATCGGCGGCGGGACCTGGTTAGTGAACGTTTCTGGACCGCGGTGGACGCATATCTGGCGTCCTCTGGTCTGTGGCAGGGCTTGGTTCGGCATCAAGACGATTAGCCGTGTATGCGAGTCGGTATCGGCACCCGACCAGCGACGCTCGGAAGCTGACGCCGCTCGAAGGATCGATGATCCGCTGAAGCGGGGCGTCTCGCCATCATGATCGCTTCTGATCGATCGCTTCTGATCGACGTTCCGCCGACGATCCGGATTCCTGTATCTTAGCGACGCATGTCCATCGGAGTCATCGGTTTGGGTTACGTCGGCCTCCCACTCGTAGTCGCTTTTGCCGAGGCTGGCGAGTCGGTGGTCGCCGTCGACGTTGACGACCGCAAAGTGGCGGCGATCGCGGCCGGCAACTCCTACATCGAGGACATTGACTCCGCGAGGCTGGCCGCCGTGTGCCGCGAGTCGAGGCCTCGACGCGTTACGCGGCGCTGGCGAGTGCGAGGCGGTGCTGATCTGCGTGCCCACGCCGCTGACCGCTAATCGCGAGCCCGACCTGGCGCCTCTGTTGTCCGCAGCCGAGGCGCTGGCCTCGGTCGTGCAGCGCGGGCAGCTTATCGTGCTGGAATCGACAACCTACCCAGGGACAACGCGAGAGCAGCTCGTACCACTCTTGGAGCGAGCAGGCGGCCTGAAAGTCGGCACCGATCTTCACGTCGCCTTCTCACCCGAGCGGGTTGATCCTGGCCGGACCGACTACACACTACGCAACACGCCCAAGGTGATTGGCGGGATCACGCCGGAGAGCACTGAACGCGCCGTCGAGGTTTACAGGAAGGTGTGCGACGAGATTATCCGCGTCTGACTCCCGAGGCCGCCGAGATGACGAAGCTGTTGGAAAACATTTTCCGTTCGGTCAACATCGCGCTAGTCAACGAGCTCGCGATCCTCGCCGATCGCATGAACCTCAACATCTGGGAAGTCGTCGATGCGGCCGCCACTAAGCCGTACGGCTTCATGCGCTTCGAGCCTGGCCCGGGAATGGGCGGTCACTGCCTACCCGTCGACCCGTTCTATCTCACCTGGCGGGCCCGTGAATTCCATATGTCGACCGAGTTCATCGAGCTCGCCGGCAAGGTCAACCAGCAGATGCCGTACTACTGCGTCGAGCGCATAGAACGGGCCCTCAACAACGTCAGCAAACCTGTGCAGGCTCCCGCACGTCGGATCCTTGGCGTCAGCTATAAGGGCGGCGTAGGCGACATCCGCGAGTCCCCGGCGTTGCGGATCATCGATGTGCTCACCCAGCGCGGCGCCCAGATCGCCTACCACGATCCTTACGTCGCTGAGCTTCCCTCAAGGGAATTGCGCTCGGCTCCTCTTGACGAGATACGAAACTCGGACGCAATCGTGCTCGTTACCGCGCATCCCGACCTACCCTACCCCGACATCGTCAACCCGCGCGACTGTTCGTCGACCTTCAGGACACCCGCGCGGAGGAGGACGGTCCCATGCGTCCGTTTGTAGGTTGGAGGACGCGGCGGAGCTCTGCGAGCCGCACGGCCGTGCTGCTGCGGTTTTAGTGGACCTCGAGCTTGACCTTGGTTGTCTCCTCGTGGCCGCGGATCCTTCTTGGCCGCAAGGACTGACGAACCTGCGCGATCGGTTGAAAATGATCGCTACATCCCACGACGACTGAGCACATACGGAATCGTCCGCACGAGGATCCTGAAGTCAAGCCACAGTGACCAGTTCGCTCCGTAGATGTAGTCGATCTTGACCATCTCGTCCATGGGGATGCGTGAGGAGCCGAAGATCTGCCACAGGCCGGTCATGCCGGGCCTGACCGACAGCCGACGACGTTGCCATCCGGTAACGAGCGAATCCTCATCGGGAACGAGAGGCCGGGGACCAACCAGGCTCATATCGCCGCGAATCACGTTAACGAGTTGAGGAAGCTCATCGAGGGACATGCGACGGAGGAACGGCCAACCCGTGTGATTGGGGGATCGCTGTGATCTTGAACAGGCCGCCCTGAGCCTCGTTGAAAGCGTCCAGGTCGGGTTTCCGGCTTCCGCGTCAGAGACCATCGACGAAACTTGAGCATCCAGAACCGCTCACCACGACGTCCAATACGGGCTTGGCGAAAAAAGGTCGGCCCGTCGCTGTCTAGTTTCACGGCGAGCGCCAGTGTCAGAAGGAGCGGCCAGAGGAGAATCAAAGCCAGGCCCGCAATCGCAATATCCGTACTGCGTTTGATCATCTCCGACGACCGGGCCAGACCAAACTGCCGAACTCCCAGCAGCCACAAACCGTCAATGTCATCAAACGTCGAGGTCGAGCCCACTACCTCCAGCAGTCGCGGAAGGACGCTAACTTTGATGCCGAGCGCTTTAATCAGGCGGATCGCCTCGAGGATGCCATCCTGTTCGTCGCTCCGCGGCGCGATGATTGCCCGCTCGACCTGAAGGCGCGTCACGATTTGGCTGAGTTGGCCATACTCACCGAGCCGGGGAAGCGAGTGAATCTGCTCAGTGGCTTCGTCGGGATGCAGAGTTACACGCCCGACTACCTCAGCGTTGACCGAGGGCGAGTGCGCAAGCTTGGCGGCAATCCGAGCGGCATCGGTCGCGTTCCCGATGACGATGCATCGTTCCGCGGGCGCGAAAACAAAAGCTATTCGGCGAACGAGCAACCTGCCTATTGTCGTCATGAGAAACATAAGCACTAGGAGCCCGAAAACCTGAGGACGGGCTAGGTAGCCATCCAAAAGCACAGTTTCACACAGCCAAATGCCAAGAGCGAAGACGACCGAGAAATAGCCAATGGAGGGTGCCTCATCAAGGGTCGTCTTATGCAATACGTGTGGGTCACGATCGTATAGGCCTATTAGCTTGCCGGCTAACAGAATGAATGGAGCAACGAGGAGGCTGGCCAAGTCGAGTCGGACGCTCCCCGCGTCAATTGACTTTGTCACGACGAACAACGATGCGAAGCCTGAGATCACATCGGATGTTGCGAGCCCGCGCCTGAGTTGGGCGTCGCGACGGACGACAGAGACACGCGCCCCAATTTCGCGATGACCACTCGGCTGGACCTCCCACACCGGCGAGATCTCGGCGAGCGAGTCGAGTTGGAGGTCAGGCAACAACGGAAGCGGTCGACGACGTCGACCGGTTGGCCATTTGCGTGCAGGTTTTGCGGTTTTCGTCATGGTGTTCCGCCCTCTGCCTCTCGCGATCCTCAGTCAACCTTCCGGGCTGACACTTCTGTAGCGTCTGCTCGGCATCTGCCATCCGGGCACGGCGAAGAGTGCTCGGCGGATCTTGGCCCGCGCCCCGCTGAGTTTCGGACCTACGCTTCCCCGGTCTGATACACCGATCCGTAGAGTATCAAGGGTACGCAAAGGTATGCAAGTCGACTTATAGTGGTGGTTGACACCGACCTTATGCGAGCTGCGCAACCGTTTCGAAGCCCGACCTTCGGCGTGTTGCTCGCGTGCGCGAGGCAGCAGATGGGACCCGGGTAGCACGCCGAAACGGGAGAAGTCTGGTCTGGCTCTGACTCGCACCACGGTCCGATTTGGACCACTGCACGAGATCCAGGGTGCGGGCCGCCGAACTAACAGTCGGATTTGGACTGTCATGCGGTCCCGTAGCTCTACTCTGTTCTCCGATTGACCTCGGATTGGTCTGAGTGGCGACTTGGGATCAGTTGCGCACGGGCAAGCACTGGACCGGAATGTTCTGGGGGCGCCACACGGGTGCGCTGGGGGATGCTGACCCGGGGCCGTACGAGTCGGTCCCCCCGGTGAGTCGGGCGAGTCATTACGCAATCGACGACCTCGACGTCGCTCAGGTAGCCGAGGCATCGAAGGCGACGGTCAGCGTGGTCCGCTGCGATGATGGCGACCCGTTGCCATCTCCGATGACCGAAGAGAACCAGGGCTTCTAGGGAAGGGAGGCGGGCCTCAGACTCACGCCAGGACCACTCCGGCCGGTCAGGTCGCTTGCGACTGGACCGAAGGTTCGTCGATACGGATCAAACGCCCGGGGTTGCCGACGACAACCCCCCACGGTGGCACTGAATTGAGCACGATCGCAAGCGCGCCGATGCGTGCGTGGTCACCAACCTCGACATCGCCGATCACGCAACAGCCCGCGCCCAAGTCGACGTCGTTCCCGATACGCGCTACGCCGAGATCGTTGCCGTCCCGGTCGACCCGGTTGCCTATAGTCACTCCTTGACGCAGATGACAGTCGCTGCCGAGCGAGCAGTTCGGGCTCAGGACTATCCCATGAGGGTGGTGGAGACGCAGTCGCGGACCGACCGTCACGCCGACCGGGAGTTCGATGCTCACCACCAATGACATGATGTACCAGTGAGGAGCGACGATGAGGCGAGCCAGCTTCCCCCAGTGGGTCGCGGCCCATTGGGCCAGGCGAAACCACGCTAGGAGCAACTGCGACTCAGGGCGCGTGGCGTTGACGTGCCAGTCCTGGAGCACCCATTCCCGGAAGCCCACGTCAGGTCGCTCCAGTGAGAGTTGAGCGGTAGGTCATGTTGTTGCCGCTTCGATAGGTTACTGACCCATGGAATGAGGCTGGGGCTTCCGCACGAGATGCGCACAGCCATCCTACGATCCGTCGAAGGTGAGTCAATTTCATGCCGCGGCCGACTACGACACACGCGTGCGGCGCCCGAGCCCGGTGACTTGCTTTGCACGTAGGCTGGGCTGTCCGCGTGCCTGGAACTAAATGTCCATCACGCCTTACGCTCGACAACTTCGGTGAGCGAGCTCGACCAAGACGCGCGAACGCTGGATCGTGCAGAGGTCCCGGACGTGCGATGGCGCATCCAGGTTCTCACACCCGTCGTCGAGCTACCGGGCGATTGCCGGAGACCCGTCGCTCACGTGCAGGGCATTACGCCTCAGCGGCGTCAAGGCTTCCCGCTCGTCCCGCGGCGAGACCCAGTTCCTTTACAGGGATCCGCGGATCGCGACGCGGGCGACGCTGCGGAATCCCGCCCAGGGGTCGGCGGGCATCGCGGCTGACGGGGAGGCGCCGGGGTGCTGCGGGGCGATGCGCACCCGAAGTGCCTGCGGGCGGCTGCGGAAGCGCAGCGGAGGGTCGAGCCTGGCCGCCTCGCCATCGATGCCGGCCGCGATCGGCTGATCGGAGTGGACCTCGAATGATGGTGCGGCCCACTCCTGCCGGCGCTTTCCGCCGTCGACGGCCGCGCCGGCTTGGACGGCGGTGATGCCGAGCACGCCGCCGTCCAATCGTGGGCGGGTGCCGGAGCCGAGCACGCGGCCGAGACGGTAGGGGTCGTTTGACACGAGCATCACCGCGCTGGTGGTGTGGTCGCGACCGTCGGGGCCGGTCCAGCGCAGGTCGAGCGTCTCGCCACCCGGGCCGAGCGCCGTGGGCATCGTGTCGGCGATCGTGCGCAGCTTCGCGTCCCGGTATCCGCCTTGCTGGACTGCTTCCGCGTAGACACCGAGCGAGACGTTGTTGACGAAGACGCGGCCGTTGACCTCGGCGAGATCGACGACGCGCTCGCCGCCCTTGGTGAACGCGTCCAGAGCGCCGACGACGTCGTCGCGGTCGACGCCGAGGTCGAGCGCGAAATGGTTCCGTGTTCCTGCCGGCACACAGACATACGGGACTCCCCGTTCGGCGGCGACGGCGGCGACGATCGCCTGGGTGCCGTCGCCGCCAGCCACGCCGATCGCGTCTGCGCCCGCGTCGAGGGTTTTGTGCACAAGCGCCACAAGATCCTCGCCGAAGTGCAACTCGATCGGCTCGACCCCCCGAGCACGGCACTCACGCGCAACGTGAAACCGTTCAGCCTTGCCGCCGCCCGACTTGGGGTTGTAGAACAGCACGGGCCGCTTCGGCGCTGGCGCGGCGGGGAGTTTCGCGTGGACGGCGAACACGCGGCGCGCCGCCTCGACCGCGAGCAGGAGCGCCACCAGGATCAGCGCATCCTCGATCACCCTCGCCTCGAGGACGACGAGGACGACCGCGCCGGCCAGCAGCAGCCCGGCGACCGCCGCGCCCGCCAGGCGCGCGACGCCACGATGGATCAGAGCCCACCAGGCCACGGCCAGCGAGGCGATCACACAGGCCAGTACCACGAATCCGCTGGGGAACTTCTGCACGGCGACGATCACCGCCAACACCACCGAAACGGTCAACAGCAGTAGCGCCGCGATCGCGGCCAGCCGCCGATTCATCCCGGATACCAGCGGTCGAGGCCGCGTGCCGTGATCTGCGCAAGCGTTGTGCCGAGGAACGCCCCGGCGATCACGTCGGCGGGATAGTGCACTCCGGTGTGCACGCGTGAGTAGGCCACGGTGGTGGTCAAGACGCGGATTGGGATCGCTTCCAGCGGTAGGACGCTGCCGACCCCAGTAGCGAACGCAAACGCCGAGGCGGAATGGCCCGATGGGAACGACGAACTGGTCGGCATCGGGGCGCGGCGAGCGGCCGGTGCGTCGCTGGCATCCGGGCGCGAACGACGGCCGATCGGCTTGAATACGAGGTTGGCCACGGCTGAGGTCACCGCGATCGACGCCAGCCCGGTGCCCGCCGCCCGCCTGCCCGGGCCGCCGCGTGTCGCGGCCAGGATCGCGGCGGAGCCCAACCACAGGCGCGAGTAGTCCGCCGCCTGGGTGAGCCGGCTCATCTGCTGGTCAAGCGCCGGCGTCGGCGTCCGTAGGATCGCCTCATAGACGGCGTGGTCGACCCGTTTGGCCTCGGCCCACCACGCGGAAAGCAGGCGCCCGCGCGAGGCGATCGGGTGAGTGGCACTGGCACCGGACACGATCGGCTGATCCTATGGGCGCGCGCCCAGCGCAGACAGCGCGAATCGTTGCCCCGGCATGAGGATCGTGACCTCGGTCGCCGGCGCGCGGCGGCCAACCGCGTCGGCGAACGCTCGGGCCGGCGCGACGGGGTCAAGGCCGCGCTGCGCACCCCAGGCCCTGAGCGTGCCCCAGTGGATCGGCACCGCGATGCGAGGCCGGATCCGTGCGACTGCCTCGGCGGCCCGGTCTGGGTCGAGGTGTCCGGCTGGGACGCGCGGGCCCCAGCCTCCGACCGGCAGTAGTGCCACGTCCACTCGGCCGGCAAGGTCGGACATGCCGTCGAACAGATCGGTATCGCCGGCGAAGTACACGCTGATCGGTCCTTCCAGCAAGTAGCCGAGCGCCGCGATCGGCTTGCCGAACGGGTTACGACGTCCGTCGTGGGCGGCGTGCACCGCTTCGACGACGATGTCGCCCACGGGCACGCGGTCGCCTTCGGCGAGCTCGATCACCTCGCGGGCACCGTCGCGCTGGACCTCCGCGGCACATCCCCGGGGAACGATCAGCGGACAGTCGGCGGGCAGCTGCCGGAGCGATTCGTGATCGAGATGGTCACGGTGCGCGTGGGAGATCAGGATCGCCGTGAGCGGCCCAAGCTCATCGACGACCGGCAGCGGGACGCGGCGGCGAACGTGCAGGATGCCTGCTCCGAGCAGCGGATCGGTGAGCAGCCGAGCACCGGAGAGCTCGGCCAGCGCAGTGGCATGACCGACATAGGTGATCCCGTCCTCGCCGGCCGCGGTCACGAGGTCGCCCCGACCGCCTCCGGCGTGGGCGTGCCCGCGAGCAGCGCCCGCCAGCCGCTGAGCAGCTCATGCACGCCAGCGGCGCCGACGATTGGTTCAGCAGGAACCGGCAGCTCGACGGGGTGCAGGATGAACGGCCGGGTCTGGGGGCCGCCGAGGCCACCGTGAAACGAGATCAACTCTTCGAAGGCGCAGCCTTCCTCGAGCGCGGGGTCATAGAAGCTGCCGACCATGATGTCGGCCACGTGCTCGAACCCATCGGTGCGGAGCAGGTGCGCGGGCGCATTCACCGAGAACGGCGCGAGCGGGTCCTCACCCTCGATGCGGCCGTTGGCGAGGTGGTGAGCGCCGCGGGAATTGATCGCCAGCGGCCCGTGCTGTGCCGAGTGAACGAGCAGGAAGCCGATATGCGGGTGATCGCCAAGTGCCGACAGGAGGTCGGGATGGCGCTCGTTGATCTCCTCGGCGGTCAGCCGCCGCTTTTCGTCCATCAGGTAGACGAGGCCGAGGTTGCCCGAGCCGAGCACCACCGCGCGGTGGTCGCCGAGGTCGTGATCCTCGTGCGATCGGGTCTGATTGGTCGCCTCCTGAAGCGCTTGGCCGACCGCGGCGTCGTGTTCATCGCCGGCGCTCATCCCCGACACGGTTCCGTTCGCCAGCGATCGCTGGACGAGGTCGTCGAGCCCGTACCCGTTGCGTTGCTTGAACGTCATCCCCTGGGTCTGTCCGTGGTCGGAGAGCACGACGATCTTGTAGGGACGCGGCGCGTAGCGACGGGCGCGTTCGATCCGGCCGAACTGCTGGTCGAGCTTGCGCAGGGCCTCGAGCGTGTCGGCCCGCTCGAGCCCCGAATGGTGAGCGACCTCGTCGTAACTCGAGAAGGTGGCGTAGACGGCGGGGCGACCGCGCATCATGTCGGTGAGCACCCCGAACACGATCAGGTCCCGCACGACGACGCACAGCACGGCGCGCAGGTACGGATACCGGCCACCCCGCTCACCACGAGGGACGACGTCACGCCGACGTTGGGCGATCGCCGCCGTGTACTCGAGCACCGCCTCCCAAGCGAACAGGACGAGCTCGCGGGTGACGTTGTACCCGTTGGCCAGGAACGCCCGGTAGCCCGGGTTGCTGCGTTTCTCAGCATCCATCCGGCTGACGGTGAGGATCACTTCCTCGGCCTCGCCGGACAGCAGGTTCCCGCGGCTGGCGCCGCCGCCGACCAGCAGCCCCTTGCCCGTGGCGAGGCGACGCTCGATCTCAGCGCAGTCGGCCGGGGCCGAGCAACTCATCACCTTGCCGGTCTCCTTCTCGACCCAGCGGAAGGCGGGAATGTCGTGGTTTGAGCCGAGCAGGATGCCTGCCTGGCTGGCCCCGGTCTGCGAGGACAGATCGGTCTCCCATTCGATCAGCTGATGCGTCCCCTGGCTCAGCCAGCGAGCCAGCACCGGCGCGCTACCGGCTTGCATCGCCCGGCGCAGCACCGGAGCGGCAAGCCCATCGATCTCCAGAAAGAGGACTCCCGGAGCGTCGGTTCGGGTTGGTCCGCCCTGACGGCGCGCCACCCGCTCGATCACCCGCAACGAGTACGAGCTCTCGTCGTTGACGCCGAGGAACGTCTCCAGGACCAGACTGACTGCCGAGGTCAGCAGCGCCGCAGCCAGCGCCCATCCGAACGAGTCGACCTTGAAATCGACCGAGTCGGCGGCGGAGACGAGCAGCAGAATTCCTGCGTCCAGAGCGAGAATCGCCAGGAACCCGACCACCAGCGTGTAGGGGAGACGCAAAGCTGCGACCACCGGTGGCAGGACGGCGTTCAGGACGCCGATCGCCGCCGCCACGATCACCGCCCCCTCGAAGCTGTGGACGTGAACCCCCGGCAGCAGGCCCGAAGCCACCCAGATCGAAACGGCTCCGACCAGCAGCGATACCAGCAATCGCTGCGGACGGAATCGAGGCGCCACCGGCTTCCATTCCACGGCCTCGCCGTAGGGATCGTCGACTTCTGCGGGACTCACGCCGACGGATGCTACGTCCGCGCTTGCTTCGGGCCTCGTCTCAACGGGGTGACTTCTTGACGAAGCCTTACGACGTCGCGTTCCAGTGGATCACTCCGCTCTGGCAGCTGCCGTACCGACGGCTGCGCCAGCTGGTCTTGATGGTGCCGTTCGCACGGCCGGTGGTGTCGAAGCGGCCGGTCAGCTGGTAGCTCCTCTGACCGCTCGTGCGCGGCCCGCCCCCGAACGCCAGGTGGTGGATCGGGAAGCTCTTCGTCCTCAGGGTGTAGGACAGGCGCCGTCCACTCCCGCAGCGTAGGCGGAGCCCGAACGTCAACGAGGTCACGCTCGTCGCCGCCGAAACGACGGTGAACCTGACGGCGTGGTGTTGGGAACTGTGGCCGTGGTAGCTGCCGGCTCGGGGTGCTTGGCGAGCCGGAGTCGAGGCCGACACCGAAGTCGGGACCCGAGTCGGTGTCGCGGTCGGGGTCGGGGCCGGTGACGGGGCTGGTGGCGGCGCGAGATTCTGGATCCAGTTAGCGGCCCAACTGGAGATCGGAGCGGTTTGGGTGAAGAAGTTCGGGTACGCCGGGTTGCAGTTGGCTTCGCCCCAGACCGTGATCCCGACCTGGATCGGGGTGCCCGTCCAGTACTGGGCGAGGAGCGGTCCGCCGCTGTCCCCGTGGCAGGCGCCCGTCGTGTCGGCCGGGGCGTCGATCGCGCAGATCTGGCCGGCCGGATCGAACACGCTCTCCAGCAGCAATGCGTTGCTCGCGCAGTAGGCCGACGACTGCGTAACCGTGGTCGCCCACTGCACCTGGTATGGCTCGGAGGCCGGGTCGGCGCCGTTGGTCAGTCCCCAGCCGGCCATCGCGACCTCCGCGCCGGACTGCCACAGCGTGGCGTCAGCGCTGGTCGGGAGCGTGACCGCCGGAGCGGTCGTCGGCGTGCTCAGCTCGAGCAGTGCCGCGTCTGAGTCGCGGGTCACTGGGTCATACAGCGGATACACGATCACGTTCGACACGGCGCTGACGTGTCCGACCAAGCTGCCAGCGAGGTTCGGCTGTCCGGTGACCACGCTGAAGCCGGCGGCAGGATCGACCGCTCCGGTTGACTGGCTCTGGACGCAGTGGGCGGCGGTCAGCACCAGGTTGGCGGACAGCACCGTCCCGGTGCAGGATTCGTCGTCGGTGGGGCTGACCTGGTTGACGATGTACGCGAGCTGGGGGAGCGTGCCGGCGGGGACCGGTTGGCCGCCGATGATCTGCGCGCGGGTAGGTCGATGCGTGGCGGCGGCGGCGCTACCGGCGCCCAGCAACGCGAAGAGACACGCGAGCAGCAGGGCCCCGGCGCTCAGCTCCGGCCGGCTGAACAACGTCTTCACGCATGAGATCACCCGGTCGTATCGGCACGCCGGTGCGATACATGAAGTTGTCGCCGGTCAGATGCTCAGCGGAACAACGGATATTCGAGCCAGATGGGTTACTCGGCTTGGGCGAGGACGGCGTCCATCGTCTGCATGATCGAGATCGTCTCATCGAGCGTCATCACGGGGCTCTCGCGATCGCCGGCCGCCAGCCGGCGGGCGACCTCGTCGGCCTGGTGACGGAGCCCGCGGCCTTCGTGGTTGGATTCGATGCGCGTCGGTTCGCCGTCTCTCGGTATGAGCGTGACGGAGGCGGGGGCGTAGAAGTCGCCGTCGATCTCGATCCGGGCGTCGGTGCCGACGATCGCTGCGCGGGTGGGGCTCTTGGCGCGCAGGGTGCAGGTGAGCACGGCGTGGGCGCCGGTCTCGTAGCCGAACAGCATCGACGTCTGCGCGTCGACGCCGGTGAATGCTGGGTCGATGATGGCGGTGATCCGGTTCGGGGTGCCGAGGATCATCGACGCGAACGACACCGGGTAGACGCCGAGGTCAAGTAGCGCCCCGCCGCCGAGCTCCGGGGCAAACAGGCGAGAGTCGCGATCTTCGGCGAACCACTGGCCGTGGTCGGCGGTGACGGTGACGATCTCGCCGAGGCTCCCCTGTGACACCCAGTCGCGGACCACCGTGATGTGTGGCAGGAACCGCGTCCACATCGCCTCCATCACGAACAGCCCGGTCTCCCGTGCCACCGCGACGATCTCGGCTGCCTCGGTGGCGTTCATCGCGAACGGCTTCTCGACCAGCACGGGCTTGCCCGCCCGCAGCGCGAGGATCGCGTTGTCTCGGTGCATCGGGTGGGGGGTCGCCACGTAGATGACGTCCACGTCGGGGTCGGCGACGAGCGACTCGTAGCTGGCATGCCGGCGCTCGATGCGGAACATGTCCGCGAACCGGTCGGCCGAGCCCTGGCTCCGCGACCCGACGGCGCTGACGACGCCAGAGTCGGTCAGACCTAGGTCAGTCGCGAAGGTCTGGGCGATCCCGCCCGTTCCGAGGATTCCCCACCGCAGTGGATTGCTCACCATGCTCGTGTCCTTTCCGTGATGTGGCTCGGCCAGAGACTAGGTGGCCACCCACGGCGACCGTCCTCATGCAGCTTCGGCTACGGCTGGCTGGTGCCCTCGCGCCCGTAGTGATCCTGCAGCCGGACGACATCATCGAGCTGGGGGGTTGAGACCTCGAGCACGTCGCTGTCCTCGAGCGCCTCGATCGTGTGCACGTCACCGGGGCGGTTTCGCCACGTCTCGCCCGGACCGATCGTCCGCTCGGTGAGCTCATCGGCGGTGGGGCCCTTGATCAACAGCACGCGGCCGGCGAGCAGGTAGCAGCTCTCGTCCTTGCGCTCATGCAGTTGCAGCGAGAGGCGATGGCCTTGGTCGACATGCAGGATCTTGCCGGCGTAGTCCTCGGTCAGCGCGTACCAGATCTCATAGCCCCAGGGCTTCTCGACCCGCCGAGTACGTCCGGGATCGAGAATGTCCATCGCGATGGTGTTCTTGGCACTCGGTGTCATGACTCGCCCCGCGGTCGACAACGCCAGTTCAGTTGATGCGCACGCGCGGCCGTGCGCGATGCATCTCTGTAGTACTCCAGGCCCCTACCGCCACTCGGACGATAGCCGAGCGCCTGACCGTGTCAAGTTCGCATAAGGTCAGTGACGGCCCGCGTCGTACCTGCGCCGATCGCGTTTGGTCGGCCGCCCGCCGAGGTCGTCCGGCCCGCTGAGCCGGCGCAGCTCGGCTTGGCGCTCGCGTTCGGCGATGCTCTGCTCGGTCTCCTCGTACAGCTTCGCCGCTTCCACGGCAGACACGCGTCGCTCCGCCGCACCGCGCACGATCACCGTCCGGCGCGTGGTGCCGATCGTGACTTCGAGCTCGTCGCCCGGGCCGACCTCACGGCTGGGCTTGACGGCCAAGCCGGCGACGTGCACCCGCCCGCCCTTGACCGCGGCCGCTGCGAGCCCGCGGGTCTTGAACAGCCGCGCCGTCCACAGCCACTTGTCGACGCGCATCGGCTGACGGTATCGCCTCGGGCCGCGGTGGCGGCGGGCCGGGAGCGTGGGCCCCGCCGGGGCAGTATTCTCGCGGCGCGCACGCGCGTGTCCGGCGCCGTCGCCAGGGGACAACGGAACAAGCGGAGGAGCATCAAGATGAGACGACGGCCGTTGGTGGGCTCAGCCCTGATGGGCGTGGCGTTCGGCTTCGTCGGAGTCACCGGCGCGAGCGCACACGCAGCGCGCGCGACGGTGGCAGCGGCGACACCGTTGCCGGACGTGACGACGCTGATCGGACCGGCCACGACCCGCGTGCGGGCGACCAACAAGTCGCAGTTCGGGCGTGACGTCCTCTACGAGGCCGATGGCGCCACCCGTGCCGGCAAGCCCGTCTCCACGGCGGCGGGCATCGTCAGCTGGAAGTTCGTGTTCGACGGCACGCCCGGCTCGAAGTACCAGTCCGCGTTTCTCACCTACGGGCCGGCCCCGAAGAAGTTCGGGAAGGTCGTCGGCGTCAAGTCACCGTTCCTGGAGGACGTGGCGATCCCGCGGGCGCCGACGATGACGGTGGCGCAGGCGCTGGTCCGGGTTCGCAAGGCCGGGTACCGGAAGGGGTTCAGCGGCGTGACGCTGCGCAACCCGCTCGGCCCCAGGAAATCCAACCCGCTGTACATCTTCACGTTCGCTCCGAAGTTCATCGCGGTCGACACGGTCACCGGGAAGGTGTCGGTCCTGAAGTGACAGCGCCGGCCGGGCTGCCTGTCGGCCACAGCGCACAGGTCTCGGCGGTCGTTGCCTGGTGGACCGCCGAAGGCCGATCACTGCCGTGGCGCCAGACGCGGGACGTCTACGCGGTCTGGGTCTCGGAGATGATGCTGATCCAGACGCAGGTGGACCGTGTCTTGCCCGCATACCGCGCGTGGATCGACCGGTGGCCGACGGTCACGGAACTGGCCGAGGCATCGCTGGGCGACGTGCTGGCGCAGTGGCAGGGCCTGGGGTATCCGCGGCGGGCGCGTGACCTGCATCGCTCGGCCCGGATCGTTGCCCGCTCCGGCTGGCCGGAGGATCTCACCGCGCTCCCCGGCGTCGGTACCTATGTCGCCGCGGCCGTCCGCTGCTTCGCGCTCGAGCAGCCCGTACTGCCGATCGACGTCAATGTGCGACGGGTGCTGCGCCGGCGCTTTCCGGGCGGGGTCGACAGCTCGGGCGATCCGTGGCGCACCGGCCAGGCGCTGATGGAGTTCGGCCAGCGGATCTGCACGGCCCGCCCGCGTTGCGCGGAGTGCCCGGTCAGCGACGGGTGCGCGGGCGTGGCTGCCGATCCAGAGCGGGTGCCGCGGCGGGCCGCCCATCGATTCGAGGGCAGTCTGCGGCAGCGTCGCGGCCAGCTGCTGCGCCGCGTCATCGCCGACGGCGCGGTGCGGGTGGACGATGCCGACGGCGAGGCGGCGGCCGGCCTCACGCAGGACGGGCTCGTGCTCCTCGCCGACGGCTGGTTGCTCGCCCCGTCCTGAGTGGCCGGGCTCGCTACGCGGTGGACCTGGGCGGGACGATCCCGCCCGTACTCACGCGTAGTGGCGTTTGGGGATCCCCAAGCGGACGACGCGGTCTGCCCGGCGCGAGCCGTCAGCCCGGCTGCCCGCGGGGGCGGCCATCTCGATGACATCGGCAGTCGTGAACGTGAAGCGCGTCCGCGGCTCCAAGCCCGGGGCTTCGACAACCTCGACCTCGACGCCACGATCGTTCTCGCCCATGATCCGATACGTGGCTTCGCTACCCAGTGCGACTCGGCGGATCAACGTCCCCGGTGCCGGCACAAATCCTTCGTTGTGGCGCGCTTCCCCTGCTTCAAGCATGTCCACTCACACGTCCTCTCAGCTTGAGATCCCTGTCCCTGCGCGTATCGACCGTTTACCCGCCGAGCTTTAGCTTCAATCGCGTAGCTGTGGACGTTCAGGCATTCCGTCGTGTACGGCGACGCGGTCAGGTGCTGCTCGCGTCCTCGCCCGCCGCGTCCCAATCGACGCGCTCGAACATCTGCCGCAGCTTCTCGCCGCGTGCCGGGTTGACCGCCGAGACCCAGGCGATCCGTCCACGGACATGCGCCTCGAAGTCAGGCACGCGACTCCGGTTGTGCGCCGCCGGGCCGTCTCGGGCGGCGTTGTGCAACAACGCCCGCAGCCGGTCGTATTCGACCCGCGGGACGTTGGGGTGAGCATTGACGACGATTCCGCAGACCGTCTGGCGTGAGCCGCGGGTCCGCAACGCCGTCTTGTCGACGTTGACGGCGAAGCCCTCGGCGCGAGCGATCTCCGCCACGAGCCCCTCGATTCCGCGTCGGCCGCGGTGCAGGCGCCGTGAGCCTGAGAACGTCAGGTCGTCGGCGTAGCGGGAGTAGTGGAGTCCCATCGACTGCGCCAGCCCCGACAGCCGGCGATCGAGTCCGAACGCGGCCAGATTGGCGAGCGCCGGCGAGGTGGGGGCACCCTGTGGCAGATGCGGGGTCGCCAGTTGGCGCCCGAGCCAGAAGCGTGAGCCGGTGCGCCGAGCATCCTCGTGCGCGGCGCTCGACACGACCTCCCAGACGGTCTGTGGCACCACGTTTGTGCACAGGCCCGTGAGCACGTGCGCGACCGACGGGGCGTAGCCGATCGTGCGGAACGTCCCGTACACCCGGCCCGCTGAGATCGAGGCGAAGAAGTCGCGCAGGTCGAGCGCCAGCAGGACGGGCCGGCCGACGTGGGCGCGGGCGTGGCTGATCACCGAGCGGCCCTGAGTGAAGCCGTGGGCATCGCGGTGGACCGGGACGTGGTCGAGGATCTCTCGCAGCACCCAGCGTTGGATCTCCTTCAGCCGGGCCTTGGGCGCCTCGATCACGCGAGGCGGTCCGGCGCGGCGGGGAAGGCTCCGGTAGCGGTAGTTGCGCAGCGGTTCGTCGGCGACTGCGCGCTCGAGGCCCCGGACGTCCGCCAGCCACGCCAATTGGCCCGGAGACAGTTCCAGCAGCTCGGCAAGTGCCGGCACGGACTCGATCCGGGCGACCGGCCAGTCGTGGGCGAGCGAGGGCCAGCGCCGCGGCGAGTCCAGCGGCAGCGGCTCGACGAGGCTGACCAGCGCCGGCGGCTCCGGCTGGCCGTCGTCGCCGCGCCGCGCGAGGAACTGCTCGATCAGCGCGGTCAGCCGTTCGGGGTCGTCGCTGGGAGGCGAGCGATGTACCGCGGTCACGGCCATCGCCAGCGCGGTGATCCAGCTCGGCCAGCGGTCCAGCGCGCCGACGCCGCGCTCGCTCAGTCCCTCGATCGTCCACGGGGCGCCGTCGAGGAACGCGTCGGTGAGCTCACGGGCGATCAGGATGCGGTCGCGCAGCTCGTACATGTCGGTGATGAATGATCGCGGCGCCGCCCGCGACTGCGCTCTGTCGTGCGCGCCCGGCAGTGCCTCCGAACGGATGCACCGAAGGGCTCGCGATGCACTGGATCTGGTGATCGACGGTCCCCGGGGTTACCCCGGAGAGGGAGACGCGCTCAACGCGCGCCTGCCCGGCTCACGGTGCGGCGCCGCCGCGCACACGGTAGCGCCGCTCGGCGCCGGCCAGCCGTATCTTTGTCGGTCATGGCCATCGAGGGAACCGCCACCGTCGAGATCGCCGCGCCGATCGACACCGTCTACGCCGTGGCCGCCGACGTCGAGCAGTCGCCGCGCTGGCAGCCGCAGTTCAAGCGCTGTGAGGTGCTCGAGCGTGACGCCGACGGTAACCAGACGCTGGTGCAGATGGTCACCGATGGCAAGATCCGTGACCTCAAGACCGACATGCGCTTCAGCTATGACCCGCCGAACGGGCTGAGCTGGCGTCAGGTCAAGGGGGATCTGAAGTCGATCGAGGGCTCGTGGACGTTCGAGGATCTGGGCGACGGCAGCACCCGGGCCACGTACGCGATGACCGTCGACCTCGGCCGCATCCTCGGCACCGTCTTCCGCGGCCCGATCGTCGGCATCCTGCGCGGCCAGTTGATCGACTCGATGCCGGGCAAGCTGAAGCGGGACATCGAAGGCTGACCGCGGGCCGTGCTGACGTCCGCGCGCTCAGCGGACGGGAAGTGGTTAATACACGTCCGACTGGTTGGACGAATCAACGTGTCGAAGGTTCGAAACCAGCACTCAAATGCTAACGTTCCTTTAGGTTGACTGACACCCGGCGAGTGACACGTTCAATTGAATAAAGATGCTTCACTTTGATTAAGCAATGAGCATCGCCACGATCTCCGACGAGATCTCGGTCGTATTCCGGAGCGAGCTGACGGTGGAACCGCCGGGGCCAGACGTCGACTTGATCGCGACAGGATTGCTTGACAGCCTCGCCATCGTCAGCTTGGTAACTGCGTTGGAGGTCCGCTGCGGCGTACGGATTCCCCTCGATCGAATTGACCTGCCGAGCATCCGCACGATTCGGGGTCTGCAGCGTCTCATCGAGGAAGCGCAGGGAGATGAGGCTCAGCAGGCTTCCATCCCGCGCCAGGCTTCGTCGCAGCTCTTGGTGCTCCGCGCGGGACGAGGCCGGCCGGTGTTCCTGGCCCATACCTCCCACGCGAGCGCGATGACGGCGACACCTCTTGCGCACGTATTGAAAACCGAACGGCCGATTTACGCGTTTCAAGCCGTGGGGTATCAGTCAGACGCCGTTCCTCAGCGGGAGCTGGCGACGATTGCAGCGACCTATGTCCGTGAGATGCTCGCTGTTCAACCCAATGGGCCATATTCGCTGGCTGGCCTTTCGTTTGGCGGGTTGATCGCCTTCGAGATCGCGAGGCAACTGGCGAACGCGGGCGAGCGCGTCGACTTGCTCGCCATGATCGATACCCAGGCAAATCCTGCACTGTTATCCAGTCGCGCGAGATGGATGTTTCGGCTCCGGTATCCAATCCGATACGCCAAACACATCCTGGAGGATCCGGCGGCGAGGCTTCCGATGTACGCGAGGAAGCTCAGACAGAAGGTCTCAGACCGAGACAACTATGACCCGTACGAAGGCCAGGGCATTCCTGAAGACGTGCTTCCGTTCTTGACCATCGCCGACGCCATCGAGGCTGCGTACCGTCCCTCGGCGTATGCCGGTGACGCTGTTTTGCTGGTCGCCGCGGGGCGGCATCCGGGCAAGTGCGATCCAAGCAAGATCTGGGCACAGCAGGTTCAGGGCACGCTCCGCACGGTGGCGATCTCCGGTCAGCACAGCGAGCTGTATCGCAACGGGATGGACGCGGTCGGCGCCGTACTGAGTCCGCTCCTGAACGAGCCCGCCCCGTCCCGGCTCTGAACTCAGCTGGGATGAACTGCATGTTTCCGTCGTCAGTTGGAATCTATTCCACATGTCCTGAGTCCCGGACGACGCCCCAGGCCGAGTATCCGAGCCTGATCAAGGACGCGGCCCGCTGGAGCGAGGCGCTCGGATGCGAGGGAATGCTCGTCTACTCCGAAAACGGACTGGTCGATCCGTGGTTGCTCTCACAGTCGATGATCGAGGTGACCGAGCGTTTGATTCCGCTCATCGCCGTCCAACCGCTCTACATGCACCCGTACGCGGTGGCGAAGATGGTCGCCAGCATCGCCTACCTGCACGGCCGAGGGATCGGGCTCAACCTCGTCGCCGGCGGGTTCAGGAATGACCTGCTGAGCCTGGGAGATGAAACCGCACACGACGACCGATACACGCGAGTTCTGGAGTACGGCGAGATCATCCGTCAGCTCACGACGGACATCAAACCGCTCACGCACGACGGTCGGTTCTACAGCGTCCGCGACCTGCGTCTACAGCCACCCGTCCCGAGCCACCTGGCACCGCGTTTCATGATCTCCGGGTCCTCGGCTGCCGGCCTTGCGACCGCGCGGGCGCTTGACGCCACCGCGGTCCGCTATCCGCACCCCGCCGGGGAGGAGCAGCCGCTCGACGACGACGGCCTCCGGAACGGGATCCGGATCGGGATCATCGCCCGCGCTGACCGCGAAGAGGCCTGGCGCGTCGCCTACGAACGGTTCCCGGAGGACCGCGACGGCCAGATCATCCATCACCTGGCGATGGGTGTCTCGGACTCTCATTGGCACGCCCAGCTCTCGCGGTCGGCGTCCGGGACCGCTGAGCGCAGCGTCGCCTACTGGCTCCGTCCATTCGAGAACTACCAGACCTTCTGCCCATACCTCGTCGGTGACTTCGAGACGGTCGCTGGCGAGCTGGCTTCCTACATGCAGTCAGGCTTTCGAACCTTCATCCTCGACATCCCGCTGTCCGAGGCGGAGATCGAGTACGCGGCGCGCGCATTTGCACTCGCCGCGGAGCTCAGCCGATGACCGGGGCGCTGCTGCACGACCCGATCGACGATTCGGTCGACCGGTCTCCCGACGCGACTGCGGTTGTCATGGGCGGGGAGCGTCTCACGTACGCCGAGCTTGATCGCCTCGCCGAGCGACTCGCGGGCTCGCTGCGGGAGCGAGGCTGCCGTCCCGGTGAGCGCGTCTGCCTGCTGGCCCCCAAGTCTCCGGCGACCGTCGCCGCGATGATCGCGACGCTCCGGATTGGATGCGCCTATGTTCCGGTCGACGTCACAGGGCCGGTCCGCCGAAGTGCCCAGATCGTCGCCGCCAGCCGGGCGAGCGCCGCGTTCGTTCTCGGTGATGGGGCCGGGCTCGCCGACGCCTTGGCGGCGGAAGGAGTCCTCGACCCCGATCTACCGATGGTCGATCTCGGCCCGGACGCGGCAGCGAGCGGCGATGCCGGCGTCTCGCGTCAGTTTGAGACCACGGCGTCGGACCCGGCGCACATCCTGTTCACCTCCGGGTCGACGGGCCGGCCGAAGGGAGTCGTCGTCACCCACGCGGCGGCGCGCGCGTACATCGACTGGGCGATCGCGCACTTCGATATTCGCCCCGGCGACCGTTGCTCAGGACATCCCCCGCTGCACTTCGACCTCTCGACGTTTGACGTCTACGCGACCCTGGCGGCCGGCGGTGAGCTCCATCTCGTGCCGCCACAGCTCCTGCTCCCGCGGGAGTTCGCCGACTACATCCTGGATTCCGAGCTCGACCAGCTCTTCTGCGTCCCGTCGGCGATGTCGTACCTGTTGGCGTTCGGTGCGATCCCCGCCGAGGGCTTCTCCTCGCTGCGAAGGATCATCTGGTGCGGCGAGGTACTGCCGACGCCGGTCCTGATCGAGTGGATGTCTCGTCATCCAAGCGCGCGTTTCACCAACCTCTACGGCCCGACAGAGGCGACGATCGCGAGCAGCTATCACGACATCGACGTCGCTCCCACCAATCCGAGCCAGCCGGTCCCGATCGGAACCGCCTGCGCCGGCGAGGAATTGCTGGTCCTGGATGAGGACGGCTCCCTGGCAGCCGACGAGGTCGTCGGCGAACTCTGCATCGGCGGCATCGGTCTGAGCCCTGGCTACTGGCGTGATCCCGAGGCGACGGCGAACGCGTTCATCCCCGACCCTCGAGCGGGTGGGACGGCCGGGCGCATCTATCGCACCGGCGACCTCGCTCGCCGGGACGCAGACGGCCTGTTTCATTTCATCGGCCGCCGCGACAGCCAGATCAAGCATCGCGGCTACCGGATCGAGCTCGGAGAGATCGAGGTTGCGTTGGCAGCGCTGGCGCCGGTGTCCGAGTGCGCGGTCGTGGCGGTGCCGACTGGTGGATTCGAGGGCACGGTGATCTGCTGCGCGGCGGTGCTGCGGGCCCGCGCCGTCGACGGTACGACAGCGCAGCTCCGGGCCGAGCTGATAACACGGTTGCCGGGGTACATGATTCCCAACCGGTGGCAGCTGATGGACGCGTTACCAAAGAACGACAACGGCAAGATCGACCGACGCGCGATACGCGGGCGGTTCGAATCCGAGCTCGCGCCGAGATGAATGCGCGGCATCGGCTGACTCGCCGGTTCAACGTCAGGATTCCGTTGCGTGACGGGGTCACGCTGGCGGCCGATCTGACCTTGCCGGCGCAGCTGCCGGCGCCCGTGGTGGTGTGCCGGACGCCGTACGGGCGCTCGAACGAGCGCCAGGTGGGGTTCGGCGATCGGTTCGCGCGGGCCGGATACGTGGCGGTCTGGGTCGACGTGCGGGGCCGGGGCGATTCGGACGGGACGTTTGCGCCGTACCGCAACGATGGAGTGGACGGATATGACGTGATCCAGTGGGCGGCGGCGCAGTCGTGGTGCGACGGCGACGTGGCCACCTGGGGCGGGAGCTACGGCGGGCGGATCCAGTGGCTGGCGGCGCTGCACCGGCCGCCGGCGCTGAAGGCGATGATCGTCGAGGTGGCACCGTCAGACCCGTTCGTCGAGGACCCGACCGGCGTGCCGGGGCCGATGCGGATCAACTGGCACCGGCTGACCGACGGGCGGATGCCGCAGTACTCCGAGCACGTCGATTGGATGGAGATCTACCGCCACCGGCCGCTGCGCGAGCTCGATCGCGCCGCCGGATTCGAGTCTGAGCGGTGGGCCAGCGAGGTCGGCCACGACGCCGACGACGTCTACTGGGAGCCGCTGCGCTACCAGCACCGGATCGCCGAGGTCGACCTGCCGGTACTGCACATCTCCGGCTGGTATGACGACGAGGAGATCGGCACGCCGGCGAACTTCGCCGCGATGACCGCGGCGGGCCGCGCCGGACAGCGCCTGCTGATGGGGCCGTGGGGCCACCGGGTGAACTCGACGCGGCAGCTGGGGGAGGTCGACTTCGGCCCCGAGGCGCTGATCGATCTCGACCGGGAGCTGGTCGAGTTTCTCGATCAGCACGTCCGCGGCCGGCCACCGGCCCGCCCCGTCTCGCCCGTCCGGATCTTCGTGATGGGCGCCGGCGAGTGGCGCGACCTGCCGGCCTGGCCGCCACCCGGAGCGGCGACGGTGGCGCTGCACCTCGACAGCGGCGGGCACGCCAACTCGCGGTTCGGCGACGGTCGCCTGCGAGCCGAGGGCACCCCGCCGGCGAGCGCGCCGCCCGATCAATGGCGCCACGACCCCGACCGGCCGGTGCCGTTCATCACCGAGGCCTCGTCGGCGCAGATCGGCGGCCCCGACGATTATGCGGGCGTTCAGACGCGCGGCGACGTGCTCGTCTACACCGGCGAGCCGCTGACCGAACCGCTGGAGGTGATCGGCCCCGTGCGGCTCGTCGTCCATGTCGCGACCAACGCCGCCGATACCGACATCTGCGCGATGCTGCTGGACGTGCACCCCAATGGCTTCGCTCAGCGCCTGTGCGACGGCGTCGTCAGGTTGAGTCGGCGCGACGGCCCGGGACGCCGCGCCGCGGTCGACGCGAATCAGACCTACGAGGTCACGGTCGAGATGTGGGACACCGCGCAGCGCTGGGAGCCGGGCCATCGGATCGGCCTCCAGGTCGCGTCGTCGGCGCATCCCAAGTACGCGGTCAACCTCGGCACCGACGGCGATCAGTCCACCCAGATCGAGGGCGTGACCGCGCGCAACCGCCTGTTCCACGACCGCGAGCGGCCGTCGCGGCTGCTGCTGAGCGTTGCGGGCGCCGGCGCTGGGAAACCGCGCGGTTCTTGACAATCGGGCGGCCGGTGCAGAACGCTTCCGCGATGGCCACAAAACAGAGCAACGGCGGCGACGCCCCACAGGGCGGCAATCCGTCCCTCGTCGACAGCCTCGAGGAGTACCTGAAGGACATTCCCAAGAACAAGCGCGCGGATGCGCTGCATCAGGTGTTCTACGGGTTCTACACGCGCGTGGCGGTCATCGACCGCGCCACCGCCGAGCTCGCCGAGTGGGCGAAGACCGAGGCCCAGGAGCTGGCCGATGTGCCCGAACCGATCGCGGAGGCGCTGCGTGACAATTCGCTGTTCGTCGGCCAGGAGCTGTTCGCCAGCCGGATGCGGGCGATGAGCGCGATGGGGTACATCGCCAAGCGGATGCGGTCGACGCTCAACGGCGCCGAGCCGACCACGCCGTACACGCTGAGTCGCGCCGTCGCGTTCGACCAGGACTCCGGCCGGCTGCGCTCCTACGACCTGACCGAGCCGGGCGAGCACCCGGAGCTTCCGTACGACCCGCTGGGGTACGACCCGCGCGAGCCCTGAGTCACCGGGGACGTGAGGTCTGGGCCCGTCGACGAGGTCAGGCCCCGGAGGCGGCGATGATCTGCCGGTAGGCGGTGAACGCCGGTTTGACGGTGTAGTCGTCGCGCAGCAGGCCGTATCCGTTCTCGAGTTGGCCGCTGGCCGTGTTGGCGTCGCGTAGCGCGAACCAGCGTAGGTCGGTCACCCCATATCGGTGACGCACGCGCTGCACGGAGGCGATGGTCTCTCGCAGGACTGCAGCTTGGGTGGCTTCGGAGCGCCGTGCGTCGGTGGGGTAGCCGGTTTCGGCGACGGTGATGGTGACCGCGGCGGGCAGACCGGCGGCGACCATGTGTCGCGTGCGCAGGCGGTGCAGGCTGTCGGTGATCGTCACGTCGACGAGGCTGGCCGTCGGGAAGGTGGTCTGCGACGGTGCAGACCAGGTGCCGGGATAGACGTCGATGCCGACCCAGCCGACGGCTGACGTGAAGGCATCACCGCCAGCCGCTCGCAGTTGCGACCAGATCGGTTCGGTCGTGGATGGTGTGTCGCCGGCGGCCCAGTTGAAGCCGACCCTGACGTCGGGCCGGCCGGCGGCCACGAGGGCGTCGCGGACGGCGGGAACACCGCGGGCGATGGCGTTGATCACACCGGGGTAGGCACCGTCGCCGGCGGCCGCTGACATCGTGTTGTTGGGTTCGTTGGCGACCTGGAGAGCGACGAGCCCGGCGATCGCGGCGAGTCGTGTGGCGACCGCCCCTGCCCAGGACACGTAGCCGGCGGCAAGATCGGGGCGGGCGGGGCGGTAGCGCAGCACCATCTCCACCAGCATCCCGTTGTCGGACCACCACCTGGCGTCGCTGACCAGGGCATCGGCTTCGCCGCCGTCGCTCCCCGTGTACTGGCCGTAGAGGTGCATCGTCAGCGTCCGGCTGCCCTCCAGTGCCTTGGCCGCCGCCAGCGCCTGCGCTGGATCATCGGCGACCTGAGGGTCGGTGGGATTGACCGTGCCCGCGCCCGCCCACGGGTAGACGCCGAAGTGCAACCCGCCTGTGGTCTGCGTGATGCGGTTGATCGTCCGCACGATATGTGTCCAGCCAGGGACCGCCGCCTCACGTTCGGTGACGGATGGCCCGATCTGAATATCGTGGACCCCGCGATCGGTGAACGGCCCGGGGAACCTGCCCCCGGCGGATCGGTGTTCGCGACCGCCAGCGTGCTGGAGATGCCGCCCGCCGGCCTTCAGCAGGTCTTGGACACCGCGCCTGGGAGCAGTGCTGGGCCGCCGGAACGGCGCGCGATGCGCCGCCGCCGGCGTCACAACCGGCACCTTGTCGACGCCCTGACTGGTGGCCAACGGCTGAGCTTGGCCTGCTTGGCGCTGGCGTGGGTGCTGTTGACGGTGTGGGCGTGGGCGTGGTGGTTTCAGCCCTCGCATTCGTTCTCACCGCTGGCGCTCGCCATCAACACGGCCCTGCTGGCCGTGGAGATGCTGCTGTTGCCGTTGTGGTTCTTCTTCTGGCTGTGGCGTATGAAGCGACCGAACCCCGCTCTGGAGGTCCCGCAACTGCGGACCGCGATCGTCGTCACCAAAGCCCCGAGCGAGCCGTGGAGCATGGTGCGGGAAACGATCGAAGCGATGCTCGGCCAGGACTTTCCATTCCCGTTCGACACCTGGCTGGCGGATGAGAGTCCCGACGACGAGACGCGCCGGTGGTGCGCGGAGAACGATGTGCGGATCTCCACCCGTGAAGGGGTGGCGGCCTACCACCAGCCGACGTGGCCGAGGCGGACGCGGTGCAAGGAGGGGAACCTGGCCTTCTTCTATGACATGTGGGGTTATGAGCTCTATGACGTGGTGGCGCAGCTCGATGCCGATCACGTGCCCGCCCGTGACTATCTGCGCCGCATCATCACGCCGTTCCACGACCCGCTCGTGGGCTACGTCGCCGCCCCCAGCATCTGTGACCGTAACGCCGCAGAGTCCTGGTCGGCCCGCGGACGGCTGTACGCCGAGGCGGTGCTGCACGGCCCGATGCAGGCTGGTCACAGCGGCGGATTTGCCCCGAGCTGTATCGGTTCTCACTACGCGGTCCGGACGTCGGCGCTGCGCGAGATCGGTGGGCTCGGACCCGAGTTGGCCGAAGATTTCACCACCACCTTGATGATGAGCGCTCACGGGTGGCAGGGCGTCTTTGCCGTCGACGCTGAGGCGCACGGGGACGGGCCCGAAACCTTCGCCGACTGCATGACCCAGGAGTTCCAGTGGTCGCGGAGCATGATGAACGTGCTGCTCGGGGTCAGCCGCCGCTACCGCCGGGGGCTGAGTCGGGCGGCCAAGATCCGGCTGGGCTTCTGTCAATGGTGGTATCCGCTGTTCGCGTTCCTGATGCTGGCATCGGTCCTCGTGCCGATCGTGGCGATCGTGACCCGGACGCCCTTCATGCTGATCACGCTCGGCAGTTTCTACGTCCACTTCGGGCCGCCCACGCTGGTGCTGCTGGCCACCGTCTTCTGGTTGCGGCGCCTCCGGTGGCTGCGGCCGCGCACGGCACGAGCGATCTCATGGGAGGTCGCGCTGTTTCAGATCGTGCGCTGGCCGTGGGCGCTGTTCGGATGCTTTCAGGCGATCGCCGGACATATCGCCGGACGGGAGTTCGCCTTCAAGGTGACTCCGAAGGGACGCGCCGGAGTCGCCCCGTTGCCGATGCGGGTGGTCATCCCGTATCTGGTGCTGGCACTCGTCTCCGCGAGCCCGGCGTTGCTTGGCCTCGACGCGGGCCAGGCCCACGGTTACTACACGCTCGCGCTGATCAACGTGGCCCTGTACGTGATCGCCGCCGTCGCGATCCTCGGGCTGCACGTCTACGAACACCCGAGCTCACTGCGCGTCACGGTCCTGCGCGGCTCGCTCGGGAAGATCGTGGCCATCGCCGTGTGCGGCACGATCGCGCTCGGCGCGGCCGTCACGCCCGGGCTTGGCGGTGCCGGACCCGCTCTGCCACCACCCGGCCCACCGTCCTCCGGTGCCCCACCGGGCTGACCGCCGCGGCCCGCAGCCACGCCGGGGTCGCCCCGAAGCGCGGTCGCGACCGAACGTGGCCGAGGTCTAGGCCGTGGCGCCGAGCCGGATCCAGCGACCGGAGGTGAACCGCCGGCCGCAGGTCGCCAGTCGAACCAGCATCAACACGTTGAACCCCGCCCACACGCCGACGACGCCCCAGTGCAGGGCGTATGCCAGCAACGCCATACCCGCATAGATGGCGCCTGACAGAAGCATGCTCCACGCCAGGTAGGTGGTCTCGCCGGCCCCGAGCAGGATCCCGTCGAGCGCGAACACCGCCGCCCCGATCGGCTGCATCAGGGCCAGCAGCGGCCACAGCGCCTCGGTCCGGTTGATGACCAGGGGATCGGAGGTGAACAGACGCGGGATCACGCCGATCAAGGCCATCAGCACGATCGCGATCGCGATCCCGCCGGCGACCGACAGCTCGATCATTCGCTTCGCCGATGCTCGGGCCGCCTCGCCGTCGCCGGCGCCGAGGCTGCGACCCACGATCACCTGCCCGGCGATCGCGATCGCGTCGAGTACGAGCGCCAGCAGGTTGAAGATCTGCATCCCGATCTGATGCGCGGCCAGAGACCACGCGTTGACACGGGCAAGCACCGCGCTGGAGACGATGAACGCGCCGTACAGCGATGCGGTGCGCACGACCAGCGCGCCGCCCATCTTCAGCAGCGGGTGCATCAGCGCCCACCGAGGACGGTGTCCGAATGCGCCGGTCGGCGCGCCGAGCAGCGTGACCGTGAACATCGCCGCCATCCCCAGCTGAGCGATCACCGTTCCCCAGGCCGAGCCAACCAGCCCCCAGTGCAGGCCGTAGACGAACCACAGCTCGAGCGCGACGTTGACGACGTTCGCGGCGACGATCACGATCAGCGGCCCGCGCAGATCGCCGACCCCGCGCTGGTAGCCCTGCCCGGCCATCGCGATCAGCGCACACGGGAGCCCGATGCAGCCGATCCGCAGGAAGGTCGTCGCCATCGACCCGACGCGGCCGGAGCCGCCGAGCAGGTCGATCGCGGTCGGTGCCAGCGCGGCGGCGAGCGCGGCCACCGGTATGCCGATCAACAGCGCCACCCACAGGGCCTGCGGCCCGACCGCGCCGGCGCGCTCGCGTTCGCCTGCTCCGTGCAGCCGAGCGACCTGGGCGGTGACTCCGTAGATGAGGAAGTTGCAGAACGTCGCCAGGGCACCGAGCAGCGTGCTGGCGAGCGCCAACGCCGCCAGCTGCGGGGTGCCGAGATGTCCGACGATCGCGGTATCGGCCAGCAGGTACAGCGGTTCGGCCGCGAGCGCGCCGAGCGCCGGCAACGCCAGCGTGAATATCTCTCGGTCTACCGGCGACGGGCGTAGCGCCGCACGTGATCGGCGCGCCAGCCGGTTGGCGTCAGGCAACGATCAGGGTGCGCGGTCGCGTGTCGCGCCCGAGTCGGCCGCCTCGGGGTGCCCGTCGGCGTCCCCCTCCGCCTCCGCCCCCGAACGTCCCGCGGCGACAGCCGTGTCCGGTCGGCCGGCAACCTCGTCGGGCGCCGCGAACCCGTCGGACGGGTCCGACAGGCCGGCCAGCGTGTGACGCAGCCCGAAGAACGAGATCGTGCCGAGTACGGCGGGCACGCCAAGCTGGAACGCCCGATAGGTGAAGACCGCGGCGGTGGCGGTCGAGAGCGGCGCGCCGTAGAGCACGAGCGCGCCGATCAGGCCGCCGTCGGTGCCGCCGATTCCGCCGGGAAGCGGGATCAAGCCACCAAGCTGCCCGACCACGTACCCGAACGTCAGCGGCGCGAGCGGCTCGTGGGACCCGTACGCGGCGAACGCGACCAACAGCGCGGCGATGTCGAACCCCAGGTACCCGCAGGCACCGAGGATCGCGCGCCAGCGCCGGGTGCGCAGCAACTCCCCGACGTCACGGATGCCCTCCTCCAGTGACGTCGCGGCGATGCGCAGCTTGCCAGCCCAGCCGCCCCGACGATCACCGGCTGCCCCGAAGCGGTGCAGGATCCGCGGGAGCAGCGCGATCAGCGCCGCCACCGCCCAGGCCAGGACGCCGAACACGATCGTCGGCACGGTCGGGATCGTGCCGTGGAACAGGCCGCTGAGCAGGAACGGCGCCAGCACCATTGCGACCGCGAAGTTCGGCAGGCTGGTGAGCACGAAGAAGCAGACGCTGCGCCGCGCGATCTTGTCGGCCGGCATCCCCTCCTGGTGAAACGCCCAGGCGCCAAGTGCCAGGCCGCCCGCGCCGCCGGTCGGCACGAGCACGTTGGTCGCCTGCTCGGCCATCCCCAGCTGGTAGCTGAACCGCCAGCTCATCGACCGGCAGAACACGTCACGGAAGGCGACGATGTTCGACAGGCACGAGCACAGCTTCAGCAGTGCGATCACGACCAGCAGCCGCCAGTCGACCTGGCCGAAACGGTGGCGCAGGGCGCCCAGCCCGGGCAGCGAGACGACCAGGATCGCCACGATCGCCAGCAGCACCACCAGCATCAGCAGGCGGCGGACGAGATGGCTCGAGTTCAGCTGACCCGAGTCCGATTCGGTCGTGCTGTCGTGCTCGCCCTCCCGCTCACCCGTCGACGCCATACCAACAACTTATCTCTCTCTTAGGCGGTGTGGAAGTGAAACCGGACGGATCCTCCACCTGTTGGCGGGGTGGCGGCGTCGATCGGCGCACCGTTGGCTACGCTCGATTCCATGGTGGCTGTTCGGCGGCGGTGGACCTCGAGGACGCGCGCGGTGCGATCGACGGTCGCGATCACGGCGCTGTTGGCCCTCGCCGGGGGCGCGGTTTCCGGCTGCGGCACATCGTCGCGCACCCTCGCCACCACGGCCCACGCGGCCGCCGCGACCAACCCGGCGGCGCCGAGCGCGATGGGGCAGATGAGTGGTGGCTCGGGCTCGATGAGCGGCGGCTCCGGCGGCGGGGCGTCCGCCAAACCGGTCGACGGGGTGACGCCGATTCCGACTCAGACGCTGGGCTCGGCCGACTGGCAGCACATGAAGATCACGGCCCAGGCGCGGACGGCGGTCCCGTTCGTGGTCGACAACGGGACGACCGAGAAGCTGGTGAAGCCCTCCCAGCGGACCTCATTTCACCTGATGGTGATGCTGACCGACGATCGCAGCAACTACACGATCCCGTACGCGTCGGTATGGGCGACGATCCGGCGGGGCTCGAAGATCGTGTTCGACGAACGCCAGTGGCCGATGATCTCCGAGTACATGGGCCCGCACTACGGCAACAACGTGACGCTTCCCGGGCCGGGCAGCTACTCGCTGAGCCTGCTCGTCAGCCCGCCGGTGTCGGCGCGCCACATCGAGTACGCGCACATCTGGCAGCAGCCCCACCGAGTCAACTTCACGTTCCGCTGGAATCCCAGCTCGTGAGCCGCCAGCCGGAGCATCCGCCCGGCGCCGCTCTGACCCGCCGGCGGTTCATCGCCGGCGGCACCGCGCTCGTCGTCGCCGGCGGAACCGCGGCGGTGGCCGGTTGCGGATCGGCCGGCTCGGAGACCGGGAACACGGTCGCCGCCGTCGAGCTCGGCGACCAACCCGCCGGCCTGCCCGGTCGGCAGTTCGCCTGGACCGAAGCGCTGCCCCGGGACGCCGACGGCAATCCGGTCGCCCCACGATACGCCCGGCTGCTGATGTTCGACGTCAACGGCCGCCCGGATGTCAACCACGCGCGCCTGCTCGAGGCGGCGCTGCGCACGCTGGAGCGTCGCTACCGCTGGGGCCCCGACGGGCTGCTGTTCACCGCGGCGTGGGGCGTGCCGTATTTCACGCGCGTCCTGCGAGGCCCGTCGCCGATCCCGGCGGCGCGGGCGCTGTCGGACGTCGAGTTGCCCGCGATCGACGGCTTTGACCTGTGTCTGCATCTCGCCTGCGACGACGGGCCGCGGCTGGCCGAGATCGAGGCCGCGCTCGTGCGTGGACGGCGCCTGCCGGGCGCCGACGGCCCGCTCGATCTGTCGTCGGCGCTGATCTGGCGTGAGACCCGGACCGGCTTCACCGGCGCCGGGCTGCCCGCCGCCCATCAGCGGGTGGGAGGGATCCCGGCCGGAGCACCGGTGGCGCCGGCCGCGCCGTTGTACATGGGTTTCAAATCCAATCTGAAGCGCAACCAGGCCAGCGAGGACGCGGTCGCGATCGCGTCCGGGCCGTTCGCCGACGGGACGACGATGGCCGTCAGCCATATGCGGCTGCGACTGGACAGCTGGTACGGCGAGCTCTCGGAGCGTGAGCGGGTGGCACGGATGTACGCGCCGCAGGTGTCGGTCGCGCAGGCCGCGCGGTTCACGACCGACGCCGCCTCAGACCCCGGCCGCCTGACCCAGGCGGTCGACCGCTACGGCGTGATCGGACACGCCCAGACGACCGCCCGGGCCCGTCGCCACGGCCGACCGCTGCTCCTGCGGCGTGACTTCAACACCACCGACGGGGGACAGGCCGGCCTGCACTTCGTCTCGTTGCAGCGCGACATCGCCGACTTCGTCCGGACCCGCGCCGCGATGAACGCCGCCTCCGCGCAGCTGCGCAACCCGGCGATCACCGACACCGTCAACAACGGCATCAACGCGTTCATCTTCGTCGTGCGCCGCGGCAACTACATCGTGCCGTCGCGCGCCCAGCGGTCGTTTCCGCTGATCGGGCTCTGAGCCGGGGGATCAGCGTCAGACTGGCTGCTCGGTAGACAGGCCGACAGTCGATGCGGCCGCTCCAGAGCGTCGGATCGCCCGGGCGCCGGGGCTCACATCTCGGCGAGCGTCGCTCGTCGCGGTCTGTGATCAAGCAGCGCGAGCCGGTCCAGCGGCAGCCCGTGCGGACCGTCACTCCGCGTTGCCAGCACCTGATAGACGGTGATCTCGGCGTCCTCGAAGCCGAGCGCCGACGCCAGCATGTAGAGCTCCCAGGTGCGGACCCGCTCGCTGCCGACAAGCGCGGTCGCGTCGGCGCGGTGGGCGCGGAGGTTGGCGGTCCAGGCGCGCAGGGTGAGCGCATAATGCTCGCGCAGCGACTCGACGTCACGGGGCTCGAGTCCCACCTGCTGGATGGAGGCGATCACGTCACTCAGCGGCAGCAGTTCGCCGTCGGGGAAGATGTAGCGCGCGATGAATTCGTCGGTCTCGGGCCGATGTGGCAACAGCCGGCCGATCCCGTGGTTCAGGAGCAGGCCCCCCGGCCTCAGCAGCCGCCGCAGCCGGTCGAAGTAGTCGGTCAGCTGGGCCTGGCCGACGTGCTCGAACATGCCGACGCTTGCGATCTTGTCGAACTGCTCAGCCGACAGCTCCCGGTAGTCGACGACCTCGAACTGCGCCTGCGATTCGAGGCCGAGCTCGGCCGCGCGCTCGCGCGCGAACTGGGCCTGCGGCGGCGACAGCGTGATCCCGACCACCTCGACCCCGTAGTGCCGAGCCGCGTGCAGCGCCAATGAGCCCCAACCGCAGCCGACGTCGAGCAGCCGCTCGCCCGGAAGCAGTTTCAGCTTGCGGCAGATCAGATCGAGCTTTCGCTCCTGAGCGCGCTCGAGCGTGTCGTCGGGATGCTCGAAGTACGCGCAGGAGTAGACCATCGAGGGCCCCAGCACGAGCCGGTAGAAATCGTTGGACAGGTCGTAGTGATGGCGGACGGCCTCGCGGTCTCGCCGCTGGGAGTGGCGACCGCCGCGCACCCGTGACTCGATCGACGGGACCGGCGGACGGCGCAGGATGCCGGGTCCCGCGGCGCGGATGGCGTTGAGCGCGACCAGCGCGCGGTCACGTCGAGTGAGCGACACGCCGTCGAATTCATGGCGGGCAGCGAGCACCGGCTCGAGGTCGCCCTCGAGGCCGATCGAGCCGTCGACCCACGCGCGCGCCAATCCGAGCTGCCCGGGGGTGTGCAGCACGTGCGCGACCGCGCGGCGCGAGACGGTGACGACGGCGTCGCCGCGGGCCGCGTCCGAGTGGCCGTTGGCAGAGTCGTCGACGGTCGCGGCCGCGGCGCGCGCCGGAAGCACACTGCCGTCCCAGAAACGGACCGGCAACGGCAGCCCCGGAAGCTTCCCGCCCGCGATCCGGGGAAGCAGATCGCCGACCGAAGCGGCCACTGACCGACGACGGGCGCTCATGACGGACTCAATATAGAAACGGCGAGCGCGCGGCTCTCACTAGTGTGGATTCGATGCTGTCGAGGTACCGGTCGGTCCTGCGGGTCCCAGGTTGCGCGCGCGTATTCGCGACCGCGCTGCTGGCACGGCTGCCGCAGGGCATGTCGTCGCTGGCGATCCTGTTGCTGGTCCGTGAGACGACCCACTCATACCCGGTCGCCGGCATCGCGGTCGGCGGCTACGCGCTCGCCTGTGCGGCGGCGGTGCCGACGCAGGGTCGGCTCGTCGACCGCTATGGCCGCGGGGCGGTGCTGTTGCCCGCAGCCGTCGTGCAGGCGCTGGCGCTGATCGCGCTCGTCGTCGTCGCCCACGCCCATGCCGCGGCGATCGAGCTGGTGGCGCTCGCGGTGGCCGCCGGCGCGATGCAGCCGGCGATCGCCCCGTCGGTCCGCGCGCTGCTGGGGGAGATGCTGACCGACAGGACGACCCGGGAGACCGGGTATGCCCTGGAGTCGGTGATCCAGGAGCTGATCTGGATCGTCGGGCCGCTGGTCGTGGCGGCGATGGTCACGCTGGTCTCGCCCAGCGGTGCGGTGCTGGTCAGCGCCGGGGTGTGCGTGGTCGGGACGACCCTGTTCATCACCTCGCCCCGTGTGCGCACGGGCGCCGGCGTCCGTTCGACCGGCCGGCGCCGCTCGGCCGTCGCCAGCCCCGAGCTGCGCGCGATGCTCTGGCCGGTGGCGATGATGGGCACCGCGATCGGCCTGATCGACGTCGGCATCCCGTCGTTGGCGCTGCACGACGGATCGCGCGCCAGCACCGGCTTGCTGCTGGCACTGTGGAGCGTCGGCAGCCTCTGCGGCGGTCTGTGGTACGGCGGGGTCGCCTGGCGGATCGCGCTGCCCGACCGCTACCGCTGGCTGCTGACGGCCGCGGTCGCGTGCGTGGTGCCGCTGGTGTTCGCGCGGACGATCCCCGAGGGAATGGTCGCCAGCTTCCTCGCCGGCGTGACGATCGCGCCGGTGTTCTCCTGTCAGTACGCGCTGGTCGGCCGGGCAGTGACCCCCGGGTCCGAGACCGAGGCGTTCACCTGGGTCGCGGCGGCGCTGATGCTCGGGCTGTCGGCCGGATCGGCGCTCAGCGGTGTGTTGATCGGCGGGATCGGAGTCAGCGCGCCGTTCGTCGCGGCGTGCGCGGCGATGGGCGTCTCGGCGCTATCCGCGGTCCGCGTGCGAAGCGCGGCGGCGCGGGTCGCCGCCTGAATCCGCGACGCCAGTACTTCCCGCGCTCGGGCTGAGCGCGCGTTGTCAGGATTAAAGCCGTTGCGTTGACTGGCACGAGAAGTGTGGAGTAGGGTGCCGCGCGGGACCCCCCAGAGGCCGAATGGAGCCAGCAGAATGTCCTTGACCCCCCGAAGGATTGCTGCGTTGCTCGGTGTCGCCGCGCTTGGTGTGGCTGGCGGCGCCGGTGTCAGCTCAGCCGCCGGTTCGACCACCCATGCGAGGGTCGACCGCCCCAGCTTTTCAAAGCTCAGTCCGAGTGAAGTCAAGGCCCGCACGTCCGGCAAGGATGAGGCTGTGGTGGTCGTGTTCAACGACCAGCTCAGCAACTTGCCGGCGACCTCGGGCGACCGGCAGGCCCGCGCAGCGGCCGCCGCGTCGATGCAGGCTCCGCTCGTCGACCAGATGAACCAGGTCGGGGCCACGAACATCACAAAGCTTTCGCTTCTCAACGCAGTGGCGGCGACGATGCCGACGTCCGAGGCACAGGCACTCAGCAACAACCCGGGGGTCAAGGAGGTCGTTCCCGATGGCACCATCGTGATCGGGGATGGCGCGCTGAACACGCCGACGGTCGCCGGCTCGCGGGTGCAGAAGTCGACGATCTCGCCGCAGGCCGCCGACGGGCAGCAACTGTGCAACACATCCCCGAACAAGCCGCTGCTGGAGCCCGAAGCGCTCACCAGCATCCACGACGCCTCAGACAACCCGTTCGACCCGTTCGAGGCATCGAAGGTCGCGACCGGCAAAGGGGTCGTCGTCGGCAACGTCAATGCGGACGAGCTGGCCGGCAATCCCAACATGATCCGGCCCGACGGGCAGCACGTCATCATCGATGCTGCCGACCCGACTGCGAACGTCTACGACGACGAGTTCAACGGAGACGTGGCCACCATCGGCTCGCAGGGCACGGTCACGTACACCTACGCGTCGCAGCTGCCCTACTCAGATATTCCCGCGCAGTGCAGCTTCAAGGTCAAGGGGGACGCCACCGGCGCCTCGATCCTCACCACCGGTTACTTCACCGACACGAACTCGTTGGGTCAGATCGTCGCGCCTGAGTCGCAGGTCATCGCCGGACTGCAGGACGCGGTCAACAACGGGGTCAACGTCGTTTCGGAGTCCTACGGCTATGGCGCGCTGCCGGGTGCGACCGATGATCTGCTGGCGCCGACGAACGACGCGATGGTGCAAGCGGGCGTCGTCGTCGTCGAGAGCTCGGGCGACAGCGGCTCGTCGGGAACCGTCGAGGCTCCCGCCGATGACCCCAACGTGATCGACGTCGGCGGCACGAACGATCTCAGGCTCCTGGCCCAGGCTGACGGCTACACCAAGGGCTGGGAAGACGACAACATGACGACCTTGTCGTCGGGCGGCACCGCTCCCAACGGAGCCGTGGTCGATCTGGTGGCCCCCGGCTACCTGGGCCTCGCTCCCGTCGGCGCCGGTCAGGACCCGCCACTTCCGACCGAGGCCTTTGGCGGCACCAGCGAGGCGGCCCCGTTCGTCTCCGGCGCGGCCGCTGACGTGATCCAGGCCTACCGCGACACCCATGGCGACACGAGCCCGACGCCGGCCCAGGTCAAGCAGATCTTGACCAGCACGGCGACCGATATCGGGGCGGACGCCGACCAGCAGGGCGCCGGCCTCCTGAACATCTACGCGGCCGTGCAAGCTGCCCGTCAGATGCCGGGCACGTCGCTGACCGGGTTCAGCGCCAGCAAGTTGGTCGACAGCCCCACCCAGCTCGATGTGCAGGGCCCGGGCGGCTCGACCGTCCAGAAATCGGTCAGCCTCTACAACTCGTCCTCTTTCTCGAAGAAGGTCTTCAGCACCTTCCGGGTGTTGGGCGACGAGACCAGCCTCGGTACGCCCGTCACCGAGAACGTCAGTGCGCCGGCGTCAGGCGCCACGATCCCCGCCCAGGGGGCAACCGCAGCGGCGCCGGTCACGTTCACCGTGCCGAAGGGCACCAGTGTGCTCGACGCCGACATGCGCTGGCCGGACCCGACCAACAGCGATGACAACATCCTGACGTTCCTGCTGACCGACCCGGCCGGGAAATTGGCCCAGATGTCCTACGACTACGGCGCCAGCAACGGCGACAACGCCAGCCCTGACATTCAGCACAGCACGGTCCAGCATCCGATGGCGGGAACCTGGACGGCCCAGATCCTGTGGTCCAACGGCCGCGGGCACGTGCAGAATCCGCCCGACACCCCCGGGCCCTACACCGGAACCGTGACCTTCCAGGCCAGCGGCCAGAAGTTCACGACCAGCCCGGCGTCGGCGCCGGTGGTCATCCCGGCCCACAGCTCGGCCACCGTGCCGCTCAACATCACCCTGCCCCAGGCTCCCGGAGATTCCCCTGAGTCGGTGCAGTTCACGTCGTTGAGCGGGGTCAACTCGGTGCCGATCGCCCGGCGAACCCTGATCCCGTCGGGCGGTGGTTCATTCAGTGCGCCGCTGACCAGCTCGGTGTCTCGCGGTCCAGGGCAGATCAAGACGTTCTACGTGAACGTGCCCGCGGGCGAGAACGACCTCGACGTGTCGCTCTACGCGCCCGACCACACCGCCGACGATCCGGTGTACTACTACCTCCTGTCGCCGAGTGACCTCGCGCCCGCCGGACCCGAGTCGGGGAACCTCTATGCGACCGCGATCGACACCACCCCGACGCCCGACAACCCGAGCGGCAACGCCTCGCTGATTGCCCCAGATCCCGAACCGGGTCTCTGGGAGATCGACGTGATGCAGGGGGCGACGACCGACGGGTCGGAGTTCTCGCAGACGGTCACCGGCGTCGTCGCCTACAACCAGCTCGCACCCTCCAGCGAGACGGGCCTGCCGACGTCGACGGCGACGACCGTCGCCCCGGCCGCCGGCATCCCGATCACGGTGACGGTCAAGAACACGACGAACCACGTCGGGGACTTCGAGCTGCAACCGTCGGGTACCGACATCACGGGCGGCAACACCGCCACGCCGGAACAGCTGGCGCCCGGAGCCACCGGGACACTGACGGCGACGCTGTCGCCCACGGCCGCGGCCGGCACGGCGGTGAACGGCGTCCTGAGCGTCGTCGACTCGACGGACTGGGGAGCAACCGAGCCCGCCGTCGGGTTCCCGGCGTCGGTGTCTGACTTCCAGGACTTCAGCTACGCCTACACGGTCGGGAGCTAGCGGACACCGGCGCGCATCGACGACATCGGCACGGCGGCGCCCGGGAGGGAGTCCGGGCGCTCGCCGGCACCGACAGGTTCGCCCGTTGACATATATCGTTGAGCGATATATGCTGGCGGCTATGAGTAGGCGGGCGGTCCCGGAAACGACGTTCCTGATCCTCACCGCGCTCGCCGCGGGTAGCCAGCACGGCTACGGGATCATCATCGACGTCGAGCAGATCTCTGATCGGCGGGTGAGGCTCGGTGCCGGCACGCTGTACGCGGCGCTCGAGCGCCTGACCGGGGAGGGCCTGATCGAGGTCGACCGCGAGGAGATCGTCGACAGCCGCTTGCGGCGCTACTACCGGCTGACGGGCGCCGGCAGTGCGCGCCTTGGCGAGGAGGCCGTGCGTCTACGCGCGAACGCTGATGCCGCGATGGCGCGGCTCAGGATCAACCCGACTGGCGGGGTGGTGACGGCATGACTGGATCTGGGACGCTCGAGCGGCGCTATCGGTGCCTGCTGGCGTTGTACCCCAAGAAGTTCCGGCGTGAGCGGGAGGACGAGATGGTCTCGGTGCTCCTGGCAGGAGCGCGCGACGGTCAGCGCTGGCCGCGGCCGGGGGAGGCCGCGGACCTGCTGCGCCACGCGATGCCGAGCCGGCTGCGGCAAGGCCCGCCGCCGGGCAGCTACGCCCGTCGCCATCCCCGCGGCGTGATCATCACGCGGATCCTCGTGGCGCTCTGGCTGGTGGTCGTCACCGTCTTTCTCTGCCGCTACACCGCGTGGGCCCTGTTGATGCTGGTGTTCGTCGCGCTGCACGCGTACCTCGCCGCCCGGACCGCTGCGTTCATGCGCACCGACCAGGCGAGCGGCCAGCCTCCGTCCGCGACCTCGGCAGGCGGTTGATCAGCCGGCGGCGGTGAACGCGCGGCGCGTCCCCGCCCGGGAGAGGAGCGATGGGCACTCAGCGGAGAGTGGGTGCAGCGATCGTCGCGATGGCCGTCGCCGGGGCGGGGCTGGCCGCGTGCGGAGGCGGTAGTCACAGCGCCCACGGTTCCGTCGGGACGGCCGGGGTCTCGTTCGCGGCGTGTCCGACGAGCAGCGCGGCCTCGGGAGATGCTTCAGCTTCGGGCGCTGGCTCGTGGCCGTACCCCAACGGGACGATCGCGAACACGCGCGACGTGCCCGGTTCGACGATCACGTCAGGCAACGTCTCGACGCTCAGACAACGGTGGACGTTCACGCTGACCGGCGCGGCCGCTGGCGACATCAGCGAGACGGGCTCGTTGGCGTCCAACCCGATCGTCCGGGATGGCGTGGTGTACCTGCAGGACCTGCATTCAAATGTGTACGCGCTTTCGCTGGGTACCGGCAAGCTGCTCTGGGAGTGCCGGCTGAACCGCACGGTCGCCAGTGGACCCGGACCGAACGGGGTCGCTGTAGCCGATGGACTGGTGTTCGGGCAGACTCCCACCACGGCGTTCGCGCTCAACGCCAAAACTGGCCGCAAGGTATGGGCCAACAGCGCGCTGCTCAAACCGGGTCAAGGCTCGTTCGGCATCCAGCCCGCGGTCGCCGACGGGCGCGTGTACCTGGCCAGCCAGGTCGGGAACGTGGCCGGCGGGGGAGTGCTGCTCGGCCTGCAGGCCTCAAGCGGACGTCCGCTGTGGACGTTCAAAACGTACCCCGGCGCTTCGCGCGATGTGCCCGGGGGTGGCGCTTGGGAGACCCCGCTCGCCGGCAGAGACGGCTCCGTCACGTTTGGGACCGGCAATCCGTATCTGTCGACCGCTCGCGCGATCGCCCACCCGTCGCGTCAGCTGTACACCGACAGCGATATCGCCCTTGATGGTGGCACCGGCCGCCTGCGCTGGTACTTCCAGGCGGTGACCGACGACTTCAAGGACTACGACATGCAGACGTCACCGATCGCGACGCGCGTCGGCGCGACTCCCGCGGTGATCGGCTCCGGCAAGATGGGCATCGTCTACGCGATCGACGCCGACAACGGCCGTCTGCTGTGGAAGACGCCCGTCGGCGAGCACAACGGCCACGACGACGACTCACGGGACGCGCTGGAGCACCGCAGCACGCTGAAGGCGCCGTACACGATCGTGCCCGGGTCGATCGGCGGGGTGGAGAGCGACCTTGCGCTCGCGGGTGACACGGTCTACGTCGCGACCTGCAATCTTCCGTTTACGGTCACGTCGATGAACGCTCCGCTCGGTACGCCGACGGAGAGCTTTGCCCGCGCGACCGGCGATCTCGAGGCGCTCAATCTCGCGACCGGCAAGGTCGAGTGGGACACGAAGCTCAACGGGCTGCCGTTCGGCGCCGCAACCGTCTCCAGAAACCTCGTGTTCACCACGCTGTATCCGGGGGTCCTCCTGGCACTCGATCGCACTACCGGCGCGATCGTCGAGCGGCTCAAGCTGCCCACGTCGACCAACGCGCCGATCGCGATCGCCGGCAACACGGTGCTGGTCCCGGCGGGCGGGGCGACCGCGCAGACACCGGGCGGCGATCCACAGTTGGTCGCGTACTCCACCCGCTGATGCCGCTGCACACGGGCGGGGTCGCCGGCGCGATCAGCGCCTCGGTGAGATTCACCTCGCTGATGGCGACCAGGTCCTGGCGCTGGTGGTAGTCAGTCAGCAGCCGGCGCGCGGCAGCGTGGTGCGCGTCGCTGCCGTCCAGCGCGCCGATGAGCACATCGGCATCGATCAACCACCTCAACGCTGGGCGTCTTGGGCGTCGAGCTGGTCGAGATACCCAGGGGGATAGGTGCCGGTCAGGGCACCGAACGCGGCGTCGAACGTCAGGGCGCCGCGGCGAACGCGCAGTTCACCGTCGCCCGCGGGCTCGATGGTCACGGCCTCCCCGGCGCGAAGACCGGCCTCGTGCAGGGCGGCCACTGGGATCGTGATCTGATTTTTGGCCGAGATTCTCGCCATACCTTTACTCTGATAGTAAAGCGGCGTGTGGGGCGCCATGAGGCCGTGTTGCGCGAGAGGGCGTCGCGCAGCACGTCGACGTCGCCGGCGGAGGACTCGAACGCCAGCAGCGCCCGCTTGATCGCCAAGCCTCCGCGGTAGCCGGTCAGCGCACCGGTGGAGCCGATCACGCGGTGACAGGCCATCACGATCGGGATCGGGGTGCGGGCGTTGGCCGAGCCGATCGCCCGCGCGGAGGTGGCGCGGCCGCCGGTTCGCACCGGCAACGACGACGCCAGCTCGCCGTACGTGGTCGTCTGCCCGAACGGGAGCTCGATCAGCGCCTGCCAGACGGCGCGCTGAAACGGCGTGCCGCCGAAGCTCAGCGCCAGGTCGGCAAACGCACCTGGATCACCGGCGAAGTAACGCTCGAACGCGGCCCGCGCGCCCGCCAGCGCGGTCGGGTCGTCGGGCTCGTCACCGGTATACGGCTCGTTGGGGAACAGCACGCCCGCGAGCTCCTCGCGGTCGTTGCCCAGCAGCGTCAGCGCGCCGATCGGACTGTCGAATGTGGTTCTCATGACGATCAAACGCTGGGAGCCGTCAGCGCGTGAGACCGGCGCGGTCAGATCGCGCGGACCGACCGGCAGGGGCTCCCGAAGCAGAGATGGCGCGGAGGCATATCGCGGGTGACGACGCTGCCGGCCCCGATCACGGCGCCGTCGCCGATCGTGACGCCGGGCAGGACGGTGACGTGCGCCGCCAGCCAGACGTCATCGCCGAGCACGATCGGAGATGCCAGCTCGAGCCCGGTGCGACGTTCGTCGGCGTCGAGGGGGTGGTTCGGGGTGACCAGGTGCGCGCCCGGGCCGATCTGGACGTCATTCCCGATCCGGACCGCGGCTGAGTCGAGGATCACGGCGCCGAAGTTGATGAAGCTGCGCGCACCGATCGTGATCTGGTAGCCGTAATCGCAGTGAAACGGCGACAGGACCTCGGTGCCGGGGCCGATCGAATGCAGCAGTTCACCGAGCACGTCGTCGCGAGCGCCCTGGTCGGCGTTTCCGGCGGCGTTGAGCCGGTCACACAGCCGCCGGGTGCGCAGGCGATCGGCGACCAGCTCGGGATCGCCGGCCAGGTAGGGCTCGTCGGCGAGCATCGCGTCCTTGGCGGCTGACACGTCGCGATCGTGTCAGGTCACGCCCGGAGTTGCTCGCCGCGGCCGCGGCGCCCGGTCTCAGAACAACGCGTTCAGCGACACTCGCCCGGCCAGCTTCGGCGCGGTCTTCGGCGAGTAGCCCTTGGCGGTGTCGAACTGGACCGGATAGCTCGCGTGGTGCGGAATCGCGGGATACAGCGGTGCGCGCACGTGCAACGTCCCGCAGACGCCCTGCGACTTGCCGAACGCCTGCGTGGCCACCTGCTGCCCCTGGATCGTGTAGTGCGCGTAGATCGTGTGCCCGGACGGGAAGCCCGAGAACGACCAGTTGGTCATCTCGCTCAGCGCCTTGAGGCCGGGAGCCTTCGGCGTCGAGCCGTGCAGGGCGCCGAGCGGGGCGACGCGCACCGGGCTCGTGGCGACGATCGCCGGGCTGGTGCCCTCATCTTTGGCGGTGAACGTGAACGTCTTGACCGACGGCGTCGAGAAGTGCGGCGCCGGCGCGTTGAGCTTGAGCGAGATCGTGCCGGCGGCGGTCGCGGTGGCGCTGCCGTCGACGTTCGCGGTGCTCGTGATCAGCACCTGCGAGCCGGGGGCGTAGCCCGACCCCGTGATCGTCATCGACGGGATCTTCTTGGTGATCACGTAGCAGGGACGATCGACGCCGAGGGTGGCCGCCCCGCGGGCCGTGGCGGCTGCCGCCGCGAGAGTCGCCGTCAGCACGGCGAGGGTCAGCCCGAACGCCACAACCGGCCCGACGCGATGGTGGGTGGGGAACGAACCTGACATCCACTGCCTCCCGACTCGTTTTCCGGCGCGCGGGGAGTCTACCCAGGGGCGGGGCCGCGCAACCGTCATCGGTCGATCTTGCCGTCCTGACGTGCATCTGATATATCAGGACCAATGGCCACCAGTTCAGATTCGCGACAGCTGCCGCCCGCCCAGCGTGTCGTCATCATCGGCGCGGGCATCGTGGGCAACTCGCTCGCCTACCACCTGACCCGCCTCGGTGAGACGGAGATCACGCTGATCGACAAGGGGCCGCTGCCCAACCCCGGCGGCTCGACCGGCCACGCGTCGAACTTCATCTTCCCGGTCGACCACTCCAAGGAGATGACCGCGCTGACGCTCGAGTCCTCGCGGCAGTACAAGGAGCTGGGCGTCTATCACGAGTGCGGCGGGATCGAGGTCGCGCGCACCCCCGAGCGGATGCAGGAGCTCGAGCGCCGGATGACGTCCGCCAAGACCTGGGGGGTCGAGCCGGTCTCGCTGGTCACGCCGGCGGAGATCAAGCAACTGGTCCCGTTCATCGACGAGTCGCTGCTGCTGGGCGGCTTCTACACCCCCGGCGCCGGCGTCGTCGACTCGCTGCGGGCAGCGACGATCATGCGTGAGCGCGCCCAGGAAGCGGGGATGACGGTCGCCGCCAACACCGAGGTACTCGGTATCGACACCGAGCACGGGAAGGTCAAGCGGGTCCGCACCACCCGGGGCGACATCGAAGCCGAACGCGTCGTGATCGCCTGCGGCTGCTGGAGCCCACGGATCGCCGCGATGGCCGGCGCCAACATCCCGCTGACGCCGGCGGTCCATCAGATGATCGACATCGGTCCCGTGCCGCGCTTCGCTGACGCCAAGACGCTCGTCGACTATCCGATCGTCCGCGACATGGACAACAACATGTACGAGCGTCAGGACGGCGGCGGCCTGGAGATCGGCTCCTACGCGCACCGGCCGATCCTGATGGACGCCGACGAGATCCCGTCGATCGAGGAGTCGGCGCTGTCGCCGACCGAGCTGCCGTTCACCCAGGCTGACTTCGAGCTGCAGCTCGAGCAGGCGCTGGAGCTGATGCCGGAGATCGTCGGGGACGAGTCCGTCGGCCAGCGCTACGCGATCAACGGGCTGCTGTCGGTCACGCTCGACGGGCTGCCGCTGCTGGGCGAGACGCCCGAGGTCGGGGGACTGTGGTCGGCAGCCGCGGTGTGGATCAAGGAGGGCCCCGGGTCGGGCAAGACGGTGGCCGAGCTGATGGTGCACGGCGAGTCGGAGATCGACGTCTTTGACTCCAACATCGCCCGCGCGTATCCCCACCAGAAGACCAAGGCCCACATCCAGGCTCGTGCCAACGAGGGCTTCAACAAGATGTACGGGATCGTCCATCCTGCCGAGCAGTGGGAGTCCGATCGCGGCGTCAAGCTGTCGCCCTACTACGTCCGTGAGCAGGAACGCGGCGCCGTGTTCTACGAGGCGGCCGGGTGGGAGCGCCCGCAGTGGTACGCGTCCAACGAGTCGTTGCTCGACGAGTTCGCCGATCAGATCAACCGCCGTGAGTCCGAATGGGAGGCGCGCTGGTGGTCGCCGATCATCAACGCCGAGCATCTGGCGATGCGCGACCGGGCGGGCTACACCGACCTGACGGCGTTCTGCGTCTTCGACGTCACCGGCCCGGCGGCGCTCGACGTCGTCCAGAAGGTCGCGATGCGGCAGATGGACGTCGCGGTGGGCCGCGTCGTATACACGCCGATCCTGCTGCCCGCCGGCGGCTTCAAGGCCGACCTGACGATCATGCGGCTGGGCGAGGATCGCTTCCGGGTCGTCACCGGCGGCGCCTGGGGGATGTCTGACCTGAAGTGGTTTGCCGACCACCTGCCGCTGGACGGATCGGCGCAGATCTCCGATCGCACCGAGTCTCTGAGCACGCTCGGGCTCTGGGGGCCACGCGCGCGCGACATCCTGTCGAGCGTCACCAGCGCCGACGTCAGCCACGAGGGCTTTCCGTTCGCCACCTTCCAGGAGCTGGAGATCGGGTCGCTGCAGGTGCTGGCGTCGCGGATCTCGTACGTCGGCGATCTCGGCTGGGAGCTGTACGTGCCGATCGAACAGGGCGCGAAGCTGTGGGACACGATCGCCGAAGCCGGATCGCCGTACGGCGCGGTTCCGATCGGCGCCGGCGTCTACGGGTCGACCGGGCGCCTGGAGAAGGGCTACCGCGCGTACGGCGCCGAGCTCGAGGGCGAGTACGACGTGGTCGAGGCCGGCATGGCCTGGGGCAAGGTCAAGGACGCCGACTTCATCGGCAAGGACGCGCACATCGCTCAGCGAGCGGCCGAGCCGGCGGCCCGCTGCTGCACGTTGACCGTCGACGATCACACGTCGAAGTCGGGCGTCAAGCGCTACATGCTCGGCGGCGAGCCGATCGTCGACCCCGATGGGGCGCCGATCACCGACGCGAAAGGCCGGCGCTCGTATGTCACCAGCGCGGGCGCCGGGCCGTCGATCGGCAAGCACATCCTGATGGCGTACCTGCCGCCCGAGCATGCGGTCGTCGGCACCGGTCTGCACGTCCAGTACATGGGCGAGCTGTATCCGGTGACGGTCGGCTCGATCGATTCGACGTCGTTGTTCGATCCGGCCAACGAGAGGATCCGCTCATGAGGGTGCTCGTCTGCGTCAAGCGGGTGCCGCTGACCGGCGGCAAGATCAATCTGACCGAGGACCAGCAGGCGATCCAGACGCGCCATCTCGGCTTCACCGTGTCCCCGCACGAGGAGTGCGGCGCCGAGGAGGCGATCCGACTGGTCGAGGCCCACGGCGGCGAGTCGGTCGCGCTGACGCTCGGGCCGGCCGAGGCCGAGGAGCAGCTGCGCGACCTGATGGCGATCGGGATCGATCGCGGCATCCATCTGCTCACCGATGGCTCGGAATGGGATCCGCAGGCGACGGCGGGCGCGATCGTCGCCGCCGTCCAGGCCGAGCCCGAGCCGTTCGATCTGATCCTGTTCGGGACCGAGTCGGCCGACGCCGGTAACTACCAGGTGGCGATCCGGGTCGCCTACGCGCTCGGCCTGCCGGTCGTCAACGGGATCAAGGCGATCACGATCGACGGCACGTCCGCGCGGTGCGAGCGTGAGGTCGCCGGCGGACGCGACGTGTATGAGCTGACGCTGCCGGCGGTCGTCACCGTGATGGAGGGGATCAACCTCCCGCGCTACCCCTCGGTCCCCGGCAGGATGCGGGCCAAGCGCAAGCCGATCGTGGCGTCAGAGCCGGAGAAGGCCGAACCGAAGCTGAAGCTCGTGCGCCTGGTCCTGCCCGAGACGTCCGGCAAGCAGGTCGAGATCCTCGGCACCGGCACCGCTGCAGCGCCCAGAGTCGTCGAGATCCTGCAGGAGATCGGAGTTCTCGGATGAGCACGCTCGTATTCGTGGAGAGCGCCGACGACGAGCTCTCCCAGCAGGCGGTCGTGATGGCCGGCGCGCTCGGCGAGACCGTCAGCGCGGTGGCGGTCGACGCCGGAGACCTCGGGTTCGCCCCCGCGGCGTGGGCCCAGACGCTCGTCGATGTCGCCCGCGAGCAGGGCGCGACCGCGATCATCGCCCCGGGGTCAGACCGCGGCAACGAAGTGATGGCACACGTCGCCGCCAAGCTCGACCAGCCGATGGCGGCCAACTGCACGACGATCACCGCCGGTTCACCCGCGGCTGTCACCCGGGTGCGCTGGGGTGGATCGCTGCTGGAGGAGGCGCAGCTGAACGGCTCGCCGCTGTTGCTGACCAGCGCCGCCCACGCGGTCGCCGCCGCGCCGATCGCCAGCGTCGAGACGATCGCGCTGTCGGACGGTGTCTCCGATGCCGACCGGGCCGTGTACGTCTCAGAGACCGTCGCGGCCGGCGATGGCGGCGTATCGCTGGCGGACGCCGACGTGGTCGTCTCCGGTGGCCGCGGCGTCGGCTCGCCTGAGGGCTTTTCGGTGATCGAGGAGCTGGCGGCGCTGCTCGGTGCCGCGGTCGGCTGCTCACGCGCCGTGACCAGTGCCGGCTGGCGTCCGCATTCTGACCAGGTGGGGCAGACCGGCACGAAGATCTCGCCGGAGATCTACATCGCGTGCGGGATCTCGGGCGCGACCCAGCACATGGCCGGCTGCAAAGGCGCCAAGCGACTGCTGGCGATCAACCCCGACGGCGAGGCGTCGATCTTCAGCTCCGCCGACTACGGGGTGGTCGGCGACCTGCACGAGGTGGTCCCCGCGATCTCCGCCGAGATCCGGAAGGTGAGGGGCTCATAAGCGTGGCCGTCGGTGCTGTCGCGCTCGGGCTTGCCCTGTGGGTCAGCGCGGCGTTGTTCGCGGACCGGGTCGAGTTCCTCGTCACGCTGATCCGCGCAGGCGCGCCGCTGGACCGGTCCGGCGGGCGGGAGCGGCGGGCCCGCAACGAGGCGACGATCGTGCTCGGGCAGCGCAAGCTGCTGCAGCGGCTGGTGCCGGGGCTGATCCACGCGTTCATCTTCTGGGGCTTCCTGGTGCTCGGGCCGACGATCGTGATCGCGATGATCGGCGCGGTCTCCAAGCACGCGACGTTGCCGTGGCTGGGCGACCAGGGCTGGTACGCGCTGCTGGTCGACGTCTTCGCGGTGCTGGTGCTGGTCGGGGTCGTGTCGGCGCTCTATATCCGCAAGGTCGTACGCCCGCAGCGGTTCGCCGGCAGTCACCTCGGCGAGGCCGACCTGATCTTGGCGATGATCGCGACGATCGTGGTCTCGCTGCTGCTCTGGCATGCGTCGCGGATCGCGCTCGGGCTCAACGAATGGCCGGCGGACTGGGCGCCGGTCTCGCACCTGTTGTCGAATCTGTTCTCCGACAACCAGACGACGCGCGTGCTCGAGCGTGTGTTCGTCTGGATTCACGTACTGACGATCCTTGCCTTCCTCGCCTACCTGCCACGCTCCAAGCACCTGCACATCGCCTCGGCGGCGTTCAACGTCTGGTATGGGCGTACGGGTCCGGGCGGGAAGCTCGAGACGCTGCGCTTCGACGACCCGTCGGTGCCCGAGGAGGAGATCCGGTTCGGCGCCGGCACCTCGGCGGACCTGACCTGGAAGGAGATGCTCGACACGTACTCGTGCACCGAGTGCGGGCGCTGCCAGGACGTGTGTCCGGCGTTTGCGACCGGCAAGACGCTGTCGCCCAAGCTCGTGATCATGGGTCTGCGAGATCAGGTGTTCGCCGACGGCGCGTCGATCATCAAGCTGCGCGCCGGGGGAGAGGGCGAGCTCGCCGGCGTGGACGGCCCCGAGTTGGCGCCGCTGATCGGCAACGCCGTGCCCGAGGAGTCGGTCTGGGACTGCGTCACCTGCGGCGCGTGCGTGCAGGCGTGCCCGGTGTCGATCGAGCACGTCGATCACATTGTCGACCTGCGCCGGCACCTGGTGATGGTCGAGTCGTCGTTCCCGGCCGAGGCCGAGCCGATGCTGCGCGATATCGAGCGCGCGTCCAACCCGTGGGGCAAGGCGCAGTCCGAACGCGCCGACTGGGCCGCTGACCTCGGGGTGCGGATCCTCGAGGTCGGCGACACCGCGCCCGAATACCTCTACTGGGTCGGCTGCGCCTCGTCGTTCGACGAGCGGGCGCGGACGGCCGCCGAGAGCACGGTCAAGCTGCTCCAGAAGGCCGGGGTCGAGTTCGCCATCCTCGGCGCGCGCGAGGCGTGCACCGGGGACCCGGCCCGGCGGATGGGCAACGAGTACGTGTTCCAGGCGTTCGCCGAGCAGAACGTGGCGACACTCAACGAGGCCGGTGTCACGAAAATCATCGCCAACTGTCCGCACTGCTTCAACACGCTCGGCAACGAATACCCGGACTTCGGCGGCGAGTACGAGGTGATCCACCACTCGGAGGTGCTGTCGCGACTGCTCGCCGATGGTCGTCTGACGCCCCAGCGAGACCGGGAAATGCAGGTCACGTACCACGATTCGTGCTATCTGGCACGCCACAACGACGTGCTCGCGCCCCCGCGTGAGCTGGTCGCGGCCGTCGGCCAGCCGGTCGAGATGGAGCGTTCGGGCAAGCAGACGTTCTGCTGCGGCGCGGGCGGCGCACACATGTGGATGGAGGAGCGCGGCTCGCAGATCAACGACAACCGGGTGGCCGAGGCCGTCGCCACGGGTGCCTCGACGCTGGCGGTCGCCTGCCCGTTCTGCACCGTGATGCTCGACGATGGCGTGCAGGGAGCCGGTGCCGAGCTCCGCGTTGCCGATGTCGCGACGTTGCTGGTGCAGGCCGGCGCCGCCGACTGACCGCAATCCACCGCGGTTGATCGCGCTCCGGCGCTGCGTATATGCTTGCGCGCCAGCGGACCGTTGGCCTGCGACGCGCGGCGCGTCGGTCTGCTTTGGGATCGTAGGACGTTGCGCCAGGCACATCGTGGCTGTCGCTGAGGCCCGCTTCACGTAGTTAGACCGACGACAGATCGGTGGGTTGTGAAGTGTTGGCAGCGCGAGCATGGCGGTTGGGCGGGGCGGCCGAGCCGGAGTTGGGACTCGATAACGGTGAGCGCGACCGCGCGCGGGAGGTGCGGGCGTGGCTACTCAGCGCGTTTGAGGATGCGGCGATCGGGATCGCGCTGGTCGATCTCGATCCGGCGACGCGGGGCCGGGTGCTGCACGTCAACCCGGCGCTGTGCGAGTTGGTCGGACGCACGCGGGAGTCCCTCGAATGGTCCGAGTCCGACACCCTGGTGCATGCCGACGACCAAGGCGAGGTGCGCACGGCGATGGCTGAGCTGGCGACCGGCGCGCTGACCAGATTCCGGTTGGAGGGGCGACTGGCCCGTCCCGACCTGCAGGCGGTCTGGGTGATCCTCAACATCTCAATCGGCCGCGATCGTCGTGGGCGGCCCGCCTACGCCGTCTGGCAGCTGCTCGACATCGAGGAGCGCAAGCGATTCGAGGGCGAACTCGGCTATCTCGCCGATCATGATCCGTTGACGGGGCTGTTGAATCGCCGCGCGTTCGTGCGCGAGCTGACCGAGCGGGTTGTCCAGGCGCGGCACTCCGGTGGGGGCGGCGCGCTCCTGTTCATGGATATCGACGATTTCAAGCAGGTCAACGACACGCTCGGCCATAGCGCCGGCGACCGGGCGATCGCCGGCGTCGCGCGCGCCGTCGAGCAGCAGGTGCGGGAAACCGACGTGCTCGCCAGGCTCGGCGGCGACGAGTTCGGGGTGCTGCTGCCCACCGCCACGCCCGCCGAGGCCGAGGCGCTGGCGGCGCGACTGCTGGGCGCGGTCCGCGAGCTGGACACGCTCACACCTGCGTGCGGACGTCAGCTGACTGTCAGCATCGGGGTCGCCGAGCTCGTCGAACCGTCGGTCGAGATGTCTGCCGACGACCTGCTGATCGACTCCGACCTGGCGATGTACGCGGCCAAGGGCGCCGGCAAGGATCGCTACTCGGTCACCGCCCCGGCCGACCACCAGCGCCTGAAGGCGAGGCTCGCCAGCGGGGCAGATCGGATCAGCCGCGCGTTGGCGAAGGACGGCTTCGAGCTGCATTGCCAACCGATCGTCGATCTCCGGACGCGCGCGATCGCACAGTGGGAGCTGCTCCTACGCCTGCCCGACGAGAACGGCGAGCTGATCGGACCGGGTGAGTTCCTGCATAGCGCGGAACGCTCCGGGGCGATCGTCGGAATCGATCAATGGGTGCTGCGTGAGGCGACTCGGCTGGTGGCCGTACACCGAGACCACGGTCGGGAGCTGGCGGTGACCGTCAACGTCTCAGGCCGGTCGGTCGCCGATCCTGCCTTCCCGGGGTTCATCGAGGCGCAGCTGCAGGAGACCGCGATCGATCCCGCCAGCCTCGTGCTCGAGGTCACCGAAGCCGCGGCGATCGCGAACATGGACCGCGCCGTCGCGTTCGCCGCCAAGCTCACCGAGCTCGGATGCCGGCTGGCGCTCGATGACTTCGGGGCCGGGATCGGATCGTTCTATTACCTCAAGTACATCCCGTTCGACTTCGTCAAGATCGACGGCGAGTTCGTCCGCGAGTTACCGAGCAGCCCCACCGACCAGCTGATCCTCGATTCGATCGTCCAGATGTCCCGGGGGCTGGGGAAGCGCACGATTGCCGAGTTCGCCGGCGACCAGGCGACGGTCGAGATCCTCCGCGATCGCGGCGTCGATTTCGCGCAGGGCTACCACGTCGGCCGGCCGATGCCGGTCAGTTCGGCGCTGCGTCCCTGACCTCGGTCGCGCCCGCCTCGTCGGGATCGACTACCTCGACCGCTCCAAACCCTTCCAGCGGCGCATCGACGAAGAAGATCTCGATCGTGATGTCGGGCTCGACGTGCGCCTGGGATAGGAACGCCAGCACTTTTCGGTCGGTCAGCCGCTCGATCGTCTCCGTGAACCGGGTGTTCATCATGTGCTGGAACTCGTGGCGCATGTCGACCACGCGGTCGGGGTGGCCGCTGTCCATGATCGTCTGCTCAAGCGGCGTGAAGCCGCTGCCGCGCATCACGACGACAATGATGTCGTCGAGCGCGTAGGTCTTGGCCTTCATCGGCCCGCGGCCGTAATGCTCGCGCAGAATCGCGACCACACTTGTCGAGATCGCCGCCAACAGCTGTCCGCCGCCCAGATGAGCCCCGCTCCCGGTTCTCCCGGATGCTTCCATGGTGCACCGTCTCCGTGTCCAGACCAGCCTGCGAAGCTGCCCCGTCCGTCGTTTGCGATGTCGCGACCTGATACTTCGGCTTCTCTGCAGAAACCGCGTGGATCCTGTCGTTTGGCCAGCGTAGCGCGAGTCGTCAGGGAGTCAATGGCTCCGCTGGGTTCCCCGTACTCAGAGCGGGAGGTTCTAGCAAAAACACCTCGACCGCGTCCTCGCCGCGATCGCTCGTCCCGCTCAGGAAGGACCGGACTCGGCGGCCGGTGAGCCGCTCGACGGCGCCGACCAGTCTCGGTCGCATCGCGCGCTGCAACGCATCGCGCTGGAGCCGGACCAGATCGTCTCGACCGGCCTCAACGAGGTTGGCCTCGGCCCGGGTGGCGCCGTCCTCCAACACACAGACGACGATGTCCTGGTGCATGAACGCTCGTGAACGGGTTGCGCCGCGTCCCGTGAAGTCAGCGATCAGCTTGCCGAGCTCGTTGGCGAGCGCGGCGTTGAGCGCGCCGCCCGTCGGCGGCTTCTCCGAGTTGTTCATTCACTGTCCGTTCTCCGTCTCTGGTCTGCGAGAGACCGCCGCGGGGAGAGAGGACCCAACGATGGCTTGCTAGGTCATCACCCTACCGGGTGCGGCTGCCAGAAGGTGCCCGAGCTCACGCTCGAGGCTGCTGGTGCCGGTCACGATGACCTCGAGCGGCAGCCCGAGCGTCGCCGCCGCGCGTTCGGCGCAGCGGCGAGTCGCCGGCGTCGGCCGCTGCGCCAGCCAGACGACGCGCGTGTAATGGCGAAAATACTCGTCGCGCAGGTCCGGGTGACGATCGAGCCCGAGCTCGCGCACGACGGTGTGCGCGAACGTCCGCGCCAGGAAGTCGGTCAGGAAGTACGTGCCGGGCTGCTCGTCGCGCAGCCGATCGATCTGGTCGTGGCCGGCGAACACGTCGTAGCAGTGGTCGCCGGCCAGCCGCGGCAGTCCCAACTGGTCCAGCGCGCCGAGGGTGCCGCAGTCGGCGTAGGCGAGCGCGACGACCTCGTGGCGGGCGCGCAGCTCTTCGACCGCGGGCGCGATCCGCTCGGGCCGGTTGTGCAAGAACGCGTCCACGGGAACGATCTCGATCGCCCAGCCGCGGCGGCGAGCAATCGCCTGCACATCGAGCGCCAGCGCCCCGCAGGCGATGACCGCGGCGGTGGGGGATGGGTCGTTCACGGCAGCTCGTCGCGCCAGCTGTGAGCCGGTTCCCATCCGAGCAGCTCGCGCGCGCGCTCGATCGACAGCAGCGTCTCGAACTCGCCGAGCTCGCGGCGCACGGGAACGTCCGGGAAGCGCTCGGCGAGCAGCTCGCGCGTGGGACGGGTCATGATCGTGTCCGCCGCGGCGATGATCACGCTCTCGGCGCCGGCGATCTCGGCCTCCAGCGCCATGCGGCAGCTGCTCGCCGCATCGCGCACGTCGATGTAGGCCCAGAGGTTGAAGTCCCGGGCGCGGATGTCATCCCAGAGCGCGGGCAACAGCTGGTATTCGTGAACCTCATACACGTTGGAGAAGCGCAGCGCGACCATCGGGATCTGCGACCAGCGGTTGAGCTCGATCGCCATCGTCTCAGAGACCACCTTCGACAACGCGTAGGCGGTGGTCGAACGGGGATAGTGCTGCTCGTCGATCGGCACGTACTCCGGCGGAATGTCGCTGAACGGAAGGCCAAGCGTGGTCTCGCTGGAGGCCCAGACGACCCGTGACAGCCCCGCGGTCACCGCCCCGTTCAGCACGTTGAAGTTCATCGTGACGTTGTCGGTGAAGGTCCGGGTCGGCGGCACCAGGTCGGGCGCCGGGTGGTTGGCGATGTGGACCACCGCATCCATCCCTCTCAGCACCTCGGCGGCCTGCGTGGGGTCGGTCAGGTCGACGCCGACGACGATCGGACCGCTGTGCTCGCGCACGGTGACCAGATCGACGGCGGTCACCTCGTGCCCGTGATCGCGCAGATCCTGCACGGTTGCCCGTCCGACCTTTCCGCTTGCTCCCGTGACACAGATCCGCATGGCAATCCTCGTTTGACTCGGTGGCGTCGACGCCTGAGTCTGCCAGCCCGCCCCGGGCCGGGGCTCGATCGACTGCCGATGCGGGGGTTTGGCGCTCCGCTAGCCGCGCAACGAGCGGGCGAGATCCGCCGCGGCCAGCGCGGTCACGTCGCCCACCCAGCTTGCCTGCGCCCACCACGCCGGCGTGCACTGGTCCTGGGGTCGGGGCTCGCTCATGTGGCGGGCGTGATCGAGTGCTTGCTCCAGCTGTCGATCACGACGCCGTAGGGCCGGCTTGGGGAGGGTCATCTTGGGATCCGTTCGCTCGTCGTTACAGACCCTCTCCTGCCTCGGATCGCAGGTTACCATAGGCAGACATACGCGTGATCGCGATAATCCATAGGTAGTACCTATGGCACGGCCGGGGGCGAGATCGTGTTATCGCTCACATAGGTAACGTCGTCCCCGTGGCGGACGAGGCCCTCGATTCGGATCGCACCGGCGCCGCCGGACAGCGAGGCCGCCGCCGGGCGGCGATGGCGGATGTTGCCCGGCTGGCCGGCGTCTCGCACCAGACGGTCTCACGCGTCCTCAACGGGTCCGAACGCGTCGCGCCCAGCACGCGCGAGCGGGTGCGGGAGGCGATGAGGCTGCTCGACTACCGGCCCAACTCGGCCGCGCGAGCCCTCGTCACCGGCCGTTCACGCACCGTCGGCGTGATCGGCTTCAACACGACGTTGTTCGGGCCGGCGTCGACCCTGTTCGGCATCGAGCGGTCGGCCCACGACGCCGACTACCTGACGAGTGTGGTCAGCATGCCCGAGATCAACCGCGACTCGGTGTTGCTGGCCGTCGAGCGTCTGCGTCGCCACAACGTCGAGGGAGTGCTCGCCCTGGCGGCGGAGTCCAGCGCGATCGCGGCGCTCGCGCTGGTCTCCCAGGAACTGTCGATGGTGGCCTTGGAGGCCGAGCCGGTGCACGGGATTCCCACGGTTGCGATCGACCAATACGGCGGCGCCGCTGCGGCGACGCGGCATCTGCTCGAGCTCGGTCATCGGCGGATCGCGCACATCGCCGGCCCGGTCGGCTCGTTGGAGGCGCAGTTGCGCCTGGCGGGATGCCAAGACACGTTGGCGGCTGCGGGATATCGGCTGCCGACGCCCAGCTTCGGTGACTGGAGTGCGGAAAGCGGCTACGAACTCGGGGTGCACGTTGCCGCCGATCCGGAGATCACGGCGATCTTCGTCGCGAACGACCAGATGGCGCTGGGGGCTCTGCGTTCGCTGTATGAAGCGGGTCGCCAGGTGCCCGACGACGTCAGCATCGTCGGCTTTGACGCGATTCCCGAAAGCGCGTTCTTCACGCCGCCGCTGACAACCGTGCGCCAGGACTTCGTCGAGATCGGCCGGCGAGGCTTCGAGCTGTTGCTGCGGCGGATCGGGAACGCGGACGCCCCGGCCACCCATCAGGTGATCGCCTCTGAGCTGCTGGTCCGGGCCAGCACCGCGCCGCCGCCCGGGTTCGCGCGCCTCCGCTGAACGACGGCACCAGATGCGGACCGACGTGGTGGTGGTCTTCCGCCCGTTCCTGTGTTAGCGTTCACATGGGAGGATTGATGAGAGGAGGAGCTGCCGGGAAGGTGGACTCGCGGCGGATGCTCGTGCAGCGTCCGCGGCATTGGCTCACCGGACCGCGGGAGTGACGAAGAGCCGATCGGACAGAGCGATGAAGTGGCTGGGAGGTCACTGGTCGCCCGTCGGCCCGGGATATCGAGAGTCATCGCAAGAGGAGAGTGAGAGATGGAAAACCCTGAGGACACCTTGGGTGACGCTGTCGAGCGGCTGGAGTTCGACGAGCGCGGCGAAGAGGAGAGCCCCTACAAGAAGCTTCGGCAGGTCACGCGCCGGACGGCGCTGACCGGCGGCGCGGCTGGGATCGCGGCGTTGGCTTTGCAGGCGTGCGGCTCAAGCAAGTCGAGCAGCGGTACCGCGAGCGCGGCGAGCAGCAGCTCGGGCAGTTCGGCCAGCTCGATCTTCGGCGTCGGTGGCGGCTACAAGTTCACGATGGTCAACCACGTGACCACGAACGTGTTCTTCACCCCGACCCAGAACGGGGCCGCGGACGCGTGCAAGTTGCTGGGCTGCTCCTACACGTGGACGGGCTCGGCATCGAGCAACGTCGGGGAGATGATCAACTCGATCAACGGCGCGATCACGTCGAAGGTCGACGGCATCGCCACCTCGTTGATCTCGCCGACCGCGTTCACCTCGCCGGTGCAGAAGGCGCTGGCGGCGAAGATCCCGGTCGTCTCGTACAACGCCGACGAGCCGCAGACGGGACGCCTGGCGTATATCGGCCAGGACCTGTTCGTGTCCGGGCAGCAGATGGGCCAGCACATCGTCTCGCTGCTGCCGAACGGAGGCGAGATCGGGCTGTTCATCGCAACTCCGGGCGCGGCCAACATCCAGCCGCGGATCGACGGTGCCAAGGACACGCTCAAATCCCATTCGAACATCAAGTACGACGTCGTCGCCACCGGCGCCGCGGTACCGGCCGAGCTGACCGCGATCAACTCGTGGGCGCAGGGCCATTCCAGCGCCAAGGGGATGTTCGCCGTCGACGCCGGCAGCACCCAGGGGCTCGCCCAGACGATTCAGAAGCAGGGGCTGAAGGACAAGGGCTGGGTCGGTGGTGGCTATGACCTGACCCCGATCACCGAGCAGTTGCTGGCCGCCGGCTACATCGAGTTCACGATCGATCAGCAGCCCTATCTACAGGGTTTTCTGCCGATCCTGGAGCTGTACCTGTATAACGCCTCGCAGGGGCTGACGGGCCCGGCCGACGTTGACACCGGGCTGAAGTTCCTGGACAAGACGACGGTCCTGCCGTACAGCTCGACCAAGAGCCGCTACGAGGGCACCAGCACTTCGCCCGGCGTTTCGAAGTCGTGACGGCCCGCGCAGCCCGCTCCCACTGACCATGGCCGTCACCTCGCAGACACCTCCCAGCGCTCCCGCGTCCGGGTCGCCGCCCAAGCGGCGGCCCGGCGGGCCGCTGGCGCTGCTCACGCGCTTCCTGGCGCTGCGCGAGGGCAGCATCATCGTCGTCACCGTCGCGGCGATCGTGTACTTCGGCATCACGACGCATGGGTACCTGACGTTCGGGAACTTCAAGAACCTGCTGCCGTACTTCTGCTTCCTCGGGATCATGGCGATCGGCGAGGTGTTCGTGATGACGCTCGGCGAGATCGACCTGTCGATCGGCGCGATGTACCTGGCGACGCCGTTCGCGTTCTGGAAGCTGACCGAGGCGGGGATCCCACTCGTCCCGAGCGTGATCCTGGCGATCCTGATCGCGGGCGGGTTCGGCGCGATCAACGGGTTCTTCACCGCCTGGGTCGGGATCCCGTCGTTCGTGGCGACGCTGGCCATGCTGTTCTTCCTCGACGGACTGACGCTGGTCGTCTCGCACTCCGAGCAGATCACCACGCCCGGCACCGAGGTGGTCGGGGTGCCGACGTTCGCGCAGATCCTCGGTGGGGGGACGTACTCGGAGCTGTTCTGGATGCTCGGGCTCGGGGCGATCTTGCAGGTGCTCCTGTCGCTGACGCGGTGGGGGATTTACACGGTCTCGATCGGCGGCAACCGGCTCGGATCGGCCGAGGCCGGGATCAACACCCGGCTCGTGATCCTGCGCAACTTCGTGCTGTGCGCGATGACCGCCGGGCTGGCCGGGATCCTCGAAGGCGTGCGGACCTCGAGCATCACCCCGGACCCATCGGGCTCGGCGCAGTTTCTGCTGTACGCGATCGCGGCCGTGATCATCGGCGGAACCGTGATGACCGGTGGGGAGGGAACCGTGGTCGGGGCCATCCTCGGGGCGTTGTTCATCGGCGTCCTGCAGGACGGGCTGGTGCTCAAGAGCGTCAACGCCAACTACGAGTATCTGTATCTGGGAATCGCGGTGATCATCGCGATGACGATCTACGTGCTGGTGAGGCGCGTGAGAAGGGGGACGGGCCGTGCCTGACGCCGCCTACGCCGGCGAGCAGATCGTCGAGCTCAAAAGCGCCGATGACGACGTGCTGAGGGTCGAGCACGTGGCCAAGCGGTTCGGACCGACGACCGCGTTGCGCGACATCAACCTGCACCTGCGCAAGGGCGAGGTGCTCGCCCTGCTGGGTGACAACGGCGCCGGCAAATCGACGCTGATCAAGATCCTGTCGGGCTTTCAACCACACGATGCAGGATCGATGTGGTGCAAGGGGGAGTCCTACGCGCCCCGTTCGGTCGAGCAGGCGCGTAAGGCCGGGATCGACACCGTGTTCCAGGATCTGGCGCTGGTCAACCAGCTGACGGTGTTTCAGAACATGTTCCTGCACCGCGAGCTGACGGCGAAGCCGCTGCCGCTGCTGCGCAACCGGGCGATGCGCCAACGCACCCGCGCGGCGCTGGACGACATCGGGATCCAGATCCCGAGCATCGACCTGCCGGTGGCGCGGCTGTCCGGCGGACAGCGGCAGGCGATCGCGGTCGCCCGCGTGATCTCCGGCGAGGCCGACATCATCCTGCTCGACGAGCCACTGGCCGCGATGGGCGCCAAAGAGGGCGCGCAGATCATCGACCTGGTGCAGCGGCTGCGGGAGTCCGGCGAGGTGTCGATCATCCTGATCGTCCACAACTACGTCCAGGTCTTCCAGGTCTGCGATCGGGTCAACCTGATCCAGGACGGGGTGATCACCTTCGACAAGCCGACCTCGGAGACGAGCGTCAACGAGCTCAACGAGATCGTCGTCGAGCAGTACCGACGGGCCCGCCTGGAGGCGCAGCGCACGATGCCGGACGGAATCAGCGTTGATGCCGCACGCGCGGCGGTCGCCGACGGGGACATCGCCGACGGCCACCGGGCCGCCGACGACGCCCCCGGCGCCACGTCCAACAGCTGATTGGCTGACCGCCTCACCGGGATGCGAGACATCAACTGCAGCATCGGCATCGACTTCGGAACCGAGTCGGGCCGGGTGCTCGTGCTCGACCTCGACAGCGGGGACGAGCTGGCGGTGAGCGTCGTGCCGTATGAGCACGGCGTCATCGACCGAGAGCTCGTCGGCACCGGCGAGCGGCTGCCCGGCGATTGGGCGCTGCAGCACCCCGGCGATTGGATGCAGGTGATCGAGCGCGGGGTTCCGGCGGCGATCGCCGAGGCGGGCGTCGACCCCGAACGGGTGACCGGACTCGGCGTCGACTTCACCTCGTGCACGGTGCTGCCGGCCGACGCCGACGGCATGCCGCTGTGCCTGACACCGCGTTGGGAAGGGCGCCGTCACGCCTGGCCGAAGCTGTGGAAGCACCACGCCGCCCAGCACGTCGCCGACCGGCTCAACGACGTCGCGCAGGAGCGGGGCGAGTCGTTCCTGGAGCGCTACGGCGGGCGGATCTCCTCGGAGTGGTATTTCCCGAAGCTGATCGAGCTCTGGATCGAGGACCGCGAGATCTACAAGGCGTGCGCCGTATTCCTGGAGGCGACCGATTGGATCGTGTGGTGGCTGACCGGCCGCCTCGTGCGCCAGTCGACCACCGCCGGCTATAAGGCGATGTGGTCGGAGGCCGAGGGGCTGCCGTCCGTCGCTTACTTCACGGCCGCCTATCCGGGCTTCGACGAACCGGCCGAGAAGCTCGGCACCCGCTTCTCGGCGCTGGGGACACGCGCAGGCGCGCTCCGTCCCGAGCTCGCGGCCAAGCTGGGACTGCCGGACACCGTCGCGGTCGCGGTCGGCAACGTCGACTCGTTCGTGTCGGTTCCCGGCGCCGGCGTCGAGCGGCCCCGGACGTTCGTGATGGTGATCGGCACCTCGATCTGCGACATGGTCGTCGACTCGTCGGAGGTCCGGCTGCCGGGAATCACCGGCGTCGCCCGCGACGGGATCCTGCCCGGCCTGTACGGCTACGAAGCCGGCCAAGCTGCCGTGGGCGACATGCTCGCCTGGTTCGTCCGCATCCTCGGCGACCGAACCGACTTCGCCACGCTCGAGGCCGACGCCGCGGCGGTCGGGGCAGGTGCCGGCGGGCTGATCGCATTGGACTGGTTCAACGGCAACCGCACGATCCTCGCCGACGCCGACCTGACCGGATCAATCATCGGCTTGACGCTGCAGACGACGCCGGCGGAGATCTACCGGGCGCTGTTGGAATCGATCGCGTTCGGCAACCGGCGGATCATCGACAACTTCACCGAGCACGGCCTCGGCCTGGACCGGATCGTCGGCTGCGGCGGGATCGCCGAGCGCAGTCCGCTGATGATGCAGATCATCGCCGACGTCAGTGGGCGCGAGGTCGACGTGCCCGCCAGCCGCGAGGTGCCGGCCCGGGGCGCGGCGCTGTTCGGCGCGGTCGCGGCCGGCACGTTTGCCGACATCGGCGCGGCCGTCGAGGCGACGCGGCCCGCGGTCGCCCGGACCTATGTGCCCGACCCGGACGCATCCGACGTGTATGAGCGCGTGTACCCGATCTTCCGCGAGCTCCACGATCTGCTCGGCCGGTCGCGGCCGGACCTGCTGCACGAGCTCAAGCGCATCCGCGCCGAAAGGAGAGCGACATGACCGACCGACCCCGGATCGGGCTGCTCGGGATCATGCAAGAGCTGTACGACGACATGCTCCCGGGTATCACCGAGCGTCAGGGCTCGTATGCGGCCGAGGTCGCGGCCCGCCTCGGGGACCGCGCCGACGTGCTCTTTCCACGGCCGGCGCGCAACCGGGAGGACATCGAGGCGATCGCTCGCGAGCTGAACGCTCAAGCCGTCGACGGGATCATGATCGTGATGCTCACCTACGGTCCGGCGATGCGCACCGTGCGCGCGCTGCTCGACGCGCGCGTGCCGCTGCTGCTGGCGAACATCCAGCCCGAGCGAACGATCACCGCTGACTGGACGATGGCCGATCTGACCTACAACCAGGGCATCCACGGCGCCCAGGATCAGGCCAACGCGCTGGTCCGCGCGGGGATCCCGTTCTCGGTGCTCACCGGAGACTGGCGTTCGGACGCGTTCGCCGAGCGCTTCGACGACTGGGCGCGGGCGGCACGGGCGGTCCGGGCGCTGCGCCACACGCGGGTGGCGCTGCTCGGATACCCGATGAACGGGATGGGTGACATCCTCCCGGACCTCAACGCGCTGCTCCGCCGGATCGGGGTGACCGTTGTGGCCGAGGATCTCGGCGGGCTGATCGAGCGAATCGAGCAGGTGGAGGACGCGGAGGTGGAGGCCCAGGTGGCGCGCGACGGCCAGCGGTTTGCGATCGCCGACGACCTCCCACGTGACCGGCATGCGTACGCGGCGCGGATCGAGCTGGCGATCCGCGCGATGCTGCAGGAGGGCGGCTACGCCGGGTTCACCTTCCACTTCGACTCGCTCGGCGGCGATGGCCGCTTCCGCCAGCTGCCGCTGCTGGGCGCCTCGAACCTGATGGCCGACGGATACGGGTTCGCGGCCGAGGGAGACGTCAACACCGCGTCCTTGATGTGCGCCGCGCAGACGATGTGCGGCGACGCGCACTTCTCCGAGCTGTACGCGATGGACTGGGAGCTTCAGTCGGTGCTCGTCAGTCACATGGGCGAGGGCAACTGGCGGATCGCGCGTCGCGACCGCCCGATCCGGTTGATCGACCGGCCGCTCGGAATCGGGGGGCTCGAGAACCCGCCGACGCCCGTCTTCGCCGCCGAGCCCGGCCCCGCCACGACCGCCGCGCTCGTGCAGATCGACGGGGAGCGGATGCGGCTCGTCGTGGGGTACGGCACCGTGCTCGACACGCCGGAGCTGCCGAAGGTGGAGATGCACCACTTCCACTTTCGCCCTGACGCGGGGCTGGAACCGTTCATGGACCGCTGGCTGGAGCTCGGCGCGCCCCACCACTTCGTGACGACGCTCGGCGACCACCGCTCCCGGTGGCGCGTGTTCGCCGAGCAGCTTGCGCTCGAGCACGAGGAGATCTGACGTGGATGTCGCGGAGCTTCGCCAGCGGGCGCTCGAGGCGAACCTGGCGCTCCCCGCGTACGGGCTGGTGACGCTCACCTGGGGCAATGCGAGCGTGGTCGATCGAGACGCCGGGTTGGTCGCGATCAAGCCGAGCGGGATTGCCTATGACGAGCTGCGCGCCGAGGACATCGTCCTCTGCGACCTCGATGATGGTGGCGTCGCCGAGGGGTCCGGGCGGCCCTCGACCGACACCCCCACCCACCTGGCGATCTACCGTGCGTTTGCGCAGGTCGGAGCGGTCGTGCACACGCATTCGACGTGGGCGACGGTGTGGGCACAGGCCCAGCGGCCGATTCCGCTGTTCGGCACCACCCATGCCGATCTGTCTCCGCACCCGATCCCGCTGACCCGTCCGCTCACCGAGGCCGAGATCGAAGCCGGCTATGAGGCCGCCACCGGGGCGGTCCTGATCGAGGCGGTCAGCGAGCACGGGCCGGCCGAAATGCCGTGCGCGCTGGTGCGGGGCCACGCCCCGTTCTGCTGGGGTGAGACGGTCAAGGCGGCGGTCGAGAGTGCGGTCACTCTGGAGGAGGTGGCGCGGATGGCATTGTTCACGACGATGCTCGACTCCGACTGCGCGCCGCTCGCTGACGCGGTGCGCGCCAAGCACTACACGCGCAAGCACGGACCGCACGCCTACTATGGCCAGCCCTGAGGCTCCGGCGGTGACGGTCACGGCCTTCGCCCCCGGACGCGTCAACATCATCGGCGAGCACACGGATTACAACGACGGTCTCGCGCTGCCATTCGCGATCAGCGCGGGCGTGACCGTCACCGCTGGTGTCGGAAGCAGGCCGGGGGCGGTCTCGGTCCACGCCGCGGATATGAGCGAACGTGACGCGTTCACGCTCATCGACCCTGGTCACGCCACGGGCTGGCGCGCGTTCGTGCGCGGGGCGGTGATCGAGCTGCAGCTCGCCGGCTACGCGCTCACCGAGACCGAGCTGACGATCACCGGCAACGTGCCCCGCGGCCGTGGTCTGTCATCGTCGGCCGCACTGGAGGTTGCGGTCTGCTTGGCCCTCCTCGGCGTCGCCGGGCGGCCGATCGGCGACCGCGTCGCACTGGCGCGCATCTGCTCGCGGGTCGAAAATGAATGGGTGGGGGCGCGGACCGGTCTGCTCGACCAGCTCGCGTCGCTGCTGTGCTCGCCGGGTGAGGCTCTGCGGATCGACTTCTCCACGCTCGAGTGTCGCGACGTACCGCTGGAGTTGGGCGGTCATCGGTTCATCGCACTGGACTCCGGCCAGAAACGCTCGCTGTCGGGATCCGGATACAACGACCGGCGCGATGAATGCGCGCAGGCCTGTCGCCTGCTCGGCATCGACAGCTTGCGCGACGCCACGCTCGAGGACGTCGAGAGGCTGCCGGTGCCGCTGGATCGTCGGGTTCGTCACGTCGTCTCCGAGAACGCGCGCGTCGACCGGGCAGTCTCAGCCCTGGCCGCCGGCGACATGGCTGGGCTCGGCGAGCTGCTGGACCAGTCGCACGCGAGCCTGCGCGACGACTATGAAGTATCGACGGACGCCGTTGAAGCGACGGTCTCGGGGCTGCTCGAGCAGGGGGCGCTGGGCGCCCGGATCATGGGCGGCGGTTTCGGTGGCAGCGTGCTGGCGTTGCTGGCGCCGGACGCGCCGCTGCCCGAGGGGGCGGTCGATCTGCCCCCCGGGCGCTCGGCCGAGCTGCTCTGACGATGTACCGATGTACCGATGTACCGATGTGCCGATGTCGAATCGATCCCGGCGAGCCATCGCTGCGGATCTTGTCCGAAATGAGAACCGGTGACTGAATCTGCTCCAATCCGTGGTATGGACGCTCCGCGTTTTACGTTCGGCCTGTGGACGGTCGGAAATCCCGGTCGTGATCCGTTCGGCGAGCCGACCCGGCCGCCGCGCGACCCGTTGCAGACGGTGGAGCGGCTGGCGGAGATCGGGGCGTGGGGGGTGAGCCTGCACGATGACGACCTGATCCCGTACGGAACGTCGGCTTCGGACCGCGAGCGGATCATCGATCGGTTTGCGGGGGCGTTGGCCGAGACCGGGTTGGGGGTCGGGATGGCGACCACCAACCTGTTCACGCACCCGGCGTTCAAGGACGGCGCGTTCACGTCGGGGGACCGGCGGGTCCGTCGCGCCGCGATCGGCAAGGCGATGGCCGCGATCGATCTCGGCGCGCGTCTGGGCGCTGAGGTGTTCGTGTTCTGGGGTGGGCGTGAGGGGACCGAGGTCGGGGTCGCAAAGGACCCACGGGATGCGCTCGAGCGCTACCGGGAGGCAGTCGACGTGGTGACCGACTACTCGCTGAGCCAGGGCTACGAGCTGCGCTTCGCGATCGAGCCCAAGCCCAACGAGCCGCGCGGCGACCTGTGGCTGCCCACCGTCGGCCACGCGTTGCATTTCATCACGACGTTGGCGCACCCGGAGTTGGTGGGCGTCAACCCGGAGGTGGCGCATGAGACGATGGCCGGCCTCTCGTTTCATCAGGGTGTCGGACAGGCGTTGTGGGCCGACAAGCTGTTCCACATCGACCTGAACGGGCAGCGGATCGGTCGCTATGACCAGGACTTCCGCTTCGGCGCCGAGGATCTCAAGGAGGCGTTCATGCTCGTCCGCCTGCTGGAGCGCGCGGGCTACCGGGGGCCGCGTCACTTCGACGCGCACGCGTATCGCAACGAGGATGACGACGGCGTGTGGGAGTTCGCCCGCGGCTGCATCCGTACCTACGAGGCGCTCGCCGAGAAGGCCCGCCACTTTGACTCGCTGCCGGAGGTTGCCGAGGCACTGGCGGCCGCGGGGGCCGATCAGCTGGGGGTCGCCTCGGTTGGCTCGGGCGATGATCCGGCGGAGCTCAAGTCCGAGGCAATGACGCTTGATGTGCTCGCCGAGCGTGGCTACGGCAACGAGCGGTTGGATCAGCTGGTGGTCGACGTGCTGCTCGGTCTGCGCTAGCCGGCCCGGCGTCCGCCCGCAGCGCTCTCGTCTTCCACTGCCCGCCCCGGGTCAAAACCCCGTCGCGCGCCCGGCGGCAGGGGTGCGCCGCGGTTTTGGCTCGGCCACCGGGCTCTCCCGGCGTCGGACCCATCGAGGCGGAGCCGCGACCCGGTTTTGACCCAGGCTCGCCTCCAGGACCGGAATGCCGGCGTTCTCGTCACTGCGTCCGTGACGGTGGCGCCATGATTCGGCCGGCGCTCGTCTCCCACCGGCCCGGCCCGCGGCCCGCGGCCCTGAGCGGTGACGGCGGCGGCCGCCCCTCGCCCCGAGCCCGATCGTGGAGTGGCTGACGTCCGGGGCGCAAGTCCGAGGCGATGACCCTCAACGGGCGCGCCCAGCCCGGCTATGGCAACGAGCGGCTTGACCGGCTCGTCATCGACGCGCTCCTGCGGCCCGCGCTACTCAGCTCGTCGGCCGGCCCGGCAGTTCATCCCGGAAACGCCAGCTGATCGATGAACAGGTCGTTGAAGTCCGCCCGGCCCGACAGCTCGACGTACTCCACCTCCCGCAGGATCGACTCGGCCTCGGCGCGCTCGCGCAGCGACAGCGCTGCGATCTTCGCGCCCTCGCCGGCGACATTGCCGGCCGACACGATCCGCGGCAGCGCCATCCGCGGGACCAGTCCGATCCGGACCGCGCTGAGCGGCGTCAGATAGGCCCCGAACGAGCCGGCCAGCAGCACCTGCGAGATCTCAGACGCGTCGACGCCGAGCTCGCGCAGCAGGATGTCCCACCCGGTCGCGATCGACGCCTTGGCGAACTGCAGCTCTCGCACGTCGCGCTGCGATAGGAAGACCGAGTCGGCTGGATCGTCGCCGCGCCATTGCAGCACGAACACCCGCTCCTCGCCGATCTTCGTCAGGCGTGACGCGAGTGCCGGGAACCGCTCGTGCGCGTCCTCGTCGGGAATGAAGCGGCCGGAGCGATCGAGCAGCCCGGATTGGACCAGCTCGGCGACCGCGTCGACCAGGCCGGAGCCGCACATCCCGACCGGCTCGCAGTCGCCGATCACCTCGAGCGTCAGGTCGTCGGCGCCGATCTTGACGCCCTCGATCGCGCCGTCGGCGGCACGCATCCCGCAGCGGATCTGGGCGGCTTCGAACGCAGGGCCGGCGGGCGCGGCGGTCGCCAGCACCCGGTCGACCGACCCGAGCGCCATCTCGGAGTTGGTGCCGACGTCGATGTACAGCCGCAGCCGCCGGTCACGGGTCAGGCCGGACGCGAGCATGCCGGCGACGATGTCGCCGCCGACGTAGGCGCCCAAGGACGGGAACACGAACGCGGGCGCCCGCGGGTGGATGTCGACCCCGAAGTCGAACGCCTTGACCGGCGGCAGCTCGTGCGCGGCGACCACGAACGGCGCCATCGAGAGCGGCTCCGGGTCGATCCCCAGTGCCAGCTGCATCATCGTGACGTTGCCGCAGACGGTGATCTCATAGACCTCGCTGGCGGCGACGTCGGCCTCGACCAGGACCTCGGCGGTGAGCTCGGCGAGCGTCTCGTGGGCCCGGTCGCGCAATGCCTGCAGCGCGCTCGCGTCCATCATCGTCGCCGAGATCCGGGTGATCACGTCGGCGCCGTAGGGCTGCTGGCGGTTGAGCATCGAGCGGACCGCGGCGGGCTGGCCGTTGTCGAGGTCCAGCAGCGTCGCCACGACCGTCGTGGTGCCGAGATCGAACGCGATCGCGTAGCGCCGCGCGGTCGTGTCGCCCGGCTCGAGCGCGATCAGCTCGCGGTCGACGACGACGGCGGTGACGTCGAACTTCGCGGCCCGCATCGTCGTGCCGAGCTCACGCAGCGTTTCGATCGTCACGGTCGGTTCCAGGTCATCGAGCCCGTCGAGCACGCGCTGCACATCCGACCGCTGATCCTCGAGCGTCGGTTCCTCGATGATCAGGTGCCGCTTGACCACCGCCGGGCGCAGGATCACATGCCGGCCGACGCCGACCATCGCCGCCTTCGGGCGGGTCTGCAGCGGTGGGACCTCCACCACCAGGTCCTCGCGCGCGCCCGCGCGGCACGCCAACCGCCAACCGTCGGCCAACTCCGCCGGGGTGAACGCGCGCGGGTCGATCGCGCCGACCGGAACGTCGCCGGAGAGAATCTTGACCTTGCACTTCTTGCAGGTGCCGTAGCCGCCGCAGGTCGAGTCGATCGCGATCCCGTTCCAGCTGGCGGCGTCGAAGATCGGGGTGCCGCTCGGCACCCGCACCTCGTTGCCGTCGGGCTCGAACCGGAGCCTGACCCGAGCCGCGCCGTCGTCGGGGGCGACCTCGGCGAGGTCGAGCTCGCGCGTCCTGAGCGGCTTGGCGCTCACGCGGTGGCTGCGGTGCTCGGGGTCGGTTGCTGGGATCCCTCGGCGGCCACACGTGCTCGGTGG
>CAVUSD010000007.1:0-90383 GCA_963743985.1 uncultured Solirubrobacteraceae bacterium | reverse complement strand
ACCGCGACCGATGTCACGCGCCGGTACGGCGAGGGCGACACCACCGTGACCGCGCTGAACGACGTCTCGGTCGAGATCGAGCGTGATCGTCTGACCGCCGTGATGGGCCCCTCCGGTTCGGGCAAATCGACGTTGATGCACATCCTCGCCGGGCTCGACACGCCGACCGAAGGCTCGGTGAAGATCGACGGCGTCGAGATCACGACACTGTCGGACAACGAGCTGACGAAGCTGCGGCGCGACCACATCGGCTTCGTCTTTCAGTTCTTCAACCTGCTGCCGATGCTGACCGCCCAGGAGAACATGCTGTTGCCGCTGTCGATCGCCGGCCGACAGCCCGACCCGGAGTGGATGAAGACCGTGATCGACGAGGTCGGCATGCGCGATCGGCTCTCGCACCGCCCGTCGGAGCTGTCCGGCGGTCAGCAACAGCGAGTGGCGGTCGCGCGGGCGCTGCTGTCGCGGCCGACCGTGCTGTTTGCCGACGAGCCGACCGGCAACCTCGACTCGGCGGCATCCGAGGAGGTCCTGAAGCTGCTGCGTCGCGCCGTCGACACCGCCGGCCAGACGGTCGTGATGGTCACGCACGACGCCCATGCCGCCGCGATCGCCGACCGGATCCTGTTCCTGTCCGACGGTCGGATCGTGCGCGATCTTCCGGCCGCCTCGGAGGATCAGATCATCGAGGCGATGAAGACGCTCGGGGTCTGAGGTCGGATCGCGTTGCTGAAGGTCGCCGTCAAAGGCCTCGTGACGCGGCGCCTGCGGGCCGTGCTGACGGCCCTCGCGATCGTGCTCGGGGTGGCGCTGGTCGCCGGCACCTACGTGCTCACCGATTCGCTGCACGCCGACCTCGGGTCGGTCTACCAGACGATCTACAAGAACACGGCCGCCTCGATCACGGGCCGCAACGCGATCGACACCGGCGCCAACGCGGCCAACGGCGGCGACGTCCCGACCTTCCCCGAGACGCTGCTGGCGCGGGTCAAACAGCTGCCGGGGGTGGCGGAAGCGTCCGGCGCCGTCTCGGGCACGGCCCAGCTCGTCCTCAACGGCAAGACCGTCTCATTCGGCTCGAGCCCGACGCTTGGCTCGAGCGTCGACCCCTCTGCACCCCAGCTGAGCTCGCTGAAACTGGTTTCGGGCCATTGGCCCGGCCCGACCGGGCTCGTCGTCGACACCAATACCGCCTCCAAGAAGCACTTGAAAGTCGGGCAGCTGATCGGCGTCCAGGCCGACGGTCCCGCGCTGCATCTGCGGATCTCCGGCATCGTCAAGTTCGGCTCGGCCAGCTCGCTGGGCGGCACAACGCTGACCGGCTTCACGCTGGCCACCGCACAACGACTGTTCTCCAAGCCGGGCCAGCTGGACTCGATCAACGTCGCCGCCAAGAGCGGCACGAGTCCGCAGCAGCTGGTCGATCAGATCAAGCCGATCCTTCCGCGCGACGCTCAGGTGCGGACCGGCGCCCAGCAGGCACAGACCGACACGAACTCACTCGACAGCTCGCTCGGCTTCCTCAACACCCTGCTGCTGGCGTTCGCCGGAATCGCCCTGTTCGTCGGTGCGTTCGTGATCGCCAACTCGCTGTCGATCACGATCGCGCAGCGCACGCGGGAGTTCGCGACGCTGCGGACGCTCGGCGCCTCACGGCGACAGGTACTGCGTTCGGTGCTGGCCGAGTCGCTGATCATCGGGGTGTTCGCCTCGATTCTCGGGCTGGTCGTCGGCATCTTTCTGGCCAAGGGGCTGTTCGCGCTGTTCAACGCGGTCGGGCTGTCGCTGCCCAACGGCGGCACCGTCCTGAAGTCGCGGACGATCATCGTCTCGCTCGTGGTCGGGATCGTGGTGACGATGCTGGCCTCGCTGCGCCCCGCACTGCGCGCGACCCGCGTCGAGCCGATCGCCGCCGTCCGCGAGGGCGCGACGCTGCCGCCCGGCCGATTCGCGCGCTTCCGGACCGCCGGCTCCGCGATCGTGATCGCGCTCGGCTTCCTGCTGATCGTGCTGGGGCTGTTCGTCGCCCACGGCACCGGTCCGGTGCTGGCGTTGATGGGCGCGGGCGCGATCCTCGTGTTCATCGGCCTGTCGCTGTTGTCGGCGCGGTTCGTGCCCGGGATGGCGCTGTGGATCGGCTGGCCGGCGACGGTGGTCGCGGGCGCGGTCGGTCGGCTCGCGCGCGACAACGCGATGCGCAATCCGCAGCGCACGGCGTCGACCGCCTCAGCGCTGATGATCGGGCTGGCGCTGGTGACGCTCGTGTCGATCATGGCCGCGGGGATCATCTCCAACTTCAAGGGCGCGGTGAACGCGCAGTTCGGCGGCGACTACGCGGTCGTCGCCGACAACAATTTCTCGCCGATCCCGATCTCCGCCGGCGAGGCGGCTGCGCGGGCGCCCGGCGTGATCGCCGTCGGTGACGTCCGGGCCGGCCAGGACAAGGTTTTCGGCTCGACCGACAACCTGACCGCCGTCAACCCGGGGGTCGCCGCGACGATCACCACCAACTGGATCCACGGCTCGCAGCGGACGTTCGCCACCCTCGGATCGTCGGGGACGATCGTGCCCAAGAGCTTCGCGAAGAAGCACGATCTGTCGGTTGGCTCGCCGGTGACGATCCTGACCCCGACGGGCGGCCACGCGACCTTCCGCGTGCGCGGCATCTTCGACCCGCCGAACGGCAACTCCGCGTTCGGCAACGTGACGATCTCGGCGGCCCGCTTCGATCAGCTCTACCCGCAGCCGCAGAACATCTTCAGCATCGTCAAGATCCGCGGCGGCGAGACGGCCGCCAACCGGGCCGCGCTGCGCCGGGCGCTGAGCGGGTTCCCGGGCGCCAAGGTCCAGACCCGCCAGGAGTTCATCAACGGGCAGATATCGGGCCTCTCCAGCGTCCTCAACATCCTCTACGTGCTGCTCGGGCTGTCGATCATCATCTCCCTGTTCGGGATCGTCAACACGCTGGTGCTGTCGGTGTTCGAGCGGACCCGGGAGATCGGCATGCTCCGGGCGGTCGGCACCAGTCGCCGTCAGGTCCGGCGGATGATCCGCCACGAGAGCGTGATCACCGCGCTGATCGGCTCGGTCCTGGGAATCGTGCTCGGGATCGCGTTCGGCGCGCTGCTGTGCGCCCGCGTCTCCCAGATCTCGTTCACGATCCCGGTCGGCCGGCTGATCGTGTTCCTGATCGCCTCGTGGATCGTCGGCCTGATCGCCGCGATCTTCCCGGCCCGCCGGGCGTCGCGGCTGTCGCCGCTGCAGGCGCTCGCCTACGAGTAGTCCCAGCGCGCCGCGGCTGTCGCGGCTCGCCGGCGCCCCGCCGTCGAGCTGGATATCAAACGGGACTATGTGTCCCGTTTGATATCCAGGTCAGCGGGATCATGCGTAGAACAGGGGCTCTTGGCCCGGAGCGGCACCGTCGCCACCGCGTCGGCTGCGGCCGCTGACGTGCCCGAGCGCCTCGGCCATGTCGTGGGCGATCGCCGCCTCGGACCGCGAGGCGATCAGCGGTTGCTCGATCCCGTCGACGTGCACGAGCGTCCGGCGCCCGTCACCGCGGTCCTCGCCCTCAAGCGGGACCAACGCGTAGATCCGGTCGGCGCGCACGAACTTGCCGTACCCGAGCGGAACCATCGGGGTCACGTTGCTGCGCGCCATCGCCGGATCCTACGCCCGCGGGTGGCGGACCGGCCTGGGGCGCTCCCTGGATGGGCGCCGTGTCGTCTTCTCATCGGCGGCATTCGCCAACCCCGTGACCCGTCGTAAGATCGCCAGTCCCGATGTCCCCCCGGCCGAGCAGCAAGCCTCAACCGACGGCGCCGATCGCGTGCTCGCTGGAGGCCGAAGGGCTGCGCACCCAGGCGCAGCGCTGGGCGGAGCTGGTACGCCACGCCGGAACGGGCCGGGCCGACACCTCGGATGGGGTCACCGTCACCTTCCGCGCCGATCCCGGCGTCGAGCGTGAGCTACGTGCGCTCGTGGCGATCGAGAGCGAATGCTGCGCGTGGGCGTGCTGGGAGGTGCGGGCCGACGGCGGGCTGACGATGTCGGCGGGCGCGACCGGAGACGGGGTCGCCGTGCTGCAGTCGATGTTCCCGGACGGCGCCTGAGACCGGGCCGGCGGAGCGTCGATGCGCAGCGTGATCTACTCGATGGGCGTCTCGCTGGACGGGTACATCGTCGGCCCCGACGGCAGCTTTGACTGGACCGAGCCCGACCCGGAGCTGTTTCGCTTCGTCACCGACGAGACGCGGGAGCTCGCCGCGTACGTGATGGGCCGCCGGCTGTACGAGACGATGCTGTACTGGGAGACGGCCGACCAGGATCGCTCGCTGGACGACGACGGCGTCGCGTGGGCGGCGATCTGGAAGCCGCTGCCGAAGACCGTGTTCTCGACGACGTTGACGACCGTGGAGGGCAATGCCCGCCTGGCCACGGGCAGCCTGGCCGAGGAGATCGAGCGGCTGCGAGCCGAGCCGGCCGACGGCGATATCGCCATCGGCGGAGCGACCCTGGCGGTGCAGGCCGCACGGCAGGGCCTGATCGACGAGTACCGGCCTCGCGTGTATCCGGTGCTGGTGGGCGGTGGCATCCCGTTCTATCCGCGGTGCGAGCGCCAGGTGCATCTGGAGCTCGGCGAGAGCCGGCGCTTCGGCTCCGGGACCACCTGCTTGCGTTACCGCGTCGCGCGCGGATCGACACCCACAGCCCAGCGCGGCAGCGACGTGAGCGACTCCAGCGCGTCGACCAGCGCCGACTGAAGACGCGCACCGCCGTGCCCGGCGTCCTCGACGACGACCAGACGGCTCTGCGGCCACGCGCGATGCAGACGCCAGGCGGTGTCGAGCGGGCTCGAAACGTCGTAGCGGCCGTGCACGAGCACGGCCGGGATCCCGACCAGGCGGTCCAAGTTGAGGAAGATCTCGTCCTCTGAGAGGAAGCAGTCGTTGCTCCAGTAGTGCGTGACGAGCCGCGCGAACACCAGCTCGCGCTCGGGCTCGTGGCCGTTGCGGCTCGGTTGATAGCCGGGAACCAGCGAGATGTGCGCGTCCTCCCAGGTCCGCCACGCGGCAGCCGCGTCGGCGCGCACGAACGGGTCTGAGTCGGCGAGCAGTCGCGCGTAGGCGTCGGGGATGCTGCCGTGGCTCTCGACCTCGGGCACGAGCGCGATCAACCGTGCCCACTCACGTGGAAACACGCGGCCCATCTCGCGGCAGATCCAGTCGATCTCTCGCCGCGTCCCGGCGGTCACCGGCCCCAGCACGATTCCGGCGACCTGGTCGGGAAAGCGCTGCGCGTAGGCGAGCGCCAGCGTCGATCCCCACGAGAGCCCGAGCAGCAGCCATCGGTCGATACCGAGCCGGCCACGCAGCCGCTCGATGTCGGCAATCAGCTGCGGCGTCGTGTTGTCTGACAAGTCGACGTCCATGTCGGACGCGAGAGGCCGGCTGAGCCCACATCCGCGCTGATCGAACAGGACGGCCCGGTAGACGGCCGGATCGAAGAACTGACGCTGGCCTGGGCTGCAACCGCTCCCGGGGCCGCCATGCAGAAGCAGCACCGGAAGGCCGTCCGGGTTGCCCACCGTCTCCCAATAGATCTGATGACCGCAGCCGACATCCAGCATCCCACGCTCGTACGGCTCGATTGGCGGGTACTGGTCGCCCACCTGTCCAGCATTGCACGCGCCCCGGCGGGCGCGCGCAGCGTCAGCCGGCCAGGACCTTGCCGAGCCGCCGGTCGAGTGCCTCGGCGAGCACCTCACGCACCGCGCCGGGCTCGAACCGTTCGACCAGCGCCGACAGGAAGCCCTCGATCACCAGCTGCTTGGCGATCTCCTCCGGCAACCCGCGTGAGCGCAGGTAGAAGAGCTGCTCGGGATCGACCTGGGCAACCGCGGCCGCATGCGTGCAGCGCACGTCGTTGGCCTGAATCTCCAGGCCGGGGATCGCGTCCGCATGGGCCCGCTTGGAGATCAGCAGATTGCGCGACTCCTGGAACGCGTCGGTCTTCTGGGCCCCGGGGTCGACGATGATGTTGCCCTTCCAGACCGCGCTCGAGCGTCCCTGCAACACGCCCCGGAACGCGAGGTCCGAGGTCGTGTGGGGCGCGGCGTGCTCCTGGGTGGTGTCGAAGTCGATGTGCTGACGGCCGTGGGTGGCGTACGCGCCGGTCACCCGCGCGTCGGCACCCTCGCCGTTCAACCGCGTCTCCATCCGCACGTGGCCGCCTTGAGAGCCAAAGCCGAGCGCGACCCAGTCCAGCGCGGCGGAGCGACCGACCGACGCCCGCTGGGCGCCGAAGATCCACGACTGCTCGCTCAGTCCCTGACCGCAGACGTAGCGCAGCCGCGCGCCGTCGCCGACGATCAGCTCGGTGACGATGTTGAACACTCCGTCGAGCTCGTCGTCGCCTGACAGGAACTGCTCCCAGACCTCGGCCTGGGCATCCTCGGCGAGCACCACGAGCGTGCGCTGGTTGACGAGCGTCCCCGCGACGGCCTGCACGGCCGTCAGCGAGATCGGCTCAGAGACGACCACGCCGCGCGGCACGTACACGAACGTGCCGCCACGCTCGCCGGCGTCGTTGAGCGCTACGAACGGGTCGTCGGCAGCGCCGATCAACGAGCCGAGCAGCTCGGCGGGAGCATCGTCCAGCGAGCCGACGATGACACCGTCGGGCAGCGTCGGCGTGTCCAGCTCCCACAGGGGCGAGACACCGCCGGCGGCAACGGGCTCGACCCGGTCATACGCCGCCAGGTCGAGCTTCGAGATGTCGGTGAACTCCCAGCCGGCGCGCCCCTTGAACTGCGGCAGCTCCGGCAGGGCGGGCGCGCTAGCCAATCGAACCCTCCATCTGCAGCTCGATCAGCCGGTTCATCTCCACCGCGTACTCCATCGGCAGCTCCTTCGTGATCGGCTCGATGAAGCCGTTGACGATCAGCTTGGAGGCCTCCTCCTCGGAGATACCGTGCGACATCAGGTAGAACAGCTGGTCCTCGCCGACCTTCGAGACGGTCGCCTCGTGGCCGACGTTGACGTCGTCGTTGTCGATCCGGATCGTCGGGTAGGTGTCCGAGCGCGACTCCTCGTCGAGCAGCAGCGCGTCGCAGACGACCTTCGAGCGTGAACCGTGGGCGCCCTTGGCGATCTCCAGCAGACCGCGATAAGAACCCCTGCCGCCGTCCTTGCTGATGCTCTTGGCGAAGATGTTCGAGGTCGTGTTCGGCGCCACGTGGACGATCTTGCCGCCCGCATCCTGGTGCTGGTCGGCGCCGGCGAACGCGATCGAGAGGATCTCACCATGAGCCCGCTCGCCCATCAGATAGACCGACGGGTACTTCATCGTCAGCTTCGAACCGAGGTTGCAGTCGACCCACTCGACGGTCGCGTCGGTCTCGGCGATCGCGCGCTTGGTGACGAGGTTGAACACGTTCGTCGACCAGTTCTGCACGGTCGTGTAACGGATCCGCGCACCCGGCTTGGCGACCAGCTCGACGACCGCGGAGTGCAGTGACGACGACGAGTAGGTCGGCGCCGTGCAGCCCTCGACGTAGTGCACGTAGGAGCCCTCGTCGGCGATGATCAGCGTCCGCTCGAACTGGCCCATCGACTCGGTGTTGATCCGGAAGTAGGCCTGCAGCGGCATCTCGACGTGGACGCCCGGCGGCACGTACACGAACGACCCGCCTGACCAGACCGCGCTGTTGAGCGCCGCCAGCTTGTTGTCGTTGGGCGGGATGATCGTCGCGAAGTATTCGCGCAGGAGCTCCTCGTGCTCGCGCAGCGCCGTGTCCATGTCGGTGAAGATCACGCCCTGCTTCTCGAGGCTCTCGTTGACCTGGTGGTAGACGACCTCTGACTCGTACTGAGCGCCGACGCCCGACAGGAACTTGCGCTCGGCCTCAGGGATGCCGAGCCGGTCGAACGTCTTCTTGACGTCCTCGGGGACGTCGTCCCAGGAGCGCTCGGAGCGCTCGGAGGCGCGGACGAAGTAGTGGATGTCGTCGAAGTCGACCTCGGCCAGCATCGGCGAGCCCCACGTGGGCATCGGCCGGGCGAGGAAGTAGTCGAGCGCCTTGAGCCGGAACTCTCGCATCCACTCGGGCTCCGACTTGAACTCCGAGATCTTCGCCACGAGCTCCCGCGTCAGCCCCTTCGGGGCCTTGTACAGGTAGTTCTCGGCGTCGTGGAAGCCGTAACGCTCGGTGTAGTCGGCGTTGATCCCGCGTAGGTTCTTGTTCTCGTCGGGCTCGGGCACCGGCGCGACGGTGGGGTCAAAAATCGCCACTAGTCCACCTCCAACTTGATCGTGTCGTCTTCAATGATCACCGGGAACGTGTCGACGGGCACGTACGCGGGCAACGTCTTGGGCTTGCCGGTCCTCAGATCGAACAGCGATCCATGGCGCGGACACTCGACCGTGCACGCTGTCTCGTCAAATCCCCCTTCGACCAGCGGACCGTCGTCATGCGTGCAGCGATCCTCGATCGCGTAGACGGTGCCGGCGCAATTGAACACCCCGATCTCGAGATCCTCCCACCGAACCAGGCGCTTTTGGCCCGGGGCAAGCTCGGACAGGGAACAGACGTCAATGGTCGTAGTCAAGGTCGTGATGGAAAACCTACTGGGGGGATCGGATTTCTCTGACGAGTCTAGCGCCGCACGGCTCTATTCCGGTGTGAGCTGCGCGCGAGCGACGCTCCGGGGCGAGCGGTCGCGCGTGCCGGTCGACGGCCCGCCCCCGGATCCCCAGACGCGGGATCACTCAGCAGGCCGCGTGCGCGCTCGGCTGCGGTCCGGTGGCCGCGGCGTGCTCCGCCCGGGCCGAGCCGACGACGCACGGGGCGCGCGGCGACACGATCACCCTGACGATCGCCGCCGCCCGGGCTCCACGGGCCCCCGGGGCCGTCGCCGTCGCCGTATTGACCACCCGCTGCGAGTGGCCGGGCGCGGCATTCGCGATCAGCGTGAAGCCGCGTGAGCGGTGCGCGGCCAGCGAGCCGACCGTGAAGCAGTAGCGACCGACGCTCAACCGGGCCGCGGGGTCGGCGGCGACGAACACGAGCGCGGTCGGGAGGCGGTCGCAGACCGTCACGTGCCCGATCGCGACCGATGTCGGGTTCGTCACCGCCAACCGATACCGCACGTTGTGGCCGGCCAGCACCGACCTTGCCGAGGCCGTCTTTCGCAGCAGCAGGATCGGCCTGACCTTGGTCGAGGCGTGAGACAGGTTGTTGCCCGGGTGAGGGTCGGAGCCGGCCGTCGTGACGGTCGCCACGTTGCGCTCTGAGCCGGCGGCGTGCACCTCGGCGACGATCACGATCACGGTTCGCGCGCCCGCGGCGACCGTGCCCAGCGAGCAGCGGATCGGCGTGCCGGCCTGACAGCTGCCATGACCGCTGTGGATCGAGACGATCGTCAGCCCGAGGGCGGGGGTGTCGGTCAGCCTGACGTCCGGGGCGGCGTCCGGCCCGGCATTCGACACCAGCAGCGTGTATCGAATGCGCTGGCCGGGCGAGGCGATCGTGAGGCTCGCGTGCTTGACGACCGACAGGTCCCCCACGGGCTGGGACGGCGGCGCGGCGGACGGGGGCGTTCCCGGCGCAACCGACGGCGGCGTGACCGCGATCGAACTCGACGACGAGTTGTTGCCCGGCTGGGGATCCGGCTGGCCGCTGGTCACCGACGCCACGTTCTTGAACGCGCCGGCCAGGTTCGCCTTGACGTCGGCGGTGACGAGCACCTGAGCGCTCCCACCGTCCGACACCGCGCCGAGCGCGCAGACCACGCCGGCGGTGATCGTGCAGCTGCCCTGACTCGGGATCGCCGAGACGAGCGTCTGGCCGGCCGGCAGCGGGTCGGAGACGGTGACTCCGGAGGCTTCGCTCGGACCGGTGTCCTGGACGGTGAGCGTGTAGGTGACCTGACCGCCGGCAACCAACGACGACGTCGAGGCCGTTTTCGTGATCGACAGGGCAGACCTGGGACCGAACGGCACGCTCGCGATCGCGCTGTTGTTATTGGGGTTCGGGTCGGCCGTCGCGCTGTCGACCGTCGCGGTGTTGACCACGCCGACGGTCAGGGAGCTGTCGAGCCGGGCGACCACCGTGAAGGTCTGCGAGTCGCTGACCGCCAACGACGATGCTGTACACGTCACCGTGCCACCGGCGAAGCTGCAGCCGGCGGTGGCGGACGTGAAGGTGAGCCCGGCGGGCAGCGCGTCGGAGACCTTGACATCGTGCGCCACGTCGGGGCCGGCGTTGGACGCTTTCAGCGTGAACGTCTCATCGGTGCCGGGCACTCCGGGCACCGGCGACGCCGACTTGGTCAGCGACAGGTCCGCGGTCGGGGTCAGCGTGATGATCGGATCGGCCGTGTTGTTGGCGAGGTTGGGGTCCGGGGTCGCGCTCGTGACCGACGTCGGGGCGGCGAGCTGGGCGGGGCCGCTGCCGCCGATCTTGACGACGACCGAGAACGACGTCGAGCCACCGGCGGCCAGCGACGCCGCCGTGCACGTCACCGTGGCTCCCGAGAGCGTGCAGCTGGGTCCGGCGGACACGAACGTCGCGCCCGGCGGCAGCTTGAACGAGGCGACCACGTTGGTGGCCGAACTCGGACCGGCGTTGCCCACCACCAGTTTGTAGGTGTCGTCGTCCCCCGCCTTCACCGTGCTCGATGCGGGCGTCGCCGTGATCGAGATATCCGCCGGCAGCTGAGTGTTCGTGACCGTGCACGTGATGTCGTCGCCGGGCGCGGGCGCGACCTGGACCGAGCTGCCCGATCCCGACGGCAGTGCCGTCGTGCTGTCGGTCGCGGCGTTCGTACACGACCATGACTGCGCGTAGTCGGTCATCAACGTCCCGCTCCCGGGCGTCGCCGCCTCGCTGAGCGTGTACGCGGCGCCGTTGGTCCGCGGCAGCACGGTCAACGCTCCGGTCGAGGCGGTGTTCGCCGGGCCGGTGCTGGCCGTACCGATCGGCGTGCCCTCCGGAGAGGTCGCCGCCAGATCGAACGAGTCCGTGGACTTGACGCGGCCGACGACCGCCTTGGTGATCGTCAGCTTGCTGGTCACGATCGCGAACGCCACCGCCTGCAGCCCGCCGCCGGCAAGTGTCGCGGAGATCTGCGTCGGGGTATCGGCCTGCAGCACGATCGCGCCGTCCGGAGCCGCCTGCCCGCCGGCGCAGGTGACGCTGGTCGTGCCAACGCCGGTCAGGCCGGCCCCGCAGTAGGGGAACTGCGCCGTCGACGTGCTGACCTCCTTCAGCGGCACGTCGGAGCTGTAGGTCGTCGACTCGGGGGCATCGGTCGACTCGGCGTCGGCGACGACGAAGCCGTAACCGCTGACCGGGGCGCCCGTCGAATCCGTGACCGAGATGTTGGTCAGCGTGACCACGTCGCCACCGCCGTTGGTGGTCTGATAGAGCGCCGGCCTGCCGGGCGTCGCGGTGTACGCGTGGTTGCCGTTGTAGGCGCCGGGCCAGGTCGGGAACGGCACCGGATTCAGCGAGCTGAACGGGCGCATGCCGTTGGGCCGGGTCGTGACCGTGAAGCCGATCGTGTACCCACCCGGGAGCGAGACCGTCATCGGCTGCCCCGCGACCGAGCTGCTCTGAGCAAAGTTGTAGACGCTCATGTCCAGCCAGCACAGCGTGCCGGCCTGCGTGCCGCCGGTCCCGTAGCCGCACTGTGCCGTGGTCGCGGCCGAAGCGCTCGTGGCGGCCACCGCCATGACGACCGCGATTGAGCCCAACGTGGCGGTCACTGCGAGCAGCGCGCGCCTCGACAGGTTCGAGCACCCAGGCGTTGCAGCTCTGACCACGGTTACTCCGTTCTGACCGACATTTGCGCCGCTCCGGGGCGGCGACACCGTTCGGGGGGAAACGGCGTGGGCACTATCCCAGAGGTCGGCTGCGGCGGCAAATATCGGCCGCAAATGCACGGGTTTTTCCAGGATGACGGACGAACGACGTTACCTAAAGTTGCGGCAATTGCGCCGGTCTGAATACCCTCGCGCCCATGGATCACACGATCGACCCGACCGCCGTCCACCACTCTTGGGACAGGACGCTCGCGCCGGTGCTGGAGATCGCCTCCGGCGACACCGTGCACTACGACCTACGGATGGCCGGTCACGGCCAGATCGCCGAGGGCGACGGCCCTGACCGGGCGCAGATGGCGTTCGAGACGCTCTATCACCTGTCGGGCCCGCTGTCGGTCGCCGGCGCGAGCCCGGGCGACACGCTGCGAATCGAGATCCTCGAGCTCGAGCCCGGCGATTGGGGCTGGGCGTCGGTGCTGCCGGGGCTCGGACTGCTGCCCGACGACTTCCCGGAGCCGTGGGCGGGGACGTTCGACCTACGTGAACGGGGCACGGTCGAGATCGCCCCGGGGATCCGGATCCCGACCAGCCCGTTCCTGGGCACGATGGGCACCCATCCCGATCAGCCGGCGCAGGCGTCGGCGTTCCCGCCGCACAAGGGCGGCGGCAACATCGACACCCGGCATCTCACCGCCGGGTCGACGCTGTGGCTGCCGATCTGGTGCGACGGCGCGCTGTTCTCCTGCGGCGACCCGCACGCCGCGCAGGGCGACGGCGAGGTCTGCGTGACCGCGATCGAGTGTCCGATGCGCGCGACTCTGCGGTTCACCGTCGAGCACCGGACGATCCCGGCCCCTCGCTTTGAGACCGCCGGACCGCTGTTGAAGGTCGACGAGTCCGCCGGCCACTTCGGGGCGATGGGAATCGACTCCGACCTGATGACCGGGGCCCGGGTCGCGGTGCGGAGCGCGATCGCCTGGCTCGTCGACGAACACGGGCTGAAGCCGCGTGAGGCCTACGTGCTCTGCAGTCTCGCCGGCGATCTGAAGATCCTCGAGATCGTCGACTCCGGCGTCTGGAACGTCGGCTTCACGATCCCGCTGTCGATCTTCGGCTGAGCGCGGCTCCGTCGCGCCGCGACGATCGCCCGCAGCCGCTGGTTGACACATCGCATTCCAGTTGGTCAAAAAGTCGCAGATATCACGACAATTTGACCAAGCGAATTCCGGTGCGGTGGACGTCGCCCGCCGATCCGGACCCGGACCGGCGCGACCGGAGCCGCGTTAGACAGCGTCGAGCCGGCCCGCGGCCGGAGCGTGCGCGTCGGGCGTCTCGGGCTCCCAGCCGGCGGCCTGCCCGAGCGATGCCGACTTCAGCACCTTCAGCGACAGCAGCGCGCACTTCATCCGCGTCGCCGAGATGTCGATCCCGAGCAATTCGAGCACGAACGAGCGGTCGAGCTCGCGCAGCTCGGACAGCTTCATGCCGACGACCTCGTCGGAGGTCATCGAGGCGGCCGCCTGTGAGATCGCGCAGCCGTGGCCCTCGAACCGCACGCCGGTCACCCGCTCCTCGTCGTCGACGGCCAGCTTGACCGTCAGCTCATCGCCGCAAAGTGGGTTGAGATCGTGGAACTGCAGGTCGACGCGTTCGAGCTCAGGGGCCGGCGGGCTCCAGTTGTGGGGCCGCTTGTAGTGCTCGAGGATGTTCTCGCGGTAGAGCTCTTCCATGGCTTCCGGGGGGGTCGAGTTGGGCTGGCGGGGTGGGTGGTGAGCCCGGTGAGGACTCGTTGGGGTGGCGAGGTGGGCGGTGAGCCCCGGTTAGAGCTGCATCACGCGCGCGACGGAGCCGAGCGCCTCGACGAGCCGGTCGATGTCGGCTTCGGTGTTGAACGCCCCGAACGAGGCGCGGTTGGTGGCGTGGGCACCGAGCCGACGCATCAGCGGCTGGGCGCAGTGGTGGCCGGTGCGGATGCAGACGCCTTCGCGACCGAGGATCTCGCCGACGTCATGCGGGTGCACACCGTCGAGTACGAACGAGATCAGCCCGCCGCGATCGTCAGCCGACGCCGGACCGTGCACGGTGAGCCCGGGCACAGACGTCAGTCGTTCGAGCGCGTATGCGGTCAGCGAGCGCTCGTGGGCCCGGATCTGTTCGATCCCGAGCGCCTGCACCCAATCGACGGCAGCGCCGAGCCCGATCGCCTCGGCGATCTGCGAAGTGCCGGCCTCGAACTTCCATGGCAGATCGGTCCAGGTCGACTCGGTGTCACCGACGGTCTTGATCATGTGACCGCCGCCCATGAACGGCGGCATCGTCTCGAGCAGCTCGCGGCGGCCGTGCAGGACACCGATACCGGTCGGCCCGTAGACCTTGTGGCCGGTCCAGGCATAGAAGTCGGCGTCGATCGCGCGCAGGTCGACGGGCAGCTGCGGCACCGCCTGGGCGCCGTCGATCACGACGACCGCACCGGCGGCGTGAGCGCGGCGGGTGATGTCCGCGACCGGATTGATCGTGCCCAGAACGTTGGAGACGTGGGCGACGCAGACGAGCTTGGGGCCCCGCGCCAGCAGCGCGTCCAATGACTCCAGGTCCAGCTGCCCGTCGTCGAGCACCCGGACGTAGCCGAGCTCCGCGCCAACCTCATTGCAGAGGATCTGCCACGGGACGATGTTCGAGTGATGCTCGAGCTCGGTGACGACCACGAGATCGCCGGCGCCGACGTTCTGACGGCCCCACGTGTACGCGACCAGGTTGATCGACGCGGTCGCGTTGGCGGTGAAGATCGTCTCCTCGACCGACGATCCCAACCATCGCGCGATCCGCTCACGCGCGCCCTCGAACTCGTCGGTCGCCTCGACCGCCAGCGGATAGACGCCGCGATGCACCGACGAGCGGTAGTCGTTGTAGTAGCGGTCCATTGCCTCGATCACCGGGGTCGGCGTCAGCGACGTCGCCCCTGAGTCCAGGTAGACCACCGGGCGGCCGTCGAACTCCCGGCGCAGGACCGGGAACTCGGCCGTGACGTCACGCAGCTCTTGGACCGCTGACATCGCTACGCGACCGGCTCTGGCTCGAGCGCGTCGGTGATCCAGCCGTAGCCCTTGGCCTCGAGCTCGGTCACCAGGTCCGGGCCACCCTCGCGGACGATCCTGCCCCGGTACATGACGTGGACGTGGCTCGGCTGCACCAGGTGCAGGATCCGCTGGTAGTGGGTGATGATCAGCACGCCGCAGCCCGGCCCGGCAACCGAGTTGACGCCCTCAGACACCACCTTCAACGCGTCGATGTCGAGCCCCGAGTCGGTCTCGTCGAGAACCGCCAGCTTCGGGTTCTGGAGGATCAGCTGGAGGATCTCCATCCGCTTCTTCTCGCCGCCGGAGAATCCCTCGTTGAGATAGCGGCGCGACCATTCCTCAGGTGCATTGACCTGCTGCATCGCGGTCTTGACGTCCTTGGCGAAGTCGCGCAGCGAGATCGGCGCCTCGCCGGCGGCGTCACGATGCGCGTTGATCACCGTACGCAGGTACTTGGTGACGGTCACGCCCGGAATCGAGACCGGGTACTGAAACGCCATGAACAGACCCATCCGGGCGCGCTCATCGGTGGAGGCCTCGGTGATGTCTTCCCCGCCCCAGATGATCTGTCCGTCGGTCACGTCGAAGTTGGGGTGGCCCATGATCGCGTTGGCGAGCGTGCTCTTACCAGAGCCGTTTGGACCCATCAGGGCGTGGATCTCACCCTGGCCGACGGTCAGGTCGACGCCGCGCAGGATCTCCTTTTCGCCGGCGCGTACGTGAAGGTTTCGAATTTCGAGGTCTGGCATGCCTGTCTTTCTGCGTGGTCGGTCGGTTTCAGTGCGTTGCCGGCGCGGCGGCCGTCAGCGGCGTGGTCGGGGTGGTCGGCGCGACCGTCAGCGGCGTGGTCGGCACGATCGGCGCGGTCACGGGCGCGGCCACCACCGGGGTCCCCGAGAACTGCACGAGCTCGGCGAGCGTCGTCGCCTGCAGCGAGCGGATGATCCCGCCCTGCACGCGGGTCCACAGCAGCTTAGTTGCGCAACCGCGGCCGGCATCCGGCTCATGGGAGCACAAGACGCGCTCGGTGTGGTCAGAGACGAAGCACTCCATCGGCGCGATCGACCCCTCCAGCGCCTGGACGACCTCGTCCATCGCAATCTCCTCGGCCGGCCGCGACAGCCAGTACCCGCCGTGCGCACCGCGCGCGCTGCGGACGAGCCCGGCCTTGCGCAGCCGCGCGACCACCTGCTCCAGGTACGCCAGCGGCAGTCCCTCCGCGTCGGCGATCGCCTTCAGACTGGTCGGATGCTCAGGAGCCTGTCGCCCCAGCTCGATCATCAGCCGCACGCCGTACTCGGCTTTCGAGGAGAAGATCATCGGCGCTAAATCCTACCACCGGGGTCGGTTTAGCCCGGCGGGCAGGCGTCGATCCGGGGTCGATCCGGTATAGGGTCCATCGCAGTCATGTCCGAACATCGGCTCGCGACCTCCGCCGACATCGCGGCCGCTGCTACGCGGGCGGCGCAACGCGGGCGAATCGGGATCGACACCGAGTTCATGTCCGAGGGGCGCTACCGAGCGCTGCTGTGCCTGGTGCAGATCGCCGTCGACGCACCCGAAACCGAACCGGGTTCCGCGACCCCTGGCGAGCCGACGATCCTGCTGATCGACTCGCTGACCGACGTCGACGTCTCACCACTGGCGCGCTTGCTCGGCGATCCGGCGATCGAGGTCGTGCTCCACGCCGGTCGGCAGGATGTCGCGATTCTGCGCCGCGCCTGGGACACCGAGGTCAACAACATCTTCGACACCCAGATCGCGGCCGGGTTCGCCGGCCAGAGCGCGCAGTCGGGGTACGGCAACCTGCTCGGCTCGGTGCTCGGCCTGCGGGTCGCCAAAACCGCCAGCTACACGCGCTGGGACCAGCGGCCGCTGACCGACGAGCAGCTCGGCTACGCCGCCGAGGACGTCCTGCACCTGCTGGCGCTGGCCGACGAGATCCGCGGCCAGCTGGAACGCTCGGGCCGGGTCGGATGGGCCCGTGAGGAATGCCGGCGCCTGGAGTCCGCGACCGATCAACGAGATCCCTGGACGGCCTGGGAACGACTGCCGCGCTCCGGCCAGCTGGACCCGCGGGCGCGCGCGGTCGCGCGCGAACTTGCCGCCTGGCGTGAGCAGACGGCATCCGACGTCGATCGTCCGGTGGGCTCGGTCCTGGGCGACCCTGCGCTGGTCGAGCTGGCCAAGCGCAAGCCGACCAGCGTCTCGGGCCTCGAGCAGATCCGAGGCCTGCACCCGCCGGTGATCAAGCGCCGGGGCGATGCGATCCTGGCCGCGATCGCCCGCGGCCGGGAAGCCGAACCGATCCCGCGCGACGAGCCGCGTGGGCGCTCTGAGCCCAGCGACGCGCCGGTGATCTCGCTGCTGGAGGCGCTGCTGCGCACGCGGGCGGTGGAGGCCGGCCTGGCCTACGAGCTGATCGCGTCCCGAGCCGAGCTCGAGCAGATCGTCGGAGCATTTCGGCGCGGCGAACATGAGCCGTCGGTGCGGACGCTGACCGGCTGGCGCTCCGAGCTCGTCGGCGACGAGCTGCGAACGCTGCTCGCCGGGCGCGGATCGTTGTCGGTCGGACCGAGACGGCGAATCATCCTCACGAGATTCCCGTCTGCAGAATCCCCGACAGCGCCGGCGTCTGACTGAACAGCTGGCGGGCGAGGGCCACGCCGACGCCCGGCGCGCGCTCGATCGTCCCCTGGTCGATGCTGAGCAGGTCGTTGAAGGCGGTCGCATAGGTCATCCGCAGGTTGCCGTGCGGCGACTGGGCCGCGCGCTCGGCGTCGGTCTCACCGTGCGCCGACCCCCAGCCGGCCCGTTTCAGCACGGCCCGCTGGGCATCGCGCAGCGCGGCCGAGCTCGGATACCGCGGGCCGGTGAGCACGAACTCGACCGAGCAGTAGGAGCTCACACCGGGATCGCAGCGTCGCTGGTGGAACACGATCTTCGCGCCCGGGGCGAGCGGGATGTCCGCCAGCGATGCCGAGACCGGCGTGTCGCCCTGCCCGCAGCCGGCCAGACCGGCGACGGCGGCCGCCAGCAGCCCCGTCGCCAGCACTCGCCGGCTCGCCGTTTTCACCCGCATTGCGCCGATCTAATCAGGCGTGATGGCTCAGTAAGCTGCACGAGATGAGCATCGCCGACGTCCTCGCCGATCCCGAGCTGCTTGCCACCGCGTGGGATCTGAGCCCGTTGGTCGACGGTGACGAGGCATCCGGCGTCGAACGCCAGCTTGACGAAGCCCTCACCCGCTCCGACGCGTTCGCCGCGAGGTACGACGGCAAGCTCGCAGAGCTCGATCCGGCGGGTCTGGCCGAGGCGATGCACGAGTTGGCGGCGATCAACGAGCTGGTCGGCAAGGCCGGGTCGTTCGCGTCGCTGCGGTTTGCGACCGACTCCGACGACCCGACGCGGGGCGCTCTGCTGCAGCTCGTGCAGGAGCGGGCCACGGCGCTCGAGACCAAGCTGCTGTTCTTCGAACTGCAGTGGGCGGCGCTGTCGGATGAGCAGGTCGACGCCCTCCTCGGCGACTCGGCCCTCGACTTCTGCGCCCACTATCTGCGCAGTGCCCGTCGCTACCGACCGCACCTGCTGTCAGAGCCGGAGGAGCGGATCTTCGCGGAGAAGTCGCTGGCCTCGTCGGGCGCGTGGGCGCGGCTGTTCGGCGAGCTGATGGGGGCGTTGCGCGTCACGCTCGACGGCGAACCGGTCGTGCTCGACGTGGCGCTCAGCCGGTTGTTGGATCCTGACCGTGAGACCAGGCGGGCCGCCGCCGAATCGCTGTCTGAGGCGCTCGAGCCGGGGCTGCGAACGCGGGCGTTCATCTACAACACGCTCGTCTACGACAAGTCGGTCGACGACCGGTTGCGCGCCTACCCGAACTGGCTGGCCGCGCGCAACCTCGCCAACGAGGCCTCGGACGAGTCGGTGATGGCGCTGATCGAAGCCGTTCGCGGACGCTTTGACATCCCCCAGCGGTGGTACCGGCTGAAGGCCAAGCTGCTCGGCTTGGAGCGCCTGGCCGACTACGACCGCAATGCGCCACTGGAGACCAAGGAGATCGTCTATTCATTCGGCGAGGCGCGCGAGTTCGTGCTCGACACCTACGACTCCCTGTCGCCCGACGCCGGCAACGTCGTCCGGCGGTTCTTCGACGAGCGCTGGATCGATGCGCCGACCCGGCCGCACAAGCGCGGCGGCGCGTTCTGCTCCTACACGGTGCCGAGCGTCCACCCGTACGTGATGCTCAACTACACCGCCAACCGCCGTGACGTGCTGGTGATGGCGCACGAGCTCGGCCACGGCCTGCACGCCGCGCTGGCCCAGCCGCAGGGCGTCTTTCATCAGGGCACGCCGCTGACCACCGCCGAGACCGCATCGGTGTTCGGCGAGGCGCTGACGTTCGGCCGGCTCCTGGACGCCGCCGAAGACGACGACGCGCGGCTCGGCCTGCTGGCCGAACGGATCGACGGCTCGATCGCGACGGTGTTCCGCCAGATGGCGATGAACCGCTTCGAGCACCTCGTCCACACCGGCCGGCGCTCGGAGGGCGAGCTGTCGGTCGACCGGATCGGTGGATTCTGGGTGGAGAGCCAAGCCGAGATGTTCGGCGATTCGGTCGAGATGCTCGACGGCTACCGGATGTGGTGGTCATACGTGCCGCACTTCATCAACACGCCCGGTTACGTCTACGCCTACGCCTACGGGCAGTTGCTGGCGCTGTCGGTCTACAGCCGCTACCTGTCTGAGGGCTCGTCGTTCGCTCCCGCCTACTTGGAGATGCTCGCGACGGGCGGCTCACGGAGCCCGGAAGAGCTCGGCCGGATCGTCGGCATCGACCTCGGTGACCCCGGCTTCTGGGACTCGGGGATCGATCTGATCGAGCAGCAGTTGCGCGACGCCGAGGAACTCGTCGCGCAGCGCGACAGCTGACTGCTGGTCGCGCGGCGCCAGCCGTCCTCAGTGGCGTGCTCGGCGCGTGCGCGAACGCTCTTCCTGCTTCTCGACGACCTGCGCGATCAGCCGAAGGACCTGATCGATCCCGGTTGCCTTCGCCTCGCCGCGTTCGAACGCCCGGCGCCAGTCCGCGACGTGGCCCTTGGTCGCGAGCTCGTTGAACGCCGCCCGCGGGATCTCGAGCCGGACCTTGGCGTCGGGCGCGATGTCCTTGGTCACGGTCGGCCCCGGCATCTGGATCCGGTACATCTGGATATCGCCGCGCCCGCGCAGTTCGAGACCTGCCACCAGCTTCAACGGCGCCAGCGCGGGAACTTCCTCGATGAACCGCGTGATCGCGGTCTCGATCAGGGTCTTGGTGTCCGAAGCCAAGCGGGAAAGACTACCGGCCGGTCTGCAGCGATACACCGCCGTCAAAGCCTGACACGAGCACGGTCCCGTCCTTCTGGACCTGCGTGTGCACGGCCGCCGGCGACGAATGCGTGGCGCCGGCCGCGACAGCGACTGGCGCGCCGACGGCCGCCGCCAGCACGACGGCTCCCGCGACGAACCGGCGGCGGATGAATGTGGCTCTCGTTGTTCGCACTACCCGACCTCCCAGCCGCTGGACACTCGTGCTCAAGGCTACCGCTCGTCGCTCCCGGACTCGCAAGCTGTCGGCCGGCTCAGATCTTGTGTCGTTGCAGCAGTTTGCGGCCGATGACCATCCGCTGGATCTCCGAGGTGCCCTCGCCGATCAGCAGCAGCGGCGCGTCGCGGTACAGCCGCTCGATCTCATACTCCTTGGAGTAGCCGTAGCCACCGTGGATCCGCAGGCACTCCTCGACGCAGAACCGCCCGGCCTCAGACGCGAACAGCTTCGCCATCCCGGCCTCGATGTCTGACCGCTCGCCGGCGTCTTTGAGGCGGGCGGCGCGGCGGGTCAACAACCGGGCGGCTTCGACCTGGGTCGCCATGTCGGCCAGCTTGAACTGGATCGCCTGGTGCTCAGAGATCGGTTTGCCGAACGTCCGGCGCTGCTGGGAGTACACCAACGCCAGCTCCAACGCGCGCTGGGCGATCCCGACCCCGCGGGCGGCGACGTTCACCCGCCCGAGCTCCAACGCGTCCATCATCTGCGAGAAGCCCTTGTTCAGGCCGACGTCCTCGCCGCCGAGGATGCTGTCGGCCGGGGTGCGGTAGCCGTTGAACACCAGTTCGGTCGACTCCACCCCCTTGTAGCCCATCTTGCGGATCTGCGGCGGCACATCCAGACCCTCATGCGCGCCGGTGTTGTGCGCCACCCCGGGCTCCTTCTCACAGATAAAGCAGGTCATCCCGCGGTGACGTGGCTCGGCGGTCGGGTCGGTGCGCACCAGCGTGAACACCAGCGCTGACCGCAACCCGTTGGTGACCCACATCTTCTGACCGTTGATCTCGTAGTCGCCATCGTCGGTCTGCTTGGCGGTGGTCTTGATCGCCTGCACGTCGGACCCCAGCTCGGGTTCTGACAGGCTGAACGCCGCGCGGATCTCACCGGTCGCCATCCGCGGCAGGTACCGCTGCTTCTGCTCCTCAGAACCGAACTTCATCAGCAGGTAGGAGCCGATGAAATGGGTGTTGACGATCCCCGAGATCGAGATCCACCCGCGCGACAGCTCCTCGACGATCATCGCGTAGGTCGACAGGTCCAACCCCATCCCGTCGTACTCCTCCGGGATCGTCACCCCGAACAGCCCCAGCTCGCGCATCTGCTCGACGATCGGCTCAGGAAACGCGTCCTCGTGGTCGTAGTGCTCGGCGTTCGGCAGGATCTGCTCGTCGGCGAACTGATGCACCATCTCGCAGATCGCACGCTGCTCGTCGGTCATGTCCTGCGCGTCGATGTCAACGGCCATGCGTTCGTGGCTCCTCGTCAATGCTTTTGAGATTCGGCGAGTTCAGGGGTCTGGCCGAGGATACCCGGCGGCCGTGGCGCGGACGGCGGCGAGATCAGCGCCCGGAGAACGTCGGCGCCCGCTTCTCCAGGAACGCCGCGACGGCCTCAAGATGGTCGGCGGACTGGTGCGACATTCCCTGAAACAAGGCGCTGAGTTCGAGCACGTCGGCAAGCTCCATCGAGCGCGCGCTCTTCAGCAGGCGCTTGGTCAGGCGGACCGCGCGAGGCGGTTTGGCGGCAATCTCGGCCGCCAGGGCAGCGGCGCGCGCCTGCAACTGATCGGACGCCACGACCTCGGTCACGAGTCCGATCCGCAGCGCCTCCTCCGCGTCGATCACCCGGCCGGTGAACGTGAGTAGCGCCGCTGCCTCATAGCCGATCAGCCGCTGCAGGAACCAGGCACCCCCGTCGCCGGGGATGATCCCCAGGTTGACGAACGTCTCGCCGAGCTTCGCGCCGGAGGCGGCGATCCGGATGTCGCACATGCACGCCAGATCCAGCCCGGCCCCGATCGCCGCGCCGTTGACGGCGGCGATCGCGGGGACCTCGACGGCGTGCATCGCCAGCGTCATCTGCTGGATGCCGCGGCGATAGGTGTCCTGTAGCTCGTGGACGTCGCCGGCGAACGCGCCGTCGCGCGCGCGCATGTCCTTGACGTTGCCGCCCGCCGAGAACGATCGTCCCGACCCCGTGATCACCAGGACCGAGACCTCGGGCTCCTCATTGACCCACCGAGCCGCGGTGGCGATCTCACCGGCCAGACCGGTGCCGGTCAACTCGTTGCGCACGTCATCGCGGTCGAGCGTCAGCCGCGCGACGCGGTCAGACACCTCCAGGCGGGACGCGCGCAGCGGTGGCGGCTCGGGCACGGCCGCGAGTCTACGAACCGCGGCTGACGGTCGATCGGTCGTGCTACGGTCCGCGGGCTAATTAGACCAATGTGCAGGTTTCGCCCTCCGGCCGGGGGGGTCAGCGAGGAGAAAACTTCATGAGGTGTTCGATCCGAGGTGCCGCCCTGACGGCGGTGACGTGTCTGGCGACCGCGGTCATCCCGGCCGTTGCTGCGGCCAAGCCCAAGCCGACGTCGGGCAGCGGAACGTCGTCGAAGACGTTCGTCGTCTGCAAGCACGGCTGTCGCTACACGACGATCCAGAGCGCGGTCAACGCGTCGGGCAAGGGTGCGACGGTCCAGGTCAAGCCGGGCACGTACTCCGAGGGCGTTCTCGTCCAGGGCCACAAGCACGACGGGCTGACGATCGAAGGTGTGGGCAAGACGCCGTCGTCGGTCTACCTCAACGGCACCAACGCGCGCGTCCAGGGCAACCCGGCCCAGAACGCGATCGAGGGCGACAAGGTCAACAACCTCACGCTTGAGAACATGAAGGAGCAGCACTACAAGGCCAACGGCTTCTTCATCCAGAGCTGCAAGGGCTATCTGATGAAGAACCTGATCGCCGGATTCGACCACGCGTACGGCATGTACGTCTACCGCTGCGTCGGCGGGCGGATGACCGGCTCGGTCGGCTACGGCAACGGCGACTCGGGCTTCTACATCGGCGGCACGCCGTTTCAGAAGAAGCCCGTCTGGAGCTCCGTCGACCACGACACGGCCTACGAGAACGTGCTCGGCTACTCGGGCACGAACTCCAAGTACGTGAAGATCACCGACGGGATGTTCTACAACAACGGCGCCGGCATCGTCCCGAACACGCTCGCGTCAGAGCCGTTCGAGCCCGCCACCGACGGAATCATCTCCAACGACAAGATCTTCTGGAACAACTTCGACTATTACCTGCCGGGCTCGCCGGTCAAGACCGTTTCCAGCGGACTTGCCTCGATCGACGGCGTCACCGCCAATTACCCGATTGGCGCCGGCGTCCTGCTGTTCGGGACGACAGGCTGGAAAGTGCAGAACAATCAGATCTTCGGCAACTGGCTGTGGGGCGCCGGCGCCTTCTCCAACCCGCTGACGGATGCCAAGGCGATCAACAACGCCAACCGGTTCGTCAACAACCAGATGGGCGCGGGCGGCAAGGACCTGAACGGCACCGATTTCTTCAACGACGGTTCCGGTAAGGGCACCTGCTTCGCGAACAACGGCGCGCATCCGACACTCGTGGCCAGCACGACGGCGCCGAACAACGTCCTCTACCCGGCCTGCCCCAGCACCGCGGGGACCGGTTCGGTCACGGGCGACACGACGCAGCAGGGCCTGCTGATCAGCATCTCCACCGCCAACCCGGCGTCGACGATGAACACGTTCTGGACAACGCATCCGCACATGAAGATCAAGGGCGTCACGCCCTTCGGAGGTTGATCACGATGCCGACGCTCATCCGCACCGCGCCGCTCGCCGCGGTCACCGCGCTGACGCTGACCGGGGCCGTCGCGGTCCCGGTCGCCGGCGCGGCAACCAGCGCCCGGACGGCGACAGCGGTATCGGCCGCGGCGAAGCCCAAGCCGGTCGTCAAGAAGATCAAGGTCTCCGACGACTTCTACTCCCCTACGAAGCTGACGATCAAGGTTGGCGACAAGGTCGACTTCGTCTGGTCGGCGAGCAACGTCGACGTCCACAATGTGACGCTTGTCTCGGGTCCCAAGGGCGTGAACAAGAAGCAGTTCACGTCGCTGGACGGCAGCACCAGCTTCCACTTCGAGCGGACGCTCACGGTGCCGGGCAAGTACCACTTCCAGTGCTCGATCCACCCGTCGATGATGAACACCTTCATCACCGTCAAGAAGTAGGTACACCGGTGGCGGGCTCTCCGATCGGTCGTCGCGGCTTCCTGGCGGGGGCCGCGGCCGGCGGCGCGGCGCTGATCACGCTGGGAGGCGTCGAGTACCAGGCCGACGCCAAGCTCGACGTCGACGCGATGGGCAGCCAGATGCAGGTCCCGCCCGAGGTTGCCGCCTACTACCGACGCCAGTCACAGACCGGCCACGTCGCCGCGTCACCGGTGCCCGCCGCGAGCGGCGGCGTGACCCGCGAGTACTGGATCAAGGCCGTCAAGGTTCCTGACTGGGACATCGTCCCGAGCCATCGCGACGGAATGATGGACCGCCCGGTCAAGGGCAAGACCAAGATCACCGCGCTCGCCTACCAGCGCTTTCACCCCGGTTTCAAGAAGCCGATGGGCAAGCCGTCGATCCCTGGGCCGCTGATCGAGGCCGATGTCGGCGACACGGTCGTCATCAACTTCCGCAACGAGTGCGGCACGCCAGTGACGATGCACCCGCACGGCATCTTCTACACCGTCGACATGGACGGGAGCTACAAGGGCAAGTACACGACGCCGGGCGGGTTCGTCGAGAACGGGCGCGCGTTCCAATATGTCTGGGAGGCCCGTCAGGACACGGTCGGGGCCTGGCTCTACCACGACCACGGCCCGATGGATCCGATTCCGGTGTTCAAGGGCCTGTTCGGATCACTGATCGTCCGTGATCCGACTGTCCCGCGGCCCGACCGTGAGTTCTTCATCTGCTTTCACTCGTTCACCCCGCCCTACATCTCGCTGAACACCGAGTTCATGTGCATCAACGGCCGCGCCTACGCCGGCAACACCCCGACGCTGCGCGCCAAGACCGGCGAGTCGGTCACCTGGCACGTGTATGCGCTGGACAACAACTTCCACACGTTCCACCTCCACGGGCACCGCTGGCTCGACACCGACGGCGGCTATCTGATCGACACCAAGACGCTCGGACCCGCCGACATCATCACGTTGAACTACACCGAGGACAACCCGGGGCGCTGGTTCTACCACTGCCATGTGTTCTCGCACTTGCACATGGGAATGAACGGTTGGTATCTGGTAACGGAGTAGGGGCTCACCCCGGGCGGGCCGCCATTTCCAGCTGGAGCTTGCCCTTCCGGGCAGCGGCGGCCACCGCCCTGTCCGCGGTCCTCCTGTCGGTCGCCTTCGCCGGGTCGGCCCGCGCCGCCGATGCGCGGGTCGCGATCGGCCACTACCGATGGTCGACGCCGGTCGTCCACATCGACCTCGGCCAGCACGTCACCTGGTACTGGGTCGGTCCCGACACGATGCACTCGGTCACCGGCGACTCGTCGAACGACCTCGGGATCGACTCAGACCCCGGCAACCCCGAGCCGATGCACAAGGTCGGTTTCACGTTCACGGTCGTCTTCACCCAGCCCGGCGTCTACCAGTTCCACTGCAAGTTGCACAACGTCGTCCACGGCGAGGTGATCGTCTCCGACACTCCGGGCGACCCCAACGATGATCCTGACCCGATCCCCAAGCCCAACGTCAACCTGACCCGACCGTCGATCTCCGGCATCCACCTGCGACCGGAGCGGTTCGGGACCCGGGGCACGACGTTGAACTACGCGCTCGACGACCGCTCGTCGATCGACGCCGAGATCTGGCACCTGTCGCACGGCCACCGCGGCACCTACGCCGGTTGGCAGCAGCTACGTGGCCACATCGGCTTCAACTACGGGCCGTTCGCGCGGCGCAGCCGCCATTTCACGCCCGCCCCGGGGCGTTACGTGGCGTTCCTGACGCCGACCGACATCTTCCACAACGTCGGGCGCACCCGCCGGCTGGACTTCACGATCCGTGGCCCGCGCCACACGACCGTTCACGGGCGACCCGCGCGGCGCTGACCGCCGCTCAGCCGCGCGTCAGAGCGGGATCGTCGTTCTGGGGGCCGCGTAGCTTCATCGATGCCACCGGGCCCTTCCAGCCCGCGCCGCGAGGCTGTGGCTCTCCGTCGAGCGCGATGTCGACCTTCTCGTTGAAGAAGCAGACGAGGTCCTTGATCCGGCGAACCTCGTCGTAGGGGTCGGGGTAATACCAGACGAGGTCGTGGCCCTCCTCGCCCTCCGGGACCGCCACCGAGTAGTAGTGGGCCTCGCCCTTGTACGGGCAGCGGCTGGTCGAGTCCGACGGCGTCAGCGCCGCCCGCACGTCCTCGACCGGCAGGTACCAGCGCGTCGGCAGGCTCGTCTCGAACACCGCCAGCGCCCGGTCGGTCTCGGCCAGCAGCTCACCGCCGAGCGAGATCGTGATATGGCGGTCACTCGCGAGTACGTCCACCCGCGCGTACGGGTCACGGGGGTGGGTGTGAATCTCCTGGCCTTCCTCCAGCCACCGAGTCATCCGGAAGAAGTAGAAGGCGATCAGGCCCTGGAGCTCGGCCGGCGCGCCGGCGACTGGATCGGCGTACGTCCACGCCCCGTTGTGGACCACGTCGTCACCCGCGCGCACGGTGAAGAACGACGCGTCCCCCTTCGTCGCCACCTGCGCCTGCCGCGGCGAGGGCTCCAGCAGATCGAGGCGGACGTCCTGCGGCGGGAAGTAGTAGACGGGCTGCTGGCCGGACTCGTGCAGCAGGAACGCGCGGCGACTGTCGGCGACCACCACGCCTCCGAGCTCGACCCGGATCCGTTTCGGCGTCGGCTCCAGATAGAGCGCCTGGCCGGGCGCGGGCGTTTCGAAGTTGAACGTGCCCGCGGGCTCCTTGCCAAGCGGGCCGGTCCCGGTCATCAATCCCATGTCCGGGAGCTTACGCCCGGCGCAGAGAAGCCCGGCGATCACAGCGGCCCGGGTCTCCGACGCGGCGAGCTACTCCAGCACCATCGGCGCCGGCGCGGAACCGGACGCAGCAGCGGGCGCCGGCGAGGCGCTCTTGCGCAACGCCATGAACAGCGCCGGCACGAACGCGACACCGAGCAGGATCAGCGACCACGTGAACGTGTGCGCGAACGCGCTCGCCAACGGCTTGGCGACCAGCGCGTGCTGGGCCGGCGTCAGCCGCTGGAGTGCCGCGAACCCGTTGCCACCGCCGTTACGGACGGCGGGAATGAAGCTGAGCCGGTCGACGATCGCCGAGGACAGGACCACGGTCACCACCGCGGTACCGATCGAGGCGCCGCCCTGGCGGATGATGTTCATCGCGGTACTGGTCCGCGCGATCGCCGACCGCGGCACCGCCTGCATCGCCGAGGTCATCGTCGGCATCATCGCCAGACCCATACCGAGTCCGAGGATCACCTGGAACCCGCACAGCAGCACGTAGGAGGTGTGCGCGCCGACGAACGCAAAGGGCGCGAGCCCGATGACGAGCAGCGGGATCCCCGCGGCCGGCAGATACCGCGGCCCGTAACGGTCGGTGAGCCGGCCCGCGATCGGCATCGTGATCATCGCGCCGATCCCCTGCGGCGCCAGCAGCAGCCCGGCCTGCAACGCGGTCGCACCACGCACCGACTGGTAGTACAGCGGGATCAGCAGCAGCGCGCCGAAGAACGAGATCGCAAACAGCAAAAACACGATCGCCGAGGCGCCCGCGCTCGTGCGCGTGAACGTCCTGATGTCGATCAGCGGCGCCTTCGCCCGCCAGCTGCGGACGAAGAATCCGGCGATCAGGACCGCGCCGGCGACCACCGGGCCCCAGGCGCGCAGGTCGGAGAAGCCGTAGGTCGAGGACTCCGCGAGTCCATAGATCAGCAACGCCAGGCCGGGCGAGAGCAACAGCATCCCGATGAAGTCGAGCTTCGTCGACGGGGCCGGGATGTCGGGCTCGAGCTTGATCATCGCCAGCGTGAAGGCAACGATCCCGATCGGCACGTTGATGAAGAAGATCCAGCGCCAGGAGGCGCTGTCGACGAGCCAGCCGCCCAGGATCGGGCCGAGGATCGGCGCCACCAGCATCGGCACACCGAGGATGCCCATCACCCGGCCCATCCGCTGGGGACCGGCCTTCTGGGTCATGATCGTCATGACGGCGGGCATGATCATCCCGCCGCCGAGGCCTTGCAAGACCCGGAACGCGATCAGCGATCCCGCGCTCCAGGCCAGCCCCGACAGGATCGAGCCCATCGTGAACAACACCAGCGAGGTGAGGTACAGCCGCTTGGTGCCGAACCGATCCGCGGCCCATCCCGACAGGGGGATCACCGCCGCCAGCGACAGCGTGTAGCCGGTGACGACCCATTGGATCGTCGTCAGCGAGGAGTGGAAGTCGATCGCGAGGCGGTCGATCGCGACGTTGACGACGGTCGTGTCGAGGATCGACATGATCGCGCCGAGCAGGACGACCCCGGCGACGACCAGGGTCTCGCGGTCGAGCTCAGTGGGCTCGCTGCCCGGGGATGCGGAGACGGTGGACTCAGCCATGCGAGCGGATGGTAGCGGACCGGTAGGTCCGTTTATAGATGTAGGTTCGAGGTCAGACATCGCGCTCCCGCCATCGCTTACCGGTCGTAAAGTAAGCGTCAGTTTACACATCACTTGCCGATCGTCAAGTGAAGTTCCGTGAGAGACTCCCCCGCCGATGAACTTCGCGCGTGACGTCGTCGATGCGGCTCCCGGATCCGACCGTGCCCTGGTCGAGATCGACGCATCCGGAGCGCGGCGCGAATGGACGTTCGCCGAGGTCTCCGACGTCTCGGCGCGATTGGCGGGAACGTTCGTCGCCCGCGGCGTGCGGCGCGGCGACGTCGTGATGACCCTGATCGGCAGCCGGCCGCAATGGGTCCTGTCGATGGTCGCGTGCTTCCGGATCGGCGCGATCGCGCTGCCCTGCAACGAGCAACTGCGCGCCAAGGACCTGCGGATGCGGATCGACGCGTCCGCACCGCGCCTGATCGTCTGCGATGAACGGAACGCCGGCGAGCTGACCGCGGCGCTGGCGGGCCCAGGCGCTGGCGAGGCCGGCGCGGCTTCGGGTGGCGATCGCGCCGCCACCGACCCCCCGGCGGTGATCCTGATCCCCGATCCGTCCCTGCTGCAGTCCGAGCCCGCACCGGCCGTCGAACTGGCAGCGACCGACCCCTGCCTGATCACCTTCACGAGCGGCACCACCGGCGCCGCCAAGGGAATCGTCCACGGCCAGCGATACCTGCCCGGTCAGGCGCTGCAGGCCTCGACCTGGCTCGGCGCCCGACGCGGCGACCTCGTCTGGTGCACCGCCGCCAGCGGCTGGTCGAAGTCCGCGCGCAACGCGTTCATCGCGCCGTGGCTGCAGGGCGCGGCGGCGCTGCTGCACGATGCGCGCTTCGACCCCGAGCAGCGCCTCGCCCTGCTGGCGTCCGAGCGGGTCAACGTGCTCTGCATGGCGCCGACCGAGTACCGCGTGATCGCCAAGCGCGCGACGCTCACACCGGTGCCCTCGCTGCGCGGTCTGGTGGCGGCCGGCGAGGCGCTCAACCCCGAGGTGCTGCGGATGTTCGAGGACGGGATCGGCCTTCCGATCCGCGATGGGTACGGCCAGACCGAGACCGGCCAGCTGACCGGCGTGCCCGCGGGCGGCGACGTCCGGCCCGGCTCGATGGGCCGGCCGCTGCCCGGGGTCGCGCTGGACGTGGTCGACGGCGAGCTCGTGCTGACCGACCCGAGCACCGACCCGACCTTCTTCGTCTCAGACCTCGATGGCAGTCCGGCGCCCGAGCACGAGCCGTGGCACACCGGTGACCGGGTCACCGCCGACGAGGACGGCTTCCTGTTCTTCGAGGGTCGCACCGACGACGTGATCATCTCGTCGGGGTACCGGATCGGGCCGTTCGAGGTGGAGTCGGCACTGGTCTCCCACGCCGCCGTCGCCGAGGCCGCGGCGGTTGCCGCGCCCGACGACGAGCGCGGCTCCGTGGTCCGTGCCGTCGTCGTCCTCCGTGACGGCATCGAGCCCTCCGACGCGCTCAAATCAGAGCTCCAGGACCACGTCAAGGCCGAGACCGCGCCCTACAAGTACCCGCGGATCATCGACTTCGCCGCGGAGCTGCCCAAGACCGCCAGCGGCAAGGTACAGCGAGCGCTGCTGCGTTCACGGCTAGATTGATCGGGATGCTTGACGCTCGGCCGGTCATTGCGATCCTCACCCAGATCACGGACGCCAGCTTCGGCGTCTGGAACCAGCCGGCGGTGGTGTTGCCCGCCGGCTATGTGACCGAGGTGCAACGGGCCGGCGCGGTCGCGCTCGTGCTCACCCCCGACGGCTATCTCGTCGACCACCCCGACGAGCTGCTGGACCGGGTCGACGGCGTCGTCCTCTCCGGCGGCGGCGACATCGATCCCGCGGCCTACGGCGCGGAGCGCCACCCCGAAACCTCGCAGGTCATCCCCGAGCGCGACGCGTTCGAGCTGGCGCTGACCCGCCGTGCGGTGCAGCGCGACCTACCGGTACTCGGGATCTGTCGCGGGATCCAGGTCCTGAACGTCGCGTTCGGCGGCACGCTGGTACAGCATCTGCCCGAGCACGTCGGCCACGGCGAGCACCGCCGCACCGCCGGCAGCTTCGACGACAACGATCACGACGTCCGGCTGACCGATGGCTCGCTGGCCGCGCGTTCCGCCGGTGAGCTCGCGCACGTCACCAAGTCACACCACCACCAGGGGATCGACGCGCTCGGCCAGGGGCTGGTCGCGACCGGGATCTCGACGCTCGACGAGCTCGTCGAGGCGGTCGAACTGCCCGACCGGCGCTTCGTGCTCGGGGTCCAGTGGCACCCCGAGGCAGATGAGCGCAGCCGCATCATCGGCGCCCTCGTCCGCGCCGCCGAGCAGGCCCGGGCTCAGCGAGCACTCGCCCCGGCCGCATGACCGACGACCGGCCGCTGCACGGGCGCACCGCGCTGGTGACCGGGGCCTCACGTGGGATCGGCGCCGCCACCGCAGTGGCGCTCGACGCCGCCGGAGCGCGGGTCGCGCTGGCAGCGCGCGACGGCGAACAGCTGCGCACGGTCGCCACGGAGCTGTCGCACGATCCGGTGGTGCTGGAGGTCGATCTGGCCGACCCCGCCGCGCCAGGTCGGCTGGCCGCGGCGGCGTCCGCCGGGCTCGGCGGCGGCGTCGACGTGCTCGTCAACAACGCCGCGTTCGCGCAGCGGCTGGCGATCACCGCGCACGACGCGGCGCTGATCGATCGGATGCACGCGATCAACGTCCGGGCGCCGCTGCTGCTGATCGGGGCGCTCGTGCCGTCGATGATCGAGCGCGGCGGTGGCTCGATCATCAACCTGTCGTCGGTCTCCGGCGTGATCGGCACCCCGATGCGATCGGGCTACGGCGCCACCAAAGGCGCGATCGATGCCGCCTCACGCTGCCTGGCACGAGAACTCGGCGAGCACGCGATCCGCGTCAACTCGGTCGCCCCCGGCGTCGTCGACACCGACCTGTGGGCCCGCAACAAAGGGGTCCCGGGCGTGGTCGAGCAGATCAATCGCCAGACGCCGCTCGGACGCTGGGCCACGCCGCAGGACATCGCCGACGTGATCGTCTTCCTCGCGTCCGACGCCGCGCGGTTCATCACCGGCGAGACGCTGCGACCCGACGGCGGCATGTCGACGACGCTCGACCTCTACGGCGGGAATGTGTGACATGGATCTGCAGCTGACGGGCAAGCGAGCGGTGATCACCGGGGGCAGCCGCGGGATCGGGTTGGCGGTCGCGCGGGCGCTGGTCGCCGAAGGCGCCGACGTGGCGCTGGTCGCACGTGACCAGGCGAGGTTGCAGCACGCCGCCGCGTCACTGGTCGATTTCGGCGGCGGCCGGATCGTCGCCGCGGTCTGCGACACGGGCGACGACGAGGCGGTGACGACGATGGCCGCCCAGGTCAGCTCGCAGCTCGGAGGCGTGGAGATCCTCGTCAACTCGGCCGCGCTCGTCAATCAGGGGCCGATGACCGACGACATGCTCGACGAGCAGTTGAACGTCAAGCTCAAGGGATACCTGCGCTGCGCGCGGGCGTTCGCCCCGGGAATGATCGCCGGCGGCTGGGGCCGGATCATCAACATCTCGGGCATGGCCGCCCGCCAGACCGGCTCGGTCGTCGGCTCGGTCCGCAACGTCGCCGTCTCCGCGATGACCAAGAACCTCGCCGACGAGTACGGGTCCGCCGGCGTCAACGTGACCGTCGTGCACCCCGGCATGACCGTGACCGAGCGAACCCCGGACACGCTCGACACGCTGGCCGCCGCCCGCGGGACGACGCCCGACGAGGTCCGGAGCTCGCTCGAGCGCGCGGTTTCGATCGGACGGCTGGTGACCGCCGAGGAGGTCGCGCACGTCGTCGCGTTCCTCTCGAGCCCGTTGTCGGTCGCGGTCAACGGCGACGCGGTCGTCGCCGGCGGCGGCGTCCGCGGCTCGATCTACTACTGAGTCACCCGCCGAGGGCGATCACGGCGTCCATCTCCACCCGGGCGCCCTTCGGCAGCGCGCTGACCCCGATCGCCACGCGCGCCGGCGGGCTTGACTCGAAGAACGAGCCGTACACCTCGTTGACGGCGGCGAACTCGCCCATATCGGTCAGGTAGATCGTGACCCGAACGGCGTCCCCGAGGCTGGCACCAGCCGCCTGACAGACCGCCGCCAGGTTCTCCAGGCAGCGCCCGGCCTGGTCGGCGACCGAGCCGCCGATCAGCTCCCCGGAACGCGGATCGAGCGGGATCTGCCCCGAGCAGAACAGCAGGTCGCCCGCTCGGACGGCGTGTACGTATGGGCCGATCGCCTCAGGCGCGTTCGGCGCGGTCACTGGCTCACGGTTGGCTGGCATGGCGTTCCCCCTCGTCGGCGTTGAGCGTGCACAGCGTATTGCTCAGCGGAGGCGATGGGTTTCGTGACCCGTGGGTAGCCTCCAGGCGAGATGGCCAACCGACTCGCGCTCGAAACCTCGCCGTACCTGCTGCAGCATTCCGAGAACCCCGTCGACTGGTACGCCTGGGGCGAGGAAGCGCTGGCGCGCGCGCGTGACGAGGATCGCCCGCTCCTGGTCTCGATCGGGTATTCGGCCTGTCATTGGTGCCACGTGATGGAGCACGAGTCGTTCGAGGATCCCGAGATCGCCCGGCTGATGAACGACCGGTTCGTCTGCATCAAGGTCGACCGTGAGGAACGGCCGGACGTCGACGCCGTCCTGATGGAGGCGTGCCAGGCGATGACCGGCCAGGGCGGCTGGCCGTTGAATGCCTTCCTCACCCCTGAGCAGGCCCCGTTCTTCGTCGGCACCTACTACCCGCCCGAGTCCCGCCACGGACTCCCGAGCTGGCGGGCGGTGCTCGACGCGATCGCGGCGGCGTGGGCCGAGCGCCCCGACGACATCCGTCAGCAGAGCTCGAAGGTGCTGCGGTCGCTCGGCGGCGCCTCGCGGTTGACGGCGTCCGACGAGCCGATCACCGACGCGTTGCTGGGCGACGCGGTCGATGCCCTGCGCGGCTCATTCGATACGCGCAACGGCGGCTTCGGGGGCGCGCCGAAGTTCCCCCAGGCGTCGCTGATCGAGTTCCTGCTCGCTCGCGGGGAGCGCGAGATGTCTCAGTCGATGCTGCGCGCGATGGCGACGGGCGGCATCTATGACCAGGTCGGCGGCGGCTTCGCGCGTTACGCCGTCGACGCCACCTGGACGGTTCCCCATTTCGAGAAGATGCTGTACGACAACGCGTTGCTGGCGCGGGCGTACCTGCACGGCTGGCAGGTCTCGGCCGAGCCGCTGCTGCGCCGCGTCTGCTGCGAGACCCTGGATTGGGCGCTGCGTGAGCTGCGCGGCCCCGAGGGCGGGTTCTGCTCGGCGCTCGACGCCGACTCCGAAGGCGTCGAGGGCAAGTACTACGTATGGAGCCTGGCGCAGCTGCAGGAAGCGCTGGCGCCGCTCGGCGAAGAGGCGGCGCGGGACGCGATCGCGTTCTTTGGCGCGACCGGACCGGGGAACTTCGAGGGCGCCAACGTGCTCGAGGGCCGCGGTCCCGAGCTCGAGCCGGAGCTGCTCACGCAGATCCAGGCGCGGCTCTACGAGGTGCGCGAGCGCCGCATCCGTCCCGGCCTCGACGACAAACGGCTGTGCTCGTGGAACGCGTTGATGATCTCCGCCCTGGGTGAGGCCGGCGCCGCATTGCAACGGCCCGACTACCTGTCCGCGGCGGTCGCGTGCGCCGAGTTCGTGCTGGGCTCGATGGTGACGGCCGACGGTCAACTGCTGCGCACCTACAAGGACGGCCGCGCGCACATCGACGCCTATCTGGAGGACCACGCCTACCTGCTCGAGGCGATGCTGACGCTGTATCAGGCGACGCTCGACCCCCGCTGGTATCGCGAGGCGGTCCGCCTCGCCGAGATCCTGCAGGACCGCTTCGCCGACCGCGAGCAGGGTGGCTTCTTCACCACCTCGACCGGGCAGGTCAACGGGTTCGCCCGGCGCAAGGACCTCGACGACTCGCCGATCCCGGCCGGCGGCTCCGCGGCCGCGTTCGGCCTACTGCGCTTGGCCGCGCTGTCGGGCGCTCACGAGTACGAGTCGCAGGCGCTCGGCGTGCTGCGGGTGCTGGCGCCGATCGTCGGGCGCCACCCCCAGGGCTTCGGTCACGCGCTGCAGGCGCTCGACTTCTATCTGGCGCGGGTGCAGGAGGTGGCGGTGCTCGGTGACGGTCCCGGCTACGACGAGCTCGTCTCGGTCGTGCGCGGCGCCTACCGGCCGCACGTCGTGCTCGCGGGCGGTCGCGCCGACGACGGGGAGGTGCCGCTGCTGGCGGGGCGGGGTCCGATCGATGGCGAGGCCGCCGCGTACGTCTGCGAAGGGTTCGTCTGCCAGGCGCCGGTCACCGACCCCGGGACGCTGGCCGCGCAACTGCGCTGAGCGCTCAGTCCGCCTCGTCGATCTCGACCACCCGCGCCCAGTCCGGAGGCTCCCAGAGCCCATGCTGAGCCGACTGCTTGAGCAGGCCGACGATCACCCGGATACCCCGAGGGGGCGCCTGAGGCCACGGGGTGAACCCGTCGGTCAGCACGATCACGACCGATGGCCGCGGTTGCAGCGCGGCGGCAGCGGCGATTCCGGCGTCCATGTCGGTACCGCCGCCGCCGGCGAGTTGCAGCTGGCCGGCGCGGCTGGCGCGCTGCACTGCCTGCACGGCCGTGTCAACCGCCAGCACCGAGACGTTGCGGTTGCGCAATCCGACCCGGGCGAGCACCGCCTCGATCTCCGACAGCGCGCGTCCGAGCAGCTCGTCGCTCATCGAGTTCGACGTGTCGCAGACGATCGCGATCTCCGGCACCGGCCGGTGCATCGACGGCAGCAACAGATCCGGGCTCGACTCCGCCCGACGTGACGGCCGCCGATAGCTGTAGTCGACCTGACCGGAGACCCGGAACACGGCGCGTCGGATCTCGGAGGCCAGCAGCCGTCGCCAGTCGGTCCGGCTCGGCAGGATCGACTCCGCCCACCGCTCCCATCCGCCCGGGACCGAGCCGGGCTCACGGGCGTGCTGGCTCTTGATCTCGAGCGCGATCTGGAGCCCCAGCAGTCGTCGCTCCTGCGGCCCGATCCCCCGGCCCGTGTCCTCGTCGCCGGGTCGCGGGGCACCATCCGCGCCCGACCCGCAATCCCATTCGCGGAAACTCTCGAACGTCGGCGCGTAGTAGTCCTCGGCCAGCCGACCCGCCTCGAACCCCAGCTTCTCCGGCGTGTCAGGCGCCCACTCGGAGATCAGCCGGTCGGGGAGATCGTCGTTGATCTCCGCGTCGGCGCAGCGCGTCCAGCGGGCGCGGTCGATGTCCTTGCGGACTCCGGCGACCAGCGCCCGCTCGCCGTGGCCGCGGACGACGTGACCGATCAGGTGCAGGATCAGCCGGCCGAGCGCGGACACCGACAGCGTGTCGACGACGGCCGGATCGGCGTGCAGCTGCCAGCCGAGATCGATCGACACCGTCGCGGTGTCGGCCTCGGCGATCACGCCGGCGGCGAACACCGCCGACGCCAGATAGGGCATCTGGACGCTCGCCCACAGCCGCGCGGCGGCCATCTTGTCGCGGTCGATCTCATACGGCGACGACTCCCGGGGGCGTTGCGCGCCGGGCGCCGGCTCGGCGGGCAGCGCGCTCACAGCAGGCCCGCGTCGCGCAACAGCGGCGCGAACAGCTTGACCTCAGCCGGCACCGCGGCGCCCGCCGGGCGGCAGCGGGCGAGCGTGCGCGCGGCCGCCGCGGCGACGTCGGGGGCGGCACCGGCGGCCTTGCCGAACGCGCGCCAGCCGCGCGCCCAGCGGTCCGCGGTCGGGTCGGCCGCGACAGCGGCGGCGACCGATGTCAGCGCCGCGTAGGCGCGGTCCCCACGCTCGGGCAAGGCGAACGAATCCGGATCGGCGAGCACGGCCTCGGGGTCGGGCAGGTCGGCCTCGGCCAGCCAGGTCAGATACTCGACGCCGGGACCCGGACCGACGCAGCCGCGGACGAGCAGCGAGGTCGCGAGCTCTGAGACGCCTCCCCCCTCGGCGGCCGCTTGCAGGCGCGCCGCAAGATCCCAGCTGCGCGGGCTCGGCCACGCTCGCCCGGCGCCGGTGCTGTCATCGGGGACCGACAACGCCAGCATCGGCCGCACCGTCAGAAAGCCCGCGACCCAGCTGCGCGTGATCCCGATCCGCAGGCGCCAGTTCTCGCGCAGCGCCGGCGGCGCCGGTGTCGGCCAGCCCGCCGCAAACCCCGCCGCGACCGTCCGCGCGTCGACCGGCCAGTCGAGATGGCAGAACCGGTTGGCCAGGGGCGGCGACAGGTCCCAGCCGTCGGCCGCCTGATCAGGCGGGTTGGCGGCGGCGACGATCGAGACCTCGTCGGGCAGCGTGAGGTCGCCGACGGTCCGCTCGAGCACGACCCGCAGCATCGCCGCCTGGACCGCCGGCGGCGCGGTCGAGATCTCGTCGAAGAACGCCAGTCCGCGGCCGGCGTCCGCCAGCGCGGTCGCCCACGACGGCGGCGCGAACACGACCGAGGGCGCGCGTGAACCGTCGCCGCGGTCGATGATCGGCAACCCGGCGAAGTCCGACGGTTCCCGGATCGACGCGATCACGACCTCGCACGGGAGCCCGGCGGTCTCGGCCATCGCCCGGATCACCGAGGTCTTGCCGGTGCCCGGCGCACCCCACAGCAGGACGGGTACGCCGGCGGCGATAGCCGTCCCGAGCGCCTGAACGGTGTCGGCCTGTTGATCCATCGCATCAGTCTGGCGCACGAACTGCGGGGTACGGTGCGTCAGCCTGAGCGTGTGTCCGGCGACGACGCCCTAGTCTCACTCGCGATGGGACGGAAGCGAGTGCCACGGTGACGGCGTGGTGGACGGGGCTCGAACCCGCCTCGGTCGTCGTGCGCTGCGGTGCAGCTGAGCACCGGGTTCGCTGGGAACAGGGCGAGTTGCTGGCCTGTGACCACGGCGAGATCGAGGACGAGCGTGCGCTGGCCGCGCTGGCCGGCGAGCGCTGCGCGTGCGTCGAGCTGCTCGACGCGTGGCACCGTCACGTCACCGACCTGCGTGCGCTCAAGCTCGGCTCGCGTGATGTCTCAGACCCGGTCCGCAGCTCGGCGTGGGTGTCGTCGCCCGGCGCGCGCGGCGGCTATATCCCGGTGCCCGCCTGGGAGGTTCGCGGTCTGCCGCTGCCGTCCGAGCCCCGGATCGGCCGATTCCCCGTCTACCCGCGGTCGTGGGACGACTCCGAGGCCGAGCTGATCGCGCTGCTCGGACTCGGTAGCGATATCGGCGAGCGGTTGATCGCGACCGTCGCCGCGTACTGGAGCGAGCGGCTGCGGACCGATCCGGCCGGCGCCGCCGGCGCTCTGCCGCGGCTGCGCGCCGCGTTATACGCGCCGCTGCTGGCGACGCTCAGGAGTTGGCTGCGAGAGCCCGCGTTGTCGTTGACCCTCGAATTGGTGGACGAGCAGGCGCCCTGCTCGCTGTCGCGCGCCGGCGGCCGGGTCCGTGCGCAGCTGCCGTTCGCGTGGCTGTCGGAAATCTGGACCCGCGACCTGCAGCTGGTCGACGATCGCTTCTGCCTGGGCGCCGAGCCGGTCGACGGGGGCGGCTGGGAGCTTGCGTCGGTGACGCGCGCGCTGGGCGCACCGGAGCGGATCATGTACGGCCTTGACGCTGCCGCCTAGCGACGATGTCCGGCTTTGACGCCGAGTGGTACCTGCGCCAGCTCGGAGAGAACACGTTGGCCGGGTCGGTCGCCGACACAGGGGGCGAGCTCGCAAACCTTAGGCACGCGACGGCGGCGCTGGTCGCGGTCGGGGCGATCGAGCCTGCGCTCGCCGGTGCGGTGGTCAGCGACTACGGGATCGCACAAGCAGCGCGTCGGGGGCTCGTCGAGTTCGTGTTGACGAGGGTGGCGCTCAGCGACACGGCCGCTTCGCTCAGGCCGCCCCCGGGGCAGCGTGTCGTCGGGCTCGACGATCAGATCGAGCGTCCGGAGGGGACGCTGCGGCTCCGCTACGCGACCCTCGACGAGCATCAGACCGCGGTCTCGGCCGTGTACACGCCACGCGGCACCAGGAGGGACTCGGGTCGCGGGTGGCTGGGGAGGCCGACGGGACTGCCGCCCACGCTCTCCAACGCCGTGCTCGCCGACGACCAGGGCAACACGGCGTCGCTCGAGTTCTCCGGCCGCGGCAGCGACTACCGCTGGGAGTTGACGCTCACCGCCGATCAGCCGCTGGCGACCGACACCACCTGGCTGGAGCTCGCCGGTCGGCGGATTCGGCTGCTCGACCGTCCGCTCGGGCTGACCGTCCAGATCGAACCCCTCACGGACGCCGATCCCGCGCACCGCCATCTCTGGCGGCAGCTCGCGCGGCACCCGCACTCTCCTGAGGAGCAGGGTCTCGGAGCGTCGATCGACGCGTTGACCGCCGCCGGCGCGCTCGATCCCGCGGATCCGGTGATCGAACTGGTTCATCGGGTGGGCGAAGGCGAACCGGGTCACGTCGCGCGCGCGTCGGGAAACGGAGTCGTGCGCGGCGAGCCCGAGCCGTGGCAGGCGCTGCGGCGACGGGAAGGGCGGACGGACGGACCGAAGGGGACGATCTTCGTGGGCGCGATCACGCCTGAGTTCGACCGCCATTTTGCGGCGGCGTACTACCTCGAGTCCGGTCCGGACAGCTTCTCGATCGAGGCCGCGGTCTCTCCACCCGACAACGAGCACAATCCCGAGCTGAGTGACTTCGAGGACCGTGCGCTGATCTGGTGGGCTCGTGACGACCGCGGCAACCACTACCTCGGGAACTGGGAGGGCTCGAGCGCCGACGTGACGGTCGTGTCGGGCACGATCGCGTTCTCATCGGCGCTTGACCCGCTCGCCGAACGGCTCGAGCTGCTCCCTACCGCACCTGCTGCACGAGCCGTGATCTCGTTCCCGTTGCGCTGGGACGGCGAGGCGCGATGACTGACTGGTGGGTCGGAATCGCAGCAGCCGAACAGTCGATCCCCTGCGGCGGTGAACACCACCGCCTGCGCTGGGAGCAGGGCCGGCTGGTCGCGTGCGATCACGGCGATCCGGACGATGAGCTCGTGCTGGCCGCACTCGGCGGGCAGGAGCTGCACTGCATCGAGCTCGTGCGGGCGTGGGAGCGTCACCGCGACGACCTGCGCGTGCTGGTGATCGGGCCCCGCGGGAGCTCAGACGTACTGCGGCCCGAGGCTGATCCCCCGCCGGCGGGCCGCCGCGCGATCGGCCGCTCCCGCGTCCGTGCTCGTTCGGGACCGACCGGACATCGGCGCGTCAGCGCTACCGAGCACCCGGAGGGCCGCTTGGCTGCCGACGAGCTTGCCGAGTTGATCACGCTGTGCGCGCTGGGGGGCGGCCTGGGCGAGCGGTTCGTCGCAACGGTCGCCGCCGAGTGGGCCGCACGCCTGCGGGACGGCCATCCCGGGCTCGACGGCGCGAGGACCCGCTTGCGGGCGGCGCTGTACGGACGACTCTGTCCGGCCATTCGAAGCTGGCTCGGCGATCCGGAGCTGTCGCTGGAACTCGAGATGACCGCCGCTGAGCACCCGCGCTCGCTCGCGCGGGTGGACGACATCGTCCACGCCCAGCTGCCGTTCACATGGCTGCCCGAGGTCTGGGCGCGGGACCTGACCACCGTCCAGGGTCGCTTCTGCCTGGACGCCCAGCCGGGAAGTACCGACGGCGGGCACCTGGAGCTGGCGACCGTCGCGCCCGACCTGCACACGCGCGAGCTCGTTGAACTGCGGATCCGTTCCGCCCCGGGGCCCTAGCCCCGACTGCTCAGCCGTCGACGGCGGCGGCCGCGGTGGCCGGTTCTCCGCTGCCGTTCGGAGGCGCGGGCGTCTCGGCGGCGGGGGCAACCAACGTCGGTTCGCTGATGCCGTCCGTATCCGCGAGCGGTGCCCTGCGCCGGCTGCGCGGGTTGACGATCGGCGTCAGGTCACGCTCGAGCTTGTCGCGCAGCGGCTCGGTCCACGGCGACAGCGAGACAGGGCCCTCGCCGAGGTCCTCGAGCTTCTGGTCGAGCGTGAACCCGGGCCCCTGGGAGCACAACTCGATGATTCCGCCCGGCGACTGCGAATAGCAACTGTCGAAGAAGTAGTGGTCGAAGATCTGGGTGAACGGGATCGGACCTCCGGCCGCATACTCGCGCCACTGCGGCAACTGTTCGCCGGCATCCAGCGCCATGTGGTGCCAGACGCCGGTGGCCAGCGGCTCAAACGGGCGAGCGGGCGGCGGGCTGAAGTACCAGCGCGCGGCGCGGTGGTCGCCGGCCAGCACCAGCCGCTCACCATCGGCGGCGAACCCCAGGTGCTCGGCGAACGGCAGCGTGTCCTCGAGCGTGGCGTAGGAGCGTGCGCCCTCGATTCCGCGGATCCGGAACGCCTCGGGGATGTCGTCGGCGCCGGCCAGCTGCGGTGCGTCGCTCGAGTCGGTGACCATCAGCTCGACCTCGTGGCCCTCCCAGTCGTGGAAGATCAGGCTCGTCGGGCGGGTTGGATCGAGCCGCAGCAGCTCGGAGTACACCTGCTGCTCGGCCAGCCGCTTGAGCCAGTATTCGGCCGCGTCGTAGGAGCCGACCCGCAGCACGATCCGCTGGATGTTGCCCGCGCCCGGCAGGGCACGCTCGAGCTCCTTGAACTCCAGGAACGTGACGACGCTGCCCGGGTTGCCGTGCTCGTCGGCGTAGTAGGTGTGGTAGCGGAACGTCGTCTCGAAGTTCAGCGTCTTCTTGACGAACCGGAGGCCGAGGATTCGGCACCAGAAGTCGATGTTCGCCGTCACGTCGGCGGTCACGCCGGTGAAGTGATGGACGCCGTCCAGGCGGGTCTCGGGCACGGCTCTCTCCCTCGTCGAATGCCGGAGGATCGTACCTCAGGCGGGCGCGACCTTCGCTACGATCGCGCGCCGATGCCCGACGTCCGCACCGAGGTCGTATTGACGTTCGACAACCTTGGCGAAGCCGCCGAGGAGGAGCGTGGTGAGCCCACCGGCCCAGGGCCGCATCCGTCGGTCGCGGTCGTGCTGCCGCGACTGCTGGAGTTGCTGGGGCGCCACGACCTGCACGCCACGTTCTTCGTCGAGGCGGTCAACGCCGAGCGCTACCCCGAGACGCTCGACGCGATCCGGAACGGCGGCCACGAGCTCGGCTGCCACGGCTGGCGCCACGAGATCTTCGGACAGCTGCCGCCGAGCGCGCGACCGGAGATCCTCGACCGGTCGCTCGCGACGCTGCGCGGGACCGGCATCGCGGTCGACGGCTTCCGGCCGCCCGGCGGGACCATCACCCGCTATGACCTCGCGCTGCTCGCCGCCCGTGGGATCCGCTGGTGCTCGCCCGCGGGGTCGGCACCCGGGATCGACCACGGCATCGTCTGCCTCCCCTTCGCCTGGCCGCTGATCGACGCGTACTATCTGTCGACGGCGCTCGCGCCGCTGCGCGCCGCCGACGGCCTGCCGCATGAGCCGCTGCCGGTGGAGCGCTACCTGGACGCGATCGGCTCAGAGCTCGACCGTGTCGCCGGCCCCGAGGCGCCGGCGGTGATCTGCCTGATCATGCACCCCTACCTGTACGCCGGCGACGGCGGACCCGAGGTGCTCGACGGGCTGCTGGAGCGGCTGGCGGCGCTGCGCCAGTCGGAGCTCGCCGGCGTCGGTCCCGGCACCGAGGCCGCGCGGCGACTGCGCGAGCGTGACGCGCTCGGCCCGCCGGTGCTGGCCGCGGCCTCCTGGGCCTAGCTCTCGCTACCGGTTCACAGGACCGGCAGGTAGCGCTCGAGCTCCCACGGCGTGACCTGGACGCGATAGTCGTCCCACTCCTGGCGCTTGATCTCGATGTAGCGGTTGAACATGTGCTCGCCAAGCGTGCGCAAGGCCAGCTCGGACTGGGCGGTCAGCTCGATCGCCTCGCCAAGCGTCTCCGGCAGCTGGTCGATGCCCAGCCGACGGCGCTCGTCGGGCGACAGGTGGTAGAGGTTCTTCTCCATCGGGTCCGGCAGCTCGTAGCCGTGCTCGATCCCCTCCAGGCCCGCCTGCAGCAGCACCGCGAACGTCAGATAGGGGTTGCAGGCCGGGTCCGGGCAGCGCAGCTCCATCCGCGTGGTCCGCTCGCGGCCGGGGTGATACAGCGGCACCCGCACGAGCGCCGAGCGGTTGCGCCGTGACCAGGCGACGTAGACGGGCGCCTCGTAGCCGGGCACGAGTCGCTTGTAGGAGTTCACCCACTGGGCGAAGATCGAGCAGATCTCACGTGCGTGGCGAAGCTGACCGGCGACGAACGCCTTGCCGACATCGGACAGGAAGTACTCGTCGTCGGGATCGTAGAACGCGTTCTGGTCACCGCGGAACAGCGACTGGTGCGTGTGCATGCCCGAGCCGTTCTCGCCGAACAGCGGCTTCGGCATGAACGTCGCGTGCAGCCCGTACTTCATCGCGTATTCCTTGACCGTGATCCGGTACGTCATGCAGTCGTCGGCCATCTTCAGCGCGTCGGCGTAGCGCATGTCGATCTCGTGCTGGCTGGGGCCGACCTCGTGGTGGGTGTACTCGGTGTGGATCCCGAGCTGCTCGAGTGCCAGCACCGTCTCCCGGCGCAGGTCCGAGCCGGCGTCGAGCGTCGTCAGATCGAAGTAGCCACCGTTGTCGAGCACCTCGGTCGACTTCGAGTCACGAAAGTAGAAGTACTCGAGCTCAGGGCCGACGTAGAAGTGGTCGAAGCCCATCTGCTCGGCCCGCTTGACCGCGCGGCGCAGCACGTGGCGCGGATCGCCCTCGTACGGCGTGCGCTCGGGCGTCAGGATGTCGCAGAACATCCGCCCGGTGCCGGCCTCGTCCGGCCGCCACGGCAACTGCACGAACGTCGTCGGATCCGGCTGGGCGATCATGTCGGACTCCTCGATCGCGTTGAAGCCGGTGATCGACGACCCGTCGAATCCCATCCCGCCCTCGAACGCGTCCGCGAGCTCGGTGACGTTGATCGAGAACGCCTTCAGCTGCCCGAGGATGTCGGTGAACCAGAGACGGATGAACCGGATCTTCTGCTCCGCGACGATCGCGAGGACATCGTCGGCGGTGAGCGCGTGTTCGGTCATCGGCGGGACACGTTATCTGGCGCCGCGGGCGGGCGCTATCTCCCGATGGACAGAAGCGACCGGGCGACTCAGGCCGACAGCCAGCGCCGGGCCCAGCTCTCGATCTCGGTCAGCGCCGGCTCGAGCTCGCGACCCATCTCCGACAGCTCGTAGCGAACGCGCAACGGCGGACCGGGAATCACCGTCCGTACGACCAGCCCGCGTGACTCGAGCTCCTTCATACGCTCCGACAGCAGCCGGTCCGACAGCTCCGGGATCATCTGTGACACCTGGGAGAAACGCAGTGGACCGTCCATCAGGACGCGCAGGATCGCGCCCGTCCAGCGTCGCCCGACGAGCTCCACTGCCTCGTGGTAGTAGGGACAACAGCTGCCCCCGGTGCGGCGAGCGGTCGTCTCGTGGATGTGGGTGTCGGTCGTCATCGCCGCGTGAGCTTATCCGGCGCCGGCGGCATCGGATGCGCCAGCACCGGCGGCATCGGATGCGCCAGCGCCGCCGACATCGCGCACACCGGTCGGCCTACGCCGCTTCGAGCGCCCGTGAGGCCTCGGTCGAACCGTCGACCGGGACCTCGCCGGCGACGTTGACCATCGCCGTGAACGCCTCCAGCGACACCGCCGCGATCGCCTCGAGGATCTGCTCGTCGTCCCAGCCGGCTTCGCGGGCCTCTTCGTGCAGGTACATCGCGGGTCGCCCGTCGGTCAGCAACGCGTGCAGGTAGGTCAGCAATGCCGCCTCACGTTCGTCCCGTGAGCTGAACCGGCGCGCCAGCGCCACCTCGTCGAACGCCAGACCGGCGCCGAGAGCCGCGCGCGAGTGCATCGCGATCCCGGGCTCAGAGTGATAGTGCTCGGCGACCGCGAGCGCGATCCGCTCGAGCGTGGCGAGCGTCAGCTTGCCGTGGCGCAGCTCCGACCGAAACCGTGCGTAGGCCCGCAGCGTCGCCGGAGACCCGGCGAGGACGCCGAGAAAGTTCGGCAGCTGCCCACCGGTCGACAATGCGCCGCGCAGCACCGCGACCGAGCCCTCGGGGGCTGTGAGGTCATCGTGGATCTGGAACCTGCTCATCGGAGTCTTCATGACGTACCGCCAAATGCTCTTGGGTCGTTCGGCCGAGACCGGCCTGGGGGTTCATTTCGGTAGCTGCTTACGCTTGATAAGCGTAGCTCTTGTGCGATCTCCGCACAAGGGTCCAGAACCTGACTAACAGGGTCAAAAGGACCCGCCCAAGAGGTTCTACGGAGCGTCTAAGCGGCAGATCAGCGCAGCCGATGAAGATCTGCCGCGCCGACCGTGTGCCCTGCCGCGCCGACCGTGTGCCCGACCGCGGTCGCGGTGCGCGGGGTATGGCCGTGCGCCACCATCGCGTGAGCGCTCGCCACGGCGACGAGAATCAGGAGCAGCGCCAGCGCGACCGCCAGCGCGGCCGTTCGATCGGGACGAAAGCCGTCTCGCTCATGACGGGGCACGTACGGCCGTCGCTGGTCGCGGCCGTGGCGGCTCGGGACCACCCGAGGTTCGGCGCCCCGCCCGGTGATCGTGATCGTGGGACGGCCGGGTACTCCGGTCCCGGAACGAACCGGCCCGACGGCGGGCCGAGCCGGCACCGGGGTGCGCAGCGGAGGTCGATACCGGGAGCCCGCAGCGAGCGGGCCGTCGTGAGCCATCGCGGGCCCAACCGTAGGTGCGACCCCGGACGGAACCCCGAGCTACCCCGGACAGAACTGCCGGCGGCGCTCAGTGCCCGGCGGCTTGAGCGACGAAGCTCGCCACGTCCCGCGCATCCCGACCACTCACGACCTGTGCCGGCATCACGCCCTGACCGAGGCATGCCTCGTTCTCATCGGCGACGGTCACGTTCGGCAGGCAACCGTTCTCGATCACGTGCAGCACCTCGGCCGCCGGCGGCTTGAGCAGGTCCAGGTTGGGCCCGACCTTGCCGATCGCGTTGGCCGCCGCCAGCGTATGACAGACGGCGCAGTGCTGGCCGAACAGCATCCGGCCACTCTTGGACTGGGCGGTCAGTTCGATGCCACCCACCTGTTTGCTGGCGTTGGCGTGGTTGCCGTGGAGGATCACGAGCGGCAGCGCGATCCCCAGCCCGAGCGTCACGAACGTGAACAGCACCGCCACCACCGTGTTGGATCCCCGCCCGTCGGCTTCGCCTTCGCGGTCGGTCCGACTGGACCGAACGCGGCTGAGGCCCCACAACAGCAGCGGGACGAAAATCAGGACGATGACGAGAACGACGACGATGACCATGCGGTCGGCACCTTATCGCGCCGGGCCTCAGAACGGCGCGGTCACCGCCCCGCGCGGTCACCGCCGCCGCCCCGAGGCGAAGCTCATCACCGGCGGCGCGACCGCTCGGAAATCCTCCGCGACACCGTCGGCGGGCGCCCCTTCTGCCCTCCCATTCCCGGCGGCGGCAGCAGCCTTCTGCTCGGCCAGCCCGCGGCGAACCTGCTCGTCGAGCATCGAGAAATCCTTGATCTCGGCCAGCACCCGATCCGGGGCGTCGATCGAGCCGACCGTGTCGACCAGCACGTTGATCGCGCCGCCGGCCGCCGGCAGCTTCTCGAGCCTGCCCTCGACCAGCATCAGCGGCTCGGTCCTGACCGTCAGCCGGTGGCGCTCATAGACCGGCGGCGGAACGACCAGGTTGATCGTCCCGAACTCATCTTCGAGCAGGATGAACACCACTCCGGAAGCCGTCCCCGGTCGCTGGCGCGCCACCACCAGACCACCGATCCGTACTCGTCGCCGGTGCTCGAGCCGCTCCAGATCCGCGCTGGAGACGACGTTCGGCCCGAGCCGCTCACGCAACAGCGCCATCGGATGCGTCCGCGTCGTCAGCCCGATCGTGTCGTAGTCGGCGAGCATCCGTTCCCACTCCGACAGCTGCTGCAGCGACGGGGGCGCCGGCAGGTCGAGCGGGAGCGCCAGCTGGGTGCCGCCGGGCACGCGCCGCCCCGGGGTCATCACCCCCAGCTGCCACAGCGCGGTCCGCCGCGCCGACCCCCGATCGCGCGACGCCGTGTGGGTGGCGACGGGAGCAGCTGGGGCGGCAACCTCGTGCCGGGAATCCGAAACGGCCGGCGTGTGGCCGATTTGTTGACGTATATGCGACTTATTGGCCAACACCCCACCCGTACCGGCCGCGATGCCCGGGTGTGCAAAAAGGGCGTCTATACGTTCTTTTTTGACCAACCCCCCCTCGTCAGCTTCAGCGGGGCCCGGGCCGGCCACCCCACCCGCGGCGTCCGCCCCGGCCGCCACAACCCCCGCGCCCGCCAGCGCCAGCGCGTCGCACGCGCCCGACCACGCCAGCAGCGACAGCGCGTCCGCGCCCGAGCCCGCGCGGGAGGCCAGGTCCGACAGGCTCCGGAACCGCCCGCCCCGCTCGCGGGCGTCGACCAGCTGCTCGAGCTCCTCACGCCGGGCGCCGCGCACGTAGCCGAGCCCGATCCGCACCCGCGGCGACGGCTCCAAAACCACGTCGCACTCGACACCGGACTCGTTGACGTCGGGCGCGAGCACCTCCATCCCGCCCCGCTGCGCCTCGTGCACCAGCGCGTCGGGCGGGTAGAAGCCCATCGGCTGCTCGTTCAACAGCGCGCACAGGAACTCCGGCGCGTAGTGGACGCGCAGCCATGTCGATTGGTAGGCGAGCAGCCCGAACGCGGCGCCGTGGGCCTTGGGGAACCCGAACCCGGAGAACCCCTTGACCATCTCGAACACCCGCTCCGCGGTCTCCGCGTCGGCTCCATGCTTCCGCGCCGCACCCGCCACGAACCGCTCGTGGTAGGCCTCGATCGCCGCGTCCGAGCGCTTGCGGCTCATCGCCCGGCGCAGCCCCTCGGCCTCCCCGATCGTGAAGCCGGCGAACGCGATCGAGACCTCGAGCACCTGGTCCTGGAAGATGATCGTCCCGAGCGTGTCGTCGAGCACCTCGGCCAGCACCGGGTGCTCGTAGGGGATCTGGTAGCCCGGGTCCTCCCGCAGTCGCTGCTTGCGCGCGATGTAGGGGTTGACCGCCCCGCCCTGGATCGGGCCGGGGCGAACGATCGCGACCTGGATCGTGATGTCCTGCAGGGTCTCCGGCCGAGTGCGGCGCAGCGACGCCATCTGCGCGCGGCTCTCGATCTGGAACACGCCGGTCGTGTCGGCGTCCTGGATCATCGCGTAGGTCGCCGGATCGTCGTACGGGATCCGCGACAGGTCGATCCGCTCGCCGCGCAGCTCGGAGATCATCGCCACCGCCCGTTCGACCGCCGACAGCATCCCCAGCCCCAGCAGGTCGATCTTCAGAAAGCCCGCGTCGGCACACGAGTCCTTGTCCCACATCGCGATCTGGCGGCCCTCCATCGCCGCCGGCACGATCGGGCAGCAGTCGATCAGCGGCCGGGTGGCGACGATCATCCCGCCCGAGTGCTGGCTGAGATGGCGCGGCAGCCCGTGCGCCTGCTCGGCCAGCCGCGCCAGCCACGCCCAGCGGCCCGTCAGCTCCGGCCGGCCCGCCCCGACGATGTCTGCGCCGACGTCACGCGCGCTCCACCCCTCCGACCCGCGCGCGACCCGCTCGATCTCACCCGCCGGCAGCCCCAGCACCTTGCCGAGCTCCCGGATCGCGCCGCGCGCGCGGAAGGTGGGGAACGCCGCCACCAGCGCCGAGCGGTCGTGGCCGTAGCGCTCGTGCACGCGCGGGATCAACTTCTCCCGGATGTCACGCGGGAAGTCCAGGTCGATGTCGGGCAGCGAGGTCAGCTCCTCGTTGAGAAACCGCCCGATCAGCAGTTCGTTGGCGATCGGGTCGACGTGCGACAGACCGGTCAAGAAGCAGACGATCGACGACACGCTCGAGCCCCGGCCGCGTCCGGGTGGCAGCAGTGCCCGGGCCGACCCCGGTCCCCGGACCTCGACCGCCACCTCCCGCGCGAGCTCCAGCATGTCGTGGTGCAGCAGGAAGAACCCGGGCAGCCCGAGCTTGTCGATGATCCGCAGCTCCTCCTGCAGCCGCCCACCCGCCCGCGAGCGGATCTCGGCCGGCGTGTCGCGGTAGCGGTCGTCGATCAGCGCGTCGCACAGCTCGGACAGCTGGCGCATCGCAGCCGTCGTCCTCCGCGCCCGGGATAGCGGTAGCCGAGGTCGTTGCCGAGATCGAAGCGCAGCCGCTCGGCGAGCGCGGCGGTCTCGGCGACGGCCTCGGGATACTCGGCAAACCGCCGCTCCATCTCCTCGGGCGCGGCCAGCACGTGGCTGAAGTTCCCGCGCCGCAGCGGCTCTGAGGAATCCAACGTCGTATGCGTGCGCACCGCGACGAACGCGTCCTGCAGTGGCGCCCGGGCGCGGATGTGCGCGTGGACGTTGCCGGTCGCCACGCACGGGACCCCGAGTCGCCGCGCCAACGAAGCCAGCCGCCGGTTGCGGGCGCGGTCGTCGGCCAAAAACGGCCGCTGCAGCTCGATCCGCAGCCGATCGGGCCCGAACGCGTCCAGCAGCCGCCGTAACCCAGGCTCATCGTGCACCCCGCGCAGCGCGCAGCCGCTCAGACAGACGAGCCCCTCCGCGTGCTCCAAGACCACTTCCAGCGACACCACCGGATCCGACGGCGGCGCCCCCGGCCGCCCCTCACGCGTGTGCGCGTGCGCGCGGGACAAGAGCCGGCAGAGGTTCGACCAGCCACGGCTGTCGATCACCAGCAGCGTCAGATGGCGGCCGTCGGTCAGGTCGATCTCGGCGCCGTGGATCGGCCGTAGCCCCAACGCGTGGGCCGACACCGCGAACTCCATCGAGCCCGAGACCGAGTTGTGATCGGTCAGCGCCATCGCCCCGTAGCCGAGCGCGATCGCGGTCGGCACGAGCTCATCGGGCAGCGACGCCCCGTCCAGGAACGAGAACGCCGAGTGCGCGTGAAGCTCCACGTACGTCATCGAACACATGTTCGCATGAACCCGAGACAGACCCGCCCGCACGCAGCCCAGCCCCGCCGACCAACCAGCCAAACACAGAAAACCAAAAACATCCCTTGACTTCTGATTAGCGACTGCTAAGTTGCTCACCTAGTTAGCAGTCACTAACAATCTTGGAGGCATCGGATGTCGGACTCTCGGAAGCGCGCATGGACCCTGGGGATCGTCTCCCTGGGCCTGTTCATGGTCGTGCTCGACAACCTCGTGGTGAACGTTGCTCTGCCGAGCATCCACCGCGATCTCGGCGCCTCGATCCAGGCGCTCGAATGGACCGTCAACGCATACACGCTCGCCTACACCGTGCTGCTGCTGACCGGCGCCGCGCTCGGTGACCGGTTCGGGCGCAAACGGATGTTCATCGCCGGAATCGCCCTGTTCACGCTCGCGTCTGCCGGCTCGGCGCTCGCCCCGAGCGCGGATGCGTTGATCGCCGCACGCGCCGTCCAGGGCGTCGGCGCCGCGATCGCCACGCCGCTGACACTGACGCTGCTCGCCGCGGCGTTCCCGCCCGACCGCCGCGGGATGGCGATCGGCGTCTGGTCGGGGATCAGCGGTATCGCGGTCGCGCTCGGCCCGCTCGTCGGCGGCGCGATGACCCAGCTCGCCTCCTGGCACTGGGTGTTCTGGATCAATGTCCCGGTCGGGCTCGCGCTCGTGCCGCTCGCCGCCGTCCGCCTGGATGAGAGCTACGGGCCGGCCAAGTCCCGCCTGGATCTGTCCGGGCTGCTGTACGGCTCGCTCGGTCTGTTCGGGATCGTGTTCGGGCTGGTGCGCAGCCAGTCGCTCGGCTGGGGCTCGACCGAGGTGGTCGTCTCGCTGGCCGCGGGTGCGGCGCTGGTCGTCGCGTTCGTGATCAACGAGCTGCGCTCGGACGCGCCGATGCTGCCGATGCAGTTCTTTGCCAAGCGCGGCTTCGCGGTCACCAACGTGGTCTCGCTGGCGATGTACTTCGGCATGTTCGGGTCGATCTTCTTCCTCAGCCAGTTCTTCCAGAACGTGCTCGGCAACTCGCCGCTGCAGGCCGGGGTCAAGCTGCTGGTGTGGACCGGCGCGACGATGCTGATCGCCCCGGCCGCGGGGATCTTCTCCGAGCGCTTCGGGGCACGGTGGTTCATGGTCGCCGGGCTGACGCTGCAGGCGGTCGCGCTCGGCTGGCTGGCCTCCGTGGCCAGCGTGCATTCGTCCTACGTGAGCATGATCGGACCGTTCATCCTCGCCGGCGCCGGGATGGCACTGGTGTTCGCGCCGTCGGCCAACGCGGTGCTGGCCTCGGTGCGTTCTGACCAGGCCGGGCAGGCGTCCGGTGCGACCAACACGATCCGCGAGCTCGGCGGCGTGCTCGGGATCGCGGTCCTGTCGACCGTCTTCACCTCACACGGCGGCTACGGCTCACCGCAGGCGTTCGTGCACGGTATGACGCCGGCGCTGTGGGTCGCCACCGTGGTGCTCGGGGTCGGCGCGCTGACCGCCCTGGTGTTCCCGTTCAACAGCCGGGCGACGGCGCTCGCACAGGCCGAGGTCGAGGCCGCCGAAGCGCGCGGGTCACAGGCGGCGGCCGCACCGGCCGGCAGCCTGAGCGTCGCGTAGGATCGAAACACGATGGCGACGACGACCCCCGCATCCGAATCCAAGCAAGCGCGTCAGCGCGTCCCGGCGGCAGAGCGCCGGGACGCGCTGATCGAAGCGGCGGTGCACGAGTTCGCGCAGACGGGTCTGCACGGCACGCCCGTCGACCGGATCGCGCGCCGGGTCGGCGTCGCTCAGCCGTACGTGTTCAGCCTGTTCAGCTCCAAGCGCGAGCTGTTCCTGCAGGCGGTCGAGCGGTGCTTTGAGCACGTCTACGAGATGCTCGCCGAGGCGGCGAAGGAGTTCGACCCGGCGATCGCGGTGCCGGGCAGCACGGCGCTCTCGCCGATGGCCAACGCCTACAACGAGCAGCTCGACGACAACCGCGACCTGCTGCTGCTCCAGCAGCACGCCTACGCGGCGTGCGGCGATGATCAGGTCAGACCCCGCGTCCGCGCCTGCTACGAGCGGCTCCAGGCCCAGATCCAGGAGCTGTCGGGCGCCGACGACGAGACCGTCGAGGAGTTCTTCCGCTATGGGATGTGGATCAATGTCAACGCCGCGCTCGGGGTCGCAGATCCCTGTCAGCAGATGCACTGGCGCTCCGACGACCCGCTGGCGGGCACCGGACCGGCGAAGTGAGCGTCAGCCCATCGCCGCGACCTTCGGGTACGCGGTGGTCAGCGCACCGCCGTCCAGCACGACGTACTGCCCGGTCAGATGACGTGAGGCCTCGCAGCAGAAGAACGCCGCGACGCCCTTGATGTCATCGGCGCCGCCGGAGCGGCCCAGCGGGGTCTTGCTCATGACCCGCTTGGCGTGGCCGGGATCGAGCGTCGCCTCGGTCATGCTCGACGGGAAGAACCCCGGGCAGATGCAGTTGACGTTGATGTTGAACGGCCCCCACTCTGTGGCCAGCGCGCGTGTCAGGCCGATGATCGCCGCCTTGCTGGCCGAGTAGGACGCGAGCGGGGTGTCGATCGCGGGCCCGACCAGACCGCCGACCGACGAGATGCTGACGATCTTGCCGCCGCCGCGCGGGATCATGCACCGCCGTCCGACCGCCTGCGTCAGCGTGAAGACACCGTTGATGTTGATGTCCATGACGCGCGTCCAGTCGGGCAGGCTGACGTCCACGCTCGGACCGGCCTGCGCGATCGCCGCGTTGTTGACGAGGATGTCGATCTCACCGACGTTGGCGATCACCTGATCGACGAGCAGGTCGGCATCCGCGACCCGCTCGAGGTCGTGGCGGATCGCGGCGACCGTGATACCCGCGTCTCGGAGGGTCCGGGCCGCCGCTCCGAGCTCGCTCTCGGTGCGCGAGGTGATCGCGACGCTCGCGCCCAGCTCCCCGAGGCCCTGCGCCATTGCCAGGCCCAGCCCTCGCGAGCCCCCGGTCACCAGCGCCACCTTCCCGGTGAGGTCGAACATCTCGCGCGCGTTCATGGACCTCCAGTCTTCCAACTCTCCGGTGGGGAGCGCGGGAGACTGACGCAAACGTCAGCGGGTGGGAGGCGGCGGCGCCGACTCGGGGTGGCGCGGCAGCCCGTCGTCGGGGATCGGCTCCCACGACGCTGCGTTGGCGGTGAACTGATGGGCGCTTGGCCAGATGCCGGGGTCGTCGTCGAGCACGCCCAGACGGACGCCGACCGCGCCCTGGGGGTTGCGGGAGAACATCGACGAACCGCACTCGCCGCAGAAGAACTTCTCGGCGCCGTCGGGCGGCTTCCAGGAGCGGATCCGATCCTCGCCGCGGACGACCCGGAAGGCCCCGTCGGCGACCCGCGCGTTGGGCGAGGCGCCGGCGCCGGTGCGCCGCTGACAGCGCGTGCAGTGGCAGTAGTTGGAGCTGAGGAAGGGTTGCGTGACCTCGAACTGGACCGCGCCGCAGTTGCAGGTGCCGGTGAGCGGGAAGCTCATGCCGCCACGCGCTGGGTCAGGTCTCGGCCGGGCTCGATCTCCCAGCGCGCCGCGACCGACGCGAGATGCTCGTCGAGCGTCCAGCGGTCAGGCTGCTCGGTGCCTGAGAACTCGGGGCTGGCGCCCTTGAGCAACATCGAGCCGGTGTTGTCGCCGAGCGCGCGAATCGCCGCGACGTCGTCGTAGGTGAGCCGCAGCTGCGACGGCAGCGCAGCCAGCTCGGCGCGCTTGTCCTCGATCGACTTCGTGTGCGCGCCGACCTCCTGGATCAGCGTCGGCGCCGTGCACGCCACGGGATCGTGGGCGAGGTTCCACTGGCAGGCCAGCTGGATCAGCGTCAGCCCCGTTCGCTGCGCGATCGGCCGCATCGGCGCGATCCGCTCCAGTCCGGCCTCGATCCAGCCGGCGGGACGAAAGCCGCGATGGTCGCCGCGTGCCAGCTCCTGGTCGGGTCGCAGGTCGTCGAAGAACAGCCCGCCGTAGTCGACCACGCGCGTGATCAGCTTCACGTCCGCCTGGGCGGCGGCCCGCAGCACGAGTTCGCCGGGCCACGGCTCGAGCGGGTTGAGGATGATCATCGCCCAATCCAGCAGCTCGCCGTGACGCTCCAGACAGTCGATCAGGTCGAGCGTGAAGCCGTTGGCCGGACCGGGCGCGACGCCGATCGCCGACGTCAGCCCCCGCTCACGCAGGCCGGTCATCGCCTCCCAGACGACCGGCGAGGTGTAGCCGATGCGATCGGGGTTGTGCAGCAGGAGCAGATCGAAGCGGTCGACGCCGCAGCGCTCGAGGCTTCGCTCGGTCGCCATCTTCAGGTAGTCGGCGTAGCCGTCGGGACCGCGTAGCGACGCATCGGTGAACCGCGGAAAGCCCTTGGAGCCGTTGCGCTCGCCCTCGTAGAAGTCGTGCCCGACCGCTCCGACGACGCAGACCTCGTCACGTTTGACGTCGCGCAGCGCTCGCCCGAGCATCGTGTCGGCCTCGCCGGCGCCGTACGCATCGGCGGTGATCACGGTGTCGATCCCGTTGCCGGGACGGACCATCGCGGCGAAGCGCTCGTCGTCGATCGCCTCGCCGAAGTGCATGTAGCGACCGCCGCTCCAGGTGCCGACCGCGACGCGACCGGGTTGGCGGACGGTGTCGACGGTGGCCATGATCGCCAGTCTAGGCGGGGCCGCGGCGCTCCGGCTGGGCAGTCGCAGCGGGGTTACCCGTGAAACGCCGACGCGAGACGCACTGACCCGGGCCGGGTCGGGCGGGTGGAGGCTCAGTCCACCTATAGACGACTCATCCTCCAACTGCGCGTCAACGTCTGTTTGGTCGCACCCACCTGCTCCGCCGTCGTCGAGATCATGTAGTGCAGCCCGAGTAGGTTCCAGAACGGTCGACGCCGGGCGCGAGCCCCGCTTTCACCGCAGAGCTTCCCGTCAATCGACGCGCCGCTCGGCGAGGGGGTGATCAGCCAGGAGCGTCGCGCCCGACCGCGTCGAGGATCGCGAGGGCCAACTCCGGCAGCGACTCGTCAAGCGCCGAACCAGGCGCGTCGCGCGCCCCCGCTGCCAACTCGGCGGGGTCAAACCACGCCACCTCGGTCGTCTCGTCGCCGTCGGGCACGGGCGTCCCGCTCACGATCCGGGCGTCGAACACGGTCGACACGAACGCGACCCGATCGCCGTTGGGGTACGTGTGCTGAAACCGGGGACCGCCGATCACGTCGCGGATCGCGCTCAGGGTCACCTTCACGCCTGTCTCCTCGGTCGTCTCACGGCGGGCCGCGTCCCACGGGGACTCGCCGGGCTCGACCGCGCCACCGACCATCTGCCAGGTGCCGGTGTCCGAGCCGCGGACGAGCAGCAGCCGTCCGGCCTGGTCCCAGATCAGCACCGACACGGCGGGCAACATCAACAGGTCGGTGCCGATCCGCTCCCGGATCCCTTGCAGATACGGCGACATGCCCATGCGGACAATGTAAGCCGCCGTGCGCCTCAGCCTCATGGACTTCAATTACTCAATATACGAGTAAATTTTACGCGTTATCCGTGTAAATAGCTAGACTGGTGCTCATGCGCCAGGTCAGCGGCGATCTCTTCCCGACCGACGTGCCGATCCCGGCAAGCCAGATGATCGGCCGCGAAGCGGACGTCGACGACGTCACCGGTGCGCTGATCGGCGGCGCCAACCTGATCCTCGCCGGCCCACGCCGGACCGGCAAGACGAGCGTCTGCGATGCGGCGCTGAACCGCGCGCGGAGCCAAGGCCTGTACGTGGCCAGCGTCGACCTGTTCCGGGTCGCTGACACGGCGGAGCTGGCGGAGACGCTGGCGCTGGCGGTGATCTCGAATCGGTCCGCCGCCCACCGTCTCGTTCGTCGGGCGCGGGAGCTCGGGCGCGCAGCGCTGAGCGCCGCGCAGGCCGCAGCGGTGCTCAAGCTCCAGAGCCAGCTCGGCGAGGTCGTCGAGGTCGCGCTGACGCCGGGCTGGGCCGCCGCCGATCCGCAGCGGGCGCTCGACCTCGCCCTCGAGCTGCCCGAACGGGTGGCGGTCGCCGACGGCAAGCGGATGATCCTGTTCTTCGACGAGTTCCAGGAGCTCGCCGGTGACCGGCGCCCGTACGGCGACCCCGACCAGGTGACCAAACGGATGCGTGCGGTGTTCCAGCGCAGCACGCGCGTCAGTTACCTGTTCGCGGGCAGCCTCGAGCACACGATGCGGGATCTGTTCGCTCCCGATCAGCGCGCGTTCAGCGGCTTCGGCGGCTTTCACGCGCTGCGGCAGATCGCGCACGCCGACTGGGTCAAGGGGCTGTCCGAGCGCTTCGCCGCGGACGACTGCACGGTGCAAGCCGGCGCGCTGGAGCGGATCGTCGAGCTGGGAGCGGGTCATCCGCGCGCAACGATGCGGATCGCGCAGCAGACACACCTGATCTCCGTTCAACTCGAGCGTTCAGACATCGATCTGGACCTCGTCGCACTCGGCTACGAGGCCGCGCTCCGGGGCGATCTGCCCACGATGGAACAGACGGTGGAGGAGATCCGCCGCCTGCACAAGAACGCGCTGCAGGTGGTCCGGTCGGTGGCGGGCGACCGGCCCCCACCGCGGCGACTGGCACCGGCGATTCGCGACCGCGTTCTGAACCTGCTGCTGCGAGCCGGGATCGTCGAGCACGTCGCGCGGGGTGACTGGAGGATCGTGAACCCGTTGCTGAAGGAGTACCTGCGCCGCCTCGAGGCGTTCAGCAGTTGAGCGTCCTGCGTCGACGGCCCGCTCGATTCCGCGCCAGGCGATTTCAGCCGTCGGACGGGCCGAGCCTTCGTATCCGGTTGTTGCCGGCGTCGACGACGTCGAACTTGCCCGCCGGGAGCGCGGCGACCACGCGTGGATCACTGAGCTTCGTCTGATCGGCGAGGCGGCCGTCGTCGTTGAACCCGCCCTGCGGCTTGCCGTTGTCGACGACGCCGGCGAGCGCGTTGATGACATGGCCCGAACTTGGAACGTAGGCGCGGATCAGGTTGTTCGCGCTGTCGGCGAACAGGACGTCTCCGTCCTGCGCGACCGACAATCCGGCGGGATCGTTGACCTGTACGGCGGACCCCGGAGCAAGTGCTCCGTGCGTGTCCTTGTTGCCGTTGTAGCCGTTGGTACCGGTTCCCACGACCTTCGTCACCTTCCGGTCGGCACCCGCGATCCTGAGCAGGTAGCGGTCGGTGGCTGCGTAGAGGTCACCGGCCGGGCTGCCGACCACGCTGCGGACGTCGAAGTCCCCGGCTCCGGCGGACACGATCTGACCGTCGCCGGTGACCTCGCGGACCCCGCGCGGGCCGTCGGCGATGTAGATCTCCCCGGACGGGTCGACCCAGACGCCGTAAGGCCCGGCGAGCTTCGCCGCCGTCGCTGAGCCGCCGTTGCCGCAGTCGTGCGCCTCGGCGCCACATTCCCGACCGTCGCCCGCCACCGTCGTGATCTGCCCGGACGGGTCGATGCGGCGAACGCGGTGCAACTCCGGGTCGGCGATGTACAGCGACCCATCGAGACCGACGGCCAGACCCGCCGGCTGCCCCAGGCGGGCGTCGGTGGCGGGCCCCCCGTCGCCGCACGAGGCGGTCGCATCGCGGCAGCGGTCTCCCGACCGTCCGGCGACCAGCGGGTGGTCGCGGCCTTCGATCAGCCGAATCGTCGCATCGCCGAAGCCGGCGTAGAGACCGCGGCCGGTCAGCGGTGTGGCCCAGGTCGTCGGTTTGGCCGGCGTCGCCGACAGCAGCGCCGGCGCCGGCCCGGTGGCGAGCGATGAGCTGTCGAGCAGGGTCGAGGTCGGCGTCGGGCACGAACCCGGTCCGACCGCCGAGCAGGGCGCCGGGATCGTGGGTGCGTGATCCTCGGCCGGCAGGAGATCGTCGGCATCACAGCCGGCGGGCGCGATCCGGCCGGCTTTGCCGTCCGGACACGTCGCGACCTCGTCGAATCGAACCCCCTCCAGATTCGTGCGTCCAAACGGGACCGGACCGTAGTCCTCGCCCGAGCCGAGCTCGAGCACCCAGTTCCAGCGCGTGCCGGAACCGCCGTCGGTCTTGCACCCGCCGTTGTTACGACCGCAGTACAGCCAGGCATCGTGGAACTGGGCGCCGCTCAACGTCTGTACGCCGGCGAAGATCGAGCCGGGCAGATAGGCGGCGATGAAATGGACATCGCGAAGCGTGGCGCCGGTGAAGTTGCACCCGATGCACTGGGCGCCGTCGAACGTGGCATTGGTGAGGTCGGCGTGGGTGAAGTCGAAGCCACCCCCCTCGTCGGTGTCGCCGGCGAGGATGGCGCCGCTGAAGTCGGCGCCCTGGAGATTGGTGGCGCTGTCGAACGCTCGCCCATTGCCGTAGATGTGAGCATCGGTGAACGTTGCCTTGGGCGCCCGCACTCCGTTGAAGTCGGTGTCCTGCGCGAGCACGTGGGACAACACGGCGCCGGAGAGATTGGCGCCGACGAAGCTCGCGCCGCTGATATCGGCGTCGATCAGATCGGCGTGGGTGAGGTTGGTGTCGGTGCCGGTGAGCTTCGCGCCGTCGAGGTCGGCGCCACGCAGCGAGGCACCGGTCAGCGAGGCGTTGTCGAAGGTCGCCCCGGACAGGTCGGCCAGATCGAAGCTGGCACCCGCGAGCCGATCGCCGGTGAAGACAGTCTTCCTCAGATCGGCCGGGAAGCCGATGAAGTGCACGCCGGTGAGGTTGATGCCGGTCAGATTCTGGCCGGCGAGATCAGCGCGGTCGGCCGCCCCCGCCAGGAAGATCGCGCCGCCGAAGTCGATCTGCGAGGCCTTGAATCGCCGGATCGCCTCCGACAGCAGGCTCAACCGCACGGTGCTGCCCGGCAGCAGCGGTACCTGAATGCAGCCTTTGTTCTTCTCGCTGACGCTCAGCTGGGCGTGCAGCAGATCCGTGTCCGTGAACACGGTGCAGTCCCTGGGGTCGCCCGAATCGGGGACCGACGGCCCGATCCGCACCGCGGTGAACGATGGCGCCACGCGAAAGCGGAGCGCCGTCAGTTTCGCTCCGCGCAGGTCGGTCCTGTCGAAGTTGACGCGGTTGACGATCGTGCGGTCCAGCACCGCGCCGACGAGCTTGGTGTCCGACAGATTCGCGCCGGTGAGATTGGCGTTACTGAGGTTCCATTTCGACAGGTCACCCTCGAGCCGTGCGCCCTGCAGGTCGGCGCCGGTGACGTCACCGGCAAACGCGACATCCGGCCGACGCGGCTGAACCGGTCTGAAGTGCACGTCGCCCAGAGAGCAGTCTCGGCATGAGTCGTACACCTCCAGCAGCTCTTCGGGATCGACGGTCTGAGCCTCGGTCGTCGTCCAATCCGCCCGCCCCGGGAACAGGCTCGGATTGCGCGAGTTGGCGTCGGTGGTGGTGGCTCCCCACGCCGAGACCAAGTGCTTGGGCTGATCGTCGAGCAGGACCGCACCGCCCGCGCCGACCGCGATCGTGGTCGGGTGGGTCATCACCTCCTTGGCGTCCGCGCACCCCGCGCCCGCGTGATCGGTCCAGGTCTCGCCGGCCGGGATCTCGACCACGTTCGGCGCGCTACCGGCGTCCATCGACCTGGCGAACACGGCACCGCCCGCCGGAGGCTTCGGCGGCGTCTGGTCACGGATGCAGCGCACGGCGGCCGCCGCCGACGCCGGCCCCGCGCCCGCCACACCGACCGACACGCACGCACACGCGACCAGCGCCGCCAGCAGCACCAGCCGGGTCGATCTGATTCGGTGGTCGGTGGTGGGCTGCTCCATGATCAGCGCGTCGGTCGCTCAGCCGACCGGGTCGAGGCGGCTCATCGACGGCTCGGCGACGCCGAGGCGCGGATCGATCCGTTTGTCGTTGGTCCCAAGGTCGGTGAGCGCGTCGTAGTTGGTGCCGTAGACGCTGCGCCAGAAGTCGACGGCAAAGCGGGCCACGTTGGTCCCGCGGCTGGCCTGGTTGAACACCTCGCCGTTCTTCGAGTACACGTCGATTCGATAGTCGTCCACAGCGTTTCCGTTGCCGGCGGCGTACAGGAGGTAGATCTGATCGCCACCGTCGACGGCGATGTCCAGGACGAGCCCGTCGGAGACGACCTTGCGCCGGAATGCCCCGCCGTCCCCCGGCTTCTGTGACGGGAAGTAACGGACCGGGTTGCCGTTGAGGTCGAACGCGGAGATCTGCCTCGTGCCGGATTCCAGCACCAGTACGACGCCTCCATTGGTCACCGCGACCCCGATCGGCGAGCGCAAGAGGCCGACCTGATCGCCCGGCCCTGCCCGGTATGTCGCCAGCTGCGGCCGAGCCGTGTCCGCGGGCTGCACGGCCGCGATCCGGCCGGTGTCGGTGTGCACCACCACGACCTTGCCCGACGGCGCGTGCAGAGCCGCCGCCGAGACCGGAAGCGCAAACGTTCCGAAGCTCGTATTCGCGTCCCAGGTGATCGATCCCGTCTTGGGATCGAGGCTCACCCGGCGAATCTGATAGCTGTCGCTGTGCTCGTCGGGTTCCAGCAGCACGTGATTGCGGCGGTCGTTGTCCTGCACGAACGGATCGAGGAGCAGGAACGGCTGCCGGGCGAACTTTTCCTTGGTGGAGGCTCCGAGCGTGATCGCTGTCCCATCAGGGGCCACCGGCACCCCGCGGATGTAGAAGCTGTCGCCTTGCTCGAACACCACCCCGGCGACGCCCGCCAACGTGGCCACTGCCGTCCCGGTGATGCTCTGCACGCCCTTGCGGTCGCTGGTTCCCGTGACCTTGACATCTTCAGACCATTCGTATCTGGCGGCCGCGCCGTTGTAGGTCGTGGTCGCGGTTCGTGTGAACACCGTCTTCTCGTCGATCGTCGCGGGCAGCTGCGCGATCTGGATCTTCGGGTTCTTGAAAGGATGATTCGGATCGTCGTTGGCTTGCTTGGCCGACGCGCCGGAGCCGACCAGATGCCCGGACCCGTCGAGCATCACGATGCTCCACTGGATGTCCTTGCCGCCGAACGGGGCGACCACCTCGACCGTCAACGGGCCCGACTGAGCGGCGCCGTTGAACGCGCTGGTGATCGGATCGAGGACGAGCGCACCCTCGACGAGCCCCTCCAGCCGCCACGACTTCGCCGTCTTCGGAAACGTGTTCCCGCCGGTCGACTTCGGATCGGGATGGATCTCGATCGTCGCGTCGTAGGTGAGGCTCACCTCGTTCTCGATCACCCACGGCGAGACGATCGTCTCGGCGGCGACCTCGGCCAGCGTCGCGATGTCGCCGACGACCGACAGCACCGCAATGACCTCTCCGATGATCGGCAGCGCCTCGACGATCTTCGCGGCCGCCTCGAGTTCACCCACCTCCAACGCGACCGAGAGGAAGAACTCTCCGGCGCTCGGGCTGAACAGGATCTTCGGGATCATCGACCCCAGGCCGAGCAGGATGTTCCAGAGGTTGCTCAGGTCATGCCCGCCCGCCTCCAGTTCCTCGTAGATCGCCGCGCCGGAGGCGATCGACGCGGCGACGCTCTCAGACGCCGTGAACGCGATGTCGGCCCCGGCAATGATCTTCTGAAAGACGTTGAGCAGGGTCTGCTGCAACGCGATGAAGTCCTTCTCGAGGAACCGGTTCTTCCGGATCGCATCCCAGGTCGCCGCGATGTCGAGGTCGGTGGCGAGTGCGAATATGTTCAGGCCGATCGTCAGGATCCCGGTGAGAATCGCCGGGACCAACACCTCATCGGTGGGGGCGATCCGTCCCGGATAGGCGTCCGCCGGGAAGAACTGCCGCCAGCCGTTGGCGTGGACATCCGCTCCCAGCCCGCACATCAGGATGCGGGCGACGTGCGAGCCGTCCGGGAAGTCCAGCTCGACCTCGATCGTGTTGGTGTCCCACAACGGAATCCCGAATACCGTGAATACCTGCGGTAGCAGCCCGAGTGACTTCGAGTACTGGGTGTCGGGGAACTTCGCCGCCGGGTGCACGGAGAGGTTCTTGCCGTCCTTACCCAGATACTGGACGTAGACCTGCACCCAGCGCACGTAGTTGTTGTAGAGCTTGAGCGGCACCTTGCCCTTGGCGTAATCGCCGTTGACGGTCACGTAGGTGCCGAAGTTGAGCCCGGTGTTCTTGACCTTGATGTCGATCCCCGTGGCCTTGAGCCCGGGCTTGTACTCGATCGCCTTCGGCGCGACCCCCTCCGGCTGGACCCAGGTGGCGGTCGATGTCGGAGTCCCGTCGTTGCCCGGCTTGTTGGACCCCTTCAGCAGATTCCGCGGCTTGTCGTCCAACGGCTTGGCGATCACCGCTCCCAACCTGCCGTCGTCGCGCACCGCGCTGATCCCGGTCGTGACCGCGGACTTGAGCGTGCGCCTGAACTGCTTGTCGTCGGAGAGCTCGAACGTGCTGAAGGTCGACTTGACCGCCGGACGGTCTTTCACCGCCGGGAACGTGAGCTCCACATCCTTGCCATTGCGGTCCTGCGCGTTCTGCAGACGCCCGTAGTCACGGCCAGCCTGCTGCATCTTCGCGATGTGGGTGGACAGCGCGCCGAGCTCATCGGTGCCACCGACAACGATTTCGGTGATCTTGTGCTGCTCGGCGTCGACATTGGCGACGTTCGGGTGCACCGACACCAGGGAGAACGCCGCATCATCAGATCCGCACACCGTCCCGAGACCCGCCACATCTTCGGGTAGGCATACCTTGCGGGGATCGAGGTCGAGCGCACGCAGCAGTTGATCTGAGCTGACCACCGCATCCATCGAGCCCGTCAGGCGATGCGTAGTCCTCGCCAGCTCCAACGTCACGTGCGCGGGTACGTGCCAGGTCTGGGCGACGACGACCGAGCGGTCTCCGCGGCGTCCGATGACGGTCATCATCAGTGCGCGATCGCCGGGCAGCTCGAGTCCTGAGACGTGGTGCGTCAGCGCGGACAGATCGGCCGCCTTCCACACGCCGCCGCTGCGACGCAGCGCCGCCTGGGTCGTGCGCGTGTGCCGTTGCAACGGGACCCGCGCGCCGTTGGCGACGAGCACCAGATCCGAGACTCCGGGCACCGATCCGAGCCGGAAGTGAAAGTCGGCCGGGCGCAGGACCGCCTTCGTCCGACGCGTGGCGGCCAGCGCCGGCCCGGCATAGAGCTCGGCGCCAAGCGCGACCGCGGATCCGAGGCCGGCCTTCAGCACCCATCGCCGTCCGACCGGCGTCTCCCACAGGTCCTTGAGCTGCGTCCAGCTGCGTTCGTCGAGATCGTCGTCGGTCATCGTCCCTCGTGCTCCTTGTTGGCGTCAGCGGATGCGGACCGAGTCCGGGCAAGCGCCGTCGGGTGGTCTTCGCCGCCGGTCAGCTTGACCGCGTCGGCGTCATTGGTTGCGTTCGTCATCAGCTGCAACATCGCCGAGCGAACGCCCGTCTGGAGCGGTGCAAATCGCACCCCGATGTGGCAGTTCGCGCCTGGGGGAACCGGCTCCTGGCAGTGGTCGGCGACGAGGAAATCGTCGGCGTGCGCGCCGCTCAGCGAGATCCTCGACGACACCACCAGCGGAACCGTGCCCTCGTTCGAGACCGTCAGCTCCTTGGTCTGGCTCACCGTCCCGGGCGTCTGGTCGCCGAAGTCGATCGTGTGGTCGCTCTCGTGCACGCGCGGGGCCGCGTAGGTCAACGAGACGGCCGGGGGCGCCATGGCGGGAGCCGGAGCCAGCAGCGTCGTCGCCCTCGGAGCGACGAAACTCGACCCTCCTCCGCCGCCTGCGGCCCCCTCGTGGCGATCGCAGTTCGCGCCGCCCCCGCCGCCGAAGTAGCCGCCACCACCACCTCCGCCGCCTGGTCCGCCCCCGTCCGTGCAGTTCTCCCAAGGCGCGCCCCTGCCGCCGAGCCCCGACACGCCGTTGTGGCCGAAGTGCTGGCCGACGCTGTCGGTGCCCCCGGAGCCGCCGCGGGTCGCGGTCCCCGCGCCTCCGGCCTCACCGGAGGCGGCGGCGTGGCCGGGGGATCCCGCATCGCCGCCGGGAAACCCAGCCGCGCCGCCACCCCCGCCGGCCACGACCAGCGCCGCCGAGAAACCCGGGAACGGTGAGAGCGTTGCGACGGCCGAGGCGCCGCCACCGCCGGCGCCCGGCCCGATGATCTTGGAGTCCGAAGCGCCGCCGGCTGCGCCGCCGCCGGATCCGCCCGCGCCCCCGTCATTACAGGAGGCTCCGGGCCCACCGACACCGATGAACAGCCGCTCGCCCGGAGTCACCGGTGCTCGGGCGGTGAGCGCCGCGCCGAGACCGCCGGCACTGTTGTTGTTGCAGGCACCGCCCGCTGCACCGACTGCGACGATCGTGACGTCATGCACCCCGGCCGGCACCTTGAAGCTGTATTCGCCGGGCGAGCTGAAGTCCGTCGTCTTGGTGGCCGCCAGCGCGTCGGCCGCGCCCATCCCGAACAGCGTCAGCGCGCTCACCGCGCCGAGGAGCGCCCGGTGGCGCCGCCGCAGCCCCCGGTCCCCTCCACGGCGATCAGAACGCGGTCGCTGCGCGCTGTGCCCCCCCGTCCGTGATGCCCCAACCAACGAACTTCCTCCTTGTGTCCTCTACGTGAACGGCAGCATGAGCCAGCCCCGCCGGCCGCACATCGTGGACACCCCCAGACTGACCCCCGGGATTTAGCCGACGACCGATCACGACTCTTACGTGTTTACACATAGAGTGCGTAATTTTTATACGGTATTTGCGTAACGGCGGTTGAGCGCTCGGTCGGATCACCGCTGCCGCCACCACCTCCCGCTGCGCAGGTCGCAGAACACGACCTCGTCACGGCCGCTGACCGTGACCACCTCCCAATAGTGGCGTCGCATCGGCTTCTCGGTCCACCAGCGATCCTCCACCAGCCAGGACTCACGGACGGCATCGACCTGACGACCGTCGACCTCCAACGGCTGCCCGTCAACGCCTGAGCGGACGGCGATCCGGGTCGGAACGTTGAGACGACGCGGTCCGGACATGACTCATCCCTCGAACGGGGCCAGCACCGCCCGGCGCTCGGGGAAGCGGGAACCGGGGTCGACCTCGAGCACGCGCATCGCCGCCTCCGGACCGGCGACCGCCCGGACCTGTCGGATCGCCTCGCGCAGCCGCGCCGCACGTGCCGCGGCCGGGTCCTCCAGCAGCGCGCGCTGATCGGCGGCGGGCGGCCCGAATCGCTCGACGGCGAGCCGCAGTCGTTCGGCGGGAGCGGGCATCAGCGACAGCTTCGACGCCAGCGCCAGCCGCATCCGAACGGGATCCGACAGCGCCTCCCGGAACACGACCTGCTCACGCCAGGTGCCACCCTGTTCGACCAGCACGGCTGAGATCACGACCGAGCGAAACGTGCGGCTACGCCGCTCACGCCGGGCCAGCAGACGGTCGATCAGCAAGCCCAGCCCCCGCTCGAGCTGCATGCCCGATGCGGCCTCCGGCAGGTCCAGCGACTCCCGCAGGTACTCGCTCGCGGTCCGCGGCGCCAACTCGGTGTCGCCGCCGCGGGCAAGCTCGTGTGCGATCAGCCCGAGCCGGCCGAACCGGTCGGCGAGCGCCGCGGCCGGCAGCTCCGCCAGCTCGCCGAGCGTCTTGATCCCGAGCCGCTCCAGCGCCACGGGCAGGTCGGCCAACGACGGGCGGGCGCGCAGCAGCGTCACCGGCAGCGGCGCCAGATAGGCGCGCGCGAGCTCCCGGCCCGATCCTCGCCCCCCGCCGCGCGCATCGGCGGTGAGCCCACCCCCGGCGAGCCCAGCCCCAGCCAGCCCAGCCCCGAGCCCCCGGCCCGTGCCGACGAGCTCCGGTCGCCGCGACCGCGCCCGGCTGGCCGCCGCGACCGCGGCAAAGCGCGACGGCGCGACCCCCAGACGGGCCGGGATCCGCAGCGCCGACCGGACCGCGGCGAGCACACCCTCGATCCCGCCGTGCAGGCGCAACAGTCCACCGGCATCGAAGCAGGCGAGCCCCGGTCGCTCGGGCTCGACGGCCGCGCCGACCGACTCCAGGCGCACCAGCAGCCGTTCCCACGCGTCGGCGACGCCCGCCGGATCAGGCGGTACCAGCGTCAGCTCCGGGCAGCGTGACAGCGCCTCGCCGAGCCGCATCCGCGGACGGATCCCGAACGCCTCGGCGGCGAGCGATACCTCCCCCACCTGCTGCACCCCACCCGATTCGGGAGCCAGCGCGACGGGTCCGCGCAAGAGCTCAGAACGGTCGGCGACCGCCGTCGTCAGCTCGAAGCGGGGGATCAGCACACAGACGATCATCACGAACACATGTTCGCATGCGGATCGGACGTACGCGACAGGTCAGCTCTGATCGGTTCCTGGTCAGCCGTCGCTCGGACGAGGCGCCAGTCCGTTCAGGACGGCGTCGACCATTCGAGCGGCCGCGCGCCGCGGGTTGCCGAGGATCGGCGTGTCCTCCAGCGCGCTCATGACCACTGCGGCGAAGGGCATCAACGCTGCCTGGGTGGGGTCACCATGACTGGCCAGCTCGCCCCGGGCGATGCCGGCACGGACGAGGGCACGGACTTTTTCCCGGCGTTCCTCGAGCACCTCCTGCTGGTACCGACGGCGGAGCTTGGGGAACTCGTCACCTGCTCCGTACAGGCCGCGCAGGATGCGGCGGCTGCGGTCATCCTGAAGGCGCTCGATCAGCGACGCCAGCGCCGCGATCAGCCCGTCGCGTACCGGGCCGTCGGTGGGGATGTCGATCGTCCGCTGCTGGGAGGCGAGCGCGTCGAGCAGCAGATCCTCCTTGCACGGCCAGCGCCGGTAGATCGTGTCCTTTCCGGTCCGGGCGCGCTTGGCGATCGCGTTGATGCTGACGGTGGACGGGCCGCAGCCGCTCGCGAGAAGGTCAAGCGTGGCCGCCAGGATCGCCTCCTCAGAGGCCTGGCTGCGCGGCCGTCCCCGCCGGGGAGCAGCCTGCTCCTCGGCGGTGCTGGTCTGATCTGCGGCGGGCGTGGGTGCAGCGGTCATCTCACGCCTCGACCAGCACCCGGTCTGCAGTGGCGGGCCGCTCAGCAACGACCTCGGGCTGCGCGGATGGCGCCACCGGGCTGACCCGGCCCGGCAGCCAGCGCAACGCCACGACGATGCCGATGATCCCGACGACGACCGAGGCGGCCGCTGCATCGTGCATCGCGCCGATGAAGGCGCTCGTCGCCGGAGCGGTGAGCGCGTGCCCGGCGGCGCCGGCGTGAGCGGCGAAGCTCAGCGTGGAGGTGATCGAGGTCGAGACCGTCCGCAACGCTCCGGGATTGTGAGCCAGCGCGGGGATGTGCTGGAGATGGGGGGTGATCGACGTCCGGTACGCCGAGCTGAGGATCGAGCCCAGCACCGCCACGCCGAGAGCTCCTCCGAGTTGGCGCATCGTGTTGCCGATCGCCGAACCCTGCCCGGCCTTCTCCCGCGGGACCGACGCCATGATCGCCGAGGTCGAGGGCGGCATCACGTTGGCGATGCCGGCGCCCTCCAGAAACAGCACGAGCTCCAGCAGCCAGATCGGCGAGTGGGCTCCGGCCCGCACGTAATAGCCGAAGGAGACGGTCATCAGCAACAGACCGGCGGCGGTCATCCGCTTGGCCCCGAAGCGGGCCACCAGGTTGGCGCTGCGCGAGGAGAAGAACAGCTGCCCGGCCGCGAGCGGCAGCAGCAGCAGGCCCGATTGCAGAGGGCTGAAGCCACGCGCCGCCTGCAGGTAGAAGGAGAGGAAGAAGACCAGTCCCATGAAGGCGAAGAAGACGAGCGCGATGACCGCGACCGCCGCCGAGAAGGGGCGACTGCGGAACAGCGTCAGATCGAGGATCGGGCTCGGCGCCCGGCGCTCCCAGGCGAGGAATCCGCCGAGCAGGGCGATCCCGCCGAGCAGGACCAGCCACACCTCGGGCGTCCCCCAGCCGATGTCGCCGCCGCGCACGATCCCGTAGACGAACACCGTGATGCCGACGATCGAGAGGCCGACGCCGATCGGGTCAAGACGGCCGGGCTTTGGATTCCGGGACTCGGGGACGAGCACGAACATCAGCGGGAGGGCGACGAGCACGATCGGGACATTGACCAGGAACACCGAACCCCACCAGAAATGGGCCAGCAGGATCCCGCCGGTGATCGGACCGATCGCCAGCGCCAGTCCCACGGCCCCTGCCCAGATCCCGATCGCCTTGGCCCGCTCGTGGGGCGCGAACACGTTGGAGATGATCGACAGCGTCGACGGCAGGACCGCGGCGCCGCTGATCCCCATCAGCGCCCGGGCGATGATCAGCTGGTCGGGCGTCTGGGAATACGCCGACAACAGCGAGCTGACGGCAAACGCCACGAGGCCGGCCAGCAGGACGCGCTTGCGTCCGACCCGGTCGCCGAGCACGCCCCAGGTGAACAGCAGACCGGCAAACGCCAGCGTGTAGGCGTTGGTCGCCCACTCCAGCTGGCTCTGCGTCGCGCCGAGTCCGGCCGGCTTGGGCTCTGACAGCCGCTTCAGGGCGACGTTGAGGATGCTCGTGTCGAGAACGACCACCAGCAGGCTCAGAACGAGCACGCCAAGGATCATCCACCTGCGCCGCTGAATCAGTTCGTCGCTCATCTGGCCTCCTGCGCGCCCCGCCGGGCGTCACCGTCATTCCGGGTCTGTGCTGTCCCGAAACACCTTAGCAGCGTTTCGGGACTAGCTAGACCCGAAAGTGCGCGGCGGCGGGTCGCCCTCATGATCGAGCCCCGCCTGATCGAGACCGCCGTGTTCGGCACCGTCCCTGTCGACGCGGACGACCTGGTCGTCATCGGTGATCGAGAGGCCGAGTCGCATGCTCTCGCCGCTGAAGTACTGGCCTTGCGTCCGCATCGACCACACCATCCACAGCAGTCCGGCGATCGTCGCGAGCACGACGACAACGAGCGTGCCGCCGATCGTGATCCCGAACACCGTGATCGTGAAGTAGCTCTGGTCCGGATCCCAGTAGACCTTGAAGCTGTAGGCGAGCAGCACGAACAGCGCGACCCCGCCCGCCAGCGGCACCCACACGTAGCTGACCGCCCTGGCAACGCCGCCGGTGACGAACTCCCGGTAGTGCCAGAAGCAGGCGATCGCGGTGATCCCGAGGTACAGCGCGGCGAAGAACACGGTCGCGTCGACGGCGTCGGCGATCACCGCCCCGCCGGAGACGAAGTTCAGCGCCACGTAGTAGATGATCGAGATCACCCCGAACGAGATCGTCGAGAACGACGGCGTCCTGTACCGAGGATGGACCTTGCCGAAGATCGCCGGCAGCGCCTTGTGGAACGCCATCGACAGGGTCGTCCGGGCGTTCGGCAGGATCGTCGTCTGGGTTGTCGCCGCGGCCGAGGTCAACACCATGAACAGCAGCAGGTGGCTGAGGATCGAGCCGACCGTGGAGCTACCGAAGATCGCGCCCCCGAGCGTCGAGAGCACGTCGTTGATATGCGCCGGGTTGCCGAGTCCGATCCCATGGGTGCCGATCCCGGCAAACGCTTGGACCGCGACGACCACGAGGATGTACGTGCCGAGCAGCAGGAACGTCGAGTAGACGCCCGCGGTCCCCGGGATCCGGCCCGGCTCGTCGGTCTCCTCGTTGATCGACGTGGTCGTGTCCCAGCCCCAGTAGATGAACACCATCAGCAGCATCCCCTGCATGAAGCTGTCGAACGAGCCGAACTTCAGCGGGTTGAACCAACTCCACGTCGGATCGATGTGGCCAGGGGGCGCCGAGCCGCCGGCGACCTTGACCAGCGCGACGATCGCCATCACCAGCAGGATGATCACCTCGACCACGACCAGCGTGACCTGGATCTCCGCCGAGATCTTGATCCCCCGCCAGCACAGCCAGGTGAGCACGACGATCCAGCCGATCCCCAGCAGCAGCACCCAGACACTGGTCGCGTCGTTGCCGATCGACTTGGCGCCGATCAGGAGGAACACGTACTGGGCGGCCACCTGCGAGTAGCTGGCCATCGCCAGCAGATCGGCGGCGATCGTGCCCCAGCCGCCGGCGAACCAGCCCAGCTTGGGACCGAGCGCCCGGGCGGCCCAGGTGAAGCTCGTGCCGCAGTCGGGGTCGGCGGTGTTCATCTGCTTGGTCGCCCAGGCAGACAGGAACATCGGGATGAACGCGAAGATCACCAGCAGCGGCGTCTGCAGACCGACGACGGCGACGACGAAGCCGAGCGTCGCGGCCAGCGAGTACGCCGGGGCGGTGGAGGCCATCCCCACGGCGACGCTGGCGAACATCCCCAGGGCGTTTGACTCAAGACCCTTGGACTCGACGAGGATCGGCTCGGATGCTGCGGAATCGATCTCTGGCGGGGGGCTCATGGCCGCGGCACTCTACGCAGATCGTGGCGGGAATCGTGCCGTCTGCGCGCAGCTTCTGACGGCCCGTACAACCTTCGCGGCGCGGACCTGCCGGTGCAACCAAACGCCGACCGATACGTCCGACCCGTCGTGCAGGATGGCCGACCCGTGCCCACCGTCAGACGCCCATCGGAAACCAGCGAGCTGCGAGCCTGGCAGGTCCGCGCGCTGGCCGCTCTGGCGGTCTGGGAACGTGAGCCGCGGCGGCCGTTTCTGATCTCCGCCGCCCCCGGAGCCGGCAAGACCCGGCCGGCGCTGGAGTTCGCCCGTTCGCAGTTGGCGGCGGGGCGAGCCGCGACGATCGTCGTCGCCTGTCCGACCGCACCGCTGACGCGGCAGTGGGCGCGTGCCGCCGACCGCCTGGGGCTCGACCTCGCGCCCGATCACGACTCGCCGCGGCCGCCGGCCGGCTTCCATGGGGTCGCGGTCACATACGCGCGGATCGCCAAGGCGCCGAAGCGCTGGGCGAGCGCGCTGGCCCGCAACACGATCGTGATCACCGACGAGGCGCACCATCTCGGCGAGGACCTGACCTGGGGCGACGCGTTCGCGACCGCGTTCGCCTCAAGCGATCGCCGGCTGCTGCTCTCCGGCACGCCGTTTCGCTCCGACGCCACGCCGATCCCGGGCGTCAGCTATGACGCCGACGGGGTCGCCGAGCCCGATATCGCGTTCACCTACGCGGAGGCCGTGCGCGACGGCGTCTGCCGCCCGATCCGGTTCGTCGCCTACGACGGGACCCTGTCGTGGCGATCGGGCGATGATGTGATCGAGGCCGGTTTCGACACCGTGCTCTCCACCCGTGAGGCAAGCCGGCGCTACCGCACCGCGATCTCGACCGAACTGCCCGAGGGGCTGCCGCGGATCCTGCGTGAGGCCGACGCGCGGCTGCGGACGATCCGCCAGGACGGCCATCGTGACGCCGCCGGGCTCGTCGTCGCCGCCGACTCCGAGCACGCACGCCAGATCGCCAAGCTGCTGCATGAGGCGACCGGCAAGCGACCGGTCGTCGTGTTGCACGACGAGCAGCGGTCGGCCGCGCGGCTGGCGGCGTTCACGCGCTCCACCGACCCGTGGATCGTCGCCGTCAACATGGTCTCCGAGGGGGTCGATATCCCGCGCCTGCGGGTCGGCGTCTATGCGACCGCCGCCAAGACCGCGATGATCTTCCGCCAGATCGTCGGTCGCTTCGTGCGCGTGATTCCCGAGCGGCCGACCGAGGCCAGTTGGTTGTACGTGCCCGCCGATCCGATCCTGCACAACCATGCGGCGACGATCGACCGGGAGCTGAGCGCCCCCCTGCGACGGCCGGGCGAGACCGACCCCGCCGATCTGGAGGACGAGCGGCCCGAGCGTCAACAGACCGAGCGCAGCCCCACCCCCGAATTCGTGCCGCTGTCGGCCGAGGTCGTCTCGCAGATGACGCTGTTCGGCGGCGCCGAGCCGCTGGCGGCGCCCGCACCGGCAGCGACGCGCTGGCAGACCGCGACCACCACCGTTCAGCCGCCCGAGGCCCCGCAGCCACCTGAGGCGCCGGAGCCGGCGATCCCGGCGTTCGAGCGCCGCGCGCGCCTGCGTGAGGAGCGCCACCGGCTCGTCTCCGAGGTCCGCCGCCGTGACGGCTCAAGCCACCGTGAGGTCAACCAGTGGCTGAACCGCAAGATCGGGGTCGCCAGCGTCGAGCAGGCGACGATCCCCGAGCTCGAGCGTTCCGTGGACCTGCTGATGAAGCGCCTCACGGTCCGCCGCTGAGAATCCCGCGTCGCTGTGACCCGCTGGCTCTCCGGGGGCTATATGCTCGCGCGGTCCGCGCTCAGGAGAGGAAACGTCGTGTCAACAGCTGCCCGCCTGGCCACGCGTCGGGCGGTTCTCGGGGTGCTCTGCACGATCGTCGCGCTCGCGGCCGGCGCGATCGTCGTCGCCCCCGCGCATGCCGCCACCGGCCCTTACGTCGCATTGGGTGACTCCTTCACCGCCGGACCGCTGATACCGACGGCGACCGGAAACCCGATCCGGTGTGGGCGCTCCACCAACGACTATCCGGCCGATGTGGCGCGGGCGATCACGCCGTCACGCTTCGTCAACGCCAGCTGCACCGGCGCCACGACCGTCGACATGACTCAACCGCAGCGCCTCGGGAGCGGCACGCTGAGCGCGCCCCCCCAGTTCGACGCGTTGAGCGCTGACGACGCGATCGTCACGCTGGGGATCGGCGGCAACGACGCCGGGCTGATCTCGGTCGCCGAGAAATGTGCTGAGCTCGACGTCCTGTGGCCGTTCGGGCATCGCTGTCAGAGCTACTACGAGTCCGGGGGCACCGACGCCGTCGCCGCCGCGATCGACGCGACCGGCCCGAAGGTCGCCCAGGTGATCGCCGGGATCCACAGCCGTGCACCCGACGCTCGGGTGCTGGTGGTCGGATACCCTGACGGCCTGCCGCAGAACGGAACCAGCTGCTGGCCGATCGTCCCCGTCTCCAGGCGCGACGCGTCGTGGTTCAACTCACTGGAGATCGATCTCGACCAGGTCCTGAGCCAGACCGCCGCAGCCAACGGCGCGACCTACGTCGACACGTTCACCTCGAGCATCGGACACGACGCGTGCGCCGGGCCCGACGCTTGGGTCAACGGGATCATCCCGACCTCGGCGGCGTTGCCGCTGCATCCCAACCAGGCGGGCGAGTCGAACATGGCCCTGCAGGTCGAGGGAGCTCTGTAGGACGCAGATGACGCCCGACTTGACCGACCTGGCGATCGACGGCGTGCGCACGCTGCACTCGCTGGGCAAGCGGATCCCGGGGGCGGGCGGCCTGCTGGCCGACTCGCTGCGGGGCGCGGTCAAGCGACGCACGGTGCTGATCACCGGCGCCTCCTCGGGGATCGGCGAGGCAACCGCACTGAAGGTCGGGGCGGCCGGTGGCCACGTGCTGCTGGTGGCGCGGACCAAGTCCAAGCTCGACGAGGTCGCAGACCAGATCGACGCGCTCGGGGGCACCGCCGATGTCCACCCCTGCGACCTGACCGACATCGACGACATCGATCGGATGGCCGACGAGGTCCTGCGTCAACACGGGCAGGTCGACATCCTCGTCAACAACGCCGGCAAGTCCATCCGTCGTTCGGTCGATCGCTCCTACGACCGTTTCCATGACTACCAGCGGACGATGCAGCTCAACTACTTCGCCCCGGTCAAGCTGATTCTCGATCTGCTGCCGGTGATGCGCGAGCAGGGGTTCGGCCACATCGTCAACATCTCCTCGATCGGGCTGCAGGTCAACACACCTCGGTTCGCCGCCTACCTCGCCTCCAAGGCCGCGCTCGATGCGTTCTCGCGCTCGATCGGACCGGAAGTGATCGGCGATGGGGTGCATCTGACGACCGTCTACATGCCGCTGGTCAAGACGCCGATGATCGCGCCGACGAAGGTCTATGACCGGATCCCGACGCTCAGTCCCGAGAAGGCGGCGGAGATGGTCACCGAGGCGATCCGCAAACGGCCCAAGCGGACCGGCACGACGCTCGGCAACATCGGCCAGCTGACCTACGCGATCGCCCCCGGTGCCCAGGATCTGATCGTCAACCGCGCCTACCACCTGTTCCCCGAGTACGACGGCAAGCAGGATCGGCTGCACGAGGCCGAGCAGCGCGCGTTCGCGCAGGCGACGCGCGGCGTGCACTGGTAGACCGCGCCCGCCGGCGGCGCCGCGGCCTACGCTTGCGAGATGCCCGAACTGCCCGAGGCCGAGCGCGCCCGCCAAGCGCTCGAGACCGCGCTGCACCGCCGGATCGTCGACGTCGACGACTCCGACACGTATGTGTCACGCCCACATCAGCCCGGTGAGATCGCCGCCGCCCTGACCGGTCACGAGCTGGTCTCCGCCCATCGGCGCGGCAAGTTCCTGTGGCTGGAGACCGATGACGGGCCGACGCTGGGGCTGCACCTCGGGATGGCGGGCCGGATCCTCACCGGCGACGACGACCGCGAGCCGTCGCGCTGGGATCGGTTCGTGCTGCGGTTCGCCGACGGCACGTGGCTCGCGCTGCGCGACAAGCGGCGGCTGAGCCGGGCGATCATCAATCCCGACTTCAGCCACGTCGGCCCGGACGCCGCCGGCGTCGACCGCGCGTCGTTTCGCCGTCTGATCGGCGCAGGCCACACCGCGCTGAAGGCGCGGCTGCTGAACCAGAAGGCGATCGCGGGCGTCGGCAACCTGCTCGCCGACCAGACGCTCTGGCAGGCTCGGCTCGCCCCGACCCGCGACACGGGCACGCTCGACGACGACGAGCTCGACCGGCTGCGGCGCGAGCTGCGGGCCGCGATCCGCTCGGCGATCCGCCACGGGGGCGTGCACACCGGGTCGTTCATCTCCGCGCGGACACGGGGCGGTGTCTGCCCCCGGGACGGGCATGAGCTTTCGCGGGAGACCGTCGGCGGCCGTACCACCTATTGGTGCCCGGCCTGCCAACGCTGACCGCCCGCCCGCCCCCGGCCCGCGCCGCGCCGCGCCGCGCCGCCCCGCCCCGCGCCGCCCTGTCGTCAGACTGGACCGACAGCGCGGTTCGGTTGGCGGCTTTTCGTCCCGTGACCGTCGAAATCCGCCAACCGTCCTCTCGCGGAGCCCGGCGGGGCGGCGGACCCCGAAGAGCGGGCCGGGCCGGGCCGCGCCGCCCCGGGCCGCGCCGCACCGGGCCGGGGCGGGCCGCGCCGGGCCGCGCCGGGGCGCGGCCGCGCCGCGCCGCGCCGGGCCGCGCCGGGCCGCGCCGCGCCGCGCCGCCCCGGGCCGCCGCGCAGCCCCGGGCCGCCCGCCCCGCCCCGCCCTGTCGTCAGACTGGACCGACAGCGCGGTTCGGTTGGCGGCTTTTCGTCCCGTGACCGTCGAAATCCGCCAACCATCCTCTCGCGGAGCCCGGCGCGGCGGCGGACCCGGAAGAGCGGGCCGGCTCAGGCGAACGCGATCGAGATCGGCTCCGCGCTGATCCCCAGCGCCACCGTCGAGATCACCGCGTTCGAGCTCGTGTCGATCACCGACACGGTCGAGGACACGTTGCCGGTCACCCACATCTGGGTGCCGTTGGCCGCGATCCCGGTCGGGATCCGGGAGACCGACACCGACCCGGTCACGGCGCCCGAAGCGACGTCGATCACCGACACCGTGTCATCGCCCGAGTTGGTCACGTAGGCCGACGTCGAGTCCGGCGTGAACGCGACGTTCCACGGGGTCGCGCCGACCTTGATCTGACCGGCGACCGACTTGCCCTTGCCGTCGAGCACCAGCACCTGGTCGTTGAGCGTGTCGGCGACGTAGACCCAGTTGCCATCGGGGGAGGCCGCGACGCCGTGCGCCTGCGCGCACACCGAGGTCGCCAGCTTCTTGTGCCCGCTGAAGGCGTCGACCACGTACAGCCCCTGCACGCAGGTCACGAACAGCTTGGAGCTGTCGGGCGAGACCGCGATGATCTGCGGGGCCTGTCCGACCGTGAAGGTGTCGACCACCACGTCGGTCGAGACCTTGATCGCCGACACGGTGTCCGAGCCGCCCAGCCCGGCGTTCGGGCCGGTGTTGGCGACGTACGCGCGGGCGCCGTCGGGCGAGATCGAAACGCCGTGCGGGTAGACCCCGACGACGATCGTCGTACCCGCCTGCTTCGCGGTCGCGCCGACGAGCGACGCCACTTCGAACGACGACACCAGGTTCGTGCCGGATTCGGTCACGTAGATCTTCGATCCGTCGGGCGTCGAAGCGATTCCGTACGGGTTGGTCTCCGAAACCAGCGCCGACACGAACGTGAACGTCGACGTGTCGATGATCGCGACCCCGCCGGCGTCGACGGTCGGCACCCAGGCGTGCGTCGCCGCCGCGCTGATCTCCTTCCCGATCTTGCTCTCCAGGATCCCCGGGAACTGTGAGTCCGTGTAGGCGAGCTGCTCGAAGTCGCCCGCGTGATTGGTCCGGTTCTCCAGCAACCGGCTGGTCGTCTTCGGCAGCGCGGTGCGGCCGACGTGGCGCTTCCCGTTCTTCTTGATGTCGGGCATCCAATGCGGGTGGCGATGCTTCTCCTGCTGCGGGAACGGCTGGATCGCCGCGGGAGGTGTCGCCGCCGGCAGGTTCTCCACCTGGTACTCGGCCTCCCAGAACAGCTCCGAGAGCTCCTGCGGCCCCGCCAGGTTCGGCGGATCCTGGGCCTTGCCGCCACCCATCCCCAGCGCCGAGGTCAGATCGCCGAACGTGTCTCGGCGCCACTGGGAGATGTTGGGCTCCTGGACCCCGGTGATCAGCTCCAGCAGCTGGAGCACCGAGGTGTGGTCGAAGTTCTCGGTCGCGACGTAGCCGCCGACCGTCCACGGTGAGATCAGGATGCACGGCACCCGGACGCCGCCGCCGATCGGCATCGGCACGGCGGTGGTCCCCCCGACCGGCACCGTCGAGACGAACTCATCTGGAGTCCCGGCCGGCGGCAGCGGCGGCGGAACGTGGTCGAACAGACCGTCGTTCTCGTCGTAGTTGAGGATGAACAACGTCTGCTCCCACAGATCGGGATTGGCCGCGACCGCCTCGATCTTGGAGGCCAGCCAGTCAGCACCGGTCGCCGGCAGGTACGCCGGGTGCTCGGACTTGCCCGACGTCGGGACGATCCAGGTCACCGTCGGCAGGTTGCCCGCGGCGCAGTCGGCCTCGAACTGTCCGGGCTGGGAGATCGTCAGACCCCGCTCGTACAGGCCCGAGCCCGGCTCGGCGTTCTGGAAGTTCTGGAAGTACTCGAGGACGTTGGTGCCGTAGTCGTCCTCCTCCTGGTAGACCTGCCAGCTGACCCCGGCCTCCTCCAGGCGCTCCGGGTAGGTGCCCCAGTTGTACGGCGGCGTCGGAACCACGTTGGTGATGATCGGCCCGCCGGCGGTGCCGTTCGGATCGTTCCATCCGGTCATCAGGAACATGCGATTCGGCCAGGTGGGGCCGAGCAGCGAGCAGTGGTAGCCGTCGCAGATCGTGAAGTTCTCGGCCAGCGCGAAGTGGAACGGGATGTCCTGGCGCTCGTAGTAGCTCATCGTGAACGGGCCGTTGGTCACGCCGTCAGCGGCCAGGTGCGCCTGCAGCCACAGGTCCTCGGCGGCGGTGCTCGTCGCCCCGACCGTGATGTCGAGCGCCTGGTGCTGCACGGCCCAGGCGTGGCTCGTCGACGGGATCGCCTGCGAGCTGGTCGTCTTCGTGTCCAGATGCCACGGCAGCAGGTAGCCGTCCGGGTTGCTGTAGCCGGGGAATTTGGGGGGCACCGGTTGATAGAAGACCGACCTGCCGGTCGTCAGCGTCAGCGCGTTCGGGTCAGCGAATCCGCGGACACCGGCAAGCGTGCCGAAGTAGTGGTCAAACGAACGGTTCTCCTGCATCAGCACGACCACGTGCTTGATGTCCTTCAGTGTTCCCTTCGCGGGCGTGCGCGCCATCGCGGCGGCCAGGTTCGGCGGCACGATCGATGAGAGCATGGCGCCGCCGGCCGCGGCGGCTCCCGCTCCGAGCAGACGTCGTCGAGTGATCTCGGGCATGAGTCGATCTCCCTTTCAGGCTGGACGTACAAAGCGTGTTTCCCAGGCCGGCGGACCGGGCCGTCTGGAATCGGGGGGCAGTCTCCGGGTCGCCGCAGTGTTCAGGGCGGCGTCGCGGCGATCCTAAACCCGGTACGGGGCAACTTCTGTGAACTGCCTGTGACCTCCGGCGACGCGTCAGAGCGATGACGTCGTCTGTGGCTGCAACTGCACGCCAACCTGCGCAACAATCAGAGATCCGTGCTGTTGTATGTAGTGTCGAGTCCCCGGGCAGCCGACCCGGGGAACGGGGAGCCCAGGTAGTCGGGGCGAATCCGGCAGTGTTCTGCCCGGTAGCGCGATCAGCGATCTGTCGACCGCGCGAGCCCGTCAGCTAACCCCGTAGACAAACGGCAACGAGAACCGTCTGACTGGGAACACCCCTTGCCCACAACGGACATCCGACGCCGATCGCTGCAGACCGCGGTGGTGGTCGTGCTGGCCATCTTGGCGGTCGCATCGCTGCCGGCACTCGCCCCGGCAAAGACGGTCAGCTACCGCGGCTACGCGGTCACCGTCCCGGCCAGTTGGCCCGTATTCCGGCTGACGACGCGTACCCACACGTGCGTCCGGTTCGATCGCCACGCGGTCTACCTGGGGATCCCGTCGACCACGCAGCGGTGCCCGGCCGATCCGCTCGGCCGCACCGAGGCGATCCTCGTGTCCCCACAGACCGCCGGGCGACCGGCGGTCGCGAGCAGCGCCAGCCTGCTGCCGAGCGCCGCCGACGCCGGCCGGTCCGCCGTTCGGATCGTCGCCCGTCGTGATCACGTCGCGATCACCGCCACCTGGGGACGTGATCCGGCGTTGATCCGACGCGCGCTGAAGATCCGGGCGCTGCGATCGTCTCAGGGGCAGTTCACCGTGCACCGCGCCGCAGCCGCGATCGCTACGCGTCGCTCCCGGGCGCAGTCCGCGCGGCCGGCCCGATCGACGCCGCACGCCCCGACCGTGGACCGCGCGCAGGTCGTCGCCGGGTCGCTTCCGAGCACCCCCGGCGGCGTCTTCACCGGTCTCGGGTTCGACGCCTGCCAGACGCCGTCCCAAGCGACGATGACCGGCTGGCTGCAGTCTCCGTTCGGCGCCGCCGGCGTTTACATCGGCGGCGCCAACATGGCCTGCTCGCAGCCGAACCTGACCGCGAGTTGGGTCAGCGCACAGTCCGCGGCCGGCTGGCACCTGATCCCGATCTACGTGGGCCTGCAGGCGCCCACCAACTCGTGCGGGTGCGCGCCGATCTCGACGAGCCAGGCGGCCGCGCAGGGCAGCGCCGCCGCCACCGACGCCGTCACCAGCGCCGAGGCGATCGGCGTCGGCCCCGGGAACCCGATCTACGACGACATGGAGGCCTACAACCGGACGACCACCAACACGACGGCGGTGCTCTCCTACCTCAACGCGTGGTCGACGACGCTGCACGCCGACGGCTACGTGTCGGGCGTCTACTCCAGCGACTCCTCGGGCATCGCCGATCTGGTGGCGGAGAACGGCACGGCGTTCGTCGAACCCGATGACCTGTGGGTCGCCAGCTGGAACGGGGCGCAGTCGACGGTCGACGCCAACGTGCCGGCGACTGACTGGGCCAACCACCAACGACTGCACCAGTACCGCGGCGGCCACGACGATACCTATGGCGGCGCCACGCTCAACGTCGACTCCGACTACGTCGATGCGGCCACCGCGGCCGCCGGCACCGGCTCCGGCACGCCCGTTCCGGAGCCAACCGCACCGGCCGCGGCGCCGTCTCTGAGCGTCACGCCGCTCCCGAACGGGACGCTGCAGATGACGCCGAGCTGGACCGGCGAGACGGGCGTCAGTTCCTGGCAGCTGGAGGGCGGCGTCGCACCGACCGCCCTGTCAGCGATCGGCACGCGCGTCAACGCCAGCCGAACGACGCCCGTCACCGTCCGCAACTCCTACGCCTACTACCAGGTGCTGGCGCTGGACGCCACCGGCAAGACGCTCGGGTCCTCGGCGACCGTCGCGACCCCGGCGCACGTCGCGATGTTCGGGCTCAGCGCCTACGTCCCCCGCCAGGGTCCGGGCGGCGTGCCGGTCGCATGCTTTGAGTCGAGGTCGTGCCGGGTCACGGTCAAGGTCCATTACGGCAAGCGCACCGTGTCGAACACCGGCCCCGAGTCGATTGCCGCCGGCGGTGGCGTCGCGCACTTCAAGCTGTCGGGGTACTGGCACAAGCTGATCGCCGGCCACAAACCGCTCCCGGTGACGATCACGGTCGCCTCGACCCTTGCCGGTCAGACGTCGCAGGCGATGAAGCTCGTGCCGTACACGACGACCGGGCCCCGGCCGGCGCAGAGTGGGGTCCCGAGCTCGCAGATCCGGCTCGTCGGGGGCATGGAGTTCGTCTCTCACGGCTGGTCCGGAGGCGTGCTGGCCGCGTGTGTCTCGACCGCCCCCTGCCGCGCCTCGACGACGATCGTGACCCACGGGAAGGTGATCGCGCGGACCAACCCGCAGCTGCTCGGCGCCGGGATGGTCGGCTACCTGCACTTCACGCTGACCGGGCCGGGGCACCAGTTGCTGGCCCACACGGCGTCCAACCAGCTGTCGGTCGAAGTTCAGGTGTCCAACCAGGCCGGCGCCGATGACGGCGCCAGCGCCTCGTCGGTGTCGGTCGCGTCGGGCCAGGTCACGCTGGCCTCGTTTTAGACACCCGCTGACCGGCTCGCGCCGACGGGCTCGGGCTCGGGCACCGGGGCGGGAACGGGCGCCGGCGCCAGCACCCGGTCGCGGGCGGCTGCGAGCCCGATCACGAGCTCGGGCACGACCAGCGCCAGCAGCAGGATCAGCGATGGCGTCCAGCTGTGCGTCGCCCCATGGATCGCTCCGACCGCCAGCGGCGCGAAGGCGGCGAGCCCGTAGCCGACCGATTGGGTCATCGTCGACAGAGCCTGGGTGTAGAAGACGTCGCCGGCGCGCATCACGATCAGCATCAGTGCCAGCGGGAACGCGGCGTTCTGGCCGAGCCCCAGCAACACCGACCAGAGCACCGGCGCCGACATCGGCGCAAGCAGCACCCCCGTCAACCCTGCGACGGTCAGCGCGCAACAGCCGATCATGAGCGCCCGTTGATCGGCGGTGCGACCCGCCAGGCCCGGGACCGTGAGCGCCGCGATCAGGCCAACGATCAGCGTCAGGCTCAACAGGAACCCCGCGTGCGCCTGGCTTGCCCCGTGGCTCTCGAAGATGCTCGGCAACCATGCCAGCGTTGCGTAGAACCCCCCTGCTTGCAACGCGAAGAAACCGGTCACCTGCCAGGCCAGCGGGCGTCTGAGTAGGGCGGTGGCCGGGATCCGCTCGCGCTCGGCCGCTGCCCCGCCCGCCGGAGCGGCGTTGCCCTCGCGCCGCCACAGCCACGGCGCCCACACCAGCGCCGCGACCGCGGCCGGTATCGCCCAGATGCCAAGGCCACCCTTCCAGCCGCCGCCGAGCGCGTCGGCGATCGGCACCGTGACGCCGGCCGCAAGCGCGGCGAATCCGATCAGCGCCGTCGAATAGAGCGCCATCACCGTCGCCGTGCGGCCGCTGAAGTCACGGCGCACGAGCACCGGCACGAGCACGTTGCCGGTCGCGATCGCCGACCCCGCCAGAGCGGTGCCGATGAACAGGAACGCGATGCCGGGCAGCAGGCGCATCGCGATCCCCGCCACCAGCACGACCATCGCGCCGGCGACCGAACTGCGCACGCCGAACCGCTTGGCCAGCACCGGCGCCAGCGGCGCCAGGACCCCGAAGCACAGCACCGGCAGCGTCGTCAGCGCCGATGCCCCGAACGACGACAGCCCCGTGTCACGCTCGATCCGACCGATCAGCGGTCCAATGCTGGCGGCAGCCGGCCGCAGGTTGATCGCGACCAGCACGACGCCGGCGAGCAGCACCGCGTCCGACGAGCGCGGTCTCGTACGACGCGGGCGGCTCACGCCTACACCGTAGTGTCCCGATGACGGGACGCCGGTCGTCATCGCCGACGCCCCCGGTTCACCGCGGTCAGACGAACATGCCGGCGACCACGTCGCGCACGAGCCCCGGCAACTGCTCGGCCGGGACGTCGCCCAGCAGCTCGGCTCCGAGCAGCCCGGCGAACACCGCGCCGAGCGAGCACGCCAGCCGTACGCGCATCGCCGGCTCGATCGCCGGGCTCGACAGCAGCCTGCGGATCTGCTCCTCGAACTCGGCGTTCTCGGCGTCATGGCGCTCGTTGCCCTCCAGGGCGTGCAGCGCGGTCGAATTACGCTGGTGCATCACGATCAGCTGTCGGTTGGCGGCAACCTGCTCGATGAACCGGCCGAGCATCTGCGGCCACGCCTCGAGCCGGGCCTGGTCGTCGGGCAGTTGCTCGAGCTCGTCGAGCAGCTCGCGCCCGAACACGTGCAGCCGCAGGTGCAGCTCGAGCAGGATGTCCTCTTTGCGCTCGAAGTGGTAGTAGAGCGCCGCCTTCGTCGTCCCCAGCCGTTCGGCGATGTCGCGCAGTGACGTCTTGTCATAGCCCTGCTCGCTGAACAGCTCGAGCGCGATGTCGAGGATTCGCTCGCGCGTCTCCGGAGCTGAGCCGCGCCGCCCGATCCGGGTCGGTTGCGTCGCGTCTGTGGCCATCTTCGAAAGTTTACTTGACGCGCGGTAAGCGATGTGTCTGGCTCAGCCCAGCAGCGCGGCGAACCCCTTGGCGCCGACGTTGCCGCCCGACAGCACCACGCCGACCCGGAGCCCGCCAACGTCCACCCTCCCCGCCAGCAGCGCCGCCAGGGCGCAGGCGCCGCTCGGCTCGACGACGAGCTTCAGACGCTCGAAGCAGAACCGCATCGCCGCCACGATCTCCGCGTCGGAGACCGTCACGACTTGATCGACGAGCGCCTGGATGACGGGCCAGGTCAGTTCGCCGGGCGTCGGCGTCTGCTGGCCGTCGGCGATCGTCGGTCCGACCGTCACCCGTTCACGGCGCCCGCTGATCAGCGATCGCGCCACGTCGTCGGAGGCGACCGGTTCGACGCCGATCATCCGGCAGCCGGGCGTGAGCGACGCGACGACGGTCGCGCAGCCCGAGATCAACCCGCCGCCCCCGACCGGGACGATCATCGCGTCGAGCTCGCCGGCCTGTTCGAGCAGTTCCAGCGCGACCGTCCCCTGCCCCGCCATCACCGCCAGGTTGTCGTAGGGGTGAACGACGGTCAGCCCGCGCTCGGCGGACAGCTCGGCCAGCAGCTGTTCGCGGTCCTGGGCGTAGCGGTCGAACGAGATCACCTCAGCCCCGTGCCCCTCGGTCGCGGCCCGCTTCAATGCCGGCGCGTCGGCCGGCATCAGGATCGTCGCGCGCGTACCGAGCAGCGCACAGGCGATGGCCACCGCTTGAGCGTGGTTGCCCGAGCTGGCGGTGCAGACCCCGCGCCCCAACGCAGCCGCCGGCAGCGACGAGATCGCGTTGTAGGCGCCGCGGAACTTGAACGCGCCGCCGCGTTGGAAGGTCTCGGCCTTCAGCGATAGGTGCGCGCCCAGCAACCGGTCGAGCGTCCGCGAGCCGTGCACCGGTGTGCGCCGGGCGACGTCCTGCAACCGCGCGGCGGCAGCTCGGACATCATCGAGCGACGGCGAGAGGGCGTCCGTCAAGTCGCCTGGTTGGCGTCGTGCATCAGCTCGCCGACCGGCACCGCCCGCAGGTGGTCGTCCCGCAGGGCGCCTGCGAGCTTGCCCAACACGATCTCCAGCTGCGCGCGGTCGCTGACGTCGAGCGCGATCACCTCGCCGGGGCGCAGCCGGCCGAGCGAATCGTCGGCGTCGTGGAGCGAGACCGCGCCGGCCACCAGCCGCCCACCGGCGTGATGAGCGAACAGCCATTGTCCAAGGCTCGGCCCGCTGGACGCGTACAGGAAGTGACGACCGTCGCCGGTGCGTCCCAGCAGCTGGTCCAGCTGATGGCTGGTCGACAGCCATCTGACGAGCCCGCCGTGCGGCAGCTCCGGCAGCGCCTGGTCGGCGTCGTCGGCGACCGTATCGGCCTGGGGGGTGGTCAGCTGCGGCGTCTCGAACGAGGCGTGGATGCCGTGGGCGGCCAGTGCCCGCGCGATCGACGGGATCGCCTGCTGCGAGGTGTCGACGATCACGCCGACCTGGGCGTGGTCAGTCGCGACGGCGGTCGTCGGCCGGATGTGGGCGAAGTGCGACACGACCGAGTACGCGGCGCCCGTGGTCAGCGTCAGCGAGGCGACGACGAGCGCGGTCGCGACGGCCGCCGACGCCTTCACCGTCCGCAGCCGCCATCCGGGCAGTGGCTGGACCCGTCGCTCGTCGGCGAGGATCAGGGCTGCGGTCTCCGGGCGCAACGCGAACCGGCGGTCGGGCTCCGGACGCCGGGCCAGGGCCGTCTGGAGCGCCGGCGCCAGATCCGCCCGGCGCTTGGCCACCTGTGCCAGCCCGAACCGCGACAGCGCCTCGTTGGACGCGCGCACGTGCCCGTAGCCGAAGCCGTAGGAGATCACCGGGCAGCCGCGGATGATCGCCTCCAGCACCGTCAGGCCGGCGGTCGAATGGATCAGCGTGTCGGATGCGGCCAGCACGTCGCTCATCTGCTCGGTGAAGCCGATCACCCGGAGCCGGGGCTCGGAGCCGAGCTTCGCCTCGACGTCGGCGCGCACCTTTTCGTTGCGTCCGCACAGGCACAGCACGGTCGCGCCGGGAACCGCAAGCGCCGTCTCCGTCGCTCCGATCAGATCGCCGACGCCCCAGCCGCCTCCGGAGATCGCGATCAGTTTGCCGGTCGTCGGCAGGCCGAGCGCCTGGCGGGCCTCGGCCTGCGTCCGCGGCTCGTCAAACGCGGGAGAGGTCGGCGGCTTTGCCCAACGGACGCTGCCCGGACCCGCGATCCGCTCGACCTCCTCGGCCGACTCCGGGTGGGTGATGAAATGCAGGTCGATCCCCGGGTGGGCCCAGAATCGCAATCCCGCGAGGTCGGTGATCGATGAGTAGCACGGGACGCGCAGTCGGCCCGTACGGCGCATCTCGCCGAGCACGCCGGTCACCCCCGGGTAGGTGGAGACGATCACGTCCGGGTTGTGGGCGGCGATCAGCCGCGCGAGCCCGCGCCGGCCGAGCGCGGTCATCAGCCGCAGCGCCAGCCAACGGGTCGGCGCAAAACGCAGGCACAGCCGGTACTGCAGGTCGAACAGCCACGGCAGGTAGGTGAACAGGAACGCCGAGTTGCCGCGTAGCACCGCCGTGAGGACCCGACCCATCGCAGGCAGGCCGTTGACGATCGAGACCTGGCTGTCGGGATCACGCTGGCGAAACTCGCGCGCGACCGCCCTGGCGGGGAGATCATGACCTTCGCCGATGTCGGCGGAGATCACGAGCACGTTCGGACCTGGCGTGGGTTTCTCAGGCTCACCGGCGGGAGCGAGCTCACCACCAGCGCCACTGCCGTTGTTGTCCTTGTGCGAGCGCCGTGCCCCGCGTGAGCCATTGGTCCCCGTGCCGTTGCCCGCCGCCATGTCGGACTGGTCGTGACGCCACTCGATGTACTTGCGGACCCCGACCGAGAACGGCGTCGCGGCGGTCCAGCCGAGCTCCTCTTGCGCCCGGCGCGACGAGACGGTCTTGCCGCCGAAGTCGCCAGGGCGGGCGGGCGTGTAGACGATCTCGACGCCCCCGATCAGCTCCTGGATCGTCTCGGCGATCTGCTTGATCGTGACCGACTCGTCGGAGGCGAGGTTGAAGACGCGGTTGACGGCGGCGTCGTCCAGGCCAGAAGCGACCCCGTCGGCGAGATCCTCGACGTAGACGAACTTACGTGACTGCAGCCCGTCACCGGAGAGCGTCAGCGGGTCGCCGGCCAGCGCCTTGTTGACGAACGCCGGGATCACCGCCGCCTCGCGGGCGCGCGGGCCGTACGGAATCCCGAACCGCAGGATCGTGTAGTCGATCCCGTACAGCTCCTGGTAGGCCTTGCAGTACAGCTCGCCGGCGAGCTTGGTCGACGTGTACAGATGGCTCGGCGGCGCCAGCAACGTGTCCTCGTCGACCTCGTCGGGCGAACAGTCGGAGTACACCCAGATCGTCGACGCGTACGCGACCCGCGTGACGCCCGCCCGGCGGGCCGCCTCGAGCACCGCCGCAGTCCCGCGCGAGTTGACCTGCTCGGCGTCCTCGGGCTCCCGGTGGACGTCGTTGACGTCGGCCATCGCGGCGAGGTGGGCGACCGCGTCGCAGCCGGACATCGCCCGCTCGAGCGACTCCCGGTCGGTGATCGAGCCGATCACCGTCTCGACCGCCTCGGGCGAATGCCACGGCGACGGACGCAGGTCGTAGATCACGGGCTCGTGCCCGCGCGCGACGAGCTTGTCGACGACGTGGGAACCGATGAAGCCGGATCCGCCTGTGACGAGAACGCGCATGGTGGTCAGTTGTCTACGGTCGGTAGTACAGCGGGACGCAGGAATGATGACGGGCCACCCAGTCGCTGTTGGGCAACTCGACGTCGTGTCCCATGATGCGGTGGCACGGTTCGTCGTAGACGCGGCCGGTGGAGCGCTCCAGCCAGTCGAACACGATGTACTTGTAGAGGCCGGAGACCATCCCCTCGGGCAACTCGAGGCGAGACGGGTGGGCGGGGTCCAGCTCGGTCCGAGCCACCTCGTTCTTCCAGGCCACGATCTCGGGTAGCCGCTCGGTCTGGATCAGCCCGAGCGCCGCGGTGAACTCGCTCATGCGGAAGTTCAGGCCATCGATCTCGTAGTCGGGCTTGCCGTAGTTGCGGTACTGGCGGGTGTGTTCGATCAGCTCGGGGTGACGGGAGACGAGCACGCCGCCCTCGCCGGTCGAGATCGTCTTGGTCGCGTACAGCGAGTAGATGCCGGCGTCGCCCCACGAGCCGGGGCGGCGTTCGTTCCAACTGGCGCCGTGGGCGTGCGCGCAGTCCTCGATCAGGAAGATTCCGTGCTCTGAGCAGTAGGCGGCGATCTGCTCGATCTCGAACGCGATGTGGCCGCCGATGTGGACGATGAACGCGGCGCGCGGCTGATGCTGCTCGGCGGCGCGCTCGAAGTCGGCGAACGACATGCACAGATCGTCGCGATTGCAGTCGACGAACTGCACCTGGGCGCCGGCGCGGATCGCCGTCATCGGCGTCGCCATGAAGGTGTTCGACGGGCACAGCACGGTGCCGCCCTTGACCCCGGCGAAGTCAAGCGCCGACAGCGCGCCGCCGGCCCAGCCGTTGAGCGCGACCGCGGGGTTGCCATGCAGGTCTGACCAGGCCTGTTCGAAGCGGGCGTTCATCGGTCCCTCGGCCCAGCGCTCGGAGTCGAGCACCTCGTCGATCAGCGTGTGCAGCCGGGCGCGATCCCGATGATCGAACCCGATCGCAAATCGCGTGAAATCCTGCACGCTCGGTTGGGAAGCGGATAGAGAAGCCTGGTTCATGAATGTGTGTGCTCCTGGCCGCGCGCGACGTCGGCCGGCTGCATCTCGGCGGCGCCCCGTCCGGCCATCTCGCATAAGGACTGTGTCAGCCAGTGTGCGCCCTGGCAACCGCGTCAGCAGCCAGGACGGTACAAAGTTTGCGTCTCGATAGTTCCGTCAGCATGATCTCAGCCGCCGCGGCGGTACGCAGATGCGAGCCGGCAGAGCTGTAGAAATCGGCGTCGTGCAGGAGAATCACGTCGCCGGGAAGCAGTCCGTGCATCGCCCGGCGAGCGATCCGGGCGGGTGTCGTCAGCCGTCGCCAGTCCTTGCCCCAGCGCGACCAGAGCAACGGCTGGAGCCCCGCTGCACGCGCTGCTGCAAGCCCAGACGGGCTGTAGATCCCATACGGCGGCCGGTGCCAGCGGGGCGACTCACCGAGCGCGTCCTCGATCGCGGCGATCCCGCGTTGCAGATCGTCACGCAGCGCAGAGCTCTCGAGCCGCAGCTGCAGCCGGTGGCGATCGCCGTGCAACGCGACCTGGTGGCCGTCGGCTTGGATCCGCGTCAGCAGCGCCGGCCGTCGGCGCACCTGCTCCCCGACGACGAAGAACGTCGCCGTCGCCCGGTGGCGCGCGAGCAGCTCGAGGATTGCCGGGGTTCCCTCGGGATGGGGACCGTCGTCGAACGTCAGCGCCACGCCCGGCGCCATCGGGAGCGTGCGCGGAAGCGCGGCCGCGGCGGCCGCGGCGCGGTTGACCGGCGCCAGCAGATACGTCACGACCCCGGGCATTCGCGCATGTATAGCGGGGTGTAACGGCCGCCTCCCGCGGCTCTAACGTCACAACCGTGAGCTCTGAGGAGTCGACGTCGTTCGATGGAGCGGTGACCGTGCGGCACGTGCGGTTCGCCAATCAGGAGACCGGCTGGGCGGTGCTCGACGCGGCCGCCGGCGACGGGACGCCGATCGCCCTGGTCGGGCCGCTCGTGCATCTGGAACCGGGCGAGCGCGCCCGGGTCCTCGGCGAGTGGGTGACCGACAGCCGCTTCGGGCGCCAGGTCAAGGTCGTGCAGGCGAGCCCGCTGACGCCGGACGACCCTGACGCGGTCGTCGCCTACCTCAAGCGCGTCAAGCACATCGGCTCACGCCGCGCCGAGCAGCTGGTCGAGCGCTTCGGCTTCGAGGATCTGTTCGAACGGATCGACGCCGACCCCGAGACGGCGTTCGCCGCGGTCGGGCTGCGGGCCGGACGCGCGCGGGCCGCCGCCGAGTCGTGGCAGTCGCTGCGCGTCACCCGCCGGCTGCACCTGCTGCTGGCGCCCCACGGCCTGGCGTATCTGGCGGGGCGGATCCACGAGCACTACGGCGATGACGCGCATGAGCTGCTGCTCGCCAACCCGTACGAGCTGACGAGCATGTTCGGGGTCGGGTTCGCGCTCGCCGACCGGATCGCGCAGGCGGGCGGCCGGGAGCCGATCGCCGACGAGCGTGAGCGTGCCGCGGTCATGTACGCGCTGGCCGAGTCCGAGCGCGGCGGCTCGACGTGTCTGCCGATGCCGGAGCTGCTGGCCGCGTGCGAACGGCTGACCGGCGACCTCGTCGGCGAGCGGATCGTCGACTCGCTCGTCTCAGACCGGCGCGCGGTCCGTGAGGACGACTGGGTCTACCGGACGGCGACGGCCGAGCTCGAGGCGGAGCTGGCCGGCCAGGTGGCGGCGCTGCTCGGCGGACGGCCGTCGCAGCGGCTGGCGGCGGAGCCGGGCCAGCCGCCCGCGGCGCCGGGCGGTGATCCGCTGACCGAGCAGCAACGCGACGCGGTGACCGCGGCGCTGTCGCATCGGCTGTCGGTGATCACCGGCGGCCCGGGTACGGGCAAGACGTCGTCGATCAAGTCGATCGCGGCCGCCGCCGAGCTGCGCGGCGCGAAGGTGCTGCTGGTCGCACCGACGGGCCGGGCCGCGGTGCGGATGACCCAGTCGGGCGGGCTGAAGGCGAGCACCGTCCACTCGGCGCTGCAATGGATCCCCGGCGAGGGTCCGGGACGTGACCGCCATGATCCGCTGCAGTGCGATCTGCTGATCGTCGACGAGACGTCGATGGCCAATCTCGAGCTGCTGGTGATGCTGCTGCGCGCGGTCGGCGGCGACACGCACGTCGCGCTCGTCGGCGACGCCGACCAGTTGGCGCCGGTCGGCGCCGGCAAGCCGTTCGCCGAGCTGGTCGCCTCCGAGCGGGTGCCGACGACGCGGCTGACGCACATCTTCCGCCAGGCGGCGGGGTCGATGATCGTCCAGGGCGCGCACGCGATCCGCCGCGGCGAGCTGCCGGAGTTCACGGTCGCCGACGGCATGCGCCGTGACCTGTTCATGATCGAGCGCCCCAACGCCGCGGCCGCGCTGGCGGAGATCGTCTCGCTCGTCTCCGACCGTCTGCCCGCCCACTACGAGGTCGACCCGGTCCGCGACATCCAGGTGTTCGCGCCCGTGTACCGGGGCGAGCTCGGAATCGACGCGATCAACGCGGCGGTACGCGCAGCGCTGAACCCGGACGGCAAGCCGGTCCGCGGTGGCCGGCTGCGGATCGGCGACAAGCTGATGATGACCGGACGCAACCTGCACGAGCTCGGGCTGATGAACGGCACGCTGCTGCGCCTGCTCGACGAGATCGCCGGTGGCGAGCCCGACGAGGACGACGATGACGACGAGCCGCGCACCCGCTCGTCGGGCCGGCTGGGCCTTGACGCTCACGGCGACCGTACGGTGAACCGCCCGCGCCGCGACGATCCCGCGCTGGTGCTGGCCGCCGACGACGCCGTCTTCCGGCTCGCGCCCGAGGAGTCCGACAGCCTCCGGCTGGCCTACGCCTGCTCGGTCCATCGCGGGCAGGGGATCGAGTTGCCGATCGCGGTGATCGTCGCCCACCCCGCCTGCGGCGCCTTCTTCCTGCGGCGGGAGATGCTCTACACGGCTGTCACCCGCGCGACGATCGCGACCGTGATCGTC
>CAVUSD010000006.1:0-7982 GCA_963743985.1 uncultured Solirubrobacteraceae bacterium | reverse complement strand
GTGGCGAAGATCTCGGAGTTCAAGTCAGAGCCCGAGTGGATGCGTGAGTTCCGGCTCAAGGCGCTCGATTACTTCCTCGCCCGCCCGATGCCGACGTGGGGCTCGCCGATGCTGGCCGAGGTCGACTTCGACGACATCCACTACTTCGTGCGCGCCTCCGAGCGCTCCGAGCGCTCCTGGGACGACGTGCCCGAGGACGTCAAGAAGACGTTCGACCGGCTCGGCATCCCCGAGGCCGAGCGCAAGTTCCTGTCGGGCGTCGGTGCCCAGTACGAGTCCGAGGTCGTCTACCACCAGGTCAACGAGAGCCTCGAGAAGCAGGGCGTGATCTTCACCGACATGGACACCGCGCTGCGCGAGCACGAGGAGCTCCTGCGCGAGTACTTCGCGACGATCATCCCGCCGAACGACAACAAGCTGGCGGCGCTCAACAGCGCGGTCTGGTCAGGCGGGTCGTTCGTGTACGTGCCGCCGGGCGTCCACGTCGAGATGCCGCTGCAGGCCTACTTCCGGATCAACACCGAGTCGATGGGCCAGTTCGAGCGGACGCTGATCATCGCCGACGAGGGCTCCTACGTGCACTACGTCGAGGGCTGCACGGCGCCGACCTACTCGTCGTCGTCGCTGCACTCCGCGGTCGTCGAGCTGGTCGCCAAGCCGGGCGCCCGGATCCGCTACACGACCGTCCAGAACTGGTCGACGAACGTGTTCAACCTCGTCACCAAGCGCGCGATCGCCGAGACCGACGCGACCGTCGAGTGGGTCGACTGCAACCTCGGCTCGAAGCTGACGATGAAGTACCCGTCGGTCTACCTGATGGGCGAGCGTGCCCACGGCGAGATCCTCTCGATCGCGTTCGCCGGCGCCGACCAGCACCAGGACGCGGGCGGCAAGATCATCCACGTGGCGCCGAACACGACCTCGAACATCTTCGCCAAGTCGATCTCCAAGGACGGCGGCCGCGGTTCGTATCGCGGGCTGCTGGAGATCGCCAAGGGCGCCCACGGCTCACGCTCGAAGGTCGTCTGCGATGCGCTGCTGCTCGACGAGGAGTCGCGCTCGGACACCTACCCGACGATCCGGATCGACAACGACGACGTCAACGTCGGCCACGAGGCGACCGTCTCGAAGGTCGGCGAGGACCAGCTCTTCTACCTGATGTCGCACGGCATCTCCGAGGAGGAGGCCTCCAAGCTGATCGTCAACGGCTTCATCGAGCCGATCACCAAGGAGCTGCCGATGGAGTACGCGGTCGAGATGAACCGGCTGATCGAGTTGCAGATGGAGGGTTCGATTGGCTAGCGCGCCCGCCCTGCCGGAGCTCCCGCAGTTCAAGGGGCGCGCCGGCTGGGAGTTCACCGACATCTCGAAGCTGGACCTGGCGGCGTACGACCGGGTCGAGCCCGTGGCCGGCGGGGGCGTCTCGCCCCTGTGGGAACTGGCGGCGCCGGCGCTGCCCGACGGCGTGATCGTCGGCTCGCTGGACGAGGCGCCGCGCTGAGCTGCTCGGCTCGCTGATCGGCGCCGCCGACGACCCGTTCGTGGCGCTCAACGACGCCGGCGAGCGCGGCGGCACGTTCGTGTACGTCCCGCGTGGCGTCGTCGTGTCCGAGCCGATCTCGCTGACGGCCGTGCAGGCCGCAGCGGGAACGCTGGTCAACCAGCGGACGCTGGTCGTGCTCGCCGAGGACGCCCAGGCCGAGGTCTGGGAGCAGTTCCTGTCGGGCTCCGACGAGCTCGACGGCGTGTTCAACATCGTCACCGAGCTGATCGTCGGCGACGGCGCGCGGCTGCGCTACGTCTGCGGCCAGGGACTGAGCGAGAAGTCGTGGATCTTCGGCGCCCAGCGCGCGTCGGTGGGCCGCTCCGGCGCGCTGGACTGGGTCGCGCTCGGGTTCGGCTCCCAGGGCGGTCACGTGCGGATGGAGACGCGGCTGAACGGCGAGGGCGCCGACGCGCGCGTGACCGGCGCCTACGCCACCCGCGGCCGCCAGCACATCGACTTCGACACGACCCAGGAGCACGCGGCGCCGCACACGACCTCCGACCTCGCGTTCCGCGGCGTGCTGCAGGGACGCTCGAGCGCGGTCTGGAAGGGCAACATCATCGTCGACCCCGGCGCCCAGAAGACCGACGCCTTCCAGGAGTCACGCAACCTGCTGATCTCCAAGCGCGCCCACGCCGACGCGATCCCCGGCCTGGAGATCCAGGCCAACGACGTGCGCTGCACGCACGCGGCCGCGGTCGCCCAGGTCGACCCCGAGCAGCTCTTCTACCTGCGCTCACGCGGGCTGCCTGAGGACGTCGCCAAGCAGCTCGTGATCGAAGGGTTCCTGTCGGCGCTGGTGGAGCGGTTCGAGCCCGGCGCGGTGCGTGAGGTGCTCGCCGAGGCGCTTGACCGGCGGCTCGGGAAGGTGCTCGCCGGCTGACACGCCGGGAGTGCGGCGCGGTCTGCGCCGGTCGGTCAGGCAGGGTGCGGATACGGCGGGGTCAGCGTGGAAGCCGACTCGCGGCTGCCGCCGCGCGTGCAATGCTGGATGGGTGGGCGACCAGTACCCGCCGATCGAGCCGTACGAGCACGGGATGCTCGATGTCGGCGCCGGCCAGCAGGTCTACTGGGAGACGGTCGGCAACCCCCAGGGGCTGCCGGCGCTGGTCGTGCATGGCGGCCCGGGCAGCGGCTGCAACGCCGGGCCAGCGCCGGTTCTTCGATCCGGCCGCCTACCGCGGCGTGCTGTTCGATCAGCGCGGCTGTGGGCGCAGCCGGCCGCTCGTGTCAGATGTCGACGCCGACCTGTCGGTCAACACCACGCTGCATCTGATCGGCGACATGGAGCGGCTGCGCGGCTCGGCTCGGCATCGACCGCTGGCTGCTGCTCGGGCTGTCGTGGGGCTCGACGCTGGCGCTCGCCTACGCGCAGCGCTTCCCCGAGCACGTGGCCGGGCTCGTGCTCGGACCGGTGGCGGCCGGGACGCGGCGGGAGATCGACTGGATCTGCCGTGAGATGGGCCGCGTGTTCCCGCGTGAGTGGGCACGGCTGATCGCGCTCGTGCCGGAGGTCGAGACTCACGGCAGCATCCCCGGTGCGTACGCGCAGTTGCTGGCCGACCCGGACCCGCTCGTGCGCGCCGACGCCGCCGAGGCGTGGCGGATCTGGGAGGACGCGCACATCTCGCTGGTCCCCGGGTACCGGCCGAGCCGCCACGGCCACGAGCCGGAGCGCGAGCTGGTGTTCGCGCGGCTCGTCACCCACTACTGGAGCAACGACTGCTTCCTCTGCGAGGACGAGATCTTTCTCAACCTGGACCGCCTGGTGGACATCCCGGCCGTGCTCGTCCACGGCCGCTACGACGTGTCGAGCCCGCTGGACACCGCCTGGCGCCTGCATCACGCGTGGCCGCGCAGCCGGCTGGTGGTCGTCGAGGACGCCGGCCATGGCGGCGCCAGCTTCGGCTCGGCGCTGGTCGATGCGCTGGAGTCGTTCAAGCAGCTGCTGGGCTAACGCGCGCGGTTAGCCGCCGAGCGCGAACATCGACTGCAGCACGGCGACCCCGTCTCCGGTAGCGCGCGCCTGCATCACGAGCCCGCCGTCGTCGTCGGCCTGCTGCACCTCCCAGCGCGCCCACGCGCAGCACTCGTTCTCGACCGCCACCAGCTCGCGCAGCTCACGTTCGACGTCGGGGATCGGCGCGGAACGTCAGCGTGACCCCGTCCGTGGTCGCGGCGCGGCCGGTCCCGGCGTCGCGCATCAGCTCCACCCAGCGCTGCTCCTGGGTCCGGAGGCCGCCCGCGTCCAGCGAGCAGACGACCGGCGCGTTGCTGCGGGCTCGCTACCCGGCCGCGGGGACATGGAGATCTATGGCGATCATTACGGCGCGCCGCACGGTTCGGCGGATTCGTGCCTATCGGGACGGACGCAGAAGCCGCCAGCCCGAACGTGGCGCCCGAGGGTCTGCCGCCACCGCCGGGCGTAGGATCCGGCGATGGCGCGCAGCAACGTGACCCCGATGATCCCGCTCGGCTACGGGAAGTTCGTGCGCGCCGACCGGATCTATGCGCTGGTGCCGCTGGAGGGCGAGGACCGCGGCGACGGGCGCCGGACGCTCGTGCACGTCGACGGGATCGAGCAGCCGCTGATCGCCTCGCGGTCGGAGGCGGCGATCGCCCATGACATGGCCGAGGCGCTCGGGCACGGCAGCGGCGCGCGCGGGCGGCGCGGCGACGGCGCCGCACCGGGCCAAGAGCCGCTCTTCTACGCCTGAACGGCGATGGGCGAGCGGCGCGATGACCGTTCGGGCGGCGTCGGCGAACGCGGGCTCGAGGCAGCCGCTCGTTCGGCGAGGCCGGCCGTACGACCGCCGTGCGCCGCCGCTACTCGTAGGCGAGCGCCTGCAGCGGCGACAGCCGGGAGGCGCGGCGCGCGGGGAAGATCGCGGCGATCAGGCCGACGATCCACGAGGCGATCAGGAACACGATCAGCCGGCCGACCGGGATCGTGAACGAGATCTGCGAGACGCGGGCGCACAGCAGCGCGCCGAACGCGATGCCGAGCACGATCCCGAGGACCGAGCCGATCAGCGCCGTGATCACGCTCTCGTGGCGGATCATGCGGCGGACCTGACGGCGGCTGGTGCCGACGGCGCGGAGCATGCCGATCTCCCGGGTGCGCTCGAACACCGACAGCACGAGCGTGTTGACGATCCCGAACAGGGAGATGATGATCGACAGCCCGAGCAGCACGTAGAGGATGTTCAGGACGCTGGAGAGGCCCGATATCTGCCCGTCGATGAACTGCTTGCGGGTCTGGACCTTGGCGCCCGGGAAGCCGCGCAGCGCCCGGCGCAGCGCGGCCCCGTTGGCGGCCGTCTCACCGCCGCGCATCTTGACGATGCTGAAGATGTTCTGCGGCTGGGGGTAGAGCTGGTCGAACCGGGCCGCCGAGATCGTGACGTTGCCGAACGCGGAGTTGCCGTTCGGCGGGTCGAAGATGCCGTGCACGCGGAACGTCGCGTGGCCGCCGGTCGGGGTCAGGATCGTCACCGGCGAGCCGACCGACAGGTCGTGCTTGTTCGCGAAGCTCTTGGGCACGATCGCCCCCGACGATCCGAGCGTGGCGAACGTCCGCTGCGAGCCGTGGATCCAGTTGCTGCGTGATCGTCGCGGCGACGCCGGGGTTGACGCGCGGTCAGGTTGTCGGTCGAGCCGAACACCTTGTCCTGGCCGGCGCGGACGTCGCCGACCGCGATCACGCCCGGCGCCCGCGCGGCCGCCGCGCCGGCGGAGATCGGAATCGGCGAGAAGTTGTTGTCGGCGACGATCGCGTAGTCGCCGCCGAACTGGGCGTTCACCGCGCCCTTGAAGTTGGAGATGATCCCGGCGGCCATGATCGACACGAGCGTCACCAGCGCCAGCCCGATCATCAGCGCCGAGGCGGTCGACGCGGTCCGCTGCGGGTTGCGCATCGCGTTGTCGCGCGCGAGCCGGCCGATCGCGCCCGCGATCACCGTCGCCGGCCAGCCGATCCACAGCGCCATGCCGGGCACGAACCGCGCCGACAGCAGCGACAGGCCGATGAACACGAGGATCGCGCCGGCACCCATCAGCGCCAGCACCGGCCCGGTGCCGTGGGCGACGAACAGCCCGAGCACGATCAACAGGAAGCCGAGCGCGATCACGACCGCGGAGCCGGCGGTCCGGAACCGCGCGAACCGGCCGGGCGGCAGCGTCGCCCCCTCGCGGACGGCGGCGATCGGCTCGACGCGGGTCGCGCGCAGCGCGGGGCGCAGCGAGGCCAGCATCGTCACGACGATGCCGACCACGAGCGAGACGATGATCGTCCGCGACTTGCAGCACGGTGCCGCCGTTGGGCAGCGACAGCCCGACCGCGTTGAACAGCGCGAACAGTCCCTTGGCGAGGAAGATGCCGACGACGAGCCCGAGGATCGAGGCGAGCACGCCGATGATCAGCGACTCGGCCAGCACCGAGCGCAGCACCTGGCGTCGCGAGGCGCCGAGCGTCCGCAGCGTCGCGAACTCACGGGTGCGCTGCGCGATCGTGATCGACAGCGAGTTGGCGATCACGAACGCCCCGACGAACAGCGCGATCCCGGCGAACGCCAGCAGCAGCGTGTTCAGGAAGCCCAGCGAGCTGTCGAGCGAGTTGGTGTCGGTCTGCGCCTGCTGGGCGCCGGTTCGGACCTGGGCGTCGCGCGGGAGGATCGGCTTGATCTGGTCGACCAGCTGCTGCGGGCTGGTCCCGCTCTTGGCGGCGACGTTGATCGAGTCCAGCTGGCCGGGCTTGGAGAACAGCCGCTGCGCGGTGGCCAGCGTGAAGCCGGTCAGCGTCGTGCCGCCGAGCGAGCTGGCCGAGCCGAACTTGACGATCCCGGAGATCCTCAGATGCAGCTCGGGACCGTCGGCCTGGACGCCGATCGGCTGGCCGACCTTCAGGTGCTTCTTGGAGGCGGTATTGGTGTCGACGACGACCCCGGTCGCGCCCGGCCAATGGCCGGAGACCAGTTTCAGCGAGCTCAGCTGCGGGGCGGACGGATCGACGCTGGAGCCGAGCGTCGGGCTCGAGCCGAACGAGACCGTCTTGCCGTTGAGCACGAGCTGCGCGGTGCCCGAGACGCCGCCGGACGCCTCCGCCACCCCCGGGAGCCGCTTGACGCGCGCCAGCAACGTCTCCGGGAAGGTCGGCACGTCGCCGCCGTTGGCCGCGTTGGCGCCGGTATCGATCGCGTTGCGGCCGGTGATCGAGGCGGCCGTGTTCTTGTAGATCGTCTGGTAGACCGACCCGAGATCGGCGTGCAGCGAGTCGGTCAGCACGTAGGTGCCGGCGACCAGCGCCACCCCGAGCACGATCGCCAGCGCCGTCAGCACGGCTCGCAGCCGCCGCGTCACGAGGCCCTTGACCGCGACCTTCAGCACGTCAAGCCCCTCAGACCCCGAGCGTCTTCATCGCCTCGATGATCTGATCCTCGGAGGCGGCCGGCAGATCGCGCACGATCCGGCCGTCGGACAGGAACAGGATCCGGTCGGCGATCGCGGCGGCGTGGGCGTCGTGGGTGACCATCACGACCGTCTGGCCGGCGGTGTCGACGGCGCGACGCAGCAGCTTCAGGACCTCTTCGGACGCGGCCGAGTCGAGGTTGCCGGTCGGCTCGTCGGCGAACAGCACGGTCGGCCGCGACAGCAGCGCCCGCGCGACCGCGACCCGCTGCTGCTGACCGCCTGACAGCTCCGACGGACGGTGCGAGAGCCGATCGCGCAAGCCGGTCTCGTCGATCACCGTCTTCATCCACTCGGGGTCGGGCTGCCGGCCGGCGATCGACAGCGGCAACAGCATGTTCTCCTGCGCGGTCAGCATCGGCAGCAGGTTGAAGAACTGAAAGACGAAGCCGATGTGGTCACGCCGCAGCTTCGTCAGCTCGTTGTCCGACAGCGTCGTGATCTCGATCCCGTCGATCTTGACCGAGCCCTCGGTCGGCGTGTCGAGCCCGGCGAGGATGTGCATCAACGTCGATTTGCCGGAACCGGAGGGACCCATCACGGCGGTCAGGCGATCACGCTCGATCTCGACCGAGACGTCGTCCAGCGCGGTCACGGTGGTGTCGCCCTCGCCGTAGCGGCGCGTGACGTCGGTCGCGGTCAGCGCCGCCGCAGGTCCCGCCTGCCGACTCTGTTCTTGCTCGACGGCCACGTCGCGACCATACGGCACACATACACTCCTCGCAATGCGCCAGGTCGCGATGTTACGAGGGATTAACCTCGGCCCGAATCGTCGCATTCCGATGGCGGATCTGCGGCAATTGCTCGCCGACGCGGGCTTTGAGGACGTCAAAACCTACGTGCAAAGCGGCAATATCGCGCTGAGCGCCACGGCCAAGCCGGCCGCAGCTGGAGAGCGAGCTGGCGGCGCTGATCGAGGAGCGGTTCGGGTTCGCGGTCCCGGTCGCCGTGCGCAGCCGCCGTCAGCTGC
>CAVUSD010000005.1:0-34086 GCA_963743985.1 uncultured Solirubrobacteraceae bacterium | reverse complement strand
AGGCAGAACGTGCCGGGCGCGCTGACGCACCCCGTGCTGCTCGCCCGGCACGGCCAGACCGCCGACAACGCCGGCGGACTGATCCTGGGACGTCGCGATCCGCCGCTGTCAGAGCTCGGGCGCGGGCAGGCGCACGCGCTCGCCGTGGCGGCGCGGGCGGCGGGGATCACGGCGCTGTGGACGTCACCGCTGCGGCGAGCTGCCGCGACGGCCGAGATCGTGTCCGAGGCCACCGGAGCGCCCGTGTCCGTGCTCGCCGCACTCGCCGAATCTGACCGTGGCCGCTGGGAAGGTCGGCCGGTCGCCGAGCTGCAATGCACCGAGCCCGAGCAGTTCGCCGCGTTCGAGGCCGCACGCGACGGGTTCACGTTCCCGGGCGGGGAGTCGATCGCCGATCAGGTGGCGCGCACCCGCGCGGCGCTTGACCAGGTTGCCGCAGGACTCCAGCCGGCGCTCGTCGTCGCCCACGTCGGCACGATCCGCGCCGCGATGCTTGCGGTCGGTCGCCGGCCACCGGCTGAAGCCGACGTCCCGCACGCGCAGATCATCGAGCTCGAGTGGCCGATCGCCGGAACCCCCGGCAGCCGGCGCGCGTAGCCGCCGCCGCGACCAAATCACCGCCGAGGGTTGGCGATCTGGCCCACATATGCGGGGTGAAATCGCCAGACTCCGGCCGTGCGGCAGTTCTCCGCCCCCCATCTGGCCGCCTTGGCTGTGCTGGCGATCTCCGCGCCGGCGGTGGTGGTGGTCGCGCGGCGCGGCAGCGAACGGACGACGATGATCGTCTACCGCGCGCTGGCCGTGTTGATCATCTGCGGCTGGGCCGGCGAATACGTCGCCGACGTGATCCAGGGGATCTGGACGGTCCGCTACGACCTCCCGCTCCAGCTGACCGACGTGATCTCGCTGACCACCGCGATCGCGCTGTGGACGCGGAATCAGCGTGCGACCGAGTTCGCCTATCTCTGGGCGCTGTCGGCGTCGCTACAGGCGACGGTCACGCCTGACCTGTCGTGGGACTATCCGTCGGTCTTCTACTTCACCTACTTCACGTACCACGTCGTTGCGATCGTCGCCGGGATCGGCCTGGTGTTCGGGTGTGGTCTGTATCCGAAGCCGAGGGCGCCACTGCGCGTATTCGCCGGGACGCTGGCGTGGGCGGCCGTCGCGGGCGCCGGCGACCTGTTGACCGGCGGCAACTACATGTATCTGCGCGCCAAGCCCGTGCACGGCTCGCTGCTGGACGACATGGGACCGTGGCCGTGGTACCTCGTCGCCACCGCCGCGCTCGGGTTCGCGATGCTGCTGGTCCTCCAGGGGATCGCGAACGTCGTCGCGCGCCGTGACCCGCGGTCCAGCAAGCAGGCGGGCGGCGCGACCCAGGCCGCCGCTGCTCACTCGTAGCCGAGCTGGTGGGCGTAGTGCCGGCGGTACTCGCCGGCGGCGTGCAGCACCCGTGAGACGTAGGCCCGCGTCTCCGGGAACGGGATCGCCGAGATCGTCAGCGTACGCCCGTGGGCTCTGGCCTCGGAGACCCACTTGTTGACGTTCGTCTCACCGCCGTTGTACGCCGCCAGCGCCAGCACGACCTTGCCGTGGTACTCGTTGAGCAGATACCGCAGGTAATAGCTGCCGTAGGCGATGTTCACCGCCGGCTGGTTGAGGTCTGAGGTGTTGAAGGTCGTCGCGCCCGAGCGCTTGGCCAGGAACAGCGCGGTGGCCGGTTCGATCTGCATCAGCCCGACCGCGCCGGCCGGGGAGGTGCGGGCGTCGAACTTCGTCTCGGCGTAGATCACGCCGGCGACGAGCGCCGGCGACAGATGCTTCGCGGCCGCCTGCTGGCGGATGATCGAGGAGTACGACAGCGGCAGGCCGAGGTCGTTGACGGCCTTCTTCGCCAGAGGCGCGGTCATCACGACGATCACGCCGACGACCGCCAGCGCGACCACCAGCGCGAGCCCGCGCCGCATCCGCCGGCGCCGGGCGAGGCGCTTACGGGCAGCGCCGTTCGGCCCCCCGGCCCGACCGGAGCCGCCGGCTCGGGGGCGGCGTGTAGGTGAAGCGGTCGACGGGCTCACGTGTTCAGCATCTCAAGGATCGAAGACAGCCTGGCCTCCAGTTCGGCCTCGCTGCCGTCGTTAACGACGGTGTACGTCGCAAGCTGCGACTTTTCCTGCTGACTGAGCTGACGAGCCACCCGTTCATCGAGCGCCTGATGTCCGCGAGCGCCCGCGCGTCCCTGGCGGATCGTCTCATCGGCGATCACCGCGATCGTCGCGTCGTAGCCGCGATCGAGCCCGGACTCGAACAGCAGCGGTACCTCGACGACGAGCGCCCGCGGTCGTGGCGTGCGCCGGTCCTGCTCGGCCCTCCAGATGATCATCCGCTCGCCGACACGCGGCCACAGCATCTGTTCGAGCCATTGGCGCTGCTCGTCGGTGGCGAATGCCGCACGCGCCACCGCCCCGCGGTCGACCTTGCCGTCGCGGATCACCTGATCGCCGAACCGCTCGGCGACCAGTCGACGGACCTCTTCGCTCTCATACAAGTCGTGCACGACCGCGTCCGTCGAGAGCGTGGCGGCGCCGAGCCGCTCCATCGCGGCCAGCGCCGTCGACTTGCCCGAGCCGATGCCGCCCGTCAGGCCGATGAAAGGGGCCATGGCTCAGGCGGCCCTCGCCCGACGGCTGCGGCGCGATCGACTCGCGCCGCAGGCGCGTCTAGGCAGGCGGTGCGCCTGGCTCAGACGTGACGACCGACTCAGGGTCGTCGCCGTTGGCCGGCTCGGCCGCAGCTTCGGGCTCGGGCACGGCCGCAGCTTCGGGCTCGGCCGTAGCCTCGGACTCCGCCGCAGCCTCCGGCTCGGCCGCAGCCTCGGCTTCGGGCTCGACGACCGGCTCAGGTTCCACGACCACTTCGGGCGCGGCCACAGCGGCCTCCGTATCGGTGGCCGGGAGCTCTGACTCGGTGTCAGCAATGACCGCCTTCGATTCCGGGTCGCCAAGTTCCTGCGAGGCATCGCCCGGCTCGAACTCGGATCCGGCGACGTCAAGTCCGTCGTCGGCGAACACGTCCTCGGACAGACCGAGTTCCGGCACGTCGTCCAGCGAGCCCTCGCCCTCTGGCGGCTGAATCGGCCGCACCGGCAGAACCTGTCCTTCGACCCGCTTGATCGACAGCGACAGCCGACGGCGCTCGGAATCGATCTCGAGGATCTTGACGCGGACCGGATCGCCCGGCTGGATGATCTCCCGCGGGTTCTCGACGTGGTGCTGCGCCAGCTCGGAGATGTGCACCAAGCCCTCGACGCCATCGAGGATCTCGACGAAGGCCCCGAACGTGACGACCTTGGTGACGGTGCCCTCCAGCTCGTCGCCGATGTTGTACGTGTCGACCACACGCTGCCACGGGTCCTCTTGGGTCTGCTTCAGACCGAGCGAGATCCGCTGACGGTTGCGATCGATGTCGAGCACCTTGACGTTGACGGTGTCCCCGATGTTGAGGATCTCCGACGGGTGGTTGACATGCGACCACGACAGCTCGGAGATGTGGATCAGGCCGTCGATCCCGTCGAGGTCGACGAACGCGCCGAAGTCGACGATGTTGGAGATCGTGCCCTCCACCACCTGGCCGGGCTGCAGTCGATCGAGGATCCGCTCGCGGTCCTCCTTGCGCTGCTCCTCGAGCACCGCGCGACGCGACAACACGACGTTGTTGCGGCTGCGGTTGAGCTCGATCACCTTGCATTCGATGTTCGTGCCCATGTACTCGTCGAGGTTCGGCACGCGGCGGATGTCGACCAGCGACGCGGGCAGGAAGCCGCGCACGCCGAGGTCGATGATCAGACCGCCCTTGACGACCTCGATGACGGCGCCGGTGACCGGCTCGCCGGACTCGGCGGCAGCCTCGATCCGTCGCCAGGCCTTCTCGAACCGGGCGCGCTTCTTCGACAGGATCAGCCGGCCGTCCTGGTCCTCCTTGGTGAGGACCAGCGCATCGACTTCTTCGCCGAGGGAAACCTCGTCGGAGGGGTCGACCGACTTGCGGATCGACAACTCGCCGGAGGGGATGACGCCCTCTGACTTGTAGCCGATGTCGACCAGCACCTCGTCGTTGTCAATGCGAACGACGTGGCCGGTGACGACGTCGCCCTCCGTGAAAGGGTGCAGCGTCGCGTCATAGTTGGGAACGATCTGACCGTCGATTTCGAGCAGCAGACCGTCCGAGCCTTCGACGATCTTGGCACCGGGCAGATCGGTTGGTGGGGACATAGTGGTTAAGACATGAGTCCACGGAGGATAGCCGCAGCGCCCGGTGGCCGGACGGTCCCCGAAGCACCTCCCCACACGCACGTATCATCGAGCCTTCCATGCCGACGAGAGCGACGAAGCGCGGCGCGCAGCGTACCCCGATCGACCGTGATTGCGACGTCCTGATCTGCGGCGCGAGCTTCGCGGGGCTCGCGATCGCCCGGGAGCTGGCCGGGTCCGGGGCCGACGTGCTCGTCGTCGACCGATACGAGATCGGCGAGCGCCAGACCTCGGCGTGCGGGATTCCGACCGGTTGGCTGGAGGCGATGGCGCTGACCGACGCGGTGCAGCAGACGTTCGGCGAACTCGTCGTGCACACGCCGCACGTCACCGTCCGCTACGACCTCCCGTGGACGTTCTCGACGTTCGACTACCGGGCGCTGTGCGGGCTGCTGGCCGATCAGGCGTCGTTTGCGTTCGAAACCGCCAAGGTGGAGTCACGGGTCGGCGATGTCGTCGTCACCGATCGCGGAAAGGTGCGAGCGCCGTTGATCGTCGACGCGCTCGGCTGGCGCCGCGTGCTCGGCGTCGGCGCCAACGTGCAGCCGCCCGACGCGCTGCTGTCACGGGGGCTGGAGGTGCATCCGTTCGGCGGCGGCAAGGACCTCGAGATCTGGATCGACCGCTCGTACGTACCCGCCGGCTACGGCTGGAGCTTCCCGGCCGACGGCGAGGTACGGATCGGGGTCGGCTCGTTTGACCCCCGCTTCCATGTCAAGGATCCGACCAACCGGCTGGCGCGGGACCTCCACGCCGACACCGTCCGCTACCAGGGCAACTGGATCCCACATGCGCTGCGCCCCGCCACCGAGGATGGGATCTTCTTCGTCGGCGACTCCGCCGGCCACTGCCTGCCGCTGACCGCCGAGGGGATCCGCACGGCGCTGTATTTCGGGATCGCGTGCGGACGCGAACTGCGTGAGGTGATCGCGGGCAATCGCAGCCGGTCTGAGGCGCTGGCCAACTACCACCGGTTCTCGGCCGGGCACGCCTGGCAGTTTCAGTGGATGCTGCGGACGCAGCGACTGGTCCCGCGCGTCGCACCGCGGCTGCTGGCGCCCGCACTGCGCGCGACCGGGGCCAAGCGGTTCGTCGACTGGTCGTTCAACCATTATCTGAACGTCGCACACCCGTCGTTCGCCGAGGCGCGCGACGCACCCGCGCGTTCACGCCGAACTGCGGCGGCCGTCCTCAGCCGCGCCTGACCGACGCGGCGCCGGCTGACACGGTGGACCGCTGATGTCCGCGCGCATAGCATCGCCGCAGTTCAACGAGCCCCGATCGAGGAGGAATTCGATGCAGGAGAGCTGGATCCCGCGGCGTGCCGCGGCACTCGCGGTCACCACCGCGCTCACCGCCGGCGGCGCGCTCGCCCTGGCGGCGCCGTCGATGGCCAGGACCACGGCCCGGGCCGCGGCCAAGACGACGAACATCACGGTCACCGAGCACGCCATCACCGACACCGAGCAGCCGCTGGCACCCGGAGGCAAGGACAAGGCCGGCGACATCCTGACGTTCACGAACCCGGTGTTCAACCAGGCCGACACCAATCAGGTCGGGCACGACGAGGGGTTCTGCACGCGGCTGAACGTCAAGAACGGCGTCTGGGAATGCCTGTGGACGACGTTCCTGGATGGCGGTCAGATCACCGTCCAGGGTCCGTTCTACGACACCAAGAACAGCACGCTGTCAGTCACCGGCGGCACCGGGCCCTTTGCCGGCGTGCGCGGTCAGATGGGCCTCGTCTCCAAGAACGGCGGCAAGGAGTACCTCTTCAAGTTCCGCCTGCAGGGCTGAGGAAACGAGAGACGGAGCGCGCGCTCGGCCGGGGCGCGCGATCCGAGCGGCGGCTACTTCGCCGATAGCCAGTCGTCGCCGATGCCCGCTTCGACCGCCAGCGCGGGATCGAGCGGGTAGGCGTCGGCCATCTCTCGGACGGCGATCTCACGGACCTGCTCGGCCTCGGCCTCAGGTCCCTCGAACAGCAGCTCGTCGTGGATCTGAAGGACCAGCCGTGTGGTGAGCCCGGCGGCGCTCAGGGCCGCGTCACACCGGACCATCGCGACCTTCATGATGTCCGCGGCCGTCCCCTGGATCACCATGTTGACCGCGAATCGCTCGCCCTGCTTGCGCAGGTCCCAGCGACGCGCCCGCAGCTCGGGCACCTGACGCCGGCGCCCGAACAGCGTTGACACGTAGCCGTGCTCCGTGCCCTGCTCGATCGTCGCCTCGATGAACCGGGCGACCGCGGGGAACCCCGACATGTAGCGCTCGATGAACTCGGCCGCCTCCTCCTGCGGGATGTCGAGTCGGTCGGCCATCCCGTACGCCGACAGGCCGTAGACGATCCCGTAGTTGATCATCTTCGACTTCGACCGCATCCCCGGGTCGATCTGGTCGGGCTCCACGTTGAATACGCGGCACGCGGTCGCCGTGTGGACGTCCTCGCCGCGGCGGAAGATCGCCTTGAGCACGTCCTCGCCGGCGATATGGGCCAGCAGCCGTAACTCCACCTGGGAGTAGTCGGCCGACACGAGCTTGTTGCCGGGCGCAGCGACGAAGCAGGCGCGGATCTCTCGCCCCAGCGGCGTCCGGATCGGGATGTTCTGCAGGTTGGGGTTGTTCGACGACAACCGCCCGGTCGTCGCGGCGGTCTGGTTGAACGTCGTGTGCAGCCGGCTCTCAGGATCGACCAGCAGCGGCAGCGCGTCCAGATACGTCTGCGCGAGCTTGGTCAGCTCACGCCAGCGCTCGATCTTGGGGATGATCTCGTGCTCGGAGCGGATCGCCTGCAGCACCCGCGCGTCGGTCGAGTAGCCGGTCTTGCCGCGGCGCTTGCGCGACAGCCCGAGCTTGCCGAACAGGACCTCCTCCAGCTGTCGGGGCGAGCCAAGCATGAACTCCTCCCCCGCCAGCTCGTAGATCTCCCGCTCCAACCCGTCGGCCTCCTGCTTGACCCGCTCGGAGATCTCATGCAGCCGCGCGGTATGCAGCCGGACCCCGATCTGCTCCATCTCACGCAGGATCCGCACGATCGGCAGCTCGACGTCGGTGAGCAGGTCGGTGAGCCCGCGGCCGCGGATCTCCTCGCGTTGCCAGGCGGCCAGCGCATGGGCCAGCCGTGCGTCGGCGGCGACCGGATCGACGAGATCGGTCGCCAGGCCACGCTCCTCGCAGAGCTCGCGAAACGGATACGCCCGACGGGCCGGCTCCAACAGATAGGCGGCGACCTCGGTGTCGTGAACGAGGTTGCGCGGCACCTCCCCCAGCGACTTCGCGTCGTGGGCGATCACGGGGTGGCCGTCGGTCGCCTCCACCAGCTCCTCAGGCCGCTGCGCCGTACCGGCGATCACCGTCTGCGACTGGTCGACGTAGGCGCCGAACCGCCACTGCTGCTCCTCACCGAACAGGACTCCTTCCGGCGTCTCCGGGGCCTTGACCGCGATCGCGACCTCGTTGCCGGCGGCGCCGAGCGCGCCGTTGAGCTTGGCGGCGGTCAGCTCGCGCAGCTTGGCGGTCAGCGACGTCTCGGCCGTGGGCGCCGGGGCAGCCGCCTCGGCCGAGCCGAGCGCCTCCTCCAGACGCCGCAGCGGCTCGCGGAGCTCGAACTCCCGAAACACGTCGCGCAGTCGCGAGCGGTCGGGCGGCTGCGTCGCGAACTGCGCGATGTCGAGGCCATCAAGCGGAATCTCTCGCTGGGCGGTCGCCAGGTGCTTGGAGATCCGGGCATCGTCGGCATGCTCGGTCAGGTTCTGCTTGCGCTTGGCGCCGGAGATCTCATCGATCGAGTCCAGCACCGACTCCAACGACCCGAACCGGGTGAGCAGGTCGGCAGCGGTCTTGTCGCCGATCCCGGGGACGCCCGGAATGTTGTCGGACGAGTCGCCCTTGAGCCCGAGGAAATCGGGCACGAGCTCAGGCGGGATCCCGTAGCGGTCGATCACGCCCTGGCGGTCGTACACCTTGGTGTCGGTGATCCCCCGGCTGGTGGTCATGATCGAGACCCGATCGTCGACCAGCTGGTACGCGTCGCGGTCGCCGGTCACGATCATCACCTCGATCGGCGGATCCTGCACCTTGGCCTGCTCCGCGATCGACGCGATCACGTCGTCGGCTTCGTACCCGTCGACGCGGATGTTCCGATACCCGAACGCCTCCACCAGGGGCTCCAGGTGAGGCCACTGCTCCTTCAGCAGATCAGGGCGCGTCGCCCGGCCGGCCTTGTACTCGGAATAGACCTCCTTGCGTCCGCTGGAGCCCGCATCCCAGACGACGACGGTCGCCTTGGGCCCGTAGTCGGTGAGGATCTTGACGAGCATCGACGCGAACCCGAAGATCGCGTTGGTCGGCACCCCGGTCGAGGTCGCGATCGATTCCGGCAGCGCGAAGAACGCCCGGTAGGCGAGGCTGTTGCCGTCGATCAGGAAGAGCTCATCGGCCATCCATCGAGCGTATCCCGAGGGACGGCGAGACGTCGTGGGACACTGTGCCGATGCGGTTCGTCGTCCCGCGTGAGCCGGGGATTGCGTCGTTGCCTCGCCAAGCGGCCGCCGGGGCCTGCGACGGGCTGCTGATGCTGACGGTCCTCGGCGCGATCGCCGGAGCCGTGTTCGTGGCGCTCGGCCGTCTCGGCCGGCCTCCCGGGTGGTTCGATGGACGCGCCCCCGAGCGCAACGCGCTCGAGCGCTGGGAGCTGCCGTTGAAGGTCGCGTCCGCCGGGTTGTCGGCGATCGGGGCCAACTGGCGCTCGCCGGGTATGCGCGCGCTCGGCATCCGGCGCGTCGACGCAGGCACCGGCGGCCCCGTCGACACGCGCAGCGCCTGCGTCGAGAGCGCCGTCGCGGTGTTGCTCTCGCAGGCCGAGCAGCGGCTCCGCCGACCCGAACGCGAGGCGTACGAGGCGCGCCGCGCGGCGGCGAACGAGGAAATCGAGCGTCTGCGCGATGCCGATCCGGAAGCCGGCCCCGCGAAGGCGCTGCAGCGCTCGCGGGAGATCCTGCGCCGCCAGCGGGTCGGCTGCGGCCCACTCGCGTTGCGCAGCGCCGCCTGGGTGATCGCGTGGCAGCTGCCGACGCTGCGGTCGCGCCGCCGACAGACGCTCGGCCAGCGCCTCGCCGGAACCGTCATCGTCTGCGCGCGTTAGCTCCACGCTGCGGGCCGGGGCGCCGAGGACCGGGTCCAGGCCGCGACCCGGGCGCGGCGACTAACCCGCCCTATCCGAAGGAAATCTGCATCACCCCCGGAGCGGAGGGCGGGCCTCCACCCGCGGGTGGAGACAGCCCACGGCTCCACCCGCAGATCAACCTACAGCCCGATGTGCGAACGACGCCCTGAGCGGACGATGGCGTCATGACCATTTCCGACTACCTCATCGACTCCGCGCTCGTCCTCCTGGTGCTGCTGCAGATCCGCGACCACGAGCTCACCACCCGTCAGCTGCTCCGGCCGCTGATCATCCTCGGGATCGCCGTCGTCAGCTACCTGCACGGGATCCCGACCGGCGGCAACGACCTCGTGCTCGCCGGCATCCTCGCTCTCGTCGGCGGCCTGATCGGCGTCGCCAGCGGCGCCACCGTGATCTTCCATCGTGCCGACGACGGCCGCGTCTGGTTTCGCGCAGCCTGGCTGTCGGCATTCTTCTGGGTGCTCGGCATGGGCTCCCGGTTCGCTTTCGCGTACTGGTCCAGCCACGGCGGCGCGGGCACGATCGGCACGTTCTCCGCACACCACGCGATCACGAGCACCGAGGCCTGGACGGTGGCGCTGCTGGCCATGGCCGCCTTCGAGGTCCTCGGCCGCACCGCGGTGTTGGCCGTCCGCCGGCGGGAGCTCTCCACCCCGGCGCCGATGGAGTTGGCGTGAGCGCCGGTCACCACCGCTCGTCGACGAAGCAGCGACGCCGTAACGTCTGAGCCGGTGCTGCTGCTCTCGCGAACGGACCCACGCGCCGCCACGATCATCCGGCTGATCGGCTTCGGTCTGATCAGCTGGACCGTGTTCAACGACCCTCACCAGCCCGGCACCGGCGGCCGTGGTCTGGTCGTCACGATCGCCTACGGGCTCTGCACGATCTCGTGGGCGATCTGGACCTGGCACCCCGGCCGCGAGAACGGGGCGACGGTCGAGATCTACGTGATGGCGATCGCCGGCGGCGTGCTGTGCGGGGCCGCGGCGTCGAGTGCGGCCAGCGCGTTCGTGTTCGTCGCGGCGGTCGTGGCCGGAGCGCGTGAACCGCTCGGACGGGCGATGCTCGTCACCGCCGGCGGGGTGCTGGCGCTCGCCGTGACGGTCCTGATCTACGGCGACAGCGCGCTGGGGCTGCTGGCCTACTCACTCGGCTTCGCCGCCATCACGCTCGCGGGGTCTAACGCCCGCCAATCGCTGATGCGTGCCGAGCAGGCCGAGCTGCTGCTCGCGCAGAACCAACGTTCGCACGAGGAGCAGTTGCGGTCGGCTCGGCTCGAGGAGTCCACCCGGATCGCGCGTGAGATCCACGACGTGCTCGCGCACTCGCTGGCGGGGCTCACGATCCAGCTGGAGGCGACGAGCGCGTTGATCGAGAACGGCGCCGACCGCGACGTGGTGCTCGAGCGTGTCCGCCACGCGCACGAGCTAGCCCGTGCGGGTCTCAGCGAGACCCGGCGGGCGGTCGGTGCGCTGCGCGGTGATGAGAACGGCGTGACCCCGGCTCCCGCCGGTATCCAATCGCTCGTCGCCGAATACCGCAGCGCGAGCGCGAGCGATGCCCCGGTCACGGTGTCGATCGACGGCGACGGCACCCGGCTCGCCGGCGACACCGGCCAGACCCTGCTGCGCGTCGTCCAGGAGTCGCTGACCAACGTGCGCAAGCACGCCTCCGGCGCGCCGGTGACGATCGAGCTGCACGCTGGCGCGGCGCCCACCGACCCGATCGACCTGGTCGTGGAGAACGGGCCCGCGCCGGGCGGCACGGCCCCGTCGGGCCTGGCGGCGACCGGCGGCGGCTACGGCCTACGGGGCATGCGCGAACGCGCGAACGCCCTCAGCGCCACGCTCGCAGCGGGACCGACCGAGAACGGTGGCTGGCGCGTACGCCTGCAGATCCCGGCCGCGGCCACCACTGGGCTACGGGACACTCCGGCGGGCATCCCCGGATGAGCGATCCGATCCGGGTGCTGGTCGCCGACGACCAGGCGATCGTCCGCGAGGGACTGATGACGCTGCTGCAGGCCACGCCCGGGATCGAGCCCGTCGCCGACGCCGCGGACGGCGCCGAGGCAATCCGGCTGGCCGCCCGCCACCGACCCGAGGTGGTGCTGATGGACCTGCGGATGCCGAACGTCGACGGGGTCCAGGCGACTCGGGAGATCCGGGCCGCCCAACCGGAGACCGAGATCGTCGTGCTGACGACCCATGCCGACGAAGCCTCGATCCTCGACGCGCTCCGGGCCGGCGCGCGTGGCTATCTCACCAAGGACGCCGGGATCCAGGAGATCGCACGAGCCGTCCAAGCCGCGGCGGCGCACCAGTCGCTGCTCGATCCGGTCGTTCAGGCGAAGCTGCTCGACGCGGTCGGCGCTGCGGCCCCCACCCCCTCACCGACACCCCGACAGCTGCCCGACGAGCTGACCCCGCGGGAGGCCGAGGTGCTGGCGCTGATCGCGCGCGGCCTCTCCAATCGTGAGATCGCCGCCCACCTGGTGGTCTCCGAGGCGACGGTCAAGACCCACGTCAACCATCTGTTCGCGAAGATCGGGGCGCGCAACCGCGCCCAGGCGGTCCACTACGCCTACACCCACGACCTCGTGGGCTGAACGGCGTGCCGGCGCCGATCAGCCGCGCCGCGCCTGCCAGAAGATCAGCTGCCCGTCGACCAGGTGATAGACGCCGAAGTGGTCAAGCGTCGTGTCGCCTCGGCGGTCGATGCTGTAGGTCCCGAGCACGCTGTGCCGGTCACGCGTCTTGAACAGCTGCGCACGCACGCTCGAGCGCGTCACCTGATGTTCGTCCTCGGCGGTCGCCGCCTGGATCGCGTCGAGCAGTAACGACATCGCGGCATAACCGAAGATCGCCGCGGTGGGCTCGTTCCCGTAGAGCCGGGAGTACGCGCCCAGGAACCGCTGACCGGCGGGCGGATAGTCCTGCGGTCCCAGCATCCCCGCGGTGATCGTCACCCGCGAGTCGAGCGCCGCCGGGATACCGCCTTTGGCGGGGTCGACGTAGCTCGGTTCGGCCAGACCCGCGGTCGCGAACAGCTCGGCCTCGGGCAGCGCCCGCGCCACCGCCTCGGTGAGCGCGACCGGGTGGCTCTGCGGCAACGCGCTGATCATCACGCAGGTTGGGTGCTTCTTGGCGATCCCCCTGGCCAGCGATGTGTAGCTGGTCGCGTTCGGGTTGTACTGGATCGTCGAGACGACCTTCAACCGTGCCTGCTGCGCCGCGTAGTCGAAGCTGACCGCGGCATCGGTGCCGTCGACCTCGCCGTCGTCGAGCACGACGATGCGGTCGCAGTCAGCCTCGCGCTGCAGTTGCACCTGGACGGCCGACTGGATCCGATCGGACGGAATCACGCGTACGAACGTGCGCTTGTTCGTCGGGTAGTACTTCAGGGGCTCACCCGGCGCCGCCTCGAGGCCGCCTTCGGTCAGCCCGACGGCGGTCGAGGTCGGGCTGATCTGCGGCACATCGGCGCGGTTGAGCAAAGGGATCGCGACCGCGGTCGCGCCCGAGTTCAGATCTCCGATATATCCAATCGTCGACGGGTTCTTGATCGCCGCGCGGGCGTTGATGGTCGTCTGTCCGGGATTCCAGCCGCGGCTGGAGACGGTCGCGTCGTCGAGCGCGTGCAGGACGATCCGGTAGTGGCCGACGGTGCCGCGCGCATCCGCGAGCGCCATACGGACGCCGTTGAGCACCGCCTGGCCGCTATACCGTGACGGGCCGATCAGCGGCAGGCTGACATACACGCTCAGCGTGCTGCCGCGAATCCGGTTCGAGGCCGGTGTGGTTCCGTCGCAGCCAGTCAGCGCGACCAGGGCGAGCAGCGCGCTCAGCAGCACGACGACCAGCGGCCGCCGGATGCGCCTGCCACTGACTCGCGGTGTCACCCCGTCCCGCGGGGGACCAACTTACCTGCGACCGGACGGGCGAAGATGAACGGCGCGATGTTGGTGTCCCCTCCGTTGAGGGAGTACGTGCCGAGTGCCGACGACTGGTTCTTGAGTCCCAGCACGTCAGTGGTGACGTCGGCGCGGCTGTCGGCGTTGCCGCCCGCCTGCTTGAGGCCGGCGAGCAGCGCCTCCATGGCGGCGTACCCGAACACCGCCTGCGGCTGTGGTCGATGCCCGTACGCCTGCCTGAAGGCCGAGACGAACGCGGCGCCGGTGCCCTCGTATGAGCCGGGCATGAAGCCCGGCGAGGAGACATACAGCTGTTTCTGCGCGGCGGCGCTGAGTCCCGCCACCCAGGGATCGTCGTAGAAGGCCGACGGGACGAACACCTTCGCCGTCGGGCTGGCGGCGGCGGCGGCGTCGACCGCCTTGGTCGCGGCCTGATCCGGCGCGCCCGCGTAGAAGACGGCGTCAGCGGCGCTGGACGAGGCGACGAGCGAGAGACCGGCGGACGGCGCGTCCTGGCGCATCTCCAGCGCGACCGACTTGCCATACGAGCTCGAATCCGACGAGACGTACAGCTTCGTCAGCTGCAGCGTCTTCATCTGCGTCACGATCGCGCGCGCCTCCTTGGACGTGTTGGGAACGACGCGCGTGAACGTCAGGTCGAAATTCTTGTGGTCGGGGTACCAGTGAACGGGCGACCCGGGCACCGCTGCGGTCGGCTGGGTCAGGTAGACGGCCGTGTCGGTCGGCGAGATCTGCAACAGCCCGAGCTGGTTGGTGATCTGCACGGAGGCGCCGCTGGTGCCCGGGGGAATCTCCCCCAGGTAGGCGATCGCCGTGTTGTCGGAGATCGCGGTGCGGGCGTCCTGCGAGACGGTGGGACCGTGCAGCACCTTCAGGCGAAGCGTGAACTTGCCGGACTTCGAGCCCGCCTGCTGCAGCGCGAGCTTCTCGGCATCGAGCACGTCGGTGTCGACGGCCGTGTCGGCGCCCGGCGGCTGCGTCGCGTAGATGGTGAGCGCGTCGCCCTTGACGACGACCGCGGTGTTGTTCGATGGGGCCGTGCTGCAGCCGGCCACCGCGACCGCGGCCAGGCATGCCGCGGGCACGCCGAAGCAGCGGGGTGACAGCCCGACCCAGCGCATGGGCCTATGTCCGCTAGTCGTCCCGCCGACCGGGCAGGAACGGGAGCAGGTTGCGGACGCCGATCGCGATCAGGACCATCAGCAGCGTGACGAAGAAGGCGTCGAGCCCACTGACGTTCAGCGACCAGATGATGATCCAGATGCAGAGGCCGGCACCGGCGGTTAGTACGAGACCCATGGGCGCTGGATCCTACTTCCTCAGGCGGCCGATGGCGTCGTCAGCGCAGTTGAGAACGCACCGACCAGCTCCCGGACGGCCGTGGCTGGATCCGCCGCCTCACCCGCTGCCCGGACGAGCCGGGTGCCAACGATCACCCCTTCGGCCCCGTCGGCGATCGCCTGCACCGCCTGTTCCGGGGTCGAGATGCCGAATCCGAGCGCCACGGGAACCCGAGTCGAGGCCCGGGCGGACGCCAGCAGCTCGCGCCGGCCACTCTGGCCGGACGCCCGTTCGCCGGTCGTGCCGGTGACGCCGACGACGTACATGAACCCGCGGGCGGTCTGGCCGATCTGCGCCATTCGTGCGGCCGGCGTCGTCGGCGCGACCAGCGGCACGAACGCCAGCTCGCGGGCCGCGCATGCCGCCCGGATCTCGCCGGCCTCCTCGAACGGCAGGTCCGGCACGATCAGTCCGCTGATCTCCGCCTCGACCAGCAGGTCCAGCGACCGCTCGATCCCACGCGCGTAGAGCGGGTTGGAGTAACACATCAGGATCACGGGGATCCGGCGCGCGATCTCCCGCCCCACTTCGAGCACCGCCGGTAGGTTGGCGCCGGCCTCCAGCGCCGCCGTCGCGGCCGCGTGGATCACCGGTCCGTCGGCCAGCGGGTCGGAGAACGGCACCCCCAGCTCGACCAGGTGGGCACCGCCGTCGGCATAGGCCAGCCCGATCGCCGTCGAGGTCTCGATGTCCGGATAGCCGCCCATCAGGTAGGGCATCAGCGCCGCCCGACAGCCGTCGGCCGCGGCCCGGGCAAACGCCTCGGCGACCCGCGCCACCCCGGCGCGCTCGCTCACCTCGCTCACTCGCCCTCCCGCAGCTTGGTCAGCGCCTCGGTCAGGTCCTTGTCACCGCGGCCCGAGAGGCAGACGACATCGAGGTCGGAGCCGCCGTCAGCCAGCGCCCAGGCGATCGCGTGCGAGCTCTCGAGCGCCGGGATGATCCCTTCCAGCCGCGTGCAGGTGGCGAACGCCTGAAGTGCCTGGCGATCGGTGATCGCGACGTACCGGGCCCGGCCCTGGTCGCGCAGCCACGCGTGTTCGGGCCCAGTGCCCGGATAGTCAAGTCCCGCCGAGATCGAGTGCGCCTCGAGAATCTGGCCGTCCTCGTCCTGCATGATCGCCGAGAACGACCCGTGCAGGACCCCGCCGCGGCTGCCCGTCGTGAGCGACGCGCCGTGCCGGGGCGTGTCGATCCCGTCGCCGCCCGCCTCCACCCCGATCAACGCGACCTCGGAATCGCCGACGAACGCGGTGAACATCCCGATCGCATTGGAGCCACCGCCGACACACGCGATCACGCGCTCTGGCAGCCGGCCGGTCGTCTGCAGCACCTGCGCCCGGGCTTCGTCGCCGATCACCCGCTGCAGGTCCCGCACGAGCGCCGGAAACGGCGCCGGCCCGACCGCCGAGCCAATGATGTAGTGGGTCGTCGCGACGTTCGCCACCCAGTCGCGGATCGCCGCCGAGGTCGCCTCCTTGAGCGTCCGCGTGCCCGCATCGACGGGTTTGACCGTCGCGCCCAGCAGGCCCATCCGCTCGACGTTCGGCTTCTGGCGGCGCATGTCCTCGGTGCCCATGTAGACGATGCACTCCAGGTCCAGCAGCGCGCACGCCGTGGCGGTCGCGACCCCGTGCTGGCCGGCTCCGGTCTCGGCGATGATCCGTGGCTTGCCCATCCTCCGGGCCAACAGCGCCTGGCCGAGCGCGTTGTTGATCTTGTGTGCGCCGGTGTGGTTGAGATCCTCACGCTTGAGATAGATCTCGTGGCCCGCGGCCTCGCTCAGCCTCGCCGCCCGGTACAGCGGCGAGGGGCGCCCGACGTAGTCACGGGCGAGCGCGTCGCGCTCGGCGATGAATCCGGGGTCGTCCCGCGCCTGGATCCAGGCCAGCTCCAGCTCGGCCAATGCCGGCATCAGCGTCTCCGGCACGTACTGGCCGCCGTAGGGGCCGAACCGATGCTCGATCGCGCTCATGGGGTCGGCACCTCTTCGGTCTCGACCGGCACCACGGGGTTGGTCGATGTCACGGCGACGGCGAACGCCCGCAGCTTGTCGTGGTCCTTGATCCCGGGGGCCGACTCGGTCCCGCTGGCGACATCGACCGCGTACGGATGAGCCGTTGCGATCGCCTCCGCGACGTTGTCGGCGGTCAGCCCGCCGGCGAGGATCACCGGCACCCGCAGGCGGGCGGGTCCCTGCCCGCGCGCCAGCTCCCAGGCAAACGTCTCCCCGGTCCCGCCGGGAGCTCCCTCGGCGAACGCATCGAGCAGATGAAAGTCGGTGTGAAACGGCGCCAGCGCTTGGATCTCGGCGCGACTGCGCACCCGCGCGGCTTTGATCACCCGGCAGCCGGTCCGGCGGCCCGCCTCGGCGCAGAACGACGGTCCCTCGTCCCCGTGGAACTGCAGCATCGTCAGGCCGATCTCGTCGGCGGCGACGGCGACGTGGTCGAGCGTCGGGTTGACGAACACGCCGACGAGCTCGACGCGTCGCCGGTACGTGGCGGCGATCGCGGCCGCGTCCGCGGTCCGGCAGCGCCGCTTGGATCCGGGCCACAGGACCATCCCGAGCGCCCACGCGCCGGCTTCGACCGCCGCGTCGGCGTCGTCGAGGTTGGTGATCCCGCAGAACTTGATGCGCGTGGGTCCGGACACGTCCATCAATCCATCGTAGGCGCAGGCGTCGAGACGCCGGTCAACGCCCGGCAGGCCGCCTCGATGTCGCCGGATCGCATCAGCGCCTCGCCGACGAGCACGGCGTCGACCCCGGCCGCCGCGACCGCGGCGACATCCTCGGGAGTGCGCAGACCCGACTCGGAGACGATCACGGTCTCGGCCGGCAGCGACCCGATCAGCTCGAACGTCCGGGCCGTGTCGACTTTCAAGGTCGTCAGATTCCGGTTGTTGATCCCGATCACCGCCGGCTCGATCGCCGCCGCGATCGCCAGCTCGTCACCGTCATGGACCTCGACCAGCACCCCCAGCCCGAAGCTCAACGCCCGGTCATAGAGAAACCGCAGATCGGCCGGGTCCAGCGCCGCGACGATCAGCAGGATCGCGTCGGCACCGGCGGCGACCGCCTCGACCACCTGGTACTCGTCGACGACGAAGTCCTTGCGCAGGATCGGCAGCGTCGCAACCCGACGCGCTCGGGCGAGATCGTCGATGCTGCCGCCGAACCCGACCGCCTCGGTCAGGACCGACAGGGCCCGCGCGCCGCCACGCTCGTAGGCGGTCACGACGTCCTCGAGCTCGATATCGGACCGGATCGGCCCCGCGCTCGGCGAACGGCGCTTGTGCTCGGCGATGACCGACAGTCCGGGCGCCGCCAGGGCCGTCGTGAACTCGCGGATCGGGTCGTGCTCGACTCGGCCGTCCGCCACCGCCGCGAGCCCCCGCAACGGCGTCGTGGCGCGCCGCTGATCGACCTCGACGCGGGTGCGCGCGATGATCCGCTGCAGCTCGTTCATCCGCCGAGACGGTGGGTTGCCTCGATGAATCGCCGCGTTGCCGCCGCGGCCGCGCCGTCATCGACCGCCGCCGCCGCGACGGTCACCCCGCCCGTCAGCGAGTCGGCGCCGCCGGCAGCGTAGATCGCCGCGCCAGCGTTCAGCAGCGCCAGATCACGGGCGGCGCGATCGGTGCTGCCGGCCGGCGCCCCCGCGCCCACGCCATCCAGGATGCGCCGGGTGATCTCGGCATTGGCTGCTGGGTCGCCCCCGGGGATCGCGCTGGCGGGAGCTGGCTCGAGGCCGACTTCCTCGGGCGCCACCTGGTAGCTGGTGATCGCGTCGGGGGTGACCTCGAAGACGCGCGTCGGCGCCGAGATCGACAGCTCGTCGAGCCCGTCGGTGCTGGACACGACCAGCGCGTGCCGGGTGCCGAGCCGTTGCAACGCCCCCGCCATCGTCTCCAGAAAGGCGCCGTCGGAGACCCCGATCAGCTGACGCTCGGCCCCGGCCGGATTGGTCAGCGGTCCGAGGAAGTTGAAGATCGTCCGCACCTTGAGCTCACCGCGTACGGGGATCACATAGCGCGTCGCCTGGTGGTGGGCGGGGGCGAACATGAACCCGAAGCCGGCCTGCTCGATGCACTGAGCGACCGCCTCGGGGCGCAGGTCGATCCGCGCGCCGAGCGCCTCGAGCAGGTCGGCCGAGCCCGACAGTCCGGTCGCCGACCGGTTGCCGTGCTTGGCCACTGTGCAGCCGGCGCCCGCGGCGATCAACGCGGCGGTGGTCGAGACGTTGAACGTCCGGCGGCCACCCCCCGTCCCCGCCGTGTCGAGCAGGTCCGAACGGCCCACGGTCACCGGCGCCGCCAGCCGGCGCATCGTGCTCGCCAACCCGGTCAGCTCGTCGACCGTCTCACCCTTGGTCCGCAGCGCGATCAGAAAGCCGGCGATCTGAATCTGGGACGCGTCGCCGGCCATGATCTGGGCGAGCACCGCGGCGGTCTGCTCGGCCGTCAGATCAACGCCTGAGGCAAGCGCGTCGATCGAGCGGGTGATCAGCTCCGGGTCGCCGGAACCGCCGGTCGGCGGCGCGGCCTGGTCAACCGTGTGCTGGACGCTCACTGCGTCCTCGCCAGGAAGTTCGACAACAGCTCCTTGCCCTGCTGGGTCAGCACCGACTCGGGGTGGAACTGGACGCCCTCGGCCGGCAGCGATCGGTGGCGGACCGCCATCACGATCCCGTCGGCCGACGCTGAGCGCACCAGTGGCTCGGGCAGGTCCGGTGCCGCGATCAGCGAGTGATAGCGACCGACCTCGAGCGCCGGTGAGAGCCCACGGAAGATCGTCCGGCCGTCGTGCTCGATCACGGTCGTCTTGCCGTGCACCGGCTTATGGACGATGACCTCGCCGCCCCACGCCTGGACGAGCGCCTGGTGACCGAGACAGACCCCGAGCGTCGGGATCCCCGCCTCCGGGAAGCGCCGCACGATCTCCAGCGTGATTCCGGCCAGGTTGGGCGTGCACGGCCCCGGCGAGACGATCACGCGGTCATAGCCGCGAATCAGGAGGTCCTGGACGGTCGCGTGGTCGTTACGGACGACCTCCAGCTCGGCGCCGAGCTCGCCGACGTACTGCACGAGGTTGTAGGTGAAGCTGTCGTAGTTGTCGACGACCAGCACGCGCATGCCGTCGACGCGCTGGACCATCGCGGCGGCGCTCATGGCCACTCCGGCTGGGCGACGGCCAGCTCGATCGCCTGCATCACCGCGCGGGACTTCGCGACCGACTCGTCGTACTCGTAGGCGGGCTTGGCGTCGGCGACGGTGCCGCCCCCGGCCTGCACGTGCGCGGTCCCGTCCTTGACGACGACCGTCCGGATGTGGATGCAGGTATCGAGTTCGCCATGCCAGCCCGCCCAGCCGATCGCGCCGCCGTAGCCGCCCCGCTTGACCGGCTCGAGCTCGTCGATGATCTGCATCGCGCGGACCTTCGGCGCGCCCGACAGCGTCCCGGCGGGCAGTACCGAGCGCAGCGCGTCCAGCGCCCCGATGCCCTCGCGCAGGCGCCCGGCGACGTGGGAGACGATGTGCATCACCGTCGAATAGTTCTCAACCGCCATGAACGACTCGACCTCGACGGTCCCGTACTCGCACACGCGCCCGAGGTCGTTGCGCCCGAGGTCGACGAGCATCACGTGCTCGGCCCGCTCCTTCTCGTCGGCCAGCAGCTCCTGCGCGAGGCGCTGATCCTCGTCCGAGGTGGCACCGCGCGGCCGGGTGCCCGCCACCGGCCGCGTCGCCACACGGCGCCCGGAAACCGTGATCAGCGGCTCCGGGCTGGCGCCGGCGATCTCGAAGTCGCCGAAGTCCAGGAAGTACATGTACGGGCTCGGGTTGACCGCCCGCAAGCCCCGGTAGATCGAGAACGCCTGCACGGGAACCTCGGCCGACCACCGCTGCGACGGAACGACCTGGAAGGCGTCGCCGGCGTAGATGTAGTCGATGATCCGGCTGACGATCGCCTCGAACTCCGAGCGCTCCAGGTTCGACTGGAAGGTCGGGGCGGCGCGGGTCGGGTCCGGGCGCCGGCTCGGGCGCGGCACCGGCCCCTCGAGGCGCCAGCGGACCTCGGCGATCGTGTCGCAGGCGCGGTTGTAGCTGGCCTCCAGGTCCTCGTCGTCGGACACGTAGACGTTGGCGATCACGGTCACCGTGTGCTTGAGGTGATCGAACGCGACCAGCGCGTCGGTCAGCATCAGCGCCAGGTCCGGCACGCCGACGGGATCCGGGTTGGGCTCCCCGAGCGGCTCGACCGTGCGGACGAGGTCGTAGGCGAATACTCCGACCGCGCCACCGAAGAACGGCGGCAGGTCGGGCAGCTGCGGAACGGTGTACGCCGACAACTCGTCGGCGGCCAGCTGATACGGGTCGCCCGGGTCTCCGAGCGACCAGCGCAGCACCTTGCGCGGCCGGTATCCGATGAACGAGTAGCGCCCGACCCGGCCCTGCTCGGCGGACTCCAGCAGAAATGACGGCCGGTCGCTGTCCCGCAGCTTCAGGAACGCCGACACCGGCGTCTGCGTGTCGTCGATGAACGTCTGATGCACCGGGATCAGGTTGTGCTCGCGGCTGAGCTCACGGATCTCGTCGAGCGTCGGCGCGAATCCGCCGCTCGCGGCGCGGGCCTGCTCAGCGGCGGCGGTCATCGAGCACCCGTTCGGCATCGGCGAGCGTCAGCCCGCGCCCGGCCATCAGCACCGTCAGGTGGTACAGGACGTCGGCGGCCTCTTCGGCGACCCGCTGATCGGACTCCTCGCGGGCGGCGCGGGCGACCTCCTCGGCCTCCTCCTGGACCTTGTCGCCGGCAAGTTGGCGATCGTCGAGCAGCGTCACCGTGTAGGAGCCGTCGGGCCGCTGCGTCGCGCGCTCGGTGACGGTCCGCTGCAGCGTCGGCAACGACTCGTACGGGGCCGGCTCCAGCTCACCGTGGTGAAAACACGTCCGCTCGCCGGTGTGGCAGGCCGGCCCGGTCGGAGTCACGAGCGCCACCAGCGCGTCGCCGTCGCAGTCGTAGCGAATTGCCCTGACCGCCTGCGTGTTGCCCGAGGTCTCGCCCTTGTGCCACAGCGCTTGACGCGAGCGACTGAAGAAGTGCATTTCCCCGGTTTCCCGGGTCAGCCGCAGCGAGTCGGCGTTCATGTAGGCGACGGTCAGCACCTCACCGGTCGTCCAATCCTGAACGACGCAAGGGACCAGGCCGCGCTCGTCGTATGCGACCTGCGAGTCGTCCATTGCGGGGGATTCTAGGGACGGGCCGCCCACGGACCGAGGCCGACGAAACGTCTGCCTGCCGCCTAGCATCAGTCTCGGACCGCGACCGACGACGGACCTGGGGCGCCAACGATGTTCAACTCGCTGCTCAACGCGGTTTCGGGCTCACCATGGACATATCTGCTGATCGTCGGCGTCTGCGCCGGCGACGCCGTGCTGCCGCTGTTCCCCTCGGAGACGGTGGTCATCACCGCGGCGGTATTGGCATCTCAGGGGCGGCTCAACATCGCGCTGGTCGCCACGGCAGCGGCGATCGGCGCGATCCTCGGCGACAACTGCGCCTACTGGTTGGGTCGCAGCGGTCTGAGCCGGGTCACCGATCGGCTGCTCGGCTCGGAATCGAACCAGCGCCGGCTGCGCTGGGCGCAGACGCAGATCAAGCAGCACGGCGCCTGGATCATCATCGTCGCCCGCTTCATCCCGGGTGGCCGGACCGCCACCACCTATATCGCCGGCACGCTCGAGATGCCGTGGAAACGGAAGTTCCTGCCCGCCGATACGTTCGCAGCGATCGTCTGGGCGCTGTTCAGCTCGACGCTGGGATACGTCGGCGGCTCGACGTTCGAAAAAAACCTCTGGCTCCCGATCCTGATCGCCACCGGGGCGAGCCTGCTGGTGGCCGGGACCGGCGAGCTCGTCCGTCGCCGGTTCTTCTCCGACAGCGAGGACGAGGCGTCCGGCGACAACTGGTGACTATTCGATCCCGAGCCGGTCGAGCACGCGGTCGTCGGCGCGCCAGTGGCGACGGACCGAGACCGACAGCTCCAGGTGGACCTTGCAGCCCAGTTCGCGTTCGATGTTCCGCCGGGCGGCGATCCCGATCGACTTGATCATCTTTCCGCCCGCGCCGATCAGAATCCCCTTCTGCGACTCGGTCTCAGACAGCACGACCGCCTCGATCCGGATCAGGTCCTCCCGCGGTTGACTGATCTCGGAGACCTCGACCTCGACCGCGTGGGGCACCTCCTCACGCGTGCGTGACAGCACCTGCTCGCGAACCAGCTCGGCGAGATGGACGGCGCGCGACTGGTCTGAGCGCTGGGTGGCGTCGAAGTACATCGGGCCGGCCGGGAGCATCGACACCAGATGCTCGGTCAGCGCCGGCACGCCGGCGCCGGTGCGCGCCGAGACAGGAAAGATCTCGCCGCCGAGGCCGAGCTCATCGGCCGCATGCAGCGTCTCCGCGGTCCGCTTGCGGTCGGCTCGGTCGACCTTGTTGACGGCGATCGCGACCGAGACTTTGCCCGACTGCGCGGCTGGCTTCAGCAAGCCGGCGATGAAGCGGTCGCCCGGTCCAAGGCCCTGTTCGGCGTTGAGCACCAACAGGCAGCCGTCGGCGTCGGACAGCTCGTGCTCGACGCGGTGCTGCATCCGTTCGGTCAGCTCGTCGCGCGGGCGCTGAACGCCGGGCAGATCGACGAGCACCAGCTGCCAGTCCGGTCCGGTCGCGATCCCGCGGATCGCCCGGCGGGTCGTCTGCGGCTTGTCGGACACGATCGCGACCTTGGCGCCGACGATCGCGTTGGCGAGCGTCGACTTGCCGACGTTCGGGCGGCCGGCGAGCGCGACGAACCCGGAGCGAACGACCTGCGGTGGATGGGCGAGCGCCGCCGCGTGGCGAGCGGCCACTAGCTGACCCAACGCATGATCTCGGCCTGCAGCGCCAGCATCTCGCCGTCGTCGGTCTCATGATCCATGCCGGTCAGGTGCAATGCGCCGTGGACGACCGCCTCCCGCAGGCTGGCCGTGTGCTCGGGGCAGATCACGATGTCGCCGAGCTCCCGCGGACCGGCACTGACCCCATCCTCGTCGATCCCGAACGACAGCACGTCGGTCGGGGCGTCGATCGCCCGGTGCTCTCGGTTGAGCTCCTGGATCCGCTCGGCGTCGACGAATTCGATCGCGACGTGCCCCTCTTCGATGCCCGCCGATGACAGCGCCAGCGCGCACAGCTCCTCGAGCTCGACGGCGGTCGGCCGCGCCAGCGGCGCCTGCGGGTCGAAGTCGAGCGACTCCTCGATCCCGATCACCTCGACGTCAAGCATCACCCGACCACCCTGTCACGCGGAGCGGCGCGATCGGAGTTCCGGCGCCGACGCCTGTGCGGCCCGGTCGTATGCGGCGACGATCCGGCGCACCAGCTTGTGGCGCACGACGTCCTCATCGGCGAAGCGGATGAACTCGACGTCCTCGACGCCCTGCAGGATCTCCGACACGACGATCAGACCCGACGCCTGCTCCCGGGGCAGGTCGATCTGGGTGACGTCGCCGGTGACGACCATCCGTGAGCCGAAGCCGAGCCGTGTCAGGAACATCTTCATCTGCTCGGGGCTGGTGTTCTGCGCCTCGTCGAGAATGATGAAGCTGTCGTTCAGCGTACGTCCGCGCATGTACGCCAACGGGGCGACCTCGATCACCCCTCGCTCCAGGTGCTGGGAGACGCGGTCGGGATCCAGCATGTCGTGCAGCGCGTCGAACAGCGGGCGCAGGTACGGATCGACCTTGGCCATCAGGTCGCCCGGCAGGAAGCCGAGCCGCTCGCCGGCCTCGACCGCCGGGCGGGTCAGGATGATCCGGTTGACCTCTCGGCGGCTGAGCGCGGCGGCGGCGTGCGCGACCGCCAGGAACGTCTTGCCGGTGCCGGCCGGGCCGATCCCGAAGGTGATCGTGTTGTTGCGAATCGAGTCGACGTAGCGCTTCTGGTTGACGGTCTTGGGCGCCACCTTCGTCGTGCGGTGGCGCCAGACGACGTCCTCGAGGATCTCCGACGGTGACTCGTGCTGATCGAGGGCGTTCGCGACCGCCTCGACGGTCCCGGGCGCGATCTCGTGCCCCTGGCGGATCAGGTCTGACAATTCGCGGACGACGGTGACACCGGCGTCGACCGTCTCCCGGTCGCCGTCGAGGGTGAGCACGTTGCCGCGCAGGAACACGTCGCACTCCAGATGCCCCTCGAGCGTGCGCAGGATGCTGTCCTCTGAGCCGGCCAGTTCGGCCGCGATCTCGTTCTCCAGCTCAAGTGTGCGCTTCGGCACTAGGCGGTCACCACGGCAAGGCTCATCTAAGACAGCGCCTCTCGGGCCAGCGCCGAGGCGCGCTTGCCTTCGGCGCGACCGCCCGACGCGGACATCACGGCTTTCATCACCGCGCCCATATCTCTGGGACCCGAGGCACCGGTGTCGGCGATCGCCCGCTCGACGATCTGGCGCAACTCGTCATCGGACAGCTCGGCCGGCAGGTAGCCACCGATCAGCTGCGCTTCGTAGCGCTCCTGCTCAGACAGTTCGCCACGGCCGGCATCCTCGAACTGATCAGCCGCGTCGAGTCGGCGCTTGCGCTCACGGCGAAGTACCGCCAGCTCGTCGTCGGAACCGTCTTTCGACGCCTTCTGCAACTCGGACAGCACCAACTTGAGCGCGCCCACGCGCTGCTTCTCGCCCGCCTTCATGGCGGCGGTCATGTCCGATCGGACCTGATCGGTGACGGTTGCCATAACGATGGGTTCAGGATATCGGCCGGCGCGGCCGGTCTCGCCGGCGGACCCGGGAGGGGCGCCGCTTCACAAGATGAACACACTTCGACGCGGACGCCAGGACACGATCTCCCCCGGAGCGCACACAGCGCCGCTCAAGCTTGGAGAGCAGATGATGAATCGGTCGGCCCAGCGGTCCCAGTCGAACTCCCGCCGTTCCATGGCACGCGCGCGGCCCCTCACGGCCGGCGTCGCACTCGCCTTGGCGCTTGCATTGACCGCGGTGGTCATCGTGCCGGCGGCCAGCGCGTCCGCCCCGGGCGCGAAGCCGAGCCAGCGCGCGCCGACCACCACCAAGCCCCCGGACGGGCTCGGGGTGCAGCCGGGGAAGATCAAGCACGTCTGGCTGATCATCCTCGAGAACAAGTCCTACGACGCGTCGTTTACCGGCCTGAACCAGAACACCTACCTGTGGCAGACGCTGCCCAGGCAGGGCGTGCTGCTGAAGAACTACTACGGGACGGGTCACGCCTCCGAGGACAACTACATCTCGCTCGTCTCCGGCCAGTCGCCGCAACCCGACGTCCAGGCCGACTGTCCCACGTACACCAAGTTCGCAGGCAAGGTCACCAAGCAGGGCGGGTCGCTGAAGAAGAACCAGAACTACGGACAGATGGTTTCGGCCGCCGGCGTCAACGCCGCCGCCGGCCAGAACGGCTGCGTCTATCCCAAGAGCGTCCCGACGCTGTTCAACCAGCTCAGCGCCAACAAGATCAGCTGGAAGGGCTACGCGCAGGACCTGGGCAACCCGGACACGCCCGCCGGCAGCCCGCCGCACAGCGTCGGCTCGAAGTACTGCGGCGCGCCGTTCACCACCCCTGGTCCGACCGGTGACACCACGTTCGTGAACCCACAATCGGCCAACGCCACCGATCAGTACGTGCCGCGGCACTTCCCGTTCCCGTGGTTCGACTCGCTGCTCCAGAACGGGCTCTGCAACTCCAAGCACATCGCGAACCTGTTCTCCACCAGCAACGGCCTGTTCCGCGACCTGCAGAAGGAGAGCACCACCCCGGCGTTCAGCTGGATCACGCCGAACAACTGCTCCGACGGGCATGACGCGGTCTGCGCGGGCAACAACCTGTCAGGCGGCTGGGCGAACGCGACGACCCCGAACGCGCCGGTCAACTACACCGGCGGCCTGTACGCCGCGGACCTGTTCCTCGAGCACGTGATCCCGATGATCGAGCGTTCGCCCGCGTTCAAGGACGGTGGTCTGATCGACGTCACCTTCGACGAGGGCTTCCCGCCGTTCACCTACACCGGCAACAGCTTCGCGAACTCGACGTTGGTCGCGCCCGACGCCCAGACCTCAGTCGCCAACGACACCGCCGGCGAGAACCTCAACGGCAAGAACGTCCACTACGAGCCGACCGGGCCGAACGACCCGCTCGAGAAGGACGCGCAGGGCAACGAGCTCTATCCGGGACCGGGCAACAACCTGTATCTCGACCGGCCCAGCAACTGCGTCGCCCAGACCGTACCGGCGCAGCCGGCCGGGACCTGCCTGCTCGGCTTCGGCAACCATGTCCCGGGCGCCCGGACCGACGCCAAGGCGACTGCCGCTGCGGGCGCGACGACGATCGCCGACCCGACCGCGACGCTGCTGGACAAGGGTCGGGCGGTGACCGGCACCGGCATCCCCGCCGGGGCGGTCGTCGGCACCGTGACCAACTCGTTCGCCAACGCCACATTGCCGAGCACCGCCGGCGGCTTCGTCGTCACCGGCTCGTTCGCGCTGGTCGACGCCGCCGGCCAACCGCTGGCGACGACCGGCGCCGTCAGCGGCATCACGCTGGCGGCCGAGACACCGCAGACCGATCCGCTGTACGACGCCACCGACGCGACCAACGGCGGCGGTGACACGGGCAGCGTGCTGATCAGCCCGTACATCAAGCCCGGGTCGGTCAGCAAGCGGTTCTACAACCACTACAGCTGGCTGCGCACGATGGAGGATCTCTACGCCGTCTCGACCAAGTCGAAGGGCCTCGACGGCGCCGGCCACATCGGCTATGCCGCACAACCGGGGCTCGCCCCGTTCGGCAAGGACGTGTTCACCAACCCGACCGGCACCCACAAGTCCAAGGGCAAGCAGTCGTAGTGACTCGCTCTGGAGCGTGGCGGGCCGTCGCGGTGACGGTCGCGCTCGCTGCGCCCGCCGGGCTCGCGGCCGGGTGCGGCGGCTCCGGCGACGGCCCGGGTACCACGACCGCTGACGCGGTGGCGCCGACGACAACTCACTCGTCGACCCGAACGGCCCACTCAGCGATGCGGACAACGGGCTCGGCGCGACCGGTCGCCGACCACCATGTCGCCAAGGGCGGGCGCTACGGCAAGCTGCCGTCGTGGCTGCCCAGCGCCCAGCCTCCGCGCCAGACGCTGCGACACGCGAGCTTCTCGCATCCGGTCCTGACGCTCCAGGGAGAAGGGCTGGCGATCAGCCTGCCCGGCGCGCAGCTACGCGCGATCGCGGTCGGGCCGGCTGTTCCCGAGATCGGCCGGACCCCGGTGCCGGCGACCAGCCCGGTGACATTCGTCGTGACGTTCTCGCACGTGACCGCGCCGGTCGCGCTGCGCGCGTCGTCGTTCGTGCTCGTCGACGAGGACCATCACGTCCACCTGCCGCGCGTGACGTCGATCGACGGCGGGCCGGCGCCGACGGAGCTGCGGCCTGGACCACCGGTCTCGATCAAGCTGCACTCGGTACTGCCGACCGGTGACGGCGGCCTCGAATGGCGTCCCGACGGCGGCCGTGCGGTCGCCGGCTGGGACTTCAACGTCGAGATCGATTAGGTTCGCTCACGGAGCGCAGCGGAGCCCGTCCGCGTGCAGTTCCCGCGCCGTGACGTCGATCAGCTCGCCGCGGCCGCCGGCACCGGCCGGCAGGTAGCAGCGGGTGTAGTCGGCGGTGTAGCCCGAGCACTGCGAGTCGGCCACCTTGTCGATCAGCACGGTCTGGCGGTGGCCGAGCTTGGCGCTGCGATGCAACCGCGAGCGGACCTCCGAGCGCCCGCGCAGTACCTGACCGCGGCGCTTCTTCTCGGGCGGCGGCACTCGATCGCCGAGCCGTTCGGCATCGGTGCCGGGTCGCGGCGAGTACGGGAACACGTGCACGCGGCTGATGCCGGCGGTGTCGACGGCGTGCAGGGTCCGCTCGAACGCCGCCTCGTCCTCGGTCGGGAAACCGACGATCACGTCCGTCGTGAGGTTGACGCCGGGAGCCGCATGCTTGAGCCGCGAGATGTGATCGAGGTACGTGGCGGAGTCGTAGTGGCGGCCCATGTCACGCAGGACGGCGTCGTCGCCGGACTGCATCGGGACGTGCAGATGCGGGCACACCTTCGGCTCGTCGGTCAGCGCCCGCAGCAGCGAGTCCTTGACGTGGATCACCTCGACGCTCGACAGCCGTACCCGCTGCACCCCCGGCACACGTGCCACCTCGCACATCAGGTCGCCGAGCTCGAGCCCTCGCTCGGGATCGCGGTAGTCGCCGACGCTGATGCCGGTCATCACCATCTCCGGCTGCCCATCCGCGACCCGGCGCCGGACCTCGTCGAGGATCGCGCTGACGGGTCGCGAGCGTGCCGGACCGCGCACGGTCGGGATGATGCAGTACGCGCAGTGGCAGTCGCAGCCGTCCTGGACCTTGACGAAGCCGCGGGTGCGCGGGTGCGCGGGTGTGGGATTCGGTACGCCGGTGCCGGTGCCGGTGCCGGTGCCGGTGCCGGTGCCGGTGCCGGCGCCGGCGCCGCCGCGCCAGAGGACGTCGTGCTCGGTGTCGGCGCACGCGGCCGCGGGGTCATCCGGGGTCGCTGTTGCGAGTCCCGGGGAGGCGGTCGCGAGTCCGCTCAGCGCCGCGGCGGCCATCTTGTCGGCGACCGCGTCGGCGGTTCCCACCAGCGGTACCACGCGCGGGTCGATCTCGCTGAACTGGCGGGCGTCGAGGTTCACGGCACAGCCGGCGACGATCACGCGCTCGGCGTGCTTGAGCGAGCGTCGAGTCGACTGACGGGATTTCGATTCAGCCTCGGAGGTGATGCAGCACGTGTTGATCACGTGCAGGTTGGCCTCGGCCTCGGGGACCTCGGTGTGGCCGGCCGCCAGCAGCGCGTTGCGCGCGAGCGTCACGTCGGCCTGAGAGACCTTGCAACCGAGGAACTTGACCGCAAACCCAGCCACGGCTCAGAGACGGTATCGCTCCGGGATGCGGAGCCGGTGCCTGCGCTCCCGGTGCGCGTGCGCCGGGTGCTCTCCGCCCGGAGCCTGGAGCCCGGAGCAGACGGACGGGGCCGCGCGCCGTCCGCGCACGGCCCCGTCCGAACTCAGCTGCGATTGCCGCTCGCGACCGGCCGACCTTCGTACTCCCCAGCAGGCCACGCTGACCGCGGTGTCCTCCCGGCGGCGGTCCAAGAGAGGAGAGAGAGCTCTTGGGGATTTCCGGCGAGAGGCTTGGGCCGTGGCGCGATGGCTTCAAGGAGCAGGCCACCGATTGTCACACCGATTGCGAGTGGGTTTGGCAACTGTTCACCTCCTTCGATTGCGACTATTTCCTGGTTCACAAGCGACGCCACACAGGATGCGGCCTGGCCCCGGCCCGGTGATCGGCCCTGTGTCCAAGATTCACGTCCGCCCCGTTGTCCACGATGTCGTGACCTCACAAAACCGCCTTGGCCAGCGTTTGATCGGTATGCACGAGACCACGAACACCATCTGGAGCACCTACGAGAGCCCGCTGGGCCGCCTGACGCTGGTCGCGGGGCCGCGGGGCCTGCGCTCGATCTCGTTCCCCGGCGGCGGCGGCCCGCACCACGACGAGCCCACGCCCGACGCCTTCATCGACGTGACCGGCCAGTTGGACGAATACTTCTCAGGCGTTCGCCACGCCTTCGATCTCCCGCTCGACCTCGATCAGGGCACGCCGTTCGCACGCAGCGTCTGGGCCGAGATCGCCCGCATCCCGTACGGCTCGACCACCTCCTACGGCGCGATCGCGCGTGCGATCGGGCGCCTTGACCGCGTCCGGGCGGTCGGATCGGCCGTCGGGCGCACGCCCGTGCCGATCATCGTCCCCTGCCACCGCGTGATCGGCACGACCGGAGACCTGGTCGGATACGGCGGCGGGCTGGCCCGTAAGACGGCGCTGCTGGAGCTCGAATCGGGGGTCGCCGGCGCCGACCCGCTGCCGGCGCTCTGGTCGGCTCGCCAACTCGCGCTGCTGTAGACATCGGATCTGCCGTTCAGGGGCTGATCTGCCGATCCAGCGGATGCGGGCTCGCCGCCCGGATCTGCCGATCCGGCGGACGTGGGCTCGCAGCCCGGATCCGCCGATCCGGCGGACGTGGGCTCGCAGCCCGGATCCGCGGATCCGGCGGACGCGGGCTCGCAGCCCGGATCCGCCGGCTCCGCAGCCGGATCTGCGGGCTCGGGGGGCGGATAGCCGGGGTGCGGCGGCTATGGCTATGGATGCCCGCGAACGAATCCTGGCGATCTCGTCACGGATGCAGTGACGGGAACGCCAGGATTCGGGTGGCAGCGTTGGCCGCCCGCCAATCCGGCCGGATCACGACCGACCAGTTGCAGCGGCTCGGCGTCCCCCGCACCAGCATCGGCCGTTGGATGAGCGGCGGCTACCTCTACCACCGGCGGCCCCAGGTGTATGCGGTTGGCAGCCCGGCCCAGACCGTCGAGTCGGATCTCTGGGAGGCGGTGCTGTACGCCGGCCCCGGCGCGATGCTCTCCCACGCAACCGCCGCCAAGTGGCTGGACATGATCGACCGCTGGCCACCCGTGATCCACGTCAGCACGCCTCGTCGCCGAGGTTCGCTACCCGGGATCTGCGTCCACTCGCGGCGCACGGGTCTGACGAGAACGTTCCACGGCGGGATCCCGGTCACCTCGATCGCCGACGCGCTGCTCGATCTCGCGTCGGCCGGGGAGATCGGGCTCGTGCGCCGGTCGTTCGCCCGCCTGGACTATCAGCGCCGGCTCCACACCGGAATCGTGAGGCAGGCCTGCCGCCGTGGCCGGAACGGCAGCCTCCGGTTACGCAAGGAGCTCGACCGTTACGACCCGCTCATGGCACGTACACGCAGCAATCTGGAGATCGCCTACCTTCGCCTCGAACTGCCGCCCCCCGACGATGTCAACGTCGACGTCGGAGGCGTCTCATGCGACATCGTCTACTACGACGCGAGGCTGATCGTGATGCTCGACGGGGTCGGCAACCACCGTTCACCTGGGCAGGTCCGGCGTGACCTCGCCGACGCCTTTGAGCTGCGCAAGCTCGGCTGGCTCGTGCTCCGCTACGGCGACGCGGAGATCGACGGGCAACCGGCTGCCGTCCGCATCGAAGTCCTCGCCCATCTGGCGCAACGGGCGGGCATGGGCCGCCGCGGCTCAGCCGGTCAGCGCCTTGATCACATCGCCTGAATGCGTGACGGGCAGGCGGTTGCCCTCAAGCGCCACCGAATCGCCGCTCGTCCGGTCGGTCAGTTCGAGGATGCGCACGTTGACGCGCTGGTGAACCTTGGTTTCCAATTCCTTCCGCGGGAGGTTGAACACGAGGGCTCGGGGGTCGGTGTGGCGGGTCGGCGCGTCGAACCCGTACACCCGTTCGGCCGATACCGCCACGAGCATCGTGGTCGGCAGACCGGATGCACGGTCAACCGCACGCCCACCGGCCACTGAACCGGCGGCCGTGCCGATGCCGCCGCCGAGGCTGCCTCCCAGCAGTTCCCCTGTGTCCCCGCCGGTCAGGCCGCCGGCAAACATGCCGCCGACGTGTCCCCGCGGGTTGAACTGGCCAACCGCCAGAACCTCGTCCTCTATCCCGAACCGGCCCAGCGCACGCTGGATGAGCTCGATCATCGTCGCCTCTGACACGTGCTTCCTCCCGATCTCCCGCTCTCTGCCGACCCAAGCGGGAGCCTAACCGCGCCCGGCGCTCCGATCCAGCGGGGCCGACCGCCCGGAGCCCGACCGGCCCGGCGCCCGACCGGCCCGGCGCCCGGAGCCCGACCGGCCCGGCGCCCGACCGGCCCGGCGCCCGGCGACCCGGCGGCCCGGCGCCCGACCGGCCCGGCGCCCGACCGACCCGGCGGCCGGCCACGCCCCGGGCCGGCACGCCGTCGTCGGACCCGCCCGGGAGGGCCGGCGCACCCGCGCTCAGCGGACCAGCAGCAGCGCCGCCCAATCGCCGTACTCGCGCGTCTCGGCCAGCGTCATCCCCCGGGCCACGTAGGCCGCGGCGACGCGGCCGGTCTCGCTCGTCAGCAGCCCCGACAGGATCAGACGCCCGGGCAGCCGCTCCTGCAGTCCCGCCCACGACAGCAGCGGCCCGGCGAGCACGTTGGCGACGACCAGATCGGCGTCCGGCGTCTGCTCGACGAGCAGGTCGAACCGACGTACGTCGACCGTAACCCCGTTGATCGCCGCGTTCGCTGCCGTCGCCTCCACGGCGAGCGGGTCGAAGTCGAGCGCCGCCACCGGCGCGAAGCCGAGCATCGCCGCCACGATCGCCAGCACACCCGACCCGCATCCGAGGTCGACGCAGGACGCGGGGACGCCGGCCGAAGCCAGCAACAGCTCCAGGCACAGCCGGGTGGTCGCGTGGGCGCCGGTCCCGAACGCCTGGCCGGGGTCGATCACGACGTCGAGCTCGGTCTGACCCGCCGGCTCCCACGGTGGCCGGACGGTCAGCCGGTCACCGAGCACCAGCGGGCGATGGAACTCCCGCCAGCGCTCCGCCCAATCGGCCGCGACCTCGGTCGTCGACACCCGCACGAGCGCCCCGCCCGCCACCGCCTCGAGTTCCGGCAGCGACGGCACCTCTCCGGGCGCGCCGTAGACGGCATATTCGATCACCTGATCGGACACGTCGACCTCTTCGACCCCGCTGGGCGCCAGATCGAGCAACTCGGCCAGCACCAGTTCCCCGTGCTGGCGGTCGACCCGGATCGCGAGCCGCACCAACGGGCCCGAGCCCTCCACCGGGTGGGCCGCCGCTGCGCTGCTCAGCCGCCGAAGGCGCGCTTGAGCTTGCCGAGCACGCCCTCGTCGGTCGACAGGTTGTGGTCGGTCAGTGAGTCGGAGAGCTGCTGCAACAGGTCTCGCTGTTCGCGCTTGAGATGACGCGGGATCACGACGTTGACGACGACGCGCAGGTCCCCGCGCCGGCGACCGCGGCCGCGCAGCGGCGGAATTCCCTCGCCGCGGATCATCAGCGTCTCGTTTGGCTGTGTGCCCGCGGGGATCTCGAGCTCGTGCATCCCGTCGATCGTCGGCACCCGGACGGTCGTGCCGAGCGCGGCCAGCGGCGCTGGAACGTCGACCACCGTCACCAGCTGCTCGCCGTCGCGCACGAACCGCGGATCGTCGCGAACGTGGATCTGCACGTACAGGTCGCCGGCCTGCCCACCGCGCTCGCCGGTGTGGCCGCGACCGGTGATCCGGATCCGCTGCCCATCGTCGATCCCCGCGGGGACGTCGACCGCCAGCTCGACAC
>CAVUSD010000004.1:0-185814 GCA_963743985.1 uncultured Solirubrobacteraceae bacterium | reverse complement strand
TCGAAGGCGTCGATGGTACGTCGGCGAGCGGGGCGTCGGAGGATGGCCTCCGCCGGCGGCGTTGTTGCATACGAAGTCCAGCCGACCCAACTCGTCTGACGATGGACCCCAGTGACCATCGCGGCGACCGATGCAGGATCGCTGACATCGGCCGTGATCGCCAGCGCACGTCGGTCGACCGCCGTCGAGCTGCATCGGGGCCAGCCGCTCGCCGAGGGCTTCGGTGTCACGGGCGGCCACAGCGACATCGGCGCCGGCCTCGTGAAACGCTACGCGCAACCGCGGCTCCGATGCCACGACTCGCGCCGGTGACGAGCGCGACTTTCCCCGGTCATCTCCTACTCCGCATTACGTCTCCTGTCGTCGACCGTCTCGATGGGCTGCTCATCCCGCCGGCGCGATCCCGACAATCGCCGCAACCACATCATCGAGCTCACCGCCGAGGGCGAGGCCGTGCCGATGCTCGCCCCCGCTGTGCTCGCGTTCGATGAAGGACTCCGAGCCAACTTCCGCCCGATGAACCGAGACGCTCCGGTCGTTGCTCGATCGACTGTCCGACAAGATGTCGCCGCCACCCAGACCCGGCCGCCTCGGCGGCGGCTCGATCCAGGACAACGGGCACCGCGCCCGCGCGCTCGCCTGAGCCGGACGCCTGATCCGCGGCCACAGGGTTGGCGTCGGTCATGACCTTTACAGCGCGTCGATCTGCTCGGGTTCGCCAATCAGTTCGTGGATGCGCGGCAACGGTTGTGACCTTGGACGCGCAGATGCGTGGCGGGCGACTGGGCCATCAGTGCCACCCCCGGGAAGGCACGGCTACAGCTCCAGCTCCAGACCGGCGATGCTTTCGGGGTCGGCGAGCAGCTCGATGGCCGCTACCTGGCCGCCGCGGACGGCGAAGGAGAAGACGACCCTGGGGGTCCCGCCGGAGGCCCAGACCGCTCCAGCCAAACCGTCGACGAGTGCGAGCCTGGCGGCCTTGGCCCCGCCCGCGAACACCCGCGCGACCGCGTCGAGGCCGCGCGTCTCGCTGCTCAACCCGGGGGCACCGGCGTCCGCCCGATCTTCGGCCATGGCCACTGCGACGGCATCCGCGCGGAGCACGACGTCGGGGTCGAGCAGCTCGAACCAGCGCTGCCAAATCGCCTTCGCGGGCGGCAGCGAGGAAGGACAGCACCACGTCGTGCTCGGCTCTCGGAGGAGGTCGCCGGGACTGCCGGGTCGGCCTGCAGGCGGCGCGGCGGGCCCGGGCTCGCGAGCTTGCGGGCAGCGGCCGGAGTGCGGCCGACGATTGGAGCGATCTCCTCGAACGGAACCGCGAACATGTCGTGGAGCACGAACGCGAGCCGCTCGGCGGGTGTAAGGGTGTCCAGGACGACCAGGAGAGCGAGGCCGACCGAGTCGGCGAGCACCGCCTCGTCCTCCGGCGAGGGCGCGCGGGGAACCGCGGTGCTCGGCTCGGACGGCTCTTCGGTGGCGACTCTCGGGCTTCGTGGCGCGGGATCGCAGCATGTCGAGGCAGATCCGGCCGACGACTGTGGTCAGCCAGCCGCCGAGGTTGTCGACCGCGGCCGTGTCGGAGCGGCTGAGCCGCAGCCACGCCTCCTGCACGGCGTCTTCGGCGTCGTGGGCGGACCCGAGGAGCCGCAAGGCGACTGCCCGGAGATGCTGACGGTGGGCCTCGAAGTGCTGGGCGAGCAGGTCAGGATCGTTCACGGTCACATCCTCTCGTTTGCGTTCGTCATAGCGATGACGAGTAAGAAAGGGTCGATGTGACCCACGACCACAGGAGCGACTTCCGTGACCGATAGTTCCACTGAAGGGATCAAGACCGTGCTGCACCCGGTGTCCGACCTGGATCGCGCCAAGCCGGTCTACACCGCTCTGCTCGGCGGCCCGCCGCAGACCGATACCCCCTACTACGTCGGCTTTGACGTAGCCGGCCAGCACATTGGACTGGTTCCCGGCGGCGGGTCGCAGGAGATGAGCGCGCCGGTCGCGTACTGGCACGTTGCCGACATCGAGGCGAAGTTGGCCGAGGTGATCGCGGCGGGTGCTGCCGTGAAGGAGTCTCCGCACGATGTCGGCGGCGGTCGCCTCGTGGCCACGTTCACCGACCCAGACGGCAGCGTGCTCGGACTGTTGCAGGACACTGAGGGACGACTGTGGATCTCGAGGCCGCGATTGAGCCTCGGCCGCGAGACCGCCGGCGGCATGATGCCGAACGGCGGCTCGCGGGCGACCTCGATCTCTGGGTAGCCACCGCATCCGCGACGGGCACGCCGCATCTGGTTCCGCTGTCGTTTGATTGGGATGGCGAGGCAATCCTGATGGCGACTGCGGTGACCACCCCCGACCGGTCGAAACCTGCTCGCCGGCTACGCGGCTCGCCTCATGCTCGGCCATGCGCGCGACGTCGTCTTGATCGATGGCGAGGCGGACACGAACAAGGAGCGTGGTGATGCACGAACGTATGAAGAACCCGGCCATGTCATCCCGAGCAGAGGCGTATGGACGCCATCCAAGGGCTGATGAAGGCCACCCACCGAGGCGGCCTTTCCCGTAAGACCCTCGCGCTCTCGCACCTACGAGGCCAGCCAGATCAACGGCTGCAGCTCGTGTCGATCGGGCGCGGCTGCCGCGCGCAAGGCCCCGGCAAACCGAAGAGCGACCTGGCGACCGTCGTCCGCCTGGCGGGACGCCACCCGCTTCACCGAGGCCGAGCGCTCGGCACTCGCCCTGACCGAGGCGGTCACCCGGCTCGCGACCGCAGCGACCCGGTTCCGGACGAGATCTGGGACGAGGCCGCCCGCCACTTCGACGAGCGGCCACTTGCCGCGCTCTGCTGTCGATCGCCACGACCAACGTCTTCAACCGCCTCAACGTCCCCACCCGCCAGGTCGCGGGCGCCTGGGCCAGCTGACGCCCGCCAGCAGGCAGTTCACCTCGACCGTGGCCTGACTGGTTTCAGCCGGCAGCGCCGATCATGCCGCTGGGTGCGAGGACGATGATGGTGGCATCGTCGTCGAGTTGGTCTGGGTGGGCTTCTCGCAGAGCGTCTTCGATGGCGCGGAGGGTTGCGGGCGCGGTGTTGTTGTCGGCCTTGGCGATTGCGCGTTCGATCGCGGACAGGCCGAGGCCGACGGTCGGGTCGCTCAGGCTGTCTGAGAGCAGCAGCAGACGTTCGGTCTTGTCCAGACGGATGCTGTTGGTGGTGAGTTTGTCCGGGAAGTCGCTGGCTCCGAGGTTGGGGTACAGCTCGCCGTCGAGCGTCTTGAGCTGCCTGTCGGAGGTGACGCGGATCGGCGCCTGGTCACCGGCGGTGACCCACCGAAAGGTCGACGCGGGTGCGTTCCAGTGGCCGATCGTGGCCGTGGAGGTGGCCCGTCCATCCGCGAGCTCCAGCAGGACCTTGTGCATGGCGAGCAGGCTCTCCGCGGGGTCGTCTGAGTTGCGTCGGACGGATCGAAATGCGCCGAGCGTCACGGCCCCGATGCCGGCGGCGGCCGCCCCGATGCCGGCGGAGTCGGCGATCCCGAGCCAGGTGCCCTGGGGGTTCTCGGTGTAGTCAAACCAGTCGCCGCCGATTTCGTAACCGGGGAGGACGTTTCCCGCGAGCGTGGCTCCACCGACGCGGGCGATCCGCGGCGGCAGCAGGTTCTGCTGGATCTCGGCGGCGGGACTGGTCTGGCGGGTGTGACGGACGGTGTCGATGTGGTCGGTGTAGGCGGGGGCGATCGACGAGGGCGATGGCCGCTTCAGAGGCGAGGTCGCGCAGCTGATCGCTGGCCGTGCCGACGGCCAGCAGGACACCGATCGCGCGGCTGCGCAGCTGCAGCGGAGCCACGGTCGCGCCGGGCAGGAGCTCGGCGAAGACCGCACGGATGGCGGCGACGCCCTCGCGCGGGATCTCGGGCCCGACGGCCAGCGGCACGGTTATCTGCGCCGGAAACGTTGCGGCGCCGGCGAGACGCTGCATGCTGGCTCCGTCCAGATCGACCACGTACAGCGCCGCCGAGGAGACGCCCGGCAAGCGCTGGGCCTCGGCGACGATCTGCTCGCCGAGCTGGAACGGCGGCGACCTTGTTGAGGACGTCCGCGACCGACAGGGGAGTGTTGCTGACGTTGGCGAGCTCGCCGGGCGGGCGTAGGTAGTCCTCCTCGTCGGCGTCGGCGTCATCGCGGGCCTGGCGACGCACCGCCTCCATCAGTTCCTCGCGAGTCTGGAAGTGTCGGTGCACGGTCCCGCGTCCCAGGCCGGCGCGTCGGCGATCGACCGCATGCTGGCGTCGCCGTTGTCGGCGAGCAGTCTTCGGGCCGCATCGATGATCTTCGCGCGGTTCAGCGCCGCGTCACTGCGTTGCCGGCGCGCAGGTGCCGCCTCACCGAGCCCGTCGACGCTCTCGTCCGCGCGCTCAAATGGAACACTCTGACTCACTTTGCCTCCTCAGTACAAAAAAAGATCAAATTAGCGTTTCAACGGTGCTAAATGGGTAGTAAGACCCAGACAGAGCGATATACGGACTGTATCTGGGACACGGTGTTCTACTTGTTGAGTCGTTACCAAGTCAACCTGGTAACGCCACGACGGTGAGGCTGCCTCGCAGACCCTGTCGAGTTCATGTAGGTGCTCGCCAGAGACCGATCCGCTCAGCACAGCAGCCAGCCCAACGAATGACAACCGTCTCGACAAGGAGACACGAATGCCTGAGATGACTGACGCATACCAGTGGCAGGGCCGGACGATGGTCGGCTCAGACGGCGACAAGATCGGCAAGATCACCGACGTCTATGAGGATCCGGAGACCGGCAAGCTCGAATGGGCGACGGTGTCCAGCGGCCTGTTCGGAACCAAGTCCAACTTCGTCCCGCTGGCCGGTGCCTCGGCTGACGGCGAGGACGTTCGGGCGCACGTGACCAAGGCTCAGGTCAAGGACGCGCCGGGCGTCGAGAACGACGGCGACCTCTCAGAGGCCGAGGAGCGCCGGCTGTTCGAGCACTACGGCGTCCCGTACACCGCGGCGGGCTCGACGACCGCGCAGGGTGTGCCGGACGGCGGGTACAGCACGGAAACCAACGGCACCGCGAGCGATCGCTCACGCGTCCGACCGTCCGCACCACCAACGCCGACTCGGTCGGACACGACACCAGCGGTCCGAACACCGATGACGCGATGACGCGGTCCGAGGAAGAGTTCTCGGTCGGCACTCGTCAGCGTGAGGCCGGGCGGGCACGACTGCGCAAGTACGTCGTCACCGAGATGGTCACGAAGACCGTTCCGGTCAAGCACGAGGAGGTCCGGATCGAGCGTGAGCCGATCACGGATGCCAACCGTGATGACGCGTTGGACGGGCCGGACATCTCCGAGGAGGAGCACGAGGTCGTCCTGCACGAGGACGAAGTCGTCGTCGATAAGCAGGCCGTCGCCAAGGAGCGGGTCCGGATCGGCACGGAAACCGTCACCGACGAGCACGAGGTCACCGAGGAGGTCCGCAAGGAGCAAATCGAGACCGACGGCACTGACCTGGCCGGTAACACGGCGCAGGATCGTCCTACGCCATAGTTCGAGTGACGACGGGCGCCGGCCGCAGTCGGCGGCGGGCGCCCGCTCGGCTTCTCATCAATCAAGTGACGAAAGGCAGCACATGGCAGACGTATCCGCAGGAACCGGCTCTGAATCAGGGACGGCGTCGCCCGGCACGGGCGCATCGACACCGCAGGGCAGTGGGTTGGCGCGCCGCGGCGATACCGCGGGCGTGTTGCAGACCGACAAGGGCACGACGACGATCGCCGACGCGGTCGTGACGAAGGTCGCGAGCATCGCAACGCGCGAGGTCGGCGGCGTGTACGAACTGGGTGGCGGCGCAGCGCGTGTGCTGGGCTCGGCCGCCCAGCGTGTCGGGCTCGGCGATCAGCGCACCCAGGGTGTGTCGGTCGAGGTCGGCGAGAAGGAGGCGGCGGTTGATCTGACGATCGTCGTCGAGTACGGCGAATCGATCCCGAAGCTCTCGCAGCAGATCCGTGAGAACGTGACCCGTCGGATCGAGGGCGTCACCGGACTGATCGTGACCGAGGTCAATGTGACGGTCAACGACCTGCATTTCCCCGGCGATGACCAGCCTGACGACGAGCCTTCCCGCGTTCAATAGCTGATCGTTGGTACAGACGTGATCGAACAATCAGACCGAGCCGCGATCCGCGAGCCCCGGCGCGTCGAATCCGAGCGTGTCAGGCTTGCCCGCGCGGCGCGCCAAGCGGCGCTGACCGTCCCGGGCGTTCGCGGCCTGGACGCCGGCCCGGCAGGAGCATTCATGACCGGGGCCGGTGACGGAGAGCGGCTGGAGGGGGTCACGTGTATCGCCGCCCCGGAAGGCGGGTACGAGGTCTCCCTGTGTTTGATCGCAGATCTCGTGGCGTTGTACCCCTTGGCTGAGCGTGTCCGGCGGCGGTGCTCCGAGTGGCGAGCTTCGTCGGCGTCGACGTGGCGGATGTGAGCGTGCATTTCGCCGATCTGACCACCGAGGAGTCGGGCTGATGGCGCTCCTGCGGGTGCTCGCGCGGATGGTCGGCGTGATCTGGATGCTGGTCCTGGCGCTGTTCGGGCTCGGGGTCGCGATGTATTGCGTCGACGCGCTTGTGGGCCTCGGGTCAATCAGACCGGACCGGCTGTTGGATCTGCCGGGCGTGCGCGATCACGTCGGGCGGTTTCTGGATCAGGTCGCAGCGCCGGGACCCACCGCCGGATTGGCGCTGTTGTGCGGGCTGGGCGCGATGCTCCTGGGAGTCCTGCTGTTGATCGGCGTACTCGGGCGTCGCAAGCAGCGTCTGGTGATTCTCGAGCAGGACGACCAGACCGGCGCGATCGCCGCCCGGCGGCGACCGTTGGGAGAGATGGCACGCGCGCTCGCCGAACCCGCCCAGGGAGTGACGAGCGTGAAGCGCCCGAAGCTCTCGCTGTCACGGCGTGGGACGAGTGGGACCCTCAAAATCTCCGCGACCCGAAATCGCACGACCGACCCGCGAGAGCTCACCGCCGCCATTCAACAGGCCGTCGAGCCGATCACCGGGCCGTTCGGGCTCAGGGCACGGGTCCGGGTCCGTCTCGGTGAAGCCGGAGATCGAGTGCAATGACCCGCCAACGCATCAACCTCCGTACCCCAGGCCTCGGCCATCTCGTCGCCGCTGCTGACGCTCGTGCTTGCGCTCGCGCTCGTGTGGTACGGCCTGATGGTCGTGCTGCTGGCGGTCAAAGTCTCGCCGCACACCGTCAACTCACTCAGCGCCTACCGGACGCTGTATGACGATGCCGTCGACCTCAAACCGAGCGACTTCACGACGCTGCGGCGGTTGATGGCAGGTTTCGCCGGGCTGATCGTCTTCCTGGTGTTCATCTATCTCGCGTTCAAAGCGTGGCCGCGGCCGTATCTTGCGCGCGGCGAGATCACCGTCGATGAAGACCGGCACGGCAGCACGGCGGTCCAGCCTCGCGCGATCGAGCGCGTCGCCGAGATCGCCGCCCGCGCCAACCCCGACGTGACCGCCGCCAGTGGACGCCTCGGCGACGATGAGCTCACCGTCGGGGTCGACTCACGCCGCGCGAGCGCGGTCGCCGAAACGCTCCGCGACGTGCATCAGCGCGTCGAAGTCGAGCTCGAGAAACACGAATTACCCAGCCTGCCGGTCAACGTGACGCTGACCGGCTATCAGCGCCAAACCAGAAGGGAACTGTCATGAACGCACAACAGCTCGCCGGACTGCTCGGCTTCCTGTTCGTCGCCGCCTGGATCGCGTTCGGCTTCGGCGACGCCATCTTGTGTCTGCTCGGAGCCGCGGTCTTCTACGCCGCGACCGCTCTGTATCGCGGGGAGTTGGACCTCGCCGACCTACAGCAGCGTGCCCGCCGGCCACGGAGCCGCGTCGACCGGTAGACCAAGCGAAGTAGCCGATCCCGGCTCCGGATCGCGTCCGAACGCCAGCCGGGCCCTCGCGGCCCGCGGCGCCGACCCCGAGTTCGGTCCCCCTCGCTCGGAGCGCACGTTGGCGTGCGCACGGCCCCGCCGGCTGCATTCACCACTAACCTTGTTGATCCGATACATTTACCGCTATTCGTCCGGCCCGGGGGAAAATTCCCCCTGTCTGGACGCCATCAACGGACGCTTGAGCGTTCCATCAAAAAGGGGGGGGAGTGCGCAGTCGATCTTCATCGGGCGCGATCACGCGAGTCCTACTGGCGGTCTGCGCGACCGCGCTGACGGCCTTGGTCCTGTCCGCCACGGCGGGTGCCGCCGCAGTCACGCCGACGTCGCTCACCGACTGTTCAGGGAGCGTCTCCCCCGACAGCGGCGCCAAAGCCGCCGGCGAGCCGAACCTGCTCGACTACAAATTCCGGTGCAACTACGGGATCACCGCATACACGGTGATCGTGGCGCAGGTCGGTTCCGGGAAGTTCGGCGGCTCGATCGACGATTACGACCCGAGTCCGGAGGTCTTCGAGGCCGACGGACTGACGCCGTCGCCGACCGAGACCATCACCTGCGAGGGCACGACCCCGTCGGACGGCATCAACTGCAACTACGGCACGCTCGGAGCATCGATGACCGGCGGCTACTACGCCGAGGGTTCGATCGATCCGACGGCTCCGTACTGCAAGCACCTGCCGACCAACGCCGCCGGCAAGACGATCGACAAGCCGGGCACGGTGGCGATCCCGAAGGCGGCGGTCTATCTCGTGGCCACCGACACGACCGGCGGGCAGAACGGACCGTTCCTGCTGGGCTACGCGAAGAGCGCGCCCAAATGCCCGACGGTGCCCGAACGTCGTTCCGGCCCCGAAGCCCACGAAGTCCAAGAAGTCCAAGACCGGATGAATTCGCCGGCGCCGCTGGGGCCACCGACGGCGACCGACGCGCAATCCACATCTAAGGAGAACCAACGTTGAAAACGAAGACGATCAGGGCGGTCGGAGTGGCCGCCGCCATGTCGCTCACGCTCGGCGTACCCGCCGCGGCCGGCGCGGTGACGCTGACGGGCTCGGGCTCGAGCGCGGCGCAGCCGTACATGCTGGAGCTGTTCAAGGGCTACAGCAAGATGCATCACTCGATCAAGTTCAAGTACATCGCCGACGGCGGCAACGCGGGCGTCAAGGACGTTCAGGCCGGGCGCTCGCAGTTCGCGATCAACACGCGGCCGCCGTTGCCCTCCGACTCGGGAACGACGCAGGTGAAGCTGTTCCTCGACGGACTCTGCATCGCGGTCAACAAGAGCAACTCGCTCAGCAGACATCTCGCTGACCGTCGCTGAAGAACGTCTTCCTCGGCGTCGACACCAGCTGGGGTCAGGTCGGCGGATCCAACCTGACGTCGACGGTCGACCCGATCGGCCGTAACTCGGCCGCCGGCCAGTACACGTTCTTCCAGCAGGCGGTCCTCGGCGGCGCGACGCAGTCCTCCAACGTCCAGCAGGACACCTCGGACGGCCTCGTGCAGGTCGGCGTCTCGCACGACCCCAACGCGATCGGCTACGTCGGTCTGGCGCACTCCGGCAGCCCGGTGAAGTCGGTCGAGGTCAACGGCGTGGCGTGCAACGCGTCGACGATCCGCGCCAGAGTCGTATCCGCTGTTCCGCTACGACTGGGGCGTCATCCCGACGGCCAACCCCAACGTGCAGGTCGAGCAGTTCCTGTCGTGGGTGCGGACGAGCGCCGCGGCCGGAAAGATCATCAACAAGGCCGGCGCGGTCGCCGCGTTCAACAAGAAGTAGGCGACGGACCGGTCATGGACGGCCAGCGAAGGCAGTGATGGACGAGGACGACCTCGAGCCTCAGTCAGGGCTTGACCAGGATCGGCGCGCCGAGCTCGGGCTCGGCGCGCTGGTCTGCGTGGTCGTGGCCGTGCTGGTGGCGATGCTCGCGTTCGTCCTCAAGGAGGCGTGGCCGTCGTTCGCCCACAATGGGTTGCAGCTGGTTCCTGCCCGGCGGCAACGTCGACACGCAGATCCAGGCGATCTTCACGTCCGGAGATCTGGAAAAGGCGCCGCAGTTCATGCTCCGCGCCTGGCCGCTGATCTGGAGCACGATCCTGACCACCGCCGGCGCCGTCGTGGTCTCGTTCGTCTGCTCGCTGTTCGTGGCGGTGTTCATGGTCGAGTTCGCGCCGGCGCCGCTGAAGCTGGTGCTCGAGCCGGTCGTGCGGCTGCTGGCGAGCGTGCCGTCGGTCATCTACGGGTTGATCGGCGTGCTGGTGCTGGTGCCGTTCATCGGCAACCACTTGATCACCCCCGGCGAAAAGGCCAGCGTCACCCCGGTGATCCAGCTGAGCGGTTACAGCCTGCTGGCGGCGGTCGTGATCCTGACCGTGATGATCTCGCCGATCATGATCGCGATCTTCGCTGAAGGGTTGCGATCGGTTCCGCGGGGATGGCTCGAGGGCTCGCTGGCGCTCGGGGTCAACCGCTGGCGGACGTTCTGGCGGATCGCCGTCGTCACCGCTCGGCCGGCGTTGATCGCCGGGACCGTGCTCGCGACCGCGCGGGCGCTCGGCGAGTCGGTGATGCTCAGCATGATCTCGGGCTCGGTCGCGTTCGCGCCCAACCCGGCCGACGGCCTGATCTTCTTCTACGAGCCGTCACGCGGGCTGGCGCCGACGATCCTGCACAACACCGAGGAGCTGACCTCGCCGCCGATGAAGCACACCCTGTTCGCGATCGCCGCGGTGTTGCTGTTCTCGGCGCTGGCGCTGTCGCTGGCCGGCTGGGCCGCCAAGCAGCCGATGAAGCGCTACTTCAACGTCGGGGGCGCGGCCGCATGACCGACGCGGCGATCGCCGGCTCCGAACCGATCGGTCCGACCCCGCCGACGAGCCCGCCTCGCGCCGCGGCGGTCGGCGGCCGGATCGAGCTCCACGTGGAGCCTGCTCGATCGTCTCGGGCTCGCGTTCGCCTGGTTCCTCGGTCTGCTCTTCTGCGTGATCACCGCCGCGATCGTGGTCTTCCTGGCGATCCAGGGACTCCGCTTCCTGCGCCCGTACATGCTCTGGACCAACCCGAAGGTGTCCGACACCCAAGCGGGCAGCGGCGGCTTCCTGGACCCGATGCTCGGGACGTTCATCGTCTCCGCGATCGCGATCGCGATCGCCGGCCCGGTTGGCGTCGGCGTCGCGGTCTGGCTCAGCGAGTACGCGCGACCGACGGGTCTGGCCCGCGTCGTCGAGTCGACGATCGAGATGCTCGCGGGCGCCCCGACGGTCGCGCTGGCGCTGTTCGGCGTGTTGCTGTTCGAGTCGCCCGGTGCTCGGGTTCCTGTCGACGACGAGCCACGGCGTGGTCTACGGGTACTCGTTCTTCGCCGCGGGGGCGATCCTCTCCCTGGTCGCGCTCCCGTATGTCGTCTCGGCAGTGCGGGAGGGGCTGCAGGCGATTCCGAACCATGTGCGCGAGGCGTCCTACGCCGTCGGCAAGACGAAGATCGCGACGATCCGGCGCGTGCTGCTGCCGGCCGCGCGGCCGTCGGTGATCACCGGCTACATGCTCGGGATCGGGCACGTGATCGGCGACACGGCGATCATCCTGCTGCTGCTCGGCGACACCCAGACCTTCCAGGGCGTCGGCAACGTGCCGCTCCTGGGGACGCTGCGCGGCACCGGCTCGACGCTCACCAGCTACATCTTCGACAACGCGCCGACGGGCTCTCTCGACCAGCCCAACAAGGCCTACGCGGCGGCGTTCGTGCTGCTGCTGATCGTGGTCGGGCTGAACCTCATCGTCGACGTGTTCGGGCGCCGCTCCAAGGATCTGGGATGGAGCTGAATCGCCCCCCGCGCGTGCGTCGGCTGTCGTCCGCCGACACCATCACGGCGCGGCCGCCGCGCAGCGAAGCGCCGACCGTCGTCAACGGCAACGGCGCCGCCCCGACGAACGGCAACGGCGTCGGCCTCGTCGTTCGTCAGCGCCGGGCGTCCGGCCCGAGCGACCGTGCCGACGATCGATCGCATGAACGTCGATCAGGTGTCGATCGCCTACGGGTCGAAGCTCGCGGTCAAGTCCGTGTCGCTGCCGATCCGCCAAGGCGAGGTGCTGGCGTTGATCGGACCCTCGGGTTGCGGCAAGACGACACTGCTGCGATCGCTGAATCGATTGACCGAGTTGACCAAGTCGGCATCGCTGACCGGTGAGATCACGCTTGACGGAACTGACGTCACGACGCTCGAGCCGACCGCGTTGCGGCGTCGCGTGACGATGGTCTTCCAGCAGCCGAACCCGTTCCCGATGAGCGTGTTCGACAACGTCGCCTACGTCCTGCGTGACCAGGCCAAGCGCCGGCCGCGACGCGAGTCGTTGCGCCCCGCGGTCGAGACGGCCCTGGCCCGGGCAGGCCTGCTCGACGAGGTCGCCGACAACCTCGATCATCCCGCGCTGCGCCTGTCCGGCGGCCAGCAGCAGCGTCTGTGCATCGCGCGTGCGCTGGCCGCGCAACCGGAGGTCCTGTTGCTCGACGAGCCCTGCTCGGCGCTCGATCCCCGATCGACCGCCGTGATCGAGGATCTGATCGTCAAGCTGCGTGAGCAGGTGGCGGTCGTGATCGTCACGCACAACCTCCAGCAGGCCTACCGGATCGCGGATCACGTCGCGTTCATGTACCTCGGTGAACTCGTCGAGTACGCGACCGCCAGGGCCCTGTTCGGATCGCCCCGACAGCAGCGAACGAAGGACTACATCGGTGGCGCGTTCGGTTAGGGGTGCAAAGCGCGCCACGGTCGGCTGCACGGTCGTGGCGGCCGGGATTGCGGTGGCGGGCTGTGCGACGACGCAGCAGGAAGCCGTCCGCCTCCGGCTCAACTCGGCGCGGATCCGGGTGAGCGAGAAGCCGACGAAGGTCAGGGTGGCGGGCCGCGCCCTGCGCGTGAAGCAGGTCGCGCTCGTACGCGCTCGCAACGGGTCGGCGGTTGTCGTCCGGCTGCACAATCCGAGCCGGCGCACCGTCAGCGATCTGCCGATCTCGGTCGGCATTCGGAAGGGCGCGGCCCGGCAGCGTCCGCTCAACGTCCGGTCGACCGCCGAGCTCTCCTACTTTGATGCGCACGTGCCGGTGATCTCGCCGGGTGCGACGGTCACCTGGGTCTATACGACGACCCGCCGTCTCCCCGCCGGATCACGCCCGTACGCGATCGTCGGTGCGCGGCCGTCGGTCCGCGCTCCGCGTGTCGATGCCGCGCCCGTCATCAGCGCGGTCGCCGCGGGGAAGGCGACGACCGCTCGCGTCGCGGTCACGCTGCACAACCGATCCTCCACCCCGCAGTACCAGTTGCAGGTCTACGCGGTGGCGCGTCACGGCCGGCGCTATGTCGCCGCCGGCGCGCTGACCGTTGCCCATCTGGGCGGGGGCGGTCAACACACGGTGCAGTTGCCGCTGCTGGGACACCCCGCACAGGGGCGACTGCGGCTGCACGCACTCCCGGCGATGGTCAAGTAGCGAGCTCATCATGCGACTTCCAGACGACAGCCAAAGCGCAGGCACCAACGATCCGCTTCCTGCGACGCCGCCACCTGACCTGGGCCTGGTGACGCCGCCATCCGAGCTGGGTTCCGCAACGCCCGGACTCGATTCAAGCTCCGCGACCGCGCACCCGGTGCTGGCGTGTGACGAGTGCGGCGCGCCCGTGGACGCCGAGCAGCGTTATTGCGTGGTGTGCGGCGCGCATCGTCGCAACGTCAACGATCCAGCGACCCGTTACCTGAGCCAGGCAAGCGCCACGTCTCGTCGCTCGAAGTCCGCCGGAACCGCTCGACGCTCGTCGCAGCTCGGGGGCTCTCGCGGCGCAACGCTGGCGTTGGTGATCGTGATCGCGTTGATCCCGGTCGCGGCGGCCGTGGGAGTGATCGCCGGGCGCTCCTCCAACAACAACGACTCCGAATTGATCTCGGCGCTCAAGCACCGCCAGTCGGCCGCGGCCCAGACCACCACCATCCAGGGGAAGGCGGCGGCGGGCCAGTCCGCGTCGGCCGTGTCGTCGTCCAATCAGCACCACGCTGCGCAGACGTCGGCGAAGAGCAAGTCGTCGACGTCGTCGAAGGGCTCGAAGGGCTCGAAGGGGTCAAAGAGCTCGCAGGGGTCGGGATCCGGTAGCGCCAACACGACGTCCAAGAGCGGCAACACGTCGTCGGCCAAGATCGTCCACTTCAAGGCGACCAAGTCACAGCAGCAGCAGGGTGCGGCAGCCACCCAGAAGGTCCAGAAGTCGACCGGCAGTAACTTCGTCAACGGTCAGAACAGCCTGCCCGGTGAGGTCGTGGTCCCGTGAAGCTCGCGCGCCAGCGGCCACCGGCCAAGCCTGCCGCCGAGGATTCGACCGAGTCTCGGTCGGCGGCTGAGCTGCTTGCGGAGCGTGACCGGCTGACCGAGCGGTTCGCGCTGCAGCAGTCCGAGCTCGGGGGCCTGTTCTACGAGATGGCGATCCGCGATCACGTGCAGATGGATGTGCTGATCGCCAAAGCGGCCGCGCTGCAGCGGCTGGACGCCGAGCTCGCGCAGCTGGAACTGCTGCGTGACGGCAGTGGATCGATCGGCGGCCAATGCCCCAGCTGCGGAGCCACGTTCGCGCGCGGGGCAGCGTTCTGCTCACAGTGCGCCACCTCGCTGGCCCAGGTCTGATGCGCAGGCTGTTCGACGGTCAGCCCCTGCGTCTGTCGTTGCTGATCGTGACGATCACGTCGGTCGCCGCGACCGTGGTGATCCTGACGGGAGCTGGCGGTCGAACATCCGCCCAGCGGGCGGCCCTGGTGGCACTCCACGAGCCGGCCACGGGTCGGACGGTGGAAGTGGTGGCGGCGTCGCGGTCGCAGACCGCGGCAACGGTGGCGGCCGCGAACGGCCCGGTCTCGAGCGGTTCAGGTTCCGACGGCGGGTCCGCCGGCGGTGGTGACGCGGGTGGCGGCTCGGGAGCGGCTGACTCCGGCGGTGAAACGGTCGGCGGCGGGTCGGTCGGCGGCGGCTCGGTCGGTGGCGGCGAGACGGTCGTTGGTGGCGAGACGCCGAGCGGTGACACCACCGCTGGCGACAACACGAGTGGCGGTGACACGAGCGGTGGCGGTGGTGCGGGTGCCGGCGGGTCGGGCGGCAGCGAGCCCGACGGTTCGACCGTTCCGACGGGAGACGCCGATCTGCCGAAGGTCGGTCATGTGTTCCTCATCGGGTTGTCGACGACCGGCTACAAAGCCGCATTCGCGAACAGCGCCGCGAGCTACCTGCGCTCGCTGACCCACAAGGGCACGGTGCTCGCCGGATATCGCTCGCTGGGCTCGAGCGAGCTGGCCGACGAGCTGGCATCGGTCAGCGGTCAGGCCCCCAACGCGGACACCCGAGCTGGATGCACCACCTTCGCCGAGTTCAAGACCGGGGCCGTCGCGAACGCCAAGGGATTCGTCCCGGGGAAGGGATGCGTGTACCCGGAGACCGCCCTGACGATTGGCGACCAGGTCACCTCGGCCGGGCACACGTGGGGCGCCTACGTCGCTGACCAGGGCAAGCAGTCGTGCATCCATCCGAACTCCAACGCGGTCGACGATGTCGCGCTGCCGTTCTCCGATCCCGGCTATACGGACCGTCACAACCCGTTCGTCTACTTCCACTCGTTGCTCGATCTCGGCGATTGCTCCAGTGACGACCTGGACCTGACGAAACTCCCGGCCGCCCTGCGGTCCGCCGCGAAGACGCCGACGTTCACGTACGTCGCGCCGGATGTCTGCGCCGACGCCCAGGCGGTCGCGACCAGCCCCTCGGGTACGACCGGGACGACCCCCACGACCGGGTCCTCGACAGCGACCCCGACGACTGCTTCGACGACGACGCCTGGGACGGTGGCCGTTACCCCGGGAACTCCGGCAACCACGACCACGACCACGACGACGACGGGTACGACCACCACGACGGGCACGACGACTCAGACCGGGACGACGGGCACGGGCTCGAGTACGACGCCGGCCCCGATCATCAGCGGCGCGCTCGGAATGCCAACCGCCGCCGCGTGTCCGTCGGGACCGGTCGGGATCGCTGCCGAGGACACGTTTCTGCGGGCCTGGGTGCCCCGCATCCTGCACTCCAGCGCCTATCGCAAGGACGGGGTGCTGGTGATCGCGTTCTCGGGCGACGGCAGCAAGGCGTCCGGACCTCAGGTGCGGACCGGTGCCCTCGTCCTCTCACGCTGGACCAAGGGCGGCGCGAAGATCGCAACCGCCTACACGCCGTACTCGCTGCTGCGCTCGGTCGAGGACATGCTGCGCTACGAACGGCTCGCCGATGCGGCCACCGCGAAGTCCTTCGCAGCAGCGGTTTTCCGTAAACTTCACTAAGTCAATCTAACCGGAGGGGATTACATCTTGCCAGGCATCACTCGTAGCTCGACCGTCTTTCGGCGGCCGCCACAGCGTCGCCGACGCGTCGCGGCTCTCGCTGCACTGACGGCCGCTGGGGCCGCTGCGTTGGTGGCCGGGGGTTCGGCCGAGGCCGCGACTCCCGTGCTTCCGCCCACGATCACGAGCGCGTTCACGCCGGCCGAGGTAGGCCTCGGCAACTCGACCAGCACCGCGTTGTCGATCACGGTCGGCAATCCGAATCCCACCGCCAAGCTCTCGGCAGTGGGGTTCTCGGACACGCTGCCGGCCGGTCTGACGATCGACAATCCCAACGGGGGGAACGGCACGTGCGGCTCGACCGGCGTGATCGTCGCGAATCCCCTGACCTCGACGTTCGCACTCGTCAACGGCTCGCTGGCGGCTGGGGCAAGCTGCACGATCTCGATCTCGGTGGTGGCCTCCACCGCCGGCACGCTGTCCAACAGCCCCGGTGCTGCGAGCTCCTCGGCAGGAACGGGTGCCGTGGGCGCCACTGAGACGCTGACGGTTCTGACAGCGCCGACGGTGTCCGTGACCGGCATCAAGAACAAGGCGACCTACAGCTTCGGACAGGTGGTCCGGCCGAAGTACTCGTGCGCCCAGCCCGACGATCCGAGCGCGCTCTCCCAGTGCTCGGCCGGGGATGATCTCGGCAACGTCATCGCCTCCGGCGGCAAGCTGGACACGACGACTCCCGGCGCGCACGAGTTGTCCGTGCTGGCGACGAACACAGTCGGGCTCTCGACCACCACGAACATCAACTATCGGGTTCTGCCCGACAGCCGCTTCACGATCAGCAACGTCTCGCCCAAGTCCCATGGAGCGCTCGGGTTCGCGCTGGCGCTTCCCGGCGCCGGGACTGTCAAGGTGCTCGAGCTCGGGCCGAACAAGGCGGTTGTCGGCACCGACACCGTCAAGGTGACCCAGCAGCGCAAGCTTAAGGTCAATCTGAAGCCGAACAAGGCGGGTGCCAAGCTGCTGACGCCGGCCAAGGGCGGTAAGCCGGTGACGCTGGGTGTCAAGCTGCAAGTCACCTTCACCCCGAAGGGCGGCGTCAAGCGCACCAAGACTCAGGGCGGCATCGTTCTGACGTCGAAGTAACGCTGAAAGGAGTCGCCGGCCGCGGGTTCCGAGGGGCCCACCGTCCCTCGAGCGCGGCCGGCGTCCGTCACACTGCGCCGATGCGCGACCAGTCTCTGCGCTCCGTGCTGGCGGCGTTCGAGGCTGCCGGGCAGCTGCGGCGCATCGCCGAGCCGGTGGCGTTGCGCCACGAGCTGTCAGCGCTGCTGGCGGCGTCGGACGGCGGGCCGGCGCTGCTGTTCGAATCGATCGACGGCACGCAGATCCCGGTCGTCGGCAACCTGCTGATCAGCCGCGAACGGATCGCGATGGCGCTCGGAACGACCGTCGACGGGATCCAGGAGCGGATGCTCGGCGCCCTGGCGAAACCCATCGCGCCGGTCGAAGTGGCCGATGCGCCATGCCAGCAGGTGGTGGTCGATGACCCCGACCTGGCACAGCTTCCGGTGCCGTGGTTCTTCGAGCATGAGACCGGCCCGTACGTGACCGCGGGAGCGATCGTCGCCCGCGGGGTGGGCGGGTCCGAGAGCGGTGCCGCGAACCTGTCGATCGCGCGGGTCAAGCCGCTCGGCGGGTCTCGCGCGATGGTCGGGATCGCGCCCAACCACCACTTGGCCGTGCTGGGTCGCCGCGCCCAGGAGCGTGGGGAGACACTGCCGATCGCGGTCACGATCGGCAATCACCCGGCGGTGCTGCTGGCCGCGTGTCTGTACCTGGAGCTGGGCGACGACGAGCTCTGGCACGCAGGTGGGCTATTCGGGGAAGGCGTGCGGATCGGCCGCACCGCCGAAGGCCTGGCGGTTCCGGCCGAGTGCGAGATCGTGCTCGAGGGCCGGCTGGACTACGGCGAGCTGGTGCCCGAGGGACCTGTGTCGGAGTTCCACGGGATGTATGAGGAGTACGGGTCCAGTCCGGTGGCGACGTTCCAGCGACTGACGATGCGGCGAGACCCGATCTATCAGGCGATCGAGCCCGGCCGGCACCGTGAGCACGTGTTGCTCGGCGGCGTCGCGATCGCCGCGGGACTGATGGCCGAGCTGAGCCGGGTCGTGCCCGCGGTGCGGGCGGTCGCCGTGCCCGGGGGCGGCGCCGGTCGCCTGAGCGCGGTTGTCGCGCTTGACCCGAGCGCCCGTCCGGGCTCGGCACAGCGCGCGATGTTCGCCGTCTGGGCGAGCGTGTCGCTGATCCGGACCGTGACCGTCGTCGACGCGGACGTCGATCCATGGGACCACGAACAGGTGGAGTGGGCGCGGACCGCGTACGCCCGGCCGGACCGCGACCTGCTGATCGTTCCTGGCGGCGCCGCCGACCGCGCCGAGCCGTTGGAGCTGGGCGGGCGGGTCGCGAAGCTGGGGATCGACGCGACACGAAAAACGGCCGATCGCGCCGAACACCGGCTTGCGGCGCCGCCCGCCGAAGCGATTGCCGCCGCCCGGCGTCGGCTCGACTCCGAGCGCTAACCGGCCTCGCCGAAGCGGACCCCCGCCCGCTCGGCCACGTACTGGGCGCCCCGCAGCTCGCCGTCCACATCGCCGTAGTGCTCGACCGCCGCGGTGTGCACCTCGCGCACCGCGGCGAGCACGTCCGTCGGGACCGCCAGCTCGTCGGCAAACGCGGACAGCGATCGCAGCTGCTCGGCACAGCGGGCCAGCGCGAACCATGGCATGTCGTCACCGTCGAGCAACGCGCGCGCGTCATCGGCGAGGAAGCGGCTCGACGCGGCGCTCTGGCCGAGCGCAGCGCGGACGACTTCGGTGTCGAGGCCTGCCCGTGTCGCGATCGTCAGCGCCTCGGCAGTCGCGACCGCCTGCCCGAACCAGAGAGCGTTCGCCATCAGCTTGACCGCATAGCCGCTGCCCGGCGGCCCGACGTGGACGATCCGATCGGCGACGACGGCCAGCACCGGGCGAACGCGTTCCAGGTCTTCGACCTGGGCGCCGGCGAAGCTGAGCAGCCGGCCCTCGGCGGCCGCCGGCGGCCCGCCTCCGAGCGGCGCGTCGACGACCGCGACCCCGTTTCTGCGCGCCGCGGCGGCCGTCGTCCGCGCCGCGGCCGGCGAGGCGGTGCTGAGGTCGAGCCAGACCGTGCCGGACGCCATCGCGGTGGTCACGGCCTCGGCAACGGCCGTCACCTCGTTCGGTCCGGGCAGCACGGTGACGACCACGTCGACATGCGTCGCGGCGTGCTCCGTCGCGGCGACCGCCGCGGCTCCGGCGCGGGCGCCCAGCGCGCGACGGGCACCGTCTGAGTCGGTGCAGACGACCTCGAACCCGTGCTCGACCAGCCTCGCGCAGATCGGCAGCCCCATCCGCCCCAGCCCGATCAGGCCGACCCGCTGCACGGGCTCGGCGCCCATCAGCGACGATCCGAGCGCGGGAACCGAACCACGCCGCCGACCATACTCGCCGGCGTTGTGCGGCCCGCAATTCGCCGGTCTGGGATCGTCGACTGACACCGGCCCCCGGTCAACGCCGGGCGATGGCGGCTGACCTGAGCTGACGCGCCGACGGTGGCGGTGGGTGACAATCCGACTGTGGGCAGCAGCTGGAAGTTCCGACTGAGGTCGTCAGTCGTCGCGGCCATGTCAGCCGCAGCGCTCGCGATCACCGTGGCCGCCTGCGGCGGCGCGGCCGAGACCGGCACGGGCGTCTCGACGGCCTCCGGGTCGCGTACCGGTTCAGGCACCGGCACGACGGGCAGCCCGATCCCAGCGCCTCATGCGCGCGCGGTCGAACCGCAGGCCGGCGCGGACCCGTCGGTGAAGAGCACGACCAGCTCTGATCCGGTCGGCGACCCGACAGCGCACGCCCAGCCGCTGTCTCAGGTCAAACGCGAGTTGGCACAGCTGAACCTCTGCGGTGGCACGAACGACCCGGCGCAGGCGACCCCGTTCAGCACCGGTCACGGGTGGGGCTTTGTCGCTGACCCGGGCACGATTCAGAACGTCGGCGAGCTGCCGGTGCTGACCCATGACCTGAATGAGCTTGGGATGTACCTGCACGTGACCGTCTACGGGATCAGCGGCTACCGAACGCCAGCCCACAGCGTCGCCGTCGGCGGCTACGCCGACGATCCGCATACCAAGGGCGAAGCCGAGGACATCGGCGTCAACAGCCTGTTGCGTTCAAGCGCCGCGCAGATCACCGAGGCCGAGCTGGCCAGGTTCGGCCTCTACCGGCCGTTTGACCCGAGCGACGCCGCCGACAACACCGAGGTCAACCACGTCCAGCTGATCCCCAACGGCGGCCCGGTGCCGGTGACCGTCGTCGACGACACGTTCGATCCGGATCCCAGCTGCACGTAGCCCGGCTCGCGGAGCCGTTCAGGGGCTCGGGTCCGACCGGAAGATCGGCCAGCCGATCTCGGTCACCCACTCAGACTCGTCGTCGGTGTCCAGCAGCCCACGGACATAGTGCTCCCGCAGCGGCCCGTCGACGCCGATCTCGTGCCGCATGACGTAAGCGCCAAGCTCACCGTAGGTCAGGTCGATGTCGGACAACCCACCGGCGTGACGGGCGATCGCCAGCTCGGTGGCGGGGATCGTGGTCCGGCGCACGCGTCCGATCTCACGTGCGCTCGTCCATTCGTCGTTCGTGTCGCCGGCGGCGATCGGCAGGAACACGGTCGCGCGCCCCGCGTCACGCTGGAACAGATCGCCGGCGTACAGGCCACCGCTCGGCCCGGTCGGTGTCAGTCGCTGCGCGCGGGCGCTGGCGTGTAGCTCGCCGAGCGCGCCCTGCCACCAGGGCAGGATGTCCTCCCGAGCCACCATCGCCTCGATCGCCACCGCCGGGGTTGCCGGAACCGAGCGGTGCTCTACGGCGGTGGCGCCGTCGGGGCGGCTGAGCAGATCGCGCAGCTCGCCAACCGCAGCTCGGGTGCGATCCAGCTCGGCCTCGAGCCGGTCCAGGTGAGCGACGATCAGCCGGTTGCGTCGCTCGGGGTCGGTCGCCGTCAGCACCGCCTTGACCTCGGCGACCGGCATCTGCAGTCCGCGCAGCCGGCGGATCACCTGCGCTTGGGGGATCTGCAGCTCGGAGTAGTAGCGGTAGCCGTTCCCGGGATCGACCTCGGTTGGCGCCAGTAGGCCCACGTCGTGGTAGTGGCGCAGCGTCTTGACGCTGAGATGGGAGGCGCGTGAGAAGTCGCCGATCGTGACCCGTCCGGACATCTGAACCACACCAGTATCGACCCTCCCCTTACCGGAGGCTCCAGCAGCAGATCCGGCCTTGACCCTCCCCTGATCGGAGGGTCGACGATGTCGAGACATCCCCACGAAGAGAGGAGCCAGTGCAATGAGCACCACCGTCCAGCTGCAGGGTGTCGTCGCCGACCACATCGCGGCGGTCAACGCGTTCGACACCGAGGCGATCGTCGCTACGTTCGCCGATGACGCGCTCGTCAACGACAACCATCGGGAGTTCTGGGGTACCGAGCGGGTCCGCGCCTGGGTCGCGGCCGAGATGGTCGGCGATCACGTCACGATCGCGCCCCTGGAGGTGTTCACGCATCACGGCATGACGGTCGTCCGTGGGCGCTACGACGGCGACTACGACAAGGCCGGCCTGCCCGAGGAGCTGATCCTCACCAACTACTTCACGGTCGAGGACGACAAGATCGTCAGCCTGTTCGTGATCCGCAACCGCGACTCGTGACCGCCGCCGGGCGCTCACGGGCCAGGGGGCGGCGGGCCAGGTGGCGGCGCGCCAGGTGGCGGCGGGCCAGGGGCGGCGGGCCAGGTGGCGGCGGGCCAGGGGCGGCGGGCCAGGTGGCGGCGGGCAAGGGTCGGCGGGCCAGGTGGCGGCGGGCAAGGGTCGGCGGGCCAGGTGGCGGATTTGTCCGGTGAGGAAGTACAAATCCGCCAATCATCATCGCTCCCGGCCAGCGGGTGCAGCATCGGTCCCGCCGCGCCGGCCGCGCCCGGCCGACGGGTGCAGCGTCGGCAAGGCCGCTCTACTTGCTCTCGGCCGACGGGTGCAGCAACGGCACCGCGCCGCGCCACCCCGTCCGGAGCAGCTCGACCAGCGACGGCGGCGTGATCGGTTCGAGCGCCACCGTCGCGGCCGGGCGCGGACCTCGTCGGTCGTAGCCGCCCGGCGTCCAGTGCAGCAACTCGTCGCCGAGCACCAGCCACGGCTCGCCGCCGTGGTCGTCGTCGCCGCGGTCGCTGCCCTCGCCGCCGCGGTTCCCGCCGCGGTCGCTGCCCTCGCCGCCGCGGTCCCCGCCGCCGTCCCCGTCCCCGCCGCCGCCGTGCTTCCCGCCGCCGTCCCTGCCGCCGCCGTCCCCGCCGCCGCCGTGCTTCCCGCCGCCGCCGCGGTCCCCGCCGCCGTCCCCGCCGTCCCCGTCCCCGCCGCGGTCGCGGGCGTCGAGCACGAACGCGCCGTCGGGAAGCGTCCCGACGGCGACCGGGTCCTGACGGCGGCGGTCCCCGGTCCCCGGCTCGACGCGCTCATCGTGCAGCTGGGCATCGATCACGTCGGCGCCGCGCTGTCCCGGGTGCAACTGCTCCCAGCGCCGCCCGAACTCACGGTAGTCCTCCCGGCGGCATAAGGCGCACGGCCGGTGACCGGCCGCCATCGCGGTCGCCTCGTCGAGGAAGAACAGCTCGGTGAACCGTCCCGGCATCATCAGTCCCGGCCGCTGCCAGCCGCGAAACTGCAGCCGGCAGGCGATCCAGCGCCGGCCGTTGTAGCGGCGGCGCAGCTCGCCGTCGGCGCTGTGCAGGCAACCGCGATTGGCGTAGACCAGGCCGCGCGCCGGATCGGCGATGATCTCGCCCAGCGGTGTGCCGCGGTTGCGCAGCGGGCTGCTCGCACCGGCCGGCCGTGGGGTCGAGGGCGCGGCGGCGGGGCCCACCACCACGTGTCCGCTCGGACTCATATCCAACGTGGTTCGGTCGTCAGCGGCCCTCCGGCGTCACCGGTGTTGACCGTGTCCTTCGGTTCGATCAGCAACACCCACGCCTCCTCGTCGGCGCGCGGGCAATGCTCCACTCCGCGCGGAACGACGAACAGCTCGCCCGTTTCGAGCTCGACGTCGCGGTCGCGCAGTTGGATCGTCATCCGTCCCTGAACGACCAGGAAGAAGTCGTCGGTGTCATCGTGCTTGTGCCAGACGAACTCGTCGCGGATCTTGACGACGAGCACCTTGTAGTCGTTCAGCATCGCGACGGTCCGCGGCTCCCAGTGGCCGTCGAACGAGGCGAGCGCCTCCTGGAGATTCACCTTGTCAGCCATGAGGGTGATGCTCGCACGCCCGCCAGGCCTGATGTGAACGCTGTCGATCGCCTTCGCAGGATGCGAAGCTGATCGACACAGTTCGAGCGGCCCGCGGCGGCCCGCGGCGGCCCGCGGCGACCCGCGGCCCCCGGCGACCCGCGGCCCGCGGACGGGCGACCCGCGTGCCGCTCAGCTTGCGGCCAGCAGCCCGCGCCCGTACCAGTCCGCGCGATCGCGCAGGCCCGGCAGCACGAAGAAGTAGCCGCCGCCCACCGGGGTCACGTAGTCGACCATCGGCTCGCCGACGAGGCGTAGCTGCGTCGCCTCGAACTGGCGGCGGATGTTCTGTTGGAACGCGTTGAAGATCAGACCCATGTCGAGGTTGCCGTTGAGGTCGACGCCGGCGTCGTAGTTGTAGCCGCGGCGGTAGATCCGGCTGTCGGCCGTATGCGCGTCCCGCGGGTTCGCCAGCCGGATGTGCGCGGACAAGGGGATCCGCCGGCCGTGCGGGTCGCGATGAAAGTCAGGGATCGCGGTCTCAGACGTGGCACCCAACGGTGCCCCGGTGTCGCGGTAGCGCCCGATCATCTGCTGCTGCTCGGTCAACGACACCCGGTCCCAGAACTCGACCAGCGTCTTGATGATCCGGCAGACGTGGTAGGTGCCACCGACCGTCCACGCCGGCTCGCCCAGTCCGTCGACGACCCACAGCAGTCGGTCGGCGATCCGCGGATCGTGCACGTCGGGGTTGGCGATCCCGTCCTTGAACCCGAGATGGTTACGCGGCGCGCCCGACGGCCGCGGCGGCGAGACGAAGCCGTCCAACCGCCAGCGGATCTGCATCGCCCCGCGGGTGTGCTTGGCGATGTAGCGCAGCGCATGGATCGCGGTGTCGGGACTGCCGGCGCAGATCTGCAACAGCAGGTCGCCGCCGGTCTGCGCGGGGTCAAGGTCGTCGTTGGGAAACGACCGCATCCCGGTCAGGTGGCGCGGACGATGCGGCGCGAGCCGATAGCGATCTCCATCGAACAGCGAACCGCCGACGCCGACCGTGATCGTCAGTCCGTCGGCCGCGATCACCGGCCCGAGCGTGCCGCTGTCGGACGGCGGAGCGCCGGTCCCGAGCTGCGGCGGTGCACCGCCTGCGGTCAGCAGCCGCGCGGCGTCGGTCAGCGTGTGCAGCAGGTCGCGCAGTTCGGCGCGGTGCTCGACGAGGACGTCGAAGGCGACGAAGCAAGCGGCCGGGGGTGGGTCTGACAGGATCCCCGCCTGATGTGGCCCGAACAGCGGCACCGCCGGGAGCCGCGCGGCCGGGCCGGCATACGGGTTCAGGAGCTCGGGCCCGTCGCTCCCCAGACCGGTGTCGGCCCCGTGGGCGCCGTGGCCGGCCCGCGCGCCGCCCGTCCGCCCCTCGGCGCCGCCGGCGCAACCGAGCAGTCCGGCCGACACCGACGCGGCCCTGAGCCCTGAGCGGCGCAGGAATTGGCGGCGGTCAAGGCTCATGTGTTGCCGATCCGCAGGAGGTCAGGGACCCGGGACAGCGTCTCGAGCGCGGCGCCGACGGCGGCGTCGAGGTGCTCACGCGCCCACCGGGGGAGGGCCGCGATCGCGACACCATTCTCCGGTGAGGTCGTGATCACCTGATCGAGATCGGTCAGCTCCCGTCGCGCGGTCGCCACCAGGTGGGGTGCACGCGGCGTCAGCAGCGGCGCCAGCAGTCCGAGCAGATAGCGGGTCACCGACACGTCGGCGCCGATCGAGGCACAGTCGGTGTGGCTGCCGTAGTCATCATCTGCGGTCAGTGCATCGCGCAGCGCATCCTCGAGCACCTCATGGGGGCGCAACGTCCAGTTGGTCAGCCCGAGCGTGGTCGCCGGCAGTGCCGTGCCCAACGGCAACCGCGAGAGCGTCGTCACGAGCGTCGCCAGCTCGGCCACATCGGACCGCGCCGCAACCAGATCCTGACGCGTCCAGAGGTCGAGTTCCAGCTTGTGAAAGCCGGTGAACTTCGGGTTGGAGTCGCCCCCGACCAATCCGGCGGACGTCCCGTCGATCTGTCGCCCGAGATCCCCGAAGGCGCCGTAGGCTCCGTCGTCCTGACCGATCGACAGCCAGGTCAGATGCGCGGCGAGCCACGCAGACTGCGCCGAACTGAGCGATCCCGCGTCTACCGCCGCACCGAGCACCCCGACCTGTGAGAGGAGGGTTTCGATCTTGCCCGCCACGTAGGCGCGGTAGATCCTCAGTGGGCCGGTCAACTCGTTCGGTCCAACCGGTACGACAGGAGGTCCGGTGCCACCGGCCTGCCGATGGGCAGTCACCTTGTCCGCCTCTGAGACATGGCGCGGGTACCCGTCCAGGTCACAGCCCCAGGCATACGGCCCCGGGGCCAAAGTCGCCGTCAGCCGCCGCGACGTGCCGGACTTCAGATCGGTCAACGTCGCCACGATCCGGCCGCTGTCGGCGCGGAACAGGTACACGGTCGCTGTCCGGCTCGACCGGTTGACGACCCGGAACGTGTCGCGGCCGGGGTTCGGCGGCGGCCAGCTCGGCGCACAGGTGACGTTGCCGAACGTGATCGGCTCGGGGGTGGCCGCAACGGCCATGGCGACGCTCACCAGGAGCGTCGCCACCGCGACCAGCACGCAGCCGAGGAACCGTCTCAGCCCTGCGGCCTCGTGTACACGTCGGAGCCGAACGACTTCACCTGCGGCTGCTGGGCGTCACCCAGGTGCTTGAGACCGAACACGTCCTCGATCGAGCGCAGCTGCGAGTAGTGGTTGTACGGCTTGGTCGAGACGGTGCCGGGCTTGATGAACTTCGACAGCACCACCGCGCCGGTCTTGCCGCCGCCGGGACCGTACAGCCCGGGCTCGTTGATGTCCGGGTGAGACGGGTCGCTGTAGCCGAGGCTGTTGACCTCGCCACAGCAGGCACCGGCGTTGTCATCCGAGCCAGACTCGTCGAACGCGATCACGATCATCCCGTTCGCCTGGTACGCCGGCGACGCGGTGATCTTCGGGATCCATTGCTGCAGGAACGTGTTGACCTTCGGCAGCCGACCGGGCGAGCCGTCCTGACACTTGGGCCAGTCGTGGCCGTCGAAGCACGTGTTCGGCGTCACGAACGAGTAGTTCGGGGTCGTCGAGATGTGCTTGAGGTTGTCCGCCAGCGGCACGAACGACAAGACGTGGGAGTCGCACAGCGCCTTGTCCTGGGTGATCGAGTCGAAGTACATGAACGGGTTGTGGCGGGTCGCGTAGCTGTCATTGGCCGGGCCGGTGGTGTCGGTCAGGTCGACGCCGTTGAGCGGTGGGTGACCGCAGGCAGGTCCCTGCTTGGTCATCACCGTTCCGTCGCGGTGCGGGTCGTTGCCCATGTCCTGGGCGTACTCCCTCCAGGTGAGATGCTTCGCGCTCAGCTGTGAGGCGATTGTCGGCACGTACTTGGGGTACACGCACCCCTCGCCCGACAACTGGCCGTACTTGGTCCACTTGTCGAAGTTCTCCCCGCCGAACTGGACGAACGGCGCGTAGATCCCGCAGTCCTCGTTCAGCATGTAGTTCGCGGCCTGCCCGGAGATCTGCGCGGTGTAGTTGTCGAGCGAGTCGTGACCGGTGCCGTAGTAGTTCTTGAGCAACGCCCCTTCGGACGGCAGCGTCTTGGTCAGGTAGGGCGCGTACTTGGCGCCGGCGGCGCCGAACGTGTACGCATAGCTCTCGTTCTCGAGGTCGATCACCCACACGTGTTTGATCGGCGGGGGCTTGGCGGCGGCGCTGGCGATCGGGACCGCGATCAGCGCACCGACCATGACGGCCGCCAGCGCGACGAGCCTACGGGCGCCGTGGCGCCGGACAAGATTGGACACAGCAGGTTCCTCCAAGAGGGTTCTTGCGACGGACGACCGAGGAACCTATTGCCCGCCATGGCCGCGGTTGCGAACGTCGTGTGAACGGCGCAATTCCCGAACACGGACCGCATCGTTCTCCGCTGTCTGTGACGAGCGGCGTCCTGTCACGATCTGATCCGGTGCAACCGGCGCTTCCCGTTACCGCCCAGCTGTCGGCGGCGCTGACCGCGTTCGCGATCGAGGCCGACAACGAGGCCGAGCAGCGCATCGAGCACCACACAACCGACCGCGGCGGCCCGCGCCGTGAGGTGTGGCTGACGTCGCTGGCGATGTGGTTCAACTGCCTGCGCGACCTCCGTGACGGGCCGCTGACGGTCGCCGAGCTCGAACGCCGCGCCCGTATGTCGACCAACCTCGACGGCATGCGCCGCTGGGGCTACATCACGATCGACGGGACCGGCCGCGTCGCCCGCGGGGCCGCGCGGCCGAAGCCCAGACCCGGTTCGGTGTTGGCGCTGACCGAACGGGGGCGGGCCGCGGAGCAGTCGTGGGCGCCGCTGCCAGACGAGATCGAACGGCGCTGGCGCGACCGGTTCGGCGGCGCGACCGTCGAGGATCTCCGCACGGCACTGGCGCCGATCGCCCAGCAGTCGCCGGTCGCGCTGCCGGACTTCCTGCCGATCGGCTCGATGTACGGGGTCGGGATCAACCCGGAGCCACGCGACCACGACGTGAACGACGGCGAGGAGGAGACGGCACTGCCGCTGATCTCACTGCTGGCGCGGGTGCTGCTGGCCCTGGCGGTCGACTACGAGCGGGGCGCGAAGCTGGCGCTCGCGGTGCAGCTCGACGGCCTGCGCGTGCTGGATCGCGACGGCACCCCGGTCCGCGACCTCCCGATGCGCAGCGGCGTGGCCAAGGACGCGATGGCGATGATCGTCGGCCGCCTGGAGCGGACCGGCTGTGCCGTCACCGAGCCGATCCCCGGCGCGACGCGCGGCCAGCGCGTCCGGCTGACCGAGCGCGGCGAGCAGGCCCGCACAGCCGGCGCGGCGCGGCTGGAGCGGGTGCAGTCGCGCGACGGTGCAGACCGGCTCGCCGCGGCGCTTGAACCGATCGTCGGCGACGGGACCCGCGCCCAGTCGCCGCTGTACCAAGGTCTCGACTCAGACGGCTGGCGCGCCCGCGCCGCTCAACCCGACCTGCTCCCGTGGTTTCCGATGATCCTGCACCGCGGCGGATATCCCGACGGAAGCTGAACGGCAATAGTCTTCCGCCGATGTCGCGGTCACGCGCTGTTGACGGCTTCACCCTTGCCTATGACCGACACGGCTCCGGTCCGGCGGTCGTATTGCTGCACGGCTGGCCCGGCGACCGCCACGACTGGCGTGACGTCGTTGTCGCGCTGGGCGGCAGCTACGACACGGTCGTGCCCGATCTCCGTGGCTTCGGCGAGTCCGACAAGGTCGCCGGCGACCCGGCGCCGTACGGAGCCCCGGGCCAGGCCGCGAGCGTGCTGCAGCTGATCGATGAGCTGGGGCTCGAGCGGCCGGTCCTCGCAGGCTACGACGTCGGCAGCCGCGTCGCCCAGCAGCTGGCGCGGACCGTCCCGGATCGGATCGGCGCGCTCGTGCTGGCGCCGCCGCTGCCGGGCGTCGGCGAGCGCGTGTTGACCCCGGAGGCGCAGACCGAATTCTGGTATCAGCCGTTTCACCGGCTGGAGCTGTCCGAGCGGCTGATCGACGGCAATCCGACAGCGGTCCGCGCCTACCTCGAGCACTTCTGGTCGCACTGGTCGGGCCCGGACTTCACCCCGGATCCGGGCGAGCTCGACCGCCTCGCCGACCAGTACGGGAACCCCGGCGCGTTCACCGCCTCGATCGGCTGGTACCGCGCCGGCTCGGGGACCGTCGCGACCAGCCTCGCCGAGCGCGCGCCGGCCCCGCAGGACCGGATCCAGGTGCCGACGACCGTGCTGTGGCCCGAGCACGACCCGCTCTTCCCGCCCGCCTGGGGCGACCGGCTGAGCGAGTTCTTCGCCGATGTCACACGACACGACCTGTCCGGCGTCGGCCACTTCTCACCGCTGGAGGCACCCGAGCGGTTCGCCGCCGCGATCGGCGCGGCGGCCGGGCGCTGATGGTCGAGCGGCGATCTGTTCGCCGCGCGTGACCGAAACCCCGCCGCGGACGTGGCCACACCTACCGTGGCAGGCAGCCACCGCAGACGAGCGAGAGGAGCGCGCAGATGCCGACCAAGGTTGTGGACACGATCCTGCCGACGACGATGATCGGGTCCTATCCGAAGCCACGCTGGTACACGCGCTACAACCTCGGCGGCGCCGACCTGCTGGAGTGGTGGAAGCTCGAGGAGAACTGGCACGCGTGGTGGGACGCGACAACCGCGTGCATCAAGGATCAGGAGCTGGCGGGCCTGGACATCGTCACCGACGGCCAGATGCATTTCGACGACTACGGCGGCGGCATCGGCTCGTTTGTCTGGTACTGGTACGAGCGGCTCGGCGGCTTCACCAAGGCCAAGCTCCCGAATCCGCTGGCGAACGAGCTGGCCAAGGCCGACGACGCGGACATGAGCCAGGTGGCGTGGATGCACAACTGGGGCGGGACCGCCGTCACCGGCGAGGTCTCGCAGGGGATCCCCGGGCGCCTGGGTGAGATGTACCAAGCGGCGCGGCAGCTCACCGAGCGGCCGTTGAAGGTATCGGTCGGTGCCGGTCCACCGAACCTCACCTTCCACGTCGACTACGGCGTGCCCGGGTCCCGGTACAAGGATGCGCGCACGCTGGCCGAGGACCTCGTGCCGATCTTCAACGCCGACCTCAAGGATCTCGTCGCGCGAGGCGCCGACTACATCCAGATCGAGGATCTCGGCGCCTGGCGGCTGGACTTCGAGCCGAACTCCGAATGGGTGATCGACGTGCTCAACGCCTGGGTCGACGGCGTCGATGCCAAGCTCGCCTGGCACTGCTGCCTGGGCACCGGCTACGGCAACACGTTCCGGTCGGTCGAGGACGCGCTGCCGCGGGTGCTGGAGCGGTGGCTGGCCGTCAACGTCGAGCAGTTCGCGCTCGACTTCACGCTGCGCGACATGCAGGACGTCAAGGCGCTCGAGGTCGTGCCCAAGGACCGTGAGGTCCAGGTCGGCGTGATCGACGTCCGCACGCTCTACATCGAGTCAGACGACGAGATCGTCGACCGCATCCACAAGGTCCTCGAGCACATCGCTCCCGAGCAGGTCTACCTGTCGACCGACTGCGGCCTCAAGGCGCTGCCCCGGTTCTGCGCGTTCGAGAAGCTGAAGGCGCTGAGCCGGGCCGCCGAGCGGGTCCGGGCCGAGATCGGGTCGTCGAGCACGGGCTCGCTGGCGCAGGCCGCGTAGACGTCGGCAGGCCGTCAGCCCGAGCCGAGGCAGACGAAGCCGGCCAGCGCAGACTCGCCGCGGGCCATCAGCTGCTGCGCGTGGGCGAGCGCCGCCGCGGGCGGTTGGCGCGCCGCCAGTTGCTCGTGGAGGGCGCGCATCAGCCGCTTGGCGGCCGCATCGGGCACCGGCACCGTCGAGGCGATGACCGTGCGGGTTCCCATGTTCAACAGGGCCGCGGCGAACCCGAGCAACTCGTCGCCCGGGTGTGTCGCCGATGTCGCCAGGTCGCACGAGGAGAGCACGACCAGCTCCGGCGGTCGGCGCAGGTGCTGCAGCTCGTAGACGTTCAACGGGCCGTCGGCGAGTTCCAGCGACGAGAACAGCGGGCTGTCTGACCGCATCCGACCATGGCAGGCGAAGTGGGCGATCGAGGCTCCATCGATCGCCCGCAGCACCGAGCCGACGTCGGCCGCCCGTCCGTGCAGCGCGATCGCGCCCGGATACAGCTCGGCGACCGTGTTCAGCTCCGCGCGCGCATGACGCAGATGAGGCCCGGCCGCGAGCACGACCTTCCGGCGCCGGTGCGGGCGCGACTGCCGCATCAGCCAGATCGCCGCCGACGGCGCGATCGTCAGCGGTCGTCCGCGCAGGGACGGCAGCAGCGCCCACGGCAGCGCGTGCAGCGCTCCGGTGGGAGCCAGCACCAGCTCACGGTCCTGCAGCCGCGACGCCAGCGGCTCCATCAGCAGCTGGTCGAGCGTCTGGGCGGATCGGCGCGCGCCCTCTCGGAGTGCGCTCAGTTGCGGGGCGCCACGGCCCAGCCGAGCGATGCGTGAGAGGGCGAACCGTAGCCACTCGTGCTCGTTGGCCACCGGTTCGGCGGCACCCAGCGCATGCCGTGTCAACCGTGCGTCGGCGAGCACGAGCGCGGTCATCTGCCCGTCGAGCTCGATCAGTTCAACCAGGGCACGCTCTCCGAGGACGTCCGCCAGCGCCGATCTGGTGGGGGATCCGAGCGCGTCGCCTGCCGGGCGTCCGGGCGCGTGCCGGGCGAGGTCGCGGATCGTCGCTTCGAGCGCCGTCTGACGCCTGACGAGAGCGTGCGCCGCGCGACCGCCCCGTTCGGCGGCGCGGACTTGAGCGCTGACCTGGCGCAGCTCGGTCTGCGCGTCGCGCAGCGCCGGTGACCGCGGCGGCGTCACCGACTCGAGTCGCAGCGCGGTGGCCCGGAGACGCTCGCTCCACGCGAGCACCCGCTCCGGTGCACCAGGGTTCGCGAGCGTGATTCGCAACCCCACCCGCGCCAGCTCGACACCAAGCGTCGAGGCGCTCGCCCGCAGGTCGGCGGCCCCCAGAGCGGCGCGATACTCCTCGAGCAACCGCAGCCCCGCGTCCGCCGCACGCCGCGCCGCAGCATCGTCGCCGCGGGCCAGGCCGATCAGCGCTTCGACGTGCCGGTACTCGATTCGGTCGCCGGCCGTGCCACCGCGGCGCAACGCGTGACAGGCGCGAAGCTCATCCGCCGCGACCGCGGCCATCCCAAGCTGCACCGACGCCCGGGCCACGCTCAGCCGGATCCGCAGCGCCTCATCGCGCCAACCGGCCGACGCCAGGGTCGCCGCTGCCTGGCGTCCGGCCTGGATCGCGGTGGGCCGGACCGCGCCGGCCGCGCACGCTGCGGCCAGTCCAAGCCCGACGGCGCGGGCGTGGTGCAGAGCAGCGCCCCGCGCGCGGAATCGGGTCACGTGGCGCCGGGCGAGTGCCAGGGCTTGTGTCGGATCGCCGGCGAGCTGGGTCAGCCGGATCGCCTCGAGCGCATCGTCGGGGTCGTCGGTCCGCCGGCGTCGCCACACCGCCTGCGCGCGCGCGAGTGCTGTCAGCGCTTCGTCCATCACCCGGGCCGCGGCGAGCACCTCGGCACGCAGCATCTCCAGGTCGCTGAGGTTGGCCGGGGCAAGATGGTCGGGACCGATCGCGTCGAGCCGCGCGAGCGCCAGCGGTAGATCGCCACGGGCGAGCGTGACCCGGATCAGATTCAGTTCGGTCGCGAATGCGGCTTCACGGGCATCGAGACCGACGTACAGCTCGTGGGCTCGGGCGAGATCTGATTCCGCGCGCACGGTATTGCCGCGGCGCGCCATGATCAGCCCGCGGTTGTTCAACAGCCGCGCCTCCCAGATCCGATCGCCTGCTCGGCGCAGCGTCGCCAGCGCACGTTCGGTCTCGTCGAACCGATCCAGCGGCAGACCGGCGACGTGGTAGGCCGAGAGCCGGAATACCTCGGTCCGCGCGAGCTCATGCGCACCCATCGACGCCGAGGCCAGGTCGAGCTCCCGCAACGCCGCACGGGCGTCGCCGCGCGCCTCGAGGACTGCGGCCACGCGGCGGCGCGCCAACCCCGCCCGATCGGTCAGCCGATGGCGCTCGGCGACTCTGACCGCGGTACGAGCAGTTCGCAGGCCGCGCGGATCCCCGAGCTCATCCTGCGCGAACGCGAGCGCGTGCAGCGCGGCGACCTGCGCCTCGGGCAGGCGCCGCCTGCGGGCGAGCGCCAGCGCACGCTGCGCGTCGTGCGCCGCGCCGGCGGCGTCGGCCTGGACCCGGTCAAACGCCGCCTCGGCGAGCGCGAGCGGATCCTCGACGCTCGCGCGAGGCATGTATCAAGCGTCGCGCAACGCACTCCGTTTGTCCATAGGATTATTCGCCGCAGCGCGGCATCACTGCAAGGACCGCCATGAGCCCCAATCTTGAACTCGCCCCACATCAACGGTCACACGACCTTTTGACCGAGCAGGTCCTGGCTCACCCGGCGATCACGTACAACGTGACGGCCGACGGGATCGCACTCGCTCTCAAGGGCCAGCTGATCGTGAGTGGATCGGCACGCGCCGACAGCGGAAAGCTCGATCGGGCGCTGAACGGGATCGCCGAGCGGACCGGAACGCTCGCGTCGACGCAGGTCGCGCCCGGACACCAGCGGATGCCCGTTGCCGGAATCGATATCCAGGATCCGGAGTCAACTGGGCCCGCGGCGGACATCGAGCTCTGGCGTCTGGACCCGGAGCACGACCCGATCGACCATGCGCAGCGGCTCTCGGGGATCGCGCGCAATGTCCCCCCGACGTTCGCCGGCGTTGCCCGGTTCGACCTTCCGGCGGTCTCGCCGAACCACGCGTGCCTGGTGGCCGGAGGCTTCCATCATTGCCCGTTCGGCCCGCCGTTTCCCGCATCACAGCCGACGCGTGCATACCTGGAACCTGCACAGCCGCCAAAGGCGAGAGTCGTTGTCGTCGACACCGGCTACATCCCTTTGAACCCGGACCTCGACTCGAGGGTGACCTCGGTGCCGGGCGAGATGTGGGACGTCTCGTCCACGCCGCCACATTGGGTCCCCGATCCGCCTGACGGCATCGGCAATGTCGACTCGGCCGGAAACCTGCTGGAGCTCGTCGGGCACGGCACGTTCATCGCCGGTCAGATCGCCCACGCCGCGCCGGATGTCGGGATCACGGCCGTCGGCCAGCTCGACGATCCGGCGGCCATCGACCCGAGCGGGAGCGTCACCGCGTATCCGCTGTTTGCCTCGGAGTTCTCGGTCGCGCACTCGATGTTGCTGTACGGCACGGGTGACGTGATCCTCTGCGGCTTCGCGTTCCCGACCGTGGGCAATCGGCCGCCGCTCGCGATCAAGGCGGCGGTCGAGGCGTTGACCGCGGCGCGGCCGGGGATCGCGATCGTCGCTCCGGCGGGTAACTCGGAGTCCGCGACCCCGCAATGGCCGGCCGCGTTCGATGACGTGATCGGGGTCGCTGCGACCGATCGTCGCCAGCGAGCTCGCGCGTCGTTCTCCAACTGGGGTCCGTGGGTTGACTGCTGCGCGCGTGGCGAGTACGTGCACTCGACGTACATCCAATACTCGGGGCCGATGGAGGGAGAGCCCGACGCCGTGTTCGACGGCTGGGCCCGGTGGCAGGGCACCTCGTTCGCCGCGCCGAAGGTGGCCGCGGCGATCGCCAAAGCGTGTGCGGCGGACCCCGACGTCGAGCCGAAGGACGCGTATCACAACCTGATCACCGGTGGCGGGGGCGTCACCGTCGACTCGATCACCGACCACGTCGTCGCTCCCGGCGTCACGCTCCCGCAGCTCCGGTTGGGGTGACAATCGTGCCCATCGCACTTCCAACGCTGGTCAGCGAAGCCGGCAAGGGCGACCAGGCGGCCTGGGGTGCGATCGTCGATCGCTTCTCCGGACTCGTCTGGTCGACCACGCGGGCCCATCGTCTGAGCGCGGCCGAGGCGGCCGACGCGGCGCAGAGCACGTGGCTGCGGCTGGTCGAGAACCTCGATCGGATCGAGGATCCGGAGCGACTGGGGGCGTGGCTGGCGACGACCGCGCGTCGTGAGTGCCTGCGGATCATCCGGATGGGCAAGCGGGAGATGCCGTCTGACGAGGAGTGGATGTTCGAGTCCGACAGCGGTGAGGCGGTCGAGGAGCGGTTGCTCGCCCAGGAGCGCGACGAGTTGCTGTGGAACGCGTTCCGGGAGATCGAGGAGCGCTGTCAGGCGCTGTTGCGGCTCGTGTGTGCGCCGGAGCCTCCAAGCTACGACGAGGTCGCCGCCGCGCTGGGCATTCCGATCGGCGCGATCGGACCGACGCGCGCCCGTTGCCTGGACAAACTGCGGCGCCGGCTGGACGAGCAGCAGGCGGACCTGCGATGAGCATGGACGAACGCGAAGAACAGGATGAGGCCTTGATCGATCAACTGCGCACCGCATTTGGCGCCGACGAAGTCCCGGCGCGCGTCACCGAAGCGGCCAAGGCGGCGCTGACCTGGCTGCGGGTCGACGCCGAGCTGGCCGAGCTGCTGGCGGACTCCGCACTGGACGCCGAGCCGGCGCTCGCCCGGGGCGACGCGGTCGTGCGGTCGGTCAGCTTCAGCGCCGGGGAGACCGTCGTCGAGCTCGAGGTGCATCCCGACGGCGAGCGCCGCACGCTGCTCGGGCAGCTGTCACCGGCGGCTCAGCGGACGATCGTGATTCAGCATGCCGGCGGCGGCGAGGCGGGCTCGGTCGTGTCAGACGAGCTCGGACGTTTCCGGATCACGCTCGAGACGAGCGGAACGGTGCGGCTGCGAATCGTCGATGACGAGCCCGACTCGGCGATCGAGACCGCCTGGATCCCGATCTGAGCTGAGCGCCACACGGTCCGTCAGTCGACGACGACCGCCTGGCGGCCGAGCAGCACCCGGTCGCCTGGCTCCAGCCGACAGCGCTTGACCCGCTTGCCGTTGATCGTCGTGCCGTTGGTCGAGTCGAGATCCTGCAGCACCCAGGCACCGTCACGGTGGTGCAGTTGAGCGTGCCTGCGGGAGACCGTCGGATGCTCGAGCACGACGTCGCAGCTGTCGGCATCACGGCCGACGAGCAACTCCCCGTCGTCGTGATCCCACTCGAGCGCCAGCACCAGCGGCGGCGAGACGCGCGGTGGCTGCCTGCGGCGCGTGAACGTGTCGCGCAGCGATTCGACTCCGCGCCCGACCGTGTGGCGCCGGGATCGCCGCGACGCCCGCTGCGACAGGTCGCCGATCAGCCGCTCGGGGTCGAGCAGGCGGCCGGAGAGCACCAGATCAAGCCGGTGCGAAAGCGTCTGTTCGCTCAGCAGCCCGTCGCCATAGGCGGCGTTCAGCTCGATCGAGATCTGACGGCGGAACTCACCGGGGTTGAGCATGACCGCCTCCAGTTTCGCGCGCACGGCGGCGACCGTCCAGGCGCAGCGCGGTCAGGGCGCCATCGTCGAGGAGCTGGTGCTCGTCGTCGTCGACGAGGCGGCGGAGCCTGGGACGGTCAGCATGATCGCCGTCGCCGGCGGGATCCGCACCGAGTAGCGCCCGGCGCTCGCGGTCACCTGCTGCAGCTGGTAGGGGGGCAGCACCCCGGTCGCGGTCGCGGTCCCGAACGACCGGCCACCGAGCGTGACGCCGCTGGTCGCGCCGATGTGCGGCGCCCGCAGCGCCTCGAGCGTGCCGGGTCCGGCCGGCGAGGAGAGCGGCACCGTGACCGTGGTGGGCTTTGCGAAGTTGTCGTTGATCAGGACGACATGCACCGTGCCGTCGGTCGCGCGCGTCGCCCACAGATGTACGCCCGACGGCGGCGTGGCCGCGATCGTGATCAGCTGCGAGCCGGCCGGCGCGGCCTGCGCGAACATCATCAGCCCGTAGAACTCGGGGTTGACGACCATCGAGCCGCCGTTGCCGGCGACCGGCCCGAAGATCTCCTGCACCGAGCCGGGCACCGTCTGGATGTTGACCCCGTCGACACCCACCTTGTCGAGCTCGAACAGCGTGTCGAGCACCCACAGCGCCGATCCGAATGCATTCGAGACGCCGCCATAGCCGCCACAGGTGATCCCGTTGATCTCGTCGAGCCGCGCGAGCTTGCCGTATCGGTGCGACACGTCGACGTACCCGGCCTGGGCTGCAGCGAAGCCGGACGTCGACGCCGGCGACAACAGCTGAGACGTCGTCAGGACCTTGCCCGGCGTGCAGTGCTTGAGCGGGTAGGCGTGGAAGGTCGAGAGCTTGACGCGCGGCTGATCCTTCAGGAAGGATCCGAGCTCGGCCAGATACGCCGCCGAGCCGCTCGCCGGACCCGCGACCGGGACTCCGGCCGGCATCACCCCCGCAAACTGATTGAACTGCTTGGAGAAGGCGGCCTCGGTCCAGCTCTGCGTGCGGCCCTTGATGCCCACCCCGGCCTTGCGGTACCAGTTGAACGCCGAGTACAGCTCGGGCTCGTTGCCGATCTCCAGGCCGGCGATGTTCTGCTTGCCGACCCCGTCGACCAGCGCGTTGGCCTCAGTCTGCGCGACCTTGACGCTCCCCGCCTCGAGGTTGATCCCGAGGATCAGCCGCGAGTGCAGGTCCGTGTTCATCGCGCGCGCCATCTGCAGCCACTTCGGCGTCAGCGTGTAGGTGACGCCGGGGGGCTGCTTCATGCCCGGTACCGGCCACCAGGTCCAGTCGGTCGAGTCGCCGCCGAACCGCAGCACCGGGGACTGGTCGGGCGCGATCTGGCGGATCAGGTTCAGGAACGCCGGGTTGACGGACGTCGGATTCGTGCCGGCGTACTGCTCGAAGGCCTTGTACTGCATCGAGAGCCCGAGGAACCCCGACGGCAGCGGTCGGGTGTGCGGCGTGGCGGCGGGGGTGGCCGGTGCCACCGTCGTGCCGGCGGTGGTCGCCGGCGGAACCGTCGTGGCGGCCGGGGTTGCGGGCGGAACCGTCGTCGTGCCACTCGGCGTGGTCGGGGGGTCGGCGTGCTTGCTCTTCGCCGAGCCGCAGCCGGCCAGCGCAGCGCCGAGCAGGAGACCGATGGCCACGAGCAGGACGAACGCTCGTGGCGCCTTTGGGTGAAGGCCCACGCGCGCAATTGAAGCCGATCGATCGCCGTGGCGGCGCCGCCATCGTCGCGGGAGGCCGTGTCGCGCCTGTCGGGTAGCCTCGCCTGGCGATGCCTCCTTGGTTCGACGAGCTCTCCGAGTTCCTGCGGATCCCGTCGGTCAGTGCCGACTCCGCGCGCGCCGGCGACGTCGCCGCTGCGGGCACCTGGGTCTGCGATCTGATCCGCGCTGCCGGGGGCAGCGCCGAACTCGTCGACTGGCACGGACAGCCCCTGGCGATCGGCGAGCTGCGGGCCTCACGCGACCCCGAGCAGGCGCCGACCGTGCTCTGCTACGGCCACTTCGACGTCCAGCCCCCGGATCCGCTCGAGCTCTGGGACTCGGACCCGTTCGAGCCCGAGATCCGCGGCGAGTACCTGTACGGCCGGGGTGTCGCCGACGACAAGGGCCAGCTGTACCTGCTGCTCACCGCTGCCCGGGAGCTCGCTCGCGCCGGTGAGCTACCGGTCAACGTCCGCTTCACCTGTGACGGCGAGGAGGAGACCGGCGGCAGCTCGATCCTCGAGTTTCTCGCCGCCGACGACCGCGGCGCCGATGCGGCCGTGATCTTCGACACGGGGATGGTCGCGCCGGGCGTACCGGCGTTCAACGTCGCCACCCGCGGACTCGTCTACTTCCACCTCAGTCTGCGCACCGGCGCCCGTGACCTGCATTCGGGTATCTACGGCGGCGCCGCGATGAATGCCGCGCACGCACTCGTGCAGACGCTCAGCGCGGTCACCGCCCGTGATGGCCGGCTTGCCGAACCACTGCGCACGGGGATCCACCCGCCGACCCAGATCGAGCTCGACAGCTGGCGCGCGCTGCCGTCCGGTTCCAGCGAGCTGGCCGGCCAGGACGCCCGGCCGGCGGACGCCCGCGCGGCCGAGGAGTTCTACATCCGCACGTTCGCCGAGCCGGCACTGGACATCAACGGCTTCGACGCCGGCTCGCCGTATCTGCAGAAGACCGTGCTGCCGGTCAAGGCCGAAGCCAACGTCTCGATCCGGCTCGCTCCCGGCCAGGACCCCGACACGATCGCCGAGGCGTTCACGCGGCTTGTCCGCGCGGCCGTTCCCGATGGGGCCGAGCTCGAGGTCGAGCGGTGGTCGTCGGCCGCCCCGGGTCTCGTGGACCCCGGATCGCGGGCGATTGCGCTCGGGCTCGACGCGTTCGAGCGGGCGCTGGGGGTGCGGCCGCTGTTGATTCGCTCCGGCGGGACCTTGCCGATCGTGCCGGCGCTGGCCGCGCACGGGATCCCGGCGATCATCACCGGCTTCTCGCTGCCCGACGCGAACATCCACTCGCCCAACGAGCGGATCCTGGTCGAGTACATCGACCTCGGGATTGCGGCCTCCAAGGCGCTGCTGACCGAGTTCGCGGCGCTGTAGCCAGGATTCAGCGCACCGAGGCGGGAAACAGGCCTATTTGGCTGGTTAGCCGCCGTGCTCCGAGCGAACCGCGGGCGCTACGCTCACGCGCCGGGGCCAAGCGCGTTCAGGAACTTCGCGATCAACGGTCCGTCGACCGGCCCGCCGTCCTGTCCGCCGGTGTCCTGGGTGACGATCGCGAACGCGATGTCGCCGTCATAGCCCATCAGCCACCCGTCGATCTTGAGGTTCGGTCCGGTCCCGTACTGGGCGGTACCGGTCTTGGCGTGCGTGCCGGCGGGCAGGCCGGTGCCCGCCGCGGTCCCGCTCTCCACGACCGACAGCATCATCTGGCGCAGGTCGGCGACGACGGCGGCCGGGAGCCGGGTCGGCGGCACGCGGTCGTCGCCGGCGCCCACCACCAGCCGTGGCAGCCGCGCGCGTCCGCTGGCGATCGCCGAGGCGACGGTCGCCATCCCGAGTGGGGAGAACACGACCGAGGCCTGGCCGATCGAGGTCGCGGCCAGATCGGCTTCGTCCGACGGCTTCGGCACGTTGGCCATCAGCGCCGGGACCCCGATCTTGGTCGTGTGATTGAGTCCGTACAGGCCAGCGGCGGCGGGGAAATCAGGTGCCGCCAGGCGCTGGGTGGCGAGACCGATGAACGCCGTGTTGCACGAGACCGTGAACGCCTGCTGCAGCGTCGACGCCGAGTCGCCCGGAGATGCGTTGTGAAACGTCTCACCATCGACGGTGATCGTCGGCGGGCAGCTGGCGGGCGAGTCCGGGGTCAGGCCCTTGCGGATCAGCGCCGTCGAGGTCAGCACCTTGAACGTCGACCCGGGCGGGTACTGCCCCTGCAGCGCTCCGTCGAACGCATAGTCGGCAGGGTCGGAGACGACCGCCAGGACCTTGCCGGTCGATGCCCGCATCGCCACCATCGCGACGTGGTGGGTGTCGCCTGCCAGCGCGTCCTCGGCGGCTCGCTGGACGTGCGGATCGATGCTCGTCCGCACCGCCCGCCCGGGCACGCCGCGGTGGGTCGCGAGTCGCACGACCGGCGCCCCGGTCGAGTCGACGACGTTGACCTCGGTCGTGGGCGTGCCGGCCAGCCGTCGCTGCCAGGTCTCTTCCAGGCCGCGAACGCCGACGATCGAGGACGCGTCGTACGGCGGCCCGAGCGCCTTCAGCTGCTCGGCGGTGATCGGGCCGACCGTGCCGACCAGCTGGTCTGAGAGCTGTTGGGTGATCGCCTGCCGCGCGGTCTGCAGGTCGAACTGCGTCCCCGGCACGGCGTAGACGTTGTGTGGCCCGCCTGCCGCCTTGAGCTGCGCGAACCGCGCCTTGGTGACCGTGAACACGGGCTCGAACTGGGTCGGATGGGCCTTGGCGAGCACGAGCGCCGGGTCGACCTCGGCAGCGGTCGCGCCGGCCAGGATCAGGTCGGTCTTGACCGCGGCGGCGTCCTTGATGCGCTCGCCGACGAGGCCGACCGCGACCACGGTGCCGCTGGTCGTCAGCGACACGCCGCCGGCGCCGAGAATCGGCGCTCGCTTCGGCCAGTTCTGGTTGACGGCGAGTGACTCGCCGTGGCCGAGATGCGGGTTGATCGTGCGTGTGGACCAGGAGACCAGCCACCTGCCCTTGCGTTTGACGAGCTTCACCTGCGTTCGTGGATCGAACGCGCCGATCTGCGGCAGCGTGTAGTGCTGGGTGACGGTGGCGACGGCCTGATCGCCTGATCCCGACTGCACCACGGGCCCCGAGGTGAACGTGGCGTGCGTGACGCCCAGCGCCTTGAACGCGGCGGCGTTGGCCGCGACGAAGTCGGCGGGTGGATGGACGACCAGCCGCCGCATCGCCGCCCAGTTGCCGTGTGACCAGGCGTTCAGGAACGGATCGAGTGTTGCCTTCGGCGTCGGACTCGAGCCGCCGCAGGCCGCGACCAGCAGACAGATCAGGGTCGCGGCGGCGAGGTTGGTTACAGACCACCGACGCGCCACCGACGCGAGAATAGAGATCCACCGACCCCGTAGGAGCAGATCGACCGTGAGCACCAAGCCGTTGACCGAGCACCTCGTCCAGTTCACGCGCTTCGGATTCGTCAACGCCTATCTCGTCCGCGAGGCCGACGGGTTGACGCTCGTCGACACGACGTTGCCCCGCAGCGCCGACCGACTGATCGCCGCCGCTCGTGCGGCCGGCGGGTCGATCCGGCGGATCGCTCTGACCCATGGACACGGGGACCATGTCGGCTCCGTCGATCAGCTGCGCAAGCGGCTCGGACCGGGCGTCCAGGTGCTGCTCGGTGAGACGGACGCCCGGGTGCACGCCGGCGAATGGCTGCGCGACGGCACGCAGCGGGGGGCGAAGCGCAAGCCGCCGGGCAGCTGGCCGAAGCTGAAGACGAAGATCGACGTCCGGCTGCGACACGGCGACCGGGTCGGGAGTCTCGAGGTGATCGACAGCCCGGGACACTCGCCCGGTCACGTGGCGTTTCGCGACACCCGCGACGGGACCGTGATCGCCGGCGACGTGTTCACCTCGATCGGGGGTCTCGCGACCACCAGCGTCCGCAACTGGCGGTTCCCGCCGGCGACGCTGGCGACGTTCGACCGCGGCCAGAACCTTGAGTCGGCCCGGGCGCTGCGCGCGCTCGAGCCGCCGCTGCTCGTCGTCGGCCATGGACCGGCGGTGCACGGGCCGGCCACCGCCATGGACCGTGCGATCGCGCGCGGCGCGTCCGTGAAATGAGCCCGAACCCGGTTGACGACCGGGCCCCGGACGACGACCCGGATTCGGCCACGCCCGCCGACCGGGTCACGGTGGTCGACCAGCCTGACCACGACCGCTATCGGATCGAGTCAGACGGCGCGCCCGTCGGCCTGCTCACCTATCGGTTGGCGGGCGGCGTGATCACCTTCCGCCACACCGAGATCGATCCGTCGGTCGGCGGCCGGGGCCTCGGATCCGCGCTGGTTCGGTATGCGCTCGACGACGCCCGCGCACGCGGGCTGAGCGTCATCCCGGTGTGTCCGTTCGTCGCGGCGTTCATCGTGCGCCATCCGGAGTACGAGGACCTCGTGGCCTAGTCACGCTCGCGGGCAGCTCCACGTGCGTGCTCAAGCCCGTCACGATCGCCCGCGGCTGTCCGGCCAGCTGGCCGGCGCTGCAATCGCCCGACTGGACGGGCGTACGCCGCTTGGTCCGCAGTGCCAGGCCCCCGATGCCGGTGATCACCAGCATCACCGAGCCGATCCCCATCGCCAGATGAAACGCGCTCTCCGAGGCGCTTGCCGCGGCCTCTTCCGCGAACCCGCGATCGGCGGAGGGAATCGCTGAGCGCTTGATCGTGCCGAACGTCTGGCGTTGGGCCTGGACGACCGCCGCGTGCGAGGAGGCCGGCAACCGGTTGCCCAGTTTCGCGTCGAGCGAGCTGGCGTGGTGGGAGGCGACGACGGCCCCGACCGCCGCCACCGAGATCAGCCCGGCGGTGCGCGCGATCGCGTTGTTGACCGCGGACGCGATCCCCGCGTCCGTGTCCGAGACGTCGGCGAGCACGGTGGCCGTCAGTGGCGCGACGGTCAGCGCCAGCCCGAAGGAGAACACGAGCAGCGCCGGCAGGACGTCGGTCCATATCGAAACGCTCGTCCCGTAGCGCAGCATCAGCGCGAATCCGGCTGCGACGAACAGCGGCCCGATGACGAGGAACCAACGTGACCCGTAGCGGTCGGCGAGCTTTCCCATCCGCGCCGACAGCGAGAACATCACCGCCGTCGGCACGAGCCCGGTGACGCCCGACTTCAGGGCGCTGTAGCCGGCGACCTGCTGCAGGTAGATCGTCACGAAGAAGCCGAGCAGGCCGATCCCGCCGTACATCGCGAACGTCTGCGCGTTGGCGACCGAGAAGTTGCGGTGCGAGAACATCGCCAGCGGCAGCATCGGCGCCCGCGTGCGGGACTCGAACACGATGAACGACGCGAACAGCACCAATCCCGCGGCGAGCGCGCCCGACACCCCGGGGCTCGCCCAGCCGAGGACCGGTTGCTCGATCAACGCGAACGAGATCCCGGCCAGGCCACTGGCGGCCAGCGCCGCTCCGGTCCAGTCGATCGGTACACGATCTTGACCACCTGCCTCCGCTCCGGCGCGCGCCGCCGGTCCGGGGACCGCGATCCGGCCGATGACGATCGCGACGATCACGATCGGAACGTTGATCAGGAAGATCCAGCGCCACGACGCGACATCCACGATCTCGCCGCCGAGCAGCGGTCCGGCGAGGATTCCGATCCCGCCCCAGGCCGTCCACTTGCCGATCGCCGCGCCGCGCTCCTCCTTCGGGAAGACGGCGACGATGATCGCCAGCGCCGATGGCGTCAGCATCGCCCCGGAGACGCCCTGCAGCGCCCGCGCGGCGATCAGCACACCGATCGTCGGTGACAACGCACACAGCGCCGAGCCGATCCCAAAGCCGCCGACGCCGGCGAGGAACACGCGCCGTTCGCCGAGCCGGTCGGTAAGCGACCCGGCCAGCAGGATCAGCGCCGACAGCGTCAGCAGGTAGGCGTTGGCGACCCACTGCTGGGCGGCGAACCCGCCGCCGAGATCACGCCCGATCGCCGGTAGCGCGACGTTGACCGCCGTCGAGTCGACGGCCGCGATCGTCGATGCGAGGATCGCCGAGATCAGGGCGAGCTGCTGGGTCGATGCTCTCCCTTTCACCTCCGCGAGCCTAACGGCGACCCGCGACCGGGCGCGGTCAGGAGCGTGTGGCCGCGTCGAGCGGGACGCGCGCGCGGAACATCGTCCGACCGGGCCGGGTTTCGAGCGTCAGGCTGCCGTGGTGGCGGTCGACGATGATCCGCCGGGCGGTGTCGAGGCCGAGCCCGGTCCCGCGGCCGACCTCCTTGGTCGTGAAGAACGGATCGAACACGCGATCACGCACCTCGGTCGGGATCCCGGGGCCATCATCGGCGATGTCGACCTCGGCGCAGTCGCCGTCGGCCCGGGTCACGATCGTGATGTGTCCGGTCGATCCGAGCGCGTCGATCGCGTTGTCGAGCAGGTTGGTCCAGACCTGGTTGAGCTCGGCGCCGTGCGCGGTGATCTTGCCCAGCGACTCGTCGTAGTCACGGGTGATCTCGATCGTCGTCTTCTTCAGCTTGTGGCCGAGGAGCATCAGCGTGTTCTCCAGGCCCTCGCGCAGATCGACCTGGACGACCTCGCCCTGGTCCATGTAGGAGTACTGCTTGATGGCTGTGACTAACGTTCTCATCCGGTCGGTCGAGTCGGACAGCTCGCGCGCCATGTGCCGCGCCGACAGCGACGCACCGATCCACCGCAGCGCCGACGGCGTCACCGGCCCGGCCGCATCGGCGACCTGCGCGACGAACGCGCCGTCGAGTCCGGCGGTTGCATAGGCCTCGGCCAGCGTCCACGGCTCGGGGGCGCCGGCATCCTCGAGTGCGTCCTGCAACTCGTCCTCGCGGTCGGCCGCATCGAGCGCGTCGAGTGCGGTGCGATTCACGCACGATTCGATCGCCCGGGTCTGCAGGTTGACGAGCTCGGCGGCCTGCTCGTGCTGGATGCCCGACTCGACGAACACCGCAGTCGACCGGCTGAGGATCTCGAGCGCGTCGGCGAGATCGGCGGCGGTGCGCTGGGCCGCGGCGGCGGGGTTGTTGAGCTCGTGGGCGAGCCCGGCCGCCATCGTCCCCAACGACGTCAGCCGCTCGCGGTTCTGCTCACGCTGGGTCATCGCCTGCATCACCGGTCGCATCCGCGACATCACCTGCTGAAAGACCGGTCGCTGGCTGACGACGAGGTCGGTGAACGGCTCCGGTGGCACCACCGCGTAGCGCGCCGCGCCCGCGGCGCGCAGCGTCAGGCCGCTGGTGAGATCGCCGGTCAGGGTCTGGATCGCGCCGACCCAGGTCGGCCCGACCTGATCGGACAACGGCTCGTCTCGGTCGCCGTTGCGGATCGTGCCGTGCAACGTGCCTTCGAACACGAGGATCGTTCCGACCGACTCCTCGCCCTCCCGTGAGATCGTCGAGCCGTTCTGCACCTCGTAGAGGTCGGCGGCGTCGGACCACTCCTGCAGCTGTTCGTCGCTGAGATCGGCCAGCAGGTCGATGGTCCGCAGATCGTCGAGGCTCGGGTGGCCGGTCGGCGCCAGTGCCTGGTGGACGGCGTCGGTGTGATGGCCGGTATCGGTCGACATCTGGGTTTACCCCTCTGCCAGGTATTGATGGATCAGCGAGACCGCCATCGAGCCCTCGCCGACCGCGCTCGCCACGCGCTTGATCGACCGCGCCCGCACGTCACCGGCGACGAACACGCCGGGGACGCTCGTCTCCAGCGCGAGCGGCTCCCGCGCGAGCGGCCAGCCGTGCTCACGGGCATCGGGACCTGCCAGGATGAAGCCGCGGTCGTCGCGAGCGACGACATCCTGGAGCCAGTCGGTCCTCGGCATCGCACCGATGAACACGAAGCAGGCGTCGACGTCGAGCGTGCCCTCGCCCTGCGGTCCGGTGATCCTGACCTGCGTGAGCCGCCCGTCGGTTCCGATGGCCTCCACCGCCTGCGTCTCCGTCAGTACCTCGATCAGCGGTTGCTGCGCGATCTGCTCGATCAGATAATGCGACATCGACTTCGCCAGTGAATCGGCGCGCACCAGCATCGTCACCCGCGCCGCGTAGCGCGCGAAGTAGACAGCCGCCTGCCCGGCCGAGTTGGCGGCGCCGATCACGACCACGTGCTGCTGTAGGCAGGACTTGGCCTCCGTCATCGCCGCGCCGTAGTAGACCCCGGCGCCGGTGAACTGCTCGAACCCCGGTGCCGGCATCTTGCGATACGCCACACCCGAGGACACGAGCACGCTCGAGGCACTCAGCTCCTGCCCGCCGCTGAGCTGCACGATCCGGCCGGCGCCCTCGATCCGCAGCGCAACCGCGTCTGAGACGGCCAGCAGCTCGGCGCCGAGCCGTCGCGCCTGGGTCGTGGCCCGCCGCGCGAGGTCAGAGCCGCTCAGCCCCGTCGGGAAGCCCAGGTAGTTCTCGATTCGGCTCGACTGGCCGGCCTGCCCGCCGGGGGCTTCGGACTCGACCATCACCGTCCGCAGGCCCTCCGACGCTCCGTACACCGCGGCCGCCAGACCGGCCGGGCCGCCGCCGACGATCACGAGGTCGTAGTGGTCGGATGCCGGCGCGACCGCAACCCCGAGCCGCTCAGCGAGCTCGAGCACGGTCGGGCGCTCGAGGACCGAGCCGTCCTCGAGGAACGCGACCGGGAGCCGGTCGTCGGGCACGTTTGCGACCTCGAGCAGCTGCCGGGCCTCGGGGTCGCGCTCGACGTCGTACCAACGGCCGGGCACTCGGTTGCGGGCGAGGAAGTCCCGCAGATCGTGGGTCTCCTTGGAGAAGCGGTGACCGACGATCCGCACGCCACTGGAGGAGAGCATCGCGGCGCCCGACTGCCACGTCTGCAGCAGGTCCTCGACGACCGGATACAGCTGCTCCTCGGGCGGATCCCACGGCTTGAGCAGGTAGTAGTCCAGATCGACGTCGTTGATCGCGGTGATCGCCGCCTGCGTGTCGGCGTACGCGGTCAGCAGCGTGCGCTTGGCCTCGGGGTAGATCTTGCGCGCCAGCGTCAGGAACTCCGTCCCCTCCATCCCGGGCATCCGCTGGTCGGAGACCATCAGCGCGACGTCGTCGCCGCGGGTGCGCATCTCCGTGAGCAGCCCCAGCGCCTCCTGGCCGGAGCTGGCGCGAACGATCCGGTAGTCGGCGCCAAAGCGCCGGCGCAGATCCCGGGAGACGGCGGCGAGCACCGTTGGCTCGTCGTCGATCGCGATGATCGCGGGCCGGCGGGTGCGCTCGGCCTCCTCGGTAGCGGGCGCGCGTTCCTGATTCGTGGAGACAGCCATCAGGAATATCCCTGGAGCATCGGGGACGGCGGGATCTCCGTCTGGCCGGAGACCTGCGGGAGGACCATCCCGACCTCGTCGAGGAAGCACCAGCTCCATTGCTCACCAGGTTCCAGCGAGCGGATGATCGGATGCTCGGCCGACCGCGCGTGCGCGGTCGCGTGTTTGCTGGGGGAATCGTCGCAGCAGCCGACGTGGCCGCACTCCAGGCAGATGCGCAGGTGCAGCCAGACGCCGCCGTCGCGCAAACAGTCCTCGCAGCCGTCGACCGCCGCCGGCAGTTCGGTCACCGTGATCGTGTTCAGATGGGTGCAGCTTGGTTGTGTCGCGCTCATGTTCTGAGCATGACAAATCCGTCAAGCGTCGAAACGGATCCCGCCGTCGATCCGCACGCGGACGCTGTCGCCGGCGCGTGGCGCCGGCAGTGGCGCGACCGTGTAGACCCGTCCGTTCGCCAGCCTCAGCTCGAGCCGGACGCCGTCCTCGAGCGGGATCACGCGGGCGACGGTGGCGGGATGGGGACCGTCGGCGTCGATCACCACGTGGGCCGCGCGGGTCAGCAGCACCGAACGATCGTCACGCACCTCGCCGTCGTAACCGAGAAACCGCGCGACGACTGCCGACGGGGGCGCTGACAGGAGCGTCGCGGGCGGCCCGTCGGCGACGATCCGACCGTCGATCAGGATCAGCAGGCGGTCGGCGAGCGCCCACGCCTCGGCGCGGTCATGGACGACCACGAGCGTCGCGCGGGCCGGTGAGCGCAGCGCCCGTTCGACGTCCTGCAGCAGGGCCGCCCGGACCTCGGCGTCCAGTCCGGCGAACGGTTCGTCGAGGAGCAGGACGTCGGGTCTGACCGCCAGCACCCGTGCCAGATGCACGCGCCGGCGCTCGCCGCCCGACAGCGCGGTCGCCTGCCGCTGAGCCAGGTGACCGGCGCCGATCGCCTCCAGCGCCTCACGGGCGCGCTGAACCCGCTGCGGGCGGGGCACGCCCCACCACCCGAGCGCCACCGTCAGGTTCGCGAGCACCGAGCGCCTCGCCATCTCGGCCGACTGCAAGGCGAACGCGACGCTCCCGTGGCGCTCGATCGAGCCCGCTGCGGGGGCAAGCGTTCCCGACAGCGCATCGAGCAGCGTCGACTTGCCGGCGCCGTTGGGACCGAGCAGCGCGACCAGCTCGCCCGCGCGTAACTGGAGGTCGACGTCGTGCAGGACCGTGCGAGGACCGCGCGCGACCGTCAGGCCGGTCGCGCGCAGCATGGGTTCGCTGGTCGCGCCGCCGTGCGGACCTGAGACCGTCGCCATCGTCATCCGAGCTCCGCCGCCGGCCGTGCGCGAAACCGCATCCGGATCCCGCCGCCCGAGTGCTGCAGGAGGCTGACGGCGCCCATCAGGATCACGATCAGGACGAGCAGCACGATCGCGATCGCGACCGCATCCGCGTACCGAGCCTGGTTGGCCTCGTACAGCGCAGCGCTCGCCAGCGTCTGGTCGTAGCCGTAGACGTTGCCGCCGACGATCGCGATCGCCGCGACCTCCGACAGGGCGGTGCCGAGCGCCGCCAGGACCGCGGCGATCACCCCGATCCGGGCCTCGCGCAGCGCCAGCGCCGCCAGCTGCCGGCGTCCGGCGCCGAGCAGTCTCGCCTGGGACAGCAGCCCCGACGGCAGTCCTTGGACCGCGGCGGCGGTCAGCGCGACCGTGTACGGCAGCGCCAGGATCGCCTGCGCGATGTACACGGCCCGCCGGGTCGTGGGGAGTTGGAGACCCCCCAGCGGGCCTTGCGGCACGAACAGCAGAAACAGGAACAGTCCGACCAGCACCGGCGGCAGCCCCAGGCTGGCGTTGGCGAGGATCTGGAGCCAGCGCCGGCCGCGAAACCGCCCGAGTCCGAGTGCCAGCCCGAGCGGGAGCCCGAGCACGGCGGCGACCACCGTCGCGATCGCGGCGACCTGCAGCGTGAATCCGATCACCGAGAACAGGTACGGGTTGCCGTGGAAGATCAGCGGCACCGCCGCCTTGATCTCGTCCCACAGCAGGCTCACGAGACGGTTCCCGTGCGGAAGCGCAAGCCGAGGCCGCCCGAGCGCTGCTGGAGCACGGTCAGGGCCGCCGTCAGGATCAGGATCAGCACCAGCAGCACGAGTCCGACCGCGAGCGCCGCTGGGTAGTCGGCGTTGTCGGTGAGCTGCTGGAGTGCCGCCGAGCCGAGCGTCTGGTCGTGGCCGGCGATGTTGCCGCCGACGATCACAACCGCTCCGACCTCGGCGATCGCTGAGCCGAACGCCGCGATCACCGCCGCGAGCACTCCGAGTCGCGCCTCGCGCAGCGCCAGCACCGCCAGCTGTGCGCGGCCTGCGCCCAGCGCCCGTGCCTGGTCCAGCAGGCCCGGGGCCAGACCTTGGATCGCGGCCGGGACGAGCGCGACGATGAACGGCAGCGCCAGCAGTGTCTGCGCGATGTACACGCCGCGCAGCGTGAATGCGAGCTGCAGCGATCCCAGCACGCCGTCGGGCAGCAGCAGGATCAGCACGAACACCCCGACGACGACCGACGGCAGCGCCATGCTGGCGTTGGCCAGCGCTTGCAGCAGCCGCCGGCCGCGGAACCGCCCCAGCCCGAGCGTGAGCGCGAACGGCAGGCCGATCACGGTCGCGGCGACGGTCGAGACCACCGCCACGCGCAACGTCACCCAGGTGACGCTCCAGATGTAGCTGTCCCCGTGGAAGATCAGCGGCACCGCTTGGCGCAGCTGGGACCAGAGGAAGCCCATGGTCAGTGCCGCTTGGCGCGCGGAGCTTGCTGCACGTACACGAGCTGGCCGTTGGCCAGGCGGTAGACGACGCCGGCCTGAACGCCGCGGCCGATCGTCCGTGAGCCCTGCTTGGGCAACGGCGCGACCTTCTGCCCGGGCTTGATCGTGATCTGGCGCGCCTGCGTGGAGTGGAGCCCGTGGGCGGTGAGCGCGCCGCTGAGATGCAGCGACGACAGCGCCGCCAGCAGGAATGCCACCGCCAGCACGATCCCCAGGTCGAACAGGTTGACCAGGCCGTCGAGCGGGTCGCCGGCGCGGTCCTCGCGGTTGCGGGCGTGGGGGGTGACGGAGATCACGATGGGGGCTGGGTTGAGGTGGTCGAGGCCGCCGCCGGCGCGGGGGTGACGGCGGGAGGCGGGGCGGGGGCGGGGGAGCCTCCCGCGGGAGCGCCGACGAGCGTCGGATCTGAGACGACCGCCGCGACGTACTGCAGGTCGGACAGGTCCTGGCTGTAGAGGCGGTCCCGCGACAGCGAGATGGCGAACGCGATGGCGCCGATCAGCAGGCCCACGACCGTGACGCTGAACGCGACCCGCAGATCGTGGCTGAGTTGCGTCGTGTTGCCATCGGCCAGGCCGGTCAGCGCCGGTGAGAGCGGGATCAGCGTGCCCATCAGGCCGAGCGCCGGGCCGAACCGGACGAGCATCCGCGTCCGCCCCAGCCGTCGCTGTGACTCCAGATCGAAATCCGCAAGCGCCTTGTTGAGCTGATTGTCGGATCCCGGGGTTCGCGCCCGTCCGACGATGAAGTCGAGCGTCGCCGCCATCGCGGGGTTGCGGGTGAGCGGCGACACCGCTCGTCTGGCCTGCGCGCGGTCGCCTGCGTCGAGCGCCGCACGCGCCGCGTCAGTGCTCTGCAGGAGCGCACCGAATGTCCGCTGTCGCCGACCGTGCAGCTCGACCAGAAAGCTCCCGAGTTCGAAGATCACCGCGGCCAGCGCCAACAGGGCCAGCACCAGCACCGGGACCTGCAGCGCGCTCGACACGTGGAAGATCGCGTTGTCGACATCGTGCGTGGAGAGGGCGAAGATCGGGGTCAAGGGAGTCGGCCGTCGGTGGTCGTGCGCGGGACCTCAGGATCCAAGGGGTCAGCGATGCAGCGTACGGCCGCGGCGGCCCCGCCGCTCGTACAGCGCGCCGCCGCCGAGCAGGGCCAGCACTGCCAGCGCCGCGTACGCCCACGTCGGCGCGCTGGTGCTGTCGCTGGCCCCCCGGACCAGCGTGGGCGCGGCGGTCTGGGCCGCGATCGGGTGGACGAGCGGGCTCGTCCCCGCGGGCACCGCCTGTACATCCGCGACCAACCGACCGCTGACCAATCGCGACGAGGCAGCCCGACGCGCGGCGGAGCGTCGTCTTGCGGCGTGGTGGCGCGGGTGTGGTGGAGCCTTGGTCGGAGAGCTGTCGACGGTCAGGCCCGGGTCCGGGGTGGTGGTTGTCGTCGTCACCGTCGTGGTCTGAGTCGTCGGCGGCGCGGCCGGAGGCGACGCGGCGCCGGTCGCCGGCGTCGTGGCCGACGGCGTGGTGGGCGTCGTTTCCGGGTTGTTCGGCGACGGCGTCGTCGAATGCCGCTGAGCGCGCGTCCGGCCGGCGCCGGGGTTGGACCCGGCGTGATCGAGCCCGGCCCCGTGCTTGAGCTTCTGCGTGCCGCGTGAGTTCTGCTTGCCGTGCGTCGCGCCGGTCGGGCTGCCGCTGTCGTGATTGCCGGCTCCCGGTCCTGGATTCGGGCTCGTCGGTGTCGCGGGTGGGTTGTAGGTGATGTCGAACGTGCTCGTGCCCCCGGTCCCGGTCGCGGGGTCGTAGGCCTGAACCGTGACCGGCGTGACCCCGGCGTCGACGGTCACGACCGGCGCTGCGGCGGTCAGCGGTTGACCGTTGTCGACCGACCAACCGAATGTCAGCGCCGAGCTCGGGACCGGAGTCCCGTCCGCCGTCGTCACGGTCGCCCCCAGCGTCACCTGTTCGGTCGCTGCCTGGCTGCCGGCGACGGGAGACTGCGTCGGGGTGACGACCAGCGGCGGCTGGTTCTCGTAGACGACCAACGCGACCGGCGCATCCTGCTGGACGACGTTGTCAGACGCGTTCGGGTCTGATGCGCTCGACGGCGGCCGGACGTACGTGGTCTGGTTCTCGCCGCCGTCGACGTAGATCGTCGGCAGCGCCCCGTCGGACCCCGGGTACTGACCGGTGTCGAAGATCTGGGCGTTGGACAGCGGCGACTCATACCCGCCGGCGAACGTGACCACCTGGACGGCGGTCACATCGTCGCTCGGGATCTGAAGCCCGCAGGTCAGGATCGTCCCGAGCGTCCACGCCGGCTCGGAGACCGGTTGCGCCGGAAGCGTCTGGCTGGAGGATTGCATCGTGATCGACGACGGGCCCCGCGTAGCTGTCGCACGAGTTCAGGGTTGAGAGCATCACCTGCGTGTTGGAGGCGCTTCCCTGGGCGCCGGGGAAGACCGTCGCGCTGACGACTGCCTGGTCGGCGGCTGCGCTGGCGGGCACCGCGACGGCGACCGTGGCGGCCATCCAGCCGACGACCGCGGCCAACGCAAACCGCCGCCCCGGGGAGATCCCGGGGCGGCGGTGTTCCGACGGAGCTTGCGTAGGCAGGCGAACTGCAGGGAACGTCACGAGGCCGATTTTATGGTGACGCCCCGGAGCGTCGTGTAACTGGCGGTGCTGCCCTTGCTGGAGTACTTCAGCTCGAGCAGGTAGTGGCCTGCGCCGCTGAGCTTGGTCCGCAGCGTGACGGTGTTCCTGCCTTTCCGGACCTCCGCCTTGTCCTTCTGGTTGAACTGCGGCTTGGCGGGGTTGGTCGCCTTGAACACCAGCAGCTTGACCGTGCCGCCCGACGCGGCCGCCTTCGGCTTGACGGTCGCCGGCACCTTGATCAGCTGGCCGCTGACCTTGGTCGAGTCCCGTGCCACCGATGTCTTCGGCGCGGCACCGAGCTTGAACGTGACCGTCTTGGCCGGCGACGCCGTCACCTGGCCCGGATCGGCGAACACCGCCTTGAACTCCCAGTTACCGGGAGCCAGCTTCGGTGCGGCGGCGAAATTGCCGTCGCTGCTGGCCAGCTTCACCGTCGCCAGCTTCTTGAAGCCCTGCTTCGAGCCCGCCGGTCGGCCGGAGATCGTCACCGTGCCCTTGACGTGGCCCGAGCCCGGAGCGACCGTGCCGAACACGGCCACGCCCGCGCCGTTGGCCCGTGCCTTGAGCGCCGTGACCGCGGCGTTGACCGTGACGGTCGTGGCAGCCGAGGCCGACGGTGACAGGATGTCGCCGAAGGGCGGCGTCAAGGCTGGGGGCTCGACCTTTGAGATTGCGTCCGTCGTGACCTCGTAGCTGCCGTTGGCCGGCGGGGTGAACGAGAGCGAGAAGTTCCCGTTCGCGTCGGTGGTCGCGGTCGCACCGGCGACCTTCACCGGGAGTCCGTTGACAACCTGGGAGACGGCCACCGGAACGCCGTTGAGGACCGGGTAACCGAGCTCCTTGTTGACGACGCTGCCGGTGAGCGTGACCGGCTTGCCGACGTTGTAGGTGGCCGGGATGCCCGGCGCGGTGATCGAGATCGTCGGATTGGCGGTGGCGACGAACGGCGGTCCGGACGGATCGCCGGTCACCGACGTCGGGAGATAGTTCTGCAACTCGTTCTGGACCGTCGGCGAGGTGAGGAAGTTGACGAAGTCCTGTGCGGCGACGACGTTGACGTACGGCACCTTCGCCGGGTTCAGGACGTACGCGTGGAAGTAGTTGATCAGCGCGTACTGTCCGCCCGGAGCGGTGCTCGCCTGGGGGCCGCGGGTGACGACCTTCAGGTTCGGAACCGTGCCCGCTGGATCGCTGCCGGATGCCAGGTAGTCATAGGTGCCGCGGTCGGTGAACACGTAGCAGCTGTTGGCGCCGCTGGTGGTCGTCGAGCCGGTGCACGCGTTGGCCGCGATCACGTTCGGGCCCTGCGTCAGCCCGGTGACCACGTACCAGCCCGGCAGGGTTGGGCCGCTGGGAAGCACGCCGCCCGGACACGCCGCGCCATTGACGACCCCGGAGGCCGGCTTGATCGGGGTCATGCCTCCGCCGAGATTGGCCGGGACCGTGCACAGGGTGACTCCGGCCGGAAGCAGCCCGGCCGTGTTGACGTCCTGCCAGATCGCATGCTCCTCGGTCGTGGTGCCGGCGGTGCCGCCCCGGGAGACGAACGTCGCCTTGCTGGCGAGGCCCGCGGTCGCGACATCGACGAACGCCTGAGCGATGTTGTTGGCGCCGTTGGCGGCGACCGCTGCCGGGTCGCCGGTCGGGCCGGCGAGCACGAAGTCGTTGGTCCAGATCGCGCTTCCGTACGGGGAGGTCGAAGGCCCGCTGCCGCTGGTCTGGTACGAGTAGCCGTTCGCCACGAACTGGTTCTCCAGCGTCGGGGCGTGGACGATCAGCGCGCTGGCGCCCTGGGAGCCGGTCTCGGCGCTGGTGATCGCGGCGCCGGACGCGCTGCCGATGTACTTGAACGTGTACTGCGGGTAGGCCGCCTGAAACTGGTTGAGGATCACGTTCGGGATCAGGCCCGAGTCAGAGACGTCGCTGGTGCCGACCACGGTCAGCGTCGTTGCGCTGTCCGCGTTCGCCAGGCTTGGCACGAGCATGAGCACCATCGCGGCCGCGACGCCGGTCAGCGTCAGCACCGCTCGATGCAAGCGGCGTCCGCGGAAGCACGGTGAGGCCGCCGGGGCCAACGGACGCGGGCCGCGTCCGCGGACGTTCGGTGAGGCCGCCGGAGCCAACGGACGCGGGCCGCGTGTACGGCCAGGTGGCGCGTCGGACGTGGCCCGCCGACGCGTGGTGAAGATTGTGAGCATGCGGGCATCGTATAGAGCCTGCATAGGCTGTGCTTAGGCTCCCTGAACGCCCCCTTTAGCCGGCTGTCGAGCCCGTGCACTGATTCAGCCCGTAGGCCTGGGCGTAACGGGTCGCGTCGGTGGATTGCAGTCGGGCCAGTGCCTGCGTGACCTCGCTGGCGTTCCCGGCCGTGGCCGCCTTGGCGGCGGCGCGGTAGTCCGCGACCGACGCGCCGACCGCGGCGACGTAGTGGTTGAGGGTTGCCCGGCGCGGCTCGGGCCGCGGCAGTGCGGCCAACTGCCGGGCCTCTTTCGCGACGATCGGCACGACTTTGGCGAAGTAGGCGGCGAGCGCTTTCGTGTCGCCCGCGCCCGGCGACGTCACCGAGCGGGCGGCCTGCTGGGCGGTGAAGCAGATCGCGTTCGCGCGCGCGATCACGTCCTTGCGCGTCGCGCTATGGCCGCCGCAGCCCGCGATCGTCACCGCGGTGGCGACGATCGCGAGCAGGGCCCACGTGCCTGTGATCGCTCGCGGCCGGTGCATCATCCTGCGGACGTTGTCAGACGGCGGTGTTCTCGTCGGCGAGAGCGAGCGTCAACAGCGTCCGGCCGGAGACCTGCCGGCCGGCGATCACGCATGTGTGGCCGTCACGGACCCAGGTGATGTAACGGCCCGAGCCCACCCGGCCATACGTGTAACGAACACCGTGCCGAACGATCGTCGCGGCGCCGCCGGGGAGCGTCAGCGTGTGACCGGGCACGATCGAGTAGCCGACCCGCGTGCCGTCAGGCGCGCGGTAGTAGACGGTGACGATCGTTCGCCGATGCACAACCTGGGTCCGGCTGCCGATCGCCCGCCAGCCGGGGTTCGCCACGTACGACGGGAAGGGGATCCCATCGACGGCGGCGGCCAGCAGTTCCGGGTGCCCGGCCGCCCGCCCCGGCGCCGGCGCGGTTGCTGACGACAGCGCCAGCCTGGCGGTCTGACCGATGCTCGGCGCCGTCGAGCCGGACCCGAGCAGCACGACCAGCGCGACGATCACGATCACCAGCGCGGTCGCCGCCGGCACGAACAACGTGTTCCGCCAGCGGGAGCTCCGCAGACGGCGCTGTTTACGCCCGCCGGCCTCATCGATCATTGTTTCCAGACGAGCCCGCAGCGCGTCCGGGGCCGCGGCGTCGACCGACCGCAGGAGCGAGATCGCTCGTTGCTGTTCGGGGTCGGCCGGGTCTGGGATCTCTGGATCGGTCATCTGGCTATCCATTTGGTATGACTCCGCCGGCGTCAGATCCTTCCCGGGCGCCGGTGGCGGGATCGGCGAACTGCTTGGCGATCCGCTGTCGTGCCCGGTACAGCCGCGTCGTGATGGTCGCCTCCGGGACGTCGAGCGCCTTGGCGGCCTCGCCGTATGACAACCCAAGTATGTCGACTGCCACGATTGCCAGCCGGAAGTCCTCGGGCAGCTCCGAGACCGCGCCGAGGATCTCGTTGACCTCGGCGTTGAGCTGCGGCGCCGGCGACCGCGGATCGGCTGGTTCTGCCCCCTCGGGCATCGCGGTCGTCTGCGGCCGCCGTGAGGCGGTGCGCAGCCGGGTATAGAACGTGTTCCGCAACGCCTGCAGCAGGTAGCCGCGCTCGTCGCCGCGCACCATCCGCGGACGCGACAGCACCTTCGTGAACGTGTCCTGCACGAGGTCCTCGGCGTCCTCGCGCGATCCCGTCAGCGCCCACGCCGCCCGGAACATGGGGTCGATGTGCTGATGCAGCGTGGCTGGATCGAGCCGGCGCACGGACCAGAGCATGTCACGGCGCTCGCGGCCGGTTGGCGGTATTTGCCCACGTGAGGACGAAGATCCGCCAACTCACCCCCGCGCGGGCGACCAGCGGGTGAGTCGCCCATCGCCGCGGCCGCGCGCCCGCCCATTCTGCCCCGCCGCGCGCCCTCGCGGGTCAAAACCCCGCCGGGCACGCGGCTACTCAGGTGCGGGCCGCGTTGTGCTCGGTGAGCGGGCTCAATCCGCGTCGGACCACACGATCGGGCCCTCGATCATGGATTTGACCCAGGGTCGACGTGCGGCCGGCTTCGCCCCGGGTCAACACCCCGGCGCGCCTGCGCTCCGGGTCAGAACCCCGGCGCGCCTGCGCTCCGGGTCAAAACCCCGGCGCGCATGCGGCTGCACGGGCGCGCCTGAGACTTGGCCCGGTCACCGGGCCCGATCTGCGTCGCACCCTCCAATCGGACCCTCCGACGTGCATTTGACCCGGCCCGTGACGCAGGTGGATGCGCGTCTGGTCTCGGCCTACGCAGACTCGGGCTGCCGCGTCAGGCCGGCGGCGGACCGAGCCCGTAGACGCCGCCGGTCATCATCTGCGCGAGCGGCTCGACGATCGCGTCGGCGTCGGGCAGCCCGACCGCGTCCCCCGCCGTCGCCACCTGCAGCACCCGTTCGTAACCCCACATCAGGCACGCCGACAGCTGTTCCTCGTCGGCGCCGTCGGGCGCCTGTCCGGCCCCGCGAGCGGTCCGGATCACCCGTGCCGTGCCGGCGACGAACCGCGCCATGATCGAGAACCACAGCTCCCGCAGCCGCTCGTCGTGGGGCCACTGCTCGGAGACCGTGCGCAGCACCGTGCCGTGTTCCGACGCCGCCGCGATCCAGCGGCGGATGCTGGCGCGGATCGCGGTGTCGGGATCGGTTTCGGACTCTCCCAGGAACGGGTCGACGGCGACGGCGATCTGGCCCATCACCCGGCGCAGGCACTCGGCGATCACCGCGGTACGAGAGTCGAAGTGGGCATAGAAGCTGGTCCGGGAGATCCCGGCCTCGTCGATGATGTCGTTGACGCTCAGCTCAGAGAACGGACGCCGGGCGAGCAGCCGCTCGGTGGCGTCGAGCACGGCAAGCTGGGTGCGGGGGTAGCTGGGCTGGTCGAGCAGCGTGCTCATGTCAGGCGGGGCGTTCCAGCACCCAACGGGTCAATGGCTGGCGGAAGTTCATCGGATGCGGCTGATCGATGAACGTCTCCCGATAGCGGAAGCCCGCCTTCTGCAGCGCCCGGTTGGGCGCCACGTTGAACGCGTTGGGCTGGCAGTACAGACGCTCCAGCTGGAGCGTCGCGAAGTACCGCTCGGCGGATCGGCGCACGAACCGGGCCCCCAACCCTGATCGACGGCGGTCCGGCGCCTGGATGTGGAGGTGCATGAACGCCTCGCCCCCGACGACGAACGGGTCGGCCGAACTGAACCCGACGAGCTCACCATCAAGCTCCCAGGCCAGCAGAAAGCTCTCACGCTCACGGATCGGCAGAGAGAACTCGTGCTCGTAATGGGCCCGCCACGCCTCACGGTCGGGCAATCTCGCTCGTTCGATCCCGAGCGTCTGCAGGAACTCGTCCGACGCGTCGTGGAAGTAGTCGATTCGGAAGCCGACCTCGGAGAGCTCGAGCTCACGGACGACGGGCTCGCCAGCGGTCACTCCGTCGATGGCCAACCGTCGACGAACAGGTCAAGCGCGAGCTCGCCGCTGGGGTCGGCTTGGTAGTGCGAGAGGTCCTGGCCCTCCAGCACCTCGTCGTCGATCAGCGCCTCGCCGGTGCGGTCGGAGGCGAGCAGCTCATAGGCCGCGTCGGCGTAGATCGCGGGGGTCCGCGCCCGGCGCATCGCCTCGTCGCCGCCGAGCAGGTTCTGGACCGCGGCGGTCGCGATCAGCGTCCGCGGCCAGAGACAGTTGGCCTTGATCCCGTGTTCGGCCTCGTCGTGCGCCAGCCCCAGCGTGAGCATCGTCATGCCCATCTTCGACAGCGTGTAGGCGGAGTGGCCGCGTAGCCATTTGGGGTCGGCGCTGAGCGGCGGCGACAGCGTCAGCACCCGCGCCCGTGACGACGCGCGCAGGTGGGGCAAACAGGCGCGGGTGAGCACGAACGTGCCGCGGGCGTTGATCTGCTGCATCAGGTCAAAGCGCTTGACCTCGAGCTCCGCCATCGGCGCGAGGTTGATCGCCGAAGCGTTGTTGACGACGATGTCGATGCCTCCGAACCGGTCGACGGCCTGCGCCACCGCCGTGTCGACTCCGGCCTCGTCGCGGACGTCGCCGACGATCGGCAGCGCGTTGCCTCCGGCTGCCTCGATCTCGGCCGCGGCGGTATGGATCGTGCCCGGCAGCTTGGGGTGGGGCGTGTCAGTCTTGGCGATCAGCGCCACGTTGGCGCCGTCGGCCGCGAGCCGCAGCGCGATCTCCAGGCCGATTCCGCGGCTGCCGCCCGACATCATCACGGTCTGTCCCGAGAAACTCGTCATCGGCCGAATCTAACTCAAAACCGCTAGCGCCGCCGACTAACCGGACACCGTGTCAACCTTCGGCGCTAACGTGCCGTCGATGCGTAGAACAGGCTTCGAGCCCGAGCATGTCGACTACCGCGAGTCGGTCCGCCGCTTCATCGCCGAGGAGATCCAGCCTCACCACGAACGCTGGGAGCGCGAGGGGGTCGTCGACCGCAACCTGTTTGCCGCGGCGGCCGAGAAGGGCCTGCTGGCGATCCAGGTCCCCGAGCAGTACGGCGGTCTGGGGATCGATGACTTCCGCTTCAACCAGATCCTCGACGAGGAGGTCGGGATCACCGGCATCGGTGGCTCCGGCCTGGGGATCACGCTGCACAACGACATCTGCCTGCCGTACTTCCTGCACTTCGCGTCTGACGAGCAGAAGCAGCGGTGGCTGCCCGGGATCGCCGACGGTTCGCTGATCACCGCGCTGGCGATGACCGAGCCCGAGATGGGGTCAGATCTCGCCGGCCTGCGCACGACCGCGATCCGCGACGGAGACACGTATGTCGTCAACGGTTCCAAGACGTTCATCACCAACGGGATCAACGCGGACCTCGTGATCGCCGCGGTCAAGACCGATCCCGCGCAGCGCCACGCGGGCATCTCGATTTTGATCATCGAGCGGGGGATGGAGGGCTTTGAGCGCGGCCGCAACCTGGAGAAGCTCGGGATGCACTCCCAGGACACCGCCGAGTTGTTCTTCTCAGACGTTCGCGTTCCGGTCGAGAACCTGCTCGGCGACGAGGGCCAGGGGTTCCGCTACATGACCTCCAACCTCGCCCAGGAGCGCCTCAGCATCGCCCTGACCGGAGTCGGCGCCGCGCGCGGTGCGCTGGATCAGACGATCGAGTACGTCAAGCAGCGGACCGCCTTCGGCCAGCCGATCGGGACATTTCAGAACACCCGGTTCGCCCTGGCCGAGATGGCGACCGAGATCGAGTTGGGGACCGCATTCTGCGATCAGGCGGTCCTGGCCCACAACGACGGAGAGCTATCGCCGTCGGACGCGGCGATGGCCAAGTGGTGGGCGACAGAACTTCAGGGCCGGGTCATCGATCGATGCGTGCAGCTCTACGGTGGGTATGGCTACATGCTGGAGTACCCGATCGCCCGCGCGTACGCGGACGCGCGGGTGACCCGGATCTACGGCGGCACGACCGAGATCATGAAAGAGATCATCGGCCGCTCGCTTGGCCTGTAGCCGTCGCGCCGAGCCTCGATTCGCGAACACCCGATCCGCCGAACCAGATGCCCGAGCCACGCACCCCGGCGCTACGTCCCCGCCGGCGCGGCCGGCGTCCTCGGACCTACGCCGCCGTGCTGGCGGCGACGTCCGAGCTGCTCGAGACCGTGCCGCTCGCCCAGCTCAGCGTCGCGCGCGTGATCGCGGCCGCCGGAGTCTCGCGCACCAGCTTCTATGAGCACTTCACGTCCAAGGAGGACGTGGTCGTCAAGCTCGTGCGGTCGATCAGCGCCGAGGTCGCCGAGGAGATCGAGCCGATGTTCGCGCGGGATGGCCGCGGCCCCGAGCAGGCGTTCCGCGAAGGTCTCTCTCGGCTGCTGCGGGTCTCGGCCCGCCATGCCCCGCTCGTTCTCGCCGCTTCTGAAGAGTGGCCGGCCGTGCCCGAGCTGCGGCGCCTGTGGTTCCGGATGCACGGCGAGCTGACAGGCCGGCTGGCGGAGCTGATCGTCGCCGAGCGTGCCGCCGGCCGCGCGCCGGACGGAGCCGACGCCGACGCGCTCGCCGCCTGTCTGGTGTGGACCGGCGAGCGCGCGTTCCACGTCGCGATGACCGGTGAGATCGCGATGTTGTCGGGCCAGGAAGCACTGATCGAGCCGCTCGTGCAGCTCTATGTCGGCACGATCTACCGGAGACCCGTATCGCCGTTGCGCGTCGCGGCTCCGTAGATGAAGAACTCGCCGGTGCTGTGCAGCTCGCACTCCCAGCCGAGTTCGGCAAGCTGCGCGGTCAGCGTCGCCGGCTCGTAGTAGCGCTTGACGATCTCGAACTCGCGGCCGTCGTCGAGTCGCCGCTGCTCGAGCGTCGCCTGCCGCGCAGGCATCGTATGGTCGCGTGCCTTGGACCGCGGCGCGCGCCGGGAGTCGATCAACAGCACCCTCCCGCCCGGTCGTAGCGCTGTCGCCACCATCGACCAGAACGGGGCGAACCGTTCCTCGGGAACGTGGGACAGCCAGAAGCTGAACACGCACGCGTCGAACGCTTGGCGCGGCGGCTCCCAGCCGAACAGGTCCGCCTCCACATACGTGACCGATGCGCCCAGCGCCTCGGTCCGCGCGCGATTGAGCTCGAGCACCTCGCGGGCCCCGTCGACGGCGGTCACGTGGTCGGCGTGAGCGACCAGGTGGCGCGTCCACAGACCCGTTCCGCACGCCAGCTCCAGCACGTCGCCGGAGGGAGCGAAGCGCCCCAGTGCCGCCTCGAGCGCTGTCACTTCGGCAAACCAAGCCGCGTTGGCCTCGGGGCCGCGGTCGTAGCGACCGGTACGAAACCACCAGTCGTCGTATTCCCCGGCGCGGGCTCGGTAGTAGTCCAATTGCTGCGTCAGCGTCGTGTCGTCCATCTTGTCTCCTTCGCGACGTGTGGCCATGACGGGCTGGGCCCACCTTGGCCACCGGGATAGCACCGATCGTCACCAGTCGGGTATAGGATGCCCCGCTTGAACATTTCTTTATCTAGGCAGGAGGGGGAATGACCGAGCTCGGCCAGCAGGAGCAGCAAGCCACGCTGGACAGCGAAGGGATGGATCGAGGAATCAGCTTCCTGGGTCTGACGTGGGCTTCTGAGGCGTCGCTCATCGGTTCCGGGTGGCTGTTCGGCGCGCTCACGGCAGCCACGATCGCCGGCCCGTCGGCAATCATCGCCTGGGTGGTAGCGTCGATCATCGTCGGGGTGCTGGCGCTGGTCCATGCCGAGCTGGGCGGGCTGTTCCCGGTCTCGGGCGGGACGAGCCGCTTCCCGCACTACGCGTTCGGCTCGTTCGCCGGTATGACGTTCGGGTGGATGTCGTACCTGCAGGCCGCGGCGGTCGCGCCGATCGAGGTGCTGGCGGCGATCGAGTACTTCTCGACCGTCGGCTTTGCCAAGCATTGGTACAACGGCACCAAGCTGACCGGCACCGGGATCATCGTCGCGATCATCCTGATGGCGCTGTTCACGTTCGTCAATCTCGTCGGCGTTCGCTGGCTGGCGCGCGTGAACAACTCGCTGACGTGGTGGAAGGTCCTGGTCCCGGTGCTGACGATCATCGTCTTCATCGGCTGGAGGTTCCACGGCTCGAACTTCAGCAACGGCGGCGGCTTCTTCGTCAAGGGCGCCGCGGTCAAGTCGATCCTGCTCGCGATGCCCGGCGGCATCATCTTCTCGCTGCTCGGCTTCGAGCAGGCGGTGCAGTTAGGCGGTGAGGCGCGAAACCCGAAGGATGTTCCAAAGGCGGTGATCGTGTCGCTGATCATCGGCGCGCTGATCTACGTCCTCCTGCAGATCGCGTTCATCGGGGCGATCCAGCCGCATATGCTCGCGAAGGCGGGCACCTGGGCGAACCTCGGGCCGGATAGCAACAACGCGGCGGTCCAGGCGCTGAACGCGGCCCCGTTCCGTGAGGTGGCGGTACTCGCCGGGCTCGGCTGGCTCGGCGTGATCCTGCGGATCGACGCGATCGTCTCGCCGAGCGGCACCGGGCTGATCTACCTCACCTCGGGCTCACGGATCCTGTTCGCGCTGTCGAAGAACGGGTACATCCCGCAGACGTTCGAGAACGTGTCGGGCCGCGCTCGGGTGCCGGTGGCCGCGATCCTCCTGACCGCGGTCGTCGGGCTGATCTTCCTGCTGCCGTTCCCGAGCTGGGCGAAGCTGGTCGGGGTCGTCACCTCGGCATCGGTGCTGATGTACGCCGGCGCGCCGCTCGCGCTCGGGGCGCTGCGATTGCAGAAGCCCGACCTGCCCCGGAGCTACCGCATGCCTGCCGCCGGCTTTCTGTCGCCTGCGGCGTTCGCCGCGGCGAGTCTGATCGTGTACTTCTCGGGCTGGGAGACGTACTCGACGCTGATCGTCGCGCTGCTGCTCGGCTACCTGCTGATCGGCATCTCGTTCTTGTTCCACCTGAACCCGAATCAGCCGAGGGTCGACTGGGCCGCGGCCCCGTGGGTGCTGACGTATCTGGTCGGGATGGGGATCCTCTCCTACGTCGGCGACTTCGGCGCCGGAGGGATCATCGGCGGGGTCGGGATCTTCAAGCATGTGCTCGACCACGGTGGCAACGACACCAGCGAGTTCAGCCTGTACGCCTGGATCGTGGCGGTGATCGCGTTCAGCCTGGTGATCTACTACTGGGCGCTTGCGAGCCGGCTGTCGCCCGAGCAGGTCGACCACTACGTGCGCGACGTGTACCCGCCGCCGGCCGGCGAGGGATAAGCCGCCGGAGCAGCCAGATCGATGCGCGCAGACGCGCGCGGTGGCCGCCCGGCAACCGCGCGCGTCGGGCGTTCAGGGAACGTGGGCGAAGTCGTCGATGAGCATCTCGATCCGCCCAACGGCGACGAACCCGAGGGCGGCGAGGATCGGCCGTGACATCGCGCCGGCCTGGGTGACGAGCGCCGGTCGCCGAGGCGAGTCACGCACCGCGACCCGCCATCGTTCGGCGATCAGCGCGCGATAGGCGCCACGGCCACGGTACTCGGGCAGCGTCGCGCCGCCGAACAGCGCGGTCCCGAACCGGGTCCGCGAGCAGGTGCCCGCGCAGACGATCCGGTCCCCCGCCCAGACCGCCTGCACCATGTGCGGCATCTGAGCCCACGGCCGCCCGCCTCGCGACGCGTCGAAGTCCCGGAACTCCCGCAGGTGGCGCTCGCGACCGGCCGCGACCTGCTCGTCCGTCGCTCCGAAAGCGACGTCCTGCACCGCGCGGGCCTCGGCGAAATCCTCGGCGTTGGTCACCTGTCCGGCGCGCAGTCCCGCCGTCGGGCCGGGCGCGGTCGGCGGCTCGGTCAGCGCCAGCGCGAGCGCCCACGGCTCGTGGTCGCGGGTGAACCCCTGCCGCTCGAGCGTGTCGGCGAGCCCGGTCGGCGTCGCCTTTGAGCCGATCTCCCACTGCGTGCGCGCACGGTGTCGCTCGCGCAGCAGCCCGCGGACCTCCGCCACCACCTCGCCGAGCTCGTCAGCGGCGAAACGCTGGCGCTGCACGGTCGTGCCACGCGGCGTCAGGCACAGCGTGTAACGGTCGGTCTCGATCCGCTCCGAGCCCGGGGTGGGGGAGATGAACGAGTTGGGGTACTCGGCAAGCTCACGCAGCACCACTGCCACCGTACCGTCAGGTCGAGCGGGAAGCAGGCACCCGTGAGCGCCTGACCTCCCACTCGGCGCAACCGTTTCAGCCGGCGGCGACCAGTTCCGGCTTGTCGGTGTAGGTCTCGCCCCGCTCGGCCAGCGCCACCAGCGACGCCGGCGGCGTGAAGCGCTCGCCGTAGGTGGCCGCCAGCTCCCGCGCGCGGGCGACGAAACCAGCGGGACCGCCCGCATAGCCGTTGATGTACTGCAGCACCCCGCCTGACCATGCCGGGAAGCCAATCCCGAAGATCGAGCCGATGTTGGCGTCTGCGACCGACTCGATCACACCCTCGTCGACGCACTTGACGCTCTCGATCGACTCGATGAACATCAGCCGCTCCTCGAGGTCGCGCAGCGCGATCTGCGACGGGTCGTCGACCGTCGGCCACTGCTCACGCAGGCCCTTCCACAGCCCGATGCGCTTGCCGTCCGCGTACTCGTAGAAGCCCGCACCGTCCAGCCGGCCGGGACGGCCGAGCTCGTCGACCATCGTGTCGATCACCGCCTCCGCCGGATGGCCGGTCCAGCCGTTTGACCCGGTCTCGGCCGCAGCGCGCGCCGCATTGCGGATCTTCTGCATGAGCTTCATGTTCAGCTCGTCGGACAGCTGCAGGACCGGTGCCGGGTAGCCGGCCTGCGAGGAGGCCTGCTCGATCGTCGCCGCCGGGATCCCCTCGGTCAGCATCCCGATCCCCTCGTTGATGAACGTGCCGATCACCCGGCTCGTGAAAAAGCCGCGGCTGTCGTTGACGACGATCGGCGTCTTGCGCAGCAGCTTGGCGACGTCCAGCGCCCGGTACAGGGTCTCGTCCGAGGTCTGCTCGCCCTTGATGATCTCCAGCAGCGGCATCTTGTCGACCGGGGAGAAGAAGTGCAGCCCGATGAACTCCGCCGGGCGGCTGACGTTCTCGGCCAGTTGCGTAATCGGCAGCGTCGAGGTGTTTGAACCGAGCAGGGCATCGGACGCCAGGTGCGGCTCGATCTCGGCCATCACGTCACGCTTGACCGACGGGTCCTCGAACACCGCCTCGATCACGAGCTCGGCGCCCTCGGCGGCGGCTGGGTCGGTCGTCGCCGTGATCCGCGCCAGCAGCGCGTCGCCGTCCTCCTGGGTGGAGCGGCCGCGCTCGACGGCCTTGGCCACGAGCTTCTCCGAATAGCCCTTGCCGCGGTCGGCCGCCTCCTGGGAAACGTCCTTGAGCACGACCTCGACCCCCGACTTGGCGGCGACGTAGGCGATCGCGGCGCCCATCATGCCGGCGCCGAGCACCACCATCTTGGCCGGCTTGAACGTCTCGAGATCATCGGGGCGCCCGCGCTTGCCGGTCGCCGCCTGCAGGTCGAAGAAGAACGCCTGGATCATGTTCTTGGCGACCGGGCCGGTGACGAGGTCGACGAAGTACCGGCCCTCGATCTCCGACGCGTTGTCGAAGTCGACCTGCGAGCCCTCGACTGCCGCGGCCATGATGTGGTGCGGCGCCGGCATGTTCGCGCCCTTCAGCTGCTTGCGCAGGTTGGCCGGGAACGCCGGCAGGTTCGCCGCGAACGACGGTGTCGACGGGGTGCCGCCAGGGATCTTGTAGCCCTTGACGTCCCACGGCTGCACCGCCTCGGGGTTCTCTGAGATCCACTTCTTCGCAGCCGCGACGAGATCGTCGCGGCTGGGTACGACTTCGTCGACGAGTCCGAACTGGAGCGCCTCGGCCGGCCGATATTCCTTGCCCTGCAGCAGCAGCGGGACCAGCGCGGCCGCGATGCCGAACATCCGCACGCTGCGCGTGACGCCGCCGGCGCCGGGCAGCAGGCCCAGCTTGACCTCAGGGAAGCCGAGCTTGATCTTCGGGTCGTCGACGACGATCCGGTGATGGCAGGCGAGCGCGATCTCCAGACCACCGCCGAGCGCCGCGCCGTTGATGGCCGCGACGACCGGCTTGCCGAGGGTCTCGAGCTTGCGCAGCACCGCCTTGTTCTCACGCACGAAGTCGGCGATCTCCGCGGTGTGCTCCGTGTCGGCCTGCTGGAGATCGTTGAGGTCGCCGCCGGCGAAGAACGTCTTCTTGGCACTGGTGATGACGACGCCGGTGATCCCGTCGAGCTCGGCCTGCAGCCGGTCGACGGTCGCGACGATCGAGTCGCGGTAGGCGGCGTTCATCGTGTTGGCCGACTGGTTGGGGTCGTCCAGGGTCAAGATCACCACGCCGTCGGCGTCCTTGTCCCAGCGGATCGTGCTGCTCTCGCTCATGTTCGGTGTGTCTCTCTCGTTCGAAGGGGGCTGGCGGTTAGACGCGCTCGATGACGGTGGCGATGCCCATGCCGCCGCCGACGCACAACGTGGCCAACCCGTAGCGCTTGTTCTGGCGCTCCAGCTCGTCGACCAGCGTGCCGAGGATCATCGCGCCGGTGGCGCCGAGCGGGTGACCCATCGCGATCGCGCCACCGTTGACGTTGACCTTGTCAAGGTCGAGGCCCATGTCCTTGACGAACCGCAGGACGACGGCGGCAAACGCCTCGTTGATCTCGACCAGGTCGAGGTCGTCGACGGTCAGCCCGGCCTTCGCCAGCGCTTTCTTGGAGGCGGGTGCGGGGCCGGTCAGCATGATCGTCGGGTCGGCTCCCGAGACGGCCGTGGCGAGGACCTTTGCGCGGGCGCGCAGTCCCAACTCGGCGCCGATCTGCTCGTTGCCGATCGCCACCAGCGCGGCGCCGTCGACGATCCCCGACGAGTTGCCGGGAGTGTGGACGTGGTTGATCTTCTCGATCCAGTGGTACTTCTGCAGCGCGACGGCGTCGAAGCCGCCCATCTCGCCCATCGCGGCGAACGAGGGCTTCAGTCCGCCGAGTGTCTCGACGGTCGTGCCGGGACGGATGAACTCGTCGCGATCGAGCACGAGCTGGTCATTGATGTCGAGCACCGGTACCACCGAGCTCGAGAAGCGGCCCTCGGCCTGTGCGGCAGCGGCGCGCTCCTGTGAGCGCGCGGCGTAGGTGTCGACGTCCTCGCGGCTGAACTCCTCGACGGTCGCGATCAGGTCCGCGCCGATGCCCTGCGGCACGAACGAGGTGTCATAGGCGGTCTCGGGATCCATCGCCCAGGCACCGCCGTCGGAGCCGATCGGCACCCGCGACATCGACTCGACGCCGCCGGCCCAGACGAGATCCTCCCAGCCGGAGGCGACCTTCTGCGCGGCGATGTTGACCGCCTCCAGTCCGGAGGCGCAGAAGCGGTTCAGCTGGACACCGGACACGGTGTTCGGAAGTCCGGCCTTGATCGCGGCTGCCTTGGCGATGTCGCCGCCCTGGTCGCCGATCGGCGAGACGCAGCCGAGCACCACGTCATCGATCCGGTTGGGGTCGAGGTCAGGGTTGCGGCTGAGCATCTCGTGCATGACGCCGACGACGAGATCGATCGGCTTCGTCGCGTGCAGCGAGCCGTTGACCTTCCCACGACCCCGCGGCGTCCTCAGGGCGTCGAAGATAAGCGGTTCGGTAGCTGCCATGGTCTGCTCCCTTTGCTTGGTGCTGCACACACTGTTCGGAAAACTCGGTTCAGGCAATATTACTTCGGCGGCTGGAGCGCGACCGGTGTCGTCGCTGCGACCGCTAACCCTCGATCGCGGCCAGCATCCCGAGCGCGCCGGGCAACTCGATCCGCTGGAAGCTCTCCAGCGGCAGCCCGTCGCGTTCGCGCAGGCCGCCGCGGATCGCGTGGGCGCTCAGGTCGGCATCGGTGGTGGCCAGCATCTCGGTGACGAATGACTCTCCACGTTCCGAGCCCGTCACGGTCACGTTGGGGCGCAGCACGCGGCCGCGAGGCGAGTAGACCAGCGCCGTCTTGATCCGCCGCTCGGCGCTCGCCCGGGTCTCCGGCTTCAGTCGCGGAGCGCGGGGCGCCCTGCCCGGGACGAGCAGTCGCGTGATCCCGCGATCGTTGAGCGCCCGCACGATCGACTCGGCATCGGCCGGCACGACGATCTCCTTGTGGTCGGGGAACACATCGAGCTTGCGCAGCGACCCGTGCGGCTCTCCAACGTGGAGCGCGAAGTAGTCCGGATACGCGAAGAACTCCTCGTCGGTCGCGCGCAGTCGGTCGTAGAAGGCCGTCACCGCCGCCAGGATCAGCGTCGCGGCGCCGGCCGCGCCGTGGTCGGCCGCGATCACGATCCCGAGGCGATCGTGCTCGTTGAACCCCTCGAACAGCGTCTCGATCGCGGCCGGCTCACCATCGATTGTCAGCTCGAACTCATCCGACCCAAGGACGGTCGTGTGCACGACGCCCATGTTGTCATGCGCGCGAGACTAATCTGCGCGTTGGATTGAGTACTGGCGTCCCGATCGAGCCAGGCGCGGGCGGCGCCTCTGTCGAGCCTGTTGGCGACGGCGCGTCCGCGGGCGCCGAGCCGGCGACCTCTGCGACCGGTGCCGACTCCCGCACGGCCGCGATCGCCAACAAGTTCTCCGGGACAACCGCGTGGGCGCGCAATCTCGAGGCGCCGCTGCGCGACTTCCTGCGCACCGAGACGGGATCGGCGGCGTTCCTGTTGGCCGGCGCGGTCTGTGCGCTCGTGTGGGCCAACATCGGCACCTCCTACGAGCGCGTCTGGACGACCTCACTGAGCGTCCTGGTGGGTGGCTCGGGGGTCACACTGGACCTGCGCCACTGGGTCAACTCCGGGCTGATGACGTTGTTCTTCTTCGTCGTCGGGCTGGAGGCGCGACGCGAGTTCGATCTCGGCGATCTGCGCGACCGCCGGCGGCTGATCCTGCCGGTCGTCGCCGGTATCGGGGGAATGGTCGTCCCGGTCGCGATCTTCCTGGCGATCGCGGGCGCGCACGCCCCGACCGGCGCCTGGGGCACGGCGATGTCGACCGACACCGCGTTCGCGCTCGGAATGCTGGCGCTCGTCGGTCGTCGCTTCCCGAACTCGCTGCGAGCGTTCATGCTGACGGTCTCGGTCGTCGACGACCTGGTCGCGCTGCTGGTGATCGCGATCGCGTTCACGACCTCGCTGAACGTCGTGGCGCTCGCGGTCGGTCTGGGCGCGTTTGCGCTGGTGCTCGTCGCGCGCTCGCGTGGGGTCCACAGCGGCGCCGTCTACCTCCCGCTGGGACTGATCGCCTGGGTCGCGGTGCTGAAGTCCGGGATCGACCCGGTCGTGGTCGGCCTGGCGATGGGGCTGCTGACGATCGCGTATCCCGCGGCGCGGGGCGACCTCGAGCAGGCGACCGATCTGTTCCGGCTGTTCCGTGAGCAGCCGACCTCGGAGCTGCAGCAGTCGGCCACCGCCGGCCTGCGGTCGACGATCTCCCCGAACGAGCGCTGGACGCAGATGTTCCACCCGTTCACCAGCTACGTGGTCGTGCCGCTGTTCGCGCTCGCCAACGCGGGCTTTGCCATCAACGGCTCGTTTCTCGTGCACGCCTACGGGTCGGCGATCACGTTGGGGATCCTGCTCGCCTACCTGATCGGTAAGCCGATCGGGATCTTCGGCGGGGCGAATCTCGTCACCCGGCTCAGCCGCGGCCGCCTGCGGCTCCCAGTCGGCTGGGCGTCGGTGCTCGGTGGCGGGTCGATCGCGGGGATCGGGTTCACCGTGTCGCTGCTGATCGCCTCGCTGGCGTTCCACGGCGAGGCGCTGTCGGAGGCGAAGCTCGGCGTGTTGACGACGCTGATCGGGGCGCCGTTGATCACGCTCGTGGTCCAGCAGTCGGCACAACGGCTGCCGAAGGCGATGCGGCTCAACGCGCTGATCGGGACGGCCGACTCGATCGTCGACCTGGCGGTCCCGGTCGATCCCGAGCGCGACCATGTCCGCGGCCCGATGGAGTCAGACGTGACGCTGCTGGAGTACGGCGACTTGGAATGCCCGTACTGCGGTCAGGCCGAGCCGGTGATCCGCGAGCTGCTCTCCGAGATGGGCAACCTCCGCTACGTGTGGCGCCACCTGCCGCTCAACGACGTGCATCCGCAGGCGCAGGTCGCGGCAGAGGCGTCGGAGGCGGCCGGGCTCCAGGGCCGGTTCTGGGACATGCACGATCGGCTGATCACCCATCAGAACGAGCTCACGATCCGCCAGCTCGTCGGGCACGCCGAAGCGCTGGGGCTCGACATGGACCAGTTCAAGGCCGCGATGCACAAGGGCAAGGGCGCGGGTCACATCGCCGAGGACGTGGAGTCGGCAGACCTCAGCGGCGTCTCGGGCACTCCGTCGTTCTTCATCAACGGCCACCGCCATCAGGGCGCCTACGACATCGAGACGTTGACAAAAGCCGTCAAGCTGGCCCGGGCGCGCGCGGCCCTGCAACCCTGACCGGCCCGCACCGCGCAACGCCGCGTCAGGCCGTCGTCAAAACGGTTACGGACCTCTTCGTCAACTCGTCGTCGGCTCTTCGCCCGGACGCCCATCGTCTCGGGCATGAAACGAGCAATAGGAGTGGTGGCGGCGACAGCCGTGTGCGCGCTGGGCGCTGCCGCGTCCGCGTCGGCCGCGACCGACGTCCAACAGGCGCAGAGCGAGAACTGGTCCGGGTACGTGTCGGGAACCGGTAGCCAGGGCACGCAGTTCAAGACCGTGTCTGGCAGTTGGGTGGTCCCGACCGCGAACTGCTCAGCGGCGAGTTCGCCCACGTACTCGGCCTTCTGGGTCGGGCTGGGCGGCGCCGGCAACACCGAGGCGCTTGAGCAGGACGGCACCGAGAGCAACTGCAGCGCCGACGGCACGGCGTCCTACTACGCGTGGTACGAGTTGGTGCCCAAGGCGCCGGTCCGAGTCGACCTGGCGGTCTCCGCCGGCGACCACATCTCCTCCAAGGTCACGGTCGACGGAACGAGCGTCTCGATGTGGCTGTCAGACGACACGACCGGTCAGACGTTCTCCAAGACACTCTCGATGAGCAACCCCGACGTCTCCAGCGCGGAGTGGATCGCCGAGGCGCCGTCACAATGCGATGGTTCGGTCAGCAGTTGCACGCCGCTGCCGCTGACGGACTTCGGCACGGCGCAGTTCACGTCGTCGAGCGCGACCGACACCGACGGCCACACCGGCCCGATCTCCGACCCGGAGTGGGCGGCGACCGCGGTCACGCTGTCGCCTGGCGCGGACACCCTGGGATTCCAGGGGGCGAGCTACAGCTCGACCGGCAGCTCCGGCGGGGCGACCCCATCGGCGCTGACCGACGACGGCTCGGCCTTCTCGGTTGCCTACGCCAGTGACGGCAGCGCCACTTCGGGTGACTCAGGCTACGGCTCCGGAACGGGCGGTTACAGCGACGGATCGGGCGGATACGGCTATGGCGGTAGCGGCTACGGCGACGGATCGGGCGGTTACAGCGACGGCTCCGGCGGCTACGGCTACGGCGGTGGCGGCTATGGCTATGGCGGCGGTTCCGATGGCTATGGCGACGGCTACGGCGCCGGTTCCGATGGCTACGGCGATGGCTCCGGCGGCTACGGCTACAGCGACGGCAGCGGTTACTACGTCATCCCCGGGGCCACCTCGTCGGGCGACGGCAGCTGGATCGTCATCGGCTGAGCCGGGAACGACGCCACCCGCGGCACGCCGCCGCGGGTGAGCCGGGATCGCAACGCCCGCGGCACAGCGCCGCGGGCGTTGCTGCGTCTAAGGTCTCGGCTCGTGAGGAGCAGGACCTCGTTCGACGTCGATTTCAAGCGCCTGCTGGGCGCCGGCAGCAAGCTCGCCACACGGGCCGGTGACGAGGCCTACTTCGCGAGGGTCTGCTTCCAAGCCGGCGTCTTCGGGCTCGAGTCGCCGCCGCGGCTGGGGCGGATCGTGCGCGCGCTCGAGCGCCACGGGTTGCTGGGCAGCTCGATCGCGATCGGTGCGATCCGCCACCCCGATCGGGTGGCGATCCGGGACGAGCGCGGCGATCTCACCTACCGCGAGCTCCATCAGCATGTCAACGCGGTCGCCAACGGCTGGCGCGAACGCGGCCTGCGGGCCGGCGACGGCGTCGCGATCCTCGTGCGCAACCACCGTGGGTTCATGGAGGCTGTGTTCGGCGCGATTCTGTGCGGCGCCCGCGTGATCCTGCTCAACACCTCCTTCGCTGGACCGCAGCTGCGGGAGGTCGCCGAGCGCGAAGGCACCGACCTGCTCGTGTACGACGACGAGTTCTCGGCAATCGTCGAGGGCGTGCAACCGCGCTTCGGCCGATTCCGGGCGTGGGTCGACGACGGCGACGGCCCGACGCTCGACGCGCTGATCGCGGGAGCGACGGTTGCCGCGCCGCCGAAGGCCGGCCGGCCCGCCAAGCTCGTGATCCTGACGAGCGGCACCACCGGCACCCCGAAAGGCGCCCCGCGTGACGAGCCTCGTTCGCTGGCCATCCTCGGTGGTCTCCTGTCTCGGATCCCGCTGCGGGCGGGCGAGACGACCGAGCTGACGACGCCGATGTTCCACACCCTCGGTCTGGCGGGGATGGCGCTCGGGTTGGCGCTCGGCTCGACGATGGTGCTGCACCGCCGGTTCGATCCTGAGGCGACGCTGGACAGCCTCGCCACCAACCACGCAACCGCGATGGTCGTGGTGCCGGTGATGCTCCAGCGGATGGTCGAGTTGGGCGAGACAGAGATTGCGTCCCGTGACCTGAGCAGCCTGCGGGTGATCTTCGTCTCGGGGTCGGCGATCGGTCCGTCGCTGGTGCTCCGGGCGACGCGCGCATTCGGTCCGGTGATCTACAACCTGTACGGCTCGACCGAGGTTGCCGAGGCGTCGATCGCCACCCCGGATGACCTGGCGCTCGACCCTGCAACCGTCGGCCGGCCTCCGCGAGGCTCGATCGTCAAGATCCTCGGCGACGACGGTGCCGAGCTACCGGCCGGCGAGACCGGCCGGATCTTCGTCGGCAACAATGCCCAGTTCGAGGGCTACTCGGGCGGCGGTCACAAGGAGCAGATCGGTGGGCTGATGTCCTCGGGCGACGTCGGCCACTTCGACCAGCGCGGGCTGCTGTTCATCGATGGCCGCGACGACGAGATGATCGTCTCCGGCGGCGAGAACGTGTTCCCGGCCGAGATCGAGCATCTGCTCGCCGGCCATGAGGCGATCGTCGAGGCGGCAGCGATCGGGGTCGACGACGACCGTTTCGGTCAGCGCCTGAAGGCGTTCGTGGTCGTGCGTGACGGCAGCACGCTGACCGAGGACGAGGTGCGGGACTACGTCCGTCAGAACCTCGCCAACTACAAAGTCCCGCGGGAAGTGGTGTTCATCGATGAGCTGCCGCGCAACCCGACGGGGAAGGTGCTCAAACGGACTCTGTCGTGATCGCCCGCCGCCCGCGCGCAACTAAGATCGTCGACCGTGCCCGACCCCACCGAATTCCGCGCCCAGTTCCCCGTCCTGCAGCACAAGGCCTACCTGAATGCCGGCACCGAAGGTCCGCTGCCGCGGGCGGCCGCCGAAGCGGTCCGGGAGCGGATCGCGTTCGAGCTCGACGGTGGGCGATCCGGCAAGGAGTACTTCGACTCCGTCCGTGATCCGGCGGGCGAGCTGCGCTCCGCCTACGCGCGGGTGCTGCACGCCGACCCTTCCGACGTCGCGCTGACCGGCTCGACGACCGACGGCTGCAACACGATCCTGTCGGGTCTCGACCTCCGCGCCGGTGACCAGGTCGTCACCTCCGACGAGGAGCACCCCGGTCTGCTGGCGCCGCTCGGGCGACTGAGGCGAGCCGGCATCGACGTCAAAGTCGTGCCGTTTGACCGGATCGCCGACGCGGTCTCGACGGCGACGCGTCTGGTCGCCGTCTCACACGTCTCCTGGGTGAGCGGCCGCGTCGTCGACACCGACGCGCTGACCGCGACCGGCGTCCCGTTCCTGCTCGACGCGGCCCAATCGATCGGCGCGGTCCCCACCGACATGGAGGCGCTCGGCTGTGCGTTCTACGCGGGCTCGGGACAGAAGTGGATGTGCGGGCCTGAGGGCAGCGGCGCGCTCTACGTCCGCCGCGACCAACTCGACGAGCTCACCGCCCCGTGGCCCGGCTACGCGTCGCTGGCCGACGCCAGCGACGCTTTGAACTCAGGCCCGGCGGCGGACGCGGGCCGGCTGGATCACGGTTTCCCACCCGGGATGCGGAGCGTCTGGGCGCTGGCCTCGATCTCGGTGTTGGAGGGCGCGGGCTGGGAGTGGGTGCACACACGCGCCGCCGCGCTCGCCGCTTCGCTGGCCGAACAACTGTCCGAGCGCGGTCTGGAGGTCGGGCCACGCGGACGTTCGACGCTGGTCTCCTGGAAGGTCGAGGACGCCGACGCTGAGGTGGCGCGGCTCGCCGAGGCCGATGTTGTCGTCCGCAGCATCGTCTCGCACGGCCTGGTGCGCGCCTCGGTCGGCGCCTGGTCTGACGAAGAGGAATTGACGCGCGTCGCTGAGCTCGCCGCCGCCTGACCGCGTCGCCTGACCTCAGTCGCGGATCCGCTCGGGCGCGGTGTAGACGTTCAGCTTCCCGCGCCGCGCGAACCCGCACAGCGTCAGGCCCCGATCGTCCGCCAGCTCGATCGCCAGCGAGCTCGGCGCTCCGACGCCGATCAGGATCGGCGCGCCTGCCACCGCGGCCTTCTGCACGAGCTCGAACGACAGCCGTCCGCTGACGCACAGGACAAGGTCTGAGAGCGGCAGCAGTCCGTCGACGAGCGCTCGGCCGATCACCTTGTCCATCGCGTTGTGGCGGCCGACGTCCTCCCGCGTGTGCAGCAGCTCGCCGACGGCGGTGAACAGGCCGGTGGCGTGCGTGCCGCCGGTCCGGGCGAACGTCGGCTGGGTCAGACGGTCAGGCAACTGCGCGGCGAGCGCGCGGTTGAGCACGGGCGTGCCTGCAGCGATCGGTGCGCTGTGGACCGCGACCTCCTCGAGCGCGCCCTTGCCGCAGACGCCGCACGACGAGGTCGTGTAGAAGTTGCGGGCGCCGGGATCCCGCGTGAGCGGCCCGCCGATCTCGATCGTGTTGTTGGCGAAGTCATCGGTGAGCCCGGCCGCGCGGGGGCCGTCGATCAGGCCCTCGCCGTAGAGGAACCCGAGCGCCAGCTCCTCGTCGTGGCCGGGCGTGCGCATCGTCACCGACAGAGCCACTCCGTCGACCCGGATCTCCAGTGGCTCCTCGATCGCGACGACATCCTCGACGCCGTCGTGGGTGACCGTCTTGTACATCGCGGCTTCCGAAGCTAGCGATCGTCCGGGCGATTGGCGGATGTGTACGTCTATTCCGGACTTTTCCGCCACTCGTGCGGCGGCGAAGAGACTGAGCTGCTCGAGTCAGGCGAGCGCGGGTTCGCCACGCAGCTCGACCTCGAACGGCTGTGACTCACGCTCGAGCTCGCCGTCAGCTCCGACCCGGTATGCACCGGTGCGGCGAAGCGGCGGTGAATACGCGTGGATTGTCACCGCCGGCCGCCCGCCCGCGTGCAGCACCCGGTGGATCGCGACCGGCGGCACGGTGAACGTCTCCCCGGCGCCGAATGCTCGTGAGCGCGGCGGCCCCGACAGCGTCAGCCGGTCCTCGCGGACGGTGCCGGATACGACCGCGATCGCCGCGCCTGACTCGTCGTGATCGTGAAAGCCGGTGTCCTGATCCTCGGACCAGCAGATCACCCAGGCGTTGACATCGCCGTCGTTCCAGATCTCCTCGTAGACGCGAGCGTCGCTGTCGTGGCGCACGTGCTGGCGCCAGGTCTCAGGCGTGGCGGCCATGCGGGCCGCGAACCGATGCAGCTCCTCGAGCGTCAAGCTCATGCCGTGGCCCTCGCGAGGGTCAGGAAATCGGCTGCGTTGGCCATTGATTCAACCTCCCGTCCGCTCCGGACCGGCTCGATCACCGGGCGATCGGACCCGTACACGAGCCGGTCGGGCCCGAGCCAGGCGGCCATCGCCTCGATCATCATCGGCCCGTAGCTCGATGTGTCGTAGAACGTCAGCGGATCGTGCAGGTCGACGGCCGATCCGCCTCTGGCGGTCAGTCGCTCGCTGTGCAGCGGGGCGCCGCCCGCGAGCATTCCGAACACGACCCGAAGCCGGGGCAGCTCTCGGCGTCCTTGTGTCACGAACGTGAGCCACGCCGCCTGCATGTCGGACACGTAACTGGTCAGTGCCGTCCACCAGAGCGGATCCGACAGCGACGGCTGGCGTGGGGCGAACCCCCCGGGGTGGACGAACAGCGGCACGTCGAGCGCCTGCACACGCTCGAGCACCGGCCCGATCGCCTCGAGCGCGTCGAGGTCCGCCAGCGCCGCCGACGGCAGCGAGATCCCGACGCAGCCGCGCTCGAGCACCGTATCGACCTCCGCGGGATCCGGCCGACGGATCCCGATCGGACCCCAGGCGACGAACCGGTCGCCGAGCGCCAGGACGCCGTCGAGATGGGCGGCGATCAGCTCACGTGCCTGGTCAGGTGGCAGCGTTTCGATCCCGATCGGGCTCGAGATCGAGATCGCGGCCATCTCGACGCCGTCGATCTCCAGCAGCCGCGTGCGAGACGCCACCGACTCGGCGGCGACGTCGATCACGCACGGCGGCTCGCCGGCCAGGTGCAGGACGCAGAGGCCGTCCTCGCGTCGCACGAACGGGTAGCTGTCGCGTCGGGCGAGCGCATCCAGCAGCGGTGTGGTCCAGATGTGCTGATGGATATCGACGCGTTGCACGCGGCTCAGTCTAACCAAAAACCGTTATCTCAATCAACTTGGTTGAGAAGGTGTCGCCGCCGCCGATGGGCAGGAGGCGTTGCCGTGATAGATCCACGCGTTCTTGGCCGAGGTGATCGACAGCTGCAGCGGCCAGCCCGGTCGCGTGCACGGGGTCGGATTGGTGAGCAGGTGGTAGGCCTGGGAGCCAACGGTCCGGCTCGCCTGGAGCGTGAGCGCCAGCCGACGCAGGTTCAGGTCGTAGTTGGTCGACAGCGTCGTGCTCGCGTCTGCGAACCGCAGCACGATCGAGTAGGCACTCGTCGGCAGCGGGATCACCCGTCCGAGAATCACGGCATGCAGCTGCGACTGAGCCTGGGTCAGGTCGAGCGCGACGCCGGCGATGTCGTTTCGGTGTGTCGGCGCCGTCAGGTAGACCGCGGTGCTGACGTCATAGGTCGTCTGCGGCAGATACGGGCCCCGCACGACGATCTCACCGGTGCCGCTGCCGATCGCCGAGTCCGCCGGACAAGCGCCGGTCCGTGCCTGTGTCGCCGCGCAGGTCACGGCGGCGCGCGGATCGAAGTGAAAGCCGCGCGCCAGGTCCAGCTCGAGGGTCGACAGCTTCCCGTTCGGCGCACTCGCGCCGCCGAACGTCGTATTCAGGGCCACGGTCGCGGGAGGACCGTGCTGGGTCTCGATCGCGCGCGCCGGGATCGCCGGCAGCGTCGGCAGCCGGGCGTGTCTGTCCGAGCTGAAAGCGCCAACCAGCGCCGCGATTCCGATCGCGATCGCCGCCAGCACCAACAGCGGGATGAGCAGCCGTAGCCGCCGGGCGTGGGCGCCGGAGAAGTCCGCCCGTGGCAGGCCGATCCGACCAGGAGGCGCGACGCGGGGAGGGCGTGCGTCGGCCGGCGTTGACTGCGCCGATGGCGGCGCCTGCCCGCGGCGCGCGTCGCCTGAGGTCCGGCGGGGCGACGTCCAGTCATCGGGCCGTGAGCGCTCACGGCGGGGGGTGCGGCGGTCCGGCCCGACCGGCTCGGACGCAGGGCGTGGGGCGGACCGGCGAGGGGTCTGCACCTCGTCCAGCCATGACACGCCGGGGCGGGACCGTGCGGACGAGGGCGGCCCGGACGAAGCGGACCGCGACGAGGGCGGTCGGGACGAGGCGGGACGCGGCGCGGCTGGTCGCGACGAGGCTGGTCGCGACGAGGCTGGTCGCGACGAGGGCGGTCGGGACGACGCTGGTCGCGACGACGACGGCCGCGACGACGCGGGACGGGACGAGGGCGATCGCGACGACGCGGGTCGCGACGACGGGGGTTGGGCCGCGGCCGGCCGCTCGGTGGCGCTCGGTCGCGGACGGCGCGTGGCCGCCCGGTCGACGTCGACGTCGACGTCGACGGGACGATCGAGCCGGGGGCGCACGCGTCGGTAGGGCGCGACTTCGGGACGAGGTTGCCGCGTCGCGCCGCTGGCGCGGGAGCCGGCGCCCGGCCCCGGATCCTGTCGCGGCCGCGGGCTTGTCTCGCGGCGCGACGCCGGGGCCGGGTCTTGGCGCGGCGCCGGGGCCGGGTCTTGGCGCCCCCCCGAGGCCGGGTCTCGGCGCGGCGTTGGGCGCGGATCACGCTGCGATTTCATGGTTGAGATACGCGGCGGTGACGCCGACTCAGGCGGCTGCGCGCTGGCGGGCGGTCCGTCGGGCGTGACCGCGATCGACCGTGGGCGGCGTCGGATCACCGGCGATTGCCCCGGGGGTTCCGGAGGCGTCCCGGCGTCTGACCGCGGCGCCTCGGGCTGGGGCACGGTCGACGTCTGTTGAGACGCCTCCGTCAGCTCAGGTGGTTGGTCCTCGCTCAGCGTAATGTCCTCATGGTGACCCAGCGTCCGGCAGCACGCGGCGAACGGGCCCTCGAACCCTGTTCGCGCGCTACGGAATCGGGTGGATTATGGTCGTTGCGAAGTTCGCGCTGTTTGCGCTGAACCCTGGTGACTTCGTCGTGGAGCGCGCCTGACCGTTCCGCAGCGGGGGCGTCGGCGCCCGTCGTCAGTGATACCGGTCGAAGTCAGCCGGCCATGGCAACGGGAACAGATGCCGGTAGGACCGCGCGCCCTCGATCACCCTGGCGAACGATGGCCGCTGCGCGAGGGCCCGGTAGTACCTCGTCATCTCCGGGTGGGTGAGCTCGTCCCATGGGTGAATCGCCAGGGCGTAGAACAGCCCGGGCGCAGCCGCGCAATCAGCGATCGTGAATGAGTCGCCGGCCAGGAACTCGTTCTCGGCCAATCGCGCTTCGAGCATCCCGTAGGCCATCTCGAGACGGCTCCGTGCCTGGCTGACCGCCCGCTCGTCGAACCGCTCCAGGACCGTCTCGAGGACGATCGCCTGCACGGCATCGGAGATGTATTGGTCGCAGAGACGGTCCCACAGACGGGCTTCCAGCGAGGGCACCAGTCCCGCGCCGGCGACGTGCTCGATGATGATCGACGTCTCGCCGATCACCTGGTCGCCGTCGCGCAGCACCGGGATCGACGCCGGTGGCCACAGCTGGGCAAGCTGCCCGCGGTCGAAGTCACGCTGCTCTTCGAGGACGTCGTAGTCGACGCCCACTTCGTTGAGCGCCACGAGAACCTTCTGGCAGTAGAGCGCGAACGGGTGCTCGTAGAGGGTGAGCATTGGATCCTCCTTGGTGGACTGAGCGCTTGGACCGCACAGTGACGGCAAACTCATCGCCGGCCGGTATCCTGCTCTGGATCCACTCTCGGGGCTTGGAGATCGCGATCGTCGGCGCCGGGCTGGGTGGAATGTCCGCGGCGATCGCTCTGCGGAGAGTCGGTCATCGCGTCACCGTGTTCGAGCAGGCACCCGCGCTGGCGGAGGTCGGCGCCGGCATTCAGGTTGCCCCTAACGCCGCACGGCTGCTGGACCGCTGGGGGGTGATGGACAGGCTTGCACCGCGCTCGGTCTCGGCCGCGTACTCCAACCGTCGGCGCTGGGCCGACGGACGGCTTCTGGGTAGCTTCGAGCTGGGCGACCTGGCGGTCGAGCGCTACGGGTCTCCGTACCTCTGTCAGCACCGAGCGGATCTGCACGCGGCCCTGCTGGAGGTGGCCACGGAGGTCGCGGGCGACGGGCCGCCGGTGGAGCTCCACGTTGACCGCGCCGTCGCGAGCGTCGAGCCCGGCGACCAAGGGCGCCGACCCCGACTGTCGTTCGCGGACGCCGCCGTGCACGAGAGCGACGCGGTGATCGCCGCCGACGGCATCGCGTCGCGGGTGCGCGAGAGCGTATTCGGACCCTCCCCCTCGCCCCTCACCGGACAGGTCACGCAGCGGATGATCATCCCGCTGAGCTCGGTGGATCCGATCCCCGCTCTGGCCGCGCTGTGGGCCAGCCCGGATCTCAACATCTGGCTGGGCCCCAACCGTCACGCCGTGATGCATCCCGTCCGGGGCCGCGCCGGCGTCTATCTGGGCGTCACCACCGCGACCGAATCATCCGAGCATGCCGCCGAGCTGGCGCGCACCGGTCACCAACAGTTGCTGGCTTCGCTGCAGGAGTGGGATCCCTGTCTGCAGCAGATGGTGGCGGCGGCCGAAGGGGTCAGCTCGTGGCCGCTGTATGACCGCGACGTCGCCACCGAGTGGCAGGCCGGCCGGGTGTGTCTGATCGGCGACGCCTGCCATGCGATGCTCCCCTTTCAGGCGCAGGGCGCCGCCCAGGCGCTGGAGGACGCGGCCGTGTTGGGCGACGAGCTGGCCGGCGTCGAGCCCGACGATGTCGTCGCGGCGCTGTCGCGGTTCGTGCAGCGCCGGCGACCCCGCGCGCAGCGGGTGCTCGAGGCGTCCCGCGGCAACGGCGATCTGTTCCATTACCCGGACGGTCCCGACCAGCAAGCCCGTGACGCCGAGCTGGCCGAGGGACTGGGGGACTTCCGCGCTTACCTGTGGCTATGGGCGGCCGAGCCCGACGGTCGACTCAGGAGCCCGGCCACCGGCTCGGCGACGTGAGCCGATTGCGATCGGCGGTGGACGGTCTCGTTCAACCCAGCTGGCGCTCGTAATGCACGAACGAGGTCAGCTGGGCGACCGTGTCATAGAGCGAGCGCGCCCGGCCGTTGAACGCCTGAGTGTGCCAGTAGAGGGTCTCCGCACCCGCTGCCCGTGCCTGCTCGCCCGACGCTTCGATCAGCGCGCGCGCGGTGTTCGTGCCTCGGTGGCCGGGATCGACGTAGAGATCCTCTAGGTAACAGGTGCCGCCACGCGACCAGGTGGTGGGGTGCAGCACGCAGTGGCTGAACCCTGCGAGGGCGCCGTCCTCGGCCTCGGCCGCCAGTCCAAAACAGCCGTCGCGGCGCTCGGTCATGCGAGCGAAGGTCTGCTCGGTCACCGCCGGCGTCAGTTCTGCCCGGTAGAAACGTAGATATCCGGCCCACAGCGGGGTCCAGGCGAGACGATCCTCTTGACGCAACGCACGGATGACCGTCATCGCGGCAGCCTACCGCGGGCGCCGCGCGACGGAATCCCTCCCGGCGCCTCGTAAGATTCGCGCCGTGGCTCGCGACCAGCTGATCTGCATGGTCGAGATCCCCAAGGGCAGCAAGAACAAGTACGAGTACGACCCCCTGCTCGGGGGCATCGTGTTTGACCGTCTGCTGCGCACCGCCGCCGTGTACCCGGCCGATTACGGCTTCCTGCCGGACACGCTGGGTGAGGATGGGGACCCTCTCGACGTGCTCGTCTGCCTTTCTGAGCCGACGTTCCCGGGCTGTCTGATTCCCGTCAGGCCGATCGCGGTGTTCCGCATGTCGGACGAGAACGGGGTCGATGACAAGCTGATCTGTGTCCCCACCGGTGATCCCAACTGGAGCCCGCTCCAGGATCTCGAGGACTTGCCGGTGCTGCTGAGGGGCGAGATCGAGCAGTTCTTCATGATCTACAAGCAGCTGGATGAGGGCAAGACGGTCACGACTCGCGGCTGGGGACCTCGGCAGGAGGCGGCCACCATCCTGGCGGCTGCCCAGGCGCGATTCGCCGCGGGGGCAGGCCACGGAGCCTGAGGACCGACCGGCTCGAGGCGGAGGCGGGCGTCATCCGTCCTGCCTTGATGGGAACATACGTTCGTATGACGAGCGACGGAAGTCCCTACGCGCGGTTTCGCCGCGCGCTCGACACCGGCAACGAACTGCTGGTGCTCAACGCCGCGCGTGAGCTGCCACAGATCGCCCTCGAGGATGCGCTCCGGATCTGCCTCGTGCTGCGCGACGGGGACCCGGCACGCTACGACCGGGCGGCGGTGCGTTGGCTCGGGCGGTTCGCGCTGGAGGCGCGGGCGGCGACGATCGCGGACCTGCGTACCGCCGCGGCAGCGTTGGCGGCGCTGCCGACCAGGACCACTGACGCGATGGAGCAACTGCAGCGGTTGTGCATGGCCTGCGGCGTCACCTGAGGCGGCTCGGGCCCCACCGGGCCGCGGACTCGTGTGGTTAAGCTCGTCGGCCATGTCCGCGGCCGATTCGATCGCCTGGGTACAGCGGACGCTCGCTCCGCTGGTGCGCGACGGCACACTGCCCGGCTATGTCGCGGCCGTCAGCGTCGACGGCGATCGGCAGTTCTGCTCCGACGGCAGGCTTGCGCGCGCGCCTGACGCGTCGACCGGCGAGCCGGCACCCGCTGAGATCGGCACGGATGCGATCTTTCGGGTGGCGTCCCTGTCCAAGCTCGTGGCAGCCGCGCTGACGCTGAGCGTCGTCGCCGATGGGATCGTCGCGCTGGACGAGCCGGTCGCCACCTGGCTGCCTGAGCTGGCGTCGCCGCAGGTGCTCACGCGGATCGACGGGCCATTGACGGACACGTTCCCCGCAGCTCGGCCGATCCTCGTCTCCGACTTGCTGACGATGACGTGCGGGTTCGGGCTGGTGCCGGCCCGCGGCCCGATGTTCGACGCGTTCAAGCAGCAGGGTCTGATGCCCGGCCCGTTTGCGCCGCCGTTCTCCGGCGATGAGTTCATGCGTCGGCTCGGGGAGCTGCCATTGGCAATCGAGCCGGGGAGCGGATGGCTGTACCACACCGGCATCGACGCCCTGTCGGTGCTGCTCGCCCGCGCCGCGCAACGACCGCTGTCAGAGCTCCTGCAGGAGCGGATCAGCGGGCCGTTGCGGATGCGTGATACGGCGTTCTTCACCGAGCAGCTGCATCGCCTGACGACCGCGTACCGCCCCACGCCCGACGGCCTGGAGGTGCTGGACCTCCCGGACGGTCGCTTCAGCCGACGGCCGCGGTTCGAGGCGCTCGCCTCCGGTCTGGTCTCGACGGCTCGGGATTTCCTGTCGTTCCTGGAATGCCTGCTCGACGGTGGCGGCGTCCTGCGTCCCGAGGCGGCCACGCTGATGCGAACGGACCAGCTCGATGACCGCCAGCGGGCCAGCGCACAGCTGCTCGGCGATGGCCGATCCTGGGGCCTCGGCGGTGAGGTGGTGCTGCGACGCGAACAGACGGCGGTCGCCGCCGGTGGCTTCGGCTGGATGGGCGGCACCGGCACGAGCGGCTACATCGACCCGAAGCGCCGGCTCGCCGCGGTTCTGATGACGCAGCGGGCGATGGAGACCAGCCGGCCGCCCGAGTTCTTCGTCCGATTCTGGGACGCCGTCTACCGCGGACTCTGAACCGCCGCCGCGGGCGGGACCCGGCGGGTTTCGCTATCAGGAGGCGGCGCAGGCGCTGGGGATGGTCGCTCCCGGGACGAGACAGAGCGAGGTCTGCAGCGGTGCCCGGCCGCTGCGTACGGCGAAGCCCGCAACCTCCCCGACTTGGCCCGCGACGCCGACCGCGACCTGGAGCGTCGCCCCTGGCTTGAGTTTGGGCTGGCCGAGCTTGGCGGCCAGCGTCAGCGATTTCGTTTTGGACGTGAACGTCCGCTTGGCGAACGAGCAGCCGCCGCCATGGCAGGTGACGGTCACGGTCGAATGAGCAGGGAGGCGGGATATGAGCAGCGACCTGAGTGATGTGGAGCTTTTGGTCGCTGCCCAGCTCGCGCTGATGCCGGCGCGCACTCGGGTCAAGCTGAACATGATTGCGCGCGTGGATGAGATCGCGCCGGTCAGCTTCAGGGTCGCGGGCACGCGGTAGAAGCGCGCGAGGAGCTGTTTGCCCTGCTTATTGAGCGTGACGGTGATCTTGGCGTCCTGTCCGGTCGCGACCGAGTAGGAGCCGGAAGCCACCTGCACGAGCGTCGTCTTCTGCGTCGACTTGCGCCCAGCCGATGTCAGGTCGGCGGTGACCTTCACCGGCGTGGCGCCCCGCGTGGACACGCGTGAGGTCGCTGTCAGCGTCCCCTGACAGGCCTTTCCCGAGTGATTGGCGGCACAGCTGACGGTGACCGTCAACTGGCTCGCGGGGGTGACACCCAATGCGACCGGGATGCCCGCCCCGCCGGTGCCGCCCGCGCTGCCCGTCCCGCCCGTGCCGCCCGTCTTGCCTGTGCCGCCGGTGCCACCGCTGCTGCCGGGTGAGCCGGGGGAGCCGGGGGTCCCTGCACCAGAGCCTCCGTTGGTGGTGATCGTGAGACGCTGTTTGTCCGTGCCCACGTTGCCGGCGGGATCGGACACCGAGGCCACAACCGACCACGTGCCGATACCGACCGCGGTGGCCGGCGTCGCGTTCCAGCTGTGGTTCGTCTGCAGGAGCGTCGTCATCGTCTGTCCCGCGATCGCGACCGTCACGACGGTGCCCGGCGCAGCCTCAGAGGTGCCCGCGATCGTCGGGTCTTTGTGCGTGGTCGTCGCGGTCGCGCCGCCGGTGATCGAGATCCCGGGCGCGACGGTGTCGACCGTCAGGGTCTGGGCGAGGCTGGCAGGGTTCCCGGCCTCGTCGGAGACGTACACGACGACTCGGTGCGGACCGTCGGCGAGGCGGGCGGCGGACACCGACCAGGTCCCGTCGAGCTGGACGAGGCCGGTCAGCGTCTGGTCGGCCAGAGTCACGGTCACGGTCGTCCCGGGCGCGACCGCCGCCGTTCCGGAGATCGTCGGCGTCGCGTCGTCGGTCAGCGCGTTGGCGCCGCCGTTGATCGTCATCGCCGGTGGGGTCGTGTCGACGGTCACCGTCTGGCTGGCGGTGGTCCGATTCCCCGCCGGGTCGGTGACCGAGGCCGCGGCGGTGTAGGTCCCGTCGGCCAGCGCGCCCGTCGCCACGTTCCATGTTCCCGTGGACTGGACGAGCGCGCTCAGGTTCTGTGAGCCGACCGTGACCAACACGACCGTGCCGGGGGCGACGTCGGTGGTGCCGGCGATCGTCGGGGTCGGGTCGTTGGTGATGACGGTCGCGGCGCCGTCGAGCGTGAGCATCGGCGGTGTCGTATCGATCGTCAACTGCTGGCTCGCGCTGCCGACGTTTCCCGCCCCGTCGGTGGCCGAGGCGCTGACCGTGTAGGTGCCATTGGCCAGCGTCGGGGCCGGTACCGACCAGGTGCCGTTCGACGGCGTTGCGGTCAGGGTCTGGTTGGCGATCGTGACGGTCACGTGTCCCGGCGCCGCGAGATCGGTGGTTCCGCTGATCGTCGGGGTCGACGTGTTGACGTCCGCGCTCGCCCCGCCGGCGATCGTGACGGTCGGGGGCGCGCTGTAGAACTCGTTGTCGTCGAGGGTGAGCGCGCCGTTGAGCGCGAACACGCGGCCGTTGACCAGGCTCCCGTTACCGACCGCGGCCGCGGCGGACGCGATCAGCGTCCCCGCGAAGGTGGCGTTCGCGCCGATCGACGCGGCGCCGTTGACCTGCCAGAACACGTTCGAAGCCTGCGCGCCGTTGGTCAGCACGACGTGGCTGAGGGCGGCGAAGGCCAACGCGCCGTTGACCTGGAAGACGAACACGGCGTTCGGATCCCCTCCGCCGTCGAGGGTCACCGTCGTGGTATTGGAGGCAGCACCGGGGATCGTGTACAGGCCCGGCGAGATCGTCGTGCCGGCCAGCGCGAGCGGTATCACAACGCCACCCGCTCGGTCGTGGATCGCGGTGTACGCGGCCTGCGCGTCGGCCACCGCTGTGGTGGCCGCGGCGTTGCCGACATTGATCGTGCCGGTGACCACGCCGGGCGGGAACCCGGACGGAGCGATGGGCGCGCCGAGATCGCCGCGGAGGGTGGTGAACGGGGCCATCGGCGCGCTGACGGTATTGGCGACTGAGGCGCCGCTCAACACCGCGTACGCCGACGCGGTCCCGAGACCGACCGTCGGCGTCGACGCGGCCCGTGCCGACGGGACGATCGATGCCAGGCCCGCGGTCAGCAGCGCGCTGACGAGTGCCACCAGGCAAGCCGCTCTCGTCCAACCTCTGCCTACGCCCTCGGACCGCCGCGTGACCGCGGAAACCCCATGCATGTGACCGGACATAGACGAGCCCTTCCCGAAAGAGGGGGCTGTCCGAGCCCGGCGGTTGACTTTCTGTCAAGAGCTGTATCGGCGTTCGGCACCCATGACTTGACCGAACCGCCTTTCTGATGGACGCGATCGCTATCGCGGGTTTGCCACGAGCCAGGCGAGCACGTGTGCGGCGTGGCGGTCGGGCGGGAACACCGGATAGAAGACGTGCTCGATTCTCGCGTCGGCGATGACCATCGTCAGCCGTCGGTAGAGGCGCATCCCGGCGGTCTCGAACGTGGGCAAATTCAACTGCCGGGCCAGGACGAGGGACTCGTCGGACAGGATCGGAAATGGCAACCCCAGCCGCCGCGCCAGTTCTGTCTGATACGCGGTGCTCTGGCTGGAGAGCCCGAACACCGTCGGCGCGCCCGCCTGCGTCAGCTCGGCGTGGTGGTCGCCAAAGCCACTTGACTCCGGAGTGCAGCCCCGCGCGCCCGGGATCTCGTTCCATCCGTCGGGCAGCGGCGTGCCGGGCTCGCCGGTCATCGGGTACAGATACAGGACCGTGCGGCCCGGGCGAGGCTGGTCGAGCCGCACCTGGGTGCCGTCGGTCGCGGGCAACGTCACCGCCGGCATCGGGGTTCCGGGTAGGTGGTCGGCGCCCCCATCGTCGATCGGCTCAGGCAGGTCATCGGGGAGCGTGGAATAGTCGATGGTCATCGTCTTCCTCTCTACGGGTGCGCTCGCAGCGCCAAGATCCGCGCGACCGAGGCGCGCGACGCCGCCTTCGACACCTTGCCGGTCGCGATCGCGTGAGCCAGCGCCCGCACCACCGTGATCCCCTGCGCGCCTGAGCTCGGCTGACTGCAGAGGATCAGGTCGGCGCCGGCGTTCGCCGCGAGCACGGCGCGGTTACCGAGGCTGCCGTAGGGGGTCAGCGCGCCGGCGTCGATCGAGTCGGTCACCGTGACTCCGCGAAACCCGAGCCGGCCACGGAGCTCACCGCCGATCACCTTCGACGAGAGGCCGGCGGGCAGGGAGCGGTCGAGCGCCGGATAGACCGCCCATGAGCTCATCACCAGCTTTGCGCCGGCCGCGATCGTCGCGCGGAACGGGAGCTCGTCGATCGAACGCAGCTGGGCCAGTGGCACGTTCAGCGTGACCGGGCGCTCGTCGGTGTTCTGCGACGCCGCCGCGGCCCCGAGGCCGGGGAAGTGCTTGACGGTCGCCGCGACCCCGGTGTGCTGCTGCGCGCTCACGAACGCCGATCCGAGCGCCGCCACCTTCGCCGGGTCGCTCGAGTACGACCGCTGGAACTGGTCGTCGAAGTCGCCGGCGGACCGGTACACGTCCACCACCGGCGCGAGGTTGACGTTCATCCCGACCGACGAGAGCAGATGGCCGGCGCCGCGGCCGGCCACCGATGCGGCCTGCAGCGCGTTGGGTTGCTCGCCGATCTCTTTCTCTGACTTGATCGGTGCCCCCGGCAACCGCCGCACCTGACCGCCCTCCTGGTCGGTCATCAGCAGCAACGGGAGGTGCGCGGGACTGGACTTGGCCGCTGCCTGCAGCGTCGTGATGACGCCGCCGATCTGGCTCGGGCTCGCGATGTTCGAGCCGAAGAAGATCACCCCGCCGACCTCTCCCGCACGGATCTGCCGCAACAGCGCCGTCGGCGGGTCGAGGCCCGCGTACGAGTAGATGACGCGCGCGCCCGCGAGTTGGCTGACCGTCAGCTTCGGCGCCGACGACGCGGGCGAGACGCCACCCGCTTCGGCGGCCGTCGTCTGCGCTCCGATTCCGGCCGTCTCGAGGCTGACGGTCGAGGTCGCGCTCCCTCCACCGCAGGCGGCCAGCCAAGCGGACGCGGAAGCCACCATGAACAGCAGCAGGACGCGACGCGGACCGGTTGCGTGGCGATATTCGGTCATCGCCAGCTGAGCCTACGTCAACACTCACTCGACGGTGGTCGGTTTTACCAGCCGCACTGGGCGCGCAACGGGTGCCGGCGATAGCGTTGTCGGCACAGTGTCCGAGCCCGCAACGCTGATCTGCGAACGGCTCTCGTGCTCCTGGACCGCGGCCGAGGCGGTCCGGGCGATCGCCGACGAGCGGCTGCCGTTTGCGCTGACCGGAGCCTGGGCGGGCGGAGGGGCGATCGTCGGCTCCGATCCGCTCGAGGTCGTACGGCCGGGAGACCTCGGTAGCGGCGATCCGTTCGCCGCGCTCGACCGGCTGCCCCGGGTCATCGGCGCCGACGCTGCGCCGAGCACCACGGTTGGCGGGGGGTGGTTTGGTTGGCTCGGCTACCGACTGGCGGCCGCCGTCGAGCGGGTTCCGCTGAGATCGGTACGGCCAGTGCCGATGCCGGAGCTGCATCTCGCCTACTACGACAACGTGCTGCGACGTGATCCCGACGGTCAATGGTGGTTCGAGGCGCTTGCCACCGTCGACCGTCGCGAGCCTCTCCAGCAACGGCTCAGCGTCCTGCGCCGCCGGCTGTCGAGACCCGCGCCCGCCGGGCAGGCCGCCGCGCCCGCGCCGTTCGTGATCGACGCGCGGGCCGCGGCGTCGCATCTCGAGGCGGTGGCCGCCTGCCGTGAGCGGATCGCGGCGGGGGAGATCTTCCAGGCCAACCTGTGCCTGCGGTTGGACTCTCACTCAGACGGGGGCGCCGCGGCACTGTCGGCCGCCGCGCTGCAGCGGATCTCGCCCCCGTATGCGGCGATGTTCGACACCCCGGACGGCTCGATCGCCTCGCTGTCGCCGGAGCTGTTCCTGCACCGTCGCGGCGACCAGGTGCTGACGGCCCCGATCAAGGGAACGATCGCGCGGGTGGGGGATCCAGACGCCGATCTGGTCGCGTTGGAGCGCCTCCGCGGCTCGGCCAAGGACGCGGCCGAGCACGTGATGATCGTCGACCTGATGCGCAACGACATCGGTCGCGTGTCCGCGTACGGCTCGGTGGTGGCGCCGCGGCTGCCGACCCCGGAGACCCATCCCGGACTCTGGCATCTGGTCTCGCGCGTGCACGGCCGGTTGCGGCCGCAGACGAGCAATGCTGCGCTCCTGCGGGCGACGTTCCCGCCGGGCTCGGTCACGGGCGCGCCCAAGGTGCAGTCGCTGCGAGTGATCGCGGAGCTCGAGCGAACCGCGCGTGAGGTCTACACCGGCGCCGTCGGCTACAGCAGCCCGATCGCCGGCCTCGAGCTGAACGTCGCGATTCGCACCCTCGAGCTGCGCGACGGCCGGCTCTGGATCGGGGCCGGAGGCGGGATCGTGGCGGACTCCGACCCCCGCGCAGAGCTTGACGAGGCGATCGCCAAGGCGCGCCCGATCGCGGCCGCCGTCGGCGCCGACGTCGTCGTCGCGCCTCGCAAGGTGGGCCGGCGTGTCCTCTCCGCCCGCCACTTCACCGTCCCCGTCTAGTGCCGGCTCGGGACGGGGTCTACGAGACGTTGCTGGTGCGCGACGGCGCGGTGCAAGCGCTCGACGCCCATCTCGCCCGGGCGCGACGCTCGGTGGCGTCGCTCTACGGTCTCGCGCCACCAGACGATCTGGAGGCGCGGATCCGAGTCAGCGCCGCGGCGCTGGCGGCCGGACAGCACCGGCTGCGCGTCGACATCCGACCGGCCGAAGGCGCGCTGGACGTGACGTTCCAGACCGCCCCGCTGGCTCCGCGGCCTGAGCGGTTCCGGTTGCGACCGTTGACGCTGGCCGGAGGCTACGGAGCGCACAAGCTCGCCGACCGGGGACCGCTGTCCGGCATGAGCTCCGCGTCCGGTGGCCCGGTCGCGCTGCTTGTCGACGACGATCCGGACGCGAGCGTGCTCGAAGCCGCGTGGGCAAACGTCTGGCTGCTGGACTCCGACCGGCTGATCACGCCGCCGCTCGACGGCCGCGTCCTGCCGGGAGTGACGCGCGCGCGGGTGATCGGGCTCGCCAGGTCGCTCGGTCTGTCGGTCGACGAGCGGCCGGTCTCGCTCTCCCAGGCACGCGCCGGTCAGCCGATGCTGACCTCGTCGCTGCAGTTGGCCGCCGCCGCGGCGTTCGGGGATGGCCCGGAGCCGGATCAGGACGCGGTGGCGACGATCGGCCGGATCCGCCGGGCGCTGCTCGAGACCGATTGGACGTAGCCGCTCAGGTGTCGAACACGCTGCCGAACTCGTCGCGCAGCGGTCCTTTCGCGATCTTGCCGGTGGGCGTCTTGGGCAGCTCGTCGCGCAGCTCGATCCTCGCGGGGAGCTTGTACCTTGCCAGCCGTTCCGCGACGAACGCCGACAGTTGCTCGGGGTCCAGCTCGTAGCCGCCGACGGGCGCGACGACGGCGAGCACCTCCTCGCCGCGGATCTCGTGCGGCAGGCCGATCACCGCCACCTCGAGCACGCCCTCGTGCTGGTAGATGACCTCCTCGATCTCCCGCGGGTAGATGTTCTCGCCGCCGCGGATGATCATGTCCTTCGTCCGGTCGACGATGAAGAAGTAACCGTCGTCGTCGACGTAGCCGATGTCGCCCGTGTGCAGCCAGCCGTCGCGGATGGAGTCGGCAGTCGCGGCCTCGTTGTCGAGATAGCCCGGCATCACGTTCGGGCCTTGGATGATGATCTCGCCGTAGTCGCCGCTGGCGACCGGTGCCCCGTCGTCGCCGATGATCCGCATCGCCTGGCCCCGGATTGGGAGGCCGATCGACCCCGCCTTGCGGGCGCCGTAGAACGGGTTGATCGAGGAGATGCAGCTGGTCTCGGTCAGGCCGTAGCCCTCGAGGATCCGGATCCCGAACTTGGTCTCGAACGCCTCGAGCAGATCGACCGACAGCGGCGCCGCCCCGCAGATGATGTAGCGCAGCGAGTTATCCGGTCCGGGCGCGTTGGGCGCGTTGAGCACGGCCGCGAGGATCGTCGGGACCGCCGAGATCGTGGCCGGCTGCAGCAGCTGCACGGTCTCCCAGAATGTCGTTGCCGAGAATCGCTCCCACATCACCACCTCGCAGCCGATCATCATCGGGATCAGGCAGGTCACGACCTGCGCGTTGGCGTGAAACAGCGGCAGCAGCATTCCGACGCGGTCGCCGGGCCCGAGCGGCACCAGCTCGGCGCCCTGCGTGGCATTGACCAGCAGGTTGCGATGGGTCAGCATCGCGCCCTTCGGTTTACCGGTCGTGCCCGACGTGTACAGGATCGACGCCAGGTCGTCCGGACCGCGTGAGGGGGACGGCACCGGCCGATCCAACCCGCGCTGGGCGACCGCCGCCAGCGACAGGTCGCCGGCCCCGTCGTCGGTGCAAATCACGTGGCCGACCCCGCCAAGCTGTCCGCGGACCGGCGCGAGCACCCCGACCCCGCGCTCGTCGGTCACGACCGCGACCGCGCGCGAGTGCTCGATCACGTACGCCGCCTCGGGCCCGACGTACGCTGGGTTGACCGGCCCGAGGATCCCACCCGCCTTCAGGATCGCCCACCACGCCTCGAGGAACTCCACGCAGTTGGGCAGGAACACCGACACGACGTCGCCGCTGGTGACGCCGAGGTCGGCGAGGCCGGCCGCCAGTTGGTCGGTGCGGGCGTCGAATTCGCCGTAGGTCAGCGCCCGCTGCTGGAAGCGGACGAACGGTCGGTCGGGCTCGCCGCCGGCGCGTGAACGCAGCAGGTCCGGCAGGGTGGTCAGGGCGGGGTCGGCCTGCATCGCTAGACGAGGTGCGCCAGCGCGCCGCCGTCGACCAGGTAGGCCGCGCCCGACGAGAACCGCGAACGGTCCGAGGCCAGGAACAGGACGACGCCGGCGACGTCGTCCGGTTCGCCGAGACCCCCCTGGACGTGGGCGATGTACTCGTCGAACGTGACCGGCAGGATCGCCTCCAGCGCCGCCCGGTTGGCCGACACCATGTCGGTGTTGACCCATCCGGGGCAGACCGCGTTGACGCGGACGCCGACATCACGCATCTCGATCGCGGCGGTCTTCGACAGCGACACGACGCCGGCCTTGGCCGCGCCGTAATGGCCGGTCGCCGGTGAGCCGCCGAACGCCTTGATCGAGGCGATGTTGATGATCGAGCCGCCGCCACCCTGGGCCATGGCCAGCGCCGCATGCTTCGTGCACAGAAACACGCCGTCGAGGTCGACCGACAGCACGGTGCGCCATTCGTCGAGGCTCATGTTGACCAGCGGGTTGACCGAGGCGACACCGGCGCTGGAGACGAACACGTCGAGCTTGCCGTGTTGGGCGACGGTTTCTGAGACCAGTCGCTGCACCTGTGCCTCTTTGGTCACGTCGCACTTGGCGGCGTATCCGGAGACGTGCTGCGCGGCGGTATGGGCCGCCGCCTCGTCGATGTCGGCACAGACGACCGTCGCGCCCTCGCCGGCCAGCTTCTTGGCGATCGCCAGGCCGATGCCGTGGCCGGCCCCGGTGACGATCGCCGTCCTCCCGCTCAGTTCGCCGCTCATAGCACGCTCGCAGTCAAGGCGTTGTCAAGGATGTAGTAGGCGCCGTTGACCCAGGTGGCATCGTCGGACGCCAGGAACGCCGCGGTCTCGGCGACCTCCTCCGGCGTCCCGAGCCGCCCCTGGGCCTGCTGGGCCAGCGCGCCGAACTCGGCCCCGGTCGCCGCCTCGAACGGCGCCACCAGCCGGTCCACCATCGCGGTGTCGATGAACGCCGGGCAGATCGCGTTGACGCGGATCCCGGCTTCGCGCAGCTCCGTCGCCGCGGTCTGCGTCAGCCGGATCACGGCGGCTTTCGACGCGCAGTACGCGCCGAGCAGCGGGACGCCGCCCAGCCCCGCGACCGACGACATGTTGATGATCGAACCGCGAGTCGCGGCCAGCGCCGGAACCGCGTACTTGATCCCGTAGAAGACGCCGTTGACGTTGATCCGCATCAACCGGTCGAACTCCTCATCGGAGATCTCGTGCAGGGGCTTGCCGATCTCGATTCCGGCGTTGTTGACGATCACGTCCATCCCGCCGAAGCGGTCGGTGGTGGCCGCGATCGCGGCCTGGACGTCGGCCGAGCTGGTGACGTCGCAGTGGACCGCGTGGGCATCGCCGCCGAGCTGGGCGGCGGCTTGCGCGCAGGTCGGGTGATCGAGGTCGGCGAGCACGACCTTGGCGCCGTATTCGGCGAACTTGGTCGCGATCGCCAGCCCGAGCCCACGACCGGCGCCGGTGACCAGCGCTCGTTTGCCTTCGAGTTGCATGACTTGGTTTCTCTCCTGGTCGATCAGTCGACGTGGCCGGTGACCTGCGGGGCGGACACGAGTCCGAAGTGCTTCAGCACGCCGAGCAGCGTCCGGTGGCCGAACGCCTGGCAGGCGGACCCCATCCCGACGAGCGCCGGCTTGCCGATCGTCAGATGATGGGCGGCATACGCCTGCAACAGGCCGGTCTGCTTGTAGTTGGAGGCGCCGCGCAGCACGACGTGCACGTTGCCGAGCGGCCCGGATGCGTGCACCGACTCGAGCGAGATGTTGATCCGCTGGTTCTCCCGCGGCGGCATCTGACTCTGGACCCCGCGGGCGGTCTGCACGAGGAACTTCAGCTTCTCGTCGTGCTCCATGTCCTTGGCCTGCTCGAGCGCCGCGGCCACGATCGCCGGCACGCCCTGCATCAGCCCCCGGTCAAACAGGCCGCCGAGCACCTTGACGTTGGCGACGCGCGGGTCACGCTTGAACCAGACCGGGTGCGAGGTGCCGCCCCAGGGGAGCGCCAGCATCGTCTGGTGAACGCCGGGAACGACCACGTCATAGGTGCCGGCTTCGGGGTCCCACTCGACGTACTGGTTGCCCTCCAGGTAGAACGCCTTGGCCTGCGCGGCGTTGACGAGGATCGTTTCGGTCGAGGCGACCGTCGGGTAGCCCTTCCACAGGACCAGGACGTCCAGGGTGTCCAGCCCCGGGGTCTCCAGCGCGATGTTCGCCGCGATCTCGCCGGTCGTGTACATCTGCGCGATGCCGGGTGCCAGCAGCCGGTCGATCTCCGCGAACGCCTCGCCGAACTCCTCGTCGCAGCGGATCATCCAGTCCTGCTCGCCGTTGGTGTCGGTGTAGTGACAGCCGGCCTCGGCGCATGCGCGCACGACCGCCTCGCCGTAGACGGCGAACGGCCCGACGGTGTTGCAGACGACATCGGCACCACGAAACAGCTCGGTCAGCGCGTCGACCGAGTGCTCGACCTCGCGGACCTCGTAGTCGGCGGTCTCGATTCCCGGAACGTGATCGAGCGCCTCCTGGATCCGCTCGGCATTGCGGCCGGCGGCGATGAACGGCAGGTTGTACTCACGCAGGTACTCGGCCACGAGACGGCCGGTGTACCCGCTCACCCCGTAGATGACCACGGGTTTGGTGGTGCTCACTGGTTGCTCCCCTCCTGTTTGGATGCGGTCGTTATCTTCCACCACAATTCGACCGGTTGGCCAGACGCGGGGCTTTCTCCAGCTTTTGTCGCATCAGGCGGTGCGCAGCAAGGTGAGCACCGCCAGCACCCGTCGGTGCTCCAGCGGCTCGGCGTCGAGGCCGAGCTTTCCGAAGATCCTCCCGACGTGCTTCTCGATCGCGGTCTGGGTCACCCCCAACGCCTCGGCGATCCCGAGGTTCGACTTGCCCTCGGCCATCAGCGACAGGACCTGTCGCTCCCGTGCGGTCAGGGGCGCCAGCGGATCGGCCCGGCGACGACGCCCCACCATCAGCGCCACGATCTCCGGATCGAGTGCCGAGCCGCCGTGGGCGACTCGGCGCACCGCGTCGGCAAACGAGTCCAGGTCGGCGATCCGATCCTTGAGCAGGTAGCCGACGCCGCGGGCATCGTCGCCGATCAGGTCCATCGCGTACGCCTCTTCGCGAAATTGCGACAGGACGAGGACGCCGACCTCCCGATGGTCGTGGCGAATCGCGATCGCGGCGCGGATCCCGTCGTCGGTGTGGTCCGGCGGCATCTGCACGTCCACGATCGCGACGTCGGGCGCCAGCGCCGCGACCTTGCGTAACAGCTCCGGCGCGTCGCCCGCGGTGCCGACGACCTCGAAGCCGGCGTCGGCGAGCAGCCGGCTGAGCCCCTCGCGCAGCAGCAGCTCGTCCTCGGCGATCAGCACCCTCAGCGGCTCCACCTGGCGAACCCTAAGGGGCGACCGGTCGGAGTGCCGCGGAACGGCGGCGGGTGTGCCCGCCACAGCGCCGGGTGGGCGTGCGACACGGCGGGTGTCGCCAGCTGGCGGTCGTTCGCCGCTCGGGGTGCGGCAGATTTCAGTCGCATACGGCGGGTTAGTCGCCACACCCCCCCCGAGACCGCCCCGCATAAAATGACCGGAGTTGCGATGACGCTCTCGCTGACGCCACTGATCGATGTGGACGAGCTGGCGGCGGTCCTGGACGACCCCGCGCTGCGGCTGTTCGACGCGACCGTCAACCTGGTGCGGCCTCCCGAGGGCGGCCCGTACACGGTGCAGAGCGGGCGCGCGGCGTACAACCGAGAGCACATCCCGGGCGCCGCGTTCGCCGACATCCCCGGGGCACTGTCAGATCCAGACTCGTTGTTGGCGTTCACGTTGCCGAGCGCTGAGCGGTTCGAACGACAGGCGGGACGGCTCGGGATCGCCGATGGCACCCACGTGGTCGTCTACGCCCAGGACAGCCCGATGTGGGCGACGCGTCTGTGGTGGGAGCTGCGCTATTTCGGGTTCGACGCCGTCAGCGTGCTCGATGGCGGCCTGCCGGCCTGGAAGGCGTCGGGACGGGCGCTGAGCGATGCGCCCACCGCATACCCGGCGGCAACCTTCGCGGCGAGCCCACGACCCGAGTGGGTGGCCGCGCGCGCCGAGATCGAAGCGATCGTCGAAGCCGAGGGCGCGCCGGCGTGCCTGGTCAACGCGCTCACCCCGCCCGTGTTTCGCGGAGAGGGGCCAAGCTCCTACAGCCGCCCGGGCCGGATTCCGAGCAGCGTCAACGCGCCCTGGACGGCGCTGATCGACCCGGACACGAACCGGTTTCGCCCGCTCCCGGAGCTCCGAGACGCGTTCGAGGCGGCCGGAGCGCTCGGCGAGCGCCCGGTGATCGCCTACTGCGGCGGCGGGATCTCGGCGACCGTCGACCTGTTCGCGCTGGCGCTGCTCGGTCGTGACGACGCGCGGCTGTACGACGGCTCGCTGACCGAGTGGACGCGGGATCCCGCGCTGCCGGTCGAGGTCGGCTGACGCGGCCGGGTATGGCAAACCGGACATCCCATGTCCGGTCGATCGCTGAGGTCGGGCCGCCCGCCGGCGTGACAACGGTGCGCCGCGGTGCTTAGCTGGTGTGCATGGACAGGACACGCCGCCCACTGTTGTTGGTGTTGCGCTACGGAATCGGCGGCGTGATGGTGGTCGCCGGGATCATCCTGCTGATCACCAACTCGGGCGGTTTCGGCGTCGACGGCTTCGCGCTCGGCGTCGGCGCCGGTCTGTCGTTGATCATGCTCAACTTCCTCTACCGGCTCGGGGTCTCGGGCGACCGTGAACGCGAGCAGGAGGAGGATGCGCGCACCTACCTGGAGCGCCACGGCTACTGGCCCGACGAAGCCGGCAAGCACCGGGCGCGGGCGGCCCGCGTTCGTGAGTTCGTCCCGATCGACGACGACGATCGCGCCCCTGCGCACCGCTGACCAGACTGCGCCGCGCTGACTCGGAGGGTGACAGCGCGTGGCCCCCGCCGCCCGCGAGCACCTCTCAGCCGTCGCGGTGACGCGCCAGCGACCGGGTCAGCAGGACCACGACCGCCAGCGGGATCAGCCACCAGGCGGCGACCCCGGCCGACTCCAGTGCCGCGGTGGCCGCGCCCGCGACGATGACCCCGGCGGCCGTCACCCAGTCGTCGCCGACGATGAAGTCCCAGATGGCCAGAAGCGCGCGCTTCACGGAGCCCGCTCCAGCGACACCGGAGACGCCGACGCCGAGCGCAGCCACGCGACGAGGGCGACCGCCCAGCCGGCCGTCCAGGGGATCAGGCCCAGCAGCGATGCGTCGCCGCCGGGCCAGTGAGCGCCGGCGCCCTCGGCCAGCCAGAACGTCCCGAACGACGTCAGCAGCACCCCGACGACGAATTTCATCGTGTTCTCCGGGACGCGCGCGAGCGGCGCCCGGACCGCGACACCGGCGGCCACGACGACGATCACCGCGACCGCGGCGGCCGCTGCGGCGAGGCCGACATCGTGCTGATTGGTGCCGAACGTGAGCACGATGAACGCGACCTCGAGCCCCTCCAGCAGCACGCCCTTGAACGCGATCGTGAACGCGTAGCCATCGATCGAACCCGCGACGGCCCGCACCCCCCTGGCGCGGGCGAGTTCCGTCTCCCGCACGAAGATCGCCTCCTCGTCATGCAGGGCCTTCAGGCCGGCCGCGCGCAACACGGCCTTACGCAGCCACTGCAGGCCGAACACCAGCAGCAGCCCGCCGACGACGACGCGCAGCGCCCCGATCGGGATCGAGCCGACCGCGGGCCCGAGTGCCGCGACCACGACCGCCAGCGCCAGCACCCCGACCCCGACTCCGTACAACGCCGAGCGCCAGCTGCGCGTCGTCCCGACCGCGAGCACGATCGTCAGCGCCTCGACCGCCTCGACGGCGCAGGCGAGAAACACCGAGACGGCGAGCGCCCATTCGGATCCAGTCATACGTGGACAGGCTCACACGGTCGTGTAGATCGTCATCGCGAGCCCGAAGCCCAGACAGTAGAGGCCGAACGGCGTCAGCGTGCGCGTTCGGAAGTAGCGGAGCAGATAATGCACCGCGATCACGGCGGTGACCGCCGCGCAGCCGCAGGCGACCGCGGCTTGGGCCCGGATCCCGTTGCCGAGCGGCCCGGTGAGATCCGGGAGCTTGACCACGCCGGCGGCGAGGATGATCGGCGTCGCCAGCAGGAACGCGAACCGGGCAGCGGTCTCGTTGTCGAGACCCGACAGCAGCCCGGCCGACATGCAGACTCCGTCGCGGCTGATGCCGGCGATCAGCGCCGTCGACTGTGCAAAGCCGATTCCGACCGCGTCGCGGAACGTGATCGCCGCGAGGTCGGCGGCTTCGTCGGCGGCGGGCGGGTCGCCGGCGTGAACCCGCGCCGTCGGTACCGGCGGGCGTGCCTTCACCCGCCGTCGCAGTCGCTCGGCGCCGAGCAGGATCAGGCCGTTGACCATCAGGAAGATCGCGGCCGCGGTCGGCTTGGCGAACAGGACCCGCAACGGGTGCTCGAGCGCGAGCCCGATCACGCCGGTCGGGATCGACGCCGCGATGATCAGCCATGCCAGCTTCTCGGTCGGCGTCTCGATCCGCCGCCGCCAGAGGCTGCGGAAGAAGGCGCGGATGATCGCGACCCAGTCGCGCCAGAAGTAGGCGAGCAGCCCGAGCGCCGAACCCACGTGCAGCATCACCACCAGCGCCAGCCAGAACGATTCCGGATCAGATTGGTCCTTGACCAGCTGCGTCCAGCCGAACAGCGTCGGGAACAGCACGGTGTGCCCGAGGCTGGAGATCGGGAACAACTCGGTGACGCCCTGCAACGCGCCGAGCACGATCGCCTGAAACCAGCTCAGATGGCCGGCGTGGTTGCCGTGCTGCACGGCGGTTGCGATGGCGAAAGCGGGGTGCACGAAGCGCGAGTGTGCGCTGCGTCGATGAGACCGCGATGAGAGCCGTGAACGGACTCATCCCCATCTCATCCGGAGTGCGCGAACCTAGTGGCATGCGCATTCTGGTTGTCGAGGACGATCGCAAGCTCGGGCCGGTGCTCGTGCGCGGGTTCGCGACGGACTCGATCGCCGCCGACCTCGTGACCACCGGCAGCGATGCGATCGTCCGGGCGGGGGCCACCGACTACGCGGTGATCGTGCTCGACGTGATGCTGCCCGACCAGGATGGCTTCGAGATCTGCCGCGCGCTGCGTGAGCAGCACAACGACGCGCCGGTACTGATGCTGACCGCTCGGGACGGCATCGCCGACCGCGTCCACGGCCTGAACTCGGGCGCCGACGACTACCTGGTCAAGCCGTTCTCGTTCGCGGAGCTGCTCGCCCGCGTGCGTGCGATGAGCCGTCGCGGTCCGATCGAGCGCCAGGTCGTGCTCGAGGTGGGCGACCTGCGCTTGGACTCGGCGCGCCACCAGGTCTGGCGCGGCGACGTCGCGATCGACCTGTCACGCAAGGAGTACGCGGTGCTCGAGGCGTTGATGCGCCGGCCCGGCAACGTGCTGTCACGCTTTGATCTGCTCGAGCAGGCATGGGGGTACGCCTACGAGAATCGCTCCAACGTCGTCGAGGTCTACATCCGATACGTGCGTGAGAAGATCGACCGGCCGTTCGGGCGCAACAGCCTGCAGACGGTCCGCGGGGTTGGCTACCGCATATGCGACGAGGCATAGGCCCCGACTACCGCCCCTCGGACCTCAAGCGGCTGCCGATTCGCTGGCGCCTGACGTTCGTGTTCGCCGGTGTGATGGCGGTGCTGCTGGCCGGGCTGATCGCGTTCGTGTACTTCCACTTCCGCTCCGATCTCGATTACAACATCGACGGCGCGCTGAACGCTCGCGCCCAGGAGGTCGCGAGCCTGATCCGCAACGAGAACGCGGCCGACACGCGCGGGGCGCTGGGCACGATTCCCGACCGGGGCGACAACTTCGTGCAGGTCCTCGATGACGCCGGACGGGTGTTGGGCGCCAGCGCCGGACACGCCAATCCGCCGCTGCTGACGGCCGCCGAGATCCAACGGGCGCGAGCGTCGGCACAACTGATCGGACGCGGGAACCGCTATCGGCTGTACGCGATGCCGGTGCAGGGCGGAAGGCGGATCGTCGTCGCCGGCGTGTCGCTCGCCACCCGTGACGCCGCGCTGGACAAGCTCGATGACTCGCTCTGGATCGGGGTGCCGGCGGCGCTCGTGCTGGCCTCGATCGCCGCCTACTTCCTGGCTGCCGCAGCGCTGGCGCCAGTCGAGCGGATGCGCAGCCGCGCGGCGATGATCTCGACCGACGAGATCTCGACGCGGCTGCCGATCCCCGAGGCCAACGACGAGATCCAGGCACTCGGGCGGACCCTGAACGCGATGCTCGACCGCCTCGAGGCAGGGCTGAACCACGAGCGCCAGTTCGTCGCCAACGCCAGCCACGAGCTGCGGATGCCGCTGGCGGTCCTCAAGGCTGAGCTCGAAGTGGCGTTGCTCGAACACGACGGCGAGCGGCCGCTGCGCGCCGCGATGCAGTCAGCGATCGAGGAAACCGACCGGATCGTCAAGCTCGCCGAGGACCTGCTGCTTTTGGCGCGCGCGCAGGATGGGACGCTGCCGCTGGATCTGGTGACGCTCGGCGTCGGCGAGCTCGTCTCCGAACTCGGGGAGCGGTTTGCCCCGATCGTCGGTCAGTCCGGGCGTGAACTGATGATCGACTGCGCCCCGGAAGCGGCCGATCTGTCGGTGCGCGCTGACCCCGACCGGATCCGGCAGGCGATCTCGAACCTCGTTGACAACAGCCTCCGCTACGGAGACGGGACGGTGACGCTGTCGGCGCGCCCGGCCGGGGGCCAGGTGCAGCTGCACGTCTCAGACCACGGTGCGGGGTTCGGCGAAGCGTTCGTCGCGCACGCATTCGATCGCTTCAGCCGCGCCGATCTGGCTCGCGGCCGCGGCGGCGTCGGCCTCGGGCTGACGATCGTGCGCACGATCGCCACCGCACACGGCGGCGATGCTGGAGCCTGCGACCTGCCACAGGGCGGTGCCGACGTCTGGATCGCGATCCCGCTCAGCGATCGGGTTGCGCCCCGGCCCGCGCAGCTGATCCGCGGCTGACCGCGCAGCACGCACCGGCGGCGCTGGGCGGGTCGTAGCCTCGTCGCGCGACCGGATCGTTCGGCAGAATCTCGTTGCGGCGTGGCAATCAGCTCGCGCGGGGGCAGTTGCGGTGATCGGCTCGCACGATCCCGACGTCGTCGATGCCTGCGACGACGTCCTGGACCTGTGAGCGCGCCCACGGTTTCGAACTAGGGTGCGTGCGGTGAACCCGCCCTGGCCGACCTCGCCGCCGACTCGTCAGCAACGGGCCGCGTTCGCCGACGCGGTGCCACGGCCGTTCTGGCTCGACGACCTGCCCGCCCGGGATCCGCACCCGCGGCTGGAGGGCATCGTCGACGCCGATCTGTGCATCGTCGGGGGTGGCTACACCGGACTGTGGGCGGCCCTGCACGCCAAGCGGTCAGACCCCGCGCGTTCGGTCGTGCTGGTCGAGGGCGGACGCTGCGGCGAGGGCGCCAGCGGCCGCAACGGCGGCTTTCTCGACGCGTCGCTCACGCACGGGCTGACCAACGGATTGAGTCGCTTCGAGAACGAGATGTCAACGCTCGAGCGGCTCGGCGCCGAGAACTTCGCCGGGCTGCGCGCGGACCTGGAGTCGCACGGGATCGACTGCGAGTACGAGGCGACCGGCTCGCTCGCGGTCGCGCTGGAGCCCCACCAGGTCGAGAGCCTGCTCGAAGATGCCGACCTCGAGCGCCGGTTCGGCCACGATGCCACGGTCCTCGGCGCCGAGCAGATGCAAGCTGAGGTCCGCTCGCCGACCTATCTCGGCGGCCTCTGGCTCAAGGACACGACCGCGCTCGTGCATCCCGGCAAGCTCGGCGACGGCCTGCTCCGAGCGGCGGTCGACGCGGGCGTGCGCGTCTTCGAGCACAGCCCCGTGCACGGGCTCGAGACCGACGGCGCCGGCGTCCGCGTGTCGGCGCCGGCCGGCTCGGTCCGCGCCGGCCGGGTGCTGCTCGGGACCTGTGCCTATCCACCGTTGCTCGCAACGCTGCGTCACTTCATCGCACCGGTCTACGACTACGCGCTGATGACCGAGCCGCTGTCAGACGTGCAGCTGTCGGAGATCGGCTGGTCGCATCGTCAGGGGTTGGGCGACATGTCCAACCAGTTTCACTATTACCGACTGAGCGCCGACAACCGGATCCTCTTCGGTGGGTACGACGCCGTCTACCGCTACGGCGGTCCGGTGGCCGACCGGCTCGACGATCATCCGCCGACGTTCGCGACGCTTTCCCAGCACTTCTTCACCACGTTTCCGCAGTTGCAGGGACTGCGCTTCACCCACCGCTGGGGCGGCGCGATCGACACCTGCAGCCGCTTCAGCGTGTTCTTCGGCACGGCGCTGCACGGACGCGTCGCCTACGCCGTCGGGTACACCGGCCTCGGCGTCGGCTCAACCCGTTGGGGTGCCCAGGTGGCGCTGGACCTGCTCGATGGCCGCCAGACCGAGGCGACCTCGCTGGCGTTCGTCCGTCGCAAACCGGTGCCGTTCCCACCGGAGCCGGTTCGTTCGGCGGTGATCGCGCTGACCCGCAACCGGCTCGCGGCCGCCGACCGTCGTGAGGGCCGGCGCGGAGTGTGGCTCGGCACGCTCGATCGGCTCGGGCTGGGGTTCGACAGCTGAAGGCCGGCCGTGTCACCCCGACCGGGCGTCCGTCTCCTCGTCGATCACCCGCTGGGCGATCGCGAACGCCGCGTTCGCCGCAGGCACGCCCGCGTACACCGATGTGTGGATCAGGATCTCGGAGATCTCGTCCGGCGTCAGACCGTTGCGCAGCGCGCCACGCACGTGCAGTTCCAGCTCGCCCTCGCGACCGAGCGCGGTCAGCGCCGTCAACGTGACCGCTGAGCGTGTGCGGCGATCGAGGCCCGGTCGGGTCCACACCGACCCCCACGCGACGCGCGTGATGTGCTCCTGGAAGTCCCGGGTGAAGTCGGTCGTGCGCGAGGCGGCGCGGTCGACATGCTCGTCGCCGAGCACCTCGCGGCGGACGCGCATGCCGTCGTCGAAGACCGGGTCGTCGCTCATCGCAGGAAGTCGGCGATCAGGTCGTTGACCGCGTCGGCGCGCTCGACGGTGGCCAGGTGCGCGGCGGGGTCCAGCAGCTCGTAGCGCGAGCCCCGGATCGCGTCCGCGATCAGGCGGCCGTGCGATGGCGCGATCGACGAGTCCTGGGCCGCAGAGAGCACGAGCGTCGGGGTCGTCACCGACGGCAGCCCCGCGCGCAGGTCCATCGTGGCAATCGCCGCCAGGCACGCCGCATACCCGCCCGGGTCGGTCGCGGCGATCATCGCCCGATGACGGTCGACGATGTCGGGATGCGTTCCGGCGAACGGCTCGGTGAACCACCGGCCGACCACCGCGTCGGCGATCACCTCGGTCGTGCCGGCGGCGCGGACCGCGGCTGCGCGCTCCAGCCACGGATCGGCGGGCGGCAGGAACGCCCCGGTACAGACCAGGATCAGGCGGTCGAGCCGGTCGGGTGCGTTGATCGCCAGCCACTGGCCGACCATTCCGCCGATCGACAGCCCGCAGTAGCTGGCGCGCTCGATCTGGAGATCGTCCATCAGCCGCAGAACGTCTGAGCCGAGGTCGTCGATCCCGTAGGGACCGGCCGGGACCGGCGAGCGGCCGTGGCCGCGGAGGTCGAACCGGACGAGCTGGGCGATCGGCTCGAGCGCCGCCATCTGTGGTTCCCACATCTCGAGCGTCGTCCCGAGCGAGCCGCCGAGCAGCAGTGCCGGTCCATCGAGCAATCCGTCGAGCGCATTGTGCAGCTTGACCGCGTCGCTCACTCTGATCACGTCCCACGTCGCCCGCGGACGTCGCTCACCCGGCGCGGTTGTCCTGCCGGTTGCGGCGTCGGGCCATCGGGTCGGGCGGTCGTGAACCCACCGGGTTCGACCGCGGGCGAGATGTGCGCCGCCAGCGCCCGGTCGATCAGTTCGTCGATCCCAGCCGGTGGCGGCTGGTCACCGGTGACCGCGGCGCGCAGGTTCTCCGCCATCCGCTCGGCGTGAATGCGCAGGCCTCCGACCAACGCGCCGGTCCAGCTCGCGGCCGATCCGGTCAGCGTCAACAGGTCGGCGAGCGTTCCCCATTCGGCCTGCCAGGCGCCGGCCGCTCGCTCGTGCTCGGTCTCCATTCCGGCCAGCACGGTCGCGACCAGTCCCGGGACCCGTCGCGTGCACGCCAGCGTCGAGACCGCCGCCACGGGATTGTGCTTGTGCGCCATCGAGCTCGAGCCGCCGCCCTCGCCGCCCTCGGAGACCTCGCCGATCTCATCCTGGGCGAGCAGCGTCACGTCCCGGGCCAGCTTGCCGAACACGCCCGACAGTACGCCGAGGGCGCTCGCCAGCTCGGCGGTGCGCACACGGGTCGCGCTCCAGCCGATGACCGGATCGGCGAGCCCGAGCTCGAGCGCGACCCGCGTGCCGAGCTCCGGCGCGCGGCCGCCGACGGCACCGCCCATCTGCACGGCGAGGCCCGTCTCCTGCACGTTTCGCAGCCGCGCCCGGGCCGAGTCGATTCCGTCGAGCCAGATCGCGGCGCGCAGCCCGAACGTGATCGGCAGCGCCTGGCGTAACAGCGTCCGGGCGATCATCGGCGTGTGCCGGTGCTCCTGGGCCAGCCCGAACAGCGTCCACGCCGCCGCCTCGCTGGTCGCCAGCAGCGGGGTCAGTGCCCGCTTGGCGATCAACATCAGCGCGGTGTCGACGATGTCCTGGCTGGTCGCGCCGACGTGTACGTAGGACCGGTCGGATTCCGGCAGCTGTTCGCGCAGCGCCGCCACCAAGCCGACAACCGGGGTCGCGTGCCGCGCCGCCTCCCGGGCGAGCGCGTCGACGTCGTAACGATCGACGTCGCAGGCCTCGGCGATCCGGCGCGCCGACAGCGCTGGAATCTCGCTCATCGACTCGAGCGCGGTCGTCAACGCCGACTCGACGTCGAGCATCGCCTGGACCCAGGCCCGCTCGGTGACGAGGTCGGCGATCGGCGTATGCGCGTAGATCGAGTCGAGCATCAGATCGCGAAGAACACCGTTTCACGAGCCGCGTCGTCGGGTGGGCCCTGGATCACGATGTCGAACCGGTAGGCGCCGCCCTTCGCCGACGGCTGCGCCAGCAGCGTTTCCCGGCGCTCCGCCGGCACTCGCGCGAGGACCGGATCAGACGCGTTGGCCAGCTCCTCGTCGGCGAAATAGATCCGGGTGACACAGCGGTTGAGCATCCCGCGGGCCATCACCGTGACGGCGATGTGCGGTGCCTGCTGCGCATCCGACGGACCCGGGACCAGGCCGGGCTTGACCGTGATCAGCTCGTAGGTCCCATCGCCGAGCTCGGCCCCGCACCGCGCGAAACCGCGAAAGCCGGGGAGCTCCGAGGTGCCGCCGTGGCCGAAGAGATCGTTGAAGCGACCGTCGGGGTCAGGCTGCCAGAACTCCAGCAGATGATCGGGAATCGGTTCCCCGGCGCCGTCGTAGACCGTCCCGGCGATCGTGATCGCCCCGTCGGTCCCGGGCGGCACCGCACACGGGCCCTCTGGCCACGGCAGGCCGATCGAGAAGTACGGCCCGACCGTCTGAGATGGGGTGACGGCGAACATCAACCTGCCTCTTCGAACACGGTGGCGGACGGCCCACGCAGGTAGATGTCGAATTCGTAGGCCGGCGCCCAGTTCGGACGCGACTCATCGATCCGGAAGCGGGAGATCATCCGCTCACGCGCGTGCGGATCACCGACCGAGTTGAAGATCGGGTCATACGGGAAGAACGGGTCCGCCGGAAAGTACATCTGCGTCACCAGTCGCTGCGCGAACGCGCGACCGAGCAGCGAGAAGTGAATGTGCGCCGGGCGCCAGGCGTTGTGGTGGTTGCCCCACGGATATGGACCGGGCTTGATCGTCACGAAGCGGTAGCGACCCTGGTCGTCGGTCATGCACCGACCGGCGCCGGAGAAGTTCGGATCCAGCGGTGCCGCCCAGACGTCTGAGCGGTGGCGGTAGCGGCCGGCGGCGTTGGCCTGCCAGACCTCGACCAGCGTGTTGCGCAGCGGCTTGCCCTCGGTGTCGAATACGCGTCCGAAGACGATGATCCGCTCCCCGATCGGGTCTCCGTCGTGCTGGGCGGTGAGGTCGGCGTCGGCTTCGCTCAACTCGAGCGGCGCCGATAGCGCCGGCCCGGTGATCTCGGTGATCGTGTGGGGCAGGTAGACGAGCGGCTGCTTGGGGTGGCGCAGCGCAGTCGACCGGTACGGCGGGTGATCGAGCGGGGGGTGGGCACCGTCGGGCTCACGCGCGTAGGCCGGGGGTGTGTCGGACGCCGGCGGGTGCAGCGGGTCGGTGCCGGTGGTGACGCGTGCCTCCATCACCTCATCCTGCCACGTGTGGGGCGGCGAACCGTTGCCATCTGGCAATAGGCTTCCGTCCGACGCAATGCCACCACCGCCGATCATCCCCGGCCCCGGCCGGATCCGCCAGAACGAGATCTACCGCGCCGGCGTGCAAGGCCACACGCCGTCGGTGCCGACGGATTTCGCCACGCTCGAACGTCGGGCGCGGCGACGCGCACGTAAGCTCGGATGGGCCTACGCGGCGGGCGGCGCGGGGGAGGGCGCGACGATGCGCGCCAATCGTGAGGCGTTCGAGCGCTACCAGATCGTGCCGCGGATGTTGCGCGACGTGTCGCGGCGGGATCTGACCGTCGAGCTGTTCGGGCGGACGCTGCCGGCGCCGCTGCTGTTCGGACCGGTCGGCGCCGCTGAGCTGCTCGACGCGGACGCGGATCTGGCGATTGCACGGGCAGCGGCGGCGGTCGGTGTCCCGTACGTGTTCACGAGCCAGGCGTGCGCGTCGATGGAGGCGTGTGCCGCGGCGATGGGCGATGCTCCGCGGTGGTTTCAGCTGTATTGGTCGACCGACGACGGGTTGGTCGACAGCTTCCTGGGACGCGCGGAGGCGGTCGGCGCAGAAGCGGTCGTGGTGACGCTCGACACGACGATGCTCGGTTGGCGGCCGATGGACCTCAACCTCGGGTCGCTGCCGTTCGCGCGCGGACAGGGGATCGCGCAGTACACGGCCGACAGCCGATTCATGGAGATCGTCCGCGAGCGGATCGCCGCGGCCGCCGAGGCGGCGACCGACCCCGCCGCCGATGTCAAGCCGTCGTTGGCGGCGTTGCGGACGCTCTACTCGATCAGCCGCCGCTTCCCCGGCGGGTTGCTGAGCAACCTCCGCTCGCCTGAGCCGCGCGCCGCGGTGCAGACGTTCCTGGACATCTACTCGCGGCCATCGCTGACCTGGGACGACATCGACACACTGCGGTCGCGGACCCGGTTGCCGATCCTGCTGAAGGGGATCCAGCATCCCGACGACGCGCGCCGCGCGCTTGACGCTGGAGTCGACGGGATCGTCGTCTCCAATCACGGCGGCCGCCAGGTCGACGGGGGGATCGGCTCGTTGGATGCGCTGGTCGAGATCGCGCCGGTCGTCGCCGGACGCTGTCGGCTGCTGCTCGATTCCGGCGTGCGCACCGGCGCCGACGTGTTCAAGGCGCTGGCGCTCGGCGCCGAGGCGGTGCTGATCGGCCGTCCGTACCTCTACGGCTTGGCGCTCGCCGGGGAGGCCGGCGCCCGCGACGTGGTCCGCAACATCATCGCCGAGTTTGACCTGACGCTCGGCCTGTCGGGGCTGACGTCGCTTGCCGAGCTCACGCCTGAGGCGCTGCGCAGGCGCTGAGCACTCGTCTGAACATTCGGTGAACAGCGGTCGCGATCGCCGGATCGGCGGCCGCCCGCTGCGAGAATGCCCCGGAATGGAGCAGCACATCCGCGGGTCGGTGCTGGTCGTCGACGACGAGCCGACGATCGCCGAGGTCGTCGCCCGGTATCTGGAGCGCGCCGGCTATCACACGGCGATCGCCCACGACGGTCATCAGGCGCTCGCCTGCGCGGACCGGCGACGCCCGGATCTGGTCGTGCTCGACCTGATGCTGCCGGGGGTCGACGGTCTTGAAGTGATGCGTCAGCTGCGCGGCCGGCCGGCGCCACCGGGGGTGATCCTGCTGACGGCCAAGGGCGAGGAATCTGATCGCGTGATCGGCCTGCGCCTGGGCGCCGACGACTACGTCGTCAAGCCGTTCTCGCCGGTCGAGCTGGTGGCCCGGGTGGACGCGGTGCTGCGGCGCGTGGACCGCCCCGTCGAGGAAGCCGCGCCGCTCGTCGTCGGCGAGATCCGGATCGATCCAGCGTCACGCCAGGTCACGCTCGGTGGCGACCCGGTCGTGCTCACCCAGCGTGAGTTCGATCTGCTGCTGTTCATGGCCCGCCACCCGCACCAGGTGTTCTCCCGCAACCAGCTGATGGACGCGGTCTGGCAGTACTCGTTCTACACCGACACCTCGACCGTGACCGTCCACATCCGTCGACTGCGCCAGAAACTCGAGCACGATCCCGGTCACCCGCGCCATCTGGAGACGGTCTGGGGCGTCGGCTATCGGTTCGCGCCATGAGCACCCGCGCGCTCGGCGAGCGTCTGGTCTCGGTCCCGCGGGGACTGGTCCGCAGCCTGGCCGGTCAGCTCGCGCTGTTGTCGTGCGTGACGGTCGCGCCCGTCGTTGCCGGGTTGATCGTGCTGTCGACGATGATGGTGATCTCCGACCACGCGGTACTGCTCGTGTCGGCCATCGCGGTTGCGGCCGCGCTCCTCGCCGTGGCTGGGGCATGGCTGTTCTCTCGCACCCTCGGCGGTGATCTGGATGCGATCCGCGACGGCCTCGAGGCCGTCGGCGCGGGCGAGCGTCAGTTGCGGATCGAGACGTCGGCCAACGACGAGCTCGCCCGCGTCGCCCACGCCGCCAACGCGATGATCGACCAGTTGGTCGGCGAGGAGAGCGCCCGCGATGCATCGGAGTCCGCCCGCCGTCACCTGGTGGCCGCGGTATCGCATGACCTGCGGACGCCGCTGACCTCGTTGCGGCTGCTGGCCGACGCGGTCGGCGACGACATCGTCGACGGGGAACAGCGCCGCGAGTACCTGGGTCGGATGCGAACCCAGATCGACGCGCTCGGCGCGCTGATCGATGACCTGTTCGAGCTCTCGCGGTTGGAGGCGGGCGATATCGGTTGGTCGCTGGAGCAGGTGCCACTCCCCGATCTCGTCGACGAGACGGTGGCCGCGATGCGCATCCAGGCGGACGCCAAGCGGGTCACCGTGTCCGCCAGCATGGCGCCGGAGTTGGCGCCGGCGCGCGCCAACCCCGAGAAGCTCCAGCGCGTCCTGTTCAACCTGATCCAGAACGCGATCCGTCACACCCCGGCCGACGGCTCGGTTGTCGTCCGCGCGCAGCCGGCGAACGCCGGGATCGAGATCGAAGTCGCCGACACCGGCGAGGGAATCGCCCCCGACGAGCGCGAGCAGGTATTCGTCGCCTTCTACCGCGGTGGAGCGGACGCGGCGCGCACCGGCGACCGCTCCGGCCTGGGTTTGGCCGTCTCCCGTGCAATCGTCGAGGCCCACGGCGGGCGCATCTGGGTGGCGGACTCGGCTCAGGGCACGCGCGTGCGTTTCAGCCTGCCGGTCGCCTGACGACGGTCGCGTGCGGTCGATTCGAGGCCGGCTCGACGCCGGCCGCGCGCCCGGCGGAGATCCACTCCGGCGTGCGTGAGGAGTTGTCACCGCTTGCGCACCGTGCCGCCGGAACAGAGCCTCCAGGCGCGAGCCGCCCGACCGTCGCATCGGCAACGCCCGCCGGTGCGGCATCCTGTGCCCGAATGGGGCATCGGGAGGGGGGCAGCAGATGGTGATCGGCGTGGCGTCGGGTGGCCTGCTGGTCGTGCGGCCGGCAGCGTTCCTGGCGATCATCATCGCCGCGGCGACCGCGGCCACGTTCGTGGCGGTCGCCAGTTCGCGTCGGATCGTGATCCCGGTCGTCGTCGTCGAGCTGGTGCTGGGTGTGGTGATCGGACCGCACGTGATCGGCTTCCACGTCAACGGCTTCACCTCGTTCTTCTCGGATCTGGGGCTCGCGCTGCTGTTCTTCTTCGCCGGCTACGAGATCGAACCCGGCCGGATTCGTGGCGAGCCGCTGCGGCTCGGGTTGATCGGCTGGGGGATGTCACTGGCGCTGGGCTACTCACTGGCCGGCGTCCTGTCACTGGTCGGCGTGGTCTTATCGGCGCTCTACACCGGGTCGGCGTTGACGACCACGGCGATCGGCACGCTGATCCCGATCCTGTCCGACACCGGCGAGCTGCGCACACGCTTCGGGCCGTTCATCCTGGCGGCGGGGGCGGTCGGCGAGTTCGGACCGCTGCTCGTGATCACGCTCGTCCTGTCCAGCCAGGGCACGTTGCACAACGGGCTGATCTTGCTCGCGTTCGTCGCGATCGCCGTCCTGCTCGCGGTCGTATCCGGACGTTCTGCCCGGTTTACGATCCCGTTGTTCGAACGAACGCTCGAGAGCAGTTCACAGCTCGCGGTGCGCTGGATCCTGGTGTTGATCTTCGCGCTCGTGCTGATCGCCTACCACCTCGGGCTCGACCTCCTGTTGGGCGGTTTCGCGGCCGGGTTGATCACGCGCCACATGCTGGGCAGCCGGGACGCGCACGTGTTCGAATCGAAGCTGACCGCGATCGCCTTCGGTGCCTTCGTCCCGTTCTTCTTCGTCGTCAGCGGGATGAATCTTGATCTGCCGGCGCTGTTCGGCAGCGTCGGCAGTGTCGCCAAGATGTTCCTGTTCTTCGTCCTGTTCCTGGTCGTCCGCGGTCTGCCGGCGCTCCTGCTGTACCGCAGGGTGCTCGGTCGCCGCGACCGGTTCGCGCTGGCGTTCATGAGCTCAACCCAGCTACCGCTCGTGCTCGCGATCACGACGCTGGCGGTGGCGGGCGGCCATATGCGCGCGTCGACCGCGGCGGCACTGATCGGCGGTGCGGTCCTGTCGACGCTGTGTTATCCGGTGATCGGCCTACGGCTGCGCGGTGACATTGCGGCGGCCGAAGCGGACGAGCCCGCGCCGCCGGCGGTGGTGCCGATGACCTGAGCCGCTGGCGCCACCGCCGGGTGCGAGCGATACCAAGAGCCCGCGGGCCCGGGGTGCGTCCAGCAGCCGCTCAGGCGTCCGAATGCTCGTCGGTGTCGCCCAGCGCGCTGTCGTCATCTGAATCGGGCGCGAACGGGGCGGGGACGTCGTCGTCGTTCGCATCCTTGGAGGCCGGTTCGTCGGTGTGGGGCTCCCGGTCTGCGTCCTGATCGTCGTGGTCCCGCGTGGTGGCATTGCTCATGGTGGCTCCTGGGGTCGGACTCGCTCAGAACCCACGCGACTACCCGCACAGAAAGTTGAACAAACATAAACACGGATCGCCTGGCTCGGTCTCCCCACACGCCCAGGTTGCTTTTGAACCTGTCCGCCGACCATCCGCCGAGGCTGTGCCCGTGCTCACGGATCGCGCCCGTCCGTCGTCTAGTTTCAGTGTGGAGCACTCATCGAAGAGCCGGCAATCCCACCGGACCGTCTGAGGCAACCTGCCTGAGAGCTCCCACCGATCGGAGTCGACATGGACGCGTCAAAGCGCAAGACAGTGCAGTACCTCCACGAGGCGAAGGCAAGCGAGGACGCGCTGACACGCGTCCTGCAGTCGCAGATCGCGATGACCCCGCGCGGGTCGTATCGCGACGCGCTGGAATCCCACTTGAGTGACACGCGCGGCCACTCGGCCCGCGTTGCGGAACGGCTGCGGCAGCTCGGCGCGGGGTCGAATCCGTTGATGAACGTCGTCGGTTTCTGGGAGGACGTCCTGGGTCAGGGCCTGGCTCTGACCAAGACGCCGTTTGACCTGCTGCGCGGCTCCAGCGGCGAGGAGAAGGTCCTCAAGAACGCCAAGGACGCCTGCGCCACCGAGGCGCTCGAGATCGCGACCTACACGGCGATCGAGCGGCTCGCTCGGCACGTCGGCGACGACCAGACCGCGAAGCTCGCGGCGTCGATCCGGGCCGACGAGGAAGCGATGCTGGAGACGATTCTGCGCGAGCTGCCGAGGTTGGCCGACGCGGTCGCCGGCGCCGAGGTGGACGGCGACGGGTCGTTCGATGTGACCACCACCGGCGCGGGCGAAGCCGTCGGTGACGCTGTCGAGGCGACCAAGCGAACGGCGCGTAAGACCGCCGACGCAACCAAGCGGACGGCGCGCCAGGCGCGCAAGGTCCCGGGCGTCGCGCAGGCCGAGGGCCAGGTGAAAGGCGCCGTCGCCGACGAGGACGACCTCGCGATCGCCCGCTACGACTCGCTCACGGTCGAAGAGGTCAACGGCAAGCTCGCCGGCCTGTCACAGATCGACTTGGCCAAGATCGACTCCTACGAGCGTCGTCACCAGGACCGGACGACGATCCTCAACCGCATCAGCACGCTGCGCGGCGACGAGCCGTGGCCGGGCTACGACGAGCTCACCGTCAGCGAAGTCCAGACGGCCCTCGCCGACGCCACCGACGAGCTGGTCGACGAGACCCGTAGTTATGAGCGCGCCCACAAGAATCGCGCGGGCGTGCTGAAGGCGATCGAGCGCGAGCCCAGCAACGCGTAGCCGGCTCAGCGGCTGCGGGGCGATTGCGCCTCGCAGCCCGGCTGGAGCGCGAACCGTGGCGAGTTGGTACGGCGGGCCCGTACCAACTCGCCGGAGTTCGAGGAGCGCCGCGAAGCTTCTCGGCTCAGACGATCGTCGCCCCGCTCAGGCAAGCGCTCGTCGTGCAGCCTGATCAGCGGATCCGGCGCGACCGCACGGCGAGCCGGGTGGCGATCCTGGCGGGCGCGATTTTCATCGGCGCGGGCCTGGTCAAGTTCGTCTTTCACCACTGGGAGCTCGACGCGTTTCGCAGCTTCGGGTTACCGTGGCCGTGGGCGCTTGAGATCTTCGCCGGGGTGCTCGAGACGCTCGGTGGAATCCTGCTGGTGCTGCGCCGGTTCGTGGTCCCGACGGCGTTGCTGCTCGCGGTGACGATGGTCGTCGCGATCGTGTCGTCGGGGATCGGTCACGGCGACGTGATTCCGAGCTTGACGCTCGCGCCCGCGCTCCTGGTGGCGATGCTCTACCTGCTGGCCCGGGGTCTGCGGGGACCGCGCCGCCTCAGTCGTTGAAGACGCGCCCGAGGACGTCGCCGTACAGCGCTACCGACTCGAGGTCGAACACGTCGGCAATCGACGTGGTCATCCCCTCGATCCCGGCGTCCTTGAGCGAGGTGGCGTGCTCGCCGATCGTGTCGGGGTCGGCGGCCAGCGTCATCTCGGCACGGGCGGGCGGCATCAGACCCTCCTCGACGAGCCGCTGCATCTTTGCCCGGGCCGCCTCGGCCGTGTCAGCGATCACGTACCCGCCCATCCCGGTCTTGGTGATCTCGCCGGGGTCTCGGCCGAGTCGCTCGCAGTGGGCCTCGAGCACGCCGAGCAGATGGCGGGCACGTTCGGCGTCGGCGGCGAACAGGTTGCAGCCGTCGGCGTACTGAGCGACCATCCGCAACGTCTTCTTCTCACCGGAGCCGCCGATCAGGATCGGGATGTCGCCACGGATCGGCTTGGGGTTGTTGTAGGCGTCACGGACGCGGAAGTACTCGCCGTCGAAGCTGGCCTGCTGTTGGGTGAACATCGCCCGGAAGATCTGCAACGACTCCTCCAGGTACTCGAAGCGGCGACCCAGCGAGGGGAAGTCGAAGCCGTATGCCTCATGCTCGGCTTCGAACCAGGCCGCGCCGATCCCGAGCCAGGCGCGGCCGCCGGAGATCACGTCGATCGTCGTCGTGATCTTGGCCAGCAGCGCGGGGTTGCGGTACGTGACCCCGCCGACGAGCGTCCCGAGCGTCAGCTTCGAGGTCCGCGCGGCGATCGCGGCCAACATCGTGTTGCCGTCGAACATCCAGTTCTCAGGCGGCCCGACCGGGCCGATCTGATGGAGATGGTCCATCAGCGAAACCGAACTGAAGCCGCTCGCCTCGGCGGTCGTGGCGATGTCGACGAGCTTCTCGAACACCTCGTCGGGGCCGACGCCGGGGTAATTGAAGTTCGGAAGGTGCAGATCGAGTGTGATGGGGACGCGCATGGCAGCCGATCCTAGTAACGCCTTCCCGCGGTTGACATCTGAGCCCCAACTGCCGGCGCCGGAAGCTCCACCTCGGCGACCGTCCCATCGGCCCCGGATCGCACTCGCAGCGTTCCGCCTGCCGACTCGATCCTGATCCGCTGCGAGGCCAGCCCGATATGCCCTTCGGCCAGCCGGCGGTCGGCGATCCCGTCGGCGAACCCGCGGCCGTCGTCGGCGATCGTCAGCCGGATCGTCTCGTCGGACGCGTGCAAACCGATCTCGACCGCCCGGGCGTCGGCATGCTTGACGACGTTGGTCAGTAGTTCACGTGCGGCCGCGTACAGCATCTCCTCCGCCGGCCCGCGGTGAGCTTCGTCCCAGCCCTCGGCATGCACCGCGACGGTCAGATGTCCGCGGGCCGACGCCGTGTCGGCCAGGTCCCGCAGCGCGGCCGGTAGGCCGGCGCTGGCGAGCACCGATGGGTGAAGCTCTGAGACCTTCGAGCGCAGCAGCGTGGTCGACTCCCGCAGCGCCAGCTCGATCCGGTCATACGACTCCGGCTCGTTGTCAAGGCGCGCATCCTCGAGGTCCTGGCGCGCCGCGAGCACGTATTGCAGCGCGCCGTCGTGCAGCTCCTCGGCCAGCGTGCGCCGCGCGGTCGTCTCCACCTCGGCGAGCTCGTTCGACAGGCGGCCCCGGTCAAGGATCAGTCCGGCGATCGTCAGCACGCGTGACCGCTGCACCCACGACAGCAGCACGCATCCCAGGCTCAGCATCGCCAGCACGGCCGTGCTGGTGATGATCGCCGCCCACGGCTCCACATTGGCGTGCCGGGCGGCGATCAGCGAGCCGAGATAGGCGGCAACCGTGGGCACCGTGATCGCCGCGCCGACGGCCGGTCGCAATTGAGTGGTGGCCAGCATCGGGATCACGAAGAAGCCGTCGACGAGCACGTCGGTTGTCCAGCTCTGCTCTGACCGGCTCGCCAGCACGCCAAGCACGACGAGCACCAGCAGATCGACGAACAGCGCGAGCCAGAGCAGCCGGACGACCCGTTCGCCGCCGCGCAAGGCGATCGCGGTGGTCGCAATCGCCCAGACGGCGTAGGCGCCCGCCACCACGTCGCACGCAACCTGGTCGTGCTCGGGTGGCACCGCGACGACGACGGCGACGACGAACGCCGCCAGCGCCAGGCGCAGCAGCATTTGCACTCGGATCCCGAGAAACGCGTGCTCGAGCAGGATCCGGTACAGCCGCGCGTCATCGCGGAGATCGGCGAGCCGCAGCGGCGCCGTCCGCTCCGCAGCGCTCGGCCGGACAGCTGTCGGTACCGGAGACGGTCCCAACCTACTCCAGCAACCGCAGTCGCATCGCGGTGGCGACCGCTGCCGCCCGGTCAGACACCCCGAGCTTCTCGTACAAGCGCTGCGTGTGGGTCTTGACGGTGCTCGGCGCGACGAACAGCTCGGCCGCCAGCTGCGGGATCGACAGCCCGCGGGCAAAGCCCTTGAGCACGTCGAACTCCCGCGGCGTCAGCGCCGGCGCCGACGGCTGCGCACGCAGCCGGATCTGCGCCGCCAGCCCCTCGGTCAAACCGCTGGGGATCACCGTCTCGCCGCGCGCGACCTGCATCACCGCGTCGATCAGCTCCGACCGTGACGCATCCTTGGCGATGTACCCCGCCGCGCCTTCTTCCAGTGCCCGGAACACGACCGCGCCGTCGGTGATGGCCGAGACGAGCAGCACCCGGGTCGCCACGGCGTCGCGCCGCAGTGCGTGCGTGACGTCGACGCCGTTCATGTCCGGCAGCTGGTAGTCGACCAACGCCACGTCGGGCAGCTCGCGTCCGATCACCGCAAGGGCCTCGGTGCCCGTTCCGGCTTCGCCGAGAACCTCGATCCGGCCGTCACGTGACAGGCCCCGAGTGACCCCGTCGCGAAAGAACGGGTGGTCGTCCACGACGACAACGGTCACCCTGCGCTGCGCCATCCGATCAGTATGCCGCTACCGAACCTGACAGCTGGCGCTGGCCGGCCGCCCGCGCGGGAAGGCCGTGACCAGCGCGTCGGCGATCAGCTTGGTCCGATGTTCGTAGCCGGCCGTCGTGTAGTGCACGCCGTCGGGGATGAACCACTGGTGCTTGGCGAGCGCCGCCCAGTTCATGACCCGCATCGACGGGTAGCGACGGCAGGCGGCGATCAGGTCCCGGTCCCAGTGCCGCATCCCGGACTCCTCGTAGTACTCGGGCGACCCGTCGATCGTCAGCACGTTGACCCACATCACCGGCTGGTTGCCGATGATGTGCATCATCTCGTGGATCCGCTCGGTGAGCCCGACGTTGGAGCCCGCATTCAGGTCCGCGGAGTCGTTGGTGCCGAGCGCCAGGATCCAGCAGCCGTGATAGCCGTGGTCGGCGTAGCTCTGGGCGACGGTCGCGCCGTTCGGGATCCCCTCGTAGGTCTCGACGATCGAGCGCGCGCCGGAGACCTCCAAGTGCACATGCTTGACCCCGACAAGGTGCAGCTGAGCGCGCACACGGAGTCTCCGGTCCGGTACGTATTCGGGGTTGGCCTCGCCGTCGGACGTTGAATCGCCGATGTAGACGACCGACGTGCACGCGGTGTGCGTCGGCGGCGGCAACGGCTTGGCGACCGTGCTACTGCTGCTGCTCGACGATCCCGCCTCGGCCACTCCGCCCGAGCCGCCGTGGCTCGACGAATGGCTCGACCCGCCTCCGCCACAGGCCGCGACAAACGCGGCGACGACGACGGTCAGCGCGAACGCTGCGAACCTGTGGCGCACGGCGCGGGATCATACGGTCTGTGTCAGTCGTTGGTGCTGACTGCGGGGCTATTCGCTGACGTGGGCGCTGGTCGTTCGCCGATGATGTCGCGAGCGCGCTCGTAGACGGGCAGGTCAACCATCTCGCCGTCGACGCGGACGACGCCCTCGCCGCGCGCCCGGGCGGCCTCGTAACCCTGCACGACGCGCCCGGCGCGCTCGAGTTCTGCGTCCGACGGACTGAACGCCTCCGTGACGATGGGCACCTGAGCCGGATGGATGCAGGCCTTTCCGCCGAACCCCAGCGAGCGCGCCAACGCAGACTGCGCCCGCAGACCGTCCACGTCGTTGAAATCGACGTGGACGACGTCGATTGGCGGGGCGATCTCAGCGGCGGCCGAGTCCATCACGAGCTTGGAACGCGCGAACAACAGCTCGAGCCCGTCCGGCCGCGGCGTCAGCCGCAGCTCGACGCCGAGGTCGACAGCGCCGAGCAGGAGCGCCCAGACCCCCGGCGCCGACGCGATCTCGGCCGACTCCTGCAACCCAGCCGCCGTCTCGACGATCGCGACGATCGGTGGCAACGCCGCGATATCGAGGGAGCGCAGCGTGGCCGCCCGCGCCTTGGGCACCACCACGGCATCGGCTCCGGCGACCGCCACCATCGCCAGGTCGGCGGTGGCGAACGGCCCGTCGAGCGGATTGACGCGCACGGCGCGGAGCGCGCCCGGGTCGGCACCCGGCGCCCGACGCTCGGCCAGCGCCGCGCCGACCGTGTCCCGCGCCGCGGGCTTCTGCGACTCGGCGACGGCGTCCTCGAGGTCGGCGACCGCGAGCGCGGCGCCCGAAGCGAACGCCTTCGACAGCTTGCGCGCGTCGTCCCCGGGCGTGAACAGCAACGACCTGATCGCCGCGCGTCGCGTCATCAGCCACACTTACGGTACTAGGAGGCGGCCTGTGGATTTCACGCTCGACGACGACCTGCGCAGCATCCGATCCGCCGTCCGGGAGTTGTGCAACCGCTTCGGCGGCGAGTACTGGCGCGGACTGGAGCCGTCGACCTACCCGACCGCGTTCGTCGACGAGCTCACCCGTAACGGCTGGCTGGCGGCGCTGATCCCTGAGCAGTACGGGGGCTCCGGCCTGCCCGTCTCCCACGCGGGAGCGATCCTCGAGGAGATCAGCGCCTCGGGGGCGAACGCGGGCGCTTGTCACGGACAGATGTACGTGATGGGCACGATCCTGCGCCACGGCTCGGACGTCCAGAAGCAGCGCTGGCTGCCGCGGGTCGCGTCCGGCGAGCTGCGGCTGCAGGCGTTCGCGGTCACCGAACCCAACGTTGGCTCGGACACGACCCGTATTCAGACGCGTGCCACACGCGTCGACGGGGGCTACTCGGTGTCCGGCCAGAAGATCTGGACCTCCCGCGCCGAACACTCGGATCTGATGGTGCTGCTGGCGCGCACGACCCCGCTGGCGCAGGTGCAACGACGGACCGAGGGGCTCTCCACCTTCCTGGTCGACATCCGCGACGCGGGCGACGCGCTCCAGATCAAGCCGATCAAGACGATGATCAACCATTCGACCACCGAGCTGTTCTTCGACGAGCTGTTCGTGCCCGCAGACGGATTGATCGGGGTCGAGGGCGCCGGCTTCAAGCAGATTCTGTCCGGCATGAACGTCGAGCGGATCATGATCGCTTCCGAGTGCATCGGTGATGGGCACTGGTTCATCGAGAAGGCCGCGGCCTACAGCTCCGAGCGTCACGTGTTCGGCCGTCCGATCGGGGCCAACCAGGGGATCCAGTTCCCACTCGCGCGGGCCCACGCCGCGATCGAGGCGGCGTCGCTGATGCGTGACAAGGCAGCCTGGCTGTACGAACGAGACCAACCGTGCGGTGCGGAGGCCAACATCGCCAAGCTGCTGGCCTCCGAGGCGTCGTGGGCGGCCGCCAACGCCTGCATGGACACCTTTGGCGGGTTCGCGTTCGCCGAGGAGTACGACGTCGAGCGCAAGTTCCGTGAGACCCGTCTCTACTCGATCGCGCCGGTGTCCAACAACCTGGCGCTCGCGCACATCGGTCAGCACGTATTGGGAATGCCGCGCTCGTTCTGAGCCTCGTTAGACTTGGTCGCGATGAGGCTCTCCGCGAACGCCGCCGTAGTCCAGTGCACCGGCGCGAGCGCGATGATCGCCGTCGTCGCCGTCATTACCACCTAGACCCGGCTGACTTGAGCCGCGGTCAGATCGGTCCCCGGGACCGAGCTGGTGGGTGGCGTGGCTCGAACCTGTGGACCAGAAGGAGATCTCAGATGATCTGCTCCGAGTCCCAAACGAATGAACTGGCATTGACGCTTGCGCTCGACGGCGCCAGCGACTCGGCCCTGCTGCGCGTCGTGACGACATTGCATCGCCGTCGCTGCCGCGTCACCGCAGCCCGATTTCGCTCCGAGCGGGGCGAGCTTGAGCTGCGGCTGCAGGCGGACCCGGTCCACGCCGATCGGATCGAGCAATGGCTCGGAGCGCTGGTGGAGGTGCGACAGGTCAGCCGTTCCGCAGCTGCGTGACCCGACGATGCCCAGGCCATCGCGCCCCGCCCGGCGGACGGCGCGCGCGCAACATCAGTCCAGCGCCGACCGCAGATGGGCGGCGAGCTGCCCGAGGTCGGTCGCGGCCAGAAAGCGGCCGTGGCCGCGCCGCGCGACCGCGGTCCCGGCTCGCACCGCATCGGCATCGCGGCTGGTCCCGAGCACGTTGAGCACGTCGAATGCCCCAGCGGGTTCGGCCGGCTCGCCGCCGCGCGTGTGCAGGCAGTCGGACATCAGGATCGCCACGCGCCCACCCGGCGCGACCTGTTCGAGTTGGGCCGACGCGGCCCGCAGCGCGCGGGCCAGGTCGGTGACGCCGTGTCCCCGCAGCGACAGGAGATCGTCGACGACCCGGTCAGACGGAACCTCGGAGCTGAGATCCCGCAGGACCAGCGGCTCCGCCGCGAACGCGATCACGGCCGTCCGAAGCCGGTCAGACGCCGCCTCCACGACCGCCGCCGCGGCGACGGCGGCCAGCGCGACCGCGTGCCCGCTCATCGAGCCTGAGCGATCGACCAGCAGGCAGACGGCCCGCGGCGCCGCGCCCCACGACCGGGCGACGATCCGATCGGCGCGATCCGGCCGCCGCCCGTCTGACAGCGCCAGCGTGCGATCGAGGTCGAGATCACCCGCGAGCGAGCCCGGGTAGGCGACCAGCCGCCGCGTGCCGCGCCGGCCCAGGGCGCCGACCCGGGCCAGCGGCGGCAGCAGCCGCCTCGCCAGCCGCCGCGCGTCGGCTCGCAGCGCCGGGTCGGTCGCGACCGCCATATCGGCCAGCAGCGCCACCGTCGCCTCGGGGTCGCGGCGCAGCTGGACATCGAGCGCCGCCGGATCGAGCACCCCGACCTGGGGCGAGACCGCGGCGAACGCGGGATGCTGGGCGCGCAGCTGGTTACGGCTGAGCGTGCGCCGGGCCGCATCGGCGATCTGCCGACGCGCCTCGTCGGGCGCGGGCCGGGCCGTCGGCGATCGGGGTTGACGTACCCGCGTCGTCCCGGGTTCGACGCGGTCAGGCGGCGGCTCGGCCCGATCTGGCTGCCCGATCGTCGTCTGAGATCGTCAGCGCGGCGTCGAGCAGCTCGGTGATCACCTCCTCGGCGGTGCGGGCCTGGTCCTCGTGGACCCGGATCCGCCCGGACATCGCCGCGATCGCGGCGTCCAGCATCAGCTCACGGTCCAACGCCGGCGCCGCGCGGGCGGTGGCCAGCCCGTCCGCCAATTTGACCATGTCGATCGCACCTCGGACCGACGACCCCATGCGCACGGCCACGTGCGAACGGCTGCCGCGCGCGATCTCGACGGCGATCGCGACGACCGCCTCGGTCACGCCGGCCTGGGTGCGCACGACCTCGCGCTCCTGTTCGGCGTCCAGATAGCCGATCGCGATTCGGCACATGCGATCGGCGATCGCCTGGCTCACCCGGGCGGTCCCGATCGCGTCGAACGGGTTCATCGCCGCAACCAACACGAACCCGTCGGCGGCCTGCACGCGGCCGACGCGCGGGATCACGATCTCGCGCTCGGCCATCGCGGTGATCAGGACGTTGAGCGTCTCCTCGGGAATCCGATTGAGCTCCTCGAGGTAGAGCAGCTCGCCGGCTCGCATCGCCGTCGCCAGCGGCCCATCGGTCCACGCCTCCAGGGTGTAGCCGCCGTCGAGCACGAGCGCCGGATCGTGATGGCCGATCAGACGCGCCGGGGTCAGCTCGGCGTTGCCCTCGACGAATTGGACGCCGCGGCCGCTGGCGGCCGCGATCGCCCGCAGCAGCGTCGATTTGCCGGTGCCGGGCGGGCCGTCCAGCACCGTATGGCAGCCCGCCCGCAGAGCGACTTCCAGGATCTCCGCCTCCCGCCGCAGACCGACGACGGCGGTCGGCGGGGCGCCTGCGGGCCGGCTCATCGTCGTGCGCTGCTCACGAGTCGTGGATCACCACGCCGCGGATGTTCTTGCCGGCCTCGAGGTCGGCGTAGCCGTCGTTGATCTGCTCGAGCGAATACTGCTTGGTGACGAGCTCGTCGAGCTTGAGCTTGCCGGCGCGATAGAGCTCCAGCATCCGCTTGATGTCGTAGGCGGGGTTGCAGTCGCCGAACATCGAGCCGAGGATGTGCTTGCGGTTGAGCGTCACGTCGGCGCCCGACAGCTGCACGGTCAGCGACTCAGGATGCGCCAGTCCCGTCAACACGATGTTCCCGTTCTTCCGCACCGACGCCACGGCCGCCTGTACGACGTCCACGGAAACGACATCGACGGTGACGATCGCCACGTCGGCGCCACCGGCCGGGTTGTCCTGAGCCAGGCCGATCGCCTCCTCGGCGGTCGCGGCGGTGTGGGTGGCGCCCATCTCCTCGGCGAACTCCCGCTTGAACGGCAGCGGATCGACGGCGATGATCCGGGTGGCGCCCGCGTGCGAGGCGCCCTGCACGGCGTTCGCGCCGATCCCGCCGACGCCGAACACGACGACGGTGTCACCGATCTGCACGTTGCCCGTGTTGACGGCCGAGCCCCAGCCGGTCGGCACGCCGCAGCCGACCAGCACCGCGACCTCGAGCGGCAGGTCGTCGTCGACCTTGACGACCGACGCCTCGGAGATCGTCGCGTACTGGGAGAACGTGCCGAGCATGCACATCCCTCCGGCTTGCACCCCGTCGACCGAGAACGGGTAGCTGCCGTCGGGGAGGCAGCCGACGAGGATCGTCGCCCCGAGGTCGCACAGGCTCTGGCGACCGGTCGAGCACCAGCGGCAGTGGCCGCAGGCCGGGATGAACGCGCAGACGACGTGGTCTCCCTTGGCGACCTTGGTGACGCCCGGCCCGACCGCCTCGATGATGCCGGCGCCCTCGTGGCCGCCGATATACGGCAGCTCGACCGGCAGGTCACCGGTCATCAGGTGCATGTCGGAATGGCACAGGCCCGCCGCCGTGTAGCGGACGAGGACCTCGCCCGCCTTCGGATCACGGACGTCCACCTCCATGATCTCCCACGGCTTGTTGATCTCGGTCAGAACTGCTGCCTTACTCTTCACGCGCTGCTCCCTCTCCTTGGGTGATGTGTGCGGAACCGCTCAGATCGAGAGCCCGCCGTCGACGGGGATGATCGCACCGGTCATCGCATCCGCGTCGGGCCCCGCCAGCCACGTGAGCAGGGCCGCCACCTCGTCGGGTTCGATCAGCCGTTCGAGCGGCTGTTGCAACGCGAACGCCTCGGCGTCGTCGAGCCCGTAGAGGCGCGCTGACTCATCGAGGATCGGCGTCCTGGTCGAGCCCGGGGCGATCGCGTTGGCGGTGATCCCAGTGCCCCGCAGCTCCTTGCCGAGCGCCCTGATCAGACCGGCGACGCCCGCCTTCGCCGCGCAGTACGCGGCCAGCATCGGTAGGCCGCGCAGCGCGGCGGCCGAGCTGACCGCCAGAAAGCGACCGCGGCGCGGCTCCGGTCGGGTCAGCAGCGCCGGGATCGCGACCCGGGAGGCGGTCAGCACCGCGCCGAGACAGACGTCGAGGACGGCCTGCTCTTCGGCTGGGTCCAGCTCCCACTGGGGCGCGCCGCCGGCGATCACGCCGGCAGCGGCGACGAACGCGTCGAGGCCGCCGTGCTCGGCGACGGTCGCGTCGACGACCGCCTGCATCGCTGCGCGGTCGGTCGCGTCGGCGAGCGTCGCCGTGACCGCGTCGACACGGATCGCGTTGGCATCGGCGGCGACCTGGTCGAGTTGCTGAGGGGTGCCGAGGGCGTACGGGAGCCGCGGGTCGTCGCGGCCGCGGTCGACGGCGACGACCGTCCAACCGCTCGCGGCCAGCCGCAGCGTGGTGGCCGCGCCGATCCCGCGGGCCGCGCCGGTGACGATTGCGACGCGGGGTTCGTTCATCGTGGCCGCAACAGTACGGTCTGCGCTCGATTTCTCACGACAGGTGTGAGAAATCCAGCGCAGATGAGGGGCCGGACATGCCGACCCGACCCCTCACTGCTCGACGTCGCTAGAGGGCGACGATGACCGACTTGGTCTGCGTGTAAGCCTCCAGGACCTCTTCGCCCATCTCCCGTCCCCACCCGCTCTGCTTGTAGCCGCCGAACGGCAGTGCGGCGTCATACAGGTGGTAGGAGTTGACGTAGATCGTCCCCGCCTTGACCCGCGCGGCGAGCTTGTGAGCCTTGGAGATGTCACGCGTCCACACGCCCGCGGCGAGGCCGTAGACGGTGTCGTTGGCCTTCGCGGCGAGATCGTCGACGTCGGCGAACGGCAGCGCCGCCACGACCGGACCGAAGATCTCCTCCTGGATCACGCGATGGTCGGCGGTTGCGTCGACCAACACCGTCGGGCGCACGAAGTACCCGGGGCCGTCGATCGCCGAGCCACCGGTGCGCGTCTGCGCACCCTGGTCGGAACCGATCTTCAGGTAGTTGGTCACGCGCTCGAACTGCTCGGTGGAGACGAGCGGACCCATCTCCGTATCGGGTTGCAGGCCGTGGCCGACCTTGATGTTCTCGGCCGCCTTGGTGACACCGTCGACGACCTCGTCGAACAGGTCCTGGTGGATGAACAGCCGGCTGCCGGCCGTGCACACCTCGCCCTGGTTGAAGAAGATCCCCTGCGCCGCGCCGGCGATCGCCGCTTCGACGTCGGCGTCGTCGAGCACGATGTTCGGGCTCTTGCCGCCGAGCTCGAGCGTGACCTTCTTGAGGTTCGTCCGACCCGCGGCCTGGGCGATCAGCTTCCCGACCTCGGTCGAGCCGGTGAACGCGACCTTGTCGACGTCGTCGTGCTCGGCCAGGCGCGCGCCGGCGTCGCCGAAGCCGGTGATGACGTTCAGGACACCGTCGGGGAGGCCCGCCTCGAGCGCGAGCTCGCCGAGCCGGATCGCCGTCAGCGGCGTCTGCTCGGCCGGCTTCAGCACCACGGTGTTGCCGCAGGTCAGCGCCGGGCCGACCTTCCATGCGGCCATCAGCAGCGGGAAGTTCCAGGGGATGATCTGGCCGACGACGCCGACCGGCTCCTTCAGCGTGTAGGCGAGGAACTCGCCGCCCGGGATGTAGGGCAGCGACGGGGTCACGGTCGAGCCCTTGAGCTTCGTCGCCCAGCCGGCCATGTACCAGAACAGGTCGGCCGCGAGCGGCACGTCGGCGCCGGCGGCGACGGTCTTCGCCTTGCCGTTGTCGAGTGACTCGAGCTCGGCCAGCTCGTCGGTGTTCTCGGCGATCAGGTCGCCGAGCCGGTGCAGGATCCGGCCGCGCTCGGATGGCGTCAGCCGGCTCCAGGGGCCGTCCAGGGCGGCGCGCGCCGCGGTCACCGCCAGGTCGATGTCGGCGGCCTTGCCGTGGGCGACGTGGGCCAGCACCTCGCCGGTGCCGGGGTCGAAGGTTTCAAAGGTCTCGCCGTCGAGCGCCTCGACCCACTTGCCGTTGATCAGCAGCTTGCGGGGCTGCGCGGTGAACTGTCGGGTCGACTCGGCGACCGGTACGGACAATGCCATTTCTGATTGCTCCCTCTCTCGGAGAAACGAGGACCGCGCACCGTAAGCGCCGCTACGTTGCATCCACGCTGCATCTCCGACGACCGGCGACGCGAGCCCGTACGGGCAGGGCCTTACGGCAGCTGGCTGGCGAGGCGACGGACCCGCGCGTGCGCCGCCGGCAGCCGCGGATCGTTGCGTGACAGCAGCGTCACGAGCTCACGGGCGGCGTCCTGATCCTCTTGGCCCGGCGTCGTCTCACACCAGATTCGCAGCAGGTCGGGATCACGCGTCCGGCGCACGGCGGCGCCGACGCCGTACTCGAGCCGGTCACGCGCCTCGACGATCCGCGGGACGTCTGACCGGGGCAGGAAGCGCTCACGCATCAGCGCCACCGCGCGCGACAGGTCACCGGCCTCCAGCAGCCATTCGGCCTCCTGGAGATCACTCGTGACCGGCTCCGAGAATCCGTAGGGCCGCGACTGCAGCAGGTCGCCGAGCGTGTGGCGCAGGCGCGACACCTCGCCGCGAACCGACGACGGCTTACCGGTCTCGCCGTAGAGCTCGAGCGTCAGCTCCTCGGCCGTCAGCTCTCGGCCGGCCAGGGCCAGTACCGCCAGCAGCTCGGCGTGACGCGTCGACAGAGAGTGCGTGCGGTGCAGGAACGTGATCTGCGGGTGGGCGCCGGCGAGCACCAGCCGCGCATGCGGAGTGGGGGCGACGCGATGCTCACGGCGGGCCGGCCGGCGCCACAGCACGAGCATGTCGGTACCGGGCAGCGTCTCCAGCTCGCCGCTCGCGCCGTCCGGGAGCGCGACCGTCTGGGCCGCCGTCGGCGGCAGCTCGATGACCCCCGAGGTCCAGCCCGCGGGTGCGGCCGCGACAACCTCGCCGTTGCGCCGCAGCAGTGCCGTCCGCTCGCGCGTGCCGGTCACCCGCGCCAGGAACAGCGCCTTCGCGCGCTCGTCATGGACGGCCAGGTCGCGCCGCAGGTAGGTCTCGGCGACCCCGGCGGCCGCGGTCACGAGCCCGAGCGTGTGCGGGTGGGCGGTCCTCAACCGGCCGGTCAGGTCGATCACCGCTGCCAGCTCCCCGGTCGCCGGGTTGTGAACGGGCGCCGCGCAGCAGTGCCAGGGGTGTACGTCCATCGAGAAGTGCTCGGCGCTGAAGATCTGCACCTGGTGGTCGACGGCGATCGCCGTGCCCATCGCGTTCGTGCCCGCACCGCGCTCAGACCAGTCTGCGCCCGGTACGAATGCGATCTCGTCGGTCGCCGAGACGATTTCGCGGTCGCCGCCCTTCCACAGCACGATCCCCTCGGCGTCGGTGATCGCCAGCAGGTGCGCGGCCTCGTTGGTCGCGCCGCTCAACAGCTCCTCCAACAGCGGCATCAGCGGCCGCAGCAGATGGTCGCCCCAACGTTCGTCGATCTCGCGATCGTCGAGCACGCTGTCGGTCTGGGTTCGCGCCGTCAGTCCCGCGCTCGAGCACCGCGCCCACGAGTCAGCGATCAGCGACCGTACCCGTCCGTGTACGTCCTCGCCGGCGTGGAACGCCTCGTTCAGACGCCGCAACGTCCGCGACTGCGCAACTCGATCGCCGACCGGTGAAACCGCCAGCCACGACTCGCGCCGCGCGCGCTTGAGCTCCACGTTGGACCCCACGAGACTCTCCGCGCCGAAGCGTAGTGCATCAACGCAGCGCACCGGGAGATTCCACCTATGCATCGCCCGGGTAGCCGTGGCCCCGAGCGGGAGTCACGAGCCCGCATCATTCCTCGGTCGGTGGTGCCGGCTCCCGCAGCAGCGTGATCGTCTGATCGTCGAACACGGCGCGTACCTCGACGTGCCCACCGAGTGCCTCCACCACCTTGGTCAGGGCGACGAGCTCGTCGGAGAGATCGCCAAACGAGCGCGGCGGTTGCTGGGCGGCGAGCTCGTCTAATTGGTCGGAGGACAAGCCGCGTCGCTCGCGGACGACATCGAGCCTCATCTCGGCGTCTTCCAGCTGCTTGTAGGCAATCCGGTACGCCTCCCTCACCGGCCCAGGGTCGCCGAGCGGCTGCCAAGGTTCAGAGCCCGCCATTGAGAACTGCCTCCCTTCGTATGTTGATATCGCTCAAAGATCCGGTTCGCCACGGGAACACTGAGCTCGTACCAGTGGTTCCATATATCGGTCTTGTCTCCGCCGAGCAGCAGAACGCCGCTCCGCTCGCCGGTCTCCGCGAACAGCACGCGTTGGTTGCCACCGACCGACCGTAGCTCGCGCATCTCTCGGTGGGGAGAGCTCTTGATCGGCTTGACCAAGGTGGACCTCGGCTTTTCGCCGCTAGTGATCAGTCCCTCTAGAGCAAGCGAAACTGATTCGGCTGCCGTCCCTCTGAGTCCTCCGTGCCACTCGCGGAACTCAGGGCCCGTAAGGAGCTTCCACCCCGTCCTGTCGTCGCGCAGCAAACCATCCATGCAGGTTCAGAGCCGTGACGGAGGCGAGTTTCACCCCCGTCTCCCCGGGTCAGGTGAGTCAAATCAGCGTCGCGGCGACACTCGTGGAGGTCAAACCCGGCTTTGGCTCGATCAGCGAGCCACAATTGCGTCGGACTGGCGTGCATCACAGCGCGACGCGGGTTTGACACGCCCGACCCCTGAGGGCCGCGGCCCGCCGGTGGTGGCGAATTCCTCGAGCCCCTCTTGAGGCACTCGCAGGTGGTTTACGCTGCGCGGCCGCGCGATGCTCCTGCCGCGTGGCCGCGGCGGCCGCGCGCCTACGCCGACTCGCGGGGGCTCACGCCGCCGCGGCGGCCCGCCGGCGGCGGCGCGTAAGCCGCCGCTGCGCGGGCTCAGGCCTCCAGCGCCGCGACCGTGTCCGCGTCCAGCGCGATCGACCCGACGCCCATGTTGTCGACTAGGTGCGCCGGGTCGGCGGTGCCGGGGATCAGCAGGATGTTGGGCGCGTGCGCCAGCAGCCACGCGAGCCCGATCTGCGCCGGGGTCACGTCCAGCGCCGCGGCGGCGGCTCGGACGGCGGCCTGGTCGGTGACCTTGGGCAGAAAGTCGAACGCCGAGCCGAGCGGGAAGAACGGGACCCAGGCGATCTCGTGTTCGCGGCAGAGCTCGAGCAGCGGCTCGTCATCGCGTTGCACCAAGCTGTAGGCGTTCTGCACGCAGGCGATTCCGACCGGCAGGGTGGCGCGGAGCTGCTCGAGCGTCACGTTGCTGAGGCCGATCGCACCGATCTTGCCCTCGTCGCGCAGCGCGACGAGTTCGCCCAGCTGCGTGTCGAGATCGACCAACTGGTCGCCTTCGGCGACGAGACCCGGTCCGCGGCCGCCGAGACGACGGAGGTTGATCACGTCGATCCGCTCGAGGCCGAGCGTGGACAGATTTGACTCCACCGCGGTCCGCAGCTGCTCTGGGCGCTGGGCGGGCACCAGTCCGCCGTTCGGCCCCCAGGCAGCGCCGACTTTGCTGACGAGGACGAGATCGTCCGGGTACGGGGTGAGCGCGTCGCGGATCAGCTGGTTGGCGACGCCGTCCCCGTAGAACTGGGCGGTGTCGATGTGGTTGACGCCCAGCTCGACGGCGCGGCGAAGCACTGACAGCGCGACCGCCCTTGCAGGCGCGGGGCGGTCGCGGACGCCTGGCAGCTGCATCGCGCCGAAGCCGATCCGTGCAACGGTCCGGCCGGCAAGCTCAAACGTGCCACCGGGGGCGGTGATGGACATGACACTCCTCTCGAAGTCGGCGCTTCAGATACGCTGAGCGGAGGATCCTCCGCTTCTAAGTCCGAGCCTAACACAGAAGCGGAGGAACCTCCGGATATCGGCGCACGACGCCGACCGCCGACCGCCGACCGCCGACCGATCGCATGACCGCCCCGAACGACCAGACCGCCCCACCCCGGGCCCCGCGCGCCGACGCTGAGCGCAACCGCGCGCTGCTGCTGGACGCGGCCCAGCGCGCATTCACCGAACACGGTGAGCAGGTCGCGCTGGAGCGGATCGCCAAGCAGGCGGGTGTTGGGATCGGCACCCTGTACCGCCACTTCCCGACCCGCGCGGCGCTGGTCGAGGCCGTTTACCGCAACGAGCTCGCGCGCTTGCAGCAGCGCGCCGACGAGCTCCTGGACGAACGGCCGCCGGCGGAGGCGATGCGGATCTGGCTGGACCGCTTCGCCGACTACGTGGCGACCAAGCGGGGGATGGCCGACACCTTGCGGACGCTGATCGCCGAGGGCACGATCACGCGCACCCAGACGCGCGCCGGGCTGGCCGCCGCGATCGCCCGGATGCTCGCTGCCGGCGCGGCGGCGGGGACGCTGCGCGACGACGTCGAGCCCGAGGACGTGCTCTCGAGCATCGTCGGCGTGTTCCTGACGACCGGCGCGCCGGAGCAGCGCGCGCAGGCGGGCAGGATGCTCGATCTCCTGATGGATGGGCTGCGGGCTCGGGCCTGAGCGCGGGCGCGTCGTTCAGGCCAGGACCACTCCGGGGTTGAGGATTCCCTCGGGGTCGAGCGCCCGTTTGATCGCCACCATCGCCGCGATCTCGGCGTCGGAGCGCACCAGCGACAGGTACCGCGGCTTGTGACGACCGACGCCGTGTTCGGCGGTGATCGTGCCGCCCTTGTCGGCCGCCAGCCGTAACACCGCCTCGTCGGCCGACTCGTCGTCAGGGGCGGGCCCGAGCAGGTTGACGTGCAGGTTGCCGTCGCCGAGGTGGCCGTAGACGAACGTGCGCGCTCCCGGAGCCGCGCCGGCGACGACGGCGGGCAGCTCGTCCAAAAACGACGCCAGCGCCGTCAGCGGAACGCCGATGTCGAGTTTGTGCGGGACGCCTGCCGAGGCGATCGTCTCGGTCAGCGACTCACGGATCGACAGCAGTCGCTGCCGGCGGCTGGCGTCGACCGCGACGACCGCCCGCTCGCCGAACCCGGACGCCACCAGCGCCTCGGCCAGCTCCTCCTGGGCGTCGCCGGAGCTCGCGCAGCCGACCAGCAGCCAGGCCGCCGTGATCGGGGCCGGAGGCGTGCCGGAGAGGTGCTCGAGCGAGATCCGGATCGATGCCTCATCGATCAGCTCGAGCAGCTCCAGCGACGGCAGACCTCCCAGCAGCGCGCGCGCCGCGTCGACGGCCTCGCTGATCGAGTCGACGGCGACAAGCGCCAGCGCGCGGTCTGAGAACCGTGGCACCAGCGACCACAGCACTCGGGTGATCACGCCGAGCGTTCCCTCTGAGCCGATCAGCAGCGACGCCAGGTCATAGCCGGCGTTGTCCTTGCGCAGGCCGGACATGCGGCTGACCACGGTGCCGTCGGCAAGCACCGCTTCCAGCCCCGCGATCCGGTGCCGTGCGGTCCCGTAGCGGACCGCTTGTAGGCCGCCGGCGTTGCATGCGGCAAGTCCACCGACGGTTGCCGAATCACGCGCGGCCAGATCGAGTCCCGCCTGCAGGCCGGCCTCGTCGGCCGCCTGCTGCAACCGCGCGAGGGTGACGCCGGCGCCACAGGGCAGTTGCATCAGCGCGGGGTCGACGTCGCCGAGTGCATCGAGTCGACGCATCGACAGCACGATCTCCGGCCGCGAATCTGCCGGTGTAGCGCCACCGACGAGCCCGGTGTTCCCGCCCTGGGTCACGACCGCCACCGAGCGCTCGGCGCAGGCGCGCAGCACGGCGGACACCTCGAGCGTGTCGGCCGGCCGCACGATCGCCAGCGACTCCCCGCGCCAGCGGCCGGTCCAGTCGGTCTCATAGCCGGCGCGCAGGTCCGCGTCGGCGAGCACGTGGCGTTCGCCGACGATCGCCTCAAGCGTGGAGATCAGATCGCTCATTGCTCACGGGAAGCGTAGGACGGACGCCGCAGCGGGGGGTCGCGTCGAACGATGGCGAATCAGTCCGACCCCTCCGGACTGATTCGCCATGGTTCCACGCTACGCGCCGATCGATCGGTCGCCGTCGCCGTCGCCGTCGCCGTCGCGGTCGCCGGACAGCCGCCGGGCGAGCACGACGAGAAATAGGTCGTCGCGCATCGGCACCGCGAACACCGGGTCCGCCGGGAACGGCCGGATCTCGCCGGTCGCCGTGTACCCGAGCCGCTCATACCACCCCCTCAGCTGCTCCTGTTGACCGAGCACCTCCAACTCCAAGGTCCGTGCGCCGAACAGCTCCGCCGCGGCCGACTCCGCCAAATGGACCACCTGCCGCCCGGTTCCGGCTCCCTGGCGCGCCGGGTCGACGGCGAACATCCCGAAGTACGCGAGTCCGTCGCCCCGGTCGGCGATCCGGCAGCATGCCACCAGCTCGCCGCCGTTGCCGTTGCCGCTTGCCGTGCCGTCGCCGTCGCCGTCGTCGACAAGTCCGACCAGCATCTCCGACCCGGAGGACTCGATCGCGGCCAGCACCGCGCGCTCGTCGGTGCGGGTGCCACGCACCAGGTGCTCCTCGCTCGTCCAGCGGCCGTAGCTGGCCGGCCCGCGGTACGCCGCGCGGATCAGATCGACCAGCGCCGGTGCGTCCGCGGCGGTCGCCAGTCGGGACCGCAGGTCGGTGCGAGGCGTCGAGTCCATGTCGGATGGGAATTTCGCAGAACCACTCCCGGCTGTGCCATCACCTGACGGAGCGAGGGGTTGTCACCGAACGGACGTATCGACGCTGTGATCTCACACTCACACGGCGACCAGCGCCACCGACGGCCGCAGCGGCGGCGCGGTGACTGCCCCGGCCCCGGCCCCGACCCCAGCGCCGGCGCTCCGCAGCACGACGATCTCGCCGGGCGCGTTCTCCAGCAGCCAAGCGACGTCGCCGGCGTTGAACCCAGGGCAGCCGCGGATCGCCGCTGCGATCACGAGCCGGTCATACGAATTGCTGGCGATCGCCTCGCGCAGCGCATGGCGGTTGTCGCGCCCGCGCTGCACCCGGGCGTCGACCGGCACTCCGCGGGCGGCCGCGCGCTGCTCGATCGTCTCCAGCAGCATCAACGCCGACTCCGACTGCCGGGGCAGCGGTGCCTGCAGCGGCAGGGTCATCGGCACGCGCGCCAGGAACACCGGGACCAGCGTCGCCTCCTCCGATCCGGCGAGCCGCAACGCCGCCTCCAGTGCGCTCGAGGACAACGCCGAAGAGACGAACGGGAACAGGATCCGACGGGGTCGTTTCCGATCCGTCAGGCGACGCTCGAGGCCTGACGGCGACCGTCCTCCGGGGGGGCGGACCCCGATGATCGCGATCAGCGCGAACGCCAACGCGACGACGATGAGAATGATCCAGACGGTGATCATCGGTGCTCCTGACGTTGACTACGGTCGGCGACGATCCGCAGATCGACGCCGGGAAGCATGTTCAGCAGTTGTCCGGGCAACGGCGGGGAGCCGAGCCGTCGCAGGGCGTTTCGCGCCCGTGGCCTGCCCATCAGCACATACGTGGTGCCGCGCTCGCGCGCGACCCGCGCCGCGACCTCGGCGATGTCGGTGCCGTGCTCGATCAACAGGTGGGCGCCGAGCACGCCGGCCAACCGGCGCAGCGCCTCGAGCTGCTCGAGCTCTTCGCCGCGTGGCTCGCGCCGCGCGACCCACAGCAGATCGAGCTCGGCGCCCAGCCGCTGCGCCGAGCGCCAGGCGCGGCGCACCACGCGCTGCGACGCCGGCTGCGGGGTGATCAGCGCCAGCAGCCGCTCCCCGATCGCGCTCGGAGCGTGCGTGTCGAGCAGCCGCTCGTCATCGCGGCCCGCGCCACGGCGGGTGCTGGGCCCGCCGGCGGCGGCGGGTGTCGGCGCGGGCAGGCGCTTGGCCTCGATCTCCTCGGCGACCTGGCGCAGCGACACCTCGCGCAGCGCGGTCAGGTTCTCGACCTTGAAGAAGTTGTTCAACGCCGATTGGACGCGCTCGGGCGGGTAGACCTTGCCGGCGCGCAGCCGCTCCAACAGCGAATCCGGCGTGATGTCGATCAACACGACGTCGTCGGCTGACGCCAGGATCGAGTCCGGCACGGTCTCCCGCACGCGGATCTCGGTCAGCTCGGCGACCTGATCGTTGAGCGATTCCAGATGCTGGACGTTGACCGTGCTGTACACGTCGATGCCGGCGCTCAGCACATCCGCGATGTCCTCGTAGCGCTTGCGATGCTCGACCCCCGGCGCGTTGGTGTGTGCGAGCTCGTCGATCAGGCACAGCTCCGGGGCGCGCCGGAGCACGCCGGGCAGGTCCATCTCCGACATCGTCACGTCCCGGTAGCGGACCGTCCGCCTCGGGATCACCTCCAGCCCTTCGGCTTCGACGAGCGTCTCGACGCGTCCGTGTGCCTCGAGGTAGCCGATCACGACGTCGCGCCCGTCCTCGGCGGCGGCCTGCCCTTCCTGCAGCATCCGGTAGGTCTTGCCGACGCCGGCGGCCATCCCCAGGAAGATCTTGTACCGGCCGCGCGACCGCTCGTTCTCGCCCAGGTCACGCACGGCCGTGGAGGTGTCCACCGATCACCCTTGCGTTCAGGTTGCGACCGGCAACCAGCGGGAGATGTGCTCGAAGGCCTGGCGCAGCGGCTCGGCGTTGCCGGCGCAGTACAGCGGTCCGGCGCCGTCGCACAGCAGCGCTCGCAGCCGGGCCATCCCCTCGGCGCTGACCGGTGCGGGCGCGCGCAGCGTGCGTACGATCTCCCAGATCGCCGGCGCGCACAGGATGACGGTGGCCGGGTCGGGCGTGACGACACCGCTGTACCGGGTTTTGCGTGACGGTCGCTCGGTCTCGGCCAGCACCCGCTCCAGGCCCTCGGCATAGGCGTCACGGCGTCGCGTGCTGGTCAGCTGCAGCGCTCGCGCCGCGTGCGCGGGGCTACGCCACGGCGCGATCCCCGAGGCCAACTCGCGGTCCAGCGACCCATGACGCAGCCTCGCCCGTAGCGACACCAGACGACCGGGTCGCCGCGCCGGCGAACGCGCAGATCCCAGTGCATGGCTGGCCATGGTCTCGCTCATGCTCCCAGAACTCCGTGCACGACGAGGTCGATCAACTTGATCCCGATGAACGGCGAGATCAGCCCTCCCAGCCCGTAGATCAGCAGGTTGCGACGGAGCAACGCGGAGGCGCCGACGGGCTTGTAGCTGACGCCCCGCAGCGAGATCGGGATCAGCAACGGGATCACCAGCGCGTTGAAGATGACCGCGGAGATCACCGCCGAGCGCTGGGTGCCGAGGTCCATGACGTTCAGCACGTTCAGCGGGCCCTTGTGCCCGGGGCTGGTCGACCAGGTGAACAGGAAGATCGCGGGCAGGATCGCGAAGTACTTGGCGACGTCGTTGGCGATCGAGAACGTCGTCAGTGCGCCCCGCGTGATCAGCAACTGCTTGCCGACTTCGACGATCTCGATCAGCTTCGTCGGATTGGAGTCGAGGTCGACCATGTTGCCCGCCTCGCGGGCGGCCTGCGTGCCCGAGTTCATCGCGACCCCGACGTCCGCTTGTGCGAGCGCCGGCGCGTCGTTGGTGCCGTCGCCGGTCATCGCGACCATCCGCCCGTTGGCCTGCTCGGAGCGGATCAGCTCGAGCTTGCGCTCCGGCGTCGCCTCGGCCAGAAAGTCGTCGACGCCGGATTCCTCGGCGATCTTGGCGGCCGTGAGCTTGTTGTCGCCGGTGATCATCACCGTCCGGATGCCCATCGCCCGCAGCTGGTCAAAGCGTGCGCGCATGCCCTCCTTGATCGTGTCCTTGAGGTAGATCACGCCCAGCACCTGGCTGTCGCGGGCGACCGCCAGCGGGGTTCCGCCCTCGCGGCCGATCCGGTCGAGCGCGGCGCGCAGCTCTGAGGGTGGCTGACCGCCCTCGGCCTCGACGAACGCGATGATCGCGTCGCCGGCGCCCTTGCGCAGCTGGTGACCGTCGAGATCGACGCCGCTCATCCGGGTCTGCGCCGTGAACGGGACGAACTCCGCGTTGAGCTCGTTCATCTCGTGCTCGCGGATCCCGTACTGCTTGGCGAGCACCACGATCGAGCGTCCCTCGGGTGTCTCGTCGGCGAGCGAGGACAGCTGGGCGGCCTCGGCCAGCTCGGACTCCGGCACGCCCGGCATCGGGATGAACTCAGACGCCAACCGATTGCCGATCGTGATCGTGCCGGTCTTGTCGAGCAGCAGCACGTCGACGTCGCCGGAGGCCTCGACCGCGCGGCCCGACAGCGCCAGCACGTTGCGGCGGACGAGCCGGTCCATCCCGGCGATCCCGATCGCCGACAGCAGCGCCCCGATCGTCGTCGGGATCAATGCCACCAGCAGCGAGATCAACGTCACGTCGGCGATCGAGGTGTGCGCGAAGATGCCGAACGGCCGCAGCGTCGCGACGACGATCATGAAGATCAGCGTCAGCCCGGACAGCAGGATGTTGAGCGCGATCTCGTTCGGCGTCTTACGCCGCTCGGCGCCTTCGACCAGGGCGATCATCCGGTCCATGAAGGAATGGCCCGGCTCCTGCGTGATCTCGACCGAGATCTCGTCTGACAGGACTCGAGTGCCACCGGTGACGGCCGAGCGATCACCGCCGGACTCGCGGATCACGGGCGCCGACTCGCCGGTGATCGCCGATTCGTCGACCGACGCGATCCCCTGGATCACGGTGCCGTCGCCGGGGATCAACTCACCGGCGGCGACGACGACGACATCGCCCTTGTGCAGTTCGGCGGCGGCCTTCTCGGTTCCGTCGCGCAGCCGGGCGACCGTCTCGTGGCGCATCGAACGCAGAGTGTCGGCCTGCGCCCGACCACGGCCCTCGGCGAATGCCTCGGCCATGTTGGCGAACACGACCGTCAGCCACAGCCAGATCGCGATCGTGACCGTGTACCAGGCCGGCTGACCGCCCGCCAGGAAGCTGCCGCCGAACACCTGGATGATCCAGATCGCCGTGCAGATCGCGGCACCGAGCTCGACGACGAACATCACCGGGTTGCGGATCTGCACCCGCGGGTCGAGTTTGGCGAAGCTGTCGATCACGGCGTGGCGAGCGATCTCGCCCGTGAACAGCGAGGCGCTGCGCCGAGGAGTCGGCGTCGTTGGCGCCGGAGGCGTGGCGGTGGCGGTCATGCGTTTCCTTTGCTGATGCGGTTGAGCGCCAGGTTGAGCTCCAGCACGTTGACGGTCGGTTCACCGGAGAAGCCGAGGCCCCGTCCGCCCGTGTACTTGGAGATCAGCGCGTCGACGGTCGCCAACGGGAGGTGACGGACCGCCGCGATCCGGTGCGCCTGGATCCCGGCGTTGGCCGGCGAGATGTCGGGATCCAGGCCTGAGGCGCTCGTGTCGACCGCGTCGACCGGGATCTTGGCGATCGTCAGGCCCGGGTCGTACTTGGCGTTCAGGGTCAGATAGGTCTTGGCGTTGGCCTGGATCGCCTGCTTGGTCGCGAGGTCGTTGGGGCCGAGATTGGCGAACGTCGACGCAGCGGCGTTGTACGCCGGGACGGTGCCCGAGGGGCGCGACTGGAAGTAGCGCGGGTCGGGGGTGGTCAGCGGGTTGCCGTCGGAGTCGAGCTTCGGCTTGCCGTTCGTGCCCAACACCACGTCGGTGAACTGCTGGCCGATCAGCTTGGAGCCGATCAGCTTGCCGTCGAGGTGGACCTGTTGGCCGTTGGCGTTGCCGGGGAACGCCACCTGTCCGATCCCGGTGATCAGCAGCGGGTAGACGATCCCGAGCGCCAGCGTCAGCACAACCATCGAGACGACGGCGGGGAGGAGTTGACGTTTCAGAGCTGTCATGAGTAGAGATGTCCGGTCAGGCCCTGGACGATCGGTCCGAGCAGGAGGGCGGGGAAGAAGGTGAGCGCGCCGACGAGGACGATCACGCCGATCAGCAGGACCACGAAGGTGGCGTTGTCGGTGCGCATCGTTCCGAGACCCGGCGGGGAGACCCGTTTGCCGGCCAAGGATCCGGCGATCGCCAGCGCGAACAGGATGGGTCCGTAGCGAGCGAACAGCATCGTGAAGCCGCCGACGAGGTTGGCGAACGTGATCCCGTGGGCTCCGAGGTTGCCCGCGGCGGGCTGGATGAAGCCGGTGTAACCCGGAAACGCCGAGCCGTTGTTGTTGGCCTGGCTGAGGTAGGCGTAGAGCGTCTCCGAGAAGCCCTGCGGGCCGACCCCGACCGACGAGATCGAGGCTCGGCCGGCGCTGGATGCGGTCGCCAGCGCGGTCGAGAACAGCGCCGCCAGCGGCGTGATCAGGAGTCCGAGCACGATCAGCTTGATCTCTCGGGCCTCGATCTTCTTGCCGAGGTATTCGGGGGTCCGTCCGACCATCAGGCCGCCGAGGAACACCGCCAGCAGCACGTACAGGAGGATCGAGTACAGGCCGGTCCCGACGCCGCCGAAGATCACTTCGGAGGCGGACAGGTTCGCGAACGGAACGGCGCCACCGATACCCGTGAACGACTCCAGTGAGGAGTTGACGGCACCGCACGAGGTCACGGTCGTGACGACGTTGAACAGCGCCGATCCGGCGATTCCGAATCGCTGCTCCTTGCCTTCCAGGTTGCCGCCGCCGGAGCCGTGGATCACGCCGGTGTGCAGCCCTGCGGCGTGCTGGGCAGGCGACCCGTGAGCCTCGGCGATGTAGCAGACGATCACCGCTCCGAGGAACATCACCAGCATCGTCGAGTAGATCGCGTAGCCCTGGCGCGGGCGCTCGCACATCCGCCCGTAGCAGAACACCAGCGCCGCTGGGATCAGCAGCACCAGCAGCATCTCGAACAGGTTCGTGAAGCCGGTCGGGTTCTCGAACGGGTGGGCGGAGTTCACGTTGAAGAAGCCACCGCCGTTGGTGCCGATCAGCTTGATCGCCTCTTGTGAGGCGGCGGGACCCATCGCGATCGTCTGCGAGCCACCACTGGTCAAGCCGGTCGCATGCAGATACGTGGTGAAGTTCTGGATCGCGCCCTGGCTGATCAGCACGACCGCGGCGATGATCGAGAGCGGGAGCAGGATGTACAGACAGGTCCGAATCACGTCCTGCCAGAAGTTGCCCAGTGACTTGCCGCTACGGCCGACGATGCCGCGGATCAACGCAATCGCGACGCTGATCCCGACAGCGGCGGAAACGAAGTTCTGGACGGTCAGTCCAACCATCTGGCTGAAGTAGCTGAGCGTCGTCTCGCCGGCGTAGAACTGCCAGTTGGTGTTGGTCAAGAACGACGACGTCGTGTTGAACGTCACGTTCCACGGCATCGAGTGGTAATGCAGCGGGTTGAGGCCGGTGAAGTCCCACAGCGTCTGGGTCCGCAGGATGAAATAGAGCAGCAGCCAGCCGACCACCGAGAACAGGATCAGGCTCTTGGCGTAGCGCTTCCAGTCCTGTCCCTCGTTCGGGTCGATGCGCATCACGCGGTAGAGCCCGCGCTCGACGGGGCCGAGCACCGGGTCCAGCCAGGTGTGGCCGCCGGTGTAGACGGCCGCCATGTAGCGACCGAACGGCATCGCCAGCAGCGTCAGCAGGATGACGAAGCCAAAGATCGTGGCCCAGCCGTAGAAGGTCATGGGCGCTCCCCCGCGGGCGCGTCGAAGGCCACGGCATGTTCATAAGGGAGCACTTAGAACCTCTCCCCGCGCAGCAGCGCGTACAGGAGGAACAGGCAGACGAGCGCGGAGACGATCAGTCCGAACAGATCTCCGGCGCTCATATCCGATCGATCCCCTCGATCAGGGCGAGCAGCAGCAGGAAGGCCAGCAGCCCGAGTGCGATAGCGACGATGTCCATGCACTCATGCTGGGCCCGCCACCGTCAAGGCGCCGTGAAGAATCGGGCGGTCCGTATACAGATTTCGTGAAGACTCAGCGACCGGCGAGCAGGTCCGCCGCGCGCGCGAGCGGTGAATCGTGCGGCTCACCGCTCGCCGTCTCGTGACGGTCGGCGGCGCGGTACAGGCCGTAGACCAGCTGGGCTCCGATGAACCGCAGCGGCTCGGGCTCCCAGTTGCGGCCGTGGCGATTGACCAACGGCAGCCGGGTCAGGTCGGTGTCACGGCCGAGCACGAGGTCGCGCAGGGTCCGGCCGGCGAGGTTCGTGACGGCGACGCCGTTGCCGACGTAGCCGCCGGCGCCACCGATTCCGCTGCCCGGGTCATAACCGATCGTCGGTATCCAGTCACGCCGGACGCCCAGCACGCCGCACCAGGCCTGATCGATCCCGACCCCGACGGTCTGCGGGAACATCGAATGGAGGATCTCCGTCAGCTGCGCCGTCGTGCTGCGTTGCGTCTGACCCCAGTTGTCGGTTCGCGACCCGAACCGGTACGGGACCCCGCGGCCGCCGAGCGCGATCCGGCCGTCGGCTCGTGCGCTGCGCATACATGTAGGCGTGCGCGCCGTCGCCGAGCAGCTCGCATCCGTCCCAGCCGAGCTCGTCCCAGAGCTGGTCGTTCAGCGGATCCGTGACGACCATCGCCGAGTTCAGCGGCAGCAGCGCCCGTCGCTGCGCCGGCAGCGAGGCGGTGAACCCCTCCAGGCAGGTGAGGATCGTCGCGCCGCGGACGTCGCCACGGTCGGTACGCGCGACCCCCGGTTCGATCGACTGCACGGTCGTGTCCTCGTACAGGGTCACGCCGAGCCGCTCGACGACGCGCGCGAGCCCGGTCACGAGCTTGGCGGGATGCGAGCGAGCGCAATGGGGACTGAACTCGGCACCGATCGCACCGGCGACGTGGAGTCGGCGCTCGGTCTCGTCGCGGTCGAGCAACCGCAGATCGTCCTCGCCGATGTCCCAGCGCCGGTCCTCGGCGACCTCATCCTGCAGGCGCGCCAGTTGTGCCGGGCTGCGGGCCACCCGCAACACCCCGGGCTTGATCAGGTCGGCGTCGATCCCCTCCGCTCGGGCGACCGACAGGACCTCGTCGATCGTCGCCTGCATCTGACGCTGAAGCGCCACCACGCCGTCGCGACCGTGGGTGCGTGCCAACGCTTGACGGGACCCCGCGAACGCCGACGAAATCCAGCCGCCGTTGCGGCCCGAGGCCCCAAATCCGCAGAACTCGCGCTCGAGCACGACGATCTCGAGCTCCGGCTGCGCCTGTTTGAGGTAGTACGCCGTCCACAGGCCGGTGTAGCCGCCGCCGGCGATGACGACGTCGGCGGTGCGGCTGCCGTCAAGCGGCTCACGGGGGGCCGCGATGCCGATCTGCCGGTGCCAGAACGAGATGCCCCCGTTGCGCATCCGCGTCAGGCTAGTCCGGCCGGTTGACCCGCGATAGTTTGCGCGCCATGGAACTGGGCATCGAAGGTCGAGTCGCGTTGGTCGGCGGCGCCAGTCAGGGGATCGGCCGAGCCGTCGCCGAGGTGCTGATCGCCGAGGGCGCCAGGGTCGTGATCACGGCCCGCGACGAGGCGCGCACGGCGGCAGTCGCGGGCGAGATCGGCGCCGCGGCCGGCTACGGCTGGGACAGCGGCGACCTGGAGGGGGCTGCCGCGCTCGCCGCCCGGGTCCGGGAGCACGTCGGCGAGATCGACATCCTGGTCACGAACACCGGTGGGCCGCCGACGGGCTCGGACCCGCTCGGGTTCACCGACGAGCAGTGGGAGCAGGCTCACCGCACGCTGGTGATGGCGCCGCTCGCGCTCGCGCGGGCCGTGGTCCCGGGGATGCGCGAACGCCGTTGGGGCCGGATCCTCGGGATCGCCTCGACCTCGGTGCGTGAGCCCATCGGTGTGCTGATGCTGTCCAACGCCGAGCGGTCGGCGACGCTTGCGGCCTACAAGACGCTGGCGCTGGCACTGGCCGGCGACGGGATCACGGTCAACACACTGCTGACCGGAAGCATCGCGACCGACCGCGCCGCTTCGATGCACGGCTCGATGCAGGCCGCCGAGCAGGCGGCGGCGGAGCGCGTTCCGGCCGGCCGAATCGGCCGGCCCGAGGAGATGGGGTGGGCCGCGGCGTTCCTGTGTTCGGAGCGAGCGGGCTTCATCACCGGATCGGCGCTCGCCGTCGACGGCGGCGTGTTACACGGGATCTGACGCTCAGGACGTCAGGACGAGAGCTGACCCGGGTCGGCGGGCACGTCGACCGCGTGCTCGCTGAGGATCTCGAGCGGCACGACCTCGAGCGCCCGTTCGTGCGTCGAGGCGAGCACGACGAACGCCGCGGCACCTTCGTGGTGTGCGCGCAGCCAGTTGGCCGCGGTCACACACCAGCGGTCGCCGGGGGCGAGCCCGGGGAACTCGAACATCGGCACGGGCGTCATCAGGTCATTACCGATGTCGCGCTGGTGCTCGAGGAACTCGGCGGTCACGACCGCACAGACCGTGTGGCTACCGAGGTCCTGCGCGCCGGTGTGACAGCAGCCGTCCCGATAGAAACCGGTCATCGGATCGGTCCCGCACTCCTGCAGTGGTCCGCCGAGGACATTCAACTCTGACACTGAGCGCAGCGTATCCCGAACGCTCGGCTCGATGGGGATCGGATGACCGGTCACAATGAAGACTGTGACCAGGGTCGCGGTTCTCGACGACTACCAGCGCCGGGCCTCGGAGTTCGCCGACTGGGGGTCGCTCGGCCCTGACGTCGATGTTGACTTCTTCTCGAAGCCGATCCCGCGTGATCGGCTGGCCGAGCGACTGGCCGGCTACGAGGTGCTGGTGCTGATGCGCGAGCGCACCCGCTTGGACGCGGAGGTCCTCGCGCAGTTGCCGCGGCTGCAGCTGGTCGCCACGACCGGAATGCGCAACGCGTCGCTGGACGTCGACTACCTCGTCAGTCGCGGCGTCGTCGTCTCGGGCACCGGCGGAGTCTCGTCGCCGTCCCCGGGCGGCGTGCCGAGCACGGCGGAGGTTGCCTGGGCGCTGATCCTGGCGGTGCTCAAGCGGGTCACGGTCGAGGACCGCGCCATCCGGGCAGGCCGCTGGCAGACCGACCTCCCGGCCAACCTCGGTGGGGCGACGCTCGGCCTCGCGGGGCTGGGCCATCTCGGCGAATCGATGATCGGCCCGGCGCGCGCGTTCGGGATGGACGTGATCGCCTGGAGCCAGAACCTGACCGCGGAGCGCGCCGCCGAGGTGGGCGTGGACGCGGTCTCCAAGGATGAGCTGCTCGACCGCTCAGATGTGCTCTCGATCCATCTGGTGCTGTCGGAGCGCACCCGCGGTCTATTTGGCGTCGACGAGCTGTCGCAGATGCGCCCGACGGCGGTCCTGATCAACACCAGTCGGGGTCCGATCGTCGACGAGCGGGCGCTGGTCGACGCGCTCGCGAACGGCACGATCGCCGGTGCCGGCCTCGACGTCTACGACACCGAGCCGCTCCCGCGCGGACACGCGCTCACCGACCTCGACAACGTGGTGTTGCTGCCCCACCTCGGATACGTGTCCGAGCCCTCGCTGCGCAACATGTACGAGCAGGTCGTCGACGCGATCGCCGCGTGGGGTGACGGCGCGCCGATCCGCACGCTCCCCGCCGCCTCGCGGTAGCCCGTCGCGCTCGCGGCGGCCCGCAGTCACCCGCGCTCGGCGCTGGACCCCACGTCCGAGCGAGCCTCGATCACGGCCTCGAGCGCGTCGACCACGCGCGGGTCGAACTGGGTGCCGGCATGCCGGCGCAGCTCATCCCGGACCTCTTCCTCGCTGACACCGGCGGCGTACGGGCGGTCGGCCACCATCGCGTGGTAGGCGTCGCAGACGAACACGATCCGCGCGGGCAGCGGGATCTGCTCACCGATCAACCCGTCCGGGTAGCCGCCGCCGTCGAATCGCTCGTGCGTGGAGCGGACCAGCCTCGCGACCGGGACAAGCGCCGGGGCCGCGCTGAGCACCCGCTCGCCGATCAGCGTGTGCTTGCGCACGAACCGCCATTCGTCGTCGTTGAGCGGAGCGGGCTTGGAGAGAATGCTCTCCGGGATCGCGATCTTGCCGACGTCGTGCAACTCTCCGGTGCGCAGGGTCAGTTCGATCTGTTCGGGTTCGAGGCCCATGTGGTGGGCGACGTCACGGGCGAAGATGCCGACGTCGAGCATGTGCTCGGTCAACTCGGCCTGCTCCCTGATCGACTCTGACTGCTCGGCGATCGCCGTCAGCAGCACGTCGCGCATCTGCGCGGCGACCGACGTCGAGCTGCGGCTGTGTTTCGCGGCGTACATCCGGCGGTCGGCGGTACGCAGCGCCGACGCCACGTCGGTCGCTTCGGCCGGAAGGGTGACAGCGCCCGCCGAAGCCAGAACCGCGAACCCGGTCCCGTGTTCGGACAGCGCGGCAGCGCCCATCTCGCCGATCTCCTCGGCGCTCAACGGCCCGCGGTACACGAGTGCGCAGAACTCAGCTCCGCCGAGCCGGTAGGCGCGCCCGGACGCCGGAAGCGCGTCCTGCAGCCGCCTCGCCAGCCGGGCCAGCAGCTGATCACCGGCCGGGTGTCCGAACGTGTCGTTGTAGCCCTTGAAGCCATCGAGATCGAACAGCACGAGCCGCCGCTGCGCGCTCGGGCTGGCGGTTTCGATCGCCGTCTCCAGGTCAGCGATCAGCTGTCGGCGTCTCGGCAGGCCGGTCAGGGCATCGCGGGCGGCGTCGTGGCCGGCGAACCGTTGGACTCCTGTGATGTCGGTCGACGTCAGAAGTTGCCGCGCGCCGACGAAAGCCGTGATTGCGACCGCGATGATCACGACCAACAGCGAGCCGTGGTCCGCGATCAGCAGGCCGGATGCGGCGAGCATCGCCAGATACGGTGCCCACGCGGCGGCGGGGCGCTCGACGTCGGAGACGGCGGCGTGCAGCTCAGCGCCCGGCTCGCTGGAGGCGGCGAGCGCGCACAGGGCGATGCCGAACAGCCATACGGCGTCGACGCCATGGCCCGTCTGAAAGCGCGACGCTCCCGCGATCAGGATCAGCTTCGAGGCAACGAAGCAGACGATTCCGGTCGCCAGAAGCCGGAGCGGGATCGCGCTGGCGATGTTCGTCCGACGCAGGAGGATCGCGCCGATCGCACCGAGCACGATCAGGTCGCACGTCGGAGACGCGAGCATCAGCGCGTCGTGCAGCGTTCGCGCATCGAAATGGGTGAGCCGGGCGGGGATCACGACGGCGACGGCGAGCGCGCCGGTCAACGCAACGATCGCCAGGTCCAGGCAGAAGCGCAGCCGCGGGACCCCGGTCAGCCGTCTCGATGGGAACGACAGCAGCGCAGCCAGTAACAGCGCGTAGAACGCCAGATACGCGACGTCGACGAACAGCGGGAACGGGCGCGGACCCGACGACTCGTCCGCGGCCTGACCGATCACCCCGGCGAGCTGTACCACGAACGCGCACGCCAACAGCCGCCACGCCGTGCGGGCGCCCGGCTGGCGACCGCAGCGACCGGCCGCGCCCAGCGCCGCCAGGGTCGCGACGATGTCGGCGGGAACGAAGAACAAGGTGCCGACCAACGCGTGGTGCGATCCGGCCGGCCCGAACGCCCGCCAACAGCCCCACAGGATCAACAGGACGGTGAGCGCGGCGCCGATGATCAGCGACCGCCGACGCGCCGCCGCCGTGGCCCGGCCACGGGCGTGCACATCGCGAAGCGGGTCGTCGCCGACGTTCGGCGCGCGGAGACCGGACCAGTGCGAGCGCACGGGCATGCGATCGGGCTGGGAGCGCATACCGGCCGCGCTGCTCGGAATCGGGGTTGACCCTTTCGCCCGCGTGGTGAATGACACCCACCTCGGCACGATGACGATCGGCCCCGGCCCTCGCTCGCTTTGCTGATGCCCGCTCCCACCGCCCACGTCCATCGACGGGTTCAGTGGTACGTGCTTTCGCCGCAACGAACCGCTTTCTAGCACAGGCTCAGCGCCGCTCTGACAGGATTTTTCCCAGCTCGCGGCGGGTTTGTGAGTAATAGTGAACCTCACTCAACCGGTGTTCTAGTCGGCCGGGGTCCGAGGGTCGTCTCTACAGTTCAACTCGACCTGAAAACGAGGACAGGGAGAGCGAGATGCCGGTCGATCCGAACCACACCGCCTCAGAACTCGGCACGGTGCCGACCGCGGCCGATTAGCGGGTGCTGCCGCGTCAGGGCCCTATCGAGGAGCTGTTCTGCGGCCTGGTCGCGGTCCCGTCGCCGAGCGGAGCCGAGCGACAGGTCGGTGAGGCGATCGCCGCCTGGCTGGCCGACGCCGGCGTCGATGCAGCGTTTGACGACGCCGGCGCGGTCAACGGCTCGGATGCCGGGAACCTGATTGCGACCGTCCCCGGTGCCGTGTCGGCGCCGCGGCTGCTGTTCGTCGCGCACATGGACACGGTCGAGTCGGGGTCGGCGGCGATCGCACCGACCGTCGGCGACGACGGCGTGATCCGCTCGGCCGGCGACACGATCCTCGGTGCCGACAACAAATCGGCGGTCGCCGCCGTGATGCGTTGCTGCCGGGCGGCGGCCGCGATGGCGCCGGCCGAGCGCGCGACCGTGATCGCGGCGTTCACCTGTCGCGAGGAGGCCGGGCAGATGGGCGTCGGCCTGCTCGATCTCGACGCGCTCGGTGTCGACTGCGCCTTCAGCGTCGACGGCAGCCGGCCGATCGGCACCGTGATCACCCGCGCGCTCGGGCAGCAGGTGTTCACGATCGAGGTCCTCGGCCGGACAGCGCACGCGGCGGCCGCGCCTGAGGCGGGCATCAACGCGATCGCGGTCGCGGGCGAGATCGTCGCGTCGCTGGCGCTGGGACGGCGTCCGGGTGGCGGCAGCGCGTCGATCGCCTCGATCGTCGGCGGCGCGGTCATCGACCGGCTGGCGCCGGCGCCGTCGGGCGCGCTCGGGCTGGGCGACGACGCGGATGGCGAGGCGACTGTGCGCGCCGCGCTCGAGGCGTCCCCGACCAACTCGATCCCCGACCTCGCGCTGCTGCGCGGCGAGCTGCGCGGCTACTCCGAGGCCGAGCTGGCGGCGGCCCGGTCAGAGCTCGAGGCGGTCGCCGCACGGGTCTGCGGCGAGCGCGGGGCGCGGTATCGGTGGCTCGATCGTGAGCGCGCCGTGCCGCCGTTCCCCGGTGCGCCGGACTCACGGGCGTTGGCGTTGGCGAGGGCCGCCGCCGACGATGTCGCGGGTGTGACGTTCGCCGCGACCGAGGCCCACGCGACGCTCGAGGCCAACTACCTGGCGGACGGTACCGACGTCGTCGCGCTCGCCAGCGGCGGCTCCGGTCCGCACCAGTTCAGCGAGTCGATCACCGTGGCCGAGCTGCGGCAGCTGGAGGCGTTGCTGATCCGGATCGTCGAGCTCGCAGCCGACGACTAATCGAGGACCCGGTGGTGCAGGTGCACGACCCCGGATTCGAAGCGATGCTCGCTGAGCAGTTCCAGCCGCGCCGTCACACCGTCGGGCAGCGCCCGGGTACCGCCGCCGACGAGGACTGGGTGCAGGTACAGGTGCAGCTCGTCGACGAGGCCGTCGCCGCGCAGCGCCTCGCCGGCGAGTGTCGCGCCGCCGATCAGCAGGTCGCGGTCGGCGCGGCGTTTGCGGCGCCTCAGGGCGGCGGGGTCGAACGACCGCTCCAGCGTCGTCCTCGGTGTCGAGACCTCGTGCAGCGTGCGTGAATAGACGACCTTGTCGGCGTCACGCCACAGCTCGGCGAACTCGGTCGAGACGTCCTGTTCGTGCGGGACGGCTTCGAATTGCTCCCAGTACATCATCGTCTCGTACAACCGCCGCCCGTACAGGTGGGTGCCGATCGAGCCCATCAGCTGGTTGACGTGGCCATGCACCTCGTCGTCGGGCGCCGCCCACTCGAAATTGCCCTGAACGTCTGAGATGTAGCCGTCGAGCGAGCAGATCGCCGAGTAGATCAGCCGACCGCTCACCGGTCGCTCCGGGACCTTGCCAGCACCCCCGCGGTCGCGTAGATGTGGGCGAACGCGCGCGCCTCCTCGCCGGTCCACAGTGTCGAGCCGTGGCCATAGGTGGAGCCGAGCGCCCGGCCGGCGTCGAGCAGGCTGTGCGGGCTGCGGCATCCGAGCGCGATGATGTTGCCCTTGTGCAGCCGGATCCGCACGTCGCCGGTGACCAGTCGCGAGGCCGAGTCCAGCAGCGCTCGGATGTCGTCCAGCAGCGGGTCGTAGTAGCGACCCTCGTGCAGCATGTCGCCGAACGTCGTGCCGAGCGTCGCTTTGGCGTTCTGCTGGGCGTGGGTCAGCGTCAGGCGCTCGAGCTCACGATGGGCGGCGATCAGCGTCAGCATGCCGGGCGCCTCGAACCCAAGCCGGCCAAGGATCCCCATGATCGTCTGGCCGGTGTGGATACCGCGCCCGACGCCGTGCTCGGCGCCGATCCGGTTCAGTGCCGCGAGCGTGTCGTAGCCGGGGCTGCCGATCGTGACGCCGGAGACGTCGGCGCCGGGTCCGCTCACCAGCTCGTATCCAGTGGGAAGCCCGTGCTCGAACCCGATCAGCAGTTCGGCCGGCTGGTCGGGTGCGTCGGCGATCGATCTCGTGGTCGGCCACGCGTCCTCGGGCAGGTACTCCCACGAGCCGTAGGTCTCGCCGCCGCCGATCGTCGTACCGAGGATCCCGACATTGAATGAGTACTCGGCGGTCAGCTCGGAGACCGGGTGACCGTGGTCGCGCAGGAAGTCCGACTCCTCCTCGCGGGTATGCGCCTCGTCGCGGATCAGCCCGACGATCTCCAGCCCCGGAGCCATCGCTTTGGTCACCGCGTCGAAGCGGACGTGGTCGTTTCCGGCGCCCGTCGATCCGTGGGCGATCGCGTCCGCGCTCCGCTCCAGCGCGACCCGCGTCACCTCCTCGGCCTGCAGCATCCGTTCGACCCCGACGCACGACGGATACACGCCGTTGCGCAGGTAGTTGGCTTTGACGATGTAGGAGACGAACTGGTCGTAGAGGCGCTTGCGGCCGTCGACGACGATGTGGTCGACCGCCCCAAGCTCTCGTGAGCGCAGTTCGATGTCGGCCAGCTCCGTCGCGTCGAAGCCGCCCGTGTTGACGGTTACGGTCGTGACCTGCTCGCCGCGGTCGACGAGCAGGGCCAGCCCGTAGGAGGTGTCCAGCCCGCCGGAGAAGGCGAGCACGAAATTACGTCCCGGCATTGTCTGTGGCTATCTCCAGGATCGGGACCCGATCGTCGACCAGGCCGGGGGACAGGATGAAGAACCGGCTCGTGCCCGCGTCGATTCGCCGCTGCAGTTCCCATTGGGCATCGAGATCGCGGGCGTCGAGCATCAACGTACGGGTGGCAGCGCCGCGGTCACCGCCCTCGCCCGTACCGAATACCTGGGTGCGGTAGGCCATCGTGTGCTTGACCGGGTGCAGGTCGAGGACGGCGGCGACCATCTCCATCGGGCCGAACTTGCGGTGCACCCGCAGCGCTCGGTCATAGAACTGCGCGACGCCGGCCAGCGTCTTGGCCCGGTAGGACTCCAGCGCCAGTCCCTTGGCGACGGTGCCGAGCCCGGGGATCGCCGAGCACAGCGACCACCCGACCCACGCACCCGGAGCAGGCGTCGGCGCCGCGCAGTACCCGGCGACCGGGATCGGCCCGTCGTAGTGCAGCCGCTGGGCCTCGGCCAGGACGGCGGGCAGGACCAGGCCCAGCCGTTCGCGATCGGCGTCGGAGTGGCGGGGATCGCTCAGTTCGGCCACGACCTGCGCGTGCGGCAGCGTCACCAGCAGGAAGGCGGACGGCAGCAGCCCAAGGTCGATCATCACCCAGTTGGGGAGCGGGATCCCCTTCGGACCGAACGCCGTCGCGTTGAGAACGTTGTAGACGCGCATCAGGTCCTCGAGCTTCCAGTCGTGCTCGTACGGGCCGAGGAAGTCAAGGGGCGCGATCGGCACCCCACACGGTGTGAGCTCGAGCGTCTTGATCACGGTCTCGTTGGACGCCAGCCACAGCTCGTAGCCGTCGTCGAGCAGGGCGCGCGCCGCGTCGGCGATTCCTGCCGGAGTCAGCGCCTGGCGAGCTCGCGTGCGCGGGGCCAGGTCACCGCTCACTGCAGCAGCGACTCGATTGCCGTCGCCACCGTCTCAGAGCCGCTGCGCAGCACGATGGTCAAGCCCGCCGTCCGCGGCTCGCCGAGCACGGCGACGATGACCGCCGCGACATCGGCACGCGGGATCGTCTCCACGCCGGAATCCGGCTCGGTGCTGATCGCGCCTGACGGCGGCTCATCGGTCAGCCCGACCGGGCGCAGGATCGTGTACTGCAGCCCGCTCGCCTGCAGGTCGGCGTCGGCCTTCCCCTTGGCCTTGAGGTACGTGCCGAAGCCGCCGTCATCGGGCGCGTCGGCGTCGGCGCCGCGACCGGAGACCATCACGTAGCGGTCGACGCCCGCGCGCGTGCACGCTTCGATCAGCTTGGCGGCACCGCCGTAGTCGACCGTCCACTTGCGCGCGGGTCCGGAGCCGGGACCGGCACCGGCCGCGAACACGACCGCGTCGGCTTTCCCCAGCAGCGAGGCCAGCTGTTCGGGCTCAAGCTGCTCCAAGTCGCCGACGACCGGCTGCGCGCCGGTCGCTTTGACGTCGCCATCGTGGTCGGGGTTGCGGATCAGCGCCCGCACTGTGTGGCCCCCGTCGGCCAGCAGCTGCTCGGTCAGCAGCGCGATCTTCCCGTGTCCGCCGGCGATCACGATCTCCATGCGCCCGACGATACGCGGTTCGGGGCCGGTACCGTGACCTGGGTGCCGGCCTCGCTGCAGCTCGTGATCTTCGACTGTGACGGGGTACTGGTCGACTCCGAGGGGCTCGCCTGCGAGCTGCAGGTGGAGCGGCTTGCCGAGATCGGGATGACGATGACGGCACAGGAGGTCACCGAGCGGTTTCTGGGGCGGTCGATCGCCTACGTGAACGCCGCGATCACGGAGCAGCTCGGCGGACCGATGCCGGCCGATCGCCAGCGTTACTGGGAGGGGCGCTACCGGCAGGCGATGACCGAACGGCTACGGCCGATCCCGGGCATCGTCGAGGCGCTGGACGAGATCACGCTGCCGGTCTGTGTGGCGTCAAGCAGTGCGCCCGAGTCGATCGCGTACAAGCTCGCGTTGTGCGGGCTCACCGACCGGTTCGGCGACCGCGTCTTCAGCGCGACGCAGGTTCGGCACGGCAAGCCGGCGCCCGATCTGTTCCTGCTGGCCGCCGCTCGCCTGAACGCCGATCCCGCACGGTGCGCGGTGATCGAAGACAGCCCGGTCGGCGTGCAGGCCGGGCGGGCGGCGGGGATGCGCACGTTCGCCTACGCCGGTGCCGGAACCGTCGCACGCGACCAGCTCGACGGTCAGGCGACGGTCGTGTTCGACGACATGCGTCGGCTACCCGCACTGTTGGCGCGGGAGATTCGTCCCGCCGAACCGGCGTAAACGACGGGGCGGGCCACCGGCCCGCCCCGTCGCACTGCAGTGCGCTCGACCGCTAGTGCTTCAGCGTGATCGCCTCGTTGATCTTGGTCTGCTTCCCGCTCTTGGGGGTGAAGCTGCCGACCTGGCTGATCTTGAGCGACTTCCCGGCGCTCGCGAGCAGTTTCTTACCGGCCTGGTCGAGCTTGATCTTGACGGGAACCTTGCCGCTCGCGCCGATCTGTTCGGTGACCGAACCGATCAGCGTCTTCTTGCCCTTCACCGTCGCATACCACTTGATCGTGATCGTGCCCGGGGTCGGGGCCTTGAAGCTGAACTTGAAGCCGTCGTTCTTCAGGATCGCAGCCGTGGTCGCCTTCTTACCGGTGACCGCGTCCAGAACGTGCGTGAGCGCGACCGTGACCGCCTTCACCGTCGGCTGGGTTGGGGTGGGCGTCGGTGTCGGGGTCGGAGTCGGGGTCGGTGTCGGGGTCGGGGTGGGTGTCGGTGTCGGGGTCGGGGTGGGTGTCGGAGTGGGTGTCGGCGTCGTCGCCGCGACGGTGAACGTCACCGGCGACGAGACGGCCGTACCGATGTCCCCGAACGCGTCGACCGTGACGGCGGTGACGCTGTAGGTCCCGCTCGCCAGGGTGCTCGGGACCGACCAGTAGCTGCCGGCGGGCTCGGGGCCTGACGTGATCAGCGGCTGTCCGTTCTGCGAGAGCGTGTAGTCCATGCCCATCGCGTTGTCGTCATTGCCGTTGGTATAGCCGAGGAACATCGGCGATGAATCCGTCCCACTCTCCGGGCCGTAGAAGTCGGTATCGACCACCGTCGGCGCAGCGGTGTCGATGCCGTCCAGCTCGAAGGGTGCACCACTGCTTTCGGAGCTGCCGGCCGTCTGGCTGACCGAGTAGGTGGTGTTGCCGTCGGCGACGATCGGGCTGACGAAGTGGATCGTGGCGGTTCCGTCGGCGGTATCGAAGCTCGTGGTGTAATCGTTGGGGTCGACCGGTGCGGGGCTGGCTTGGCCGATCTTCTCGTACAGCGTGATCGTCGCGCCGTCGGCGATGCCGCTCAGCTGAACCGTCGGTGTCGTCGTGTTGACGTAGTTGTCCTGATTCTGGCTGAACCAGTTGATGGTCGGTGTCGGTGTCGGAGTTGCCTGCGCGATCGCCGGAACCGCGAGCGCGGCGCCGGGCGCCGCGAGGGCGGCAAGGACCACGAGGGTCCGGCGTCTGTTGTGACTAGAAATGGGATTCCCTTTCCTCGCCGTCGGCCGTCCCAGACCGCTTCAGGGCCACCAGCCGAACGAGCTATCGGACGCGGCGCACAAGTCGCGCGCTTGACGTGCACTCCGTCTATCGGCCGTCCACTGCAAAACCTGAGTAATGGACGAGTTATTGCCTTTTCGTCCATGACGAGATCGGCTCGGTACGGCCGTCCGCGCCCCGCTCCCAGGCTCGCGCCGCGGTCACGCCAGCGGTGTGTGACCCCTCAGAACGCGGCTTCGACGAACGGAAACGTCGGGTCGGCGACGAGCAGGCTGCGCAGCAGCAGCGCGACGCCGAGGTCGCCGGTGAACAGCGTGTAGCGGCCGTGGCCGTTCTGCTCGCGCCGGCGCCGGACGTCGGCGATGGCGTCCATCGCGAACGACCGCGCGCGCTCGAACCACAGCTCGCCCTCGGTCCGCGTCCACAGCGCCAGCAGCGCGTACGCGTTGCCGGCGGTCCCGTGACACAACCCGACGCTCTTGTTCAGCGGCCCGGCCCGCCAGGTCAGTTCGCCGCCGGCGGTCAGCAGCCGGTCGGTCTGCTCGTCGGGCGGCAGAACCGGCGACAGCGAGGTCACGAAACCGGGCGCTCCATGGCACCACTGGACCGGCCGTCGGCTGTCCTTGATGCCGACCAGCGGCGGCCATTGGGTGACGCGGTCCTTGGTGACCGCCAGCTTGCGCATCTCGGCGACGACCCGACCGGTCACCTGATCGGCGGCGTCGCCGAGCAGATCGCGACCGGCCAACAGCGCAAACGCGTTACCGGCGAAGCCGTGCCCCGCGCCCGTGTACCGGCTCTGGTCGCCGTACAGATCCTGGACCCAGACCTCCTCGCGCCACTGATCGAGCAGCCACGCGGCCGAGTCCAGCCAGGCATCGCGCCAGCGGGGCTCGGCGGTATGGCGCCACAGCTGCAGCGCGGCGATCAGGGTGCCGGGAGAGCCCCAGCAGAGCTCCAGGGTCTTCGAGCGGGCGTTTCGCTGGACGCAGTCGATCAGGCCGTCGAGCTGACTGCCATCGCGCAGGATCGCCTCGGCGGCAAGCAGGATGCCGCTCTCGCCGAACAACAGCGCCGCTGCGGGGGGTGGCTCGATCTCGATCAGCTCAGGCGCCTGGCGATAGCCCTCGGCAAGGCCCCGGGCCAGCTCAGGCAGCCACGGCGGTCGCTCGCAGAGCTCGTCCTGAGCGAGCAGGTCCAGCGCCCACGCCACTCCCGCCGCGCCCATGTAGACGTTGCGCAGCGGGACGTCCGGCATGCCCTCGAGGTCGTTGGGGTCGTTTGGCCACAGCTGCTCGGTCCCGCCATACGCGCCGACGACCTCGTCGACGATCTCCTCGAGCGCGGCGCGGGCGGCGCCATCGCTCCACGCGGAGCCGCTGAGCGGCCGGTGCTCGGCCGGGTCATACAGGTCGTTGCGCGCCACCGGAGGCGCTACCCCGGGGACTGTTCGTATTCGTAGAAGCCGCGACCGGCCTTGCGACCATGATGGCCGGAGACGACCATCCGTTTGAGCAACGGCGGCGGCGCATACTCGGGACGCTTGAACTCCTCGTACAGCGAGTCGCAGACCGCGTACATCACGTCCAGGCCGATGAAGTCGCACAGGGTCAGCGGGCCCATCGGGTGTCCGCAGCCGAGCTGCATCCCCTGATCGATGTCCTCGCGGGTGGCGAACCCGTCCTCGAACATCCGCACCGCCGCGATCAGGTATGGGATCAGCAGCATGTTGACGATGAAGCCCGAGCGGTCCTTGGTCTGAATCGGATGTTTGCCGATCGACACCGCGAACCCATGCGCGGTCTGCACCGTCTGCTCCGAGGTATCGAGCGCGACCACCACCTCCACCAACTTCATCACCGGCACCGGAGAGAAGAAGTGAAGCCCGAGCACGCGGTCGGGCCGCTGCGTCCAGGCCGCGACCTCGGCGATCGGGATCGACGAGGTGTTCGAGGCCAGAAACTGTGCGTCCGGCAACTGCTTGTCGAGCTGCTCGAACAGCTTGCCCTTGACGCGCGGGTCCTCGACGACGGCCTCGATCACGCCGTCGACGCCGTCGAGGTCGGCGAGGTCGGTCGTGTAGGCGATCCGGCCGACGACCGCGTCCGCGTCATCGCGGGACAGCTTCCCGCGCGCGACGGCGCGGCCGATCGACTGCTCCAGCCGTCCGCGCGAACGGTCAAGCGGTGCCTGCTCGGGTTCGAAAGCGGTCACGTCAATCCCGGCCGCCGCGCAGGTCTCGGCGATTCCCGAGCCCATGAAGCCAGCTCCGATGACGCCGATCCGTGAAATCTGCGTGCTCGTGCTCATGGGCCGAAGCCTTGCAGATCAGCCCGTCGGTACGTCCACACGGACACGAGCCGTGCGCTGGCTGGGCGACGGACGGGCCGCCAGCCGGGTGCTATAGCTGGCCTGCATGCAGCCCGTGCTGATCGTCACGCATCTGCACGACCGTCAGGTTGGGCTCGTTCGTGACGCGCTGCAGGCCTCCGGCTGTGAGGTGATCGAGCGACACGCCGCGGCCGGGGACGCGCTGCCGACGGCGGGCGAGGTCGCCGGGATCGTCTCACTCGGCGGGCGGCAGAGCGCGACCCAGACCGATCAGGATCCGTTCCTCACCGAAGAGCTGGTGCTGCTGCGAACGGCGCTCGCTGACGACGTTCCCGTCCTTGGCATGTGCCTGGGGGCGCAGCTGCTCGCAGTGGCGGCGGGCGGCCGGGTCGTCAACGCCGGGCGCATGACGGCCGGCTGGCCGGATCTGGTCCTGCTGCCGGCCGCGGCCGCAGACCCCGTGTTCGGCGCGCTGCCGCCGCGGCTGCCGGTGCTCAAGTGGCACGAGGACGTGATCGAACTGCCCGTCGATCAGCAGTTGCCGCGCGGGGTCGGCGCGGAGGGGCTGACGGGCGGCTCCGCCGGTCCCGGCGCGGAGGGGCTGACGGGCGGCTCCGCGGGTCCCGGCGCGGAGGGGCTGACGGGCGGCTCCGCGGGTCCCGGCGCGGCTCGGTTGCTGGGCAGGTCTGACGGGCCGGGCGCGGCCCTGTTTCGGATCGGCTCGCACGCCTGGGGCAGTCAGGCCCATCTGGAGCTGACGCCCGAGCTGCTCGTCGACACCTGGCTGGCCGACCCCGACGAGGCCGCCGACGTGATCGCCGCCGGTCACGATCTGGACGCGTTCCGTGCCCGCAGTCGTGAGCTGCTGGTTGGTCAGATGGCCGCGGCGCGGCCGATGTTCGAGGCGTTCGGCCGAGTCGCCGCCCGCCGCCGGTAGGCGGGTCATGCCGAGGTAGCTGGGCGGCCGCGTCGGTGCGCCGCCCCGCGACGCTCGTGGATATCAAACGGGACTATCTGTCCCGTTATGCATCCAGGTCACCCGTGGCGGCGGGGCGACCGGCGCCTCAGTCGACGGGCGGCTCGAACCGGAGCCGCGACCCGGTCTGGCCGCCATCGCTGGTGAACGTCGCGGTCGCGCGGTTGAGCACGAACGTGAGCGCGTGGCCGCGGTCGGTCGTCACCCCGACCGACCGCTCGTGCGCGTCGACGCTCGCCACCACACCGTGCTCGGTACTCCCGAGATGGTCGATGATCACCGCCGCGCCGATGACCGGCATCACCCGTAGGGCCACATCGCCAGTGATAGCAACCCGCCCGCGCGGCCGCGGCGGACGTGTGAACGCCCGCCGCGACCGCTGTGCTGGGGCGACCGCTAGTGGTGCCGGTGACTGCCGTGGTGCCGGTGACCGCCGTGGGCCCGGTGACCACCGCGGTGAGTGCCGTCGTTGCCGCTGCTGCCATCGCCACCGCCCTGGCCCCAGTGGCCGCCGCGCGGATGCCACGGCAGCAGATACGCCCGGTAGGTGTTCACTCCCGTCGGGAAATCGGCGTTGAACACGAGCTTGCCCGATGCGTCGAACTCCGAGACGTTCGGGAGGATCCCCCAGCCGACCAGCTCGCCCCCGTCCGGCAGACGCTGACCGTTGCCCTGGGAGGTGGCGACCACGCCGTCGGGCTCGTTGTCTGACGCGACCAGCGTCGCGGTGTGGGTCCACTGGTTGAGCTTGATCGTGACGACCCGGGCATAGCCGAACTCCGAGGTCGAGCCAACGCCGGTGTTGGCCACCCCGGCCGACTCGTTGTCGAAAACGGTGTACTCGTCGGGACCGATCTGCTCGGGGTCGTGCTGCCAGGAGAAGATCTCGCCGGCGTTGTTCAGCGATTGACCGGGGGCCGCTGTGAGCTTGAAGCTCGAGGCCTTGCCGCCCAGCTGCCAGATGATCTGTCCGCTATGGCCGTTGACCTTGTAGGTGGTCCAGGTGTCACGGGCATCGATCAGGAGGTTGCCGTCTGCCAGGGGCTTGACCGCGTTGATGTGGAACCAGTCCCACGGGGTGCTCGCCGAGGCCGGCAGCGGTTCTTCGGACTGGCTGTAGGGCACGTGGTCGGCGGCGTTCCAGGAGAACAGGACGCGGCCGGTACGGATGTCGATCTCCTGGACGTAGGCCTCGATCACACTCTGGTCGGTCGGACCGTTGATCGAGCTCAAGTCCACCGTCGAGGTGTCGTAGGAGAGCACCCACGCCGTGCCGTGGTTGGTGACGATGAACTCGTGGCCGTCGGTCGTCAGCCCGTTGCCGGCATGGATTGCCGCGATCTGCTTGTCGTGGTCGTTGTAGATGTAGTCGGTGCCGTCCGACAGGCCACCGAAGTTGGTGCCTTCCCAGAACGTCAGCACCGGCTTGCCGTACAGCGTCTGCGGCCGGAAGTCGGCGTCGACGTCGCCGGTGGGCGCCGCATGGAACCACAGTTCCTTGCCGGTTCGGTCGGTGATCTCGGCGCCGTTGGCGTACGTGGTCGTGGCGCCGGTCGGGGTCAGGAAGAGATCGCCGCGGCCGGGCGCGCTGGTGCCGGTCGTCACCGTGAGCGGCGCCGGTGTCGTGGGGGTCGCGGTGGTGTCGGCGGCGGCCGGCTGCGCGACGACGGCCGCGGCCGGGATCACGACCGCGAGAGCGGCCGCGCAAGTCGCCAACCGGCGGCTGAGCGTGGTCCGCCGGCGACCGGCCGTGCTCCCGCTGATGCCGGGTTCGGTGGTGTCAATGGGCATGCAAACCTGTCCTTGTCGTTCGTTGACCGTTCACCGCCCAGCACCCCCCGGTCGGCGTCGAGGGGCGGCGACGCGACTATAGTCAGTGAATTCGATCGACTTAGTTGGTTATGCACGCTCGGACAAGCGGATTGGTGGAAAAGTCGCCATTAGGTGGACTTTTCCACCAATCGTCCCACGGGCCTTGGGGGAGGTCAGGCGCGCGGCGCCTGCTACGTCGCCGCCATTAGCGCGCCGCCCTTGACGATGACGCCGAGCCCTCGGCTACAACCCCAGCTCAGCCGACGCCAGCCGCGCCCCCTCCAGCCGCGCCGAGATCTTCTGCATTGCGACGTCGCGCGCGAAATCCGGCGAGCCGTGCGACGGCTTCACGTCCCGGCTGAACGGCGAGAAGCCGCAGTCGTCGGTCGCGCCGAGGCGGTCGTGGGGGATGTGCCGGGCCGCGGCGATCAACTCGTCGCGAACGTGCTCGGCGGTCTCCACCTCGGGCCGCAGCGGGTTGATGACGCCCATGAAGCAGACCTGCGAGACGCCGTCGGCGTCGTCGCGGCGGTAGCGGCCGCAGAGCTCGTAGACCGATTCCCGATCCTCCTCGGACGCGCACTGGATCAGGAAGTAGCCGGCGTTCATGTCGAACATGTGCGACAGCAGGAGCCCATACGGGACCTCCTTGGAATGGACCGAGTCGCAGTCGCCGCCGGGGCAGGTGTGGATCCCGATGTTGACGCGCTCCTCGGCGCTGAAGCGATCGAACAGCCGGTTGTTGAGGTCGATGAACTCCTGCAGCATGTCCTTGCCCGTCCACGGGTTGCGCGAGTCGTTCTTGTTGGCCAACCGACCCTCGGTGAAGTCGACCGACACGCGCACGGCGCCGGCGGCGAAGCACTGGCGGATGTCCTTCTCGGCCTCGTCGACGCAGTCGGCCAGGAACTGCTCACGCGGGTAGCCGTCGATCTCGCCCTCCAGCGGGTACAGCAACATCATCATCGAAGGTGAGATCACCGCCTGCTTGACCGGGTGGCTGGCGATCGCCCGGTTCTTCTCCACGAACTCCGACGCGTAGGTCTTGTAGCGAAACGGCCCCGAGGTGATTCGCGGGAGCTGGCGGTGGTGACCGTCGTCGAAGATCGCGAAGAACTGGCCGTCGCCGGCCAGCCCGTCCGCCAGCCCGGTGCCCGCCAGGGTGTCGGTCAGGTTGTAGGTGGCAAAGCTCGACTCGCGCTGCTCGCCGTCGGTGACGATCGGCTCACCCGTCTGCTCCAGGCGCTTGATCGAGTCCTCGGCGGCCGCGTCCTGCAGCGATTGGAGCTGCGCGAACGTGATCTTGCCCTCGTCGTAGTCGGCGTAGGCCTCCTGCAGTTTCATCGGTCGCGGTAGCGACCCGACCAGCTCGGTCGGAATGGGCATACGGGGTCCTCTCCTCTGGGAACGGTGCGAGACGGCGGCCGACGCGTTCGCTGCCCGTGCTGCTGAGCGCCCGCGCCGACGGCCGGGCTCTTGCAGCCAACATAGGCCCCGCTCCGGGGAGCGTCAAGCGGTGCTGCGGGGAGCGGCGCGCATGGCGATCGCCCACGATCGCCTAACCTCCCCGCCCGATGTCCATCACCGTTGTCGGATCAATCGCCTTTGACGCCGTCCAGACCCCGTTTGGCGAGCGCGAGCGGATGCTGGGGGGCGCGGCCTCCCACTTCGCCCTGGCGGCGTCGATGTTCGACCAGGTCAACCTCGTCGGCCCGGTCGGCGATGACTTCGGCGACGCCGAGATGGCGGTACTGCGCACCCGTGGATCCAGCGTCGACGACGTCGAGCACGTCAGCGGCGGCAAGACCTTCTTCTGGAAGGGCCGCTACCACGATGACATGAATACGCGTGACACGCTCGACACGCAACTGAACGTGTTCGAGCACTTCGCGCCGAAGCTGTCGCAGCGCTCGCGTGACGCCGACGTGCTGTTTCTGGCCAACATCCAGCCCGGCCTCCAGCTCCAGGTCCGTGAGCAGTGCCAGGCGGCGAAGTTCGTCGCGCTGGACTCGATGAACCTCTGGATCGACATCGCCCGTGAGGAGCTTCAGCAGATCATCGGGCAGGTCGACTGCCTGCTCCTCAACGACGAGGAGCTGCGGCAGCTCACCGGCGCGCGCACGACCGTCGCGGCCGCGCACGAGGTGCTCCAACACGGCCCCTCGATCGTCATCGCCAAGCAGGGCGAGCACGGCGCGATGCTGATCACCGCGGACGACTTCTTCGCGCTGCCGGCCTACCCGCTCGAACAGGTCGTCGACCCGACCGGTGCCGGCGACACGTTCGCGGGCGGTTTCGTCGGGTTGATCGCCAGCCAGATCGACCGGAGCCTCGACGGCGACGTGCTGCGCAACGCGATGGCGTACGGCACCGCGCTCGCCTCCTACAGCGTCGAGCAGTTCGGGACCGAGGCGCTGGCGTCACCTGAGATCGACGCCGCCGCCGTCGGTCGTCGCGTCGATGACCTGTGGCGCTTCGGCCGGTTCGACCGGCTCGACGTGTCGCTCCGCGCCTGACGCGGGGTGTCGGCAGCATCCGTCAGGACCATCCGGGACGACGAATCGGCGGCGCTGCGCGCGTTGCGGCTGAGGGCGCTGGCCGATGCGCCGGCCGCGTTCGCGTCGACGCTGGCGGCCGAGTCGGCGCTCGGCAACGATCACTGGCGGCGGCTGGTCAAGCAGGCGGTCGCGGGTGACGAGGCCACGATCGCGATCGCGATCGACGGCGACCGGCGGGTGGGAATGGCCGGGGGATACTGGTTCGAGCGCGACCCCGGAATCGCACAGTTGTGGGGGCTGTGGGTCGAACCGGCCGCGCGCGGGACACAGATCGGCGCAGCGCTAGTCGGGGCGGTGGGCGACTGGGCGGTGAGTGGGGGCGCGGCGTATGTCAGGCTCGGGGTCATCGAACCGGCCGACGAGCTACGGCGGTTCTACGCGAGGCTCGGGTTCGTAGCGCTCGACGATCCGGCGCCGATGCGAACCGATCCGACCCGGTGCGCGGGTTTCATGGTCCGGCGGATGGTCTGACCGGGCGGGACTGACCGCCGCGGGTCAGCGGCGGCCCATCTCCCACAGCGAGCCGAGGATCCCGGTCGCGAACAGCAGCGTCACCAGCAGCGCCAGCAGATCGAGCCAGCTGACACCGTGATGGATCATGTCGAGCACGGTCACCGCTCCGATGAACCCGATGAAAACGGCCGTCACCACGAGCAGCGCGATCCGCAACATCGAGCGGTTCTGAACCCCCGGGGGTGCTGTCTTTAGGCGAGGCCGACGGGGGACGCCACCGACGTGATCTGCCACGGTTGGGCCTGATCGCCGGTCAGGCTGAGCGTCCAGCGTTCGGTGAAGCTCGTCTTGCGGCTCTGGCTGCCCGCCAGCACGGCCGCGGTGTCGCGATTCTGGATGTAGCGCCGCCCGGTGAGGTCGACCTCGATCGTCATCGTCGGCGGCTCGGCGCCCGCGTCCAGGTGCACCACGCGAATCCGGTTGACGACCGGACCCCGGACGACGACCCGGATCCGGCCACTGGTGTCGCCGGCATACAGCAGCTCTCGCGTTGCCTCGGGGGTCGCGATCGTGCGCAGGGCACCGTCGTCGCCGTCGATCGCGCGCGCCCATCCCGCGACCGCGCGGCGGGCCGCGACCTCCAGCACGTCGGGCGCGAACCGGCCGTCGGCCAGGCTCAGGTCAAGCGCCGCGGTGTGGGCGTCGCCCTCGTACTGCAGGTCGGCGACTTCAGCGATCTTGGTGTCCGCTGGAACCGCGTCGGCGACCGCGCCCTCGACGAGCGCCTGATCTCGCAGCCCGCTCTCATCGGCCCATGGGGTGGCGACGATCTGCTCGTCGAGCGCGTGCTTGCCCTCTTTCCCATCCTCGATCGACGCCAGGATCCAGTGTCCGTGCGGTCGCTGCAACGTCCAGAACTCCCGGATCCGGGTCGTCTCACCGAGGCGTCCGGTCCGCTTGAGGTGGCGGCCGTTGCGGTCGATCACGAAGTCCTTCATGCGTGCGTCGATCCGCACGACGACGCTATCGGTGGCCGGGTCGCCCTTATGCGTGAGCCCGACCAATTCGACCTTTGGCTGCCCGAGCATCTGCAGATGGTTGGTCCAGCCGCGACGGTTGAAGTCGTCGAGCCGGCGATCCCACTCGACCATCAGATCCGGTGAGGCGAGCGCGGCGAGCCGGCGGCGGTCGCCGGCGTCCCACGCCTGCTGGATCTCGGCGAACAGCTTGGCCGCGTTCGCGACGATCGCGTCGGCGGCATATGCCGGATCCTCATCGGCCGCCACGGCCGACGCCAGCTGCACGCGGCGCTCGCGTTGCGACGGCTTCCCGCGCTTGTGAGAAGCGGCCGCGGCGCGGCGCGCGGCCCACCAGTCGACGAGCTTCGGCAGCCACTTGGTGACGAACAGATAGATCAAGCCACACGCGATCAGGAACAGGGCGCCCAGGCCGTGGCCGAGGACTGCGATGTGGATCAGGAGGTCGATGATCAGGAACAGCGCGAAGCCATTGCCGTGCCCACCCCCGCCTCCACCACCATCACTGAAGCCGCTGGAACCGCCGCCGGCCGCCGCGAGCGCCGCCGGAGCGGCGATCAGCGTCAGGGCGAGAACGGCAAGACCGATCAGCAGGATCCGACGTCGGCGCGGGCTCATGCGGGTACCGCCTCTCGCAATGGGCCGAAGCCGGGCTCTGACTGCGCGATGTGTTGGTCGGCGTGGTAGCTCGAGCGCACCAGCGGACCGGCTGCGACGTGGTTGAATCCGAGCTCGTAGGCCGCATGCTCCAGCGCCTCGAACTCGTCGGGATGCCAGTAGCGGACGATCGGCAGGTGACGCTCGGTCGGCCGCAGATACTGGCCGACGGTCAGCACCTGCACGTGGTTGTCACGCAGTTCGCCGAGTGCCTGCACCATCTCGTCGAACGTCTCGCCGAGCCCGACCATCAGCCCCGACTTGGTCGTGACCTCGTCGCCGCCGAACTCCTTGGCGTTGCGCAGCACGCGCTTGGAACGCTCCCAGGTCGAGCCGCGGCGCGCGACCGGATACAGCCGCGGCACCACCTCGACGTTGTGGTTGAACACGTCGGGTCGCTCGGCGATCACCTTCGCCAACGGCATCTCGGAGCCGCGAAAGTCCGGCGTCAGCACCTCGATCTTCGTCTGCGGCGATTGATGGCGGATCTGGCGAATCACGCCGACGAACGCGGAGGCGCCATAGTCGGGCAGATCATCGCGATCGACGCTGGTGATCACGGCGTGGCGGAGCCCCATCCGCGCGACCGAGCGGGCAACGCGAGCCGGCTCGAGCGGATCGTGCCAGGTCGGCTTGCCGGTCTTGACGTTGCAGAACCCACAGCGCCGCGTGCAGGTGTCGCCGAGGATCATGAACGTCGCGGTCCCGCGCTGCCAGCACTCGCCGATGTTCGGGCAGGCCGCCTCCTGGCAGACCGTGTGCAGCTGCTCTGACTCGATCAGCCCCTGGAGCTTGCGGTAGCGCTCCCCGCCCGGGGCGGGGACCTTGAACCACGGCGGCTTGCGGCCCCGGTAGGGCTCGACCTCGCTGGCGTCGACGCCCAGCACCGTGAGCACGTCCGCAATCCCGCCCGGATTGGAACGAGACCGCGTCTGGTGCTGATGGTCTGCCATCTGGTTAACCAGGATACCGGTCGACAGCTTTGCTCAGGTTAGGGTTCATGCGGGGACCGCGGAGCCGATCGCCGCCTGCAGGCGCGCCGGTGAGATCAGCCGCTGGCGGTGCCCGAGTGCCTGCGTGAACGCGAACGCCGCTCGCTTGGAGAAGCACGGCAACAGCGGCCCTGGGCGGTCGGTCTCGGCCGCCAGCGAGGTCATCGTGACGCCGGGGAGCCCGCAGGCGACGACCCACTGGAACGGGGTCAGATCGTTGTCGACGTTGACGGCGAACCCATGTGTCGTGACGCCGCGCTGGACGTGGACGCCGATCGAGGCGATCTTGCGGTCCTCGACCCAGACGCCGGTGTAATCGGGACCGTCCTCAGGCCGCGCCCGCGCCGCCACGCCCTCCTGCCGCAGCGCCGCGACCAGTGCCCGCTCGAGCGTCCGCACGTACTCCACGACGTCTTCGACGGCGACGATCGGATAGCCGACGAGCTGGCCGGGCCCGTGGTAGGTGATCTTGCCACCGCGATTGACCTCGACGATCTCGATCCCCTGCGCGCGATAGAAGTCCTCGCCGAGTGACAGCTCGCCGGGGGCTGACCGGCGGCCGCGGGTGTAGACGCGTGGGTGCTCGAGCAACAGCAACGTGTCGGGGACGACCCCCGCCTGCCGGGCACCGCGGACCTGCTCCTGCAGCGACAGCGCGTGCAGGTAGTCGACGGTGCCGAGCCGGCATACCCACAGCTCCCGTTGGCGACCGATCACGTCGCGGACTCCAGGCGCTTGCGCAGCGACGCCAGGAACTGGGCGGAGAGCGCGCCGTCGAGCGCCCGGTGGTCCCAGGACATCCCAAGGATCGTCATCGGACGGATCCCGATCGAGTCGTTGCCCTCGGCGTCGGTGAGCACGACCGGGCGCTTGACGACGGCCTCGAAGTCGAGGATGCCGACCTGTGGCTGGTTGATCACCGGGGTGGCCATGATCGATCCGTACTGGCCCGGCGCGGTGATCGTGAACGTCCCGCCGAGCACGTCGTCGGCGGTCAGCTCACCAGATCGCGCCCGCTTGGCGAGGTCGCGGATCCGCGCTGCCAGCCCCTCGACCGAGAGTTCCTGGGCGCGGTGGATCACCGGCACGATCAGCCCTTCCTCGCCGAGCGACACCGCGATCCCGAGGTTGACATCGTCGACCCGTGAGTACGCCTCGCCGTTCAGCCAGGCGTTCAGCGCCGGGAACTCGCGCAGGGTCTCGACGGTCGCGCGAGCGACGAACGCGAGCGCCGTGACGCCGAGCGCCGCGCGAGCGGTCTCGACGCGAGCCATATCGACCTCGATCCAGGTCGTGCATGTCGCCGCCGTGTCGAGCGACTGCTTCATCCGCTGCCCGATCGTGCGGCGCATCCGCGACAGTCCCTCGCTCGAGCCGGTGACCACCGGAGCCGGAGGCGGCGTTCGCGGCCGCGACGGCACGTCGGGGTCAGGCCGGTACGGGCTCTCGATGTGCATCGGCGGCTCCGCCGTCGGTGCTGATGGCGTGGGCGCGCCGCCGTTGCCGTTGACGAGCGCCAGGACGTCCTGCTTGCGCACGCGTCCCCCGCGGCCGGTGCCGGTCACCGATGCCAGGTCCACGTCGTGCTCGGCGGCGATCCGCTGCACGACGGGGGAATAGCGACGCTGATCGGGCGTGGGCGTGGGCGTGGGCGTGGGCGCGGCGGGCGCCACGGCTGTCTCCGCGGACACGTCCCCGGTCGCGATCCGACCGAGCACCGTGCCGACGTCCACGGTGGCGTCGGGCTCGACCAGGATCTCGGCCAGGGTCCCTGAGACGGGTGCCGGCACCTCGGAGTCGATCTTGTCGGTCGAGATCTCGAGGACCGTCTGCTCGGCCTCGATCCAGTCGCCGACCGCGATGCGCCAGGCGACAATCGTCCCCTCGGCGACCGATACGCCCATCTGGGGCATGGTCACGTCAACCAGCGTTTCAGTAAGCGAGGAGGTCACGGCACGCCTCCCTCACGCGTTCCACGCCGGGCAGGACGGCCTGTTCAAGCGACGGTGAGAACGGGATCGGCACATCCGGCGTGGCCACCCGGACGACCGGTCCGTCGAGGTCCTCGAACCCGTGCTCGGCGATCAGCGCCGCCACCTGGGCGCCCGCCGCGCACGTCATGTTCGCCTCGTCGACGATCACGACCTTCGAACAGCGCTTGACCGAGTCGAGGATCGCAACGGTGTCGAGCGGGACCAGCGAGCGCAGGTCGAGCACCTCGACCCGGGCGCCGTCGAGATCGTCGGTCGCCTCGAGCGCCACGTCGACCATCGCGCCGTAGGCGATCACCACGAGGTCCTCGCCTGCGCGCGCGACGCGAGCCGTGAACGGCGTCTCGTAGATGCCGTCGGGCACGTCGCCCTTGACCCGGCGATAGAGGTGCTTGTGCTCCATGAAGCAGACCGGGTTGGGGTCGTGGATCGCGGCGTGCAACAGGCCCTTGGCATCGTGCGCGGTCGACGGCGCGACCACTTTGATCCCGGGCGAGTGCATGAACAGCGCCTCCGGGTTCTGCGAGTGGAACGGGCCGCCGGAGAACCCGCCGCCGGACGGCAGCCGCACGACGATCGGGACCGCCAGACCCTGGCGGTAGTGCATCCGGCCGGCGACGTTGACGAGCTGATCGAAGCCGCATGAGATGAAGTCAGAGAACTGCATCTCGCAGACGGGACGGAGACCGACGACCGCCGCGCCGACCGCGGTGCCGATGATCGCCGACTCGGCCAACGGGGTGTCCATCACGCGGTCAGCGCCGAATTCGTCAAAGAGCCCGTCGGTGACCTTGAAGGCACCGCCGAACACGCCGATGTCCTCGCCCATCAACAGCACCCGCTCGTCGTCGCGCAGCTCGTCACGCAGCGCGCTTGAGATCGCCTGCAGGTAGGTCATCGTCGGCATCAGGCGACACTCTTCGCGAAGCCGCTCCACGGGGCGCGGCCGTCACCGAGCGGCTCGGCCTCACCGCCGCAGAAGACGCCGTCCAGCACGTCGTCGGGTGAGGGCATCGGGCCCTGCAGCGCTTGTTGCGCGGCACTGTCGAGCTCCCGGGCAATCGTCGCCCGGAGTGCGTCGACGTCGACGCCGAGCGCTTGCAGGCGCTGCTCCTGACGGTCGATCGGGTCGCGTTGCTTCCACTCCTCGACCTGCTCGGAGGGGACGTACTTCATGTCGTCGTGGGCGGCGTGTCCGTGCATCCGCATCGTCAGCGCCTCGATCAGGGTCGGACCGCCGCCGTTGACGGCGCGCTCGCGCGCGGCGCGCGTGGCCTCGAACATCGCCTCGACATCGTTGCCGTCGACCGAGACGCCCTCGAAGCCGTACGCGGTTGCGCGTTGCACCGGGTCGACGGCGAACTGCTTGTCCAGCGGCGTCGAGTATGCGTACTGATTGTTCTCCAGCACGAACACCACCGGGAGCTTCTGCACGCCGGCCCAGTTCATCGCCTCGTGGAAGTCGCCGCGTGAGGTGGATCCGTCGCCGAACCACGTCAGCGCACAGCGAGGCTCGCCCCGCAGCTTGAACGCCATCGCCATTCCGGCGGCGACCAGCATCATGTCGGGCAGCATCGAGACCATCCCGACGCAGCCGAGGTTCCGGTCGCCGAAGTGGACGTTGCCGTCGCGGCCGGCGGTGATGCCGTCGGCGCGGCCCATGTACTGGGCGAAGATCCGCTCCGGCTCGACACCTCGGATCAGATGGGCGGCGAGGTCGCGGTGCAGGATGCAGAGCCGGTCCTCGGCGGCCATCGCGAACGCCGCGCCCGCCGATACCGCTTCCTGGCCGTAGCCGTCGTAGAACGAGCCCGGCACCTTGCCCTGCCGGTAGAGGCTCATCGCGCGTTGCTCGATGCCGCGCATCTGCAACATCGCCCGCAGCAGCTCGATCCGGTCCTCCCGTGTGAGGTGCTCGGGCTCCGCTACCGAGGGGTCGGTTTCAGCGGAGGCCGGTACCACGGTCTCGGTCGCCATCTCTGCAGTTGTCTCCCTGTGCTCGGTGGACCGCCGCGGGATCTCCGCTCAAGCGACCCGGTTTCCGACGCCGGCCGGGGATCTCCCGAGCGTCGTCGTTGGGGTCTGCGAGGTTACCGCGCGCAGCGGTCCTCGGGGTGCGGCGCGGGGCTGGAGCGGGCGGTTACCGGGGCTTGAATCGCGTCTGGCGATCGGCCCGGCGATTGGCCAGGAGCCAGCCGGCGCCGACGCCGATCCCGCCCGCGAGCAGCAATGCGACGAGCACCGGCACGTGGGTGTTGAAGAACACGAAGCTGATGCTGACGTTGTGGCTGTTGAGGATCACGAACAGCACGCCGTAGAGCACGAGCGCGCCGATCACGATCAGCCGGGTGGCATCGCGCGACTCGAGCTGCCCCTTCAGCTTGTGAAACGGCGACTCTTTGGGCTTGGTATCGGTTGGTGTCACGGTTGTCCTCCAAGGGAGGTTCTGTAGGGGGTTCCAGCGTACCGCGCGGCCCGTACCCTCTGGGGATGGTCGCCGGCTGGATCGTCCGTACGCGCTGGCGCTGGCGGGGCGCCTGGATGTGGCCGGCGTTCGTCGTGCTCGCGATCGGCGATGGCTGGATCGGCCATGCGCTGCCGATCAATCCGCCACGCCAGAGCGTCATCGCCGGGGTGGTCGTCGGGCTCGTCCTGAATTTGATCTGCATCGTCGTCCTGTCGCCGGTGATCGGCGTGCTGCTGCGTCGGTTGCGTCCGGACCTGCCGGTTGCGATCGCGCGCAACTACGCCGGGGTTCTGTGCGTGCTGCTGGTCACCGCAGGGTTCGTCGGGATCGGCCTGGCCAAGCGTTCGACGATTACCCATGACAGCGCCGCGATGCACGACGCGACCGTCCGCGCCGCCGCCTACATCGGCGATCATGCCCCGGCGCCGTTTGCCGCGCGCGCCGATCATCTGGACGTGCTCGCGATCGAGGACGGCTCGATCTACCGCGTCTGTGTGGACAATGCGCAGCAGACCCGTGACTACTGTGTGGTCGTACGGGAGAGGTTGCCCTTCGCTCGCAGCGTCACGCCGGCGGGGTCAGAACCGAACGCGTCCATGGCGACGGGAGACGACTGAGATGAGACGTTTGCTGGTCGGTGGGGTGACCGCGCTCGCGCTCACGCTGAGCGGCGCCGCGCCCGCGAGTGCCTCGTCGCCGGGGACTGCCGTGGCCAAACGCGACACCGCCTCGACGAAGGCGTTCATCGCGTCCGCGGAGCGCCTCGACATCGGCGAGATCAAGCGAATCCCGGCGATCACCGCCCGTGAGGACGCGTTTGCAGCGGGGGTGTCGTCCCGATGTTCGGCGTCGCTGACCGGCGCTCCCACGCGCGGCAGCACCGCGCAGCAGCTGGCCGTGACCAAGTTTGGGAGCGAGGTGGGCGCGGCGCTCGAGATCGATGCCCTGCAGCCGGTCCGGGGTCTGACCCATCGAATCGGGACGTTGCAGGAGCGGTTGCGGTTCGGCGATCCGGTCCTGCAGTGGCAGGTGGGCGTCGATGCCTCCGCCACACCCGCATACCTGGCGATCGCCTTACCCGACGTCTGCGCTGACGCGCGCGCTCTGGCCGCCAGCCACTTCACGAAGCTCACGGCTGCCGGGGAGCGGTTCGTGCAGAACGTGTCGACGCTGCTGCTGGCCGCCGCCGCGCCGCCCGCGAGCCTGCTGGGGCGGATGCGCGCGTACGCGCCGGGTGCCGTCGGCGCGGCGCTGAAGCGACTGCCGGAGCTCCAGCGGCGCTTCGATCAGCCGCTGCAGTTGACCCGTCACGCGAACACGATCACGACGGCGTTGTTCGGAACCGGAACCGGAACCGGCGGCTTCGGCCATCCCCCGTCGGCCTCGGCCTCGGCCTGATTGAAACGAAGTTGGAACGAAGCGCCCTTGTGGCGCGGGTCGTTCCGGGTCACCGTTGATGGATGCACGAACGTCGTCGATCAGCTTCGCGATATGCGAAGGAAATCGGCAGGGTTCGCGTGGCGCACGTCGCCGACCGCCAAGCGGGGCGGATTGCCGCCTTTCAGCTCGCCCATCTGGGCATCGCTGATTCGACCGTCCACCGTTGGGGGCGGTCCCGCTACCTAGTCAAGGTCTCGCCGCGCGTCTATGCGGTGGGGCACGTCGCTCCGAGTCGCGAGGCGGATCTGTGGGCGGCGGTGCTGTACGCCGGACCGGGCGCCGCGCTGAGCCACGTGACGGCCGCGCACTGGCGTGCGTTGGCCGACTTCCCCGCGCCGGCAATCCACGTCAGCACGCCGCGAGCGTGCGCTTCATTGCCGGGCGTCGCGGTGCATGGCCGCCGAGTCCGGCTTGACCGCGAGATGGTCGGCGGTATGCCGGTCACGACCGTCGCGCAGACGATGCTCGATGTCGCGGCCTGCACGCCTGATCTGAAGCTCGTCCGCAAGCTGTTGGCCGAGATCGAGTACCGGACCGGCACCCTGAGCGCCGATCCGTTACGGGGCGCCTGCGGCCGGGGGCGGCGCGGCAGCGTGCGTCTCGCCCAGGCCCTGGACGCCTACGACCCGCGGCTGGCGCACACCAACGACCGACTCGAACTCGGCTTCTACGTGTTCTGCGAGGAGCGCACGCACCGCGGCGTCCCGCTTCCCGAGTGCAACGTCGAGGTCGCGGGTGTGCGGGTCGACGCGTACTTCCGCGCCCACGCGCTGGTCGTCGAGCTCGACGGCGACGGCAACCACCGGACCCCGGCTCAACGCCGCCGCGATCGGCGCAACGAGCTGATCCTGCGCGACCACGAGATCGAGGTCGTCCGCTACGACTGGGCGTTGATCGAGGACGAGCCCGACCTGACCGAGCGGGACCTGCTGGCGGCGCTCGCCCGCAGGGCGGAGTTCGTACGTTGGCGGGAAACGGGGCAGGGCCGCGCCGGCGAGACCGGCCGGACCGGCGAGACCGGCCGGACCGGCGAGACGGGCGGGGCGGGCGGCGCGGCCGGGGCCGGGGCCGGCGAGGACGGTGAGGCCGGCGACGACAGAGGCTGATCGCGGCACGCGCCTGAATGCTCGCCAGCCGGGGCCGCCGGGAACTCGCGGCGCCGGCGCAGCGGTGAGAGCAGCAGCAGCGACGGGCACAGCGCGAGCAGGCCGGTCATGATCCAGATGCTGTCGTGGGTACCGAGAGCGCTTGCGAGCGCGCCCGCGCACAGCGCGCCGAGCGGGATTCCGCCGTAGTTGAGCAGCCCCGAGCAGGTCGAGACGCGTCCGCGGAGCTCACGTGGCGTGTAGGTCTGGCTCCAGGTCGCGTTCAGGACGTTGCCGCCGACGACGCCCGCCACCACCAGGAAGCCTCCGACGGCGAACAGTGCCGCCCGCGGCCCTGGTCCGGTCAGGGGGATCAGCAGCGCCGCCGGCGCCGCGATCAGCTCGCAGCCGATGAACGCTCGAGCGCTGCCCAGCCGCCGCGCCAGCCGAGGCGCGGCCGCGGCCCCGGCCACTCCGCCGACGCTCGTCAGCTGCGATCAGCAGGCCGACCGTCCCGGGGCCGAGCCGGACGTCGTGCACGAGGAACACGATCAGGACCGCTTGGTAACCGACCAGCGCGAAGTTCGACAGACCACCCCAGACCGTCAGCAGCCGCAGGTATGGATCGCGCGCGACAAAGCGAGCGCCCTCGGCGATCTCCGAGCGCAACGGCGCCCGCTCGCGCGGCGCGGGCCGGTGTTCACCGTCGGGCAGCGTCAGGAGGCAGGCGGCGGACACCAGAAAGCTGACCGCGTTGAGCATCACTCCGGCGACCGCCCCGATCAGGCTCGCGAGCAGGCCCGCCAGACCCGGACCGCCGACCCGTGCGGCCGACTGGCTGCCGTGCAGCAGTGCGTTGGTGGCCGCCAGCTCGTCGCCGTCCAGCAGCGACGGCAAGAACACCTGATAGGAGGTCTGAAAGAAGACCGCCGCGCAGCCGCCGAGCAGCGCGCAGGCCAGCAACTGTGCGAGCGTCAGCACGCCCAGCCAGGCGGCGACGGGGACGCTCGCGAACGCCAGCACCGACAGCAGGTCGGCAGCGATCATCACCGTGCGCGCGGGCAGTCGATCGACCCAAGCGCCGGCCGGCAGTCCGATCACCACCCACGGGAGCCACGCCGCCGCGATCAGCACGCCGGTCGCGAACGCGCCGGCGTGCAGGGCAACGACCGCCACCAGCGGGATCGCCAGCGACGACACGGAGCTGCCCAGTTCCGAGACCGTCTCGCCGAGCCACAACGCGCGCACGTCGGCGCGGCGGAGAACGCCTGTCCGGGGGAACCTCATGGCCGGCCCGGGGCGCCGTTGGCGAACACGAACACGGTCTCGCGGTCGACGTCGTCGTCGGCATCGGCGAGCGCGTCGTAGCGATCCAGCAGCGCGATCAGCTCCTCGCTCAGCTGCGCCAGCTCGCCGTCGGTCAGCTTCAACCAGCTACCGGTGGAGAACGGCCCGGTCGGCCACGCGGCGCGCTCCTCGTCGGAGGCCGCGTACCAGCGGCGCACGATCTCGAACTGCCGCGTCAGGTTCAGCGACAACGCCGCCTCGGCGACGGCCTCGGCGGCGGGGTCGCCGCGGAAGTCCTCCGAGGACCAGCGCAGTCCCCGGGACGTGCGCCGCCACCACCGCTCGCGACGGTCGCGCGCCAGCTCCGGCGCCTCCTCGATCAGCTGAGCCGACGCCAGCACCTTGAGGTGATGGCTGACGTTGCCGACTGCCTGGCCGGTCGCCTCGGCCAGCATCGACGCCGTCGCCGCGTCGTCGACCGAGAGCGCGTCCAGCAGACGCCGGCGCAACGGGTGCGAGTACGCGGCGAGGACGCGTGAGTCGGTGATCTGACGGGGCGATTCGGGCTCGAGCATGAGCCTTACCCTACACACACAAGAGATGTTGTGCAATATCTCTTGTGTAATTTGGCGAGAGGCCGACACAGGCGTCCGCGACGCCCTCCCGCGATCAGTCGGGGTCGGCGGTCGCCAGGTGGTCGAACAGCTCGCCGAGCTTGTCCATCACGGCCCCGGCGGTGGCGAGCTCGTCGTCGGAGAAGCCGGCGAGTGCCTGCTGCCAGAGCGGAGCGAAGCGGGCGTGGCGCGCTTCGACCAGCGCGTGCCCCCGCTCGGTCAGCGACGTCATCACCTTGCGTCGGTCCTGCGACGAGCGCTCCCGTACGACCAGGCCGGCCGCCTCGAGACCGTCCAGCATCTGCGTCGTCGTCGCCGGCGACAGCCCGGCGACGCAGGCGAGCTCGCCGCCGGACAGCAACTTGCCGGCGCGGAGACCGAACAGCAGCTGAAACTGGGCGTTCGAGAGCTCGTCGGGCGAGTGGGTCTCCCGGCCGCGCAGCCGCCGGACGGCGCCCATCAGACGTTTGAACGAGTCGCCGAGCGCGGTCGCGGTGTCGCGCTCGGCCGCGGTGGTGCCGGTGGTGCCGGTGGTGCCGGCGGTGGCCGTGGTGCCGGCGGTGGCCGTGGTGCCGGCGGTGGCCGTGGTGCCGGCGGTGGCCGTGGTGGCGGTCATGCGGCCATCGCCTCCGCCATCGCTTCCTCAGGCACTTCCGGCACCGCCGCCAACTGCCGCGCCCGTCGCTCGGCGCGCATCAACAGGATCGACGGCGGGATCGCCAGCACGGTCAGCCCGACCGCCCACCAGAACGCGGTGCCGTAGCTGCTGGCGGCCTGCGACAGGGTGTGCGCCTGATCCAGCGAGCGCTGGAGCACAACCGTCAGCACCGCGATCCCGATCGCTCCGCCGACTCGCTGCAGCACGTTGAGCTGAGGGGTCGCGTCCGACAGCTGGTCACGTGACAGCGACGCGAACGCGGCCGACATCGCCGGCATGAACGCGAAGCCGATCCCGAAGCCGCGGATCACCATCACCGCGCAAAGAAACACGATCGAGGTGTGCGGGCCGATCAGCGCGAACGGGATCGTCGCCGCGGCGGTCAGCAGCACGCCGAACAGCGTCAGCGGGCCGCCGCCGACGCGATCGGTCAGCCGACCGGCGACGGGCATCATCATCGCCGCGCCGATGCCCTGCGGCGCGGTCAGCAGACCGGTCACGATCACCGACTCGTGCCGGACCGACTGCCAGTACAGCGGCAGCAGGATCATCCCGCCGAACAGTGCCGCCGCGACGAAGAACATCGCGATCGACGCCGTCGAGAACGTCGGCTTCTTGTAGAGCCGGACGTTGAGCAGCGGCCGGGTGGCGTGCAGCGCGTGGAGCGCGAACAGGGCAACGAGCACGAGGCCGGCGATGATCGGCGCGATCACCTTGACCGACGTGAAGCTGTTGGTCTCGCCGATCTCGGCCAGTCCATAGACGATCGCCGGGACCCCGACGACCATCAGCAGCAGCCCCAGGTAGTCGAGGTGCTCGCTGGTCTTGGGTGCGACCCGCGGCAGCACCCGGATCCCCGCGATCACCGCGATGACGCCGATCGGCACGTTGACGAAGAACAGCCAGTGCCAGCTGGCGATGCCCCACAGATGCAGGTCGTCGATGATCAGCCCACCGACGGTCGGACCGAGGATCGGTGCCAGCATCGCCGGCACCGCGACCAGGCTCATCACGCGGCCCATCCGCTTGGGGCCGGCGGCCTCGGCCATCATCATCTGCCCGATCGGCAGGATCATCCCGCCGCCGACGCCCTGCAGAACACGGAACAGGATCAGCTCCGGCGCCGATGAGGCGATCCCGCACAGCGCCGAGCCGGCTGTGAACAACACCAACGACAGCAGATAGACGGGCTTGGCGCCGAACCGGCGTGCCGCCCAGCCGGACACGGGAATCACCGCCGCCAGCGCCAGCAGGTAGGCGGTCGCGACCCACTGAATGCCGTCGAGCGTCGTGTGCAGATCGGTGTGCAGCGTGTCGAGCGCGACGTTGACGATCGTCGTGTCCAGGATCGACATGATCGATCCGAGCACCACGACCGCGCTGATCCGCCAGACGTAGGCGTCGATGCGATCAGGATTGGCTGCGGCGGTGTCCATGCGGGCGCTCCAGAAAGGTTAGGTGCCGAACGATTCGGTACCTAACCATAGCAACGACGGCGCGGCCGGCGTGTACGAAACCGCGTCGGGCGTCTATCTTCCAACGGCAATGACAACGTTCGCCGACCTCGGCCTCGAGCCGGATCTCCTGAGCGCGCTCGCAGACGTCGGCTACGAAGCACCCAGCCCGATTCAGGAGCAGGCGATTCCGTCGCTGCTGGAGGGTCTCGATGTGATCGGCCAGGCCCAGACCGGGTCGGGAAAGACCGCCGCGTTCGGCCTGCCGATGCTCCAGTACGCAAGCGCCGGCGACGATGACGTCCAGGGCATCGTGCTGACGCCGACGCGTGAGCTGTGCATCCAGGTCACCCAAGCGCTGCGCGCCTACGGCAAGCGCAAGGGGATCGATGTCGTCGCGGTCTTCGGCGGCGCGCCGATCCGCAGCCAGCAGGCGCAGTTGCGGGCCGGCGGCCAGATCGTGGTCGGCACCGTCGGACGCGTCAAGGACCTGATCAGCCGTCACTCGCTGGTGCTGCATGCCTGCCGGTTCGTGGTGCTCGACGAGGCCGACGAGATGCTCGACCTCGGCTTCCTCGAGGACGTCGAGCGAATCCTGGCGCTGACCCCGTCCAGCCGGCAGACCGCGCTGTTCTCGGCGACGATGCCGCCGGAGATCCGCCGTCTCGCCGACCAATATCTGTATGACCCGGTCACGATCAAGGTCAAGAACCCGACGCTCACGGTCGACACCGTCGAGCAGTTCGCGCTCGAGGTCGCCGCCAAGGACAAGACCGAGGCGCTGATCAACGTGCTGGACGCCGAGCGACCCGATCAGGCACTGATCTTCGTGCGGACCAAGATCCGCTGCGATCAGCTGTACCGGACGCTCCGCGACCGCGGGATGAACGCCCGCGCGCTGCACGGAGACATGAGTCAGGGCTCGCGGGACGGCGTCATGATCTCGTTCAAGAGCGGCGCGGTGCCGCTGCTGGTGGCCACCGACGTCGCCTCCCGTGGTCTCGACATCTCCGGGATCTCGCACGTGATCAACTACGACGTCCCGATCTCGCCCGACGTCTACGTGCACCGGATCGGCCGGACCGGCCGGGTCGGTCGCAGTGGCCGCGCGATCACCTTCTACGAGCCGCGCCAGGCGCGTGACATCGTCGCGATCGAGAACCACGCCGGCGTCAAGCTGGCGCCGTGGGTCAAGGACGCGCGGGTCGCGCCGACGCCGGCGCAGGCGCCCCCGCGCCGGCACTCGAAGCCCCAGGTCGCGACCAACGGACATGGTGGCGAAGCGCGGACGGGTCCGTTCTCCAAGCTGATCGTCTCGGGCGGCCGGGCGGCCGGGATCGAGCCGTCGGACATCATCCACGCGATCACCTCGGCCTCGGCGCTGGACGGCGAGGCCGTGCGCAACGTGCGCATGCTGCAGCGGTTCGCCTTCGTCGAAGTGCCCGCCGCCGACGCCGAACGCGTCGTCGAGCAGGCCGGCGGGACCGACGTCCGCGGCCACGAGCTCCGCTTCGAAGTCGCGCGAACCTGAGTCTCTGAAGCGCCCTCCGCGCCTGCAGGATCTCGCCCAAACCACGCCATGGCGTCAGCTCGACGTCAGGGTCTGACAGGTTGGCCGCAACTGACCCGAAAGGGTCGTGTTGATGTCTGTGTCAGGCCCGTGAACGGCGGGCGACCCCAAATCACGGGAGGTTCTCCCATGCGAGTGCCCTCATTCCTGCGCCGGCGCCCGTCGGCGGCGCTGATCGTTTCGTGCGTGGCGTTGTTCATCTCACTCGGAGGCGCCAGCTACGCGGCGGTCACGATCCCCAACAACAGCGTCGGTGCCCCCCAGTTGAAGAAGAACGCGGTCACCAACGCCAAGCTCGACAACAACGCGGTCTCCTACAAGAAGATCCAGGCCGGCGCAGTCGGCAACGTTCGCGCCAACCTCAGCCAGCTGCAATCGCGCGTCTCGAAGACGTGCGCCGCCGGCACCGCGATCGGCGCGATCGCCAAGACCGGAGGAGCGGTCACCTGCAATCCGACGCTGCCGGCCGGCCTGCAGACGACCAGCAACACGGCGGCGATCAGCGCGACCGCAACGGCCCCGACGACGGTCACGACGTTGGCGCTGCCGGCCGGGCCCAACTACCTGGCGCTCGCCAACCCGACGGTGTCGGTGACGAGCACGGCGACGGCTCAGCGGGTCCAGGCCACCTGCACGCTGACGGTCGGGTCCAACACTCAGACTCGCGACGTGACGCTCGTCACCAGCGGTACGGCCACGAACGTCACAACCGAGTCGATCCCGCTGCAGCTGACGGGCGCCGCGGGGACCGCGACGGTCGCGTGCACGGCCACCGTCGCGACCGGCACGCTTCCGGCGACGACCGCCACCGCGGCGCTTGACGCGCTGCAGATCGCGCCCGCGGCGAGCTGACCCGAATGCCGCCGGGCGCTGCCGTTGCCCGGCGGCCGCACCGGCGCAGATCCCTGATCCCGGGCGGCCACGGACGGCCGCCCGGGATCACGTAGTGTCCTGGTCATGAGCAAGCTCAAGATGAACACCACAGCGGGCACGATCGAGCTCGAGCTGTTCGACGACGATGCCCCCAAGACGGTTGAGAACTTCCGCAAGCTGTCCAGCGACGGCTTCTACGACGGCGTGATCTTCCATCGCGTGATCCCCGATTTCATGATCCAGGGCGGTGACCCGGACGGCACCGGCCGTGGCGGACCGGGCTACACGTTCGAGGACGAGATCAACGACCACAAGATCGTGCGCGGCGCGCTGGCGATGGCCAACGCCGGACCCAACACCAACGGCTCGCAGTTCTTCATCGTCACGACCGAACAGGCCAGCTGGCTGGACGGCAAGCACACCGTGTTCGGTCAGGTGACCGCCGGCATGGACGCGGTCGACGCGATCGAGCAGAGCCCGACGGGAGCCGGTGACCGGCCGGTCGATCCCCCGTCGATCGAGTCGATCGAGCTGGACTAGCGCCATGACAGACGTTCAGGACCACGCCGCGGACACCGCCACGAGCGGAGCGCGGCCCAACACGATTCCGGTCGAGAACCCGGCCACCGGCGCTCTGCTGTCGACGATCCCGATCGTCGGCGCGGCCGAGCTGGAACGCCTGGCTGCGACCGCACGAGAGGCCCAGCCGCAATGGGCGGCGATCGGGTTCGAGGCACGCGCGCGAGTCATGCGTCGCGCCCAGAAGTGGATCCTCGACAGTGCCGAGCGGGTCCTCGACACGGTCGTCTCGGAGACCGGCAAGACCTATGAGGACGCGCAGCTGGCCGATCTCGGCTACACCTCGGTGGCGCTCGGGTTTTGGGCCAAGCAGGCCGGCCGGTACCTGGCCGACGAGCGGGTCCCGTCGTGGAACAACCCGCTGACGGCCGGCAAGAAGCTCGTGCTTCGCTACGAGCCGCACGGGCTGGTCGGGGTCATCGGCCCGTGGAACTACCCGATCGTCAATGCATTCGGTGACTGCATCCCGGCGCTGATGGCGGGCAACGCCGTGATCCTCAAGCCGTCGGAGGTGACGCCGCTCAGCTCACTGCTGATGGCCGAGATGTTGCGGGAGTGCGGTCTACCCGACGGTGTCTTCGCGGTCGCGACCGGCGACGGGTCGACCGGTCAGGCGTTGATCGAGCAGGTCGACTGCGTCATGTTCACGGGCTCCACGCGAACCGGCAAGGCGGTGATGAAGGCCGCCGCGGAACGGCTCGTGCCGTGTTACCTGGAGTTGGGCGGCAATGACCCGATGGTCGTGTGCGCCGATGCCGACGTCGACCGCGCTGCCAACGCCGCGTCGTTCTACTCGATGAACAACGCCGGCCAGGTCTGCATCTCGGTCGAGCGCTGCTACGTCGAGGCGCCGGTCTACGACGAGTTCGTCGCCAAGGTCACCGAGACCGTTCGCGGCCTGCGCCAAGGCGCCTCGACCGAGCCCGGTTCGGTCGACGTCGGTGCGGTCATCTTCCCGCCCCAGCTCGACATCGTCGAGGATCACGTCCGGGACGCCGTCGACAAGGGCGCCCGCGTGCTGACCGGCGGCCACGGTCACTCCGAGCGGGGGCGCTTCTACGAGCCGACAGTGCTCGTCGACGTCGATCACACGATGAAGATCATGCGCGAGGAGACGTTCGGCCCGACGCTGCCGATCATGAAGATCGCCAGCGCCGAGGAGGGAATCCGGCTTGCCAACGATTCCGACTACGGTTTGCAGGCGAGCGTCTGGACCAAGGACCTGGGACGCGGTGAGCAGCTGGCGCGGCGGATGCAGGCCGGTTCGGTCTGCGTCAATGACGTTCAGGCCAACTACCTGGCGCTGAACCTGCCGATGGGCGGCTGGAAGACCTCGGGCATCGGGACGCGCCACGGCGCCAACGGGATCCGCAAATACTGCAAGACCCAGTCGCTGCTCGTGACCCGTTTCGGGCCCAAGCGCGACATCTGGATGTTCCCCTACTCCCGGCGCTCGACGATGTTCCTGCGGCGGGCGTTCAAAACCGCGTACGGCCGCGGTCAGCGGGATTAGAGGGGCCCCACCCGGCCCGGTCGCATCCGACGGGCCCGCGTCGCCATCACGGCGACACGGGCCCGTTGAGCTGGCGTTGCTGTCAGCTGGCGGCCGGGGGAGTCGTCACGGTCAGCGCCTCGGTGCACTTGAGGTGCACGCTGTCGCTGGTCGAGCAGGTCAGCTTCGCCTTGCCGGTCGCACCCTTCCAGCCGCCGGTGCCGCTCGTTACGGTCAGCGAGCCGCTGTAGGTCTGGGAGCCGAACTGGTTGTTGCCGGCGCTCGGCTGGCCGCCACCGGTCGGGATCAGCGTGTACTGACCGGCCAGCGTGCCGCCCTTGAACCACTGCCTGTAGGGAGCGGTCACGTCGCCGGCGTCGTCGGTCGTGAACTTGTCGGTCTGGACCCCGCCACCCACCGGGCCGGGGCACTTGGCGGTGCCGGACTGCGAGCCGCTGCCGGTGCCGGGGACGATCGTGGTGACCTGGGAGGTGGGCTGCAGAACGAGCGTGAGCTGGCAGCTCAGCTTGGTGGTCACCGGCTTCGGGGCCGGCTTGGCCTTCGCCGGCTTTGAGCCCTTGGTCGATGCGGCCGTGGCGGCGGTTGTAAATCCAGCGGAGAGTAGGCCAGCCATAGCCATACCCACGAGGCAGAGACGCTTCACGCTTTCTCCTGAATCTGAAGGTGGAGGGACGGAACTTGCGGCGGCAGTCTCGCTGGCCCGGGCCCGTTGATCGTGAAGGAGATGGGTAGCGGAAGTGAACATCTCGTGATCGGATGCGAGCGCTCAGGTCCGATCACGCGGTTCAGTGCTTGCTCGACGCGAACATTCCGACGCCGAATCCCTGCAGCGCGGAGACCTTGGCGTAGCCGAGATTGGGCAGCTTGAACAACTGCTCGATCCCCTTCAGCACCGAGAAGTGATTGAGCTCGTCGACCACGTCCTGCTTGCCCGGGTCGATCCAGGGGGAGATCATCAGGAGCCCGACGTGACCCCCGCCGGGGGGCGTCCCCACGATCACCGGGCCGCACTCGCCAGGGGTCGTCGTGGTGCTGGTCGTCGACGCGCTCGTCGTGGGGACGGCCGGGGTGGTGGGTGCGCTCGGGCTCGTCGAGGAGGACGAGGTCGTGTCGGTGGCGGCGCACTCGGTCGATGTGCCGGTGGTCGTCCCAGTGTCGGTCGTGGCACCGATCGGCGACGTGGTCGTCGTCGTCACGGTGGCGGTCGTGGTGACAACCGGTGTCGGGGTCGGTGTCGGAGTCGGAGTCGGAGTCGGAGCCGGTGTCGGTGTCGGAGCGGCGACCGAGCTCGTCCCGGTGCTCGAGCTCGAAGTGGTGGAGCTCGAGCCGGCGGTCGAGCTGGGCGGCAGGTTCGGAAAGGTCGGCTGACCGCAGCAGCTCGACGTGTCCCAGTGGGGTCCCGATTGAGGCGCCGAGGCGAACGTGATCAGGATCAACCCGCCCTGCTTGTAGGACTCCGTGCGCTCGATCTCCGGCACGACTCTTTTGAGGAACGCGTCGGCCTGCCCGAGGCCCGCCTTGGCGCCCGGCCGGCACGGCGTGTCGGAGCCGTCGTCGCACGGATCGGGGGAGATGTAGGAGAACGTGGGCGTCGCGCCCGGATTCTTCAGGTCCGTCGCCAGCTGCCCGATGCCGACGTCGTTGGTCTGACACAGGCCGCTCGGCAACAGCAGCCCCTGGAAGTAGATGACCGGGTTCTTCCAGTTGACGTACGTGCTCTGAGCCGTAACGCTCTGGTTGAGGCTTGGGCTGTTCAGCGCCGGGTGCGGGCACGTCGCAGCGCCGATCGTGTCGACCGGGTCGGTCGAGCCGGGGGTCGTGGTCGAGCTGCCGCTGGTGGTCGAGCCGGGCACGGTCGAGCCAGTCGCAGGCGTGGTCGACGTGGTCGTCGGGGGCACGGGGGAGGCCGTGGTGGTGGTCGTGCTCGCGCCGACGCTCGCGTTCGGGCATGCGCCGGAGGTTGTCGAAGACGACGTGGTCGTCGCGCCGGTCGTCCCGGCGGGGGTCGCCGGCGCGGCCGTGGTCGTCGAGCTGGTCGAACTCGAGCTGCTTGTCGCGGATCCGGACGGCGTGCAGCGCGACGATCCGATCCCCTGGACATAGGCCTTCCAGGTCAAGCCGTCGGCGACGAACTGCTGCGGGAGCGACTCGGTCGTCTGCGGGTAGATGCAGCCGTCGCCGAGCACCTGCTGCTGCTTGCCCAGTTTGCCGGGATCAACGTACGTGTACGTCGGGCAGTCGGCCGCCGTCTGCTGCGTCGGCCCCTGGCCGGAGAGCAACGCCAGCTCGTTGGCCAGCGGCGAGGACGCCACCGCGTCGTAGTTGACGACCAGCTCCCCCTGCTTTCGCAGCGTTCCCAGATAAGGGTGCCCGGCGCTCGTTCCCCACGCCTGCTGATAGCCCTGCTGGCCGAGGACGATCATCCACACGTGGTTGATCGATGGGAGCGTCGCCTGTGGGGTCGTCCCGGTACCTGGATTGGTCGTCGGCGTCTGGCTGACGGTGACCGTCACCTGAGGCTGGGCGGGGGTGGTCGGGACGGTCGCTGCCGGGACCGCGTTGCCCCCACCGCCGCCGCCGGCGTTGCTCGGATGCGACTGGCCGCCCCCGCCGCCACCACTTCCGCCGCCGCCGCTGACGGTCGTCACGACCTGCGCGGCCTGCTGGACGCTCGGCCGCACGGCGAGAACGATCGTGTTGGCGACTGCGCCGAGGCCACCGGACGAGAACGCGCCGCCAATCACGACGCCGAACGCGAGCATCACGAGCAGCCCGATGACACCCGCACGCGCCGCCGGAACGATACTCTCAGGCTCAACTTCAGGTTGAGAATCAGCAAAGACCTCAGGATGAACGGGCGCAGCCGGCTGCCCGTGATCCTCGATGTCGGCGAGCGCGACCGCGATCCGCGCAGGCAAGGGCCCACGACGGGTGCCGCAGTGGACGCAGTACATCTGATCCGGAGCCAGCGGTGCGGCGCACTCGGCGCATCGCGACGCGCGTGCTGGATCGCCAGAGGACATGACAACCCCCAAGTGTCGCCCGCACGATGCGGCCCGGATGTGAACAGATCGTGACCGGCAGGGGTTTCGAGGCGCGGGAGGGCTCGGTTAAACAAACTGGTTACAACCGGCCCCACACCCTCACTTAGTCTAATTGGCGCAATGGGAACCGGGCGCGATCGACCTGAGGACCGCGGCGGCCCACCCGAGGACCGCGGCGGCCCGGCGCCCGTGCCGCCGCCGGTGTTTCAGCAGGGCGGCGACGAACCACCGACCGAAAGCCTGGTCGCGGGGACGATGGGCGATCGTTGCGTCAACTGTGGTGCGCCGCTGTCCTCAGACCAGCGTTACTGCGTCAACTGCGGCGAGCGGCGCGGTGCCGCGCGGTTCACGTTGCCGGTCGCCGCTGTAGCGTCGGCGGAGCCCGCGCCAGCGTCGTCCTCCGGGCGCGGTCGCCGGCCGCGCGCCTCGCAGGGGGCCACGTTGATCGCCGGGATCGGCACGCTGCTGTTGGCGATGGGGGTCGGGGTGCTGATCGGGCATGGCAGCGGCTCCACCAAGACCGTCCAGGCCGCGCGTGCCCAGGTGATCACGGTCAACGCCGGTGGCGGCTCCGCCGCCGCTGCACCCACGACCACGGCCAGCTCCACATCGACCTCGGCGGCCGGCTCCAAGCACAGCAAGAAGTCGAGCAGCTCTGGCTCCAAGGGCAAGTCCTCCTCCTCTCACAAGTCCAAGCCCAAAGCTCCGGCCGCCCCGAAGGCCACTCAACAGGAGGCCCAGGCGGCCCAGAGCGCGGCCAACAAGGTCACGGGTGGCTCCGACGTCAACAACGCGCCGGTGACCGTCACCAGCGGCCAGAGCTGTTCGGGCCAGGGCTGCCAGGGCGGCAAGTTCACCGGCAACTTCTTCGGCGGCGGCTGAGCGCCGCCCAGGGCACGGGTGCACCAGAGATGAGCGAACAAGCGGTACGCAACGGAAACGGCCCGGAGGCAGTCACACAGACCGGTGGCCCGCCGCTCCCGGCTCCGCCGCTGACATCGAAGACAAAGCTGTCCGACGATCGCACGTTCGATCTCAAGCGCCGTCGCGACCAGCTCAACGCCCGGGTCGCCGAGCTGCAGTGGGACCTCGGTGGTCTCGTCTACGAGATGGCGGTCCGCGATCAGATCCATGTCGACGTGCTTGTCAAGCGCGCCGCGGTGCTGCAGGAAGCGGACGCCGAACTGGGTGAGATCGATCGAATCCTGAAGCTCGAAGAGACCGGTATGGCGGGGACGTGCGCCAACTGTGGGGCGCCCCACAGCACCGGCGCCTCGTTCTGCTGGTCGTGCGGGCAGCCGCTGCTGGCGCAGGCGCCGGCGACGAGCAACGGCGCCGGTTGACGCGCCGGCTCGCCAGGCGGCTCGCCGCCGAGCCGATGCTAGGTTGGCGCCATGCCCTCTGATCCCAAAAAGCCCACGCTGGTCTGCTATGACGGCTCCGATCAGTCGAACCGCGGTCTGGAGTCGATCCGCGGGTTGCTGGCTCCGTCTGAGGTCGTGGTCCTGACCGTCTGGCAGCCATTGGTGACCAAGCTCGCGGAGACCGGCAGCTTCGGCGTGTTCGCGCTCGACGACGAGACCGAGGTCGATGATTCCGAGGAGAAGGCGGCGCGCGATGCCGCCGAGCAGGCCGCCGAGCGGGCCCGCGCCGCCGGGCACACCGCAACCGTCCGCGTCGAGGAAGCCCAGCAGGCGACCTGGCTGAAGATCATCGAGGTCGCCGACGAGATCGATGCGGGGTTGATCGTGTGCGGCACCCGCGGACGCGGGAGCGTCAGGACGGCGCTGCTCGGCTCGGTCTCGCACGCGGTGCTGACCCACAGCGGCCGGCCGGTGCTGATCGCGCCCGCGCCGCGTGATGACGCCGGCTGAGTGACCCGCTAACGATCAGCCGAAGCGGCCGGTGACGTAGTCGCGGGTCCGTGTGTCGACCGGGTTGGAGAAGATCTTCTCGGTCGTGTCGTACTCGACCAGCGTTCCGACCCGCTCGACCGAGTCCAGCGAGAAGAACGCCGTGCGGTCGGCGACTCGCGCGGCCTGCTGCATGTTGTGGGTGACGATCACGATCGTGAAGCGGTTCTTGAGCTGGTGAATCAATTCCTCGATCGACGCGGTCGCCACCGGGTCCAGCGCCGATGCGGGTTCGTCGAGCAGCAGCACGTCGGGCTCGACCGCGATCGCCCGGGCAATGCAGAGTCGCTGCTGCTGTCCGCCGGACAGGCTCAAGGCCGACGCCTTCAGCCGATCCTTGACCTCGTCCCAGAGCGCCGCCTGGTGCAGCGCCTTCTCGACGCGCTCGTCGAGGCCCTTGCGCATCCCGAGGTTCCGCGGTGCCCAGGCGATGTTGTCGTAGATCGACTTCGGGAATGGGTTGGGCTTCTGGAACACCATCCCGATCCGGCGGCGCACCTCGACCCGGTTGGTCGCCTTGTTGTAGAGGTCGTGGCCGTGGTAGAGGATCTGGCCGTCGACCCGGAACCCGGGGATCGAGTCGTTCATCCGGTTGAGGCTGCGCAGAAACGTCGACTTGCCGCAGCCCGATGGGCCGATCACCGCCGTCGCCAGGTTGCGGTAGATCTTCAGCGTGGTCCAGTCCAGCGCGCGCTTGGCGCCGTAGTGGACCGACATGTCGGTGATGTCGAACACGGCCGGGCGGATCAGCTCGTGGTTGACGCCGTTGCTCACCCGGGCGGTCGCCGCGTCCGCCGGCGGCACGGCAGGCGCGGGGGTCTGCTGCAATCGCCTGCGCGGCGCTGCGATCTGGTCCGGGTGATCGATGCTCATAGCCCCATTTTCCTCCGGCTGCGCGCCAGCAGCAGGCGGGCGCTGATGTTTGCGATCAGGATCAAACCGAGCAGCACCAGCGCGATCCCCCAGACCCGGGAGAGCTCGGCCGGCGTTCCGCCTTCGGCCGCCTCCCAGATCAGCAGCGGAAGGTTTGGCACGCCGTGGCCGAAGATGTCGATCGTGGTGTTCGCCGCATTGAACAGACCGTCCAGGATCAGCAGCGGCGCGGTCTCGCCGGCGGCGCGGGCGATCGCAAGGATCGCGCCGGTCAGGATCCCTCCAAGTGCCGTCGGCAGGATCACGGTCAGGATCGACCGCCAGCGCTCGATCCCGAGCGCGTCAGTCGCCTCGCGCAGTGACTGCGGGATCGTCAGCAGGACTTCCTGCGAGGTTCGAGCGATCAACGGCAACATCACCATCGCCAGCGCCAACGAGGCGGCGAAGCCCGACTGCTTCTTCGAGACCACGCCGAAGATGAACAGGCCGATCACGATCGTCGGGAATCCCTGCATCATGTCGAGGCCGGTCTGCAGCACCTTCGCCATCGGCGACCGCCTCGACGCGAACTCGACCAGGTAGATCGCGCACAGGACGCCGAGCGGGGCGGCGATCAGCGTGCCGAACGCGACGATCAGCGCCGAGCCGATGATCGCTGAGCCGATCCCGCCGCCGCCGCCGAACTGACCTGCGTTGGTCGTCAGAAACGACCAGCTGAGCACGCTCACGCCGCGGGCCACGACCTCGATGACCACGAACGCGAGCACCCCGACCGCGATTGCGGCCGCGAGCCACGACAGCGCCTGGACCACACCGGAGATCATGAGCCGGCGCCGGAGATTGCCGGTCGCAACCAGCGGGGTCGTCGGATCGAACGCCGAGAGCTCGCTCACGCCGAGTACCGGCGCGCGATCCACCGCGCGGTCAGGTTGGTCGCCACGCCGATCACGAGCAGGATCAGCGCGAGGTAGTACAAGGAATGCAGCTCCAGGTTGCTGACCACGTAGGTGATCTCCTGGGCGATCCGCGCGGCCATCGTGTTGCCGGGCTGCAACAGGTCGGCCTTGATCACGGTGCCGCCGCCGATCGTCAGCGCGACCGCCAGCGCCTCGCCGAGCGCGCGGCCGAGTCCGAGCATCACGGCCGACACGACGCCGGTCATCGTGGTCGGGATGACGACGCCGCGGATCACCTCCCAGCGGGTCGCCCCCAGCGCCTCCGCGCCGTCCTTGAGCTCGGATGGAACCGACAGGAACAGATCACGCGACAACGACGCGACGATCGGGATGATCATCACCGACAGGATCAGCGAGGCCGTGAACATCGAAACGCCGGTCTGCTGGGCCTGTCCGAACAGGCCGGTCCAGCCGAGGATCGAATGCAGCGGCCCCTCGACGTGCTTGGCGAGGAACGGCGCGAACACAATGATTCCGATGAAGCCAAGTACGACGCTCGGGATCGCCGCCAGCATCTCGATCAGCGGCCCGACCA
>CAVUSD010000003.1:0-41935 GCA_963743985.1 uncultured Solirubrobacteraceae bacterium | reverse complement strand
TCAGATCGCCGCGGCTGCCCTCGAACGACGCCGACGCGCGTGTACCGGCGCGGGGACGTATCGAGGCCAGCATGGACACCGCGCGGCAATCTAGAGCGAGGCCCGTGACCGCAGGCGACGATTACAAAATCGCCACAAGCCGGTAACACCACGGCAACGAGTCCGTTTTTCGCGCGGCGATCGGTCCCTCGTTGTGATTACAAGATCGCCACATGGAGATAACAGCGCGGCAACGAGCTAGGCGTTCCTGCCCCCCATGCTCTGCGCTGCTCGTTTAGGTCGGCTCACGCTAGGCCGAGCAGTCCCTTGTCACCTAGTTGAAAGGTCCTACAGACTTGAAAGGCTTTGCCTCCACCCGCGGGAAGGTGCTTTCGGTTGCTGCCGCGACGCTCGCCGTCGCTGCGCCAGCCGGGTTCACCTCCCTCACCTCCTCGGCGTCCGCCGCGACGGGCTCCCTGACGGGCGCCGGTTCGACGCTGGTCGCGCCGCTTGAGGCCGCCTGGGCGTCCGCATACCAGAAGAGCAGCGGTAACACCGTCTCTTACTCGCCGGTCGGTTCCGGTACCGGGATCACGGACATCAGCAACCGCAGCGTCGACTTCGGCGCCTCGGACGCCCCGTTGAACCCGACGCAGGCCGCGGCGTGCAACGGCTGCGTGACGGTCCCGTGGGCGCTGACCGCCACTGGAATCGGCTACAACGTTCCCGGCGTCAAGGGCAACCTGAAGCTGACGGGGCCAGTGATCGCCCAGATCTTCCTGGGTCAGATCACGACCTGGAACAACTCGGCGATCGCCAAGCTCAACCCCGGCGTGAAGCTGCCGAGCACGCAGATCACCACCGTGCACCGCGCGGACGGCTCGGGCGACACGTACGCGTTCGTCAATTACCTCGACCACGTGTCGAGCGCGGCCTCGGCGAAGCTCGGCCCGGCGGCGACCTCGGTCTCATGGCCGGGTGGCGTCGCTGAAACCGGTAACGGCGGCGTCGTCTCCGAGATCAAGGCGACCCCCGGCGCGATCGGTTACGCGGCCGTGTACTACCTGATCAGCCAGCGGGTCTACGCGGCCGCGGTCAAGAACGCCGCCGGCAAGTACGAGTACCCGAACCTGAACAACATCGCCAACGCGGCCAGCAGCGTCAAGAAGGTGCCGTCGAGCGGTGTGCTGCCGATCGTCGATCCGCCCAAGTCGGCCAAGATCGCTTACCCGATCTCGACCTTCACCTACGCGGTCGTCCCGTCGAGTGGCAACAAGCAGGCTTCGCTGCTGAAGTCGTTCATCAACTTCGACATCAGCACCGGTCAGTCGTTCGGTCCGAAGCTTGACTTCGTGCCGCTTCCCAAGGTCGTCGCCAAGGCCGATAAGGCAATGGTCGGCAGGCTCAGCTAGCAGGTGTTCTCGAGCCCTCCGGGGTTCGCCCGTTGACTGCGCCGGTCCGGTCGCCCGTCAGGCGACCGGGCCGGTTGTCGTTGATGGGCACCGGGCTGTCAGCCGAGCACCTGCGCGCACGCCGGAACGTCGACCGCGCGCCAGGCGCTTCCGGTGGCGTCCTCGGCCGGCCCCAGTGCCTGCTGGAGCGTCTTGATCACGACGACGGGATCGCCGCCGGCCTGCAGTCCACGGCGGGCCGTGCGCAGCAGGTCCAATTCGCGGTCGCTGGCGCGCAGCGCCGTCGCGTAGGCACCCTCCAGGTCGCTGGAGGGATTCAGCTGGCGCAGGGCGGTGACGGGCGGCGCGAGTGCGGCGATCCCGTGTTCCAGAAACGGCTCGCCCTTGGACGGGTCGCTCGGAGCGGCGATCGACTCAATTGAACGTTGCGCGGTGACGCAGATCCGGCTGGCCTTGCGCCGCAGCTGGGCGTTTGACAGCGAGCTCGACCCACAGCCGCCGAGCAGCAACACGCTGCACGCCAGCGCCGCCGCGGCCGGCGCCTTCGCCACTCGCGCACTAGGCAAAGCCCGTGCGGGTGATCTCGAGCGCGCGCTGGGCGAGCTGCACGACCCCGTCGCCGAACGTCTTCAGGTACGGGTCATCGGTCGTGCCGGCGATCGCCCGTTTGTAGTTGCCCTCCATGAACACGACGGCCTTCCACAGCGCCAGCGTCACATACCAATCCAGCTGTCCGACGGTACGACCGGAACGGAGTTCGTAACGCGCGATCAGCTCTTGACGGGTCGGAAACCCGGGCTGGCGGGTGACCGCTTGCAGCGTGAACGCGTCCACGGCGTCGTCGGCTTGCACCCAATGGGTCATCAGGTATCCGACGTCGGCCAGCGGGTCGCCGATCGTGGCCATCTCCCAGTCCAGAATCGCCGCCAGGCGGGGCGGGGCGGCCGGACCGTAGATGGTGTTGCCCAAGCGATAGTCGCCGTGAACGATCGTGGCCGGTTGTGACTGCGGCAGGTGCTCGGCCAGCCAGACGCCGATCTGCGCCACTTCGGGCAGGTCGCGCGTTCGGTTGTGCTCCCAGAGCCCGCCGAAGCGACGCAACTGGCGCTCCAGGTAGCCGGTTGGCTTACCGAAGCCGTCGAGCCCGAGCCGCTCCCAGTCGGCGTCGTGCAGTTCGACCAACCCATCGACCAGCTCGTCGGCGATCCGGCGCCGTCCGCCGTCGATATCGAGGGCGGCCGGGACCGTATCGGTGATCACCAGACCCTCGACCAGCTCCATCACGTAGAACGGTGCGCCGATCAGCTGCTCGTCCTCGCACACCGCCAGGATCCTCGGTGTCCGTACGTCGCTTGACTCGAGGGCCTGCAGGAGTCGCGCTTCACGCAGGACGTCGTGCGCCGACGGCGGCAGCGGACCGCGGGGAGGCCGGCGCAGAACGATGCCCGTCGACAGCGCGAAGGTGACGTTCGAGTGGCCGTCTCCGATCGGCTCAGCGGTGAGCCCGCTCGGTGCCTCGAGCCCGTGCGCGCGCAGGAAACCGAGTAACGGCTCGATCACCAGCAGCGGCTCGCGTGTATTGCCACGGGCCTGCTCGTGCGTGTGGACGACGTCGTCGGGGGCGAGCGAGACCGACATCAGATGAGGCAGCCTATCTCGATGGTGCTCGTCACGTGGACGGGGACAACGTCGGTTCACGCGTTCGGCCCGGCGACATCACCGGGCCGAACAGCACTGCGTTTGGAAGCCTTTTCGATCAGGCAGCGATCGGGAGCCGCGCGCTGACCTCGCGGTCAAAGCGCCAGCCCTCGAGCTGGTCACGGTCGCCGGCGGCACCGACCACGGTCGCGCCGGTCCGGCGCTCGATCAGAGCCAGCAGCCCCGCCATCCGCTCACGCAGCGCCTGGCTGAAGGAGCTGTCGTCGCTCGCCCAGTCATTGTCGGCGCCTTCGATCAGCACGGTCACGCGGTCGGGATGCAGTCGTTCGATCTCGGTCAGGAGGTCTGAATCGGTGTCGTTCGGTCCGAAGATTGCAAGTAGGTCGCTCATGGGCGTGGAGTCTTGTCGTGATCCGTAAAGACGGCCTGAAGCTGTTTGAAGCATTCCCATGTTCCCTGGCCGATCGGCGGCGGCGGTCGCTGAGTACGCTGAATGTGCTATGCCCGAGTTGCCTGAGGTCGAGATCACCGCCCGTCTGATCGGTACGGCGATCACGGGAGCCGAGGTCGAGTCGGTGCTGACGCCCGGGATCAACGCGCTGCGCAGCTTCGACCCGCCACTGAGTGCGATCGAGGGCACAACGGTGACCGGCGTCGGACGCCGGGGGAAGCTGTTCGTGATCGACTTCGACGACCGGCTGCACATGCTGATCCATCTGATGTCGGCCGGACGGCTGCAGCTGTTCGACACCCGCGCATCGCTGCGCGACCGGACCTCGCGACTGCTGCTGCGTCTCGCCGACGGCCGCGAGTTGCGCCTGCGTGAGTTCGGGACCAAACAGGCCGCCTGGGTCAAGCTGCTGACCGACGACGGGCTCGCTGCCGAGGAGACGCTCGCGACCCTTGGCCCCGAGGCATACCCCGATCCGCCGCCGCTGCGATCGGTGCTCGATGCGCCGCGCCCGCTGCATGCGCTGCTGCGCGATCAGCGAGTGATCACCGGAATCGGCCGCTCCTGGGTCGACGAGATCCTGCACGCGGCACAGCTGTCGCCGTTCAAGCGTGGTTCCGAGTTGTCCGACGACGAGGCCGAGCGGCTGCGTGAGGCGATCATCGAGCAGTTGGGGCTAGCGTTGGCGCACTACGAGGAGCACATCGAGTTGCCGATCCCGGACAAGTTGCCGATGCCGCTCCGGATCCACCGCCGCAACGGCGAGCCGTGCCCGCGCTGTGGCTCGGAGATCGAGGCCGTCTTCTACGAGGACTACGTGATGTGTTACTGCCCGACCTGCCAGACCGAGGGCAAAGTGCTCAAGGACCGGCGGCTGTCGCGGCTGCTCAAGTAGCTGAGAGAGACGTCAGGCCAGTTGCTCGGCGACCAGCTGGTCGGCGGCCACCGCGGTCGAGACCCCGTGTGAGTCAGCGCGACGATAGATCTCGGTCAGCCGGTCGCCGACCGCGGCCAGCGCGGTCTCCAGCTCGGCAGCGGTCCAGCCGAGCTCTTCGATCCCGATCACGCCGATCACGCCGCCTCCGTTGACGACGTAGTCGGGGGCGTAGAGGATGCCGCGGGCGTGCATCGTCTCGGCGGCCTCGGAGCTGGCGAGCTGGTTGTTCGCCGACCCGGCGACGATCCGGCAACGCAGCCGGGCCGTCGTCTCGGCATCGAGCACACCACCGACCGCGCACGGGGAGAGGACATCGCACTCGGTGTCGGCGATCAACTCGGGCGCGACCGTCTGACCGCCCGTGCGCGTCGCGACCGACACGGCGCGGCGGGGGTCGACGTCGGCGACGAGCACCCCGGCGCCGGCGGCCGACAGGTGGTCGGCGAGCGCCGAGCCGACGCCGCCGGCGCCCTGGACCAGGACGGTGCGCCCCGACGGATCGCTGGAGCCGAACACGTGCGCGAGGCTCGCGCGGATGCCGTGGAAGACCCCGACCGCCGTCGGTGGCGCCGGGTCGCCCGAGCCCCCGGCGGCCGCCGACCGCCCGAGGACGTACGGCGTGCGCTCACCGACCACGTCCATGTCGCTCTCGCCGGTATTCATGTCCGAGCTCGTCCGGTAGGTCCCGCCGAGCGATCCGACGAGCTCCCCGTAGCGCAGGAACAGCTCGCGACGCCGCTCCCCGGTCGGAATCTCGGGGACCGCGATCACCCCCTTGCCGCCGCCGAAGGGGAGCCCGGCGACCGCCAGCTTGCGCGTCATCGCTCCCGACAGTCGCATCGCGTCCGCGAGGCCGGCAGCGGGATCGTCGTACGTCCGCAGCCGCGTGCCGCCCCCCGCCGGGCCCAGGCGCGTTGAGTGGATGCAGATGAATATCCAGCCGCCGGTCTGTCGATCACGGTGGATGACGGCGGTCTCGCCATCCCATCGGTTGAGCAGTTCCTGAAAGTCCGGCACGCCTGCATTCGATCAGAAATCGCTCCGAATCGACTGCTCGCGCCGACTAGGATTTCGACCATGCTCGAACCCGGAGATCAGGCCCCAGATTTCACGCTGCCCGACCAGAACGGCGACCCGGTGACGCTGTCGCGGTACCGCGGCCACCACGTCGTCCTCTATTTCTACCCCAAGGCGGATACGCCCGGATGCACGACCCAGGCGTGCGGCGTGCGCGATCATCGCGCCGACTACGAGCAGGCTGACGCGGTCGTGCTCGGGGTTTCGCCGGACGCGCCGAAGAAGATTGCCAAGTTCGATCAGAAGTTCGGGCTCGGCTTCCCGCTGCTCGGCGATGAGGACCATGCCGTCGCCGAGGCCTACGGAGTGTGGGTCAAGAAATCGATGTACGGCCGCGAGTACATGGGCAACGAGCGCACGACGTTCGTGATCGGGCCCGATCAGACGATCGAGCAGGTGCTGCGCAAGGTCAAGCCGGGCGAGCACGACGACCTCGTGCTCGAGGCGCTGGACAGCGCCGCCTGAGGCGCTACCGCCGAGTTGCTATTGGCCCGTGGTCGTCGTCTGGGTCGGTACGCACAGCGCCGGACCGTTGTCCTGCGGCGGTAGGTAGACGGTTCCGGCCGGGCACTTGCCGTTGACGGGTTTGGATGTGCCCGGCAGCGCCGGGGTCCCGGTCGGGTTGCAGTCCGGTCCGGAGGTGCAGGCCCCGCTCGAGCCCTGCGTCGCCGTCGGGGTCACCGGCGCTCCGCCACCGGAGGTGGTACTCGAGCTCGCCGGAGTCGTCTGCGTGACCGACGTGGTCGTGGTCGCCGTGGCGCTCGGACTCGTGACGGTCGACGTTGCTGGGGCACCGGTCGTCGTCATCGACGCGGTCGTGCTCGACGACGTGCGGTGGGTGGAGGTCGTGGTCGTCGACGAGCTGTGGCTGGACCCGCCGCACGCGGCCAGCGCGAACGCGAGCAGTACGACGGCCGCGGCCACCACGGCCACGCGCGCAAGGAGTCCTGAGCACGGCGTACGTTGCATGTCGTGACGAGACCCGGTGGGCGCCGGGTTACTGCAGGCCCTCGCGCGCTTCGCGCACGAGTGAGACGGCCTCGGGGAAGATCAGAGCCATGACCGAGCGGAGCTGCTCGGTCTGCTGCTCGGTCGTCCCCTGGATGTTGACGCGGTTGATCGCTGCCATCGTCAGATCGACGGCCAGCTTGATCGCGTTGTCGGCCCACGCCAACCGCTGTGCACCTTGCATCTGCTCGGCGAACTCGCCGAGACGGCGCTGCAGGTCGTCTGGGTCACCGAAAAGTCCGCCGAATCCGCTGCCTTCCATACCTTCCATGGTAGCCACACGGAGCACCCGCGCGTGCGTGCGCACGGTTACGGCTCTTGACGGCGCGTGACTGGGACCTCCAACCACTACCATTGGCGCCCGCCGATGTCCGCCGAAGCCCAACTCCAGTACGAGGGCCGCGTCCGTAACCGCCAGGCGGCCATCGCGATTGCCGCCGGGGTGCTGGTGATGCTTGCCGCGATCCTCGGACTGATCGGCCCGCACGCGAAGGTCAACGAGCTCACGCTCGGGCTGATCACCGACCACAAGCGCGGCACGCTGGACGTCATTGCCGGGATCGTGACCGCGTGCTGTCAGGTGGCGGTCGCGGCCACGCTGGTGTTCCTGTTCCGCTGCTCGAAGGCGCGTCGCCCCGAGGCGCCGGCCTTCATGCCGATGATCGCGATCGCCGGCGGAGCGATCACCGCGGTCTGCGCGATCGTCAACCCGATCGTCCTGCACTCCAAGGTCGACACGTTCGTTTCGACCGGCACCCAGACCTACGACGAGGCCAGCCGGCTGACCGGCGGGGGAATCCTGTTGGCGCTGCAGATCGGCCAACAGCTCGGGTCGCTGCTGCTGGCCGTGGCGGTGGTCCTGATCGCGCTGCAGTCGATGCGCGTCGGCCTGCTTCCCCGTCCGCTGGGCTATGTCGGGATCTTTGCCGGCGCCCTGATTCTGTTCCCCATCATCGTCGTTCCGGTCGTGCAGATGGGGTGGCTGCTGGCCGTCGGATACCTGTTCACGGGTCGCTGGCCGAGCGGCGTGCCTCCGGCGTGGAAGACCGGCAACGCCGAGCCGTGGCCGTCATCGAACGAGATGCGGGCTCGCCGGGCGGCCGCCGCCCAATCGAATCGGTCTCGGCGTGGCTCAGCGGCGCCGGTCCCGGCGGTGGACGGGCCGGCGATCGAGGCCGAAGCCACGCCTGAGCGAACGCGCTCCACCACCCCGAAGCGCAAGCGCAAGCGCCGCTGAGCCGCGCGGCGGGCGCCGCGCCGCGGGCGCCGCGGGCGCCGCGGGCATGCGCAACGGTGTCTGCATAGCGTCTCCCCTGGCTGTCGGGCCTGTGCTCTGACGTACGCCAGCCAACCTTCCCGGTTGCGATCCCGCAGCCGTCGTGGGAGGCTGCACCGTAACTCGGACCAACGAGGAGAGGGAGGATCTATGGAAGGCAGCAATGTCCCGCGCGACGAGACCGACTCCGGGCGTGTCGGCTTACGTGACGAGACCGATTCCGCGCGTGTCCCGGCCGCTCCGGCGGTCGCCGACCCGGCACCCTTGGGGTTAGCGGCGTTCGCGACGACGACGTTCATTCTCAGCATGATCAACGCGAATTTCGTCGGCGGCGGGGTCGCGACCGCGGCCGGAATCGTCGCTGGAATGGCGTTCGCGTACGGCGGCATCGCCCAGTTCGCGGCCGGCCTGTGGGAGTTCCGGAACGGGAACACGTTCGGTGCGACCGCCTTCTGTTCGTTCGGGATGTTCTGGCTCTCGTTCTACCTGCTGCTGCACGTCACGGCGTCGGCGCTGCCGAAGACCGAGATCGATTCGGCGATCGGCCTGTATCTCTGGGCGTGGGCGATCTTCACCGCCTACATGACGATCGCGTCGCTACGGACGACCGGAGCCGTGTTCGCGGTGTTCCTGCTGTTGACGATCACGTTCATCCTGCTCGGCATCGGCAACTCGGCGCTGGCGGGTACGACCTCGTTGACCAACAACACGATCAAGATCGGCGGCTATGTCGGACTGGTGACGGCGGTCGTCGCCTGGTACGCGTCGGCGGCCGGTGTCATCAACGACACCTGGGGCCGAGCGCTACTCCCGGTGTTCCCGCTCACTCGCAGTTGAGGTTGAGGTAGAACTAGTCCACGGGACGGCGCCGGCTCAGCGGTCGGCGCCGACTCCGGCTCAGAGGTTGGATCCAAGGAAGCGAGAGGGTTATGACTGACACCGCATCGACGGGCGACGAAACGCTCGAGGCGCAGTTGGAGGAGATGCTGTCGATCGAGAGGTTCGATCCACCGGCGGAGTTCGTCGAGCATGCGCTCTTGTCCGACGCGCAGATCTACGAGGACGCAGACGCCGATTGGAAGGGGTGGTGGGTCAAGCAGGCCCAGACCCTGTCGTGGTTCACGGAACCGACAGAGGACCTCAACGACTCGGATCCGCCGTTCTACAAATGGTTTGAGGACGGCACGATCAACGCGTCCTACAACTGCGTTGATCGTCACGTGGAGGCGGGCAACGGCGACCGTGTCGCCTACCACTGGCGCGGCGAGGAGGGCGAGGAGCGCGACGTCACCTACGCCGACCTGCACCGCGATGTGCAGCGGTTCGCGAACGCGCTGAAGGAGCTCGGAATCGAGCAGGGTGACGTCGTCGGGATCTTCTTGCCGATGATCCCCGAAGTCGCGGTGGCGATGCTCGCCTGCGCGCGGATCGGTGCGGTTCACAACGTCGTGTTCGGCGGGTTCTCGGTCGACTCGGTCAAGGAGCGGATGGAGTTCTCCGAGGCCAAGGCGCTGATCACCGTCGACGGCGCCCGGCGCAAGGGCAAGACGGCGCCGATCAAGCAGCAGGTCGACAAGGCGATGGGCGACCTGAAGACGCTCGAGCACATCGTCGTGGTCAAGTCGACCGGCGCTGACTGTGAGATGCAGGACGGGCGCGACCACTGGTATGCGGAGATCTGCGAGGCCGCCGAGGCCGAGTGCCCGGCCGAGCAGCTGCCCGCCGAGCACCCGCTGTTCATCCTCTACACATCGGGGTCGACTGCGAAGCCGAAGGGGATCCTGCACACGACCGGCGGCTATCTGACGGGCGTGTCGGCGACCCACAAGTACGTGTTCGACCTGCATCCCGAGGAGGACGTGTACTGGTGCTCGGCCGATGTCGGCTGGATCACCGGGCACTCCTACATCGTCTACGGGCCGCTGTGCAACGGCGCCACATCGGTGATGTACGAGGGCGCGCCCGATTACCCGCACAAGGGCATCTGGTGGGAGCTGTGCGAGCGCTACGGGGCCACCAAGTTCTACACCGCGCCGACCGCGATCCGCGCGTGCATGAAGTGGGGGGTCGAGCACGTCGAGAAGTTCGACCTGTCCAAGCTGAAGCTGCTGGGCTCGGTCGGTGAGCCGATCAACCCGAAGGCGTGGCTCTGGTACTACAAGGTGATCGGCGGCGAGCGTTGCCCGATCGTCGACACCTGGTGGCAGACCGAGACGGGCGCGATCATGATCACCCCGCTGCCCGGGATCGTCTCGACCAAGCCCGGATCGGCAACCCGTCCGTTCCCGGGCATCGCCGCCGAGGTCGTGGATGAGCGCGAGGGGGAGCCGATCGACGAGGGCCAGGGACTGCTCGTGCTCACGCGCCCGTGGCCGTCGATGCTGCGCACGCTCTACAAGGAGGACGACCGGTTCATCGAGACCTACTTCGCGAGGTTCGGCAAGGACACGTACCTGGTCGGCGACGCGGCACGGAAGGACAAGGACGGTTACTTCTGGGTGATCGGGCGGATCGACGACGTCGTCAACGTCTCCGGCCATCGGCTGTCGACCGCGGAGGTGGAGTCGGCGATCGTGTCGCACGGCAAGGTCGCCGAGGCGGCGGTGATCGGCCAGGTCGACGAGGACAGCGGTCAGGCGATCTGCGCGTTCGTGACGCTCGAGGGCGACCTCGACGGCACCGATGCGCTGGTCGAGGAGATCCGCAGCCGGGTGGCCGACCGGATCGGCAAGTTCGCGCGGCCGAAGCGGATCATCTGGGCCGATGACCTGCCCAAGACCCGCTCGGGGAAGATCATGCGCCGACTCCTGCGTGACATCGCCGACGGCAAGGCGCTGGGCGATGTGACCACGCTGCGCGACCCTGACGTGATGGCCCAGCTGGAAGGCAAGATCAAAGAGGAGCAGGCTTCCGCGGCGGAGTAGCCGATGACGGACGGCAGGCCGTCACGAGAGCGACGCTCCGTGACGGCCCGCCGGCGTTGGCCTGCGCCCGTCCGCGGCTACCGGACCCGCTGAGTCAGCTGGTCGGTCAGCGGCCCGGCCGACAGGAGCCGCGAGTGGCCGCTCTTGCTGGGGCTGGCGCCGCGTGACCCGAGGAAGCTGGCCTGCGTCAGCCACTGTCCGGTGCTTGGCGGCGTGAACGACACCGATCCGCTGCCGTCGGCGACGCTCACCCGGACGGACCGATAGAACTGCCATCCGGCGACCGGGTCGAAGCGGTCGATCTCGACCGTCGCCGGCCCGCTCACGCCTGGGGTGACGTGGACCTGGATCGATACGGGGGCGCCCGGCGACGCCTGCAGGTACCGCGTGCCATCGAACAGCACGGTCGTATGGGTGATCGTCCGTGAGCGGCGGATCAGCGTGAACCCGCCTGAGCTGAAGTCACGCGCCTGCACGAGCGCGTAGTAGCGCCCGGGCCGGGTCGTGTAGGTCAGCGTCTGGTCGCCCTCGTCGTCGCACGAGCAGTCGAGCTGCTTGCCGCCCTGCGACAGCAGCTCCAGGTTGAACGGCCGCCCAGAGCCCGTCGACAGGTTCAGCTGCAGATCGCTGCGGCTGGTCACGTCGAACCGGTACAGGCGCAGGACCCCGACATGGCCGCCGTTCAAGTAGCCGCCGACCTTCCGGTAGTTGCCCAGGGATAGTCCGGGCGCGGTCTCAGCGGCGGTCGCCGCCGCGAGCTGCAGGTGGTAGTGCTGGCTTCCGGGGGCGAACCCGTCGGCCTGCACGAGCAGGCTGTAGCGGCCGCTGACGCGCGGCGTGAACAGCCGATAACCCTGGCAGCGCAGGCCTCCGAGAGGGGAGGCGGAGTCGAACGTCTTCGTCTGCGGCGCGAAGATCGCCAAGCGCATGCATCCCTTGATCCGAGACACCAGGTTCAGTTGGTAGGAGACGCCGGCGGTGAGCTGCGCCGAGTACGCCGACGAGACGTCCACGACCCGCGCCAGCGACCCGGATGCGCCCGAGGCGCCGAGTGGGGTGCCAGGAGGCTTCGCCGTCGGAGGCGGTTGGAACACGTGCAGCGAGAACGTGCCGCTGTCGGAATTCGACAGCTGCGCGACCCGGATCAGATACGTCGTCTGCTTTTGCGGCGCGAATGCAAACACGGCCTCGCCGTGTTTGTCGGTCCGCTGGCACGTGACCGGGACGTTCTGCGAGCGCTGCTTGACGAACACGTCGACGATCGCGTCGAGCTCGCCGTTGGCCTCGACCTGGACCGCGAGCCTGGGTGGCGCCTGCTTGCCGACGGTCAGCTGGTACCAGACCGAACCGCCCTCTTCACCGCAACGCGACGACGGGTCGGTCGCCGCCACGGTCGCACCGACGGTCGTGCCGGGGGCCGTCGCCGGCAATGCACCGAGAAGCGCCGGACTGTCGCGGGAGTCGTTGGACGGCGGCGCCGGGTCCGCGATCGCGGCCCCGGCCGTCGCCAGGGCAAGGATCGCGGTCGCAACCGCGATGATCGACGTTCGTCTCATCTGCTTCCTCCTCGTATCCGGCACAGGCGATCGTCTTCGCCCGGGCGCGGGTTGCACCGTCGGTGACTACGGATGTCGGTGACAACGACGCCGGGCCGGTCGAGTTGCGCGGTTAGGGCTGCGCCGTCGTCGATCACGCCACCGTTGAGCTGAGCATCCTGCTGGGTTCGTGAGGTCGTGGCAGCGCAGTCGCGGACATCGCTGTCATATTCGTGGAGGTTTCACCGGCCAAACGACGTGAAGTCCATACACCGTTTATGAGTCTTTCGTGCGACGCGGCGGGATTCCCGAGGTTGCGCCGCAGTCCCAGCACCCGCCGCGGTCCGGCTGCTGACGCGAAATCAACCGCTTGGTCGATTCTCGTCCTCGGATAGGCAGGAATGACCGAACGTGAGGCGGGGCTTGAAGAATCGGCACGTCGGCGGTTTGACGAATCAGGTACGATTTGGTGCACCGCTCAACTACTGGTAGGTCGGTCCCTTCCAAGGAGGAGTATTTATGTCCGCAGGAGTCATCGCAGCATCTTCAACCCAGGACCTGCTTGCCGGGTTCCGTGACAAGCGCCTGACGCGCAACCAGGTCATCGCGGCGCTCACCGTCGCCGGTGCCACCGCTGCCGGTGCGGTCATGCTCGTCAACGCGGTCGAGGCTTCCTCGTCCACCCCGTCGGCGACCCCGATCGTCCAGAGCCATCACGCTCCGTCGTTGGGCGGCGGCATCCCCGCCAACAACCAGACGGCGATGCATCAGCGTCACATCCAGCTGCAGGGCGCAGGTCATTGAGTAACGACGCGGCCGATTCCTCGGCTGCGGCGGCCCAGCCGGCCGCTGACGACCGTGCAGCCGCCGATCGTCGGCGGCTCGCGGTCGCCAAAATCATGTTGGACTACTGCGACGATGCGATCGTCAACGATCCGTTGTTCGGCAAGCCTCTGAAAGGCAAGCTCGCGATCGCGACGCATAAGACCGCGGAGATGATCGCGCTGGGTGACGTGAACATCAACGTCACCGATACCTGGACGATGGGCAGCGACCTGACCGCGATCTGGGAAGTCACGGGGATCCATCACGGGCCCTATTACAACCTTCCGGCGACCGGCCGGCGGATCTCCATCAGCGGGGCGACGGTCGTCACCCGTCGCGACGGCAAGATCGCGCAGGAGACGCTGTATTACGACGCGGAGGACATGCTCCGCCAGTTGACGACCGAGGCATCCGAGCCACTCGATCTGCCTGAGCCGGCCGAGTTGACGGCACAGGGCGAAGCCGAGCTCGACCTGTCGGTCGAGCCGTCCGAGCTCACCGAACAGGCCGAAGCCGAGCGGGCCGCACAGGAGTAGCCGACCGGATACGCCGCGGCCCGATCCAGGGCCCCGCCGTATCCGCGTCGCCGCTGCTCAGGCCCCCTCGCCGAGCGCGAGGTCCAGCAGCAGCTGCTTGACGTCCGTCGCCGCGATCGTGCTGCGGGCGCCGGCTGGATCCGAGCACAGGAGCACCGGGCCGTCCGCCGGGCTCGCCGGCAACAGGCCGTGACTGCCGCGAACCGGGCTCGGGTCCAGTGGCACGACCTGCATCATGTAGCGGAACCCGCTCTTCTTGCGTGCGAGCGCCAGTGCCGCCTTCAACTTCACCGCGCGATCGTTCGGATCCATGAACAGCTCCGCCGGGTCATAGCCCGGCTTGCGGTGGATCTCCACCATCCGCGCGAAGTCCGGTGCGCGTTCGTCGTCGAGCCAGTAGTAGTAGGTGAACCAGCTATCGGGCTCGGCCAGGGCGACGAGCTCGCCGGCGCGCTCGTGAGCGAGGCCGGCATCGCCCTTGGTGTCGGCGTCGAGCACGCTCGCGATGCCGGGCAATGCCGCCAGCAGCTCACGGACCCTGGGCACGTCGGCCGGATCACGGATGTAGACGTGCGCGATCTGATGGTCGGCGACCGCGAACGCGCGTGAGGTCCACGGGTCGAGGTACTCCATCCCGTCCTGCGTGTAGACGTGCAGCAGTCCGGACCTCCGCAGCTCCCGGTTGATGTCGACCGGGCGTGAGACGTTGGTGATCCCGTACTCCGACAGCACGACGACCTTGTCGCCGTAGCTGCGCGCGGTGTCGATCAGCTTGGTCGCGACCTCGTCGATCGCTTGCGCGGCGGCGATCGCCTCCGGGCCGTCAGGGCCGAACTTCTGCAGGTCGTAGTCGAGATGCGGGAGGTAGACGAGCATCAGGTCCGGCCGGTCGGTCGTCAGCACCGACCATGCCGCCGACCCGATCCACGCCGAGGACTTGATGCTCGCGGTCGGACCCCAGTAGTTGAACAGCGGAAACGTGCCGAACTCGCTCGTGAGGCGGTCGTGCAGCTCCGGGGGATCCGTGTAGCAATCGGGCTCCTTCGCCCCGTCGCTGTAGTAGATCGGCCGCGGGGTGACGGTCATGTCTGTCGTCATCCCCATCGCGTACCACCAGCAGATGTTCGCGGCCTTGAAGTCCGGTCGCTGCTTGCGTGCGGCTTCCCAGACCGGCTCGGCCTGTACGAGCCGGTTGTGCTGGCGCCACAGCAACACCTCGCCGAGGTCCCGGAAGTACCAGCCGTTGCCAACGATCCCGTGTGTGGACGGGAGCTCGCCCGTCAGCAGCGTCGACTGGACGCTGCAGGTGACGGCCGGCAGGATCGTCTCCAGATTCGCCCCCCAGCCCTCGTCGCGCACGCGCTGGACGCCCGGCATGTGCTCGAGCAGCCGTGGGGTGAGGCCGACGATGTCGATCGCGAGGACGCCCATCAGCGCACCGGCTCCAGGCCGAGGTCGACCAGTTCTGACTCGAGCCACCGAAGCTCTCGCGTCAGGCTCTGCACGAGCGAATCGCGGTCGTGGGGTCGCAGCATCTTCGGCAACACCTCCCAGGTGTAGGTCTCCAGTTCAAGATGGGGCGTCAGCGGTCGCTCGCCGCCGAACAGGGCGCCGAGCAGCGTGTGCAGCTGTGGCTGGGTCGTGTGGCCGTCGGCCAGATGCACCGGCACGTGGAAGTGGACGCGCCACTCGCCGTCGGCGGGCAGCTCGCCCGCCAGCGCCGGGCCGAGGTCGTCGGTGCCGCGGACCGTCCCCGCGACGCACGTCCGGACCTGGTGCATGAACCGGGGCTCGTCGAACTCCGCCAGCAGGGCGCGATCGGTGCCCGCCACCTCGAGCGCGGCCGACGCCTGCGCCTTGACGATCGAGACGCCGCCGTCGGCCAGGGTGCGCAGCACGTCGGCCGCGTCCTCGAACTGGACTGCGGAGTGACAGGCGTCGAGGCAGAACCCGATGCGTTCGGGGTCGATGCCGTCGAGTGCCGCGACCGCCTGCTCGGTCGTCTCGACGATGCAGCCGGGTTCGGGCTCGAGCGCCAGGCGGATCTGACGGCCGGTCTCGCGCGCCAGTTCGTCGAGGTCGGCGGCGACGTGTGCGAGACGGTGGCGCGCCGCGTCGGTGTGTTCATCGGTCCACCCCTCACGCCAACCGAGCGGCAACGTCGAGATGCTTCCCGAGGTCACGTCCTCCGGCAGCAGCTGCGCGAGCACGTGCGCCAGGTCGACGGTGTATCGCGCCCGCTCCGGGGTGGTCCAGTCGGGGCGGTAGACGTCGAGCTTGACGACCTCGGCCTGGAACGCCTGATAGGGAAACCCGTTGAACGTCACAACCTCGAGCTCGAGCTGGCTGAGCTCGTCGCGCAGCCGCGCGAGGTCGTCGGGCGAGGCGCGCAGCGAGGCCGCCAGTGGCGCTGCCAACCACAGGCCGACGCCCAACGTCGACTCACCGAGTGCGAGGCGGATCGGTGCCGCGAACCGCCGCAGCTGCTCGATCACCCCTTCGAGGTCTTCCGCCGGATGGACGTTCGTGCAGTACGCGACGTGGACGATCTCGCCGCTGCGGTGGCGAAACCGGCTCACGCCTCGCGGGCGCCGCGCAGGATCGAGTTGCCGGCGAACGTCGCTGCCGGATCCGGCGCGCCGGCCGCGTCGTCGCCGAGCTCGAGCCGGCCGCCGACGCCGTAGAACGCCACCGGGTTGTCCCACACGAGTCGCTGGACGTCGGCCTCGTCGATGCCCGCTTCGAGCAGCGCCGCGACGGTCTTGGGCACCTTCAGCGGATCGCTGCGGCCCCAGTCGGCGGCGGAGTTGACGATCAGGCGATCGATCCCGACCCGTTCGACGATCCGCACGAGCCGATGCTCGTCCATCTTGGTGTCGGGATAGATCGTGAAGCCGGCCCAGCTGCCGGAGTCGAGCACCTCTTCGTAGGTCAGCTCGTTGTTGTGGTCGATCACAACCCGCTCGGGCGCGATCCCGGACTGGCGGACGAGCTCGATGCTCTTGGTCGTCCCCGCCGGCTTGTCCCGGTGCGGGGTGTGAACCAGCACCGGCATGTCGTGCTCGACCGCAAGCGTGAGCTGGGCGGCGAAGGCTCGCTCCTCGGCTGCCGTCATCCCATCGAAGCCGATCTCGCCGACCGCGACGACGCGATCCTTGGCCAGGTAGCGCGGCAGCAGCTCGAGCACCTGCCGCGCCAGCTCCTCGTCGTTGGCCTCCTTCGGATTCAGCCCCATCGTGCAGTGATGGCGGATCCCGAACTGACCGGCGCGGAACCGCTCCCAGCCGATCAGGCCGTCGAAGTAGTCGACGAACGAGCCGAGCGTGGTGCGCGGCTGCCCGAGCCAGAACGCCGGTTCGATGATCGCCTCGATCCCGGCGGCCGCCATCGCCTCGTAGTCGTCCGTCGTCCGCGAGGTCATGTGGATGTGGGGGTCGAAGATTCGCATCACGTCTCCTGGGGGCTACTGGGTTTCGGTTGACGCCGGCGAACGGCCGGCGAGGGCGGCCTCGGCGGCCTCGCGCCGGTCCGCGTGGGGGTGATCGAGCTCGGCCTCGATCGCGGCGAGCTCCTCGGCGGGCGGATGCAGATCGATCAGCGGCCAGACGTCGGGGGGAACCGTGCGCCCGGCGGCGATCCGCTCGTGCACATAGCGGCCGAGCATCGCCGACAACGCGGGCGTCGTCCGTTCCCGGGTTCCCGCGACCTCGGTCAACGACACGCCGACGAACACGCACTTGAGCACGCCCTGCGCGTACGCGGCGTCGTCGAGCCGCTCCGCGGCATACGGCCCCATCGCGGCGGCGATCAGGCTGACATCGTTGGTGCGCAACGCGTCGTCGATCAGCCTCCGGCCAAGGTCGAGGTCGACATCGATGAACGCCAGCGACCGCAGGACGCCGCGGCGTTCCCGGGCATCGCCGTGGCGGTAGAGCAACTCGAGCTCGCGCTCGACGTACTCTCCGAGCGCGATCAGGAGCAGCGTGCGCGCGACGTCGTCGATGGTCCACGCGGTCACGGGGCTGCCGGTCGCGTCCGGGTCGAGCGGACCGCGTCCGACACCGCGGCCGACCGCCGGGAACAGAGTCGCGATTGCACTGTGGTCGGCGCGCACGCGGGCGATCGCGTCGTCGTACCAGGCGCGCCGATCGTCGTCGAGCCGCGTGCTGAGCGCCAGTTGGAGCGAGTCGTGCGCGAGCGGGATCACGTGACCGCCACCTTACGTCCGAGTTTGCGGCCGAACTGCCAGCAGCCAAGCACCGCGGCGGCTTGGGCGCCGCGTCCCCGGGCAGCCAGCAGGGCTGCCTGGAGCGGCATGTTCGCGAACACGCCGGCGCCGACGAACCGCTGTGCCGAGGCGGCGTCGCCGCCGCGCAGTGCGCCGATGCCCGCGCGCGTCATGATCGAAGCGTAGACGGCGACCGAGCCGAACTGCAGCGCGCGTCCGAGCGGGCCGCCGGGCTCTCCGGCCCGGGCGACCAGGGCGGCCGCCGCCGTGGTGGTCAAGCCGACGCCCACCAGCGCTGCCCTCGCCAGCTGGGCCGACGCACCCTCGGCCTCCTCGCGGCTGACCAGCGTGATCAGGAGCGTGTGGGCGCCGATCACGCCCGCCGGGGCGAGCGCGCCGCGCTGCGGACGACCGGCGCCGACGAGGACGTCGAGGGTCCGGGCGAGCGCCATCGCCCACGGACCGGCGGGGGTCTGCTTGGCCCTCAGGTCGTAGGCCCAGACCGACAGCAGCAGCGGAACGGTGATGCCCAGTGAGCTGCGCCCGTGATCACGGACGCTCGCCATTGCCAGCGCGCCCGCCGACAGGCCGACGCCGACCATCAGGGCTGTCTCGGCGCTGATCTCACCGGCGGGAATCGGTCGGGTCGGCCGCTCGATCGCGTCCACGTCGCGGTCGGCCCAGTCGTTGACAGCCATGCCTGCCAGATACGCCATCGACGAGGAGGCGACACGTGCCGCTCCGCCGGCCGCGGTCGGACCCGCCGCGCCCCAGGCCGCGCCCGCCAGCACATCCCCGGGTACCGTGATGACCGACGGCAGGCGCACAAGGCGGACGAGCGGCGATGGCATCAGACGCCCGCGAGGTCGTGCTCGAGGATCTCGACGGCGCGGCGAAGTAGGCCCTGGTCCATCTCGTGGACAACGATGCCCGAGCCGATCGCATCGATCAGCGCGATCGTCAGCTCGCCGCCGAGGTGTTCGCGAAACTCGCGCAGCCCGTCGAGCAGCCTGGGGTCCTCGAGCTCGGGGGTGCTCAGCGGGAGCTCCAGCGCGCGCAGCAGACCGATCACCCGTTCCCACTCGTCACGGCCGAGGATCCCCGCCAGCTCGGCGTAGGTGCAGTCGAGCGCCAGCCCGATCGACACCGCCTCGCCGTGCCTGAGCCGATGGGCGGTCAGCGACTCGAGCTTGTGCGCCGACCAGTGCCCGAAGTCCAGCGGGCGGGCCGATGTCCGCTCGAAGGCGTCGCCGCTGTTGACGATGTGCGACAGGTGGATCTGGGCTGAGCGACGGACCATCGTCGACATCGCCTCGGGGTTGCGGTCCATCAGCGCCGGCGCGAGCCGCTCGAGCTCGTCGAACAGGTCGGCATCGCCGAGCAGCGCGACCTTGACGACCTCGCTCAGGCCGGCTCGCCAGTCACGGTCAGACAGCGTGCTCAGCAGCGCCTCGTCGTTGATCACCGCGACCGGCGGCTGGAAGGTGCCGAGGTAGTTCTTGGTCGCGAAGGCGTTGATGCCGTTCTTGACTCCGACGCCGGAGTCAGCCTGCGCGAGCACCGTCGTCGGCATCCGGATCAGCCGGACGCCTCGATGGGCGATCGCCGCCGCGAAGCCCGCGACGTCGAGCAGCGCGCCCCCGCCGAGTGCCAGCAGGTAGGAGTGGCGGTCGATCCGGTGGTCATAGAGTGCCCGTAACAGCAGCTGAACGGTCTCCGGATCGTCCTTGAGCCGCTCACCGCCACCGATCACGAGCGGCGGGGCGACGAGTGTCAGCCGCTCTGCGTACCGCTCCGCATATCGCTCCACCTGCTCCGGCAGTTCAGGCCTCGCCGTGACGACGTCCGCATCGAGGACGACCAGCAGCTTCGCCGGTCCGAGCGGATGCTCGACCACGTCCGCCAGCAGATCGTTGCCGAGGTCGAAGGCACCGGAGGTGAAGCGGACGTCGAACGAGTATTCAACGCTGAAGGTGGCCGCGAACCGCTCAGGCGGCTCATCGCTGAGCTCGAGCGGAGCTCCCCAGACGTAGGGGCCGTTCAGAGCTGCCCGGGAAGGGCTTTCCACACGCCCCCGCTTCCGGCGGTCGCCTCCATCGAGCCGCGGGCCGGCTCGAAGTGCCCGAAGTCGACGACATACAAGCTGCCGTCGGACCCGTACTGGACGTCAATCGGTCGCTGCAACCCCGGCACCCGAACCGTCTCCACGCCCCAACCGTTGGGGTCGATGATCGCCAGCGAGCGGCCGGCCTTCGGGCCCGAGGGCGCGGTCATCGGGACCTCGTCGCCGAACAGCGCGAGCACGATCCGACCGTCAGGCATGTTGGCCATCTTGCAGGCCGCGGCGTGGGTCTCGATCTCCGCCAGAGCCGCGTGCGGAGCGGGCAGCTCATCGTGATTGGCGAGGATGAACTCCGGCGGGGCGCCCTGCTCGGGCGCGAACCGCGGCGAGTTGACCGGCACGTCGCCGATGAAGTCCGGCCAGCCGTACCACTCGCCCTGGATGATCTCGAACAGCAGTTCGGGAGCCTTGCCGATCGGGCGGCTGCCGCGATCGTCGGAGCCCTGGTCGGTGACGATCAGGCGACCGTCGGGCAGGAACAGCAGCCCGAAGCCGTTGCGGACCCCCCAGGCGACGAGCTCGAGCCCGGAGCCGTCAGGTTCGCACCGCATCACCGACGAGCTGGAAGGCAGCTCCGGCTTGATCCGGGTGCCGGCCGGATGCTCTGAGCCGAACCGCGCGAACGGACCGGTGGTCGCCCGCTGTCCGGGATGATCGGGGTCGTCGGTCTCGACCGACACGCCGCCGCGCAACTCGATCTCCAGGCCGGGGACGTCGGGCTCGTGGTTGAGGAGTCCGAGCCAGCCGAGGTCGAGCGCGTCGAGGCCGATGATGCCGAGGTTGGTCATCGCGCCCTGCGCGAAGTAGAGCTTGCCGTCGGGGCCGAACGCGACCATGCTCGGCTGATAGTTCCCCGGGCCGGGGAGCTTTCCGACCACGACCTCTGGCTCGCCGCCGGCGACGGGCAGCCGCAGGATCTGCGACGGCGTCCCGCCGACGGTCACGTAGAGGTAGCCGTCGTGATAGGTGACGCCGTTGACCGGCGGCGCCAGCGAATCCAGCAGAACGGTCGGCTCGTCGCCGTCGAGGGCGAGGATCCGGCCGCCGCGCGGCGCGCCGCCGAACGGCAGCCCCGACTCGCTGACATAGGGCGTGCCGTCGGGCCCGAACGTCAGGCCCGTCGGGAAGTTCAGGCCGCCCGCATGCTCGGTCAATTCCAGCGTTTCGGGAACCGTTGGTGTCGTGCTCATGGTGCGGCGAGTCTAGTTCAACGGCCGATCAGGCTGACGGCACGCTCGGACCGGTCAGAGTGAGGCGTTGCGCCGCTGTGAGACCCCAGAGTTCGGCAACGCCGTAACGCTCGTGTCGTCCGCCACGATTGACCTCACAATGGTGTAGGTTTTCCCTGAGTCTCAAGCCCGGGAGAGCTTGAGGTTGTCCAGTGAGGGAGAGAGACATGAGGGAAGTCCGGCGGTGTCGGGCGGCCACGGTGGTCGCGGCGTTGGCGGCCACTGTCGCGATCGCGGCGTGCGGTGGCAGTAGCCACAAATCATCGAGCACGTCCAGTTCCACGTCTTCGTCCGCGACGACCGCGGCGGCGTCCTCGACGACGGCGGCGACGACCACGGCGAGCACCACAGCGGCGACGACGGCGGAAGCCGCGACGACGTGGTCGCTGCCCAACGCGAGCACCGGCGGGACACGCGATGTCGTCAGCCAGATCAACTCGTCGAACGTGTCGAAGCTCAAGGTCGCGTGGAAGATCCCGATCGTCCACGTCAAAGGGTTCCAGGGCGTGTTCGCGTCGACGCCGGTCTTCGGTCCGAACGGGGTCGTGTATCTGCAGGACTTGGGCGACAATGTGTACGCGGTCAACGTCAAGACCGGCAAGCAGATCTGGAAGTACAGCGTGCCGCCGAAGGACAGCAACGGCGAGGGGCCGAACGGCGTCACGCTGGTCGACAACAAGATCTACGGGAACACCAACACGCAGGCGTTCGCGTTGCAGGCCTCGACCGGCGAGCAGCTCTGGAAGTCATCCGCCCTGGCCGCTGCCAGTGGCGCGCACTTCAACGGCCAGGGCTTGAACATCGCGCCGCAGGTGGTCGACGGCAAGGTGTTCCTGTCGGACTCGGGCGAGCCCCACGGTGGGTACGCGTACGCGCTGGACGCAAAGACCGGCAAGGTCATCTGGAAGTTCCAGGAGACCAAGGAACCGTCTCAGCGCGGGAGCGGCGGTCCGACCGGCACCGGCGGTGCCTGGGGCACGCCGGTGGTCGCAAACGGCCTGGTGTATTACGGCATCGCGAACCCGTACCGGTCGCTGGACCAGGCGACGAAGACGCCCAACGACGTGCTCTACAACGACAGCACGGTCGCGTTGAACGAGAACACCGGCAAGTTGAAGTGGTACTACCAGGGCGTCCCGAATGACTTCTATGACTGGGACATGCAGATCGGTCCGATGTACACGGCGGCCGGCCCCAACAGTCAGCCAACCGTGATCGACGCGGGCAAGATGGGCTACGTCTACGCGATGAACGCCACGACCGGCAAGCTCGACTGGAAGACCGCGGTCGGCAAGCACAACGGGCACGACAACGACGGTGTGCTCGCGCTGCACCACAAGCTGCACGTCAAGCTCCCGTACAAGTTCTGTCCGGGTTTCTACGGTGGCGTCGAGACGCAGATGGCGATGGCGGACGGCGTCGTATACGCCGCCGCCAACAACCTGTGCGCGACCGAAGTCAACGCAAAGACGCCGTCCGTCGCTCAGAAGCTCCCGAGTTTCACGACGGGTACGGGCAATGTCGAGGCGCTGAACCTCAATACCGGCAAGGTGATGTGGAACACGAAGCTGCCGTCGAGCCCGTACGGCGCGACGACGGTGACCAACGATCTGGTGTTCACGACGACGTTCAACGGCAAGCTGATCGCGATGAACCGCACCACCGGCAAGATCGTCTGGCAGCAGCAGTTGTCGGCGGGCACCAACGCGCCGGTGGCGATCGACGGCGACACGCTGGTCACGGCCGCGAGCTTCCCGAGTGGCAAGGGCCAGGTCGCGGAGATCGTGGCGTACTCGTTGTCGGCGCCGTCGACGCCGGTCACCGCGTCCACGACGACGACGAGTAGTTCCAGCGCGGCGGCGGCCGCGGTGTCGGTCAAGGCAGGGATGACGGTGTTCGATTCGACGTGCGCGACGTGTCATACGCTGGCGGCGGCGGGTTCGACCGGCACCGTCGGTCCGAACCTCGATCAGCTGAAGCCAAGCGACTCGGTGGTCGTCAAGCAGGTGACCAACGGCGGCGGCGGGATGCCGGCGTTCGGGTCAAGTCTGAGTAAGGCGCAGATCCAGTCGGTGGCGCTGTTCGTCTCGTCGGTGGCGGGGAAGCCCGTCAAGGGCAAGGTCAAGAAGAGCGGCGGCGGCGGGCCATGATCGGTCGCGTGCCGCCCGCAACGGTTGACTGCGCAATGGTGTAGGTTTCCCGCAGCGGCAAGCCCGGGAGAGCTTGAGGTCGTCCATCGAAGGAGAGAGATGTTGAGTGCAATCGGGCGGTGCCGGGCGGCCACGGTGGTTGCGGCGATGGCCGCGACGATCGCGATCGCGGCGTGCGGTGGTAGCAGCCACAAATCATCCAGCAGCACCTCCACTTCGACGTCATCGTCTGCGACGTCGTCCGTGACGCAGTCGACGACCACGGCGGCAACCACCACGGCAGCGCCGACGGCTGCCGCCGCCACGTTGTGGTCGTTGCCCAACGCGACCCCCGACGGTACGCGTGACGTCGCCAGCCAGATCAACTCGTCGAACGTCTCGAAGCTGAAGGTCGCGTGGAAGATCCCGATCACCGGAGTGAAGGGCCTGTACGGCGTGTTCGCCAGCTCGCCGGTGTTCGGTCCCAACGGGGTCGTCTACCTGCAGGACCTGGGCGACAACGTCTACGCGGTCAACGTCAAGACCGGCAAGTTGGCCTGGAAGTACAAGGTGCCGGCCAACGACACCAACGGCGAGGGTCCCAACGGCGTCACGCTCGTCGATAACAAGATCTACGGCAACACCAACACCAGCGCGTTCGCGCTGCAGGCCTCCACCGGCGAGCAGCTGTGGAAGACGACGGGCCTGGCCAATCCCTCCGGCAAGGCGTTTGACGGCCAGGGCCTGAACATCGCGCCTCAGGTGGTCGACGGCAAGGTGTTCCTGTCGGACTCGGGCGAGACCCACGGCGGCATCGCCTACGCGCTCGATGCGAGCACCGGCAAGATCCTCTGGAAGTTCCAGGAGACCAAGGAGACCGGGCAGCGTTCGGTTGGCGGTAACGACGGCACCGGAGGCGCCTGGGGCACGCCGGTGGTCGAGAACGGCCTGGTCTACATGGGCATCGCCAACCCGTACCGGTCCTACAACCAGGCGACGAAGACGCCGAACGACGTGCTCTACAACGACTCGACCGTCGCCCTCGACGAGAACACCGGGAAGCTCAAGTGGTACTACCAGGGCGTTCCGAACGACTTCTATGACTGGGACATGCAGATCGGTCCGATGTACTCGGCGTCGGGTCCCAGCGGTCAGCCGACGGTGATCGACGCGGGGAAGATGGGCTACGTCTACGCGATGAACGCCAAGACCGGGAAGCTCGACTGGAAGACCGCGGTCGGTAAGCACAACGGCCACGACAACGACGGTGTGCTCGGGTTGCACCACAAGCTGCATCTCAAGCTCCCGTACACGTTCTGTCCGGGTGCGCTCGGTGGGGTCGAGACGCAGATGGCGATGGCCGACGGCACGATCTACGTCGCGGCCAACAACCTCTGCGACATCGAGAACAACGCGAAGCTGTCGCCCGTTCAGCAGAAGCTCGGGAACCCCGCCGATGGGAAGGGCAACTTCGAGGCGCTGAGCCTGAGCACCGGCAAGGTGATGTGGAACACGCCGCTGCCGTCGAGCCCGTACGGCGCGGCGACGGTGAGCAACGACCTGGTGTGGACGACGACGTTCAACGGCAAGCTGATCGCGATGAACCGGAGCACCGGCAAGATCGTCTGGCAGCAGCAGCTGTCGGCGGGCACCAACTCGCCGCTGGCGATCGACGGCGACACACTGGTGACCGCCGCCAGCTACGCGAGCGGCAAGGGCCAGACGCCGGAGATCGTCGCGTATTCACTCTCGGCGCCGTCCACCCCGTCAACCGCGAGCACGACCACGAGCAGCAGCGCCGCCAAGGGCGCGAGCACCGCCGTGTCCTTGAAGGCGGGGATGACGGTGTTCAACTCCACCTGTGCGAGTTGTCATACGCTGGCGGCGGCGGGTTCGACGGGGACGGTCGGACCGAACCTCGATCAGCTCAAGCCGAGCGATTCGCTGGTCGTCAAGCAGGTGACCAACGGTGGTGGCGGGATGCCGGCGTTCGGCTCCAGCCTGAGCAAGGCGCAGATCCAGGCGGTGGCTTTGTACGTGTCGTCGGTGGCCGGCAAGCCGGTCAAGGGCAAGGTCAAGAAGAGCGGCGGCGGCGGCGGGCCGTGATCGCGCGAGCGGGTGCGGTGCCGCGCCGGCTCGGGTCCTGAATCCGCCGCCTGCCGGGGTTCGAACACCGGCGTATCTATCCTTCGAGCAGGGAGATGTCGGTGTTCAATTCCATCTGCGCGCGCTGAGATGTCTTGGCTGTCTGGGCCGTCGATCGCGGCGGGCGCGTCGCGCGGCGAGCGCTGGTTGCGGGCTGATCTCAGCGACACCGTCCGGGTCTCGCCGCGGAGCAACGGCTCAGCCGTGTCGCCGCCGACGGAGCTCGAGGCCGGACTGCGGCGCTGGTCGGGCCGGCTGAGCCGCAGTCGCGCGGTCGTCGTCGCACGTCGCTGGCTGTTGGTCGCACTGATCGTGGCGCTCATCCCCGGCGTCGTGATCCTGGTGGTCGGCGGCAGCCGTCCGTGGTGGCTGTTCGGCGTTGTGCTGGTCGCGCCGCTCGCCGGTTTGGTCGCCGTCGCCCGCCGGCCGTCGACAGCCCGGACTGCCCAGGTGCTGGATCGGCGGCTCGGGCTCGCCGACCGGCTGACGACCGCACTGGAACTGCGCGCCGCGCCAGTCGCGCCGGCGGGTCTCGGCGGACTCGTCGTCGACGAGGCATCGTCGGCGCTGGGACAGAGCCTCGGCACTGCGCGCGCGGCCGCGCGCCGGTCGCCGCGAGAGCTGGCCTGGCTGCTCGCCGCGGCGGTGGCGCTGGCGGTGGTGATCGCGGTGCCGCGATCCGGGTCGAGCGCAGCACCTTCGACGCGAGCCGCGGCTGGGCCAGGGGTGGCGGCCAGGGGCGGTGGGGCGGGAGCCAGTCCCACGCGCAGCGGAGCGGCGGCGCGCGGCCGGACGACGATCCCGTCCTCGACGCCGCTGCCGCGGCCGGCGAACCCGGACCAGCTGTTCAAGACCGGCGGCCGCTACAGCCCGGGCTCGAATCCGTATGCGAGCAATCCGTATGGCGGAGACAAGTACCAGGGCGGCAACTTCAAGATCAAGCAGCAACACGACGCGCCGAGCGGTGCCGCCCCCGGTCTCGCCCTGGCGACTCCCGGCGCCGCGAACACGCCGCCAGGCCCCGCGGGCGGCCCGGCCGGCAGTTCGAGCAGCAACCAGCCGGTGTCGGCCGCCGGCGCTGGGCAGTCCGGCCTGCACCCACCGTCGGGGGCCGGCCAGCCGAACCCCGGCGGCCTGGCGCCGACCGGTGCCGCGGGCGGCGGCGCCGGAGGGGCCGCCTCCCGCGGAGGCGCCGGAGCGCCGGGCGGCGCGACCTCACCCGGTGCCGGTGCCGGTGCGGCTGGCACCCAGAGCGGGACTCAGAGCGGGTCCGGTGGGCAGTCGGGCGGCGAAACGGCCGGAGGCGTCCGCGCCGGGCGCACCCATGGCGTCGGCTTCGTCCCCGCCCTGGGCGGCTCGGGAAAGGGCCTGCCGCTGCAGGGCAGCCTCGCCGGCTCCCGCGCCAGCAGGTCAGGCTCGCACGGCGGGATCTCCAGCAGGGCCAACGGGGGCGGCGGCTTCGCCCGCGGAGTGCAGGCGAGTTCCGGAGCCGCCGGCGGTGGGGGCGTGAACCTGCCCGTGCTGGCGCCGACGTTCAATTCCTCATCGCCGCCCGAGTCGGGTCTGCTCGAGCGGTACTTTGGGGCCGCCAACCGGCTCGGCTTCAAGGCCTGGTGAGCCCGCCTTGACGTTCGGCGCCGGCTGGGCGCTCGCCGGCCTGGTGTTGCTCGTGCCGCTGGTGATCCTGCACTTGCGGCCGCGGACCCGTACCCCGCGCGAGCTGCCGAGCTTGCTGCTGTGGCGGGGACTCGAGTCAGATGCGACCAGCGTCTCCCGGCGGCCACGGCTGCCGCCGCTGCCGTTGCTGCTGCTGCTGCAGGCGCTCGCGCTGGTCGCGCTTGTGTTGGCGCTCGCCGAGCCCTCGACCCGCAGTTCGCCACGTCCGGCGGCCACCGTGCTCGTGCTCGACAACTCGTTCTGGATGCAGGCCCCGGGACGGCTGACCGACGAACGGCGTGCCGCCGAGCGGATCGTCGCCGCCGCGCCCGGCGCCGTCCGGATCGTCGTGGCCGACGGCACGCCGGCGGTCGGCTACAGCGGACCGGCGACCGGTGCCCGGGCGATCCTCCGCGATCTGCGCGCCGGCGCCTCGGCGCCCGACCTACCCGCCGCGATCGGTGCGGCCGCGGGACTGCTGACCGGCGCTCACGATCGGCTCGCCGTGATCCGGGCGCCCGAGGATCCACTTCCGCAGTTGCGCGCCGGCGCGCATGAGGTGCGGACCGTCGTCGCGGGAGCCGCGATCCCCGACCAGGGGATCTTCGACCCCTCCGCCCGCTGCGAAGTTGGTTCGCCGACGGACTGTGAGATCGTCGCGACCGTCACCAACAGCGGCCCCACACCGGTCGTCGACCACATCGTCGCCGACGTCCCCGGCCGCCCGTCGCTGGCGCTCACCGCCCGGGTCGGCGCCGGCTCCAGCGCCCCGATCGAGTTGCTGGCGGCTCCCGGTGAGCACGTCGAATTGCAGCTGCGGAGCACCGACCCACTGCCGGTCGACAATCGGGCCTGGGTTGTGGTCCCGCAGGAGAGCGGGCTTGCGCGGGGGGCGTCGGTCACCGTCGTCGGCCAGCGCGCCACGGCATTGCCGGTCGCGCAGGCGCTGGCTGCCGTGCCCGGCGTGAAGCTGGCGGTTCAGACGCCGGCGAAGTATCGACCGGCGCAGGTCCGCTCAAGCGACCTGGTTGTCGTCGACGGCGTCCTGCCGGGCGGCGGGTTGCCGCCGGCGCCGGCGGTGCTGCTGATCGATCCGCGGAAACTCCCCGGTGGTCACGTCGGCGGCGTCGGAGCCGATCCGACGTTGAGCGGGACCGATCCGACGAGCCCGCTGCTCAACGACGTCGATCTCAGCGGCCTGACGATCGCGTCGGGTGCGGCGCACCGGCTGGTGCTGCCGCGATCGATGACACCGGTTGCGTGGAGCCCGTCAGGCCCGCTGCTGGCGGCCGGCGACAACGGCCGGACGCGGCTCGCGGTGCTGGCGTTCGCGCCGACGGGATCGAACCTGCCGCAGCTCAGCTCGTTCCCGATCCTGATCGCGAACATCGTCAACTGGGGGCTCGAGTGGGCGCCGACCTCGGCGGTCGCCGGCGCGCCGGTACGGGTCGACGCGATCGCCGGCGCGCGGAGCGCGAGCGTGTCGGGCGCGGGTACCGCCACGCAGCGAACGTCGCTGGGCACCGGCGGGGCGGTCGTACAGGCTCCGTCCACACCGGGCCTCTACACGATCGCCGAAACGGGCCCGGGGGTCGCGCACCGGGCGACGGTCGCCGTCAACCTCGGGACGGCGCCAACGACAGCGGCGCCCCCGATCGACGTCCGTACCGCCGGCCTGCCCACGCGCACGCAGCCGGGCTCCCCGCTGACGCTCTGGTTACTGGCAGCGGGACTGCTGCTCGTCGTCCTCGAGTTCGCGTATTGGGCGCTCCGTCGTGAGCGGGTGATGGCCTGATGTCGATCTCGTTCGACCACCTCTGGGTACTGCTGCTGTTGGTCGCGGTCGCCGCGCTTGGCATCGGGGTCGGACTTGGGGTGCGTCCGCGGTGGTGGCGGGCGGTGTTGGGCGTGGTGTTGCCCGTAGCCGCGGCGACGGCGCTGGTGCTGGCGCTCGCCGGCCCGGTCGTGCGGACGGGTTCGCACCGGGCGACGACCGTGCTGGTCGACCGCTCGGCGAGCATTGACGGGCGCATGCGCACGACCGAGGACCAATGGGTGAAACGTGCCCGCGGTCACGATTGCCCTGGGCCCTGCCGGATCGTCAGCTTCGCCGCCACACCGGCTGCGCTGGCCGGTGCCCAGCCATCCGATCCGGACGCGACCGACCTGCAGTCCGGAGTCGCCGCGGCGATCGGGCTGACGCCCCCGGGCGGGCGGCTGGTGGTGGTCAGCGATGGCGGCCAGACGCAGGGAGACGCAACCGCGACGGCCGCAGCCGCCCAGCGCCGTGACCTCACGATCGACTGGGTACCACTCGTCGACCACGGCCGGCGCGATGCCGCGATCACCGCGATTCATGTGCCGGCCGCGGTTCACGTCGGCGACACCGTCCCGTTGACGGTCACGGTCCACAGCACCGTTGCGGCGACGGCAGAACTCCGCATCAGCCGTGATGGCGGCGCCCCCGCCTCGCAGTCGATCCGGCTGCGTGCCGGGGACAATCCGCTGCTGCTGCTGTACACGGCCGCAAGCCGCGGGTGGCATTCGTTCTCGGCGACCGTCGCTGAGCCCGGCGACGTCGATCTCGCCAACGATTCCGCTTCGGCGGTCGTCCATGTCGGCGCGCCGCCGCGCGTGCTGGTCGTCGCCGATCACGGCTCACCCGCCGCGGCGCTGTTGGCGAAACGGCGGTTGCAGGTGACGACCGTCGCCCCGCAGAAGATGCCCGACACCGTCGCCGCGTACCACCGCGATGACGCCGTTGTCCTCGACGACGTTCCGGCCACCGCCCTGCGGACCGCGCAGGTCGACGCGCTCGCCAACGCGGTTCGGTTCAACGGCCTCGGCACGGTCGCGCTCGGCGGCCCGCACAGCTTCTCGCTCGGTCGCTACGCGAAGTCACCGTTGCAGCAGATCCTTCCGGTCTCGAGCCTCGTGCCGGGGAACCTACGACGGCACAACCTGGCTATCGAGCTCGTGCTCGACCACTCGGGCAGCATGATGGATAAGGCCGGGGGCGTGCCGAAAATCGAGATGGCGCGCGCGGGCGCCCGCCAGACGGCGGCATACATCGCCAAGCACCGCGACGAGCTCGGAATCGTCGACTTCGACGTTGCGGCGCACGTATTGACCCCGGTGGTGCGGTTGTCGCCCGGAGCAGCGCAGAAGAGCGTCAATGCGTATATCGCGACTCTCCAAGCCGACGGCGGCACCAGCATCTACCAGGGCCTCAAGCAAGGCCTGGTGCAGCTGCGCAACAGCACCACCAAGCAGCGGCACATGATCCTGATGACCGACGGAATCAGCTCACCGGCCAACTACCAGCCGTTGCTCGCTGAGATTCGCGCCGAACACATCACGGTGTCGACGGTGGCGCTCGGCGCTGACGCCGATCGGAGCCTGTTGCGCAAGATCGCGAACGCGACCCTCGGTCACGCGTACGCGACCGACAACGCCCACAAGCTGCCCAAGATCTTCGTCAAAGACACGCGCCTGAGCGCCAAGCCGGTTCGCGTCACCGGCCACCTGCACGTGTTGGAGGCGAGCGACAGTCCGATCCTGCGGTCGCTCGCCGGTCATCGGCCCCCGGGGCTGCGCGGCAACGTCGTCACCAACCTCAAGGGTGGGGCTCAAGCTGACCTTGAGGCTACGAACAAGCGCAAGACCACCGACCCGGCGCTGGCGCAGTGGCAGGTCGGCGCCGGACGAGCGGTGGCATGGACGCCGGGGCTCGGGGCGCCGTGGGCGAGGGCGTGGCTGGCGGAGCCGGCGGTGTTCGACGACGCGGTCCGATGGGCCGACCGCGGTGCGGTCGCCAGTCGGCTGGTGCCGACGCCGACCGCGGTCCCCGGGACGCTCGGACTCGATCTGGCGCAGGCGGGAGCGACGGCGACGCGGGTGACCACGATCACCGGCACCTTGACCTCAACCCGCAGCCGCGAGGCCCCCCACCGAGTGGTATTCGACCGCGTCGGGCCGGCCCTCTACCGTGCCGATGTGTCGACCCTGCCCCAAGGCGTCTACCGGTTCGCGGTGACCGCCGAGGGCGATCCGGGCCTGGCATCGAGCGGCCTCGTGTCGCTTTCCTACTCGGCCGAACGGTCACCGGTCCCGGCGACCGTCTCGCCGCTGGGCCAGCTCGTAACGCAAACCGACGGGAGGGTGATCGCCGACAGTGATACCGATGCGCTCGTCGGTCATCGGTACGCGCTGCGCGACCTGCTGACCTGGATCGGCTTGGCATTGTTTCTCGCCGGCGTCGTGATTCGGATGTGGCCGGGCACCGGCGGCGGACGCCGCGACGGCCGCGCAGCGGCGCGGTCCGGCCGCGGTCCCGGCGGCACGTCAGTCGACCACCCCACCCTGGAGGACCGCTCCGCGGGCGGCGAGCGCGAAGACGAGCTCGAGCGCGTCGGTGCTGGTGTCCGCAGCCACGTGGTGGACGCCGGCCGTCGCGCACGCCGCCTCGGTCTCGGCGCGAAACTGGGCGTAGCGCTCCGCGTAGCGCTCACGCAGCGGCTGGGTCACCAACGTCCGCAAGAGCTCGCCGGTCTCGTGGTCACGCAGCTCGGCAGCCCCGAGCGGTCCGGCGACCGCCTCGGCCGGGTCCAGTAGCTGCACCAGCGTGGCCGACCGGCCGGCGCGCGCCAGGCGTGACAGCGCCGCCTCCAGGTCCGCGGGCGCGACCAGACAGTCGCTGATCAGGACCGCGAGCTCGACCCGGGTGCCGGCGGCTGTCGCCGCCGCGACGCTGCGGGCCAGCTCGGTCGTCGTCCCCGGCGGCAGTCGCTCGATCTCGCTGCTCAGGACGGCGATCAGGCCGGGCGCGGCGAGCAGCCCGCCCGCGACCGCGCCGCCATCGGCCAGCATCTGCACGCGGACCGGATCGGACCGCAGCAGCGCGATCGCGCCCAGCAGTGCCGTCAGCCGCCGTCCGTAGCGCAGCTTGTTGGGCTCGCCGGCATCCATCGAGCGGCTCCCGTCGAGCATCAGCGAGGCCGTGACCCGTCCCGGATCGGGCGTCGTCTTGACCAGCAGCTCGCGTAGCCGCCCGTACGCGCCCCAGTCAATCCGTCGTAGATCGTCGCCCGGGACATATCGCCGGTGCTCGGCGAACTCGACCTGCGAGGTGCTGCGGCCGGGGCCCGGGCGGGGGCCGATCAGTCCGGCCTGCAGGGCGCCGGGGGCGGTGATCGCCAGCCGCGTCAACCGTCGGACGTCGCCGGCACTCAGCAGCGGCGCGTCGCCGGCCATCCGCCGCTCACTCAGCCGCGAGCGTCGAGACGCTGCAATGCCGCGTTCACGACGACGTCGGCGTCGACTCCGTCGCGCTCCGCGTCGAAGTTCAGCACCAGGCGGTGGCTGAGCGCCGGCAGCGCGACCGCGCGGATGTCGTCGATCGCGAGGTTGTGGCGACCATCGAGCAGCGCAGCGATCCGTCCCGCCAGCGTCAGCGCTTGGCCGCCGCGCGGGCTTGGGCCGAGTCGAACGTATTCCCGCACGGTCTCGTCGGCGTCTGGCGACGGTTGCAGCGACAGCAGCAGCCGGCCGGCGTAGCCGACCACCTCGGACGCGGCCGGGACCTCACGCGCGAGCGCGCTCATCGCCTCCAGCTGGGAACCATCGGCAACCGGCTCGAGGCGCTCGGTGGTGAGCTGCGGCGCATCGGCGACGATCGCGGTCAGGTCCTCGAGGTCGGGGTAGCCGAACCGCAGCTTCAGCAGGAAGCGGTCGAGTTGCGCCTCGGGCAACGGATAGGTCCCCTGCATCTCGATCGGGTTCTGCGTGGCCAGCACGGAGAATGGGTGCGGCAGCGGGTGCGTCGTGCCGGCGATCGTCACCGTCCGCTCCTGCATCGCCTCCAGCAGCGCGCTCTGCGTCCGTGGCGAGGCGCGATTGATCTCGTCGGCGAGCAGCAGGTTGGTGAAGATCGGACCGGGTTCGAACCGAGGCCGTAGCCCGGTTGCGGGGTCGCCGGACAGCACGGTCGTGCCCGTGACGTCGGCCGGCAGCAGGTCGGGCGTGAACTGCACCCGATTGTGCGAGAGACCGAGCGCCGCCGAGAACGCCCGCGCGACCGACGTCTTGCCGACACCGGGGACGCCCTCCAGCAGGGCATGACCGCCGCCGATCAGGCAGATCAGCACGCCGCGAACCGCGGCTCGCTGGCCGACGATCACCTTGCCCACCTCCGCCTCGATCGCCAACGCGGTCGAGCGGAAGGCGTCCGGGTCGGTGGCTTCAGCGCGGGGCGCCGTCGCTAGCGCGGCGGCGCCGGGGTAATCAGACTCTGTACTCCTCCCGAGATCATCAGACACCAATATCCATCCTAGATGGTTGATCTCACAATCGCGTTTGGGCGGGTCGCGCGCTAACGCCAGACCGGTTGGCCCGCTCCGCCGCCCGGCGCGGGGACCGCCGCGTGGCCCGCCGCCGACCATCGCCAGATCCGGTAGCCGCCCTTGAACGGGAGGCGGTAGATCATCGCCGAGCCGGTGGCGTTGACGACGCCCGCTCCGAGCACCGCGTCTCCACCCGGGCGCTGCGCCGACAACAGCTGCGTGCGCCCGCCGCGGTGGGAGGCGAGCGCGTAGGACCAGTCGTGACACGGGCCCAGCCAGCAGCGATCGCCCGGCTCGTGGCTGATCATCGCGGTGTAGAACAGGGTGCCGTGGGCATCGAACGTCGGCGACGTCGCCGCGCACGGGTCAGCGGTCGGGCACGAGACCGACGGCGCGGCACGGATCTGTGCGGGTCCGGCGCGCATCGGCTGTGAGACCAGCTTGATCACGCTCCGCCCCGTCGACGGATTCGGGCCGACGAACGCCAGCGTGCGGTCGTCGGGCGACCACGCCATACCGAAGGTGACCGCCGAGATCCGATGGACCTGGCCGGTCGCGAGGTTGACCAACACGAGCGTGTCGGCCGACGCTGCCAGCTTGCAGCTCGTGCCGGTCGAGATGTAGGCGAGCATCCGACCGTCCTGGCTGATCGCCACCGGGCCGCCGGGGTAGCCGGCCGGCGCCAGCCGTTGCGCGGCACCGCCGGTCGCGGGCACTCGCTCCAGCTGCACCGGACACGGATCGTGCGGGACTCGCACGAAGTACACCCAGCGACGGTCGCGGGTCAACAGCGGATCGATGTCACGCGGATTGTCGGTCAGCCGCCGCAGTGGCCGGCCGCTCCGCGAGGAGAACATGGCGATACCCGGCGCCTTGGTGTCGGTCGATCTCGCCACGAACGTGGCCGGGTACGCGGCGGTCCGAGCCGGCGTTGTGGTGTGGTGGCTCGAACCGCCACAGCCGGCGATGGCGAGCGCAATCGCGGCGGCCGCGATCAGGCCGATCAGACGTTGGACCAGCACCATCTAGGTCGTGGCGGCCGCCTGGCTGCGCATCTCGGACAGGATCCGTTCCAGCCGCGGCTCGGTTTCGGCGTCGACATGGGTGAACGTCGCCGCCACGGCCGGATGGACGGCGGCGATCTGGGCATGCATCTCGTGGGCGACGGCCCGGTAGCTGGGGTGGCCCTCGCGCCCGGAGCGCAGCTCGATCAACTGCATCGCCTCGCGGGCGTTGAGGTCGAGCACGAATCGCAGCCGGTAGCCGAGGCACAGGGCATACGGCGCGGCGCTCTGCAGGCCACGCTCGCGGATCCGCTCGTACGCATCACGGGAGAGCTCGAGCGCGCGCCGGTACTCGTCGCCGGCGCCGGCGAGCTCGACCTGGCCGGGGACGTCCGCGCCCAGGTCGGGCGTCAGTGCCTGCCACTGCACGGTCAGCATCCGATGGCGCTGCAGGTCACGGAACGCGCCGTAGTCGGCGACGATCTCGAACCGATAGCGCAACGCCTCGAACCCGCGGCCGGGGCGGTGGCGGCGGTTGGCGCGCCGGCCGACCAGGTCGGAGAGCAGCCGCGCCTGCTCGTCGGCGCTCAGCGCTCGGACGGCTTCGCGGGTCGACTGCTCAGACGTTTCGGCCGACTCGAACAGCAGCGCGCAGAGCAGATCCTCCTCGGTTCCGTCGACGTGCGTGAGCGTGACCGACGGGCCCGGCGGCGCGTTCTCCCGGTCGGGCCCCAGATCGAGCCGCTCCGCCCACCGATCGCCGGCTCTCCCGCGCTCACGCAGGTGCTCGATCCACTCGCCCCCGCGCTCGGGCCGGGGCACCCGCGCGACGAAGCTCGGTATCACCGCCTGCACCTCGGTCAGCAGGAGCGCGCCATAGGTGCGGGCCTCGGGCAGCGGATGCGCCAGCAGATGCATGATCAACTGCTCGTAGCTCTGGCCCGACGCGAAGATGCCCATGTGCGACAACGACGCTGCCGGCAGCAGCCCGCGCAGGAGATCCAGCGCCTTGGCCCGGATCGCCCGCTCGTGCGCGGCCGGCGAGTCGCCGGCGCCGACCGGGAACTCCCGGGCCGCCCACGCGCCGACGACGGGGATCGATGCCGAGTAGATCGAGAACAGCTCGTCCATCGCCCGCTCGTACTCGACCCCGAGCTCGGGATCGGTGTAGTAGCGGTATCGCGGCGGGTCGCCCGGTGACCGTTCGGTCATCGGCGCGTCGTAGGCGATGTAGCGGGTCGACTGCTCCAGGTAGGAGGCCAGCCGCGGACGCTGCAGGATCTTCGTCAGCAGGTTGGACACCCACTCGCAGGCGACGTGGGCGCCACCGAGCTGGGCGACGGAGTCGTCGCCGTAGCCGAGGAAGATCCGGTCGTAGAGCTCAGTCGCGCGGCCGGCGCCCTCGCTGCCGGTCGGCGCCGCCGCGACGGGGTCGCGGAGGTCCTCGGCGAACTCGTCGAGCATCATCCGCCGCAGCGTCCCGGGGTGGCGCGAGTACCGCGCGAACAGCGCCCCCTTGACCGTCTCCGGAAGGTTCGTCAGCGCGAACACCGGGCCGTCCAGGTTCGAGCAGTGCGGCGCCAGGAGCCGACGCTCGGCGTCAGTGAAGCTCTCGACCGGGTAGCGCACGGGCGGCTGATCGTAGCGACGCTCTCGGCAGGTACGCTTCGCTTGATACGCGTGCGTACCAATGCTGAGCATCTCGACGTTCTGATCGTCGGCGCCGGTCTGTCGGGGGTCGGCGCGGCCTGCCATTTGCGGCGTGACGCACCGGACCTTCGCTTCGCGCTGCTGGAGGCGCGTGACGCGATCGGTGGCACCTGGGATCTGTTCCGCTATCCCGGCATTCGCTCGGACTCCGACATGCACACGCTCGGCTACTCGTTCGCGCCGTGGCGCGAGTCCCAGGCGATCGCCGACGGTCCCTCGATCCTCGAATACGTGCGCCGGACGGCCGACGAGTACGGCGTCACCGAGCTCGTGCGGTTCGGGCGCCGCGTCGTGTCCGCCCGATGGTCATCCGACGACGCCGCCTGGACCGTGCAGGTTCGGCGCGCCGAGGACGGCGAGACCGAGGAGCTGCGCTGCTCGTTTCTGTTCAGCTGCTGCGGCTACTACGACTACGAGGGTGGGTACGCGCCGGTGTTCCCTGGCGCCGAACGGTTCCGCGGCCCGATCGTGCACCCGCAGCAGTGGCCGGCGGACCTCGACTACGAGGACAAGCGCGTCGTCGTGATCGGCTCCGGCGCGACCGCGATCACGCTCGTGCCCGCGCTGGCGAGGCGCGCCGCGCACGTGACGATGCTGCAACGCTCGCCCAGCTACGTCGTCTCGTTGCCAGGACGTGACGGGATCGCCGAACGCGCGCGACGGTGGCTGCCGGAGATGACCGCCTACAACCTGGTGCGCGCGAAGAACGTGGCCGTGCAGACGCTCAGCTTCCAGCTCAGCCGCCGGCGCCCGAAGCTGATGAAGGCGCTGATCGCCCGCGGCGCCCGCGCGTCGCTGCCGCTCGGGTTCGACGTCGACCCCCATTTCCGTCCCAGCTATGACCCGTGGGATCAGCGCCTGTGCGTGTGTCCCGACGGCGACCTGTTCGACGTCCTGTCCGACGGCCGCGCATCGATCGTGACCGACACGGTGACCTCGTTCACCGAAGAGGGGGTCACGCTGGGCTCGGGCGTGACCCTGGGGGCGGATCTGATCGTGACCGCGACCGGTCTGCGGCTGCAGGCGCTCGGCGGCATCCGACTGGTCGTCGACGGCCGTGCGGTGTCGCCGTCTGAGACCACGGCCTACATGGGATCGATGCTCTCGGGCGTCCCCAACTTCGCGTTCGTGATCGGCTACACGAACGCGTCGTGGACGTTGAAGGCCGACCTCACCTGCACGTTCGTGACGCGGGTGCTCAATCACCTCCGCCGGCACGGGTACGCGTGGGCGATGCCACCGCGGCTCGGCGATGACGTGCCCCGGCTGCCGCTGCTGGATCTCAGCTCCGGTTACGTCCAGCGCGGGCTCGCCGAGCTCCCCATGCAGGGCCCGTCGGCGCCGTGGCGCGTACGCCAGAACTACACCCTCGACCGGCTGGCGCTCAGGCGGCAGCCGGTCGATGACGGCGTGCTCCGCTTCGGCCACGCGGTGCCCGCCGCGGCGCGCGCAACCGCGCCCCGGCCGGCCGCGATCGCTTAGATTGCTCTCATGTCGGAGCCCTATAAGCCTGAGTGTGCACGCGGCGAGTCCCAGCTTGTCTGACCCCGGCTCAGACGTTCCCGTCTGGACCGGCCCGCCGGTGTTGTCGGCGACGGGTATCTGCCATGCCTACGGCGATCGGACCGTGCTGCAGGATCTGTCGCTGACCGTCCACAGTGGCGAGCGGGTGGCGATCGTCGGTGAGAACGGCGCCGGGAAGACGACGTTGATGCAGATCTGCGCGCGGCTCCTGACGCCGCAGTCGGGCACGCTGCAGATCGACGGTCGCGTCGGCTACTGCCCGCAGATCCCGGGCCTGCACGAGCTGCTGACCGCGAACGAGCACCTCGCCCTGTTCAGCCCGGCGATGGGCCTGACCCGCGGCGAGGGGGTTGCTCGCGGTCATGAGCTGTTGGCCGAGTTCGGGTTCCCCGTCAAGGACCACAGGGCACAGATCCGCCACCTATCCGGCGGCTGCCAGCAGAAGCTCAACCTGACCCTGGCCCTGCTGGGCGGCGCCCGGGTGCTGCTGCTCGACGAGCCCTACCAGGGTTTCGATCACGGCTCCTACATGAACTTCTGGGATCACGTGGAACGCTGGAGCAACCAGGGGATCGCGGTGATCGTCGTGACCCACATGCTTGCCGACCTCGATCTCGTCGACCGCGTTGTCTCGCTGACGCCGGTCGAAGACGCTCCGGTATGAGCGACGCCGCCGCCAGCGCCGCGGTTCGGCGATCGCCGGCCCGTCGTCACTGGGCCGAGCATGTGCTGCTGCCGGCCGAGATGGCCGGCCGTGAGCTCGGCCGCCGGCGGACCGCGCTCGGCCTGCTGACGCTGCTGCCGCTCGTGTTCTACGCGGCGTCACGATCCGACACCGACTACGCGCCGGTGCTCGGCGGGATCGCGATGGCGTTCTCGATCTCCGGCGCCGCGATCTTCTGCGTGATGAGCTCGCGCCGGCTCGACACGCGGCTGGTGCTCTCGGGCTACCGGCCGCGGGAGCTGATGATCGGACGGCTGCTGCTGCTGGAGTCGCTGGGCGCGCTCGTCGCGCTGGTCTTCGCGGGCGTGATCGTGCTCGGCTCCAATCCGAGCGACCCGGGCGAGTTGCTCGCCGGCGTCTTCCTCGTGACCCTGTGCGCGGTTCCGTTCGGCCTCGCGGTCGGAGCGCTCGTCCCGTCCGAGCTCGAATCCGTCCTGATCCTGATCGGCGTCGTCGGGGTGCAGCTGACCCTCTCGGTCTCCAACCCGGTCGCGAAGTTCCTCCCGTTCTGGGGCGCGCAGCGTCTGCTCAACCAGTCCGCCGACGGGGCCGGCGGGACGACGTGGCCGATCATCGTCGCGTTCCTGTACGCGGCCGGGCTGTTCGTGATCGCGTGCTGGGCGGTCAACCGCCGCTACGCGAACGTCGTACGCTGACCACGCCGGCCGGCTACCGTGCGTGTGCGCAAAAGTACGTATAGACGCTCTTTTCGCACACCCGTGGGCCTGCGCCGTGCCCGGTGCGCTGGATGTGTATCGCAGGTGATCTCGATCGCGAGCGCCGCCCCACGGACTACTCGCCGGCCGGGCGGCGGCACAACGAGCTGACCCGCTCTCGGCGGCGAAAGCCGAGCGACTCGTACAGCCCGAGCGCGTGGTAGTCGGCGTCGGCGGCGATCACCAGCGAGCGCAGCGAGTGCTCGGCGACGGCATGCGCGGCCGCGTCGACGACCAGCCGTGAGCAGATCCCGCGCCGGCGGTGGGCGGCTGCCGTGTCGACGGCCTGGAAGCGGCCGCGATCGCCGGTGGCGACGACCCCGCACGATCCGGCGACCTCGCCGGCCGGGGTGAGCGCCACGTACCAGGCGCCGCGCCCGGCGGCGAACAGCGCCCGGAGCTCGGCTTGGCGGGTGCGGCTGAAGTCTCGGTAGTCGTCATCGGTGACCCGGTCGTCGCGTCCGGCGACCTGGATCTCGATCACGGCGGCCCACAACGGCTCGTCCGGCCCGCCGGTCGTCGGATCAAGCGCCCGGATCGTCACGTCACGGTTGGCTCGGGGGTGGGCCGCGAGCTCGCCGGGTTCGGCCACGAGGCCGATCGTCGATTCCACGTCATAGCCACGCCCGGTGAACTCGCCGGTCATCGCACCCGTCGCGCCGTCGGGTCGGTCCCAGCGCAGCGTGCGATGCCGGACGCGCGGCTCGTCGGCGAACTCTCGCTCGAACAGCCGCTCCCAGCGCTCGCCGTCGCCCGGGGCGGGCGCGTCGTCGAACACCAGGAAGTTGCCGAACCAGAACGCCGGGTTGGTCGGCGAGCGCACGACCAGGTAGCCGTCACGGCGGGTCACCGTGTGATCGATCGCCAACACGTCGATGTCGGTCGCCAGGACGAGCGACCGTGGAGTCGTCGTGGCCGAACGGGGGGCGGGGACCATCGCGCGCGCCAGCCTACCGCGGCAACGGCGTCCCCTTGTGAACCTTGGCGAATCTGTCCGACCCCTCCGGACCAAATCACCATGGTTCCGCGCGCTTGAGGTCAACCGCGACGTTCGGGCGCCAGCGAGGCCGAGACCGAGGCCGAGGCCGACGCCGAGGCCAAGGCCGACGCCGAGGCCGAGCGCGTGCGACGTCGGGTACCGCGCTTGCGCTCGGCGGGGCACCCCAGCGGGCGTCGCAGCGCGCGGAGAGCTACTGCAGGCCGAGCGTGCGCCCGGCGTGCGCGACCAACGTGAACATCGGCTGCGGGAACACGCCGAAGGCGATCGTCGCGGCTGAGAACACGACCGCGACCAGCGTCACCTCGGGATACCCGGACGAGCTCGTGCGCGACGCGGGATGCTCGGCCGGGGCAACCTCCCCTTCGCCTGAGCCGCCCGCGATCGGCGGCAGCCCCCCGGGCCGCAATTCGGCTTCGCCCGAGCCGCCCGCGATCGGCGCCAGACTCCCGGCTCCGGTGCCGGTCCCGAACGCGAACCGGGAGGCGAATCCGACGCCCGGGCTGGGGGTCTCAGCGCGCATCCAGACGGCCGCGACCACCCGCAGGTAGTAGCCGAGTGAGATCATCGAGCCGACGACGAGCACGACCGCCAGCCAGGTGTATCCGCCGTCGACGAGCGCGTGGATCAGCTGGAACTTGCCGATGAAGCCGACCGTGCCGGGGATGCCGGCCAGGGCCAGCATCGAGATCGTCAGCGGCCACGCCAGCCACGGGTTGCGCGCCCCGAGGCCGGCCAGCCCCGAGAGGTCCTCGCCGTCGGCGCGGGCGTTCTGGTTGGCGACGATCACGGCGAACGCGCCCATGTTCATGATCAGGTAGAAGATCAGGTAGAGGACGGTCGCCTGGACGCCGAGCCGGGTGCCGACGACGACGCCGGCCAGCATGTAGCCCGCCTGCCCGACGCTGGAGTAGCCGAGGATCCGCTTCAGGTTCGTCTGCGAGAGAGCGCCGACGTTGCCGACGATGATCGTGATCGCCGCGATCGCTGCCAGCGGCGGCGCCCAGTGGGCGTGCGCGCCGATCACCGCGACGTCGAAGAACCGGATCAGCACGCCGAGCGCGGCCGCCTTGGTGGCCGTCGCCATGAACGCGGTGATCGGCGTGGGGGCGCCCTCGTACACGTCCGGCGTCCACTGGTGAAACGGCGCGACCGAGGCCTTGAACGCGAAGCCGACCATCACCAGGCCGAGGCCGGTCAAGAACAGCGGGTCGCCGTAGACGCCGTGGGCAAGATGGCCGCCGTGGATCTGGGCGGCGATCCCGTAGAAGCCGGTGGTTCCGGTCGCGCCGTAGACGAGCGCGAGCCCGTAGAGCAGCGTCGCCGACCCGACCGAACCGATCACCAGGTACTTCAGCCCCGACTCGAGCGAGCCCTCGCGCCGGTACTCAGAGGCGCACAGGACGTACAGCGGGATCGACAGCAGTTCGAAGCCGAGGAACAGCGACACCAGATTCTGGGCGGAGACGAGCACGGCCATCCCCATCACGCTGAACAGCATCAGCGCGTAGTACTCGCCGTGGCCGGCGGTGGAGACGGCCGGACTGCGCAGCGACAACAGCACGGTCGCGATCCCGGACACCGCAAACACCATGTCCAGGATCAGCGCCAGATCATCGATCCGCAGCGCCGACGAGATGATCGAGGTGTGATGGTTGAAGATGCTGATCTCGACCACCAGCGACGCCGCGAACGCCATGATCGTCACCAGTGCGGTGACCCGGGCGCGGGTGCCCTCGGCACGAGGGCCGCCGAGCAGGCCGAGGATCAGCACGATCAGCGCGCCGCCGC
>CAVUSD010000002.1:0-337846 GCA_963743985.1 uncultured Solirubrobacteraceae bacterium | reverse complement strand
GGACCTCCGGCAAGCAGCCGCTGCGGGCGCTGGACTCACGCAAGGACTGGGCGTGGATCGCCGAGATGTGGGCGTACGCGATCTGGGGCTGCGGCGTGCGGCCGGCCGACGTCGCCTACATCGCGTTCGGCTACGGCTCGTTCGTCGGCTTCTGGGGACTGCACTACTCGATGGAGAAGATCGGCGTCCTGAACGTGCCCGGCGGTGCCCAGACGACCGAGGCCCGCGTCCGCCAGATCATCGACTTTGGCGCGACCGTCGTCGCCTCGACCCCCACCTACGCGCTGCGGCTGGCCCAGGAGGCGCAGTCGCTCGGGATCGATCTGCCCAACTCCGCCGTCCAGCGGGTGATCCTCTCCGGCGAGCCGGCCGGATCGATCCCGCAGACCAAGGCCCTGATCGAGCAGCAGTGGGGGGCGAAGGCATTCGACACCGCCGGGATGACCGAGATCGGCACGATCATGGTGTTCGAATGCGAGCACCAGCCGGGCGGCACGCACATCGTCGAGGATCACGTGATCGAAGAGGTGATCGACCCCGAGACGCTGGGGCCGATGCCGTACGGCGAGCCCGGCGAGCGGGTCGTGACCTCGTTCGGGCGCGGCACGCTACCGCTGCTGCGCTACCGCACCGGCGACCTCGTCTGCAAGATCCCGGCGACCCGCTGCTCGTGCGGGCGGGGCTTTGACATCTACGAGGGCGGCATCCTCGGACGCGTCGACGAGATGAAGCTGATCCGCGGCACGAACGTCTACCCGCGTGCGATCGAGGGGATCGTGCGCGAGTACGCCGAGGTCGACGAGTTCCAGACGGTGATCACGCGTGAGGGACTGCGCGACGAGATCACGCTGCGGGTCGAGCTGCGATCCGACGCCCCCGACGAGCGCTGGGATGACGTCGCCCGATCGCTGCACACCGAGTTGGCGCACGCTCACGAGGGGCTGAGCTTCCGGATCGAGCGCGCCGCCGGCGGCGAGCTGCCCCGCTTCGAGCTGAAAGCGCGGCGGACCGTCGACAAGCGCGAGGCACCGTTTGGGGCGCGGTCATGAGCGTCGACCTGCTCGGCAACGAGCTGACCGAGTCAGAGCTTCGGCTGCTGAGCGTCTATGCGGACCTCAAACGCCTGTGCGACGATGATCTGCCGCCGGTGGGCGCGGCCAACGTTCGCGCCGCGCTGGCGCTGATCCATCAAGCCGTCAACGGGCTGGCGCTCGAGTACGAGCACCTGACCGACCTCGGCCTGTGAGCCCGCTGCGATGCGTGTCGCGGTAGCCGGTGGCGGGCCGGCCGGCCTGTACTTCTCGATCCTGATGCGCCGGGTCGACCCCGACTGCGAGATCACGGTGTTCGAGCGCAACCGGCCGCAGGACGCGTTCGGCTTCGGGGTCGTCTTCTCCGATGAGACGCTGACCGTGTTCGAGCACGCCGATCCACTCAGCTACCAGGCGATCACCGAGCGGTTCACGCACTGGACCGACATCGATATCCATTACCACGGCACGAGAACGCGGTCGGGAGGACACGGCTTCTCGGCGCTCGGTCGCCGCGAGCTGCTGGCGATCCTGCAGCGGCGAGCGACCGAGCTCGGGGTCCGGATCATGTACGAGACCGAGGCGCCGCCGCTGCAGCAGCTCGGCTGGGCCGACCTGATCGTCGCCGCCGACGGCGCCTCGAGCGCCGTCCGCGCGGCCCGCGCCGCCGATTTCGAGCCGTCGCTGGACCCGCGCCATTGCAAGTACATGTGGATGGGCGTCGACCTGGCGTACGACGCCTTCAAGTTCTTCATCAAGGAGACGCCCGCCGGGGTCTTCCAGGCGCATGCCTACCCGTACGACGAGCGGTCCTCGACGTTCATCGTCGAGGTCGGCGAATCGATCTGGCGGCGCGCCGGACTCGACGCGACCGCCGGTGGGCCGCTGCCCCCCGGCGCCTCGGACCTGGGCTCGATCGCGTTCTGCCGTGAGCTGTTCGCCGACGCGCTCGACGGCCGCGAACTGATCGCCAACAACTCCAAGTGGCTCGACTTCGTGACGGTCCGCAACCGCCACTGGAGCTCGGACAACGTCGTGCTGGTCGGCGACGCCGCGCACACCGCCCACTTCTCGATCGGCTCGGGCACCAAGCTCGCGATGGAGGACGCGGTCGCGTTGGCATGGGCGTTCCGCGGTCGTGGCCCGTCCGAGGTGCCGGCGGCGCTGGCCGCCTACGAGGAGGAACGCCGGCCGGTCGTCGAGAGCACGCAGCGGGCGGCGCAGGGATCGCTCGAGTGGTTTGAGGGGATCGGGCGCTACCAGGATCAGGAGCCGCTGCAGTTCGCGTTCAACCTCCTGACCCGCAGCCGCCGGGTCACCTACGACAACCTGCGGCTGCGCGACCCGGAGTTCGTGCGGTCCGTCGACGAACGGTTCGCCGATGCCTTCTCACCGCGACCGCCGATGTTCGCTCCGTTTCGCCTACGTTCGCTGCAGCTGCCCAACCGGGTCGTCGTCTCGCCGATGGACATGTACTCGTCGGTCGACGGCACCCCCGGCGATTTTCACCTCGTCCATCTCGGCTCCCGCGCCCTCGGCGGCGCCGCGCTGGTCTACACCGAGATGATCTGCGTGTCGGAGAACGGCCGGATCACGCCCGGCTGCGCCGGGATGTACGCGCCCGAACACGTCGACGCCTGGCGGCGGATCGTCGAGTTCGCGCACGGCCACGGCGACGGTGCGATCGCCGCGCAGCTCGGGCACTCGGGCCGCAAGGGGTCGACGAAGCTGATGTGGCTCGGGATCGACGAGCCGCTGGACGAGGGCAACTGGGAGGTGATCGCGCCGTCGCCGATCGCCTATTCGGAGCGCAATCAGGTCCCGCGGGAGATGACCCGGGCCGACATGGACGCGGTGCGCGAGCAGTTCGTCGCCGCGACCCAGGGCGTGCTCGCGGCCGGCTTCGATCTGCTGGAGCTCCACTGCGCACACGGCTACCTGCTGTCGAGCTTTCTGTCACCGCTGACGAACGTCCGCCGCGACGCCTACGGGGGAACGCTCGAGGACCGGGCGCGGTTCCCGCTGGAGGTGTTCGATGCGTGCCGGGCGGCGTGGCCCGCGGACCGCCCGATGAGCGTTCGGATCTCGGCCACCGACTGGGTGCAGGGAGGGTTTGGCCCCGACGACGCGGTCGCGTTCGCACGGATGCTCCAAGAGCACGGCTGCGACGTGGTCGACGTCTCCTCCGGCCAGGTGTCACCGGACGAGCAGCCCGCGTTTGGCCGCAGCTTCCAGACCCCGTTCGCCGACCGGATCCGCAACGAGGTCGGGATTCCGACGATCGCGGTCGGAGCGATCGCCTCCTACGACGACGTCAACACGATCGTGCTGGCCGGTCGTGCCGACATGTGCGCGCTCGCGCGGCCGCACCTGTACGACCCGCACTGGACCCTGCACGCGGCGGCCGAGCAGGACTACGCGGGCGAGGGCGTGCGCTGGGTGAGGCAGTACGAGGCCGGTTCCCGCCGTCCGCCGAGCGGGCGTGACGACGGGCCGCGCAAGGAGCTCGAGCGGTCGTTCGAGCCCGATCCTCCGGCGCTGCTGGCCGCGCCGGAGGGCTGGTCCTAGACGGCTACGCGGCGGGCGTGAACGCGTAGACGCGGCTGGGGCTGCCGGTGCCGCCGACCAGTCGCAGCGGCGCGACCACGAGCAGCGCGCCGGTGAGCGGAAGGCGGTCGAGGTTGGCGAGCTGCGTCAGGCCGAGCTTGCCCGCGCCGAGCAGGAAGTTGTGCAGCGGGAACGGCGGGTCCATGCCGCCGGCGCTGCCCGCGTCGATGCCGACCGCCTCGGTGCCGAAGCCGGCGATCGCGCGCTCCTGCGCCAGCCAGCGCGCCGCCTCGACGTCGGGCCCCGGCGTCCGCGGCCCGTCGGGGCCGACGTTGAGGAACGCGTGCTGGTCGTGGGCACGCGCGCTCCAGCCCGTGCGCAGCAGCACCCAGGCGCCGTCGGGGATCCGCCCGTGCTCGGACTCCCACTGCTCGAGCGCGGCGACCGTCAGCAGGTCGTCGCCGTTCGCCGCTTCGGTTTCGGCCGTGCGATCGATCACGCACGCCGGCCCGATCAGCGTCTGCGCGTCGATCGAGCCGATGTCGGCGCCGTCCCTGCCGGTGACCCAGTGGATCGGGGCGTCGACGTGGGTGCCGACGTGCTCGCCGATCGTCAGCGTGTACCAGGCCCAGGCCGGGCCGCGCTCGTCGTAGTGGCTGATCTCGGTGCGGGTCAGGCCGGGGGTGTTGGCAAACGGCGGTGGCAGCTGGATCACCGGGGTGGTCTCGGTCAGCGGTTGGGTCAGGTCGAGCACCTGTACCGCCCCTGAGGCGAGCCCCTCGATCAGCGCCGAGACGTGATTGGCATCGGTTGACATCGGTTCTCCTGTTCGTGTTATCCGGCGCGGAAGGCCTCGGCCAGCCACTCGGCGCAGACCGTCGGGTTCACCTTGGCATCGAGCACCAGCGGACCGGGCGCGGTTGCCGCCAGCCAGGGGACGACGACGTCCAGGTCGCCGGCGGTCCGCACGGTCGCCGCGCACGCGCCCGCGGCGCCGGCGATCGCCGCCAGGTCGGCGTCGGGGAACCGCACGAGACCGACGTCGTGGCCGAGCGGCCCGAAGTGATGAACCTCGGCGCCGTACGCGCCGTCGTCGTAGATGCAGACGAGCAGCTTGAGCCCGAGCCGCACCGCGGTCTCGATCTCGGCGAGCGCCATGAACGTGCCGCCGTCGCCAAGGGCGGCGACCGTCGGCACCTCCGGCCGCGCGATCGCGGCACCGATCGCTGAGCCGAGGCCGAGACCGACCGCCTGAAAGCCGTTGGGGAACACCCATGCGCGAGCGTCGGGCACCGACAGGAACATCGCCGGGTAGCCGAGCGAGTGGCCGGAGTCCGTGACCACGAGCTTGTCGGCCGGCAGCCGGCGCTCGAGCTCGAGCGACAGTGTCCGCGGGTCGATCCAGTCGCCCGTCGTCTGGTCCTCGTACGGGTCGCTCGCCCATCCGTGGGCGGCGATCTGCTCGGCCAGCTCGGGGGTGCGAAAGCCGGTCGCGCGGTGGCCGCGCCGCTCCAGCTCATCGCTCAGGGCGTCCGCGGCCAGACCGGCGTCGGCGATCAGCGCCAGGTCGACTGGGCGGTGTGCCCCGATCGCCTCGGGCTCGACGTCGACCTGGACGAGGCGCGCGTGATCGGAGATGAGCGCCCCGTGGCGGGTGGTCCACTGGTTCGCCGTGGCACCGAACAGCAGGACCGCATCGGCGCGGGGCAACAGCTCGGCCGCGAACGGCGAGGCGAAGCCGCCCGAGATCCCGAGCGCGTAGGGGAGACCGGCGAACAGGCCCTTGGCCGGCGCCGAGGTCGCCAGCAGCGCGCCGATCCGCGCACCCAGCCGCTCGAGCGGTTCCCGCGCATCCGCGAGCACGGCGCCGCGGCCGGCGAGGATCACCGGCAGCCGCGCGCCGATCAGCGCGTCGGTGGCCGCCTTGACGGCTCTCGCCGCAGGGGCCGGGAGGGGCAACTCCACGGTCGCCGGCGCGGCGTCCGCTGCTGCCGGGCCGTTGACGGCCGGGAGCGGCTGGATGTCGATCGGCAGCATCAGCACGATCGGCCGGCGCTCGACGCTCGCGCGCCGGTACGCGCGCCGCGCATCGGCGACGGCGGTCGTCGGGCCGAATATCCGATCGACGCCGGCGCCGACCGCCGCCACCAGATCGCCCTGGGCGATCCTGAAGTTCGAGGTCAGCGCGGCCGCGGGAGCCTCACCGGCCAGCACCAGCACCGGCGTGTGGCTCTTGACCGCCTCGGCCAGACCCGTGATCGTGTTCGTCAGTCCGGGACCCTGATGCACGCTGCAGACCCCGACCTCGCCGCTGACCCGGGCGTAGCCGTCGGCCATCGAGATCGCCGCCCCCTCGTGGCGCGCGTGGTGAAACCGGGCGCCGGCCCGGCAGAGCGCATTGGTGACGACGAGGTTGCCGCTGCCGACCACGCCGAAGGCGTTCCTGGCGCCGGCACGGGCGATCGCCTCCCCGACGGCGTCGGCGACCGAGCGCTGGGGTTGGCCGGCGGTCATCGCCTCATCGCGCCGGCGCCGGCGCCAGGTACGCCGCCGATGGGCTGCCCGCCGGCGTGAACACGCCGAGCACGTGCATCTCCTCGGAGGAGCGGTTCTCGTTGATGTGCACCGTGCGCGCGGGAATCCGGACGACCGATCCGGGCCGCGTCGGCTCAGGGCCCGAGGCCTGGTGATAGACGCCGTCGCCCCGCAGGATGCAGATGATCTCGTCGTACTGGTGAAAGTGCCACGGCGCTGCTCCAGGGGGCACGACCCCGACGAACATCGTCGCCCGGCAGCAGCCGTTCTCGGGCCCGAGCAGCACCTGGAACGATCGGCTCCCGGTGGCCGCGGCGGCGTCGTCGAGGTCCAGCTCCGCCACGGGATCCCGTGGGCCCAGCGGCGCATGGTGATCGGCGGTCGGCCCGGCGCCGAACACCGCCAGCGTCGCCCCGCGTTCGCCGCCGACGATCGTCAACGGGCCGTCGCCGGGCTCGCGCAGGAACGCCGAGCCCGGTCCGAGCGCGAGCGGCGGATCGCGGTCGTCGTCGCGTGTGCCCGTGCCACCGAGGACATAGACGAGCAGATGCCGGTCATCGTGGTGCTGCTCGGCAGTCAACCGCCAGCGGGCGCCGGGCTCGAGCTGCACCTGCTCGAGCGTCAACGGCGATCCGAGACGCGGTTTCAGCAGGGCGCGGGCGGCGACGCCGGAAGCAAGCTCGGTCGTCGGGCACGCGTCGGGATGAACGACGGGAAGGCCGTCTCCGAGATCGTGCGAGCCGGGGGCTGTTTCGGTCATCGTTGCGGTCGGCCGCCTGCGCTACCGAGAGTCGATAGCTCAGCGCGCTGGGATGTTAAATGATGGTGGACCTTCAGCGCATATCGGCAGCCATGGCGGATCCCGGTGTGCGTCGGGCGACCCCGCGGAAGTAGCCGTCGGCGACCGTCCCGAGTTGTTCGTAGACAGCGTCGAACGTCGCGACCACGTCTGCGCGGAGCGTCCGCACCGGGTCGATCGAGGCGGGCAACTCGGGATCGATGAACGGGAAACCACGGAATCGGTGCAGCATCACCGTTCGGGCGACGAACGCGTGCTCGGCGCTCAGCCGCCCGCGCGTGGCCGCGCGCCGCAGTGGTGTGTAGGCAGACAGGAAGCTGCGGTAGCGGCCCGCGACCTCGTCGAGGCTCCAGGCGTTGTGGGCCAGGGCGGTCGGGGCGAGTCCCTCGGAGATCCGCCCGACGAACAGCGATACGTGCTCCTCGATCTGCAACTCTCGCAAGAGGGTCAGCACGTCCTGCTCGCGATCGTGCGCCGCCAGCCACGTGGCGTCCTGCACCGACCCGAAGCCGAGAAATCGCAGTCTCGACACGAGCCGGGACCGCTCGACCCGTTGGTCTTCCGGGATCGAGTGCCACAGCACGGTCCAGACCTCAACCGCCGGCTCGGTGCGACCGAAGCTGAAGATCCGCCGGTCGCCGTCGGCCAGCAGCCGCTCCGCCCGGGCGCCGAGCGCGTAGTGCACGAACCGCGCCTGGCGCGTCCTCACGAGCAGGTTGCGCAGCACCAGCCTCGACAGTGCCGCCCGCGCGGACCCGGTCGTGAAGCCGAACGAGTCCAGCAGACGCACCATGCCGCCCGACCACACCGTCTGCCCCGGCTCGCGCAGATGCGCGCCGAGCATCGTCAGCACCAGGTCCTGTGGCTGCAGCGCCTCGGCTGGCCGGGGTTGCGCGTCGGAGGACGCCATCATCCATGGACTGCTATCACAGCGCCTGCGTCGGGATATTCTCGCCTCATGCTCGCGCCGCTGACCGTCGCCGTCGCGCAGCCGCGATGCGCCGGCCAGAACGTGCCCGCGAACGCGGCCACCCACGCCGAGCTGATCCGAAAGGCGCGGGCGCGAATCGTCGTCTTCCCGGAGCTGTCGCTGACCGGCTATGAGCTTGATGCGGATCCGATCGCGCTCGAGGATCCCGCTCTGGATGTCATCGTGGGCGCCTGCCAGAACGCGCACAGCGTCGCCCTCGTGGGAGCGCCGGTCCGCGGCCCGGGACCCGGGACCTACATCGCTGTGGTGCAGATCGATGGCACCGGCGTCACGCCCGCCTACCGAAAATGCTTTCTCGGTGGCGAGGAGCGTGGCCACTTCATGCCGGGGGGCGGGCCGACCGTGATCGACGTCGACGGCTGGCGTGCCGGCCTGGGCATCTGTAAGGACACGGGCGTCCAGCAGCACATCGACGACAACGCAGCACTCGACATCGACGTCTACCTCGCCGGCCTGGTCCACCACCGACACGAGCTCGAGATCCAAGAGCGACGGGCACGACAGATCGCCCAGGCCTGCAACGCCTACGTCGGCTTGGCCAGCTTCGCCGGACCGACGGGCGGGGGCTTTGACCAGACCGCCGGGTGTTCATCGCTCTGGAACCCTGACGGGTCTCCGATCGCCCGCGCCGGCACTGACGGCGACGACTTCGCGCACGCGACTCTGGCTCCGAGCAGGGTCAGCGTCAGCTGAAACGAACCCAGCCTTGCCAGATGCAACCGAGATCGAGTTTCGCGCGGCGCTGTTCGACAGTGGCGACGGAGCTGTGCTGGCGCAGGCGATGCGCGTCGAGATGGTGGCCATCTATGACGGGGTGAACATCGAAGCCTGGCACAGGTCCGAGCCGAGCGCCGCCGCACTGGCGCCGCCGGACGGCGCGTTCCTGGTGGGCTACGAGCATGACGAGCCGATCTGCTGTGGCGGCGTCAAGCGACTCGACGAGCGCCGCTGCGAGATCAAGCGCATGTACGTCGTCCCGGCGGCGCGGGGGCGGGGGGTCGCCCGGCAACTGCTGAGCGCGCTCGAGCACGCCGCCCGCGAGCTCGGTTATCCGGTCGCTCGGCTGGTGACCGGTCCGCGCCAGCCGGCGGCGGCACATCTGTACGAGTCCGAGGGATATGTCGCCGTCGAGGACTTCCGTGGCGATGGGGTCGCCAGCTTCTTCGGCGAGAAGGCGCTGCGCTAGGCGCGGCTAGAGAATCCCGATCTCGGAGTTGTCGCCGACCATGAACCGGTAGGCCCGCGGCTGGCGGTCGTCGCGCCCGATGTGAACGTTGCGCCCCAGCAGCGACGACTCCATCCGCCCGTCCAGGCGCTTGACGGTGGAGCCGGTCAGCAGGATCGAGTGCTCGATCTCGGCCCGGTCGATCTCACAGTGCTCGCCGATCGCGGTATAGGGGCCCACGTAGCAATCGGTGAGCCGCGCGCCCGCGCCGATCACCGCCGGGCCGCGCACGGTGCACCGCTCCAGGCGGGCGCCCGCCTCGATCCTGACGCGACCCTCGACCTGGGACTCGATCAGCTCGCCGTCGAGCCGCCGGTCGATCGTCTCGAGGATCAGACGGTTGGCCTCGAGCATGTCGTCCAGGCGCCCGGTGTCCTTCCACCAGCCGTCGACGATGTGGGGCTCGACCCGCCGGCCCGAGTCGACAAGGTGCTGGATCGCGTCGGTGATCTCGAGCTCGCCGCGCGGCGAGGGCTCGATCGCCCGCGCCGCGTCGTGGACCGACGCGCGGAACATGTAGACGCCGACCAGCGCCAGGTCGGTCTTCGGCCGGTCGGGCTTCTCGACGAGCCGCACGACCGAGCCCTCGTGCAACTCGGCGACCCCGTAGTGCTCGGGGTCGGGCACCGGCGTCAGCAGGATCAGCGCCTCGGGCTCGTTGGCGTGAAACGCCTTGACGAGCTCTGAGATCCCGCCCTGCAGCAGGTTGTCACCCAGGTACATGACGAACGCCGAGTCGCCGAGGAACGGTTCGGCGGTCAGCACCGCGTGAGCCAGTCCGGCGGGCTCGTCCTGGACGATGTAGGTCAGCCGCACGCCGAATGCCGATCCGTCGCCGGCAGCCGCGCGGATCTCGTCGCCGGTCTCGGGCGCGATGATGATCCCGACCTCCGTGATCCCAGCCTCGGCCATCGCCTGGATCCCGTAGAACAGGACCGGCTTGTTGGCCACGGGCACCAGCTGCTTGGCGCTCGTGTGGGTGATCGGGCGCAGGCGCGTGCCTTTGCCGCCCGACAGGATCAGGCCCTTCAGCGGTTGCGTCACGACGGCGAGGCTACTGATCGGCGGCGACGCGGCGAGCGCGTCGGGTCAGAGAGCCCAGTCCTGGTGCATCAACACCGGCAGCTCGCGGCCGTCGCGGGTGATGCCGGTCACGGTCAGCTCGGGGCCGCCGATCATGAAGTCGGTGTGGATCCCGGAGGTGTTGACGCGTGCGGCGGTCCGCTCGTCGTCGGCCAGATGGGGGAAGCCGCCGCCGACCGCGATGTGGCTGGCGGCGTTCTCGTCGAACAGGGTGTCGTGGAACACGAGCCCGCTGCGCCCGATCCGGCCGCTCGAGTCCACCAGCGCCACCTCCCCGAGCCGGTTGGCGTTCTCGTCGCGGGCGACCAGCTCACGCATCAGCTCGGCGCCCTGGTCGGCGTCGACCTGGACGGCGCGCCCGGCCTCGAAACGCATCCGCAGCCCACTGATCGTCGAGCCGGAGACGAGCAACGGCTTGGTCGAGGCGACGATCCCGTGGGTCCGTTCGGGATCCGGCGAGGTGAACACCTCCTCGGTGGGGATGTTCGGCAGGTAGCTGATTCCGTCAGCGCTGGTCATGCCGCCGCCCTCCCAGCGAGCTCCGTCCAGCAGGCCGACGGTCAGATCGGTGCCCGGGCCGGTGAAGTGCAACGAATCCAGCTGCGCGCCGGTGAGGCGCCGCGCGGTCTCACCCAGCTCGACGCCGCGCTCGCGCCAGGCCTGGACCGGGTCATCGGCGTCCAGGCGGCAGATCGTGCCGATCGCCTCCCAGAGACGGTCGAGCGCGTTGGGCTCGTCGTCGCCGAACACGAGCTTGGCCCAGCCTTCGCTCGGACCGGGGATGATGCTCCAGCGCAGCCGCTGGCGGCCGATCACCTCCATCGTCTCGGGGATCGCCACCTGGTCGCGGCCGATCCGGCCTGGATCGACGTCGTCGAGCAGCCGCGGCGCGACGGGCCCGCTCAGCGCGATGCTCGCGCCGCCGGCCTCCTCGATGTCGAGCACCTTGCGCCGTGACCACGGTGGAATCGTCCCGAGCGCCGTCTCCGGCGCACGCGTCAGTCGAACCTTGCGGACGTACGGGTCGCTGTAGTTGACCTCGACGTAGCGGGCGCCGAGGTCGTAGCAGGCGCCGGCGATCGCTCGCGCCAGTTCCTCTTGACCAAGCGCGGCCGAGACGACGACGATCTGGTCGTCGGCCGCGTTGATGCCGGCCTCGGCGGCGAGTCGCGCCAGCGCGGGGATCTGATCGGGCATCCGACGAATCTAGTGCGCCGTCAGCTTGCGATGATCGAAGCTGGCGGTCCGAACCGCGGTGAACTGCAGTGCAACCCGTTTGGGCGCCTGATGGGCGACCCCGGCCTCGATCCCGGCACGGGCGGACGGGTCGTCGAGCGCCTCCGGCGGTGCGTAGCGCGACATCAGCTCGACCCCGAGCGCGGTCACCGTCGCCAGCTCGTGATGGACCGTCGTCTGCGCCTCGATCATCACCCCGCGCAGCTGGTCGTACGTCGTGCCGGCTTCGACCTGCAGCGTCGCGCGCGGATCACGCTCGAGGTTCTTGACCTTCTGGGACTTGGCGTACGTCCACGCCCACAGCTCACCACCGCGGACGACGTACCAGAGCGGCATCAGGTGCGGCCAGCCGCGCGGTCCGTTGGTGGCACAGACGACGGTCAGCTCGGCCTGCAGAAACGCGGCGAGCTCGCCGTCGTCCATCGCGATCGCGTCGCGACGGCTGCTCACCCGCCAACCAGCACGCCGTCGGCGATCTCGGCCGCGGCGGTGCGGACCGCCTCGCGGGCCTCCGGCGGGTCGAGCACGACCGCGTCGCCGGCCTCTTTGAGCGTCTCACGCACGAGCCAGTCGACGCCGGCGAACCCCAGCTCGACGATCACCGCCCCGTCGGCGAGCTCGGCGACGACGTTGCGCTCCTCCCGGGCCCAGCGGGCCCGGTCGGGAGAGATCCACACGCGGGCGCGGTTGGACGCCTCCACCTCACCGGTCTTCGGCCAGCCGTTGACGTCGGCGGCGACGTTGATGTCGGGCCGTGGCGTGAACGCGACGTCTGCGATCTGCGCCGACTTGACCCGATCCAGCCGGAAATGGCGCAGCGCCTCCTTGGCCGGGTCAAACCCGGCCAGGTACCAGCCCTCCCGTCCGTTGATCAACCCGTAGGGCTCGACCGTTCGCTGCGAGAACGTGTCCTCGTTCTCCTTGTAGTACTCGAGTCGCAGCAGCCGATGTTCGGATACCGCCCGGGACACGGTCAGCGCGATCTCCGAGTCGCCGCCGCCGGGATGCGAGAACTGCAGGCCCTCCTGTGCGGGATCCTCGCCGAGGGCCTCGACGACCTTGGCGCGGGCGCTGGTCAGCGAGCCCTCGGGAAGATGCTCGCCGACGAAATCGATCGCGGCGACGAGCGCCTTCGCCTCGACGGGCAGCAGTCGGGCGGGCCGCGCGAACGAGTCGCCGTACGGCTCGGGATCGACCTCGATCGTGCCGTCGTCCTTGATCTCGGCGTACAGCACGTAGGTGCCGGCGCCGAAGTTGACGACGTTCAGCAGCGAGATGTCCTCGGCCAGCTCCTGGTCTGAGATCTTCAGCGCCGCGCACAGCTCGTCGACGTCCAACAGCCGCCCGGCCCGGCCGGCCTCGATCAGCATCGAGGCGAGAGTGACCAGTCGGGCGAACCGCTCGGGGCGAATCGCGGCATCGACCCGGCTGCCGCGGCCGGCGTCGTCATCGTCTGCTCCCGTCGGGGAGGGCCGCAGGGCACCGTTGCCGTTGATGTGGGCCGTGGCCGGGTCGCCGGGCAGCGCCGCGGCGATCTGGGGCTCGCCGGAGTGGCGGTCGAGCAGCCGCCCGACCCGCTCGCGTAGCTCGGCGACGAGCTCAGGCGGACCGATCATCCGGGCGTTGGCGCCGAGCCCGAGCGTCCACGCGATCAGTTGCCGGGAGTTGGCGTAGGGGGTGACGAAGATCCGGTCCTCGCCGTCGCCGGCCGGGCGGATCTCGCCGTAGTGGCGGAAGTGTCGCTCGACCTGCCACGCGATCCGGTCTGAGATCCACACCTCGGCGACGCCCTCGGGGTCGCCGAACTGCCAGTCGATGCGGTTGGCATACGCCCGCGGATCGAAATTGTCGGGACGCTGGAAGTCGTGCTCGGCCTTGGTCGCGTAGCCGACCTTGCCCTGGATCCGCGACAGCCGGAACACGCGGATCGCCGAACGCTCGTGTGAGCGGCCGACGAGGTAGAACTGTCCACCCTGGTACAGCAGCTGGTAGGGGTCGACCTTGCGGGTGCCGAGCGCGTCGCGCTCGATCGTGTGGTAGTCGAACAGGATCGTCTTGCGGCGGAAGATCGCGGTCTCGATCTTGGCCAGGCGGATCGACAGCTCGTGGCCACCGGCTGAGCCGGTGATCCCGAGCGCGATCGTTCGCTGCGCGGGCGCGTCGAGCGGGCTCGGTCGGCCCCAGGAGATCTGTTGCAGCGCCAGGCGCAACGGCTCGGCGTAGGCGAACTCGCCGTCGAGCAGCTGCAGCGCCGTGCGCAGCGCCGCCAGCTCCTGGTCTGAGAACTCGATCGCCGGCAGGTGGAAATTCTCCGGCGGGAGCGAGTAGTTCTCCTGCTCGACGAGACCGTCCACCGGCTTCTCGACCGTCAGCATGATGCCGAGAGATTCGAGCTCGGAGCGGTCGGCGTAGAACCGCCGTGCGAACGCGTCCTCGTTCATCACGCTGTATCCCTCGACGTCACGACGGATCTCCGGCGCGGTCACGGGCCGCCGTTCCGCCATCAAGTAGGAGATCAGCGAGAGCTGACGGATCAGTTTCTCGGTGTCCTTTGCCATCCCCGGGCACAACTGTAGTCCCGCCCACCCATTTGCTCGGGGGCAAAGCGGGCGCTCGGCGCAAGGAGCCCCGGAATTTCCGCCTTTTCGCGGGGTCGGGCGCCCGTCAGGCAGCGCGCTGCTGAGCCGGCAGCGGTGCCGGGGGGATCGGAAAGAAGGCGCCCGCGCCCAGTCCCTTGTCGAATCCCGACCATTCCTCGCCGGCCGCCAGCGACTTCTGCAACCGATCAAAGCTTCCGAGCCGGGCGCCGATGTTGTCGGCCATGTGCACGAGCGTCGCCTCACGCGTGCACGGCACCACCGGGCTGCCGTGCTCAAGCGTTCCGTGATGGCTCAAGATGATGTGCGCCAGCGCCTGCGCGAGCTCCGCCGGGAACCCGTCGATCGTCTCGGTCGCCCGGCGCACCCGGTAGTAGCCGAGTGAGATCTCGCCGTAGAGGCGGCCCTTGTCGGTCATCCCGATCACGTCGCCGACGATCTCGTAGGTGTCGAGCTTGCCGAGATCGTGCAACAACGCCCCGGTCACCGCGACGTCGCGGTCGATCTCGCCGAACGTCGCCGAGATCGCCGAGACGGCCTGCGCGACCGTCAGGCTGTGCTCGAGCAGGCCGTGCCGGTAGGCCTGGTGATAGCGCTTGGCGGCCGGCGCTTCACGAAACCACGCCCACGTCTCCGTCTCGGGTCCGAGCAGCTCCGCCAGGAGCGCCCGCAGATGCCGGTTCTGAATCGTCGATTCGAGCTCGCGCAGGTCGGTTTCGAGCAGCTGGGCCGGGCGCGCGGGACCATCGACCAGGTCGTGACGCTCGTACTCGTGCTCCGCCGCGGGGCGGATCGAACGGATCACCACCCGGGTCCCGAACCGCTCGTCGGCGTCGTAGGTGCCGCAGACGAACACGACCGTGCCCGCGTGGCAGGCGTCGCGGGCCTCGTCGACGCCGTCGAGCACGATCGCGTCGACGGTGGCGGTGCGGTCGGCGAGTTTCAGCCGCAACATCTCTGAGCCGTCACGCCGGACGCGTTCCTGCACCTCGGTCAGCAGCAACGCCGCCGCGAGCTCACTACCCGCCTGAAGCTGTCGGAGCTTGTTCATTTGTCCGGCGACGATACGCCCGCCATCGGACGGCACGATCGCGGGCAAAACCCCTGCTCATAGGCACATCGACCGGACGGATCCGCGGCGCCGGTGGACCGCTGGGGCGCGGGTCGCCGCGATCACGCCGGCCGGCGGATCAGCTCCATCGTCGAGCAGTGGATCCCGCCGCCGTTGGGGTGCAGCTCGTCGTAGGGCACCGTCACGACCTCGACGCCGGCGTCCGCCAGCCGCTGGGCGGTCTGCGGGCTGCCCTGCGCCATCAGCACCCGGCGCGGTGAGAGGGCCAGCAGGTTGACGCCCCACAACTCGGTCGGGTCGACGGGGACGAGCTCGATTCCAAGTGCTCGCAACGCAGACAGGAAGGTGTATGGCAGGCCGGCGGGGTCGGCGAGCGCGAGGTCTCGGTCGAGCATCGCCAGATGCAGGTCGAGGTGGATCGTGTACCCGGGGAGCGGCACGACGATCAGCCGCCAGCCGATCCGGGCAAGGATCTCGGTCAGCTGATCGGCGCCCTCCTCGTTGCAGCGGATCGAGGTGCCGAGTGCGGCGACGCCGTCGCGCAGCTTGACGAACGAGCCGCCCTCGAGCGTCGCGGTACCAGTCAGGGTCGCCAGGATCGGCATTCCCTGTGCCGCCACGACCCGCGTCAGATCGGCCTCCTCGCCTCGGCGCATCCGGACCGCGGTGCGGGTGATGATCGCGCCGCCGGGGACGGTGATGATCGGGTCCCGGACGTACATCGCCTTGGGGAACCGGGCGGCCATCGGCTCGGCGCGCACGACCTCGATCCGGTCGGCTCGGAGGGCCGCGATCAGCCCGTCGTGCTGCTCGGCGGCGCGCTGCGGGTCAGGTGGCTCACGCCGCGTCCAGTACCAGCCGCCGTCCGGATCGACCAACGCCTCGGCGTCCGGGTCCCACGCGTCCGCTGTGATCGATTCCAGCGCCGGGCCCGGCGGGCGGACGAGCACGGACTCGAGGCGGCCGACCTCGTCGTGGGCGCCCCATGGTCGGCCCCAGACGTGCTCGAGCTCCTCGTGGAACGGCGGCTCCGCGGCGGTCGCCATCAGCGTCTGGTGAAGATCTTGGCTCATCGTCGGCGTGCGCTCAGGATGCTCGCGGGGCGCCCCGATCATAAGCTCCGCGACCACTAAGGTTGCGCCGTGCCCCGCTTCGGTCGCAGGCAGCGTGAGTCCGGCTCCGGCACGTCCGGGTCGTCTGGGTCGTCTGGGTCGTCCGGGTCCGTGGCGCGGGCGTTCGAGGAGGCCCTCGGCGTGGCGCGATCGGACCTGGCGACGATCGCCGACGAGGTCGGCGTGATCGACGTCGACGTCCAGTCGCCGGGCGCGCCGCCGGCCGCCAGCGATCGCTACGACGAGGCGCTGCGCTCGTTCATGCTCGCCGGCGAACAGCTCGAGCGGGCGCAGCGCTCGGCGGATCTGGTCGCGGTCGGCGCGGCGCTGGAGCGCACGCGTTACGAGCTGGCGTCGATCCGTGCGCTCCTGGACGGCGTCGACGCTCCAGCGCGCGCGGCGCCGTGTCTGTTCGATCCCCGTCACGGTCCGTCGGTCACCGAGGTGCGATGGTCGCCGGGTCAGACCGGCGAAGGTGTCGGCGATGACGCGTGGCCGGTCCCGGCGTGTGCGGCCGACGCTCAGCAGTTGGCCGACGGCGAGGCGCCCGACGTGCGGATCGTGTCGCTCGGCGGCCGGCCGACCCCGTACTGGGACGTGCCGGTGCTCTACGGGCCGTTGCTCGTCGGCTACTACGAGCGGTTCGGCGGCGTCGAGCGTCTGTCGGAGCTGCTGCGCGGTACGCCGCTCGGGGACGCGCTCGCGGCCGAGCGCTGACGCCCCGGGGCGGCAGCGGCTCGGCCCCGGGACGGCAGCGGCTCGGTCGCCGGGCGTGGCCCGCCACGCCCTCCCGCCGAGTGACGCGGTTATCGGGGCGTCCACCTCCAAGTCGCGTGCTCGCGCCTGAAACTGGCACACGGTTGTGACGTTCGTGACCTCACATGTGACGGGCTGGCTGTCACGCTGGATCGATGGTCGAGGCGGGGAGAGTTTCCGCCCTGGCAGGGCGGGAAAGCTCCCAGGGTCTGCGGGGGATCGCTCTGGGTCGGTTGATGCGCTACCAGGCCGGAGTGGCGGCTCTGAGGCAGTTGCGTCGGCTCGGTTTCACCGAGAAGGAGGTCGGCTGGATGGTGTCCTCCGGGCAGCTCTGCTCGGTCTCCTGCGGCTGGTCTCCCTGACTCGACGCACTCGGCGCCGCCCGGCTCCCCGCGCCGTCGCGAGCCCCGGCGCTCAGAGGCCGGCGGGGTGGCGCAGCACGAACGTGCTGAGGTCCGGCTCGTCGGCCGGCCGGGTCGACCAGCGCGATCCGGTCTCCGCCAGCGCGACGGTGTCAAAGCGCAGACCGGCGACGTACATGAAGGTGTGACCGGCGTTGGCGAACACGGTCACCCATTTGCCGGGACCGGCCTTGCCCCATGTCTCGAGGGCGGTGGAGTTGACGGTGTAGTCGAGCAGTTGCGCGGCGGCCAGCACGTAGCTGATCGAGCCCGAGCAGTCGTAGGCGGTGTCCTGATAGGTGAGGTGCCCACCGGCGTAGCGGTATGGCAGCCGGGCAATCTCGTTACCGGCGTTGATGATCGCCTGGACCTCGGCCGGCGCTCCCGGGGGCGCGACCGCGAGCCCGTTGGGGGTGAGCGTCGCCTGATCGGCGTTGGCGGTCATGCCGCTGCGGTTCAACTGAGCGCGGACCTGGGCGTTTGACAGCGGCCGCGCCAGCGCCACGTCGTGGGCGGGGCTCTCGACGCTGACGCTCGCGGTCGTGCCGGCCGGTGGCGGCTTGCGCGCCCTCGCCGCCGTCCCGGCGACCGGCTGCACCGCGTGCGGATGCACGTGGAACGTCGGCGCCGATGCGGTCGTGGTGCTCGAGGAGCTCGATGACGAACTCGTCGTGGCACTTCCGGTGGTGACGACCTGCTGCTGGGCGCAGCCCGCGCATAACGTCGCGACCGCGGCGGCGATCGGAATCAGTCCACTGGCGCGCACAGGGTCAGTATGTCGCGGCGCCCGTCTCCGGGCGCCGGATCTCAATCGTGGAAGGTGCCCGCATACAGCGCGAACACGCCGCCCAGCGGATCGGCGGCGACGGCGATCTCGCCCATCCCTTCGATCGCCATCGGCGGCGCCAGCAGCTTGCCGCCGAGTTCGGTGACCTTGGCGGCGGTCGCGGTGATGTCGGCGGTGCCGAAGTAGACGAGCCAGAACGGCGGCGTCTCCGGCGGCATCGGCGGGCGCATTCCGCCGTTCTCACGACCGGCCGCGCTCCTGATCTCCCGATACTCGATCGGGCCGGGCGTGATCTCGGTGGTCCAACCGAACAGGGCGCCGTAGAAGTCCTCGGACGCATCCAGGTCCGGCGTGGTGAGCTCGTTCCAGGTCAGCGCGCCCGGCGCGTTGACAAGCCCGGCACCCGGGTTCTCACGCGGCTCCCAGACCATGAAGTAGGCCCCCTGCGGATCCTGTATGACCGCCATCCGGCCGGCGTCCATCACGTCAAACGCGGGCGTGTGGGCGCTGCCGCCGAGCGACGTCGCCCGCTCGACCGCGGCGTCGGCGCTGTCCACGGTGATGTACGAATTCCACAGCGGCGGAACGCCGGAGTCGCGCTGCTGGTCGGGCTGGGGCGCGATCGCAGCGACGTTGTGTCCGTCGACGGCGGCCATCGTGTAATACGCGTCGTCGCCGACCGGAAGGTCCTGAAACGACCAGCCCAGCAACTCGCCGTAGAACCGCTTGGACGTCTCCTGATCCGGCGTCGTCAGATCGATCCAGCTGAACGTCCCGGGGGTGTAGTTGGTACGTAGTGCCATGGCGCGACGCTACCAATGCGCCTACGCGCGCGCCAGCCCCGAGCCGACCCAGTCGGCCGGCCCCGCGGCTCCGCGGGGCGCAAAGAAGTAGCCGCCGCCAACGGGCGTGATGTAGTCGGTCATCGGCTCGGCTTCCAGGCGCTGCTGGATCGTGGCGAACTGGCGCTCGGGATTCTGGTTGAAGGCGACGAACAGCATCCCCTGGTCCTGGTCGCCCGCCTCGTCGAAGCCGCGGTTGTAGTTGTAGGGGCGGCGCAGTATCCGCTGGTCAGCCGACTGTGGGGTGCGGGGGTTGGCGAGGCGGATATGCGCGTTGAGCGGGATCCGCTTGCCCTTGAGGTCCGACGGATAGTCCGGGTCCTCGAACTCGGTGGTGCCTCCCAGAGGCGCGCCCGACACGCGATAACGGCCGATCATCTGTTCCTGCTCGAGCATCCCGACCCGGTCCCAGAACTCAACGTGCTGGCGGATCGCTCGGACGACCATGTAGGTCCCGTGGGCGGCGAACGGGCGCTCGTCGGCGGCGGCCCAGACGAGCTGTCGCATCAGTGCCTCATCGCGCACGTCGGGATTGGCGGTGCCGTCGCGGAACGCGAACAGGTTGCGGGTGCTCGCGTGCGGATTGGCGGCGCGCTGGGCGGCCTGGAACCCATCCAGCGACCACCTCAGGGTGAACGTACCGGCGATCACGCGCATCAGTTCGCGCACCGTGTGCACGACCGTGTCACGCTGGCCGGCGCAGATCTGCACCAACACGTCGCCGCCGGTCCGGGAGGGTTCCAGGCGATCCAGCGCGAACGCCGGCATCGCGGTCAGGTGGCGTGGCTTCTTCGACGCCAGCCCGTAGCGATGATCGAACAGGCTCGCGCCGAAGGCGAGCGTGACCGTCAACGAGTCGGGCGCGTCGTAGTCCCCGAGGATCCCGGAGTCCGGCGGCGGATTGTCGATCTCCGCCACGCCGACCGACGTCCCCTGCGTCAGCTGGCGAATGCGGACCGACAGCTGCTGCAGCCCAAGGAACAACTCCGTCGGCGTCTGCGCGATCGCGTCCAGCGAGAGCATCGCTGCCTGGGGCTGGCGCGGAGTGAGGATCCCCGCTTGGTATCTGCCGTCGAACGGATAGCGGACCATCAGCTCGCGCTGATTCACGCGCAGCGACTCGGTCCCGAGGTCCGGGGGCGGGTCGGCGGCGTGTGCCCGGCCTGACGCTCCGAGCGCGACCGCCGCGCCCGCTCCCCCGGCACCGAACGTCGCCAATGAACCCTTCAGGAAGCGGCGGCGGTCGACGGGGCTCACTTCCGGGCGTCCTTCCCGGTGGGGATCTTCGGGAAGGTGGTGAAGGCCTGGGTCTCGAGCGCGGCCGGCACCTGGTCGAGCGCGGTCAGCGTTCCGGCGAGAGTGCCGTCGATCAGCTGCAGCTGCTCGGGCTCGAGCTGGTGCAGGCTCGGGTAGCTGCCATCGCGCCGCCGCACGCGGTCCAACGCGTGGCTGAGCCGATTGAGCCAATACTCGGAGGTGCCATATGCGGCGCCGCGGCCGGTCATGATCGGCTCCACGGTCGACAGCAGCTCCTTGGTCGCGGCGACGCCCGCGGCGGTGGCGAGCACCCCGGCGCCCGACCACGGCACGTCGAGCCCGGACATGAAGTCACGCTGAGCGTCTTCGAGGATCTCATGGATTCGGAGGGTGAAATCGAGTGGGTCGACCGTGACGGCGACGAGCCCCCGCGCGAGCCGCACGTGCGTGCTCTGGGGATCGACCGCGGCGGTCGGCAGCTCCGCCCGCAGACGGCCGACCGCGTAGCCCAGTTTGACTGCGAGCGGCGCGAGCGAGCGCACCGACTGATCGGTCCACAGACCCATCTCGATCCGGTGCAGCCCGACGAAATGCCGGTCGCCGATCGTGCCCGGCATTCCCGCCAGGTCGTCGTTGAGGTCGCCCGGCAACAGGCCGTAGACCGCGCCGAGATGCAGGTAGTCCGAGAATGCCGTCATCCAGTCGGTCCGGGCGAGACGGCGGTTGCCGGCGCGCAGCGCGACGGTCAGCGAGACGACGTGATGTCCCAATGTCGCCGCCCAGCGTTCCGCATACCGTCGGTACATCGCGACCGGGTGGTCAAACGCCGATGCGCGCACCGGCGTCAGGTCCGAGACCGGCCCGTTTGCGTCGTAGCCGTTCTCCCTCGCGGCGTCCTGGGTGCCGAAGCGGTTGGCCGCGACGGTGGAGTCGAACACCTTGGTCACCCGTGCCGGCGCGTGGCTGGCCGGAGTCGGTGCCGCGACCGCCCGCTGCGCGTCCGCGGGCTCGCCGACGGTGTGATGTGACCCGGGGATCACGGCGGCGGCGATCAGCGCCGCAATCGCCAGTAGCACAACCGCCCCGAGCCAGATCGCGATCCGGACAGGCCGACGCGGCCGGAGTCCGCCGGGGCCAGTGGAGCGGGGCAGGGCTGTGCTGGAAGAGGTCTCAGACATGACGCACTCGTGGACAGGTGACTCCGCCCAAGCCGCCCGGACCGCGCCGAATACGGTAGGTCACAGGCCGTCCGGATCGTGTTACCGAGTTGTGGCCGAATCGTGACCAGGACGATTACCGCGCGGTGACCTCAGGTTCACACCGTGCCGGCCCCTGGGACGGAGGATGCCGTCGCATCCGCGTCGGCGGCCGTTGATGCGGACTCTCCATAACAGCCGCCCGTGAGCGAACAAAGGAGTTCCGTTGCACGCTGGCAAGAGATTGCTCGCCGGGGCCGTGTCGGCTGCGGCAGTTGGGGCTGCCGTGATCGGTATATCGGTGTCCTCCGCGAGTTCCAACAACGCTGACCCGGGCAGTTCGGTCGCCGCCACCGCGGCCGTGGCGTCCGGGGCGACGACGACGACGCCGATCAAGCACGTCGTCGTCCTGTTCGACGAGAACATCTCGTTTGACCACTACTTCGGCACCTATCCATATGCGCAAAACCAGCCGGGCGAGACGTCGACGTTCCACGCCCTTCCCAACACCCCATCGGTCAATGGCCTGAACAACACGCTGCTGACCGCCAACCCGAACCTCAACAACCCACAGCGACTCAGCCCCGACCAGGCGCTGACCTGCGACCAGAACCACGCGTATACGCCCGAGCAGGCTGCCTACGACGGCGGGCTGATGGACGCGTTCGTCCAGAACACCACCGGCAGCAGCACCACGAACTGCACCCAGAAGAACAATCCCAATTCCGGCAGTTACGGTCCGAACGGGATCGTGATGGACTACTACGACGGCAACACCGTCACCGGGCTGTGGAATCTCGCTCAGCATTTCACGCTGAACGACAACTTCTACGGCACGCAGTTCGGTCCCTCGACGCCGGGCGCGCTCAACGTGATCAGCGGCCAGACCAACGGCGCGGTCGCCGAGGGTGGAACCAGCTCAGCCGTGGTGGCCGGCACGATGAACGGTGACGTCGACCCCTACTACGACGGGTGCTCGAACGGCTCGGCGACTCCGGGCACCGCTGTCACCGCCGAGATGAACGGCAAGAACATCGGCGACCTGTTGAACACCAAGGGCCTCACCTGGGGCTGGTTCCAGGGCGGCTTCACGCCATCGTCCTACAACGGAAGTCAGCCGGTCTGCGGCACTACCCATGTCAACATCGGCGGCGCCAGTGTCGCTGACTACAGCCCGCACCACAACCCGTTCGAGTACTACCAGTCGACGTCAAACCCGGACCACGTGGCCCCGGCCAACGTGGCGCAGGTCGGCACCAGCGCTCCGGACGGCGTCAACCACGAGTACGACCTGAGCTGGTTCAACGACGCGGTCGCGGCTGGCAACATGCCGGCGGTCTCATACCTGAAGGCGCCGGAGTACGAGGACGGCCACGCCGGTTATTCCGACCCGCTCGACGAGCAGCGGTTCATCGCGCAGGAGGTCGACCAGATCGAGCAGTCCCCGGACTGGGCGAGCACGGCGATCTTCATCACCTACGACGACTCAGACGGTTGGTATGACCACCAGATGGGTCCGATCATCCGCGGCTCGCAGACCGCCTCTGACGTGCTCAACGGGTTGGGCAAGTGCGGTGGCACGGGTATCTCGGATCTGACCACGCAAGGTCGCTGCGGCGTCGGGCCGCGGGTGCCGCTGCTGGTCATCTCGCCCTGGGCGAAGCAGAACAACGTGGACAACACGTTCGCCGAGCAGGCGTCGATTCCGAAGTTCATCGAGGACAACTGGAGCCTCGGCCGAATCGGTGGGGAGTCCGCCGACGCGGCCGCAGGAACGCTGTCGAACGCGTTCGACTTCAACCAGCGCTACGGTCACGCGCCGGCGATCATCCTCGACCCGACGTCGGGTGAGATCACCAAGACGATCCCCGCGGGATCATCGACATCGACGGTGAGCAGCTCGACGTCGACCGTCAGCAGCTCGACGTCGTCCGCGCCAGCCAGTTCGGGGAGCGGTTCGAGCTCGAGCGCCAGTGGTTCGAGTGCCAGCGCTGCTCAGACGGCCAAGGTCGCGCTTCCCAAGCTGACCTGGAAGACGAAGGTCGCCGGCGACAAGCTGACGCTGACGTTCCGGACGAAGGGCGGCAGCAAGGTCGCGACCGCGCTGCGGCTCCGTGCGTATCACGCCGGTCGTCTGATTGCCAATCGTGCGGTAACGGTTCACGACCACCGCGCGACGTTCGGCGTCAAGCTCAGCAAGCGGCGGGCTGGCACCTACCGGTTCGTGGTGTCGATCGACACCGGTGGCACGGTCGGCAGCCTGACGCGGTCGCTGCACGTCGGCTAGCAGCAGGTCTGCACGGTTGTACGCGGGGCCCGCGCTGGTGGCAGCCGGGCCCCGCAGTCGTTCTGTCGTTGCGCCCCGATGTGGTTCGAGCCGCTGCTGCGCTGGCGATAGTTAACTGCTCAACTATCTCTTCGGAGCCGAGAGGCGACGGACGTTGCGCCGCTAGGACCGGGAGATCGACGCCGGGTCGGCGCGCTCGACACGGGTCATCGTCACCGAGGCGCTCAGGGTGGCGGATGCCTGGCCGCGGTAGACGCCCTTGATCGGCGGCACGTCGGCGTAGTGGCGGCCGTGCCCGACCTTGACGTGCGTTTCGCCGGCCAGCACGCGGTTGGTCGGGTCGATCCCGACCCAGATCGGGTCCCAGTCGGATCCGCCCGCGCCGGGCAGCAGCGCCTCCAGCCACGCGTGCGTGTCGACCTCGACCGATTCACGCAGGTCGTCGGAGCCCCCGGCGAACAGGTAGCCCGACACATACCGGGCGGCGATCCCGTGGTGGCGCAACAGGCACAGGCCGAGGTGCACAAAGTCCTGGCAGACGCCGGCGCCGGCCTGCAGCAGATCGGCAATGCTCGAGTCCACGAACGTTGCCCCCTTGCGGTATTCGAACCGCTCGGGGATCAGCTGTGAGACCAGCAGGACCGTGTCGATCGGCGATTCGCCCCGACCCGTCTGACCGATCAACTCGGCGAGCACCGAATCGCCGGGCGCATCATCGGTCTGCAGCAGGAACTCGCCGCCGGCCTCGCGGTAGGCCGGATCGTCGAGCGCCGCCCAACTCGACGGCGGCGCCTGGGCGGGGGCTTGGGTCGAGACGCGCGCGCGCACGTCGATCGACAGATGCCGGTGGGGCCGGGAGATCTCGAACTCGACCACCTCGGTGCCGAAGTAATCGGTGTGGCGGTGCAGGCGCACCTCCGGCGTCAGCCGCACCGAGAACTCGTCGCAACGCTGTCGCGAGCCCGTCGAGGGCTTGACGCGAAGCGCGTTGAGGTTGTCGAGCACCTCGGCGTCGTAGTCGTACTCGGTCAGATAGCGAATCGCGAAGTTCACGGCGGCGTGAGCGGGGAGCGGATCACAGGTGCACGGCGGCGAGCGCCGCGATCGCAAAGTACCGCGTGTCGATGTCGTGGTCGACGAGCTCGAGCTCGCCCTGCACCTGCTCGAGCACGGTCTCGACGCCGGCGCCCGCGTCCGGGGCCCGGCGCTGGAGCTCGAGATCGGCCGTCAGCCGCCCGAGTCGCAGCACCGGCGGCGACGATCGCGGCTGGGCGTCGGCGGCGGTCAGCGCCACGGCCAGCGCATCGACCGAGGAGGAGACGGAGCCGGGGTAGGCGGAGTCGAACAGCAGGAAGCGGACGACCGGGCCGACCGTCGGCGAAGTGCGGGCCGCGCGACGGTAGGCCTGGAAACCGCCGACCGCGTGCAGCATCGCGATGGCCTCGGTCTCCAGCGCCGGTGGGTCGAGATCCACCGCGCCGGACGGCATCGCCACCCGCAGCATCCGCAGCACCATGTCGGCCTGTTCGATGTGGCCTCCCGCCTCCAGGAAGGCACGGCCCTCGTCGCGCAGCAGCGTCCGGTCGAGCAGGCCCCAGAACAGCCCGCAGCGCTCCTTGACGTCCTGGTAGAACGAGTACGGACCGGTCTGCAGCGCGGCGTGCAGGTCGTAGCGTCCCAGCATCAGGTAGAACGAGTTCAGCGCCTCCCACATCTCGGTCGAGATCACGTCGCGCATTGCCCGGGCGCGCTCGCGGGCCCGGGCGACGCACGAGACGACCGACGCGGGGGAGTCGGTGTCGAGCGTCAGCAGGCGCGCGACCTCGATCCGGCCGAGCGCCACGTACTCCGGGACCTCGGTCTCCTCCTCGCCGAGCGCCGGCGGCTTGGCGCCGATCGTGGCCAGCACTCCCTCCCAGCTCAAGGCGACCCCGCGCTGGGACGGAACGCCCGCGACGTCAGCGTGAAAGGCGCCGTCGAGGATGCGCGCGGTGAACTCCGCGCGGGTCAGGTCGCGGCCGAGCCAGAACAGCTCCTGGGCGATCCGGGCGAGCATCGGGCGGGCCTCAGTCCTGCTGCTGCTGTTGCTGCTGTGCCTGGTTTGACCAGGTGCCGCCGTAGCGGACGTCGGGCAGCCGCGGCGGCCGATATGGCGGGAGCGTCCCCGGAGCGGGATCGGTGTCGTCGCCGTCGTCGAGCACCCACGTGTCCTTGGAGCCACCGCCGGCGCTCGAGTTGACGATCATCGAGCCCTCCTGCAACGCCACCCGGGTGAGACCGCCGGGCACGATTCGGATCTCCTCGCCGAAGACCGCGAACGGCCTCAGGTCGACGTGGCGGGGCTCCAGCCGCCCGTCGCCGATCTCCGTCGGCGCGGTCGACAGGTGCACGAGCTCCTGGGCAATCCACCGGCTCGGGTCGTCCTCGATCATCCGCGCCTGCTCCTCGACCTCGGCTTTGGTCGCGTGGGGGCCGATGAACACGCCCTTGCCGCCGGACTCCGAGGTCGGCTTGACGACGACCTGATCCAGTCGGCCGAGCACGTGCGCCCGCTCGGTGTCGTTGGACAACAGATACGTGGGGACGTTCTCGAGGATCGGCTCCTCATCGAGGTAGAAGCGGATCATCTCCGGCACGTAGTAGTAGATCGCCTTGTCGTCGGCAACGCCGGTGCCGATCGCGTTGGCGATCGCGACCGTCCCGGCCCGGTAGGCGCGGACCAGGCCGGGAACGCCGAGCAGCGAATCGGGGCGGAACTCCAACGGGTCGATGAACGAGTCGTCCAGGCGCCGGTAGATCGTGTGGACGCGTTGCAGTCCGCTGGTCGTCCGCATGTAACAGATCGCGTCACGGACGACGAGGTCGTTGGGCTCGACCAGCTCGACGCCCATCTGGCGAGCCAGGAAGGCGTGCTCGAAGTAGGCGGAGTTCATCGCGCCCGGCGTCCACAGCACGACCGTCGGCTCGTTCTCGGCGGCCGGCGCAACCGCTCGTAGCGCGTCGAGCAGCAGCGTCGGGTAGTGGTCGACGGGGCGAACCCGATGGCCGGCGAACAGCTCGGGCACCAGCCGCGTCATCGCGACTCGGTTCTCGATCACGTAGGAGATCCCCGACGGGGTGCGGACGTTGTCCTCCAGCACCCGCCAACGGCCGTCGCCGTCGCGCACGAGGTCACAGCCACAGACGTGGCAGTACACGCCACCGGGCGCGCGGACGCCATGGACCGGCCGCGCGAACTCCTTGCGGCTGACGATCAGCGACCACGGCACGATCCCCGCCTGAACGATCTCGTGTGCGTGGTAGACGTCGTCGACGAACGCGTTCAGCGCCCGGATCCGCTGCGCCAGGCCGCGCTTGATGATCGTCCACTCGGCGCTGGTCAGGACCCGCGGCACGAGATCCAGCGGCCAGGCGCGGTCACGACGCTCGCCGTCGGAGCCCGCGACCTCGAACGTGATCCCCTGCTGCATGAAGATCGCGTCGCGGCGCTGACCGGCGGCGCTGAGCGCCTCCGGACCGAGGCGATCCAGCGCGGCCATCAACGAGCGCGCGTGCGACAGTGGTCGCCCGCCGGCGTCGAGCAGCTCGTCGACGCTGCCCCCCGGAATCGTATATCCGGCGGCGATCGCCGCCACGGCCTCGGTTTCCACCTCGCTCATCACCCGTATCTTCACCGTTTCCGGGCATCCGTGCCACGCTCACCCGGACAAGTCCGCTTGGCCAGGTGGCGCAACGGCTATCCGACCACGCGGACGCGGATCCGAGGACGGGCATTGTTCACGTACCCCTTGGGGTTCCACAGCCCCGCCTCGTCCTCGGGCTGCGTGGCCGCCGAGGAATCCCAGGCGCGGACCAGGATCTCGTGCTCGCCGGGCTCGAGCGTCAGCATGATGTGCCACTGGCGCCACGCCCAGCGGCCCAGGTCCTCCAGCAGCTCGGCGCGCGCCCAGCTGCTGCCCCTGTCGGTCGACACGTCGACGCGCTGCACCGAGCGATCCCCGCCGGCGAAGGCGTAGCCACTCACGCTGACCGGCCCCGCCGCGACCGTCGCGTCGTCGGCCGGCGACAGGATCGCCGAGTTCAGCGCGATCAACCCAAGCGCGATCCCCCGGTCGGTTGCCGGCGTCTCGTCCTCGGCCAGCAGCCGGTAGACGACCCGCTGGAAGTAGCCGGCCCACGGCTCCGTGCGCAGCTCGATCCGTTCCAGCCACTTGACGCTGCGCGCGCCGATATAGCCCGGAACGACCACCCGCAGCGGCGCGCCGTGGACGTCCGGCAGTGGCTCGCCGTTCATCGCCCAGGCGAGCAGCACCTCGGGCCGTTGCGCCTTGTCGAGCGGGATCGACCCGCCGAACACCTGCGCCGGCTTGGCCTCGGAACACATGTCGGCGCCGACGAAGCCGACATGGGCGGCCTCGGCGCGCGGGCCGGCGAGCTCCAGGACGTCAGCGAGCGCCACGCCGCTCCAGGCGGCGGTGCCGGTCGCACCTGGGCCCCACGGCGCCTCGCCGGGGATGTCGCGGATCGCGACCAGGCCGGCCCGGCGGTTGCCCGCGCACTGGAGCGTGGCGGTGACGTGACGCTCGCGAAACGCTTCCTGCAGGGTCTCGAGCGATAGTGACAGCGGCCGCTCGACGGCACCGTCGACGCGGAGCCGCCAGCTGTCAGGCGCGGGCGCAGGCACAGGGCCGTGACTGCGCACGTAGAACGCGTCGGTCGCCGTGAGGGGCTGTTCCAGGAGCGACACGATCCCGGTCTCGGCGTTGAACGGCTCCTGCTCGTAGACGATCATGTCGTCGCGCTTGCCGTAACGGACCATTCCCAACAGGTTATGTGGGATTCGCGTTTCCGTTCGGACTTCGATCACGGTCGGCGGCCGGGTAGCCTGCTTGCGACCATGCCCGGGGCCGCCGTCATCAGCCTCCAGGAGATCCCCACGCGTCACGTCGCCGAGGGCGACATCGCGTTCGATCGCCGTCGGATCGGACCCGTCGTCGGCACCGACCGGATCGGGGTCAGCTGGTACGACGTGGCCGCCGGCCATCGGCAGATGCCCGTTCACGTGCACGGCGAAGAGGAGGAGATCTTCTACGTGCTGGCCGGTGGCGGCCTGTCCTGGCAGAAGGGCGAAGCGTGCGAGGTCGGCCCCGGCGATGTGATCGTGCACCGCCCCAATGGCCCGCCGCACACGCTGCTGGCCGGCGATGCCGGGCTGGAGGTTCTGGCGTTCGACTCCGGATCGGAATCCAGTCTTTCGTTCCTGCCGCGCGCGGGGGTGATGTGGGCCGGGCCGCGGTGGGTGCCGCTCGACGGGCCGCATCCGTTCCACGCGGAGGGACTCGCCGGTCCACTCGAGCGGCCAGTCGTCGACGCCGGTCAACCGCGACCGGCGAACGTCGTCGGGTTGAGCGAACTGGAGACCGAACGGCCGTCACGGCTCAGACGGCTCGGGGCCGCCGCCGGCGCGGTCAAGGCCGGGCTGAACCACGTGACGCTCCCGGCCGACGCCGACGGCCCGCCGCCGCACGTGCATTCGCTCGCGGAGGAGCTGTTCTACGTCCTCGCGGGCACGGGAACCGTGCGGCTGGGCGTCGAGGAGCATCCGCTGGCGGCGGGCGACATCGTCGCGCGCCCACCCGCGACGGGCGTCGCGCACAGCCTCCGCGCGGGCCCGGACGGCCTCACCTACCTGGTCTACGGCACGCGGGTGCCCGGCGACGCGATCTACTTCCCGACGCGCGGACAGCTCCGTCTCCCCGGGCTCGGGGTCACGATCGCGGCGCCGGTCGATTGAACGTGTCGCGGTGCGTGCGGGCACGCGCTCTACCCTTGGCGCGATGCGAATCCTGATCACGGGAGCCGGTGGCATGCTCGGCCAGGACGTGCGGACGGCCACACTCGCCGCCGGGCACAAGCCGATCGCGCTGGCTCGAGCCCAGCTCGATATCGCCGATGCGGACGCCGTCACCCGGGCGGTGACCGACGCGCGCCCCGACGCGGTGATCAACTGCGCGGCGTGGACCAAAGTCGACGCCGCCGAGGAAAACGAGCAGGAGGCGACGGCGGCCAACGGCGCCGGTGCCGGGCACGTCGCCGGCGCGGCCGCCGGCGTCGGGGCGTGGACGATTCATGTCTCCAGCGACTACGTGTTCGACGGAACCAAGCGCGCGCCGTACCTGGAGTCCGACGCGACCGGCCCGCTGTCGGCCTACGGTCGCTCCAAGCTCGCCGGCGAGCTGGCGGTGGCGTCGGCGGCGTCGCAGGCGCACACGATCGTGCGGTCGTCGTGGCTGTTCGGAGCCGGCGGTCCCTGCTTCCCGAAGACGATGCTGCGATTGGCGGACGAGCGCGACGAGCTCAACGTCGTCGACGATCAGATCGGCTGCCCGACGTTCACCGGCCATCTGGCGTCCGCCCTCGTCGGGCTGGCCGGCACACAGCAGCTCGGCACCCTGCACGTCGCCGCCGCCGAGCAGTGCTCGTGGTATGAGTTCGCGGTGGCGACGATCGCGGCGGGCGGCCTTGACTGCGATGTCCATCCGATCGACACCAGTCAGTATCCGCTGCCGGCGCCGCGCCCGGCGTTCAGCGTGATGCGCTCCCAGCGCGCGGCACCCGAGTTGCCGAGCTGGCGCGATGGCCTGCGTGACTTCATCTCCGAGACCGCGTTGGTGAGCCAATGAAGCTGCTGGTCTGCGGCGCCGCCGGATTCATCGGCTCGACGTTCGTCGAGCTGCGCGTCGGCGAGCACGGCGACGACGTGACCGTGCTCGACGCGCTGACCTACGCCGGGCGTGAGGAGAACCTGCGTTCGGTGGCGAGCGAGATCCGCTTCGTGCGCGGCCAGATCGAGGACCCCGAAACCGTCGCGCGGGCGCTCGATGAATCCGGCGCGGAGGCGATCGTCAACTTCGCCGCCGAGACGCATGTCGACCGTTCGATCGCCGACCCGTACGCGTTCACCGTGACCAACGCACTCGGCACCCACGTGCTGCTCGAGGCGGCGCGCCAGCGCGGGCTGCGCTACGTGCAGGTTTCGACCGACGAGGTGTACGGATCGATCGAGACCGGCTCGTTCACCGAGCGATCGCCGCTGGAGCCGTCGAGCCCGTACAGCGCCTCGAAGACCGGCGCCGACCTGCTCGTCTCCAGCTACTTCCACACCTATGGGATGCACACCAACGTCTGCCGTGGCTCCAACAACTACGGTCCGCGCCAGTACCCGGAGAAGCTGATCCCGCTGATGGTGCTGAACGCATTCGCCGGCGACCACCTACCCGTGTACGGCGACGGCCGCAACGTGCGCAACTGGCTCTACGTCGAGGACTTCGGACGCGGGATCGGCCATGTGCTGGAGCACGGCGTCGCCGGCGAGGTCTACAACTGCGGCGGCCCTGACGAATGCGAGAACATCGAGGTCGTCAACCGGATTCTGTCGCTCACCGGCCGCGACGACTCGCTGATCGAATACGTCACCGACCGGCTCGGCCACGACCGCCGCTACTCGCTGTCGGCCGACAAGCTGCAGGCGCTCGGCTGGAGCGCCCGAGTGCGGTTCGCCGAAGGCCTGGAGCGGACCGTCGACTGGTACCGCCAGAACGGCTGGTGGTGGGAGCCGATCCGCTCGGGGGCCTATCGCGAGTACTACGAGCGCCAGTACGGTCGCGCGCTGAAGGGGTAGGACGGTGGTCGCCGTGAGGGCGTGCGCGGGGCCGTGAGCGACGGATCACGCGACGCCGGGCTCGCGGCGCTGTCGTCTGAGATCGTCGGGTGTCGTGCGTGCCCGCGGCTGGTGGCGTGGCGCGAGGAGGTGGCGCGGGTCAAGCGTGCGGCGTTCGCCGACGAGACGTATTGGGGGCGGCCGGTGCCCGGCTTCGGGGATCCGGACGCGACCGTGTTCGTGCTCGGGCTGGCGCCGGCGGCGCACGGCGGCAACCGCACCGGCCGGGTATTCACCGGCGATCGCTCCGCCGACTGGCTGTACGGATCGCTACACCGGGTCGGGATGGCCAACCAGGCCGAGTCGGTCTCCGTCGACGACGGCCTGGCGCTGCGCGGCTGCTGGGTGACGGCAGCGGTCCGCTGCGCGCCACCGGCGAACAAACCGACCCCGGCCGAGCGTGACACCTGCCTGCCCTACGCGGTACGCGAGCTCGCGCTGCTGACCGGCGTGCGCGTGATCGTATGCCTCGGTTCGTTCGCCTGGGACGCCGCGTTACGCCTCCTGGCGGCGGGCGGATCGGCGGTGCCGAGGCCCCGACCGAAGTTCGGGCATGGCGCGGAGGCGACCGTCGGGGGCACGGTGTTGCTGGGCTGTTACCACCCCTCTCAACAGAACACGTTCACGGGTAAGCTGACCCGCCCGATGATCGATGACGTGATGCGGCGGGCGCGGGACCTGGGCGGCGTCGCGGACCCGCGGTGACGCTGCGCCGGGCGTGCGGCAGCGGCGGCGCTGGCGTTCGGTCTGCTGCTCGGGCTGGTGATCGCGGGTGGAGGGGTGCAGCGATCGGTGGCGCTGGCGGTGCCCGGGGCGTCCGCGGGGTCGGCGGGGTCGGCGGGGTCGGCGGTCGCGGGTTCGATGCGGATGCGGCTGTCGACGGCGCCGCCGCCGGCCGGCGTCGGCCCGTTGCGGCCCGCGCCCGGCGTCGCCGGTGCACCGCTGCACGAGCCGGCCGTCTACCGCAGCCGCCACGGCGTGCTGAAGGTGACGCTGGTGGCGTCTTCGCGGGTGGTGCGGATCGCCGGTCGGCGCGTTCTCGCCAAGGTCTACAACGGTTCATGGGTGGCGCCGACGCTGTCGATCGCGCCCGGCGACCTCGTCGAGATCACGCTCGTCAACCACCTCCGCGAGCCGACCAATCTGCATTTTCACGGCCTCGAGGTGTCGCCCGGGGGGCACGCCGACAACGTCTTCGTGACCGTTGATCCGGGTCGATCGTTCCACTACCGGTTCCGGCTGCCCCGTGACGCCGCGACGGGAACCTTCTGGTACCACTCGCACCTGATGGTGCCCGCTGCCGAGGCGGCGCGCTACCCGAACGCCGCCTCCGAGGAGCAGGTGTTCGACGGGCTCTCCGGGTTGATCGAGGTGCGAGGGCTGACGCGCGATCTGCCCGCGTCGCTTCGGGGTCTGCCGCAGCGGTATCTGGCGTTGCGCGACGTACAGCTCCACGGCAACGCGATCGTGTCCCGCGGGATCGACTCGGGCGCCCCGACGACCCGGCTGGTCGACGGCCAGTACCAGCCGACGCTGACGATCGCGCCCGGTCAGACCCAGCTGTGGCACATCGCCAACATCGGCGCCGACATCTTCTACCGGCTGTCGCTGTCCGGGTCGACGTTCGAGGTGGTCGCGCAGGATGGCCACCCGGTGATCCACCCCGAACGGGCGCCGACGCTGGTGCTGCCACCGGGCAAGCGCTGGGACGTGCTGGTCACCGGGCCGGCGAGGTCCGGCCGCGCGGTGCTGCGAACGCTGCCGTACAACCAGGGCGAGGACCGCTATCCGCATGCCCGGCTGGCGACCGTGATCACCCGCGGTGCGGCGCGCCGAGCGGTGCCGACGCCGGGCACGATCCTCGCTCACCAACTGGACCTGCGGCGGGTGCGGGCGGCGCGGCGGAGGACGATCGTATTCTCCGAGAACCCGGCCGGCACCGGCTTCTTCATCAACGGTCGGTCGTATGAACCACACCGGATCGATTTCCGTGCCCGGCTCGGGACCGTTCAGCAGTGGACAATCGTCAACCACACCGACGAGCAGCACCCGTTCCACCTGCACACCTACCCGATGCAGGCGATCTCGGTGGATGGCGTGCCGGTCGCGTTCGACGGGTACCAGGACGAGATCGTGCTGCCGGTCGGCGGCTACGTGGTGGTCCGGGTCCACTTCGTACGGTTCACGGGCCTGACCGTGTTCCACTGCCACATCCTCGCCCACGAGGACATGGGCATGATGGCCAACCTGCTGGTGACACGGTGAGCCGGGCCTGCGGCCGGGTCACCGGGAACGGTCTGACGCCGGCGGCCCGCGGCGCTCGCCGGGCGGGGCGTGGCGGATTTTCACGATGTGGCCGTCCAAATCCGCCAATCGTCGCGCTGGTCGTGATGCTGGCGCTCGCGACAGGGGTGGCGGCCTCCGCGGGGACGGCCGCGGCGGGGACGGCTGCGGCGGGGACGGCTGCGGCGGGGACGGCTGCGCAGCTGCGCCGGGGACGGCTGCGGCGGGGACGGCTGCGGCGGCCGCCGGCCGCCCGACGGTGGCCCCGGCGACGACGGCGACCGTCACGACCCCGCCGACCACGACCGCACCGCGCACCGACGCCGCCGCGTGTCGCTCCTACCCACGGCCGGGGACGATCGCCGCCGCGCCGGTCCCCCCGCTCGTGCTCGCCGAGTACGCAGCGTTGCGCCGCTCGCCTCGCCCCGAGGACCGGATCCTCGTGTCCCGACTCGGTCGGCTGCCCGAGAGCGGCATCCTCGCCGCCAGGATCCGGATGCTGGGGACGGTCCCGGACCGCGGCCGCGCCTATCTGGTCCCGTCGCTGCACCTGCTGGCGGCGCCGATGCGGCCGGTCCACTGCGTCCCGCCGTCTGAGCGGGCACGCCAGGCATCGCTGCTGGCCACCCTGCGCCACGAATACGCGCGGCAGGGGCTGTGCGTGGTGATCGTCTATCCCCGGGGCACGGCCGACGACTGCAGCGCCGCACCGGGTACGGTCGCGGCGCTTCTGCACGGCCCGGGCGCGGCGGCGTTCGGGGTCGTACCCGACGGGATCGACGCGGTCGCGGTCAGCTTTCGCGGTCGTCCGCACCCAGTCCACCTGGCCCGCGTGCACGAGAACTTCTGGCGGCTACCGTCAGCCGGCAACGCGGCGCCGGCCGCCTGCGGCCTGGACTGGCTCGGTCCCGACCAGACAGTGCTGCGGACCGTCCGCCGATGCACCGCCGACAGTACGTAGCCACTGCCCACGGGCTCCGGCGGCCCCCCTTGCCGGCACCGGGGCGAGAAACACGCCACATAGGCCCGTTTCTCGCCCCGGTGCGACCGGATCCCCACCGAGCTCCCATTAGCCTCTGATGGCGATGTCCGCCGACGCGACCGACTCCACCACGTCCGCCGCCCCGACTGACTCAGAGCCGCCGGCGGCTGCCCCGGATTTCCAGGCCTTGCGTGCCTGTTGGCACCCGGTCGGCTTTGCCTCGGGGTTCGGCGACGAGCCGGCGCGGGTGGTACTGCTCGGCGAGCCGATCGTGATCTGGCGTGACTCCGCGGGTGCGCCCCACGCGCTGCGCGACCTCTGCGTCCACCGCGGCACGGCGCTGTCGCTGGGGCGGGTGGTCGGCGATCGGTTGATGTGCCCCTATCACGGCTGGCAGTACCGGGCCGACGGCGTCTGCGCGTTGATTCCGCAGCTCACCGACCCGACGCGGATCCCCGGAAAGGCCCGCGTCAGCGCGTATCGCTGCCGTGAGGCGTTCGGCCTGATCTGGGTGGCGATCGACGAGCCACGGTGGGAGCTGCCCGCCATCCCCGAGTTCGACAGCCCGGACTGGATCACGGTGCCGTGTGGCCCGTTCAGATGGGACGCCGACGCGTCGCGCCAACTGGAGAACTTCACCGACTTCGGCCACTTCCCATGGGTCCATCCGGGGCTGCTCGGCGACCCCGAGCGGCCGGTCGTGCCCGACTACGAGGTCCGCACCGACGGCCACGTGCTCCGGTACGACATCGTCCGACCCGAGGCGCCCAACTCCGACGACTTCCCGGTCTTCGCCAACGAGGCCGTCGAGACCCCCGAGCGGCGCAGCCGCTACTGGCTGCAGCTTCCCTACACGATCGTGCTCCGGCTCGGCTGGGGCGGGGAGGCGGGGATGGTGTACTTCTTCGCGTCACAGCCGATCGCCGAGGACCGATGCGCCGGCTATGTCGTGATCGGGCGCAACTACGATCCCGATCAGCCGCCCGAAGTGCTGCAGGAGTTCGAGCGCACGATCTTCGAGCAGGACCGTCGCGTGGTCGAGTCCCAGCGCCCCGAGCGCGTGCCGTTCGACCTGGCCGCCGAGATGCACCTGACGTTCGACGCGGTCGCGATCAACTACCGCAAGGCGATGCGTGATCAGGGCCTCGCCCGGCGCGCGCAACCACGATCAGGAGCCAATTCATGAGAGCCGTTCAGTACGCCGAGTTCGGCGGTCCGGAGGTCCTGCAGGTCACCGACGTGCCCGACCCGCACGCCGGCCCGTCCGAGGTCCGGATCGCGGTCCGCGCCGTCGGCGTCAACCCGATCGACTGGAAGCTGCGCAGCGGCGCGATGGGCGGCGACCTTCCCCGCGGGACCGGGGTCGAGGCGGCGGGCGTGGTCGACGAGGTCGGCGACGGCGTCACCGGCGTCGCCAAGGGCGACCGGGTGTTCGGCTCGGCGGCGAACGCCGCGGCCGAGTTCGCCGTGCTGAGCCACTTCGCGGTGATGCCGCCGGAGCTGGACTTCGCCGGCGCTGCGGCGCTGCCGGTGGCGGTCGAGACGGCGACCCGCTGCCTCGATCTGCTCGGCGTCTCCGCGGGTCAGACTTTGCTCATCAACGGCGCCTCGGGTGGGGTCGGCCTCACCGCGGTCCAGCTCGCCCGTGGCCGGGGCGCCCGGGTGATCGGCAGCGGCAGCCCCCGCAGCCAGGACCGGCTGCGCGAGTTCGGGGCTGAACCCGTCGTCTACGGCGAGGCGCTGGCCGGCGAGGTCTCAGAGCTCGCGCCGGACGGCGTCGACGTCGCGATCGACATGGCGATGAGCGGTGGGATCGCAACGCTCGTCGAGCTCGCCGGAGGCCCGGAGAACGTCGTCGCCATCGCCGACTTCCAGGGCGCCGAGGAATACGGCGTTCGGACCACCGGAGGGCCCGACGAGCCCAGGGCCTGGCATGCGCTCGACGAGGTCGCTGCCTTGATCCAGCAGGGCCGGTTCTCGCTGCCGGTCGCCCATGCGCTGCCGCTGTCGCGGATCGCCGAGGCGCAGCAGCTCAGCGAGGACGGCCACGCGGGCGGCAAGATCGTGCTGACCGTCGACTGACGATGGTCTCCGGCTCGATCGAACGGATCGGCGCGCTCGGGCTTGCGTCACGCGATGTGCTCCAAGCACTGCTCGCGAGCATTCCCGACGCCGTCTACGTCGTCGATCACGGGGGCCGCGTCGCGTTTGCGAATCCGGCCGCGCTGGAACTGCTGGGGTATGACGAGTCCGAGTTGCTGGGCTGCATCAGTCACCCGACGATCCACCATCATCGCTGGGATGGGACGCCGTTCCCGGAGGAGCAGTGTCCGATGCTCCGTCCACGCGTGACCGGGGAGACGGTACGCGTCGACGACGACTGCTTCTGGCGCCAGGATGGCTCGAGGTTCCGCGTCTCCTACACCTCGGCGCCGCTGCCGATCGCCGGTGAGCGGGGAGCGATCGTCGTCTTCCGCGACGCGACCGAGCGAATCGAGGCCGAGCAGGCGGCTCGGCGTGAGGCGGCCGAGCGCGCCCGCGCAGCCGAGATCCACGACTCCCGCGCGCGGATCATCGCCGCCGCCGACGAGGAACGCCGGCGGATCGGCCGTGACCTCCACGACGGCGCCCAGCAGCGGTTGGTCCGGGTCTTGCTGGCCGTCAAGTTGGCGGCGGCCCGTCTCGACGGATCAGATGCCGAGGCCGGCGAGCTGCTGGGCAACGCGACCGTCGAGGCCGAGGAGGCGATCACGTCGTTGCGTGAGATCGTCGACGGTGTCGCGCCGGCGATCCTGACCGCGCGCGGGCTGGCCGCCGCCGTCTGGAGCCTCACCCGCCGGCTGCCGCTCGTCGTCAGCGTCGACGCGACGCCGCGGCGCGTCGACCCGGGGATCGAGATCGCCGCGTACTTCGTGATCGCCGAAGCGCTCACCAACATCGTTCGCCACGCCCAGGCACGGGAGGCGATGGTCACGATCAGCGACGATCACGACGCCCTGCGGATCGTCGTCGCCGACGACGGCCGGGGCGGCGCCGGCCTGCGTGCGGGACACGGCCTGCGGGGGATCGCCGACCGCGTTGCGGCGCTGGGTGGCGAGCTCGCGCTGCAATCAGAGCCCGGCGCCGGCACGGAGTTGCGGATCTCGATGCCGCTCGGTTCCTGACACGCCGCGCCGGCGGACCTGACACGATCGTAACGGGAGATCCCTGGCCGGGGACGAAGTCCAACGACGGTCGACGATGTCCACGATGAGCCCACACCCACTGCACAGGACCCGCTGATGCGACTGTTCCGTGCCCGGACCCGCCTCGGGCTGGCGGGCCGTTTCCTCGTGCTCACGATCGTCGTGATCGGCGCGGTCGCGGCGACGACCGCGGTGGCCGGCCTGCTGCAGGTGCAGAACCTCGCCAACGACTTCGGCATCCACGTAGCGATCAAGTCCAAGGCGATCAAGGTCCCGGCCGCCGGTGCCCCGCAGACGATCCTGCTGATCGGCTCAGATCACCGGGCCGGTACCTCGTTCAAGACGGCGAACACCGACACGATGCTGCTGCTCCGGCTCAACGGGTCGTCCTCGACGATCAACGTGATGTCGCTGCCGCGCGATCTCCAGGTCGATATCCCTGGCCACGGCACCGACAAGCTCAACGCGGCCTACAGCGAGGGCGGCTGGAATCTGCTGATCAAGACGATCCAGCAGAACGTCTTCCCGGACTTCGTGCCCAACCACATCCTCGACGTCAACTTCGGCGGCTTCGCGGACCTGGTCGACGCGATCGGCTGTGTCTACTCGGACATCGACCACCGTTACTACAACCAGTCATCCGCGCCCGGCACGGCCGACAACTTCTCGTCGATCGACATCGAGCCCGGGTACCAGCGGCTGTGCGGCGGCAACAACCAGCCCAACGGGGCGCTGGCGTTCGTGCGGTTCCGTCACACCGACACCGATCTGGTCCGGGAGGCACGTCAGCAGGACTTCATCCGCTGGGCCAAGAGCCAGTACTCGATCGGCACGCTGGTCTCCAATCGCGATCATCTGTTGAAGATCCTCGGTGAGCACTCCCAGTCCGACGAGGGCCTGCACAGCATCGACGGGCTGCTGAAGCTGTTCGACCTCGCCGCGAACATGGAGTCAAACCACGCCTCGATCAAGCAGATTCCGTTCCCGGCGACGCTGCAGCCGTGCACGCCGACCGAGTGCTATGTGACCTCGACCACCGGGCAGGAGCAGGCGACCTGGGCGCAGTTCGTCCACGCCACGCCGACCCCAAGCGCTCAGCCGAAAGCGAAGCCGACCGCCCACCGGCGCCGGCACGCGCAGCGGGCGCCGTCGACCGCCGGGCTGATCGACGACGTGTCCGACGGACAGGCGCAGGCGCAGGCGCTCTCGCGCGCCGGGATGCCCGTGTACTTCCCACGGCTGGTGATGCCGAGCGTGTCCTCGGCCAATCCGTACTGCTCGGCGGTGCTGGCCAACTGCAACGACGGCGACGAGCCGGCGACCGTCTACACGCATGCGTATCCGCGCCAGTACACGATCCTCGGCCCCGACGGAACCCGCTACCACGCCTACCGGATCACGCTGACGACGAACTACCTGCTCGATTCGTTCTACGGCGTCCAGGGCACGACCTGGAACGATCCGCCGCTGCTCTCCAGCCCGTCGGGCAGCCGCACCGTCAACGGACGCAAGCTGTTCCTCTACAAGGACGGCTCGAAGCTGACGACGGTCGCGTGGCACCACGACGGCGACGCGTACTGGATCTCGAACACGCTCACCGCGGATCTGACCAACAGCCAGATGCTCTCGATCGCCGCCTCGCTGATGCGATAAGGCGGTTTCATTCCACGCGCACGGAATGTAAGGTTTCGGTAAGGATCGGGTCAGAGGGCACCCGCCTATCCACTACTGGACGGAGACCGGGAGGGTCATTCATGAGAGTTGGCAAGTTCGCGACGGTGATCGGCGTGGCCGCCTGCGCCTTGGGCGCCGGAGCCACGACGGTGGCGGCCGCGACCCCGCAGGGCGGGAAGGTCCGCATATTCGTCACCAACACGTCGGCGACCAAGGGCAAGATCCTGATCACCGGGGCGATCGGCGACTCGGGCACGACGGTCTCACAGGACGCCAATGGCAAGGTCGACCCGAATGGCGACTTCGAGAAGGTGACCCTCAAGCAGGGGGGCTTCCTCGTCAACGGCACGGCGCTGAACAAGAAGATCTCCTCTGCCAAGCCGACGGTCAACAAATCCAACTGCTCGTTCGCGCTGTCGGGCAGTGGTCCCGTCACGATCGGCAGCGGCACCGGTGCCTACGCGGGTATCAGCGGAAAGGCGACGATCACCTTCACCTTCGCGGCGATTGCACCGAAGAACGCCAGCGGGTGCCTGTTCAAGCAGAACCCCGCCACGAGCTATCAGTCGATCACGGGTACCGGAAGCGTGAGCTTCCCGTAGCTCGTCACCCTCGGCAGCGGCGGCGCCCCGCACCGGGCGCCGCCGCGCCGCGCAGGCGCTAGCGGTCAGAAATTGACCGCAAAGCGTCCTAACCTTGATCCGATGCCGACTGACGGCGTCTTCAGCGCGCGCACCTGGGAGTGGTTTCAGTCGGCGTTCGAGGCGCCGACCGCGGCGCAGGAGCAGGCGTGGCCGGCGATTGCGTCGGGCGAGCATGTGCTGATCTCAGCGCCGACGGGCTCCGGCAAGACGCTGGCCGCATTCCTTTACGCGATCGATCAGCTGGCGGCGATGCCGCGTCCGGAGAACCCGCGCGACCGGCGGATCGGCCTTGTCTACGTTTCGCCGCTGAAGGCGCTCTCCTACGACATCGATCGCAACCTGCGCACGCCGCTGCGCGGGATCGGGGCGCCGTTGGAGGTCGCGGTACGGACCGGGGACACGCCCCAGCGCGAGCGTCAGCAGATGCTGCGCTCAGCGCCCGACATCCTGATCACGACGCCGGAGTCGCTGTACCTGATGCTGACCGGCCGCGCCCGGGAGCTGTTCGACGGGACGCGCTGGTGCATCATCGACGAGATCCATGCGGTCGCCTCGACCAAGCGCGGTTCGCACCTGGCGCTGACGCTCGAGCGGTTGACCGAGGCGGCCGGGAACGACGTGCAGCGGATCGGGCTGTCGGCGACGCAGAATCCGCTCGAGGAGGTCGGGCGGTTCATGGTCGGGCCCCGGCGGAGCTGCCGGATCGTCGACACCGGCGTGCGCAAGGAGCTCGACCTGAAGATCCACGTCCCGGTCGAGTCGATGGTCGAGCTCGACGCGACGCCGGGGGTCGAGTTGGACCCGTTGGCGGGAGGCGAGGCGACTCGCCGATCGATCTGGCCGGCGATCTATCCCGAGCTCGTCGAGCTGATCGAAGCCCACAAGTCGACGATCCTGTTCGTCAACAATCGCCGCGCCGCCGAGCGGCTGGCGCTGCGCCTCAACGAACTCGCCGAGAAGGAGATCGCGCGCTCGCATCACGGCTCACTGGCGCGGGAGGAGCGGACGATCGTCGAAGAGCTGCTCAAGGCCGGCGAGCTGCCGTGCCTGGTGGCCACGTCGAGCCTGGAGCTGGGGATCGACATGGGCGCCGTCGATCTCGTGATCCAGGTCGAGTCGCCCAAGTCGGTCGCGCGAGGGCTACAGCGGATCGGCCGTGCCGGCCATTCGGTGGGCGACGTCAGCCGCGGACGGATCTTCCCGAAGTTTCGCGCCGATCTGCTGGAGTGTGCGGTGGTCGCGCGGAGGATGCGGGACGCGAAGATCGAGACGACCGTCGTGCCGCGCAACGCGCTCGACGTGCTCGCCCAGCAGATCGTCGCGATCGCGGCGGCAGCCGGTGACGATGCGTCGGTGAACGTCGACGAGCTCTACGCGCTCGTGACCCGGACCTACTCGTACGCCGAGCTGAGCCGGTCGCAGCTGGAGAACGTGCTCGACATGCTCGACGGGCGCTATCCGTCGAGCGAGTTCTCAGAGCTGCGGCCGCGGATCGTCTGGGACCGGGTCGCGGGCACGATTCGCGCCCGTCCCGGGGCCCGCCAGCTGGCGGTGACGAACGCCGGCACGATCCCCGACCGCGGTCTGTACGCGGTCACGCTCCCCGATGGACGGCGCGTCGGCGAGCTCGACGAGGAGATGGTCTACGAGGCGCGCCCCGGTCAGACGTTCCTGCTCGGCGCGACGACCTGGCGGATCGAGGAGATCGGGCGCGACCGCGTGATCGTGACACCTGCCCCGGGACTGCCGGGGGCGGTCCCGTTCTGGAAGGGCGACACGCTCGGGCGCCCGCGTGAGCTGGGGGAGGCGATCGGCGCGTTTGCGCGGTGGGCGGTCGACCAGACGGCGGAAGTGCTCGAGCGCGACTACGACCTCGACACGCGCGCAGCGAGCAACCTGATCGAGTTCCTCGCCGAGCAGCAGCAGGCCACCGGCGTGATCCCGTCGGATCGCACGATCGTCGTCGAGCGGTTCCGGGACGAGATCGGGGACTGGCGGCTGTGCGTGCTGTCGCCGTATGGCGGCCGGGTCCACGCCGCCTGGTCGCTGGCGCTGTCGGCGCGGATCCGTGACCAATTCGGGCTCGAGTCCGACGCGATCTACTCCGACGACGGGATCATCATCCACCTGCCAGATGCGGAGGAGCCTCCGGGCGCCGAGATGGTGATGCTCGAGCCCGACGAGATCGAGGACCTGGTGGTCGCCGAGTTGGGGTCGAGCGCGCTGTTCGGCGCGCGCTTCCGGGAGAACGCCGCGCGATCCCTGTTGATCCCACGCGCCCGCCCCGGAAAGCGCACGCCACTGTGGCAGCAGCGTCTGAAGGCCCAGTCGCTGCTCGAGGTGGCGCGCAAGTACGGCGAGTTCCCGGTCGTCCTGGAGACCTACCGCGAGTGCCTGCGCGATGTCCTCGACGTGCCCGGGCTGGTCGGGTTGCTGACCCAACTGCACCGCCGCGAGCTGACGCTCGTCGAGATCGAGACGCCGACCGCGTCCCCGTTCGCCTCGAGCCTGCTGTTCGACTACGTCGCGACCTACATGTACGAGGGCGACACGCCGAACGCCGAACGCCGCGCGGCGGCGCTCTCGCTGGATCGCGACCTGCTGCGCGAGCTGCTCGGCCAGGACGAGTTGCGCGACCTGATCGACGCCGATGCGCTGGCGTCGGTCGAGGCCGACCTGCAGTGCCTGTCGGAGATGACCCGGGCGACCGGCCGCGACGGACTGCTCGACGTGCTGCGCCGGGTCGGCGACCTGTCGCCCGACGAGGTCGCGCTGCGGGTCGTGGATGGGCTGGCACCTGAGCGGATGCTCGAGGAACTGCGGGGCGAGCGGCGGGTCGCGCGCGTCCGGGTGCACGGCGAGCCGCGCTGGATCGATGCCGCCGACGCCGGTCTGTATCGCGATGCGCTTGGCGTGGCGCCGCCGGGTGGGCTGCCGGCAACGTTTCTGGAGGACGTGCCCGACGCGTTGTCGCGACTGCTGATTCGGTTCGCGGCCACCCACGGCCCGTTCACCGCCGACGATGTGCGCGCTCGGTACGGGATCGACGCGGCCGCGGCGCTGCGTGAGCTGGAGCGTTCGGGCGAGCTGGTTCGCGGCGAGCTACGGCCGGGCGGATCGGATCGAGAATGGTGCAACACCGAGGTCCTGCGTCGCCTGCGGCGCGCCTCGCTGGCCGCGCTGCGACGTGAGATCGAGCCGGCGGAGTCCCGTCACCTCGCCCGCTTCGCGCCCGCCTGGCAGGGCGTCGATCGGTTCCCGGCATCGGGCGCCGGCATCGAACGGCTGCGTGAGGTGCTGGTGACCCTGCAGGGCCTGCCGCTGCCCGCCGACGTGTGGGAGCGCGACGTCCTGCCCCGCCGCGTCGGCGCGTACTCGCCGTCATGGATCGATCAGCTGTGCGCCTCCGGCGAGCTGGTCTGGGTCGGAGCGGGCGCGCTGGGGCGGAACTCGGGCCGGGTGGCGCTCTACTTCCGAGAGGACCTGGCGCTGCTCGGTCCACCGCCGCGGCCGCGGGGCGTCGACGCCGCCGCGCTGGATTCGGAGGCGCACACCGCGGTGCTCGAGCGGTTGCAGCGCGGGGCGTGCTTCTTCACCGATCTGTTGGCCGAGCTATCGCTGTCGCCGGAGGAGATCCAGGAGGCGCTGTGGGACCTCGTCTGGGCGGGCGTCGCCACCAACGACGCGTTCGCGCCATTGCGTGCGCCGCGGCTGACGTTGGCTCGCGCCCAGCGCGACGCGGCTCGGCGGGCGGCGGGCTCGGCCCGACGGGCCGGCCGGTTCGGCGCCGGGCGCCGGCGCCGGGATGGTGCCGCCGCACAGGTATCGGGACGTTGGTCGCTGGTGGCGCCGCTGCTGGGCGATAACGCTGACCCGAGCGCACGACGGCGGGCGCAGGCCGAGCTGCTGCTCGAACGCTACGGGATCGTCACCCGCGAACAGGTGCTGGCCGAGGGGATCCCCGGTGGCTTCTCGGCGATCTACCCGGAGCTGTCGCAACTGGAGACGCTGGGCATCGCGCGGCGCGGGTACTTCCTGGAGGGGCTCGGCGGCGCGCAGTTCGCGTTGCCCGGGGCGGTCGAGCGGCTGCGCTCACGCGCCGGGGCCGGCGCCGGCGGTTCCGATGCCGACGCTCCACTCGTGCTGGCGGCGGTCGACCCGGCGCAGCCGTACGGGGCGGCGCTGCCGTGGCCGAAGCCCGCGGAAGGCGCCGAGCAGCCGGCGGCGGGTGCGGGCCGCCGACCGTCGCGGGTCGGCGGCGCCTACGTGGTGCTCGTCGGCGGCGACCCGATCGTCTATCTGGAGCGGGGCGGCAAGGGGCTGCAGACCCTTGTGCCGGCAGCCGATACGCGGATGACTCCGGCGTTGTCGGCGCTTGTGGCGTTCGCCCGCGGGGGCGCGATCAAGCGGCTCGCGCTCGAAAAGGTCGACGGTGCGTCGGCCATGAGCTCGCCGCTGGCGCCGGAACTGACCGCGCTCGGGTTCGCCGAGGGGCCGCGACGGTTGACGCTCACCGCGTAAATGGCCCGTTCAGACCGTGCCTGAGGGTGACACGATCGCGTACGCGGCGCGGCGGATGCGCCCGGTGCTGGAGGGGTTCGTGCCCGATGCGATCCGCACGCCGCATCCGCGTCACTCGTTCGACCGCTGGCCGGCGCGGCTCGCGGGCCGCGCCGTCACCGAGATCCGCACCCATGGCAAGCACCTGTTCATCGCCTTCGACGGTGGGCTCGTGCTGCACTCGCACCTGCGGATGACGGGTTCCTGGGGCGTGTATGCGCCGGGACGCCACGGGCGGCGTTCGATGCGCCGAGCGTGGCTGGTGCTCGAACGGGGCGGCCATCAGGTCGTGGAGTTCGACGGGCCCGTGCTCGAGTTGCTCACCGAGGGACGTGCGCGCGCCGATCAGCGGTTGGCAGCGCTGGGTCCCGACGTGCTCGCCGAGTCGTTCGACTTCGACCGATTTCTGGCGCGGCTGCGCGCCGACGACCCGACGCGCGGGATCGGCGACGCGCTGCTCGATCAGCGCAACGTGGCGGGAATCGGCAACATCTGGAAGGCCGAGGGGTGCTGGGAGGCGGCGATCGACCCGTGGCGGGTGGTCGGTGAGGTCACCGATACCGAGGCGCGGACGGTCATCGAGCTGGTCCGGCCGCGGATGTTCGAGTCGGCGCAGACGGGGAGGATGGGAACCGTGCCGCGGGTATTTCGCCGGACCGGACAGCCGTGCCCGCGCTGTGGCGCCCGGATCCGCGCCCGCGGGCAGGGCGACGACAACCGCACGACGTTCTGGTGCCCGGGCTGTCAGCGGTGACCGTCGTCCGGTGTCAGCCGAGCTGGCACTGCGCCGTCGAGTAGTGCGGGGGCCGGCCGCCGTCGGCGTCGCGATGACCGGCGGTCGTCTGCTGGGTCGTGCTTCCGAGCAGCTTGCCCGCGCGCGTCCAGCTGAAGGTGACCGTCGCATTCAGCAGCCCTGCGGGGCCGCTGAACGGGAACACCGCTCCGTCCTGGTGCAGGTCGTTGGCGAACGTGCCGGGCGAGACGGTCGTCTTGGCCGTCGCGTAGGGAAGCGCGACAAATGACTTGCTCTTGGCCGAGTAGCGGTTGAGTTGGATCGTCATGCTGAGCGTCGCGGCGAACCCGAGCGTCGGCATCTGTCCGCGGACGCCGATATTGCCGCCCTGAGCGGCCTGCGTGCCCTTGGTCTGGCAGACGTTCACGGTCGCCCACAACATCTTTGACCGCTCGGCATTGGCGACCGCCCTGCGGATCTGGACGGTGGTCGGGCCCGCATGCTTGGCGGTGCGCTTGGCTTGCGCGGCGGTTGCACAGCCACCCAACGCGGCGATAATCGCCAGCAGGATGCACGGTGCATCCCTGCGGAAGCACTTCGGCAGCCTGATGCCCACGAATCTGACGATACCGGCGTGTGATGGTTCGTGAGCCGGGGCGTAGTGATGGTGTGATCGAGGCGCGTTCACAACCGGCGGCAGACGTGCCGGGCGGCTCCTGGGAGCGGTTCGAGGCGCTCTACCGGACCAGCCGCGACGATGTCTACGCGTACGTCGCGACGCTGCTCCGTGACCCCGCCGCGGCCGAGGACGTGACCGCGCTGGCGTTCGAGCGCGCCTACCGGCGCAGGGCCAGCTTTGACCGTCGCCGCGGGGTCGAGCGTGCCTGGCTGTTCGGAATCGCCCGCAACGCCGCGCTGGACGAACTGCGTCGGCGCAAGCGGGTGGCCGGGTTGCTCGTCGATCCAGAGGACGTATCGGCGCTGCCTCCGGCCGACGGGGCCGAGGTGGCGCTGCGCCGCACCGCGGTGCGTTCCGCGATGGCCGCGCTGAACGGCCGTGAGCGGGAGATCGTGGCCCTGAAGTTCCACGCCGGCTTGACCAACGGTGAGATCGGGCGGGTCCTGGGCGTATCGGAGACCGCCGCCGGCACGCTCCTGTACCGGACGATGGAGAAGCTGCGGAGGGCGTGCGATGCGAGCGGCTGACCCGTTCGAACCTGAGGTGGAAGCGGCGCTGGAGGCGATCGACGCCACCCTGGCGGGCGATCCGGTCGATCCGGGACACGCTGAGCTGGCCGAGCTGGCGCTGATCCTGCGCGCCGACCGCCCAGCGGTCGCCGAGCCGTTCGCGGTGGCGATGGACGCGCGTGTGCGCGACCGGTTCGCTGTGCCGGCGCGGCGCCGCGCCTGGCCGTGGCGGCGTCCGGCTCGCCGGTGGCTGGTGTGGGCGCCCGCGGGGGCGCTGGCGGCTGTCGCGCTGGTGGTCGCGGTGGTGACACTGGTGCCCGGCGGGGGCTCGAGTTCGAACGATCTCGCCGCCAGCACGCCGGCGGCGGCATCGGCGGTGAGGGCTCCGAGCACCCGTTCGTCGTCGTCGCTCGTCGTCGTCGGCCGGCTCCGCCTCCGCGGGCTTCTCGGCCGCGAGCTCCACCACGAGCGCCGGTGCGACCGCCGTCCCACCGACCGCGCCCAGCGGCGCCAACCGACAGGTCGTGCAATCTTCGCGGCTGGCCCTCTCGACCCGACCGGGGAAGGTCGACGCCGTCGCCCAGCAGGTGTTCGACGTCGTCGGCTCCGAGAAGGGCTACGTCGCCAATTCCACCGTCACCGCCACCGGCAACCCGGACTCAGGCGCCAGCTTCTCGCTGAGCGTGCCGAGCGCGAACCTGCAGGAGACGCTGATCGCGCTGGCGCAGCTGCACGGTGCGACCGTCGTCTCCAGCACCAACTCAAGCCATGACATCACCGCCCAGGTCGGGGGCGCGGGCCGGCGGCTGGCCGAGGCGCGGGCACTGCTGCGGTCGCTCCTGGGCCGGCTTGCCAACGCCTACACGACCGAGCAGATCGACGGCCTCAAGGCGCAGATCCGGGGCGCGAACGCCGCGATCGACCGCGACCAGGCAGCGTTGAACGGGTTGCACCGGCAGGTCCAGTACAGCCGGATCGCGCTGACGATCCAGGGCTCGGCCCAGGTGCCGGGCGCCGCACAGCGGCTCCGGGTCGGGTTCCGCGTTCACGCTGCGGCGGGCCGGCCACGACGCGGTCCGGGTGCTGGTGGTCGCGGCGGGCGTGTTGCTGATCGCGCTGGCCGTCGCGATCCCGCTGGCGCTGGTCGCGGCGCTCGTGGCGTGGCTGTGGCTGCGACTGCGCCGCCACCGGCGAGAGTCCGCGCTCGACCGCGCCTGACCGGCCACCGGTTGTGCGAACAGGCCGTCTCTACATTCTTGTTCGCACACCCGCGGCTCAACCGAAGCGGCGCGACATCACGACCACCCCGTCGCGCCCGTAGCCGAGCGCCTCGTAGAAGCCGAGCACGGGCTCGTTGCCGACCCGCACCATCAGGTTGAGCTTCGGCACGCCGTGATCGGCCAGCCACCGCTCGCAGGCGTTCATCATCGTCCGCCCGTAGCCCCGGCCTCGAGCGCTGTGGGCGACCGCCAGGTAGTAGACCCAGCCACGGTGGCCGTCGTGGCCGACGATCGCGGTCGCGACCAACGCTCCGTCGACCGTTCCGGCGAGAACGGTCGAAGATGGGCCGTCCAGCGCCCGCTCGAGGTCGGCTCGCGGGTCGTTCCAGGGCACGACCAGGCCTGCCTCGTGCCACAGGGCGATCGCGGCATCGTGATGCATGTTCAGCAAAGATCCGGTTTCGAAGCTGATGCACCGGACGATTGCATTAATCGGCAGCCACCCGTGTGGTATCTCCAACAAGCGTGGCCACGACCAGCGAAGAGACGATCGTCCTGCTGCAGGGCGTACCGGTGTTCTCGACGCTCGGCGCCGATGATCTGGCGCAGGTCGCCGAGGTCACGGTGCCGCGGAGCTTTGTCTCCGGCGAGATCGTCTTCCGTGAGGGCGATTCGGGCGACACCTGCTACGTGGTCCGCTCCGGTCGGGCGCGGGCGATCCGCGAGCACGTCGACGGCCGATCGATCGCGCTGGCCACGTTCGGCCCGGGCGAGATCTTCGGCGAGCTGGCGATGTTCGACTCCGAACTGCGGTCGGCGACGGTCGAGGCGGTCGAGGAGACGGTCGCGATCGCGATCCTCGGCGCCGACATGCGGCGGCTGCTGAAATCCCACCCGGACATCGCGCTGAAGCTGCTGATCGGGCTCGGCCGGCGATTGCGTGAGACCAACGAGCGGCTGGCGCGCCAGTCATTTCAGACCGTGCAGAGCCGGGTTGCCTCGGTGCTGGCCGAGATGGTCGCCAACGCGCGCTCGCAGGGCGCCGGCGAGTCCGACGTCCTGATCACCGCCACCCAGAACGATCTGGCCCAGCTGGCGGGCTCCTCACGAGAGTCGGCCAGCCGGTTTCTGGCGACGTTGGAGCGCGCCGGCGTGATCACGCAGGGCCGCGGGAAGCTCGTCGTCCACGACCCGGCACGCCTGGAGGGGTATGTCTACTGAGCCGCGCCCCGAGGAGTTCTCCGCCGGCGGCGTCGTCATCCGTGGCGACCAGATGATCGCGATCGTGCCGGTCAAGCGGTCGGCCGACGGCAGCCGCGTCCTGGGTCTGCCGAAGGGACATCCCGACGGCGACGAGACGCCCGAGCAGGCCGCCGCGCGCGAGATCGCCGAGGAGACCGGGGTCACCGCGCGTCTGGTCGACCTGCTCGGCGACGTCGAATACCGCTACGAGCGCAAGGGCCGGCCGGTCCAGAAGCGGGTGCGATTCTTCCTGTTCGAGTACGAGCGTGGCGATCTCGCCGACCACGATCACGAGATCGAAGTGGCCGAATGGCTGTCGCTTCCAGAGGCCGCCACGCGGCTCACGTACGAGGGCGAACGTGAGATGGTGCGCCGCGCGATGTCGCAGCGCGGCGCGGACCGCTAGGCTGCCCGATCGTGCGCGTCCTCAATTTCTACTCCTCGGTGTTCGCCGATCAGCTGCGGCGCGGCCGCAAGACCGCGACGATCCGGCTCGGCGACAAGTCCCACAAGTACCACAAGAACGAGTGCGTGATGGTCACGATCGGTTACCAGCACTCCCCACGGGAGAAGATCTTCCAGGCCGTGATCGACCAGGTCGAGGTCAAGCGGGTCCGGGATCTCTCCCCGCGTGAGATCGAGCACGACAACCCCGAGTTCCGGCGCGTCGACGAGATGGTCCACTTCCTGGAGCAGATCTACGGCCGCAAGGTGACGATGGACGACACCGTCACGGTCGTCCGCTTCTCCCAGATCATCGAGAACCCGCCTGACCAGATGCGCGATCGGATCCACGGGATCGGCGCCGCCCGCAACTGATCAGGTTCGTCACCCGGCGGCCGGATCGAACCTGCTCAGCGACGGTTCGGCGACCTTCAGGCGTGGGTCGATGCGCGCGGTGGTCGTCCCCAGGTTGGTGAGCGCGTCGTAGTTGGCGCCATAGATGCTGCGCCAGTAGTCGATCGCCAGGCGGCCGACGTTGACGCCGGGGCTGTGGGTGTCGAGCGCGTCGCCGGATTTGGTGTAGACGTCGACGTGATAGTCCGCTGGGGCTGACCCGGAGCCGGTGAAGTACAGGACGTAGATCTGACCGGCCCCGTCGACGCCAAGATCGAGCAGCGTTCCGGAGGAGACCAGTGCCCGTGTGAACTGCGGCGCTCCACCGCTCGACTCGGCACCGAAGTAGCGGACCGGGTTGCCGTTCAGGTCAAACGCCGAAAGCTGCGACGTGCCGGCCTCCAGCACGAGCACAACGCCCGGGTTGGTGACCGCGACCGCCACTGGTGAGCTCAGCAACCCGGGCTGCTCTCCCGTCCCGGCGCTGTACGTCGCCAGCACCGGCTGCGGGGTGCTGGCGAGCTGCAGGATCCCGAGTCGGCCCGTGACCGTGTCCACGGTCACCACGCGCCCCGACGAGTGCAGCGCTGCCGCCGACGGCTCGAGCAGAAATGTCCCGTGCGAGGTGTTGCTGTCCCAGGACAGCGCGCCGGTGGCCGGGTCCAGACTGACCCGACGCACCTGGTACGCGGAGGAGGTGTCGTCAGGCTCGAGCAGCACATGGTTGCCTCGGTCTGCCGCGTCCACGAACGCGTCGAGCAACAGAAACGGCCGGCGCGCATAGCCCTCGGTCGGGGCGACTCCGAGCTTGATCGTGGCACCGTCCTGGGCCAGCGGCACGCCGCGCAGGTAGTACTGGTCGTCCTGCTTGAAGACCAGTCCGGCGACGCCCGCCAGGGTCGCGACCGCTGTCCCGGCCACCTCCTGGGCGTGATCGCCGGCGACCGTGCCGGTCACCTCGACCTTGTCCGACCATGCATAGCCCCCCGCTGTGGTGTCATAGGTGGTGGTGGCGGCCCGCTGGAACACCGTCGAGGGCGTGATCGTCGCCGGCAACTGCGTGATGTGAAAGCTGACCTGCCTGGCGGCTTTGGCGGGGTCATCATTCGGGAACGTCGCCGAGACGCCGGTGGCGACCTGGCGACCTGACGCATCCAGTGCGACGAAGCTCCAGTGGATCTGTTTGCCGCCGAATGGCGCAGTCACATCGAGCGGCAACGCAGCTGCGCGTGACTTGCCGTCAGCGTTGATCGAGCCGGTGATCGGGGACGCGCCCAACGCCCCGTCGACGAGCGCCTCCAGCCGCCAGGAGCGGGCCGTCACCGGCCACGTCGAGCTGCGCGGATCCCGTGAGATCGTCACGGTCGCCGGGTAGGTCAGGCTGACCTCGTTCTCGATCACCCACGGCGAGACGGTCGTCTCCTCGCACACCTCCGCCAGCGTCGCCGCGTCACCGGCCGCCGCGATCACGGCGAGCACCTCACCGATGATCGGGATCGAGTCCAGGAGTTTGTCCGCTGTCTCGGCCTCGACCAGATCAGCGGCGATCTTGATGAAGAGCGTCGCCGACGCCGGGCCGAAGATGACCTTCGGGATCAGGCTGGCGAGGTTCTCCAACGTTCTCCACACGTTTGGACCCTTGGCGTTCAGCTCCTGGGCGCCGGCGGCGGTGGCCAGCGACGCGGTCTCGAAAGCGGTCAATGAGACGCCGATGCCCCGCAGCAGCGACAGGAAGATCGTGAACAGCAGGTTCTCGGTCTTCAGCGCATCGTCCACCTCGGATCTGACCTTGGACCAGGCAAGCGCGACGTTGAAGTCCGTGGCCAGCGCGAATGCGCTCAGGCCGATCGTGAGCAGGCCCGTCAGCAGTGCCGGCACCATCACCTCGTCGGTCGGCGCGATCCGGTTGGGGTACGCATCCGCCGGGAAGTACTGCCGCCAGCCACCGTCCTGGTTGTTCGAGCCCAGCCCGCATAAGAGCAGCCGCGCCCCGTGCGCCTCAGCGGGGAACTGGAGCGTTGCTTCGATCGTGTTGGAGTCCCAGATCGGTATTCCGAGCACGGTGAACACCTGGGGCAGCATCCCCAGATACTGCGAGTACTTGGTATCGGCGCCCTTGGGGTTCGGATTGATCGACAGGTTGGTGCCGTCCTTGCCCAGGTACTGGACGTACACCGACACCCAACGGACGTAGTTGTTGTAGAGCTTGAGCGGCACCTTGCCGTCCTTGAACTCGCCGTCGACGGTCACATAGGTCCCGGAGTTCAGTCCCGTGTTCTTGACCCTGACGTCAATCCCGCTGCTCCTCAGCGCGTGCGTGTACGGCCGCGACCGGGGAAGCTCTCCGACCGGCTGCACCCAGGTCTTGGTCGAGGCGGCCGGCTCCTTGTCCAGTGGCTGGTCGATCGTCGTCCCGAGCTCGGCGTCGTTGCGCACCGCTTTGATTGCGGCCGACACCGAGGCCGTCAGCGCTCTGGACAGCTCGGGAACCGAGTCGTTGAGCCGGATGCTCTGAAAGGTGGTCGTGAGCGGCGCTTTGCCCGGCCGGGGAATCACGATGTTCGTGGGTTGTCCGTCGGCATCGACAGCGGTCACCATCGTTGCGTAGTCCGTGCCCTTCTGGTGCAGTTGCGCGATCGTCCTGCCGAGCGTCTGCACCGGCGGGGTCGAGGCCAGCAGCGACTTGGTCACCGCTGCCTCGTGCGTCTGCCGCGTCGCGATGTTCGGATGCACGCTGGTGAGGGCGATCGCCGCCTGATCGCTACCGCCCACCGCGTCCAGCTGGGCGACATCGGCTGGCGACAGGGAGCCGACCGCCTCGATCCCGAGCCGGCGCGCCCGCTCGCTGACGCCCATGGCGTCGGCGACCGTGCCGCTGAGCCGGTGCGCCACCGTCGCCAGCGCGATCGTGGCCGACGGCGGGACATGCCACAGCTGGGAGACGACGACATCGCGCGGTCCCCGGCGTCCGTAGACCGAGAGCAGGATCGCCTGGTCCTCGGGCAGTTCGACTCCGGAGACGTAATGGCTCAGCGTCGACAGATCTGCCCGCTTCCAGACGCCGCCCTGCTGCTGCAGCGCGGCCCTCGATGTCCGCGTGTGTCCGCGCAGCGGAATCCTCACGCCGTTGGCCGACAACGCCAGATCGGAAAGCCCTGGCAGCGACCCCAGCGCGAACTGCAGCTCACCACGAGGGGCACCGGCGCGCAGACGCTCTGCGACGGCTACCGCCGGACCCGCGTACAGCTGCACGCCGGCCACTGCAGCGGAGCCGAGACCCGCCTTCAGCAACCACCGTCGCCCCACCGGCCTCTCCCACAGCTTGCCGAGCCGGTGCTCGATGCCCTCATCAACGTGTTCGTCGCTCATCCCGTTCCCTGGTTCGAATCGTGTGCTCCCGTCGTCCATCGTCGACGCGTGGGGTCGGCGGCGCATCGTGGCGACCCCTAGACGACACCCCCAGACTTTGGCGGCAGATCCGTGGCCATCGGCGGCCGCTCGCCCCGTCGACGTGCTGTGACGCCGACCCGGGGCGCGTGACGCAATCTCTGGGGGTGCCGTCTAGGGGTCACCACGATGCGCGCCCGGGCCCGCGGGCCGATCATCTACGACAACAGCCATGGGGGATGAGATGACCGAAGCAGGCGTTGACGGAGACAGCGAGCCGCGGCTCACGGAGCCGCCGAGGTCCCGAGGATGACCGTCGATCGGCGATTCGGTGGCTTGATGCTGGTCGTCACCGTGCTGGTGGCCGCCGCCGGGTGGGGTCTGTCGGCCCTGCTGGTTGGCGCCGCCGACGCAGCCGACACCGGGGTCCAGTGCCGGCGCGTGCAGACACCGCCCGCTCCGCCCGCGGGTGGGGCCGTGTTCGCGCGGAGGCTGGTCGACAGCTCCCCGGGCCCCAACGTCGTGATCGTCCCGGCCGGACACCGGTCAGACGAGGCCGGATCATGCGCGATCGCGGGTTCGGCGGCGACCGTGATCTCGCACCCGGAGTCGATCGTGGTCGGCGCCGGCGGCGCGGTCCTGTTCGGCGACGGGACCGGTCTGTGGTCGCCGTGGGGAGCCAAGGACGTGGCGCTCGGTCAGCCCACGCCGGTTCTGACCAGCAAGGGGTTCCTCGGTGGCCCGGACTGGGTGCCGACCGATGCCCAGGTCGTCGACCCGGGAGCACTGCTGAGGGACTACCTCTCGTGTCGCGACTGCTCGCTGGCCAACGCCACGTTCACCGCATTTCCGCCGAACGGGATGCCCGGCCCGGACGAGCAGACCAACGTCGCCTTCACCGGTCAGCTGCAGGGTGCCGACCTGCGCGGCGCTCACTTGCACGGACATTTCCACCGCTGGGACCTGGACCGCGCTGATCTCACCGGCGCCAAGCTGTCCGGAGTCGAGCTGAGCGCATCGACCTTGGACCACACGACCGTCTCCGGCACCGACTTCGACGGCGACGAACTGGACGGCACCCGGATGACGGCGCTTCGTGCACAGGTGCCCCCGAGCTTTGCCGGCGTGAAGATCGGCGACGAAGACGGGGCCTGCACCGTGCTCAAAGACAGCGATCTGGTCGGCGCCAAGCTGACGATCGCCGGCACAACCGGGTGTGCAGGCAGCCCGTTGGTTCCCGGCAGCCGGCTCTCGCTCGGTGCGGTCGCCGACATCCGTCACCAGAACCTGTCCGGCGCGCGGTTCGTCGCCACGGCCGGTGACCGCCACGCACTCGCCGGAGCGAACCTGAGCGGCGTCAATCTCAGCGGGGCGAGCTTCATCGGCTTCCCGGCTGACCTCATGAAGACCAATTTCGACAACGCGTCGCTGGCCGGTACGAGCTTTGAGCTGGCTCACCTGGCGGGTGCGACCTTCCGCGGCGCCGACCTGAACGGGGCCTCGTTCAGCGACGCTGATCTGGCCTCACGCGCCGATCTCCCGGGAGCGAACTTCGCGGGCAAGCAGACCAATCTGACGGACGCCGTGTTCGTCGATGCCGATATCAGCGGCGCGAGCTTCAGCGGTGCGCTGCTGTCAGGGGCGTCGTTCTCACGGGCGTTGGCCGTCGACACCGATTTCAGCGGCGTGCGCGCCCCGGGGGCTGACTTCAACGGTGCCCACATCTACGGCAACGGGCGGGCATTCCACGACGCCACCAATCTCAACGGCGTCAGCTTCTCCGGGGCGGTGCTCGCCGGCGACGTGGACGACGGTGGTGGGTTTGACTTCGCCGACGCCGACCTGACCGACGCGGTGTTCGATCGCGCGCAATGCGTCAACTGCGAGTTCACAGGCGCCACGTTGACCCATGCGAACTTCACCGGCGCGTATCTGCCGGGGGCGACGTTCGCGAGTGCCACGAGCCTCATGGGCGCCAGGCTGTTCAACGCCTGGCTCTACTGCGGCGATCAATCCAACAGTTCGTGCGCGCCGATCGACGGGACCACCAACCGCTGGGCCTGGCCACTTGCGCTCGGCTCGAGCGAGGCCTACGGGCCGGTCCCGTTCGCCGACAGCGACTTCGGCAAGCTTCCGGCGGGCAAGCTCGACAACGTCGGCGACTGTCCCGACGGCAAGGCCGGCTCGACGCAGCCCGTCGGCTGCGCCGGTCACCTGTTGCCCGACCCCGCCCAGGCGCCGACGTTGCCGGCTCCGTGCTCGTCGGCCGCCGCCGACGCCTGCCCGACGCGCACTTCGACCGTGCTCGACGCCGCGAAGCTCGGCACGCCGTTGGCGATCGTCGGCGCCAACCCGGCCACCTGGGCGAACACGGTCAGCCAGGGCGGCACATATGCCGGGTTCGATGACGGCACGATCCGGCAGATCGTGAGCGGCCGGGCCAGGTTGATCGCCGGCGATCCCAAACGGCGCTGTCCGGCGTCGACGGACCCGTGCGGAGACGGGGGGCCGGCCACAGACGCGCTGCTCGGTGATCCTGCCGGGCTGGCCGTCGGCCTGCACGGATCGGTGTACGTGGCCGACCCCGGGCTGCATCGCGTCCGGCGGATCGACCCGTCGGGGACGATCGTGACGATCGCCGGCGACGGCAGCGCCTGCGCGGTCAACAACCCCGACTGCGGCGACGGCGGCCCGGCCACCAAGGCCAAGCTCGCGGGCCCGTACGGGGTCTGGGTCAGTCCGGGCGGGCAGGTCTACATCGCCGATGGCGCCGACGGCGTCCGGGAGGTGCTCACCGATGGCACGATCGTCTCAGCGCGGGTCGGCTACGTCGACGCGCGCAGCGTCGTCGGTGACGCCGACGGCCGCCTCTACGCCGCCGGGCGCGACAGGATCGTCACGTTCACCCCAGGCGACCGAGGTTCGCTGACACCGGTCGTCGGGACCGGGACGACCGGCTACAACGGCAACACCGACACGTTCGGGGCGTTCCTGCCCGGCACGAAGGTCATGGTCGACCGCCCCCAGAGCCTGACGATCGGCCTGGACGGCGATCTGATCTTCGCCGACACCGGCAACGATCTGGTCCGCGCCTACGTCCCCAGCTCCGGTCACGTCATCAACCTCGCCGGGTCCGTCGTCGACGACGTCCCCAGGGCCGGCTTCAACGACGACGGCCATTGGGCGGACGAGACCGAACTCGACCACCCGCAGGGGGTCGCCGCGACCCGTGACGGATTGTTCATCGTCGCCGACAGCGGCAACAAACGCGTGCGCCGGTTCGGTCCCAATCCGTCTGACGAAACCCGCCGTCGCTAGGCTCGCGGTGCGATGATCTCCACGAATCAGCTCAAGAACGGCAACCACATCGAGGTCGACGGGACGATCTTCAAAGTCCTCGAGTTCCAGCACGTCAACCCCGGCAAGGGGGCGGCGTTCGTGCGCACGAAGCTGCGTCGCACGTCGGATGGGAACGTGATCGACAAGACGTTCCGCGCGGGCGAGAAGTTCCGCTCGATCCGGACCGAGGTGCGGCGGATGCAGTTCCTCTACCGAGACGGCGAGGATGCGCACTTCATGGATTCCGGCAACTACGAGCAGCTGACGATCCCGGTCGCGTCGATCGCCGACGACCTGCAGTGGACCAAGGAGAACGACGAGGTCGAGGTGCTCTACATCGACAATCAGCCGGGCGCTCTGCAGTTGCCGAGCGCGGTCGATCTGGCCGTCAGTCAGACCGAGCCCGGCCTCCGGGGTGACACCGCCTCGGGCGGCGGCAACAAGCCCGCGACGCTCGAGACCGGCGCGACGATCCAGGTGCCGCTGTTCGTCGACATCGGCGAACGAGTGCGCGTCGATACCCGCACCGGCAAGTACCTGTCCCGGGCCTGAGCGCGGCTGAGGCGAGCCGGCCGGGTCGAAGGGGCGCCCACGCGTGCGTGAGCGCCCCAACGGTCACCGGCCCCTTTCGGGTCACTGGCCCCCACATCGTCGTGGCGGGTCTTCCGGCGAGACCACGCCGAGATCTCCTTGCTGGCGTCCCGGTTCCGGCACGGGCGAGGCGAGCAGCTCGCCCAGTGCCGCGAGCAGGCCCAGCCACCCGCGGAACGGCTTGCACTGATCGCCGCCGTCGCCGGCGCGGCCGCTGATCTCGTCGCCGTCGATGCGCACATCGACCGTGAGATGGACCGTGCGAGCCGTCACCAGCCGAGCATCGGCCACCGGTCGGCGCCGCGCATCGTGGCACCCCCCAGACGGACCCCCAAAGATTGCGTCCGCGGCGGGACGGGGCTATTGCGCCGAGGCCGCGGACAACTCGGCGCGCCGCGAGATCCCGAGCTTGCGGTAGATGCTCGTGAGGTGGACCTCGACGGTCTTGGGGGTCACGTACAGCGTCTGCGCGATCTCACGGTTGCTCTGGCCGCCGCCGGCCAGTTCGGCGATCCGGCGCTCGCTCGGGGTCAGCGAGTCAGGACCGGTGAGCGCCTTGCGTCGCGGCCGCCCGCCCGCCGCGTAGAGCTCGGCGCGGGCATGCTCGGCCAGCGGTTGGGCGCCGCAGCGGCTGGCTGCCTCGAAGCCGCGCCGCAGCGGATCACGGGCATCCGTCGGACGGCGGGCGCGGCGCAATGCCGAGCCCAGTGCGATCAGCGCCTTGGCGAACTCGAGCCGCGCGGGTGATCCGTCGGCGACCGCCACCGCCTCCCGCAGCCGCTCGAGGCCGTCATCGCCCTGCATCGTCCCGAGCAGCCGCAGCGTCTTGGACAACGCTCCCGGGGCACCCCAGCGGCGCGCGTCGACGAGCTCTGACTCGAGCAACGCGATCGCCGCGCCACGATCGCCCAAGCCGTCAAGGGCGACCGCCGTCAGCGAGCGCCAGGGGGCCCAGGCGACGTTGTCGACGCTCCCGAGCCGGGCCCGGTATGCCTCCGCCGCGGTCAGCGCCTGCGCCCACTGCCCCTCGGCGAGCAGCAACTCGATCTCTGACCGGCGGCCGAGCGTGTCGCCGTCGGATCCGGGGCTCGGGTTACCGCGGTTGGCCAGCGTCATCCGCGCGCCGGCGAGATCGCCGCGCTCCAGCAGGACACGGCTGAGAAATGCGCTGACGTAGTCCATGCCAACGCCGTACTGATCGCCCACCAGCAGCGTCCCTTCGAGCGCTGAGCGCAACGAGTTCTCGGCGTCCGCCAGCTCACCGCGCTGCAGCCAGGTCCAGCCTCGCCACAGATCGACACCACAGACCGCGAAGGCCGACCCGACCCGGTGGGCCTCGGCCATCGCGGCCTCCCAGACCGTGAGCGCGTCGTCGCGGTCGGCCAGCACCAGCACCCCGGCGGCGACGATCGTCATGAAGCCCGGATCGGCGGCGATCAGCGTTGTGTCCGCCAATGCGGCCGACGCCAGCTCGGCACAGGCATCGGCGGTGCCTCCCCGCATCGCCCAGTCCCACGCCGCAACCGTCCAGAGCATCCGGGCGCCGACCCCGTCGGGAAGCTCGCCGGCGCGGACCGCCGCCAGGCGGGGGGTCGCGTCGGGGACCTCGGCGCCGAACGCGACCGCGTACAGCTCGAATGCCTCCAACGCTCGTCGCTGATCGGCGAAAACGTCAGGCAGCTCGGCGATCGCCGCTCGCGCGACCGCGACGCTCTCGTCCGGCGGCCGGCTGAACACCAACATCCGGGCGAGCACCCCGGCCGCCCGCGCCCGCTCCACCGGGTCATCGAGCAGCGCGTGGGCCTCGCTGATGTGGTCGACCGCCGCCGGGACGTTGAGCAGCGCCTCGGCGAGCCCCAGCTCGAGCACCAGCGCGGGACGCTCGTGCGCCGAGGCCGGCTCGTCCAGCGCTCGCCGCAGGTACGACGCCGCGCTCTCGGTGACGCCGCGCTGGCTCGCTTCCCGCGCGGCCTCGCGCAGCAGCTTCACGACCCACGGCTCGGCGCGGCACGGGACCGCCAGCAGATGGGCGGCTATCTGCTCGGGGGCGGCGCCGACCGTCATCAACGTGCGCGCGGCGCGCTCGTGTTCAAGCTCGCGCTCGGACGGCGCGAGCTCGTAGTACACGCTGTCTCTGACCAGCGGATGCACGAAATCCAGCGGCGGTTCGGCGCGCAGGATCTCGGCGCCGATCAGCGCCCGCGTCGCGTCGGCCACGCGGCGGTCGTCGAGCTCGGACAGGCTGGCGATGATCGGCAACCCGGCCCCGGAGCCGAGCACGGCTACGGCTCGGGCGACCGAGATCGTGTCATGCGGGAGCCGCGACAGGCGCAGCAGCACGCTTTGAGAGACCGCTCGGGGACCGATGTCGGCGATCAGGTCGACGTGGGCGGCATCGGGTGGTACCCGCTCGGTCTGCAGGGTCTTCAGCAACTCCTGCAGGAGCAGTGGATTTCCGCCGGTGGCGCGCTCGCAGGCGGCGGTGAAGCGCAGCTCGGCGGACGCGCCCAGGCGCTCGCGCACGACCGTGTCGACTCCCTGCGGGGTGAGCGGGTCCGGCCGAATCGAGACCGCCGTCGGGTCGTGCGCGATCTCGCCGATCAGCCTCGCCTCGGCTCCCGGCTCGCCGTTCCGGGTCGCGGTGACGACCAGCACCCGCAGGCCCTCCAGCCGTCGCTCGAGGTAGGTGATGAACCGCACCGATGCTCGGTCACACCAGTGCAGGTCGTCGATGATCAGCGCCAGCGGCCCGTCGGCGGCGATGTTCGCCGTCAGCCAGAACAGGCCGTAGAGGATTCCGAATGACACGTCGCCGAGATCGTCGTCGTCGTCCGGCGGCTCGAACACGCGCGCCGCCGGCCCAGCCGGACCGGTGAGCCAGCGCTGGCGCTGGTCGAGATCGGCCAACACCGGCTCGAACAGCTGGCGGACGATCCCGAACGGCAGTTCGCGCTCCAGGTCCGAGCCGCGCGCGCCGAGCACGCGAAAGCCGGAGTCGGCCGCCTGCTCACGCGCCGCCGCCAACAGCCGGCTCTTGCCGATCCCGGCCGGCCCTTCGACCAGCGCCAGCACGGCCTCGCCTTCCAGTGCCCCCTGGACCAGGCGATCAAGCTCCTGCAGCTCACGGTCGCGTTCGACCAGCGTGCCCCTGCCGCTGGTCATCGGCCGCGGTAGACCTCGGCCAGCGCGACCGCCGTCGCGACGCCGGCATTGAGGCTCTCCAGCCCCGGCCGCCCGCCCGGGATCCGGACGAGCGCGTCGCAGAACTGGCGGGTGCGCTGGCGCAGCCCCTCACCCTCGGCGCCGACGACGAGCACGGACCGCGGGTCGAACTCCGTCTGCGCGAGCGTCGCCGGCCCGCGCTCGTCGAGTCCGTAGACCCAGAACCCGAGCTGCTTGAGCGTCTCCAGACTGCGCGCCAGGTTGGTGACCCGGAATGTGGGGACGAGCTCGGCGCCGCCGACCGCGATGCGCGCCACCAGCGGCGTCACCTCCGCCGAGCGGTTCTTGAGCACGAGCACCGCGTCGACGCCGAAGAACGCGGAGCTGCGGAGGATCGCGCCCAGGTTCTGCGGGTCTGAGATCTGGTCGAGCGCCAGGACGACCGCGGGATCGGGTCCGGCCAGCCGATCGAGGTCGGCCTCGGTCAGCACCGGCCGTGCCGTGATCAGCGCCACCACGCCCTGATGCTTGTCGTCGTCGGAGACGTCACCGAGCCGGCGAAACTCGGGCCAGGGGACGAGCTCAGGGGCGACGCCCGAGCGCCTGGCCAGCTCGATAAGCTCGGAGTGGTAGGACTCCTTGCCGCCGAGCAGCAGACGGGTCACCGATTCAGGCCTGGCCAGCAGCACCGCCCGGACCGAGTGCTTGCCGAAGACCTTGTCCACGGCCGTGACGGTATCGCGCTCGATCTTTTGGCACTCTTTACGTGTGAGTGCCAAAAGCCGCCAGGACGAGCTATAGTGGCTCACGCGCTGGCACTCTGAGCACACGAGTGCCAAGCGCTCAGCGCATCGCAAAACTGCTAACGGAGGTGCAGGTAGATGAATCTCAAGCCCCTGGGCGATCGTCTGATCATTCGGGCGATCGAGGAAGAGGAGACCACGGCAAGTGGACTCGTCCTCCCGGACACCGCCAAGGAGAAGCCCCAGAAGGGCAAGGTCCTCGCCGTCGGCGACGGCAAGATCAACGAGGACACCGGCAAGCGCACGCCGCTTGACGTGAGCGAGGGCGACGAGGTCCTCTACAGCAAGTACGGCGGCACCGAGATCAAGGTCGACGGCGAGGACCTGCTGGTCCTGCGTGAGTCAGACGTTCTCGCCAAGGTCCAGTAGCGAACCTCTTCTCTAGGAGACGATTTAACACATGGCACACAAGGAACTGAAGTACGACTCGGAGGCACGCAAGGCGCTCGAGCAGGGCGTCGACGCGGTAGCCAACGCCGTCAAGGTCACGCTCGGCCCGCGCGGTCGCTACGTCGTCCTCGACAAGAAGTTCGGCGCCCCCACGATCACCAACGACGGTGTCACGATCGCTCGTGAGATCGAGGTTCAGGACGTCTTCCAGAACCAGGGCGCGCAGCTCGTCCGCGAGGTCGCCACGGCGACCAACGACGTTGCCGGCGACGGCACGACGACGGCGACCGTGCTCGCCCAGGCGATCGTTCGCCAGGGCCTGAAGAACGTTGCCGCCGGGGCCAACCCGCTGGCGCTCAAGAAGGGCATCGAGCGCGCGGTCGACCAGGTCGTCAAGAACATCGAGCTCCAGTCCAAGGAGATCTCGGGCAAGGACCAGATCGCTCGCGTCGCGACGATCTCGGCCGGCGACGATGAGATCGGCGACGTCATCGCCGACGCGATCGACAAGGTCGGCAAGGACGGCGTGGTCAACGTCGAGGAGGGCCAGACGTTCGGCATGGACCTCGAGTTCACCGAGGGCATGCAGTTCGACAAGGGCTACATCTCGCCCTACATGGTCACCGACCAGGAGCGGATGGAAGCGGTCCTCGAGGACCCGTTCGTCCTGATCGCCAACTCGAAGATCGGCTCCGTCCGCGACGTGCTGCCCGTGCTGGAGCAGGTCATCCAGTCCGGCCGGACGCTGCTGATCATCGCCGAGGACGTCGAGGGCGAGTCACTGGCGACGCTGGTCGTCAACAAGCTCCGCGGCACGTTCACCGGCGTCGCGGTCAAGGCACCGGGCTTCGGCGACCGCCGTAAGCGCATGCTCGAGGACATCGCGATCCTCACCGGTGGCGAGGTCATCACCGAGGAGATGGGCCTCAAGCTCGAGAACACGCAGCTCTCACAGCTGGGTCGCGCTCGTCGCGTCGTGGTCACCAAGGACACGACCACGATCGTCGACGGCAACGGCGACACCGACGCGATCAAGGGCCGGATCAACCAGATCAAGTCCGAGATCGAGACGACCGATTCCGACTTCGACCGCGAGAAGCTCCAGGAGCGCCTCGCCAAGCTGTCGGGCGGCGTTGCGGTGGTCAAGGTCGGCGCTGCCACCGAGACCGAGATGAAGGAGAAGAAGCACCGCGTCGAGGACGCGCTGCAGGCCACCCGCGCCGCCCTCGAGGAGGGCATCGTGCCGGGCGGCGGCGTCGCGCTGTTGGTCGCCCAGAAGGCGCTCAACATCGATTCGATCGAGCTCGCCGACGAGCAGACGGGCGCGAGGATCGTGTACCGCGCGCTCGAGGAGCCGCTTCGTCAGATCTCCGAGAACGCCGGCCTCGAGGGCTCGGTCGTCGTCAACGACGTCCGCAAGGCCAAGAAGGGCTTTGGCCTCAACGCGGCCACCGGCGAGATCGTCGACCTGATCGCGGCCGGGGTCATCGACCCCGCGATGGTCACGCGCTCGGCGCTCCAGAACGCGGCGTCGATCGCCAAGAACATCCTCACCACCGAGGCGATCGTCGCCGAGGTGCCTGACGATGACAACGGCGGCGGCGGCGGTATGCCGGGCGGCATGCCCGACATGGGCGGCATGATGTAAGCAGCCTCTCCGAGGCAGCTGGTTTGTCACGAGGGCCCGGCGTTCACGCCGGGCCCTCGGTCGTTCTGGAGGTTGCGCGAGAACGTCTTGCCCGAGACGATCTCCGTCCCGACTGGTATCATGCGGCACATGAGCGTGGCAACGGAGATCCACGAAGCGGACCCGCCAGAGGAGCTGAGCGACGATCTCTGCTGGCTGCTGGCCCGGGCCAGCGCGCTGCTCATGGCCGAATCGACCGCAGCGCTGCGGGAATGCGGGATCACCCCGCGTCAGCACTATGTGCTGGTGACCGCGCGTGGTGGCGACCACACGCAAACCGACCTGGCCAGGACGGTCGGGCTCGACAAGACGACGCTGATGGTGACGCTCGACGAGCTCGAACGCACCGGCCTGGCCGAGCGACGGCCGCTCCCGAGCGACCGCCGTGTTCGCCTGGTGGCGGTGACGCCGGCTGGGGAGCAGATCCTCGCCCGGGCCGATGAGGCGCTGCAGCGTTCCCGCGTCGGCGTGCTGTCGCTGCTGCCCGAAGATGAGCGCTCGGTGTTCCTGAGCGCGCTGAGCAAGTTGGCGTTCGCCCACGAGGGCGATCTGCCGGCGTGCTGCGCCTCGTCGCTGCCGGACTGACCCGCGGCAGCGGGTTCGGCGACGGACGGAGCCGCCGATAGCTGATTTGGCTGGCCGGCCCGGCCGGCTTCGACCCGGTTGTCGGCCCGCGGACCCGGGTGCCGGCCCGCCGACTCGGTGTGGGCCTCGGACCTCGAACCTCGGCGTGGATGCCCAGTTGGCGGATTTGTACGCCCACACCGGACAAATCCGCCACCTGAACATCCTGACGGCCGGTCTCCAGGAGGGTCCCAGCCTTCCACGGAATCGATCACGAAAAGGTCTCGTCCAAGATCGTCTTGATCAAGACGATCTGCTACGGTACGTTCTCGAACGGGATCAATTAGGAGGCGTACCCGATGTCACACACCACCCCGACTGCCACACAGGAGACCGATCGCAAGCGCTGGCTGGCGCTGGTCGTCCTGTGCACCGGTTTTTTGATGATCATCCTCGACCAGACGATCGTGAACGTCGCGCTGCCGTCGATCAAACGTGATCTGGGCTTCTCGACCTCAGGGCTGGCCTGGGTCATCAACGCGTATCTGATCGCGTTCGGCGGCCTGCTGCTGCTCGTCGGACGGCTCGGCGACCTGATCGGCCGCCGGCGGATCTTCCTCGCCGGCCTGACGGTGTTCACGCTGGCGTCGCTGCTGTGCGGCATCGCCGACAGCCAGGCGCTGCTCGTCGGCGCCCGGTTCGTGCAGGGGATCGGCGGCGCGATGACGTCGGCGGTCATCCTCGGGATGATCGTGACGATGTTCGACTCGCCCGCAGAGCGGGTCAAGGCGATCGGCATCTACGCGTTCGTCGCCTCCGCCGGCGGAGCGGTCGGACTGCTCGCCGGCGGTGTGCTCACCCAGGTGCTGAACTGGCACTGGATCTTCTTCGTCAACCTGCCGATCGGGATCTTCACCGCGGTCGCGTCACGGCGGCTGCTGCCCAACGATCGCGGGCTCGGTCTGAGCGAAGGCGCCGATCTGCCGGGAGCGCTGCTGCTCGTCAGCTCGCTGATGCTCGGCGTGTACGCGATCGTCGAGACGTCCACCTATGGCTGGGGCTCGCTCCACACGCTGGCGTTCGGCGGCGGTGCCGTGTTGCTGATGGCCGGATTCATCCTGCGTCAGGCCACGGCCGCGCAGCCCCTGATGGCGCTGCGGGTGTTCCGCTCACGTGACGTGACCGGCGCCAACGTGATCCAGATGCTCATGGTGGCGGGCATCTTCGGACTGTTCTTCCTGGGGGCGCTGTACATGCAGACGGTCCTCGGCTATGACCCGATCGAGGTCGGCCTGGCGTTCCTGCCGCTCGCGCTCGGCATCGCCGTGATGTCGCTGGGCGTCACCGCGCGGCTGATCGAGCGGTTCGGCGCACGGCTGACGCTGCTGCCGGGGCTCGCCCTGGTCGCTCTCGGCCTGTTCCTGTTCAGCGGCGTGACCGACCACTCGAGCTATTGGTCTGACCTGTTCCCGGCGCTGTTGCCGCTCGGGATCGGGGCCGGGATCACGTTCCCGGCGCTGATCACGCTGGCGATGTCATCGGCGACGCCCGAGGACTCCGGGCTCGTGTCGGGCCTGGTGAACACGACCCAGCAGGTCGGCGGCGCGCTCGGCCTGTCGGTGCTCGCCAGTCTCGCGACCAGCCACACCAGCAGCCTGCAGGCCGGCGGCATGTCGGCGGCCGCTTCGTTGACCAGCGGCTACAAGCTGGCGTTCGAGATCGGAGCGATCGCGGTCACGGTCGGACTCGGGCTCGCGATCCTGCTGGTGCGCTCGCCCAAGGCCGGGGAGGCCGACGCGTTGATCACCGAAGAGGAGGCCGACGGGCAGCTGGCGGACGAGTCGGTCGAGGTTGACCGCGTCGCGCAGCCGGCGTAGTCGGCCGCTTGGCCGACCGGTGACCGCCGCGCACCCGCCCGGTGACGGCCGCGCACCCGACCGGTGACCGCCGCGCACCCACCCGGTGACCGCGGCGCACCGGCCCGGTCACTTGCTGGGTACCAAACGGGACACCACGTCCCGTTTGGTACCCAGGTGCGGATCCGCTGCCTGGACCGGCCACTTCGTCGACGGTCGCTGCCCGGTCGCCGGGCGCGCCTAGACTGGGCGACGTGAGCTTCCTGAGCGGCGGCGACTGGACGGGCGGGGGATCCTCGGAATCGAGCGGGCGCGCCGAGCACGTCGAGCAGCGCAAGCGGCGTGCCGACCGCAACGGCGTGATCGCCAGCGGCACGATCGCCTGCCCGCGGTGCGACGCGCCGGTCGCGATTGGACCCGATGAGGTGGCGGTGACCGAGGCGCTGACGTGTCCGTTCTGCGCCCAGCACGGGCCGGTGCGGGACTTCCTGTCGCTGGCGGTGCCCACGCGTCCGACCCGCGTCCAGGTCAGGCTCCGGATCCGCAACGCCGGCTGACGGCACGCGGCCGGCGTGAGGCAACGTCACCCACCGCAGGAGTGGATCGCGGCGGCCGTGATGGTCGTCGTGCTGGTCCTGATCGCGCTCGATCTCGTCGACGACGGGTTCAACAGTTGGTTTGACCACCACTCGTTCACGACCGATGCGGTCTCGACGCTGCTCGGCCTGGCGGTGGCGGCGCTGGTGGTCGACCGGATCTCCGATCGCCGCCGCCTGCGCGATCGAGCGCAGGTGATGGCGGCCCAGGGGGCGATGATCGCCGCCCAGGGGCTCCGCGCCCACCAGGCCGTGACCAGAGTCTTCGACGGCAGCGGCGATCGTGATGCCGCCGAGGACGAACTGCGGACCTACATGACGATGATGCTGACCGGCGCCCCGGTGCTGATGGACGAGCCACGGACCCGGTTGTTCCTGGAGACGAGCCAGCGTCTGGCGGCGGAGCTCGCCCGCGCGATGGTCGTCACCCGGGCGGGTGAACATCCTGACGACGTCGATCAGCGCCTCGACGCCGCCGCCAGTGAGGTTCGCGAGTGCGTCGGGCCGCTGTTGCAGACGCTCAACATCGATCAGCAGTCCGCCGTCTGGCGCGCGGCTCGCCTGCCGACCGACGACGCGCCAGACGCGGACCCGCGGAACGCGGGCGCGGACGCGCCGCCGGCGGACTAGAGCGACGGTGCCGGGTCCGGCCGAGCTTCGGACCGAGCGGCTGCGCCTGCGCGCGCCGACGCTCGCAGACATGACACGCGTGGTGGCGCTGTCGACCGACCCCCGGGTCAACCGGCACAGTCCCTCGGGCACGCCGACCGTGCAGCAGAGCCGGGCCGCGTTCCGCGAATCGATCGCCGCCTGGGATCGTGACGGGATCGGCCATTGGCTGGTCGAGTGTGAGGGCCGCCTGGTGGGCATCACCGGGGTCCGGCCGGCCACGCTCCAGGGCAGCGAATACTGGAACGTGTACTACCGGTTCGCGCCGGAGACCTGGGGGAGGGGGATCGCGTCCGAGGCGGTCCGGGCGGCGCTGGCGGCGGCCCGCGCACATCTGCCCGAGCGCCCGTTCGTCGTCAGGACCCGTCCCGGCAACGAGCCGGCGATGCAGCTCGCACGGGCGGTCGGGCTGGCCCGCAGCGCGGAGCTCGACAGCGACGGCTTCGTGACCTTCGTCGAGCGACGAGCGGCCCCGCGCTAGAACGGGCCACGGGGCTCGTAGGAGCCGGGCCGGCAGCCGACCGCGATGAACGTCAGTCCGTCCGGACCGGCGTGTGGCTGCCGCGTCTCGGCGGGATCGATTCGGATGAAGCTCCCGAGGGTGACCGGCACGTCGGCTTCGCCGATCCGCCATCGGCCGGAGCCGCCGATCACGACCACGACCTCCTCCTGCCCGGAGTCCTGCTCGTCGTGCTCAAACCCATCAGCGTCCGGCGGCAGCTCGAACCAGTTGATGCCAAACGCCTCGACGCCCAGTTCACGTCGCACGAAATGGACGGCGCCGCCCGGCCCGGTGCCCTCGACCTCGTCGACGTTGACCACCGAATACGCCATGACCTGGGAACCGTATCGCGCAGCCGCGATCCGGGTCAGCCGGATGCGCGCTCGGCGGTCGCCGGGACGCGGGCCTGCTCGGCGATCGCTGAGACCACGTATTCGGCATCGCGTGCGATCCCGGCGAACCGGCCCGATCCCCAGGTCCAGAGCCACGGGAGCCCGAGCACGTAGATGCCGTCGGCGTCGCAGACCCCGCGCGTGTGCCGTGGGTACCCGTCGTCGCCGACCAGCTCGGGGATCGAGATCCACGACCAATCGCTGCGAAACCCGGTCGCCCAGACGATCGAGCGCACGCCCTCGGCCACGAGGTCCAGCGGCTCGGAGCCGTCGCCCGTCGGCTCCCAGACCGCCGTGTAGCGCGCCTCGGCCGGCGCGTCGATGCCGTGCTCCTCGATGAACCGATCGATCGTGTCCTTGATCCGCTCGGCGGTCGCGTCGGCGGCATCGAGGTTGGACGGCAGGTCACCGGAGAACGTGAGCACTCCGTCGCGCGCGTCGCCGAGACGGCCGTGCAGCTGCATCCCAGCCAGCGCGTGCGCCCGCAGGTCGATGTCACGTCCGCCGTCGCGTCCCGGTTACGTAGTGGTTGGGCTCCCGGCGGGCGCCGACCCCCTGCGGGTGATCGTCGATCGGCATGTCGTAGTGGCCGATGTCCTCCAGCCACGAGACGCAGTCACGCCCGCGATAGCGCCGCGCCACGCGAGGGGCCGATCCGACCGACAGGTGGACGTCACGCCCGCCGAGCAGCAGGTCCTCGGCGATCTGCGCCCCCGACTGCCCGGAGCCGACGACGAGCACGGCCCCATCGGGCAGCGACGACGGATTGCGATAGCTCGATGAGTGCAGCTGGGTGATTGCGGACGGCAGCGCGGCGGCCGCGGCCGGGAGCCGGGGCCGGTGGTAGCCGCCGATCGCCAGCACCACTCGGTCGGCGTGCAAGGCACCGGACGAGGTCTGCACGAGGAAGCCCGCGGCACCGTCGCGGCTGACCTGCCAGGACCTCGACGCCCTCGAGCACCGGCGGCGAGAACGAGGCGGCGAACGACTCGACGTAGTCGACGATCTCGTCGCGGACGATGAACCCCTCGGGTTCGGGTCCGGCGTACGGGTGGTCGGGCAGCCGGCACTGGAAGTTCGGCGTGACCAGGCAGAACGAGTCCCAGCGCTCGCGCCGCCACGAGGCGGCGATCCGATCGCGCTCGAGGACGACGTGCTCGATCCCCTGCCGGCGCAGGTACCAGCTGGCGGTCAGCCCGGCCTGGCCGCCACCGATCACCACCACCTCGACGCGCTCCGGCAACGAGGCCGGTGCCGGTGAGCTCGCCGGCGGCGCCACCCGCCGCAGCCGCTCGACGGTCACCGGCGCGTCAGGTCCGACGCCGTGGACCGCCGCGCCGTGCAGCAGCTCCTCGGTCAGCTGCGCGGCGGACGTGCACGCGTACCCGTACACCTGGCGCACGCGCTCGGACGCCTCGGCGAGCCCGTGGCGGACGCGGTGGGCGAGCTCGTCACGCGGGTAGACGGCGCTCTGCACGAGCCACCGCTCGATCGCGGTCGAGGGGGAGGTGCCGGCCTGGACGTGGCCGTCGGCCCAGCGGATGGCCAGCTCGACCTCGGGCATCTCAGACGTGGGGGACGGGTTCGGCGACGCTGTAGAGCTCTGGTCGCAGGTCCCGGATCGGGGACAGAGCGCGCCGCGCGCGCTCCAGGGTCGCCTCCAGGTCCAGGGTCGCGATCGCCATGCCGGGCTCGGTCGGCGGATCGTTCTCGGCGATCACGTCCCCGCCCGGGCCGACGATCCGCGCGCCGCCCAGGAACTGCAGCCGGCCGAACGATCCGGTCTGGTTGGCCGACGCGACGACGAACGAGTTCTCGGCTGCCCGGGCGCGATCCCACAGCTCCGCCCGGCGCCACTGACGGTCGTCGGTCAGCACCGGCGCCGGGTTGGTGGCGCTGCACGGCCACGCCGACAGCGTGCACAGCAGCTGGGCGCCGTCGAGCGCCAGTGTCCGCGCGGCCTCCGGGAACGCCTTGTCGTAACAGATCAGCATCCCGAGCCGGCCGACCGGCGTGTCGAACGCGGCCAGCTGATCGCCGACGGTCGTGAACCGGTCCTCGTCAAGCGGCAGATGGGTCTTGCGGTGCAAGCCGAGCAGCCCGTCACCGCAGACGCACGCGGCAGCGTTGTAGCGGACGTCGTCCTCACCTTCCAGGCAGAACCCGACGCAGACGACCATCTCGCCGGCGAGCTCGATCACGCGGCCGAGCTCGGGGCCGTCGACCGTCAGCGTCGGCGGCGGCTCGGCGTCGCCGTGCAGGGTCTCGACGTACCCGCCGAGCGCCGCTTCGGGCAGCACCAGCACGTCGGCCCCGGCGCCACGCGCCTGCGCGATGCAGTCGGCGATCGTCGCCAGGCAACGATCCATGTCGCGGCCGAATGGGGCCGCGGCCGCCGCAATCGTGATCTCACTCATCTGCTCATCTCCGACTCGTGGTCGGCTCATCGTTCGCTGATGGCGCCGCGCTCACCCCCGGCCGCGGCGCCGAGCCCCGAGACCGCGCCCGCCAACGCCTCGGTCAGCTCACCGTCGGGCCACCGCAACCGCACGCCCGGGCGCGCCGGTGAGGCGGCCACAGGTCGCCGAGACGGCGGCGCCCGGATCGGGCAGGCGCCGCCCCGGCGCGTCGCAGGTCAGCATCGCCATCCCCGGGAAGCACGTCAACCAGTCGCCCAGCGCCGCCCGCGACGGTCGCGGGACCGATCCGACATCGAGCTCGGCGCCGCAGCCCGACGCCTCGGCCAGCATCCCCAGCGTCCCGACGACGCCCGCCATCGACACGTCCTTGGCGGCGTGTGGCCGGCCCCGGGCGACCGTCGACAGCATCTGGGCGAGCTCCTCGCGCGTGCGCCACGAGCTCGAGTCCCATTGCCGGCCCAGATAGCCCGGCCGCCAGTCGCCGGCGACGTCGGCGGTCAGCGTGACGGCGTCGCCGACCCGCCCTCCCGAGGCTGGGACCGGGTCACGGGCATGGCCGAGCCCGGTCACCGACAGCGCCGCCGGAACGCCGAGCTGCGTGTGGCCGCCGAGCACCGGCAGCGCCAGCGCGTCTGCCCCGGCCCGGATCCCGTCGATCACACGGCTCGCGTGGGCGGCGTCGGGCGCGGCCAGCGCGTCGAGCGCGCCGGTCGGCGCCGCGCCCATCGCCGCCAGATCGTGAGCGGTGACGAGCATCCCGCACCAGCCGGCCCACTCGCGGGTCTCGCTGCACCATCGAGGGCGTGATCGCATCCAGGCAGGTGACGACGCCCGCACCTCCGGCAAGCGGAACACCGTCGTCGCCGCGCCACCGGTCGTCTGGCAGCAGAGACCCGACGAGCGCGGCCAGCGGCTGCTTGGTCGCGTCGGCCAGCTCCGCGAACCGCGTGATCGGCCAGCGCATCAGCCGATGCGGCGCGCCGGCCACCTCGATCGGCCGGACCGGCTCCCAGCCGAGACGGATGAAGAAATCGACCTGGCGCTCCTGCACCTGGGCGTCGAACCGCAGTGCGCCGGCGTCGAGCGCGTGGGCACAGGCGGCGCGCACCAGCGCGGCTCCGATCCGCCCCCGTGACCACGTCTGGTCGCCGTGCGCCCCGGCGTCGACGACGAGGCGGCTGCCCTGCCACCAGCCGATCCGCTCCGATCCGTCGCGCGCGGGATGGATCCGCACGCCGCCCAGCAATCGCCCGTCGTTCGCCACTGCCGCCAGGACGCGGATGTGCGGATCGGCGTCCCAAACGTCGGAGTCGTCACGGGCGAACAGTCCCTGCAGCTCGACGAACTCGCGTCGGCGCAGCGCGTGATAGGCGCGCAGCATCGCGGGCCGGTCGGACACCTCGACGATCAGCCACGGCTGTGAGGGCACCGGCTGACGCGGCGTCGGTCCGCCGAGCGTCGCGACGATGTCGATCGCCGGCGGCGCGGCAATGTCGGCCAGGGGCGGGGCGCCGATGTCGGTCGGGGACGCGCCACCCATGCTCCACTCCGCTCCTGCGACCGGGATCCGTCGCGTCATCGGCCCGTCCGCGGCAGCGCCGAGCAGGCTCCGCAGGCCGCGCAACCGGCGCCCTGGTCGGCGCCGCGCATGCCCGCGCGGGCCAACGCGGCCGCCACCCGCGCGGTGACGTCCGCCAGCAACGCGGGCGCCGGCCCGGGTACACCGTCCAGGAACGCCAGCGAGCCGATCAGCGGGCGGTAGGGCACGACGAACGGGTACACGCCCATCGCGATCAGCCGCTCGGCGCCGGCCACCAGTTCGTCCGGATCCTCGCCGAGGCCGACCAGCAGGTACGTCGACACCCGGTTGGCGCCGAACACGTCGACGGCGTGCCGCCAGGCCTGTTCGTAGCGCTCGGTCGAAACCGTCGCCTTCCCGGGCGTCCAACGGCGGCGAACCGACTCATCGAGCGACTCGATGTGGATCCCGATCGCGTCCGCCCCGGACTGCTTGAGCCGGTCGATCCAGTGCAATGCCAGCGGCGGCTCGATCTGCACCTGGATCGGCAGTAGCGGCACCGCCTGCTTGATCGCGGTCAGGCACCGGCAGAGGTGCCGGGCGCCGCGGTCAGGCCCGTTCGAGGTGCCGGTCGTCATCACCATCTGCGAGATCCCGTCCAGCCGCCAGGCAGCCGACGCGACCTCCGCCAGCTGCTCGGGCAGCTTGACCTGCGGGGTGGCGCCGGCCTTCAGCGACTCCTCGATCGTGCAGAACCGGCAGCGCGTCGCCTCCTGCGTGTAGCGAATGCAGGTCTGAACCACGGTCGTGGCCAGCACGTCGGTTCCGTGCAGGCGAGCGAGACGCTCGTACGGGATGCCGTCGGCGGTCCGCAGCTCGTAGAAGCGCGGGCGGGCAACCGGCTCGATGCCCGCGTCCTGCACGACCGCGCCGTCGCGGATCAGCCGGCCGAGAGCGTCGACCTCGAACGGCGAATCGGCGGCGATCGGAAACGTCGCCGGGCTGGCGCCGTCGGCGTCCCGCAGCCGCCAATGCCCGTCGTCGCTGGGTCCGGCACCGGCTCGGCGCGTGACCGGCGGCGCGGCGCGCAGGCCCCGCACCGCCAGCTCGCTGCGCAGGTCGAGATCCATGCCCGCCTAGAACATCCAGGTGGTGTTGATGATCGCGCCCTTGCGGGAGTATTCGATCATCGCGTCCTGCATGTCGAGCGGATGGCAGGGAATCACGCCCTCCATCAGGTCCTCTTCGCGGGCGCCGTGCAGCGACAGCCCGAGGCGGCAGGCATACACCTTGCCGCCCTCGGCGATGAATTTCTCCAGCTGGCTGTTCTCGTTGCGCATCCCCGGGAACAGCTCGTTGCCGATCGTCGGAAAGCCGCGCGTCGCCAGGCAGTTCAGGGCACCGATCCCGAAGAAGTACAGCGCCGAGTCAAAGCCCTTGCGCAATGCCCTGATCCCCAGCAGCACGGCGACAAAGCTCACCGACGACTCGTGCGCGATGCCGTGCACCATCCCCAGATAGCTCTCGCCGGGCTCGGCCTGGTAGTCGGGGAACACCTTGGTGGACCCGTAGATCGACTCGCCCGGCGCCTTCGTCGGGTGGGCGATCTCCATCATCGATGCGATCTCCAGATCGGTCAGCTTCGTTTCGGTTGCCATGCATCTCTCCTGAAGTCGGTGAGCCGGGTGGACAGCCGAGTCTGCGACGGCAGCGGGGGTCGCTGAATGGACAGAGGGCCAGGTTTTGCCGGTCGGCCCGGTGCCCAGTGGCCAAAAATTCTGTAACGCGGAAGTAACGCGCCGGTGCTCCAGCGCACAGACCGCGTCTACGAGGGCTGGGCCAGCTGTCCGCCGTCGCCGGCGGCGACGGTCCGGCCGTACAGTGCCAGCGTCTCGGAGGCGACCTGCGCCCAGTCAAAGCGCAGCACGTGCTCACGCGCCTCGGCGACGAGCTGGGCGCGGAGCGCGTCGTCGGCCAGGACCCGCTCGACGATCTCCCGCAGCGCCGCCGTGTCCCGCGACGGGAACCGCAAGCCCACCGTGCCGTCGCCGGGGACGACCTCGCGCAGACCGCCGGTGTCGGCGACGACGCACAGGCAGCCGGACGCCATCGCCTCCAGCGCGACGATCCCGAACGGCTCATAGATCGATGGCACGATGCAGAGGTCGGAGACCCGGTAGAGGGAGTGCAGCATGTCGTCGCCGACCCACCCCAGGAAGGCGCCTGCGCGCTGCAGGCCCAGGCGCCGCGCCTGCGTGCGCAGCTCGGCTTCGGCGGTGCCGGTCCCGGCGACGACGAAGCGGACGTTGCCGCGCTGCTTGATCACCGGCGCGAGCGCGTCGAGCGCCAGGTGAAAGCCCTTCTCGTAGACGAGCCGGCCGACCAGCAGCACGAGTTGCTCGTCGGGTTCCGCGTAGCGCGCGCGCAGCGCCGGCAGATCATCGGCGACCGGCTCCAGGTCGTCGACGTCGATGCCGTTCTGCATCGCGGTGATCCGCGTGCGGGGCACGCCGAACACGGTCGCGACGTGGCTGCGCATGTAGCGCGAGCAGGTGATGACGTGGTCGGCGGCGCGCGCCATGTCGCGCTCGGCGGCGTGGATGTAGGACTGTGGGTATTTCTGCACCCAGCCCTGATGGCGGCCGTATTCGGTGGCGTGGATCGTCACCAGCCACGGGCGGCCGGCCGCGTGCGCAACCCGGGCAGCGGCCTTGGCGACGAGCCAGTCGTGGGAATGGACCAGATCGAACTCGTGCGTCTGGCGCAGCTGCTCGCCCAGCCGACCGAGATCGCGGTTCATCGCCGCCACCCACCGGACGAACGCGTTGATGTCGTCACGGGGGAACGGCGGCTCGGTGACGCGATGCACCATCACGCCGTGGCGCTCCTCGGTCGGGTCCAGCGCCCCGCCGCCGCGCGTGACGACGTGCAACTCGACGCCGAGGCTCGACCAACTGCTCGGACAACTTGCGCACGTGTCGGGCGAGCCCGCCCTCGATGATCGGCGGGTACTCCCAGGAGAACATCAGCACGCGCATGGTGGCGGGCGTGACCCTAGCTCAATGCGCGCGCCGGATCAGTCCTCGACGCGCTCGAGCACGGCGACGCCGTAGGCGTCGAGCACCCGGACGAGCGCCAGTCCTGCGTCGAGCGAGCGACGAGCACCGCCGAGCAGGTCACGCCAGACGCCGGGCAGCGGCGGCAGCATGCCGGCGGCGGCGTCGCGGCGGACCCCGACGCAGACGAGCACCTCGCCGCCGCGCGTGAACGCGAGCGCGTCGTCGCCGACGTCCAGCGGCTCGTAGGTGCCGTCCGGGCCGAACGCGGCCGCCCGACGGATCCGCAGACCCAGCAGCGCTCGCGTCAGCGCCAGCTTGCGCAGCTCGGGCTCGGTGTCGGGTGAGGCGCCGCCGGCGAGTCGGCCGGCCATCGCCTCACGCCACTCCCAGTCGACCGGCCGGCGGTTGTCGGGGTCGACCAACGAGAACGTCGGTAGTTCGTCGCCCTGATAGATGTCGGGCACGCCCGGGGAGGTCAGCTTCAGCGTCAGCATCCCGAGCGAGATCCGCTCGCCGAGGAACGTCAGCCGTTCGACGAACGGCTCGAAGTCCGAGCGGAACTCGAAATCGTCGTAGAGCCCGTCGATGAACGTGTGCACGCCGGCCTCCCAGACGCGGTCGACGTCGACCCAATTCGTGTTGCGCTTGGCCTCGCGCAGCGCCTTTTCCATGTACTCATGCACGCGCTCACGTTCGATCGGCCAGACGCCGGCGAGCGTCTGCAGCAGGAAGTAGCGCTCGAGGTCGTCGGGCGCGCCGGCCACCGACCGCAGCGACTCGGTCGACGCAAGCCACGTGCGAACGTGACGCTCCCATTCCTCAGGGATCCAGGACAGCGCCGCGATCCGCGCCCGGGCGTCCGCCGAGCGCTTGGTGTCATGGGTCATCGTCGTCAGCATCGCCTGGGGAAAGCGCCGCGCCCGCTCTGAGTTGGCGGCGTGGAACTCCGCCACCGCGATGCCGAACCGATCGGGTGAGCCGCCGACGTCGTTGAGCGCCAGCAGCGGCGCGAAGCGGTAGAACGCCGTGTCCTCGATCCCCTTGGCGACGATCGGCGGGGTCGTCTGCTGATAGCGCTGCACGAATTCAGGCGGTGCCGGCGCCTCGAGCAGCAGCCGCGCCGCCAGATCCGAGTCGATCTCGGCGGCCGCGATCGCCTCACGGTCAGCCTCGGCGACCAGGCCGGTCTCGGGATCGACGTAGGTCCGGTAGACCGGCAGTTTGGCGACCGCTTCTTGCAGTAATTCGATCGAAGTAGTGCGAGAGTCGGCGCCGTCGGCCAGGGTCCGCTGCAGACGCTCGAGCTCCGGCGCGAACGGACCGGCGGCCTGCTCACGCTTGGCCTGCAGCGCCACCTCGTCGAACGACCGCGGGTCCCCGGTGACCGACGCCCACAGCTCCATCAGCGGTGCTTCCGCGGCCGGGTCGACGAACACCGCGCAGGCGTCGTTGAGGAACTCGTATCCGACGGTTCCGGTGACCGGCCAGTCGCGCAGATGCTCGGACGATTCGAGGATCTTCTCGATCCAGACGGTGTCGGCACCGCCGTCGCGCAACCGCGTGAAGTAGCCGGCCGGGTCGCGCATGCCGTCCGGATGGTCGACCCGCAACGCGTCGACGAGGCCCTCGCGGACCAGCGACAGGACCAGCGCGTGGGTCTCCTCGAACACCGACAGGTCCTCCTGGCGGACGCCGGCGAGGTCGTCGATGTCGAAGAAGCGCCGGTGGAGCCCGGTCTCGGGGTCGACGTCGAAGAACCGCGCGCGCAGCTCCGGATCGGTCCAGAAGCGGTTGGCGTCATCGGTCGCCATGTGATTGGGGACGATGTCGAGCACGATCCCGAGCCCGGCACCGTGGGCCGCGGCGACCAGCGAGGTGAACGCCGGCCGGCCGCCGAGATCGGCCGACAGCACGGTCGGGTCGACGACGTCGTAGCCGTGCTGGGAGCCCGTACGCGCCTGCAGCGACGGCGACAGGTACAGATGCGAGATGCCAAGGTCACGGAGATACGGGATCCGTCGCTCGGCTTCAGCGAATCCGAACTCCGGGGTCAGCTGCAGACGGTAGGTGGCGCGGAGCGCTCGCACGGGATCAGACACGTTTGAGGATCGTGATCGAGTGGCGGGGGATCAGGATCGAGTCACGGGCGCCGTAGCTGCGCGAGCCGGGCGACGCTTCGGTGTCCTCGGTGCACAGCTCGAGCTCCCAGCGCGAGCCCATCTGTTTGCGTGGCAGCACGAACTCCCGATCTTCGTCGTGGGCGTTGAACAGCAGCACGAACGAATCATCGGTGATCCGTTCGCCGTGGCTGCCCGGGGTTGGGATCGCGTCCCCGTTCAGGAACATGCCGAGCACCGCCTCACCGTGCTCCCAGTCACGGCCGGTCATCTTGCGGCCGTCGGGGCGAAACCACCAGACGTCGGGCAGCGGCCCATCGTTGGGTAGCTCCTGGCCCCGCAGGAACGTGGCCCGGCGGAAGGTGACGTGCTCTGAGCGCAGCCGCAGCAGCCGCTGGGTGAACCGATGCAGCGCCGACGACTCCTCGTTGTCTGACCACAGGTACCAGCTCAGCTCTGAGTCCTGGCACCAGGCGTTGTTGTTGCCGCACTGCGAACGGCCGCGCTCGTCGCCGCCGAGCAGCATCGGCGTCCCCTGCGAGACGAACAACGTGGTGAGAAAGTTGCAGTGCTGGCGGTGACGCAGCTCGAGGATCTCCGGATCAGACGTTTCGCCCTCGACGCCGCAGTTCCAGGAGCGGTTGTCGTCGGTGCCGTCCTGGTTGTCCTCGAGGTTGTCCTCGTTGTGCTTGGACTCGTAGGAGACGAGGTCGCGCATCGTGAACCCGTCGTGGGCGGTGATGAAGTTGATCGACGCGAACGGGTCACGACCATCGGACTCGTACAGATCGCTGGAGCCCGCCAGCCGCTCGGCGAACTGGCCGACCGACGCCGAGGCGCGCCAGAAATCACGCATCGTGTCGCGGTAGACGCCGTTCCACTCCGACCACAGGACCGGGAAGTTGCCGACCTGGTAGCCGCCGGGGCCGACGTCCCACGGCTCGGCGATCAGCTTGACCTGGGACAGCACCGGGTCCTGATGGATCGTGTCGAAGAACGCCGACAGCCGGTCGACGTCGTAGAACTCACGGGCCAGCGCCGATGCCAGGTCGAATCGAAAGCCGTCGACGTGACAGTCGATCACCCAGTAACGCAGCGAGTCCATGATCATCCGCAGAACCGCCGGGTGGACCGGGTTCAGCGAGTTGCCGGTACCGGTGAAATCCATGTACCGCCGGGGGTCGTCGGGCTCCAGGCGGTAATACGAGGCGTTGTCGACGCCCTTGAACGACAGCATCGGCCCGAGGTGGTTGCCCTCGGCGGTGTGGTTGTAGACGACGTCGAGGATCACCTCGATCCCGGCCTGGTGCAGCGCCTTGACCATTCCCTTGAACTCGCGTACCTGCTCGCCGCGGCGGCCGGTGGCGGCGTACTCCGAGTACGGCGCCAGGTAGCCGATCGTCGCGTAGCCCCAGTAGTTGCGCAGCCCCCGCTCGTGCAGGAACGACTCGTCGCTGATGTGGTGGATCGGCAACAGCTCGACCGCGGTGATCCCGAGATCCTGGAGGTAGGCGAGCGCCGGCTCGGACGCCAGCCCGGCGTACGTGCCGCGCAGGTCCTCGCGGACCTCGGGGTGGCGCATCGTGAACCCCTTGACGTGCGTCTCGTAGATGATCGTGTCCGCGAACGGGGTCTCCGGGCGCCGGTCGCCCTCCCAGTCAAACCACTCGTCGATCACGATCGACTTGGGAACGGCGCGTGCGTCGTCGTCGTCGTCGGGCTCGGAGTCGTCGTCGGGATCACCGTTGGGCACGTACGGGAGCACGTCGGCGTCGACCGACCAGTCGACGGTTCCCTCGATCGCCTTCGCGTAGGGGTCGATCAGCAGCTTGGCCGGGTTGAAGCGATGGCCGCGGTCGGGCGCGTAGGGCCCATGGACGCGGTAGCCGTAGCGCTGGCCGGGACCGACGTCGGGCACGTAGCAGTGCCAGTTGTGGGCGCGGCGCTCGGTCAGCTCGATCCGCCGCTCGGCCGGGTCGTCGAGGTCGTCGGAGAACAGGCACAGTTCGACGCCCTGGGCGTTCTCGGAGAACAGCGAGAAGTTCGTGCCGCGCCCGTCGTAGGTCGCGCCCAACGGGAACGGCCGGCCCGGCCAGACTTCGCTCATCCGATCAAGGCGCCTGACATCGGCGGAAGTCTTATCGATCCACCGGCGATCTGCGCTTCGGCCTCCGTGGCCAGCTCGATCGCGGTGCCCGTCACCGGGACCTCGACCGTCCGTTCGCGGTCGAAGTTGCAGACGATCTCGACCGGCCCGCGGCGAACGAGCAGCCAGCGATCGACCTCGTCGAAGCGGATCTCGTCGGCCTCACCGGCTCCGAGCGTGCGCCGCGCCCGGATCAGCTCCGCGTACAGCGCCAGCGTCGCCGGGTCGACCTGCCGGGTGAGCTTGGAGTGCTCGAACGTGGTCGGGTCCTCGGGATCCGGGATCTCGTTGGCATCGCCGAACGCCGCAAACCGCGCGAACTCCTGACGCCGGCCGTTCCGGGTCGCTTCGGCGATGTCGGCGTCGATGTGGTTCGTGAAGAACTGAAACGGCGCCGGCTCGCCATATTCCTCGCCCATGAACAGCATCGGCGTGAACGGCGACAGCAGCGTGCAGAATGCGGCCAGCGGCCGCGCCGGGGCGGGCATCCGATCCCCGAACGCGCGGTTGCCGACCTGGTCGTGATCCTGAGAGAAGACGACGAATCGCTGCACCGGCACGTCATCGGCGGGCGCGCCGAAGCGCCGGCGACGAAACGGGGAGAAGCCGCCGTCGTCGACGTGGGGGCGATGCATCGCCTTGGCGAGGTCGGCCACCTTGCCGAAGTCGGCGTAATAGCCGTCGTGCTCGTCGGTGATCAGCGTCCGCAGCGCGTGGTGGAAGTCGTCGGCCCAGGCAGCGTCGCAGTCGTAGCCGCCGTAGGCGACCGGACGCATCACGCGCGGGTCGTTCATGCCCGACTCGGCGATCACGTACGCCCCCGGCTTCAGTGCGTGCACACGCCGGGCGACCGCGGCGACGATCTGCTCGGCGCTGGAGTCGAAGATCGCGTGGATCGCGTCCAGGCGCAGCCCGTCGAAGCCGATCTCGCCGACCCAGTATTCGGCCGACTGACAGACCCACTCGCGAACCGGGTCTGACCACTCGTCGTCGTAGTTGATCGCCTTGCCCCACGGGGTCTCGTACTTGGTGGTGAAGTACGGCCCGAACGCCTCCAGCGCCTGGGCGCCGGACGCGCCCACGTGGTTGTAGACGACGTCGAGGATCACCGCCAGGCCGCGCGCGTGGGCGGCCGCAATCAACGCGGCAAGCTCCAGCGGACCGCCGTAGGACGACTGGGCCGCGCTCAGGTAGACGCCGTCGTAGCCCCAACCGCGGGCGCCGGGGAACTCCGCCACCGGCATCAGCTCGATCGCGGTCACGCCGAGCTGTGCGAGGGCATCGAGATGCTCGATCGCACCCGTGAACGTCCCCGCCTCGCTGAACGTGCCGACGTGCAGCTCGTAGATCAGCAGTTGGTCGGGCGTGGGGACGGCGAAGCGGTCCTGCGCACCCGGCAGATCGCGGGCGTCGAACAGTCGGGAGCGACCACGGAGCCCGTACGGCTGCCAGCGGCTGCTCGGGTCCGGCAGCTCGGTGCCGTCGAGCACGAACGCGTAGTCCTCGCCCGCGGCTGCGGGAATCTCGGTCTCATAGACCCCGTAGCCGGCGTCGGCGAGCGCGTGGCTGCGGTCACCGACCGTCAGCGACACGGTCGAGGCGTTCGGGGCCCAGACCCGGAACTCGGCGCGGCCGTCGACCAATACGTGGGCGCCAAGCGGGCGCTCCCAGGGATATTGCGCGACCGATGACAACGATGGCCCATTCAAGCAGGGGAGCCGAGCCCGGCGGATGCCTCGCCAAGGATCGTGGCGGCTGCCGTTGAGATCGAACACCGCCGACGCCGCGAGCGCGGCGGTCATGGTCGCGCTCACATACAAGGCGGGGCGGCCCGCGGAGACCCACCCGCTGTACGTGATCCGCCTGCTCAGCGTATGGGGCCTGACCGGCGCCTTGACTCTGGCGAGCGGGCCGGTAGGGTCGGCGATGTCGCGACGATGTGAACGCTAACACGGGATCGGAACGAGCCTGCGGGCCCCGGTGGGGCCCCGGCGATGCGTCGCGCCACCGATGCCTCGCCTGGCTCGATTTGGAGCAAAGGAGAGGAACCATGTATCGGACGTCTCGCGCGATCACGCGATCGTGGGCTTGTGGGCTCGCGGTCGGATCGATCGCCCTGTTGACGGTCGGCGCCTCGGCGGCCGCGGCGGCCAAGCCCGGCGGGCAGCGCGCGCACGCCGCCGCCGGCAAAGCCGGTATCAGCTCGGCGGCGTGGGGGTCGGTCGGCGGCCACGCCGTCCGGCTGTACACACTCAAGAGCGGTCACGGGATGACCGTCAAGATCACCAACTACGGTGGCGACGTGCAGTCGATCATCGTGCCCAGCAAGACCGGTGCGACCGACGTATCGCTCGGTTTCCCGAAGCTGGCCGACTACGTCGCCGATTTCACCCAGGGAGCGCACAAGACCTCCTGGCCGCTTTCGGGCGGATCGGGCGACACGTACTTCGGCGCAGTCATCGGCCGCTACGGGAACCGCATCGCCAACGGCAGGTTCAGCCTCAACGGCAAGACCTACAAGCTTGACCAGAACAACGGCAAGAACACCCTGCACGGTGGCTACCTCGGCTGGAACACCGACGTCTGGGCGGCGACGGCGTCGCTGGGCTCGGCCGGCCCATCGCTGGCGCTGACGGCGACGTTCCCGGCCGGTGAAGGCTGCCTGGCCTCGCTCAGCCCGGGCTGCACCGGGTTCCCGGCGGCGGTCAAGGCGACCGTCACCTACACGCTGACGCCTGCCAACCAGCTGCAGATCGCCTACTCGGCGACCAACCTGTCGAGCAGCGACTCGACCGTCGTCAACCTCACCAACCACACGTACTTCAACCTCGGCGGTGAGGCGTCGGGCGACGTGTACAACCAGCTGCTCGCGCTCAACAGCTCGCAGTATCAGCCGGTCAACGTCAACCTGATCCCGGAGAAGCCGTTCTTCGCCAAGGTCGGCGGCACGCCGTACGACTTCCAGAAGATGCACGCGATCGGGCAGAACATCAATGCCACGAACCTGCCCGACGGCACCAGCGGATCACTCCGTCAGCTGCAGATCGCGCACGGCTACGACAACAACTGGGTATTGCGCGGCCAGGGCACCTACCGGCTGTCCGCGGTCGCACAGGATCCCGGTAACGGGGTGACGCTGCGCGCCTACACCGACCAGCCCGGCGTGCAGTTCTATTCGGGCAACTTCCTGGTCGGCGATCTGATCGGTACGTCCGGCAAGGCGTATCGGCAGGGCGCCGGGTTCACGCTGGAGACCCAGCACTACCCGGACGCGCCGAACCACATCGGCCAGAAGGGCTGGCCGTCGGTCGTGGTCGCCCCCGGCAAGACGTTCACCAGCCGGACCGCGTTCGCGTTTTCGGTGAGCAAGCACTCGTTGAAGGGAACGAACCCCTTCAAGTAGCGGCCGTAACCCCGATGGGGCTCGGCAAGCGGGCGAACCTGGTGGTCGCTGGTGATGCCGAGCCCCGAGGGGCTCAGGCGGACAGGCTCTCGAGATCGAAGCTCGGCAGCTCGGCGAAGCTCTCACGCAGCCGGCGCTCCCAGGTCGCCTCCAGCTCGGCGAGGACTCGGGAATCCTTTTCGATCCGGACCTCGTCGGTGGTAAATGCGTCGTTGCGGTAGACCGCCAGGTCGTACGGAGGGCCGACCGACAGGTTCGCCCGCGCGGTGCTCATCATCGACCCGAGCGCGATCTTGACCGCCGTCTCCGCGCTGACGTGGAAGCGAACGGCCATCTCGAGCAGGAATTTGCCGTACTTGGCCTCGCCGATCTGCAGGAACGGCAGCTCGTCGGATGCCCGGATGTAGTTGCCCTGCGGGTAGACGAGCAGGATCTCGGGTGGCTCCTCACCGATCTGGCCGCCGACGATCAACGTCGTCGTCGCGTCGACACCGACGAGTGCAGCTTGGTGCTCATTCACGATCGCGCGGCTGAGGCGCCCGATGTACAGCGCGGCCTCGAACAGGTAGTCGGCCGTCGCCAGGCTCCCGTCGGGGCCGGGACTGCGCAGGTCGCGTTTGATGCGGTCGAGCAGTTCCTGCGTGGTGGCGAGGTTCCCCGCGGACTGGATCACGATCGTGCGCTGCGGATCGAGCGCGAACGTGTGCAGCTTGCGATAGGTGCCGATGTTGTCGACCCCCGCGCTCGTGCGAGTGTCCGACAGGAACACCAGGCCCTCCCTGAGCCGCATCGCCAGGCAGTAGGTCATCGACGTTCCCGCGACCTCACTCGTCGGGGACGAGCCAGATCGCCGCCAGCGGCGGCAGCGTCAGCTCGGCCGACACCGGCTGGTCGTTCCAGGGAATCGGCTCGGGGGCGACCCCGCCGAGGTTGCCGACGTCCGAGCCGCCGTAGAACGAGGAGTCGGTGTTGACCAGCTCGCGCCAGCGTGTGGCCTTCGGCAGGCCGAGCCGGTAGCCGTAGCGCGGGATCGGCGAGAGGTTGGCGACGAACACCAGCACTCGATCGCTATCCGCCGAGCGCCGGGCGAACGCCAGCACGTTGCTGTCAGCGTCGTTGGGCTCCAGCCACCAGAAGCCCGTCGGGTCCGAGTCGAGCTCGTACAGCGCGGGTTCGGCGCGATACGCGGTGTTGAGATCGCGGATCAGCGACTGCATGCCCGAATGACCTTCCTGCTCGAGCAGGTGCCAGTCGAGCGAGCGCTCGTGGCTCCACTCCGCGATCTGGGCGAACTCCTGTCCCATGAACAGCAGCTTCTTGCCGGGGTGCGCCCACATGTAGGCGTACAGGGCGCGGAGATTGGCCAGCTTCTGCCAGGCGTCGGCGCCGGACATCTTCGTGTAGAGCGATCCCTTGCCGTGGACGACCTCGTCGTGGGACAGCGGCAGCACGAAGTTCTCCGAGAACGCGTACATCAGCGAGAAGGTCAGCTCGTGATGGTGGTAGCGGCGGTAGATCGGATCCTGTTCGAAGTACGCGAGCGTGTCGTGCATCCAGCCCATGTTCCATTTGAAGCCGAAGCCGAGCCCCCCGAGATAGGTGGGGCGGGAGACGCCCGGCCACGCGGTCGACTCCTCGGCCGCCGAGATCACGCCCGGCACGTCCGCGTAGATCACCTCGTTGAGCTCCTTCAGAAAGGCGACCGCCTCGAGGTCCTCGCGGCCCCCGAACTCGTTCGGAACCCACTCGCCCTCACGGCGGGAGTAGTCGAGGTACAGCATCGAGGCGACCGCGTCGACGCGGATCCCGTCGACGTGGTACTCACGCAGCCAGAACAGGGCGTTGGAGATCAGGAAGTTGCGGACCTCGTGGCGCCCGAAGTTGAACACCAGCGTGCCCCAGTCCGGATGCGCGCCGCGCCGCGGATCGGCGTGCTCGTACAGCGCCGAGCCGTCGAATCGCGCGAGCGCGAACTGGTCACGCGGGAAGTGGGCGGGGACCCAGTCGAGGATCACGCCGACCCCGCGCTCGTGCAGCCGGTCGACGAATGCGCGCAGATCGTCGGGCGAGCCGTAGCGCGGTGTCGGGGCGAAGTAGCCGGTCACCTGGTAGCCCCACGAGCCGCTGAACGGGTGGGCCATCACCGGCAGCAGCTCGACGTGCGTGAAGCCGAGATCAAGCGCGTACGCCGACAGCTCGTCGGCCAGCTCGGCGTAGGTCAGCGAGCGATTGTCCTGCAGCGAGTTCAGCCGCCACGAGCCGAGATGGACCTCGTAGATCGACATCGGCCCCGTCAGCGGCTGCGTCTCCGCGCGCGCCGACAGGTACGCCGCGTCGGCGTCAGACCAGGTGTGCGCCGGCTCGAACACGACCGACGCGGTCTTCGGCGGCACCTCGGTCTCCTGCGCGTACGGATCGGCTTTCAGCAGCAGCTCACCGTCGGCGGACAGGATCTCGTACTTGTAGCGGGTGCCGGGCTCGACGCCGGGCAGGAACAGCTCCCAGATCCCGCCCGCGCCCAGCGACCGCATCGCGTGCAGCCGGCCGTCCCAGGAGTTGAAATCCCCGACGACCGAGACCGCTCGGGCGGCCGGCGCCCAGACCGCGAAGGCCGTGCCGGCGACACCCTGATGCGTGCGCGGATGGGCGCCGAGCTTGTTGTAGAGCTCCTCGTGGCGACCCTCGCCCATCAGGTACAGATCGAGTTCGCCGAGCGTCGGCTCGAACGCGTACGGGTCGTCGATCGTGAACTTGCCGCCGTCGCCGTAGTCGACCTTGACGCGATAGCGCATCGGCAGCGTCTGATCTGGGACCGAGCCCTCGAAGATGCCCGCCGGGTGGACCTGCTTGAGCTCGACCGTCTTGCCCTTGGCGGGTTTGACCGAGACCTTTTCCGCCGCCGGGCGCAGAACGCGGACGATGACCGAGCCGTTCTTGCCCGGATGCGCGCCCAGCACGGCGTGTGGCTGGTGGGACTCGCGCCGGGCGACGGCGTCGAGTTCGGACTTCGACGTGGCGCTCATGAGGTCTCGTCCAAGAGTCGGGTGATACCCGCAACGGGAATCGGCAACCAATCGGGCCGGTTGTCGAGCTCGTACTGCAGCTCGTAGACCGCTTTTTCGAGCTCGAAGATGGACAGCAGGTTGCGGACCGCCGCTTCGCCGGCGGGCAGCAGCGCCGAGTCGATCTCGGTCAGATAGTGCTCCAGGAACGTGTCGCGGGCCCGCCCCTCGAAGTCGCCCGGGACGGGCAGCGAGCGCTGGATCGCGGCCGCCGAGGCGGCGTAGGCGAACGAGCGCAGCATCCCGGCGACGTCGCGCAGCGGCGAGTTCTTCTGGCGTCGCTCGAACAGCGGCCGGGCCGGCTCGCCCTCGAAGTCGATGATCAGCCAGCCCGAGCGGGTGGGACCATTGACGTAGAGGGTCTGTCCGAGATGAAAATCGCCGTGGGTGCGGATCAGCCGGCCGCCGATCCCGAGCTGGGCACGCTGCGAGATCTGCTCACGGACGTCCTGGCCGCGGCCGACGAGTGGCGCCACCCGCTCGTCGTCGGGGAGCCGCAGGAACACCCGGTCGATGTCCTCGTCGAGCGTCGCCACCAGCAGCGCCAGCGCCTCCTGGCTGGGCTCCTCGGGCGCGAACGCGGGATCCTCGTTGTCTGAGGCCAGGGCGTTGTGCAGCGCGGCCGTCACCTGGCCCAGCGCGCCGAGCGAGATCAGGAACGCGGCCGGATCGGTGGCGATCCGGTCGAGCGCCAGCTCCCAGCCGCCGACGGCGCCGGCCATGAACCGCTGCGCGACGCCGAGCGTCGCGGTCAGCGTTCGGCTCTCGTACTCGTAGTAGCCCTGCAGGGGCGCGATCGACTCGAACCCGTGCTCGGTCAGGAAGCGCAGGACCTCGAGCTCCGGGTTGATCCCCGGCTCCAGGTGGCGGAACACCTTCAGCACGGTTTCGTCGGCGAACACGATCGACGAGTTGGACTGCTCGACGCCCATCGGTCTGACCGCGGCGTCGTGGCGCAGCGGGCCGCCGGATCCCACCCGCACGAACCGCGCCCAGCCCTCGTCGGTCTCGATCGTGCGGCCGTCGTCGATCGCGCGCAGCAGCTCGCGGCCCAGCTCGGGGTCGGCGACGGCGTCGACCACGACCCATTCCGCGGTCCGTTGGATCGGCTCGCGGTCGCCCAGTTCGTCCGGTGCGATGAAGCACAACGGCAGCTGGTACAGCTCGTGCGTGCCGGTCGCAAAACCGGTCTGGGCGAGCACCACGACCACCGGCGAGTCCGGCTCCAGCGCGACCGTCTGCGCGAAGTCGAGGGTCGCGATCTGGCGTGATTTGGTCGCGTACCAGCGCTGGTGCGCCATCCACTCGGCGACCGCGTCGGGATCCAGCCCCGACGCCAGCGTGGCGCCCGGGCTATCCACGTTTCCGTTGCTCACAATGCCTCCTCGCCTTCCTGCACCAGCTGAAACCAGTAGAAGCCACGCGGCGCCAGCGTCAGCAGGTAGGGCAGCTCGCCGATCCGCGGAAACCGGCTGCGGCCGAACAGCTCGACCGGATAGCGGCCCTGATGGGGGCGGAGGTCGAGCTCCACCGCCTGGGCCGAGCGCGCCAGGTTATGGACGCAGAGCACCAGATCTTCCTCAAAGCGCCGGAGCACCGCGAAGATCGTCCGGTTGGAGGTCTCGATCGGCTCATAGGTACCGAAGCCGAACACCGGGTGCTCCTTGCGCAGCGCGATGAACCGGTGCATCCAGCGCAGCAGCGACGTCGGCGTGCGCAGCTGTGCCTCGACGTTGACGGCCTGGTAGCCGAACACGGGGTCCATCAGCGGCGGCGCGTAGAGCTGCGCGAAGTCAGCCCGGGAGAAGCCCCCGTTGCGGTCGCCGGTCCATTGCATCGGCGTGCGGACGCCGTCGCGGTCACCAAGGAAGATGTTGTCACCCATCGCGATCTCGTCGCCGTAGTAGAGCACGGGTGAGCCGGGCAGTGAGAACAGGATCGCGATCATCAGCTGGATCTCGTCGCGGCCATTGTCCAGGAGCGGTGCGAGCCGCCGGCGGATCCCGAGGTTGATCTTCATCCGCGGGTCTTTGGCGTACTCGGTGTACATGTAGTCGCGTTCCTCGTCGGTGACCATCTCGAGCGTCAGCTCGTCGTGGTTGCGCAGGAACAGTCCCCACTGGCAGTTGGCCGGAATCGCCGGGGTGCGCTCGAGGATCTCGTAGATCGGCACCGCCTGCTCCCGGCGCACGGCCATGAACATCCGCGGCATCACCGGGAAGTGAAAGCACATCTGGCACTCGTCGCCGTCGCCGAAGTACTCGACGACGTCGGCCGGCCACTGGTTCGCCTCGGCCAGCAGCACCCGATCGGGATAGTCGGTCTCGATCTCGGTGCGCACCTTCTTCAGATACGCGTGTGTCTCGGACAGGTTCTCGCAGATCGTGCCCTCACGCTCGTACAGGTAGGGAACGGCGTCCAGCCGGAAACCGTCGAGTCCCATGTCCAGCCAGAAGCGCAGCACCTGGCTCATCGCCTCGTGGACCTCGGGGTTGTCGTAGTTGAGGTCAGGCTGGTGGGAGAAGAACCGGTGCCAGTAATAGGCGCCCGCGACCGGGTCGTAGGTCCAGTTCGACGTCTCGGTGTCGGTGAAGATGATCCGCGCGTCCCGGTAGCGGTCGTCGGTATCGGACCACACGTACCAGTCACGCTTGGGGTTGTCCGGGCTGGAGCGCGACTCCTGAAACCACGCATGTTCTGACGAGGTGTGGTTCATCACGAGATCGGCGATCACGCGCATCCGGCGGGCGTGGGCGGCGTCGATCAGCTCCTGGACGTCGTCGACCGTGCCGTAATCGGGGTGGACCTTGGTGAAGTCCGAGATGTCATAGCCGCCGTCGCGCAGCGGCGACTCGTAGAACGGCAGCAGCCAGATGCAGTCGATCCCCAACCACTGCAGGTAGTCGAGCTTCTCGATCAGCCCGCGGAAATCCCCGGAGCCGTCGCCGTTGGCGTCGTAGAAGCCACGCATGTGGATCTCGTAGAAGACCGCCCGCTTGAACCACATCGGGTCGGCCTCGAACCATTGACTGCTCTGGTGGGCCTGGTTTGAGTTGTGGCGCGGCTGCTCACGTGCGAGCAGGTGGGTGAGGGTTGAAGGTCCGACCGACATCTGGTTGACAGCTACCTCTGCAGCTCGATGATGTGTGCCTGGCGCCAGTGCGGCGCCAGCCGGACGAAGTTCGGCCCGATCCGCCACTGGTAGCTCTCGTCGGAGAGCAGATCGTGGGCCGTGAAGCTCGGCGGCGTCCCGAGCAGTTCCGGGATCATCACGCTGCCCTCCTGCGGCTGATGCGGGTCGATCGAGACGACACAGATGATGGTGTCCGGCCCCGTTTGCTTGGCGTAGGCGATCAGCCCGTCGTTGCCGGTCTCCAGGAAGGTCACGTTCGAGAGCTCCTGCAGCGCCGGGTGGGCGCGGCGGATCTCGTTGATCTGACCGATCAACGGCAACAGCGGCCCGTCGAGCGCGCGCTGTTTGATCTCGTACTTCTCGGAGTGCAGGTACTCCTCGGAGCCGGTCCGCACCGGGATGTTCTCGTACTGCTCGTAGCCGGAGTAGATCCCGTAGCTGGGGCTGAGCGTCGCCGCCAGTACGAGTCTCGCCTCGAACGCCGGCGCGCCGCCGTGCTGGAGGTACTCGTGCAGGATGTCGGGCGTGTTCGGAAAGAAGTTCGGGCGGAAGTAGTCCTGCTCGCCCGAGTAGGCGAGCTCGGAGACGTACTCGGTGAGCTCCCAGCGGGAGTTCTTCCAGGTGAAGTACGTGTAGGACTGGCTGAAGCCGATCTTGCCCAGGTGGCGCATCACCGAACGCTTGGTGAACGCCTCGGCGAGGAACAGCACGTCGGGGTTGACCGCGTGCACCCGCTCGATCAGCCACGCCCAGAAGGCGAACGGCTTGGTGTGGGGGTTGTCGACGCGGAACACGGTGACGCCGCAGTCGACCCAGTGGAGCATCGCTTCGAGGAGCGCGTCCCACAGCGCCCGCCAGTCCGGCGACTCCCAGTTGACGTTGTAGATGTCCTGGTAGCGCTTCGGTGGATTCTCGGCGTACTTCAGCGTCCCGTCGGGGCGGCGGTGAAACCACTGCGGGTGCTCGGTCAGCCACGGGTGGTCGGCCGAGCACTGGATCGCGAAGTCGAGCGCGATCTCGATGTCGTGCTGGGCGGCGGCCGCGGTCAGCGCTCGCAGGTCGGCCTCGGTCCCGAGCTCCTGGTGGATCGCGTCGTGGCCACCGGAGGCATCGCCGATCGCCCACGGCGAGCCGGGATCGCCCGGCGCCGCGGTCAGCGCGTTGTCGCGGCCCTTGCGGTTGGTCAGACCGATCGGATGGATCGGCGGCAGGTAGATCACGTCGAACCCGAGCTCGGCCAGCTCCGGCAGTTGGCGCTGGACGCCGTTCAGGCCGCCCCAGGAGCGGGGGAACAGCTCATACCAGGAGCCGAACCGCGCCCGCAGCCGGTCGACCTGGGCCGTCAGCGGCTGCGGCAGCCGGGCGGCCCCGTGGCGGATCGGATCGCGCTCGACCGCCGCCGCCAACTCGTCGCCGAGCGCCGTGTCGTGTTTCGACGTCGGCGGGATCTCTGGATCGCTCAGCTCGGCGATCGCGTGCTCGATCAGCTTGGCGTCGCCGGCGTTGCGGCTGTGCGCGGCCGCCGCTTGCAGCAGCACCAGGCCCTCCGACAGCTCGCTTCCGACATCGGGCTGGCCGCCGGCGATCTTGCGGGCGAGCTCGTCGCGCCAGGTGGCGAACTGGTCGGTCCAGGCTTCAATCGTGTACTGCCAGACGCCGGTGCGATCGACGGTGAACGCGCCCGCCCAACGCACGCCGCCGAGGTGGGCGTCGATCCGCTCAAGCTCAGACTCGCCGGTGGTGCCGTCGGGAGCGGTGTAACGCACGACCGCGCGCAGCAACTCGTGGCCGTCACGAAAGATGTCGGCGGAGACCTCGACCGTGTCGCCGACGCAGCGCTTGATCGGGTAGGCGCCACCGTCGACCGCGGGGAGCGGCAGCTGGATCACGATCCGGGCGGGCGGGGGCGCAGTCGCAGGCTGCACGTGCGGCGTGGCCGGTTCCGGCGGGCTGTGGGTCTCGTCGGCGCGAATGGTCACGTTCTCCCACAACTTATCCCAGGGACGGCGACCCGCTAAACACCAATCCGTGAACGAGCCCGCGCGATCGAGCGGCGTACAGCTGCACGTCACCTCTCTGCCCGGCGGGACGCTCGGTCCGGCGGCCTACCAATTCGTCGATTGGCTGGCCGATGCGGGGCAGCGTTGGTGGCAGGTGCTGCCGCTGGGACCGCCCGACCGCTATGGGTCGCCATACAAGTCCGGCTCGGCGTTCGCGGCCTGGCCGGGGCTGCTGGCCGACCCGCGCGCGCCAGTCACTACCGCCGAGGTGGCGGACTTTCGTGACCGCCACGCGTTCTGGTTGCCGTCCTGGGAGCGTCATTCGACGCGCGGGGCGGTGCTCGACCAGGTTCGTTTCGAACGCGAGTGGGGGGCGCTCCGCGGATACGCGTCGCAGCGCGGCGTCCGGCTGTTCGGCGACATTGCGATCTACGTCTCGCCGGGCGGCGCCGACGAGCAGTTCTGGCCCGAGCTGTTCAGCGTTGGTTTTGTGGCTGGGGCCCCGCCGGACGCCTACTCGAAGGTGGGGCAACTGTGGGGCAACCCGCTGTACGACTGGCCGGCGCTGCGCAGGCGGCGGTACCAGTGGTGGGTGGAGCGGATCCGGCGGACGCTGTCGCTGTTCGACATGGCGCGCATCGACCACTTCCGCGGGCTCGTGTCCTACTGGGCGGTGCCCGAGGGGGCGCGGACCGCCGTCGACGGCCGCTGGCACCGCGGTCCGGGGCTCGGTCTGTTCCGCGCGATCGAGCGTTCGCTGGGCCCGTCCGACGGCGTCGCTGTCGGGCCGGATTGGTCAGGGCCGCTGTCGTTGCCGCTGGTGGCCGAGGACCTCGGCGTGATCACCGAGCCGGTCGAGCGGCTGCGCCGGTCGCTGGGGATGCCGGGGATGCTCGTGATCCAGTTCGGGATGGACCCCGACGATCCGACCAGCCCGCACCGCCTCGAGAACCACGCGGCGGATCGAATCGTCTACACCGCCACGCACGACCAGGACACGACGCGCGGCTGGCTGGAGTCACTGGAACCGGCGCAGCGGGCGTTCGTCGACGCCGAGCTCGCCCGGCACGGGGTCGCGGTCGCCGGCGAGCCCTGGTGGGGGCTGATCCGGCTGGCGTTCTCGTCGCCGGCGCGGACCGCGATCGTGCAGGCTCAGGACGTGCTCGGCCTCGGCTCCGAGGCGCGGATGAACCTGCCGGGGTCGGCGGCCGGGAGCTGGCGTTGGCGGATGGCCCCGGGGGCGCTGACGTCGGGGTTGGCCGCGCGGCTGAGGGAGGCGACGGCCGAAGCGGGGCGGCTGGCGGCTACGGGGTAGGGGCTTCGGCGTCGGGCTGGCGCGCGTCGTTGGAGGGTTTTGCCACGTGGGTGAGCATTTCCCTCCAACCGGCTCCTGCGGACGGCGGATCCAGGCCGCCGGCGTCGTTTCAGCTGACGCCGACGACGCGGCCGATCACGACGGTCAGCGTGCCGCCGTCGGCGATGTCGTGGACCTCGCAGCGGATCGTCGCCGCGGCGTCGTCGAGCACCGGGACTCGGTCGATCGTGTGGTGCGGCAGGCCATCCCATACGTCCGGGTCGGGAATTCCGGAGAAGCGCTCACCGACGTCGGTCATCGACGCCGGCAGCACGTTGAGCGCGAACCGGCGGTTGTGCAGAACGGCGGCGAGTGTCGCTGACTCCTCGTCGATGCATGCCAGCACCAGCGCGGGAGTCAACGACACAGCACCGGCCGAATCGGCGGCCGTACCCAGCGGCACACCATGCCCATCATGGGTCGTGACCACGGTGAAACCCCGCGTGAGCAGCTCTGTAGCCGCCCGCAGGCGGTCGGCGCTCGGACGGTCAGCACCCGGGTGCGCCGGGGCGCGGGGCGGCTGAGCGGCGGGGCGAAACGCGGCCAACGAGACCATGACTCAGTTTTACCATCAATTTGGTGAAGATTCAATCCGGGCGAGTCGGGTCGAGCTGGAGAGCGTTCACGTCAGGCGTCTCGGCGTTGTCCGGATCTGGTTCGGTCCGTCGGGCGAGAACCCTCACTGGTGTTCGGACACCGGCGCGCGGCCTGCGGCGTGCGGGGCATCTGGCCGGGTCACAACGCCGGCGCGCAGGCTGATGGAGTATCTGGCCGGGTCGCAGATGGCCGGGTCAAAACGCCAGCGCGTGTAAGCGGTCGAGGGTCCGGCGCGGGTTGTGCCCGACCAGCGGGTCGAATCTGGCTCGCACCCCCGCGGGGGCGGACGCGCCGGGGTTTTGACGCGGCCCCGGGTGGTCCGGCGCGGCGCCCCCGCGGGGGAGGACGCGCGGGGGTTTTGACACGGCTCCGGGTGGTCCGGCACCGCGCCCCCGCGGCGGAGGACGCGCGGGGGTTTTGACACGGCCCCGGGTGGTCCGGCGCGGCGCCCCGGGTCAAAACCCGGGGCAGACCCGGGCCGACGGGTCCGGCGCGGGTTGTGCCCGACCAGCGGGCCAAATCCGGCTGACACCCCGGTGGGCGTGGACGCGCCGCGGTTTTGACACGGCTCCGGATCGTCGGCGCGGCGCCCTGGGTCAAAACCCTGGTGCAGACCCCGGCCGACGCGTCCGGCGCGGGTTGTGCCCGACCAGCGGGTCGAATCTGGCTTGCACCCCTGCGGGGGCGCACGCGCCGGGGTTTTGACACGGCCCCGGGTGGTCCGGCGCGGCGCCCCGGGTCAAAACCCCGGTGCAGACCCCGGCCGACGGGTCCGGCGCGGGTTGTGCTCGATCATCGGGCCAAATCTGGCTGACACCCCGGTGGGCGTGGACGCGCCGCGGTTTTGACACGGCTCCGGATCGTCGGCGCGGCGCCTCACCCGGCCGCTCAGTCGCGGAGGCCGGGTTGCGGCCGCCCGCCGCGCTCGATCAGCGTCGCCGTTGCGCGTACTGTCGAGCCGCCGCCAGCACGCGCTGCTTGAAGTCGCGGTAGACGTAGGCCAGATCCCCACGCAGCCGGTGCCAACGGGTGGTGCGGTAGGAGAACAGCGTCGACGGCGGGACCCGCATCGGCAACCCGTCGGCGGCGAGGACCGCCAGCGCACGCTCGGCGATCGCGATCTGACCGAACGCGGTCGGGTGCACGTGGTCGGTCATCACCTGGTTGCGAGCTCCGAAGTCGCCGAGGTCGACGACGAGGGCGCCGTGGGCGGCCGCGTTCCGGGTGATGATCGCGTTCAGTGCCGGCACCTTGGCATCGGCCGGGGGCCGGCCCAGCCGTAGCGGTGCGGTGAGCGCCAGCACGCGGTCACAGCGCTCGGTCAGGAAACCGAGCGCCTGCGCATGATCTGTGGCGAACGCGTCCGGGTTCCAGTCGACCGCCCGGACGTCGTTGACGCCGATGTAGAGGCAGCCGACGTCATAGCGGCGGTCACCGTCGGCGTGGGCGATGAACCCCGGCTGTTGCCGGGTGACGACGTCGTGCACGCGCGCCCCATCGACCGCGTAGCCGCTGTAGGGGAGCGCCAGGCAGCGCGCGGTCCACAGCGCCCAGGATTGCAGCGCGACCCCCCACTGCAGCTCGCCGCCGCCGTTGGTGATCGAGTCGCCGAACGCGAGCACCCCGAGCCGCTCGTTCATGGCCGCGATCGTACATGTGGCCATGATTTGAACCGGTGTCGCGGAAGCCGACTCCCGGTCTTGCTTTCATTGCAGAGCTTGACTGACCTGTCATCCATCCAGATCGACGGCCGGCGTGACATGCGCGCGGCGGTCGACGAGCTCGCCGACCGGCTGCCGGAACCACTGCGCCCGTTGGCGACGCTTGCCTACAACTATCGCTGGTCGTGGCTGCCCGGCGGCTCGGAGCTGTTCGCCGAGATCGACTCCGAGCGGTTCGAGCTGTCGGGCCGTAACCCGGTTCGGCTGCTGCAGGAGAGCCCGGCGCAGACGTTGCGGGCCGCGGCCGACGACGCAGGGCTCGTCGCTGCCGGCAACGAGCTCGTGGCGCGGTTACGGTCAGACCTGGAGCGGCCGTATTCCGAGGCCGTGGTCAGCGTCGACCGGCCGGTGGCGTTCGTCTGCGCCGAGTACGGCGTGCACGTGTCGCTGCCGGTCTACTCCGGCGGGCTCGGAGCGCTGGCCGGCGACCTGCTCAAAGAGGCCTCCGACCGAGCGCTGCCGATGGTCGCGGTCGGGCTGATGTACCGCAAGGGCTACTTCCGCCAGCGGATCGATGCGTCTGGATGGCAGCATGAGTATTGGATCGAGACCGATCCCGAGCGCCTTCCCGCGGCGCGGGTGACCGGCGAGGACGGCGCGCCGCTGACGGTCACGGTCGCGATCGGGGCCAGCGACGTCACTGCCCGGATCTGGCGGGTCGACGTCGGGCGCGTGCCGCTGTATCTGCTGGACACCGACTGCCCGGAGAACGGGCCACTCGATCGCTGGATCACCGGCCGGTTGTACGTCGGGGACCCGCAGACGCGGCTGTCGCAGTACACGCTGCTCGGCGTTGGCGGGATCCGTGCGCTGCGCGCGATGGGCTACGAACCCGGCGTCATTCACCTCAACGAGGGGCACGCCGCACTGGCACCGCTGGAGCTCGAGCGACGTACCGGCGAGGAGTCGCTGCACGACGCACTGCAGCGTGCCCGCGCTCGGGCGGTGTTCACGACGCACACGCCGGTGCCCGCCGGCAACGACACCTACCAGGCGCGGGAGATCGAGGAGACGGTCGGCCGCCTGGCGCAGGAGTGGGGCGCGCCGATCGAGGAACTGGTCGCACTCGGGCATGACCACGATGCCGAGCCCGGCGCGCCGTTCGGCGTCACCCAGGCCGCGCTGCGGTCCAGTCGCGCAGCCAACGGCGTCAGTCGCCGCCACGGCGAGGTGGCGCGTGAGATGTGGCAGCCGCTGTGGCCCGATCGCGAGCGCCACGACGTCCCGATCGGCCATGTCACCAACGGCGTCCACGTGCCGACCTGGATCGGGACGCCGATGCGCGAGCTGTTCGATCGCCACCTGCCCGAAGGCTGGTGTGATCACGCATCCGATCCCGAGGTGTGGGCGCGGGTGCAGCGGATCCCGACGGCCGAGCTGTGGGAGGTCCGCTGCCGCCAGCGCCTCGAGCTGGTCGAGTTCATCAGAGCGCGCAGCGTCGTCGACCGCCTCGGCCGTGACGATCTGCACGAGTACGTGAGCCTGGCGGCAGACGTGTTCGATCCCGACGTGCTGACGGTGGGATTCGCCCGGCGGGTGGCCACCTACAAGCGCCTGGATCTGCTGATCCGCGATCCGGAGTGGACGTTCGCGCTGCTGGCCGGCGACCGACCGGTGCAGGTGGTGCTGGCCGGCAAGGCCCATCCTCGCGATGAGGAGGCCAAGCGCTCGCTGCAGCGGCTGTTCGGGCTCAAGGGGGCGAAGGTGATCGGCGAGCGGGTCGTGTTCCTCGACGACTACGACCTGTACTCGGCCTCGCGACTGGTGAGCGGCTGCGATGTCTGGCTGAACGTGCCGCGCCCGCCGCTGGAGGCCAGTGGCACGAGCGGAATGAAGTCCGTATTCAACGGCGGCCTGCAGCTGAGCGTGCTCGACGGTTGGTGGGCGGAGGCGTACGAGCCCGGCAACGGCTGGGCGATCGCCGGCGAGGTCGACCCCGACCACCACGCGCAGGACGAGCGCCACGCGGCCTCGCTGCACCGGCTGCTCGAGCACGAGATCGTCCCGGCGTTCTACGAGCGCGACGAGCAGGGCGTGCCGCAGCGCTGGCTGGAGATGGTCTGCCACTCGCTGCGGACGCTCGGCCCGCGGTTCTCGGCGACGCGGATGCTGGCCGAGTACGTCGCCGGGCCGTACTCGGGCTGATCAGCTGGGCTTCTGAAGCTCTGACAGCGGGCGCGGAGGCGGGCCGACGTACTTGGCCGTCGGGCGGATCAGCCGGCCCTCGCGCTTCTGCTCCATGATGTGCGCCGACCAGCCGGCGGTGCGTGCGCAGGTGAACATCGGCGTGAACAGCTGCGGCGGGACCTCGGCGAAGTCCAGCACCACCGCCGACCAGAACTCGACGTTGGTCGCCAGCACGCGGTCGGGCCGCCGGGCCTGCAGCTCGGCCAGCGCCGCCTGCTCGAGCGCCTCGGCGACCTCCACCCTTGGCGCTCCGATCTCCTTGGCGGTCCGCCGCAGCACCCGGGCGCGGGGGTCCTCGGCCCGGTACACGCGGTGGCCGAAGCCCATCAGCCGTTGCCCGGAGTCCAGCACCTGCTTGACGTAGCGCTCGGCGTCACCGTCGGCCGCGACGTCATCGAGCATCTGCAGCACGCGGCTCGGGGCGCCGCCGTGCAGCGGGCCGCTGAGCGCCCCGACCGCGGCGCTGAGTGCGGCCGCGACGTCGGCGCCGGTCGACGCGACCACCCGCGCGGTGAACGTCGAGGCGTTCATTCCGTGCTCGGCGGCGCTGTTCCAGTAGGCGTCGATCGCCTTGACGTGGCGGGGGTCGGCCTCGCCGCGCCAGCGGATCAGGAACCGTTCGGGGATCGACTGGGCGGTGTCGATCTCACGCTGGGAGACCGGCGGCCGGCCGATCCCACGGGCCGACTGGGCGACGAACGAGAGCGCCATCACCGACGCCCGCGCGAGGTTGTCACGCGCCTGCGCATCGTCGATGTCAATCAGCTGCCGAAAACCCCATTGCGGCGCCAGCATCGCCAGCGCGGCCTGCACGTCGACCCGGGGGTCGCCGGAGCGGACGCCGAGCGAGAACGGCTCGGCGGGGGGGAGGCCAGGCTCCAGCGTGCCGTCGACGAGCAGGCCCCAGACCTGCTCGAACGGCACCACGCCGACGAGCTCCTCGATGTCGACGCCGCGGTAGCGCAGCGCCCCGCCGGCGCGGTCGGGCTCGGCGATCTCGGTGGCGAAGGCGACGACGCCCTCGAGGCCTGACTGGACGTCTGCGGTGGCGCTCATCGTGGGGTGGCTCCCAGTGTCGGCATCGAAAACGATCGCGAATCGCCGTTCAAGGCTATCTTTCGGCGCTCGTGACCGACCTGCTCAGACGCTCGGCGGTGGAGTTGGCGGCGTCGGTGCGCGCCGGCGAATACGCGTCGCGGGAGCTGGTCGATGCGTCGCTGGAGGCGATCGATCGGCTGGACGGACGCGTCAATGCCTTCACGTTCGTCGATCCGGAGGGTGCCCGGGCAGCCGCCGACGCCGTGGGCCCCGGAGATCCCCGGCCGTTTGCGGGCGTTCCGATCGCGATCAAGGACAACCGAGCGGTCGCCGGGATGCCGATCACGATGGGTTCGGACCTATGGACGAACGTCATCTCCCCGGTCGACGCGTTCTGTGTGGCCCGGCTGCGAGCGGCGGGGTTTGTGATCGTCGGCAAGACGAACATGCCCGAGAACGGGATCCTGCCGACCACCGAACCGCGGCGGTTCGGGGCGACGGGGAATCCGTGGGCGCTGGATCGCACCCCCGGTGGCTCCAGCGGTGGCGCGGCCGCCGCGGTGGCGGCGGGGATGGTCCCGATCGCGCACGGCAACGACGGTGGCGGCTCGATCCGGATCCCGGCGGCCTGTTGCGGCCTGGTTGGCCTCAAGCCGGCCCGGGGGCGCGTGTCCGTCGGCCCCGATGCGGGCCAGAGCTTCCTGGCCACCGACGGCGTGCTGACGCGCGGGGTCGCCGACACCGCCGCCGTGCTGGATGTGCTGGCGGGGTACGAGCCCGGCGACGCGACCTGGGCGCCGCCGGTCAACGCCGGCGCGTTCGCGGCGGCGGCTGCCGCCGGCGGTACATTCTTCGGCTCCCCGCTGCGGGTCGGGCTGGCTTTCAACACGCCGCTGGACGGGGCCGATGTCGATCCGGTCTGCATCACGGCCGCGCGGGACGCGGCGACGCTGCTCTCGTCGCTCGGACACGTCGTGGAGGAGGTGGTGCCGCCGTGGTCGGGGCTGGGGCTGCTGCCCGACTTCACCCGCGCGTTCGGGCCGTTGATCTCACTGACGACCGCCGCCGGCGGACGACTGGCCGGGCGCGAGGTGGTCGAGTCAGACGTCGAGCCGCTGACCTGGGCGATGTACGAGCGCTCGCGGACGCTGAACGTGCTCGAGCACCTGGCGGCGCAGGTGCGGTTGGAGGGCGTGGGTCGGTCGCTCGTGTCGTGGATGCTCTCGGAGCCGCTCGACCTGCTCCTGACGCCCGCGTTGGGAGCGCGACCGCTGCGGACCGGCGAGGTCCACGGTCGCGGTCCCGATCCGTGGGGCAACTACCAGCGCTCGGGCGCATTCACGCCGTACACGGCAATGATGAACGTCACGGGCCAGCCGGCCGTCTCGCTGCCGCTCTATGCAGGCGTGGACGGGCTGCCGCTGGCCGTGCAGCTGATCGGGCAGCCCGCACGAGAGGACGTGCTGTTGGCGCTGGCCGCCCAGCTGGAGGCGGCGGTGCCGTGGTCTGACCGGGCTCCTGACTTGGCCGCCTGACGGTCGGCGGCGCGCTGGACGCCGCCTGCCCCGTACGCCGAGCGGCGACATCCGGTCATTCGATGCTGAGCGATCATCGGTGCGGTGCGTCACCGTGATCTCGCCGCGTAGGGCAGGATCTGGGTTGTGACCTGCGTTCGCCGAAGCGTGACGGTCAGGGTGGAGCGCGTGGTCACCCGGTAGGGGCCGTTGCTGAACGCGTCGCCTGTGAGCTTCGCAGTGAAGGTCCGCCGCCGCAGCACGCGCAGCGGCAGCGAGGCGCTGGTGAGTTGATGGGACCCGAGCGCGGGCCCGGGACAACGCGTCCGCAGGGCCGCGGCCGCCGAGTTGCCCGGCGAGAGCGAGATCTGAAGCCGATCTGCGCGCTTGCGCAGCGTGAGCACCACCTGGTCAAGGCCCGGCTGATCTCGGCAGGCGCTGCCGCCTGGCTGCGTCACGTCGGCGGCGATTTGGCCGCGTCCCGAGGCAAAGCCGCCGCCTTCGACGCGGATGCCCGCCGGGTTGCCGCCGCGGCCAATCCCAAGTGCGGCCAGCAGGTCGCGTTTGGGACGGCTCAGCGGAGCGTTGGCGATCAGGCCAGCGGACCCGGTGGACGTCGCTCCGGGAGTGACGGCGAGCGTGCCCTGGAGACCGCAGGCGTCAAACGGACCGCACTGCGCCGACAAGGCCGAGGCGCGCACGGTCGCCGTCGCCGAACCTTTGATCCGCACGATCCGGTAGTTGGCGGTGACCAGACGGGTGGGGTTCGTATCGGGCGGCGACGGGGACCCTGGGGAACTCGAGGGGTGGCGCGGGCGCCCGAGCCTGAGCACGATCGTCGAACGAACGGTGCCGGCCAGTCCGTGGGCGGCGAATCGCTGGATGCCAGTCAGGTCGATCGTGTCGCGCCCGTGCAGGATCCGACGCAGCGCGACGATCCGAGAGGGGAGCGCCGCGGCGATGTCAGCGTCCAACGGTCCCGCGCAGCGCGTGCCCAGGAACGGCGTGTCGGCATGGGTCAGGCCGACGCTGACCCGGGTGCCTCGGACCGGCAGCCGGAAGAACCCACCCTGGCCCTGGCTCTGGTCGACACAGGAACTCGTGTTCCCGTTCGCCTGCGAACGCCGCACCGTTGAGCGGGCCGTGACCTCGGGGGCCCCGAGGAACATCGAGGCGTCGTCGAAGCGCCGGCCGCGGTGTTCAAGACGGGATACGTCCAGGTCGCCGAGACCCGGGGACTGCCAGGTCTCGGTCCCGGCATAGCCGCACAGACCGTGGGCGGCGCACCCGGTGGCCGGATCCCCGGCGAACGTCACGGTCAGCGACCCGGTGACACACACTTGCAGGTCCGTGTCGGACAACAGCTTGGTGCCGTTTGTGAACCCGATCGAGATGATGCTGCTGCTGCCGCTGTCCCGGCAGTTCGGAGCGGATGCCGGCGCCGGTGACGCATGGGCGGCGGCTGACGGCAGCAGCGCCACGACAATGGCGGCGCAGGCCAGTGCCGTGAGCAGCACCGGCACCGACCGGTGCTGCCCGGGTCGATCGGCGCGCGACGACACCCGGGCCATTAGACGGACCCCGAGATGCGGTGTCAAACCGTGCTGTCCGGTATCAGACGCCGAGCACCGCGGCCATCGGCCGCGGATTGACGCCCAGTCTCCGGCAGTCGGCGCTGCCCTGGGCCGCCAGCAGCGGCACCTCGAGCAGTTCCGCCTCGTCCCAGGTGGCGAACGCGTGAGGCCCGCTGATTCGCTCGACGGCGTTCAGTACGCGGCGGGTCAGGCTCGACGAGATCCCGACGATTCGCCGACGCCGATGCCGCGAGGCGAGCACGAGCTTGACGATCTGGCGGTGGGTGAGGATGTCAGGCCCCGCCAGTTCGTAGCGGGCGTCGACCGTCTGGTCTGGGGCGTGGCCGCCGGGCAGCGTCGCGAGCACGCAGTCGGCGACGTCGTGCGACCAGATCGGGGCGAAGCGGGTGGCGCCGTCGCCCGGGATCGGCATCACCGGCAGCAGCGACATCCGCTCCAGCAGCGTGACGTAGGGGTCGTTGGGGGCGTAGATGATCGACGGCGCGAACACCGTGCTCGGCAGCGGCGACTGGACGACGGCTTGCTCGGCGATCGCCTTGGCGCGGATGAATCGCACCTGGCTCTCCGAGTCGGCGTTGAGGGTCGAGAAGAACAGGAACCGATCGACGTCGGCCTCCTCCGCCGCCCCCAACAGCCGGACGGTGGCCGAGCCGGCCAGATCCTCGATCGAGCCGGCGCGCTGGTCACGGATCACGCTGGCGAGGTGGATCACGATGTCGACGTCACGCAGCGCGTGACGGAACGAGTCAGGATCGCCGAGGTCCCCCAGCGCGATCTGCACACGGACCCGCTCGGGCCCAAGCCGCCGCGGGTCCCGGACCAGGCAGCGGACGGATCGGCCGTCGGCCAGCAGCCGCTGCAGCACCGCCCGCCCGACGGTTCCGGTGGCGCCGGTCAACAGCAGCATCGGCCGCAGCGTACCCGTCCGGGCGCGGCCCGTAGAATGGGCACTTCGCCGGTCGTGGGCCGGCCTTTTTTTGACCGAAACCAGAAGCGAAGGAATTCGACAAACATGGCCTACGTGATCGCAGAACCGTGCATCGGCACCAAGGACAACTCGTGCGTCGAGGTGTGCCCGGTCGACTGCATCCATCCCACGCCCGACGAGCCGGACTACGGGAAGGTCGAGATGCTCTACATCGACCCCGAAGAGTGCATCGACTGCGACGCCTGTGTCGAGGCCTGCCCGGTCGACGCCTGCTTCGCCGAGGACCAGCTGCCCGATGAGTGGCAGAAGTACGCGAAGCTGAACTCGGACTACTACAAGGCCTGAGTCGAGGTGGGCGGGCGCTGAGGGGAGTGCCCGCCGACGATGTCACCGACGCCTGGCGCGCCCGGGCGAGGCAGTGGCTGGAGTTCGCACGAACGCCGGGCCACGACGTCTTCTTCGAGCACCTGAACCTGCCGTGGTTCGCCGAGCTGCTGCCCGCGGCCGGCCGGCGCACACTCGACGTCGGCTGTGGCGAAGGGCGAGTGGGGCGGTTTCTGGTGGCTCAGAGACACACGGTCTGCGGGATCGACAGCTCGTCGCTGCTGGTCGACGCGGCTCGCGAGGCAGGCGGATATGACGAGCTGATCTGCGGCGACGCCGGCAGCGGGGCCCTGCCGTGGGGCGACGGGTCGTTCGACCTGGCCGTCTCGCACATGGTGCTCCAGGACATGACCGAGCCGTTGGTCTGCATCGCCGAGGTCGCGCGCGTGCTTGCGTCCGACGGCGTCTTCTGTCTCGCGATCCCCAACCCGGTGAACGCCCCTCCAGCGTCGCGGTCGCGATATTTCGACGAGACGCCGGGCGCCGAGACGCTCGTGCGCGGCGGGCTGACGATGGAGTTCGTGTGGGTCGATCGGCCGCTGTCGTACTACACCGAGGCGCTGACCAGCTCCGGGTTCGTGATCGAGCGCCTGCGAGAGCCGCGGCCGTCGGTGGAGACGGTCACGCGCCACCCCGGGCTGGCGGTCGCTCGTGACACGGCGTTCTCGGTGCAGCTGCGCTGCCGCCGCGTGCGCTGAGCCGCAGCGGGATCTGAGCTGCGCTGCGGATCGCGATCCGGCGCGCAGCGGACGTGATGCGACTGGTGGGTAATAGTTACCCACCAGTCGACGCACGTCCTCGTCGCGACGCCCGTGGCGCCGCCGCCGTCGTCCGCGGGCCCGCGAACCTTGGTAAATCAGTGCGGCTATCCCGCACCAATTCGCCTCAGTTCGCGAAGAATTTGCAGTCCGCCTCGGCGGCGACGCCAACGGCGATCAGCGGGCGAGCAGGCCGCCCTCGACCGATAGCGCCTCACCGGTGACGAACGACGCAGCGTCCGACAGCAGCCAGGCGATCGGCGCCGCCACCTCGCTGGGATCGCCCATCCGGCCGAGCGGGACGAAGCCGGTCAGTGCCTCGCGGAAGTCGGGGAAGCGGTCGAACACCTCGTCCATCATCGGCGTGTCGATCGCGCCCGGGCAGACGGCGTTGACGCGGATCCGTTGTGGCGCGTATTCGATCGCCGCCGTGCGCGTGATGCCGAGCACGGCGTGCTTGGAGGCGCTGTAGGCGGACGCGTTGAGGCCCCCGCGCAGCCCGAGGGTCGAGGCGACGTTGACGATCGCGCCGCCGTGGCCGAGCGACGCCATGGCGGCCAGCTCGTGGCGCAGCACGAGGTACGTGCCACGGAGGTTGATGTCGAGGACCCGGTCCCACTGATCCTGCGGGTAGTCGGCGGTGAGGTCCTCGCCGCCGCCGACGCCGGCGCAGTTGGCGGCGCAGTCCAGCCGCCCGTGCGCGTCGGTCACGTGATTGACGAGGGCGCTGACCTCGTCATCGTCGGAGACGTCGGCGCGGACGAATGAGACCGCGTGGCCGGCGCGCTCGAGTGCGGCCGCCGCGGCCGCGCCGCGGGCCGCGTCGCGATCGGAGGCGACGACGCGGACGCCCATCTCAGCCAGCAGCGTGACGGTCGCGAGCCCGATCCCCGAGGCCGCGCCGGTGACCAGCGCCACCCGGTCACGGAGCCCGTAGTCCAGCGTGGCAGCGGAGTCAGCGGCGACCGGTCGCGCCCGCACCGGGGTCAGGCCATCGGCAGCGACATGCCCGCCGGCTTGGGCGCCGCGGCGGGCGCCGGGGCCTGGAGTACCGGAAGCTCGATCGGCGACAGCGCGATCAGTCCGCGGGCGCCGTGGCGCAGCGCCTGGGACGCCGGATCGTCGGGGTCGGCGAATACGATCGGGGTGCCGGAGTCGGCCTGCTCGCGCAGCGCCATCGTCAGCGGGACCTTGGCCAGCAGCGGCACGTCGAGGTCGAGCGCCAGGAGCTGGCCGCCGCCCTCGCCGAAGATCTGGAAGCGCTCGCCCGCCGGCGTGACGAAGCCGGACATGTTCTCGATCACGCCGCAGATCTCGAGCTTCAGCTTGGCCGCCATCTCGGCCGAGCGAGCCGCCACCTTCTGGGCAACCGGCTGCGGCGTCGTGACGATCAGGAACTTCGCCTGTGGCAAGAGCTGGGCGAGCGTCATCGAGACATCACCGGTACCGGGCGGCAGGTCGATCAACAGGTAGTCGAGCACGCCCCAGTCGACGTCCTCGAGGAACTGCGTCAACGCTTTGTGCAGCATCGGGCCGCGCCAGACGACGGCCGCATCCTGCTCGACGAAGAAGCCGATCGACATCACCTTGATGCCGTCGTGGACCTCGATCGGGATCAGCTTGCGCTCGGCTGACACCTTCGGGCGCTGGGCGCCGGCGCCGAGCATCCGCGGCTGCGAGTAGCCCCACACATCGGCGTCGAGGACGCCAACGCTCTTGCCGTCGGCGGCGAGCGCCGCGGCGAGGTTGGCGGTGACGCTGGACTTGCCGACGCCCCCCTTGCCGGAGCCGACGCAGATCACGTTGGAGACCTGGGCGAGCGCGCCCTCAGGCAGGCCGCCGCTGCGGCCGAGCTTCTGCTGCAGGCCCTGCTTTTCGGTGTCCGACAGGACGTCGAAGCTGAGGTTGACGCCGACGACGCCGTCGAGCGCGGAGATCGCGTTGTGGACGGCGGTCTCGAAGTGGTTACGGATCGGGCAGCCGGCAGTCGTCAGCGAGACGATTACGTCGACGACGCCGTTGGGGTGGATGTCGAGCGAGCGCACCATCCCCAGCTCGACGATGTCACGGCGCAGCTCGGGATCGATCACGGCGCGCAGCGCCTCGGTCACCTGGTCTTTGGTCGGCATCTTTTCCATTCAAGCAGGTCGGATTTGGGCGTCGGGCGGGGTTCGGCGGCCAGCGACGCTGCGCTGACGGATCAGACCTGGCTGTCGGAGCCGTGGCGCTCGAGCCAGCGCTGCAGACCCGCGTAGTTCTGGCGCAGCGGCACGGTCATCGCGTAGTCCGCGACCCGGTCAGCAGCCCCGCCGCCGGTCAGCATCCCGGTCATCAAGCTGACGTAGTCGTCGGTGTCGATCCCCGATCGCATCAGCTCGGCCTCACGTCGCAGGTCGTCGGCGATCGCGGCCAGATGCGGCTCGGGATCGTCGACGACGCCGTAGTGGGTGATGCCGAGCCGGGTCGGACGCCAGTCGGCGACCAGCGCGACCGACGCCAGCCACTGGTCGATGTCGATGTCGGGCGGCGGCGTCGGGGCGAACACCGGCTCGCCCGGATCGAGCCGCACGCCGGCGACATCGCCGACGAACGCCCAGCCGGATTCATCGAGCATGCTGATGTGGTGAGAGGCGTGGCCGGGGGTGTCGGCGATCCGCAACCCGCCGATCGTCTCGCCGCCGTCGAGCGCGTGCAGCCGCTCCTCCGGAATCGGGACCAGACCCCCGAAGCGGGCGTCGAACTCGTCGCCGAAGACGCGGCGCGCACTCGCCTCCAGTCGCTCGGGCGAGGCCATGTGGCGCGCGCCCCGCCGGTGCACGTAGACCTCCAGCTCCGGCCACTGCTGCGCGAGCGCCCCGGCCGCGCCCGCGTGGTCGAAGTGGATGTGGGTGAGGATCAGACGCCTGGGCCGCCAGCCGTCCAACGCGCGCAGCAGGTGCGGCAGCGTCGTCGTCGGTCCGCAGTCGATCAGGTTGTCGCGGATCCGCCACGCCGCGATGCAGCCGGGCCGGCCCATCCACTGCACGTCGACCGCCTCGATCTGATCGTCGCCGGCGCTCATGCCCGTTGACCCGAACCGGCGACCTCAGGCGCGAGCCGCTCGCCGATCAGCGCGACCGCGTCGAGGTCGTCGTGGAGCAGGTGCTGGCAGAACACGCGGTCGACGCCGGCGTCGGCGAGCGCCCGCAACTGCTCGGCGGCGTGCTCGACGGTGCCGACGACCCAGCCGGATGGGGGATCGTGCAGCAGCGACCCGGCCTCGACGCCGATCCGCTGCTCCAGCCGGGCGGCACGCTCCCCGAGCTCGGCCTCGTCGGCCCCGACGACCACGCCGGTCATCACCGAGAACGGCAGCATCGGCCGGCCCTCGGCCTCGCAGGCGCGGGCCAGTCGCGCGCGCCGATTCGCGACATCTTCCAGCGTCGGAAAAACGGTGTTGTACTCGTCGGCGTAGTGCGCGGCGAGCCGGCAGCTGCGCCGGCCGCCCGAGCCGCCGATCAGCAGCGGCGGATGGGGTTGCTGCACCGGCTTGGGCTCAGCGTCGAGCTCGTCCAGCGTGTAGTGCTCGCCGTGGAACGAGAACGGTGTGTGCGCCGTGCCCGTCCAATTGCCGAGCACGACCTGCAGCTGCTCCTCCAGCACGTCCATCCGGGTGCGCAGATCGGCGAACGGGAACCCGTACGCCGCGTGCTCACGGTCATGCCAGCCGGCCCCGAGCCCGAGCTCGACGCGGCCGCCGGAGATGTGATCGGCGGTGGTGACGAGCTTGGCCAGCTCGGATGGGTGACGGAAGGTGGCGGGGGAGACCATCGTTCCCAGGCGCAGCGTCGAGGTGACCGCTGCCAGTCCGCATAACGTGCCCCACGCGTCCAGCGACCCTCGCTCCGCGACACCACCCAGGTTCAGGTAGTGGTCGGAGCGAAACAGCTTCGGGATCCCATGGGCCTCGCACGCTTGCGCCAGCGCGACCCATTGCGTCCAGGTCACGCCCTCTTGGCCCTCGACCATCAGACAGAGCTCCATCGAGCCCGAACTGTAGTGCGCCGAAGAGCCGATTCTTAAAGACCGACGGGGCGCCACAAACTGTGACGCCCCGGCGGTTGAGGGAGGAGAGGTACTACGTCCACCGGCGAGGATATGAGGCCGGTGAACACTTTCCAAAGTAGCGCTCTCCCGGGCGCCCGATGGTGAAACTCGTCACTGAACGGCTATGCGACCGACCCGATCCGCTGCTTGCCGTCGGACACGATCCGCTCGACGCGTGAGCCGAACGCGCCGGTCTGGCGTGAGACGTCCTGGCGGGCGGAGCGCAGGTCGCTCTCGACGCGGTTGCGGCGCTGACGCAGGTCACGCTCGAAGCGGTTGCGGGTCGTGCGGACCTGGCGCTCGAAGCGGTTACGCGCCTTGGCGCCGCGCTTCTCGTAGCGGCTCAGCCGACGCTGCACCACCGAGGGGTCGGTGACCGTCTCCCGGATGCCCTTGACGGTCGAGACGACGTTGTCGCGGACGATCAATCCGGCGCCGACCTGGACGAGCACGACCTTCTCGGCCAAGTGCTGGACCTGGTTGATGCGGACCTTGGCCTCGGCCTCGACGGCCGCGGCGGTCGCCTCGGCGGTCTGCTCGGCCTCGGTGGCCGTCCGCCGCGCGGTGGCGCGGGTGGCCTTCGCGCTCTTCTTGGCGGTTGTGGCGGTCGCGCGGGCGGAGCCGCGGGTCTCCTTCGCCGCCTTGACGGCGGCGTTGCGCTTGCGCGTCGCGGCGGCCTTCTGACCGCGAATCGAAGCGGACGAGCGCGGGCTCGGCGTCTTGGCGCTGCTCGAACCGGTGGTCGTGCCCGAGGCGGGGGTTGCCGTGTTACTGGTCGCCGGGGTCTCGGTCGCCGTCGCGGCGGCGCTCTCGCCGTTGGAATGTGTCTCTGTAGCCATGTGCTCCTGGTTTCTTTCGGTCGTACTGACGAGGTTAGCTCGCTCGTCGTCGGACAGCGAACACATGTTTGTAAACCGCGAACCACCAGCGGTTACAGATTTGAGAACGTCCGTTCGACTGATCGCCCTTGAGAACGCCCGTTCGCCTCGTGGCTCTGCGGCGGCGATCGCTAGGACGTCGCCGGCAGTGCGGGCGCGCCGCCGCCGACCAGCGGCAGGCCCATCCGCAACAACCACGCGACCGGGTCGGTCAGCTCGTCGATCGTCGGCAGCGCCTCGGGCGCGGAGAACACGGCGACCAGTGCGTCAGTCCCGGCCCGGCGCACGATCTCATCGCAGAACACCTTGCCCTGGTCGTATTGGCGCATCTTCATCTCCAGGCCGAGCAGCTTCCCGAGCAGACGCGCGCGGCCGGATTGCGAATGGCGTCGGCGATCGAGCGCCGCGCGCAGCTTCGGCAGCGACGGCAGCAGCTCGGGCGCGACCGCGTCCATCACGTGCTCGGCGTGGCCCTCGATCACGGCCATCGTCGCCTGTACGCGATCGATCGTGGCGCGCTCGCCCTCGGAGGCGAAGATCCCGACGATGTCGCCCCGGCGCACGGCGCCGGCGACCCGTCTGATCTCGGCGACACTGGGCATCCTCAGCCGTCGCGGGCCTTCGAGCCGGAGCTCCATCGAGTGCAGCAGTTCCGAGACGAGCCCCGCCATGTGCGGCTGCAGCCACGGCACGCTGGAAAACTGGACGGCGTGCGTGACCTCATGCAACGTCACCCAGGTGACGAATTCGCCCTCGGGCGCGCTCAGCGACTGGACCGCGGCGGCGAGGTTCGGGAGCACGAACAGCAGCCGCGGCGGCGCGTCGTCCACTGTCTCCTCGAGCAGGACCAGCTCGTACTGGCCAAGCACCCGCTGGGCGAGAAACCCGACGACGACGCCGATCTCGATCGTCGAGACGACGCTGACGCTGAGCGACTTGGCCCCCTTCAGCGAGCCGAGCTTGTCGCCGGCGCGGTCGAGCACCGGGTCGAGCATCTGGCGCATCGAGCCGAGGTTGGCCGCGATCCACTCCCGCCGGCCGACCCCCTCGGGCGGGGGCAGCTCGCGCACGGGCGTCAGCCGCGTGTAGGCGACCACCCGCTGGGCGGCGTCGGTCGCGAGTGGCGCCAGCTCGACCGTCAGCGGCGGCGCGTCGCCCCTGCCGGCGACGCGGGTGGCGATCTTCTCCGCGATCATCCAGTCGATCAGTGGCGTCGCGCCCCGTTTGGCGTCGACCGTCGCGCCGTCGGTGGCGGCGACGGTGTCGCTCCGGGCTCCCGGCGTGACGGTGCGCGTGAGCGCGGTGGTGACGCTGCCGAGGCCCTTCACGAGGTCACGACCCCTTCCAGCTCGCGCAGTCCCCGCTCGGTTCGGGCGGCGACCAGGTACGAGACGGGATTCGAGTCAAGCGGGGCTCCGAGCGGCTCTTCACAGTCGGGGAAGCTGACGACGCCGCCGGCCTCACGGACGATCAGCTGCCCGGCGGCGCCGTCGACGCCACGGGCGCGGATCAGCGTCACCATCCCGTCCAGCCGCGCCGCCGCGACCTCGCACAACGTGATCGCGATCGCGCCCAGCGCCCGCAGCCGGTGTGAGGTCTGCACGAGCCCATCGATCGACTGCGCGATCCAGCGCGGATCCGACGCCTCGATCCCGACCAGCTCGAGCTTGCCGACGTGATTACGGCGCTCCCCGATCGTCGGATCGAGGCGCTGGGGCCCGGGGAGTCCCGCTCGGCTGTCGAGCCAGGCGCCCTTCCCCCGCCACGCCCAGAACTGCTCGTTGGCTCCGAAGTCGTGGACGAACCCGAAGGCGACATCGGCCATCGTCGGCCCGTCGGCGACGGCGACCGACAGCGCGTAGTGCGGGGTCGAGCGCTTGGCGTTCAGCGACCCGTCGATCGGGTCGATGATCACCCGCACGTGATCGGAGCCGAAGTCGACCTCGCCGCGCTCCTCGGACACCGCGCGGAACCGGTAACCCTGCTCGGCGAGCTCCGCCAGCTCCGCGAAGACGACGTCCTCGGCGGCCGCGTCGAGCAGCAACGTGCGATCTCCGCCGCTGCCGCGGGTGCCCGTCTCACGGACCCGTTCGGCGGTCGTCGGTGACTCGGCCAGCACGCGCTCCAGGCCCGCCACCGCGCGCCGGCAGACGGCAAGCCAGTCGACGCTGAGAGCTGTGTCGGTCGCCGTCATCGGCTACCTATGCTGTCAGACGGTGAGCGAGGAGTCCCCAGGTGGCGACCTGACCGGGCCACAGCGCGCTGCCGCCACCCATCATGAGCCGCGGTTGCTCGTCCGCGGCCCGGCCGGCTCCGGCAAGACCCGCACGGTGCAAGCGCGCTTCCGGTGGCTGGTCGACAACGGGGTCGCGCCCGAACGGATCGCGGTGCTGGTCCCGACGGCGAATCGCGCGCGGGCGCTGAGCGCGCGGCTGGAGTCGAGCCTCAGCGCGGGCTTCGAGACGGTCCACGTATTGACCCCGTCGGGACTGGCGGCGCTCGAGCTGCGCCGAAGCGCGGTCGCGCCGGTGTGGCAGCTGGCGCCGCTCGGCGCGGGCGACCGGTTGGCGATGCTGGCCGAGCGCGTCGACGAGCTGTCGGTGCGCCATCACGACTTCGGCGGCCGTCCGACGCTCCTGTTGGGGAGTTTCGTGCGCCGCATCGACCGGCTCAAGGCCGAGCTCGTCGACGCCGAGCAGTACCTCGCCTGGGCCCAACGCCGCGAGTCCGACGGCGATCCCGACGCGCCGCTCGAGCTGGAGTTCGCCCAGATCTATGCCAGCCATGAGCGGATGCTGGCTCAGGCCGGCGCGCGGGACGAGGGAGACCTCGTGATCGATGCGCTGTCGCTGACCCGGGCCCGCGGCGGTGCGTCGGTCACCCACGCGCGTTTTGACCATCTCCTGATCGACGACGCCCAGGAGCTCGATCTGGCCGCAGCCTCACTGGCGCGGGAGCTGTGCGTCGGAAGCGTCACGGTCATCGGCGATCCGGACGCGGCCCTGCTGCGCTACCGAGGGGCCGGTGCCCAGCGGATGGAGAGCTTCGCCACGCCGGAGACGCCGGTGATCTCGCTCGGCGCCAGCCGGCGCTGCCCTCAGCCGGTCTGGCGGGTCGCGCGGGCGCTGGCGGGCGATGACGCGGACGCGACTGCCGAGCCGGCTGCCGGCGGCGTGGTCGAGTTCTGGCGCTGCGCCAACGAGCGCTCCCAGGCCCAATCGATCGCGGTCGACATCGAGCGGCTGATCGCCCGCGAGGCGACTGCGCCGGGCGAGATCGCCGTGATCGTCTCGGAGATCAACCATGACGGCCAGGCGCTCGCGGCCGCGCTCGAGGAACGGGCGATCCCGTATCGCCTGGTGGGGGAGGCGGCGTTCTTCCAGCGGGCCGAGATCCGTGACGTGCTGGCCTGGCTGCGGCTGCTGGCCGACCCGACCGATGCGGCCGCAGTCGTCCGCGCGCTGGCGCGGCCGCCGGTCGAGCTGCGCTCGGTCGACATCGCCCGCTGCACGCAGATCGCTCGGCGGCGCAAGCTCGACATGGTCTCGGCGATGGCCGCCGCGCTCCAGTCACCTCAGGTGCCGCCGGAGGCCCGGGACCGGATCCACCTGTTCCTCAAGCTCTACCGCGCCAGCGTCGCCGCGCTCGACTCGAGCCGCCCGGACCTCTACGTCCATCGGCTGATCGAACGGCTGGGCCTCCGTCGCCAGCAGCTGTTCGCCGCGCAGCCCGACGTCGTCACGCGGCTGCGGGCGCTGGCCCGGCTCGGGGAGCTCGCGGGCGAGTACGTGACCCGGCTGCCACAGGCGACCGCGCGGGAGTTCGCGACCTCGATCGCGGCGGTCGCCGACTACGGCCTGCGTGAGCAGGAGGAGCCGGAGCTGACGCCCACCGACGGCGTGCAGGTGCTGACGCGCGCGGTGGCGGGGGGCCTTCAGGCCGAGCACGTCTATGTGATCGGGCTGCACGCCGGCATCCGGGCGCCGGCGCCTGAGCCGATCCCGGAGGCGCTGCTGATCGAGCCGCTGCCGGCCGCCGACGACGCGCAGCGCGCTGCCGGGCTCGCTGCTGAGCTGTACGTCGCGGCCAGCCGGGCCCGCGATCGGCTGGTGCTCGCGTATCCGTGCGCGGATGACCGTGGCGCCGAGCTCGCGCCGGTGCCGTCGCTGGAGCGCGCCCTGGACGCGCTCGACGCCGCTTGGACCGACAAGCAGGAGGAGCTGTTCGGCCCGGCCGAGGCGCTCGCCTCCACCTATCGGTTGCTGCGCGACGAGCTGATGGTCGGCACCGCCCGCGCCGGCGGTCGGCTCGCGGAGCTGCGGTTCGACACCGACCTGGACGTCTCGCACGCGGTCGTGCGCTATCTGGAGCTGCTCAAGCTGGCGGCGCTGATGGGACGGCCGGACGGGCAGAGCGTCGCCGAGTCGTTGCACGACGTCAACGCACGGATCCTGCAGGCGGTCACCGCCGACCAGCGTGAGATCTTCCAGACCTCGTCACTGGACGAGTACCTGCTGGACTCCGAGCGCGACGTCCGTGCCCGCGCCGCCGCCGTCGCGGCGCGCGACGAGCCGTCGCTCGAGCCGTTCCTGCCGTTGCGCGGGGAGGGGGTGATGCTGTCGGCGTCCGACATCGACACCTACCGGACCTGTCCACTGAAGTACAAGTTCGCCCGGGTCTTCCGGATCCCCCAGGAGCCGACGCTCAACCAGCGGTTCGGGATCCTCGTCCACCAGGTGCTCGAGCGCTACCACGCCAACCCCGAGAACCAGCTCGAACGCGGGCTGCCGGACCTGTTGGGGCTGCTGGACGCGGGCTGGCGGCGCGGCGGCTTCGGCGACTCTGAGCAGGAGCGCCAGTTGCGCGATAAGGCCACGACAGCGCTGACGCGCTACCACGAGCGGTCGGCGTCAGACCAGGCCACGCCGGTCTGGTTCGAACGCCAGTTTCAGTTCAAGCTCGGGCGCCACACGTTGCGCGGTCGCGTGGACCGCGTCGACCGGCTGCCGGGCGGCGAGTACGAGCTGATCGACTACAAGACCGGCCGGCCCAAGGACGCCGCGCAACTGGCCGACGACGTGCAGCTGTCGCTGTACGCGGTCGGGGCCCGCGAGTCGTGGCAGCTGGACGCCTCCCGGCAGGCCTACTACTACCTGCTCGACGACCAGAAGGTCGCCCTGTCCGACGACGTCGGGCGGGGCGAGTGGGTCCGTGACGTGGCGACCGAGGTGGCGGAGGGGATCCGCTCGCAGGGCTTCGAGCCGACCCCCTCCTACGCCGCCTGCGCGAGCTGCGACTACCGGCTCGTCTGCCCGGCGGCCGAGCGCTGAGCCTGGCCCGCGGCGACACGGGGCGGTTCGTCGGCGGCTGGACGCGGCGCGTCGCCGTGCCTGGCCGGCTCCTCGGCTACCTGCGGACGCAGCGCGACCGCCACGATCACCGCGCCGATCAGCCCGGTGACCCCACAGATCACGAGCACGGCGTTCAGCCCCGAGGCGAACGCGACGTGGATCGCCTGGTCGAGACCGGCCCGCGTGGCGGGCGGTGCCGCACGCAGCACCGTCTGGCTCTGGCCGCCGGCGATCGCCTTCGCCAGCCGACCGGAGCCGGTGACCTGCGTCGCGCCCGACAGGCTGTCCCCGATCCGACTCTGCAGGACCACGCCGAGGCCGGCGATACCGAGCGCGTAGCCAAGCTGGCGCATCGTGTTGAGTGCGCCGGAGGCCATCCCGCCGAGCTGCTGCGGGACCGCGCCGAGCGCCGCCGACGCGAGCGTCGGCGACACCAGCCCGACGCCGATGCCCGCGACGAGCAGCCCGATGAACACGCTCTTCCAACCAGACCCGGCATTGAGGTCGGCCTGCAGCAGTGCGCCGACACCGACCAGCGCCATCCCGCCCGCAATCGCCCAGCGTCGGGCGGCCGGTGCGTGCAGGTAGCGCCCGACGGTCAGCGACGTGACCAGGGCGGCAAGACTCATCGGCAGAAACGCGGCACCGGCCTGGATCGGGCTCATCATGCGAACCGACTGCAGCCACAGCGAGGTGTACGCCAGATAGGCGAACGCGGCCAGCGGAAAGATGAACGCGGCGACCATGACAGCGCTGAAGGCGGCTCGCCGAAGCAGCGCCAGGTCGACCAGCGGGTGGCTGGAGCGAGCCTCGATCGCCACGAACACACCCAGTGCCAGCACACCGCCGACGAGGGTCGCGACCGTCTGGAGCGACCCCCAGCCGACCACCGACGCGCGCGTCAGGCCGTACGTGACCGCTCCGGCCGAGACGGTGAACGCGACCATTCCAGGGATGTCGATGCGACCGGCGCGCCGCGGCTCGTCGCGCGACAGGGTGAACACCGCCAGCGCGATCGCGGCGACCGAGATCGGCAGGTTGACGAAGAAGATCCAGCGCCACGAGAGGCCCTCGGTGAGCAGTCCGCCGAGGATCGGCCCGGCAGCCGCGGCGGCGCCGTTGATCGCGCCCCAGACGCCGAAGGCGAGGCCGCGGTCACGGCCCTCGTACGAGGTGCTGAGCAGCGCGATCGTCGTCGCGAACATCGCCGCGGCGCCGATGCCCTGGACCCCGCGCGCCGCGATCAGGACGGTTGTGCTCGGCGCCAGACCGCACGCCAGCGACGACAGCGCGAACACGACCAGACCGGCGATGTAGACCGGCCGGCGGCCGACCTTGTCCGAGAACGCGCCGATCCCCAGCAACAGCGCCGCCAGCGCCAGCGCGTAGATGTCGATCACCCACTGCAGGCTCGAGAACGACGAGTGCAGGTCGGTGGCCATGTCGGGCAGCGCGACGTTCACGATCGTGACGTCGATCAGGAGCATGAAGGTGCCGAGCGACACCGTGATCAGTGGTAGCCATTTGCGCATGCCGACGAGTGTGTGGCAGTCGGGCTAGTCTGTCCAACAGTTTCTGGATCCGCGAACGTTTCTTCCATAGATGGCCACCACGACATCCGAAACACTCAAGCTCGACCGACTTGACCGGCAGCTCGTGCATGCCCTCCAGTACGACGGGCGGGCCTCGTTCCGGATCCTGTCAGACCTGCTCGGCGCCTCTGAGCAGACGATCGCCCGCCGCTACCGGCGGCTGCACGAAGCCGGCATCGTGCGTGTGGTGGTGTTGTCGGCGCCGACCGGCGGGCAGTACTGGATCGTGCGGATGCAGGTCGTGCCCGGCGGCGCCAACAAGCTGGCCCAGGCGCTCGCGCGCCGATCCGATGTCGGCTGGGTCTCGATCTTCTCCGGTGGCTCCGAGGTCGCCTGTGTCTGCCGGCCGCGCACGGTCGGACAGCGCGACGCGCTGCTGCTCGACCGGTTGCCCGAGACCGAACTGGTCACGAGCCTCGTATCGCACGCGACCCTGACCCAGTTCGCCGGCGACCGTACCGAGCGCGAGTGGCAGGGGTTCGACGATCCGCTGACCGCCGATCAGTACGCGACGCTCGAGCGGGCTCGGCAGCTGCCGGTGGTGGCGGTCGCTGCCGACGTGGAGCCGCCGGGGCCGCAGGACGCCCAACTGATGGCGGCCCTCGCCGTCGACGGCCGCGCCGGGTACGCCGCGCTCGCAGACAGGATCGGTTCGACGGCGGGGCGGGTCAGGCGGCGCGTCGAAGCGCTGTTGTCGACCGGGGCGGCCTACGTCGATGTCGATCTCTCGATCGAGGCGCTCGGGTTCACGACCCTGGCGTCGATCTGGATGACGGTCGCCCCGGCTCGTTTGGACGAGGTCGGTCGACGCGTCGCCGGGCTGCCGGAAACCGCGTATGTGGCGGCCATCAGCGGCCCCGCGAACCTGATGGCCTCCGTGGTCACGCGTGACACGAACGGCCTGTACCGATATGTCACCGAGAAGCTGGGGGGTCTCGAGGGAGTCGAACGCGCCGAGGTGGCGCCCGTTTTCCGCAGGGTCAAGCAGGCCGGGTCGATCGTCACCGGCACCCGGCTGCCGCCACCGGGGGAGTGAGCGTCTGACCGCGGCTCAGACGGGTCCGGGATCGTCGGATCCGCGCTGGCGCAGGAAGTTCTGCAGCTCGGACTCGATCGTCTCGCCCGACGGGAACTGCGGTGCCTCATCGCCGGAGTCTTCGCCGGCAGCCTGCTCGAGACGCTCGACGAACGCCTGCACATCGGGATCGGACTGGACCGCGACGTTCACCTGACGCTCGTAGTCCGACGCCGCCGCCTCCAGGTCGGAGGCGTCGATCACGACCCCGACCAGCCCTTCGAGTTTGCGCACGAGCGCCAGCGACGCCTTCGGGTTCGGGGTCGCGGCGATGTAGTGCGGGACCGCCGCCCACAGGCTCGCCGACGGCAGGCCGGCCTGCTGGCAGGCCGCGTGCAGGATGCCGACGATCCCGGTCGGGCCTTCGTAGGAGGACGGGGCCAGCCCCAGCCGGGAGACCAGGGCCTTGTCCGAGCTCAGCCCGGTGACCGACACCGGCCGGGTGTGCGGGACGTCGGCGAGCAGCGCGCCGAGCGTCACGAACAGTTGCGTGTCCAGCACCTCGGCCAGCTCCACCACGATCTCGCAGAAGGTCCGCCACCGGAACGAGGGCTCGGATCCGGCCATCAGGATGAGATCGCGATCGGCCTTGGGGACGCGTGCCTCGAACAGCTCGACGGCCGGCCAGACGATCTCCCGGGTCTGGCCGTCAGACAGCTTGGTGCGCGGCCGGGTGGCCTGGAAGTCGTAGAACTCCTCGGGATCGATCACCGCGAAACGTTCGGCGTGCAGCGACGCGCCGACGAACTCGATCGCGCTCGACGCGGCGTCGGCGGCGTCGTTCCATCCTTTGAACGCGCAGACCAATGCCGGGTTTCGCAGGCCGTCGGGACGATGGTCCCATTGGAGTGGCTGCATCCGCTTCACCGTACATCATGACCTTATGACGACTGACGGCTCAACCGAGGATCAAACGACCATGCCGGTGTCGACACTGCGCGCCGGCCAGGACGTCGTCGGCGTGTTCGCGTGCACGCGCAAGGACCGCCTGATGACGCGCAACGGCTCGCCGTATCTGGCGCTCGAGTTGCGTGACCGGACTGGGGCGCTGCCCGCTCGCGCGTTCCAGAACGCCGACGTCCTGGCGGGCCGCTTCGAACGCGGCGACGTGGTCTCGGTCCGTGGCCGGGTGGAACGGTTCCGGGAGGAATTGGTGCTCGAGGTGATCGACATCGCCCGGGCGGAGAGCGTCGATCCCGGCCACTTCCTGCCGACCGCCTACCGGGACCTCGACGAGCTCGACGGGTTCCTCGAGCACCTGTCCGGCGAGGTCTACGACGCCGCCTATCGGCAGCTGCTGGCCTCGATGCTGGCCGATTCGGAGCTGCGCGCGCAGTGGCGGCGGGCGCCGTGCACGCGCGGGTCGCACCACTCCTATCTCGGTGGCCTGCTCGAGCACACGGTCGCGGTGGCGACGCTCGCGCATGAGACCTGCCAGCTACACCCAGGGGTCAACTCCGACCTGCTGATCTGCGCGGCGCTCGTGCACGACATCGGCCGCACCCGCGAGTTCACCTACGGGGCTGAGATCGGCGTCACCGACGAGGGCCGGCTGCTCGGTCACATGGCGATCGGGGCGCGGATGTTGACCGACCGCGCCGCCGGCGTGCTCGACGAGCCGCGGCTGCTGGCCCTGTTGCACTGCGTGCTCGGCCATCACGGACCGTCGTCGGTCCCGGGCGGGCGGTTTCAGTCGGTCGAGGCGTTGACGCTGTTTCGCCTCAACGCCGTCGACGCCGGGGTCAAGGGCGCGCTCGAGCACGGTCTCGGGGCGTGAGCGGTCAGCCGACGCTGACGAGCACGATCGCGGCCGCGGCGACCGCCAGCCCGATCACCTGGGTGCGACTCCAGTGCTCGGCGAGGAACAGACGCGCCAGCAGCACCGTGAACGCCGGATACAGCGAGGTGACGACGGCGACGATCGCCAACTGTCCGTGGCCGGTCGCGGCCAGGAACAGCAGCCCGGCGATCCCGCCGATCACGCCGACGCCGACGATCAACGTGAGGTCGCGGCCCGGTGGGCGGCCGACTCGCGCAAAGGCGCGGACGCCGAACGGGAGCACCAGCACGATCGCGACGAGCTCACTGGGGACCAACGGCCATGCGCCCGATCGTGTACCGGCGCGGTCGAGCCCGACGAACAGCAGCGCAAACGCCAGGCCTGCCACCAGCCCGTAGGCGAGGCTGCCCCGGGCCTCGCCGCGTTCGGTCGGGTCCGCGTGCCAGGAGACGAGCGCGATCGCCGGAATCGCGATCACGATGCCGGCCAGCGTCGCGCCGTGCAGCGAGTCGCCGGTCGCGAGGCCGACGATCGCCGGGACGACGGCGGCGACCACCGCCGACAGCGTCGCGACGATCGTCATCCGGCCGGCCGCGAGCCCCTGGTAGAGCGCCAGCGTGCCGACGCCGCCACCGAGACCGCTGGCCGCGCCCCACAGGAGCGCGCTGAGGCGCGCGCCCACGCCGGGATCGATCGCGGTCGCGATCGCCACGCATACGAGGCCGATCACGAGCACGATGATCGACACGACCCCGGCCTCGGAGCGTCGGCTCGCGACCCCGGCGCCGAAGTCTGATACTCCATACGCGAGCGCCGCCAACAGCGCCAGGAGGATCGACATGGCGCCGATCCTACGTTCGGCGGCTGCGACGAGCGCGCCGGCGCACGACCGCGGTTCTGCGATGGTTGCCGGGGGTAACAGGTGACTGATCAAACACCCAGGGAGGTCGCGATGCGCAGGGGATGTGTGGTAACGGTGTCAATGCTGGGGTCCGCGGTGGCACTGGCGCTGCCCGTGGCCGCGTCGGCGGCGCCGACGACCAAGAGCTTCACGGAGGTCGAGGCCGGGACGCGGCTGTCGACCAACGGCAACAAGTACGAGGACGTCTACAAGGTCAAGAGCTCGCCTGACGGGCTGGGGACCGTGATCCGCGATTCCGTCTTGACCGGAGATACGTTCCCGGCCAGCGGCACCGACCGTGCGATCACCGACTTCGCCGACGGCCGGCTGCAGGCGACCGAATCGTTCACGCTGGGCGTGCCGCACGTCGACGGGGTCGGGACGATCACCGGCACCGGTACGTGCATCAAGGGATCGCTCGTGCATCGGCTGGAGACCTGCAGCTACAAGTTCGCCGGCACCTACGATCTCGTGACCGGGTTGACCCAGATCACGCTCAAGGGGACCGAAACGCCCGCCGCCGGCGGCAAGCCGGGCAACAAGCACAAGAAGCCGAAGTGACGAGTACAGCGCCCAGGCGCGCCCGGACGGAGGAGGAGGGAAAGGGCCGGGCGGGGCCTGAGCGCTGACTCGTTCGGGGTGCTACGCGCGGAACTCGCGGTCGTAGGTGAAGATCGCGTCCTGACCGCTCTGCATCTCGCGCAGCGCGCGGCGGATCTTCGAGACGATCGTGGTGTGGGTCTGGGTGGTCTTTTCGTTTTTCATGTGACTGCCTCCTGGCTGGTCAGTGGCTCTCTCAACTGGTGATGTTCATCTTGGTCTAAGGCGCGGGACGCGACATCGGCAAAACGGTGCGAGTTCGTGAGGCCGCGGCCTTAGTCGCTGAGGGGCCACCCCTTACCCGGTCGACGGTTCGGCTTTCGGGTAGCGTGCCCGCCCATGGCCACCGCGAGGGTGCTGCTGGAGGGCTTGGCGTTCGGCGAATCGCCACGCTGGCACGACGGTGCGCTGTGGGTCTGTGACTGGGGCGCGCACGAGCTGCTGCGCGTCGGCGACGACGGGAACGCTCAGGTCGTCGCGCGGGTCCAGTCGTTCCCGTTCTGCATCGATTGGCTGCCTGCGCCCGACGGCCGGCTGCTGGCGGTCTCAGCGGCCGCCAAGGCGGTGCTGGCGATCGGCGACGACGGGTCGCTGGGCACGTTCTGCGCGCTCGATCAGCTGGCGGCGTCGCCGCCGAACAACGAGATCGTGGTCCATCCCGATGGTCACGTGTACGTCGACGGCGGCGGTTTCGATCTCAGCGCCGGCGAGGCGCCGGCCCCCGGGTACGTCGCGCTGATCGCCGCCGATGGCTCGTCCGCCCGGCTGGTCGCCGACGGGATCGAGTTCGGCAACGGGATGGCGATCACCGACGACGGCTCGACGCTGATCGTCGCCGAGTCCTACGGCCGGCGCCTGACCGCGTTCGCAGTCGCCGCCGACGGCGGTCTGTCAGACCGGCGCGTGTGGGCGGAGCTCGGCGACGGCGCGCCTGACGGGATCTGTCTGGACGCATCGGGCGCGGTCTGGTACGCGGACGTTCCCAACCGGCGTTGCGTGCGGGTTAGAGAGGGCGGCGCGGTGCTCGATACGGTCGAGTTCGACCGCGGCTGCTTCGCCTGCATGCTGGGTGGCGATGACGGCCGGACGCTGTACGTGGTCGCGCGTGAATGGCACGGCGGCGCCGAGATGCGCCGGGGCGATGGGACCGGGCAGGTTCTGACGGTTTCAGTCGACGTCCCGCACGCCGGGCGCCCGTAGCGATGCCCGTCTCGTTTGACCACTGCGTGATCCACGTCAGCGACTGGGGGCGGTCCAACGCCTTCTATCGCGACGTGGTCGGGGCCGAGCTGATCGACCGAGGCCACGGGAGCTGGTCCTACCGGTTCGGGTCCGTGCAGCTCAACGTGCACGGCCCGGGCGTGTCACCGGATCCGGTCGCGCGGGTCCCGGTGATGCCGGGCAACAGCGACCTGTGCTTCGTCTGGGACGGCACGGTCGAGCAGGCGGTCGACCATCTGCGACGCCACGGAGCCGCCGCAGAGCAGGGGCCGTTGCCGCGCAACGGTGCCCGGGGACTTGGGACCAGCGTCTACTTCCGTGATCCCGACGGGTCGCTGCTGGAGTTCATCGTCTACGACTGATGATCGGCTCGGCGTGCCAGGCGCTCGTGGCCGGGGTCAGAGCGCTCGCTGCGGCGGGCGGTGAGCTCGGAACTGGCGTCGCGCACGGCGTCGGACGAGCCACCGCTTTCGAGCGCCAGCGCCGTCAGCTGCAGCATCCGGCGGTCGGTGCTGTCGAGGAACACCCGGCGCTCGTGGCCGCGAACCAGCAGGAAGCCGATGCGAACGATCAGGTTGCGGATCCGCGCCGGGCGCGAGACGGCGCGGACGCGGAACTCGACGACGCCGCTGTCAAGCCACTTCCAGACCATCCAGTCCATCTGTCCCTGCTCGACGTGTCCCTTCAGCGTCCGGTAGGCCCAGCCGAACACACGTGCACGATGGCCGTCGCGCTCCCGGACCTCGTCGTAGACCTTCACCACGCGGACCCCGGCGTGCACGGTCAGCACCCCGAGCGCGCGCAACTCCAGGACCATGGTGCGACCCTCCAACGGCGCGTCGGGCTCGTAGTGGGCGCGCACCATCGACGGGTCGGCGAACTCGTAGCCCGAGATCAGGCGCTTGGCGGTCTCCCAACTGCCTCCGGAGATCGGCTCCCCGGGCGGTTCGGGCGCCAGCCGCTGGCAGCGGTCGTCCACCACCCAGCCGTCCGGAGGGTCGCTGAGGTCCACGGCGTCCGGGTCGTAGTTGACGGGGGCATCGCGCAGCCGTCGCAGCCGGCGCTGCATTGAGCGCGAGAGCGTGTCGTAGCGCTTTTGCGGTACCGGTGTCGCCGCCACGTCAGGCCGAACCGAAGGCGTCGACGCGACGGGTGTCAATCTCGATCCCGTCGCCGTCGATCGATCCCTGGGCGAGCTTGGCGGCCCCTTCCAGGAACGAGATCCACATGTGCAGCTGGACCTCTTTGGCCATGCCGACTCGGGCGTAGAGCAGGTTTGAGAACCGGTCGGCGCTGCGAGCCCACGATTCGATTGTGAAGCGCAGCTTGCCGTCGTCGTCTGCCCGGAATTCGATCTGGCCGGCTTCGAGGTGGCCGTCGAGCGTCGCCAGCCGGAAGGAGCGAGGCGTCTGCGCGATCACGCGCACCGGGCCGTCCCACGGCCCGGGCATCCGCACCACGTACTCATCGCCGGTCTCGAGCGAGTCGCCGTCGCCCAGGACGCGCTGGAAGCGGGCGAACGTCGTCGGTGCGGCCGCGTTGATGTCACGCTTGATCGTCTCGATCAGCTCCTCGGGGCCGACCTTCGCGTCCTCGATCCGCGCGCTGTAGCGACGGTGAAACAGCGGCCCCACACCGTCGTCGACGGACTGCACCTCGCTGGCGTCGACCGCCGATGGGTATGCCTCAGGGAGATGCGGGTCGGCCTCGGATTCGGCGACCTCGTGGCGGTGCATCACAGTCGTGCGCCACATGTAATCCCATGAGGTCAGAGTGATTCCGAGCGGCCACGTCGCCGCTGTCAACCAGCGGTGGGCGAACGATGGACGGCGAGGCATACCCTCTAGATACCACACGTTTTGTCACGTGAAACACAACGCCCTGTTAGCCTGAGACGATGAGCAAGGTACTGAAACAACTGGGTGTGCGCCCGTGGATGATGCAGACCCTTTCGATGGGCGCGATCGGCCTGTGCATCGGCCTCTGGATCCAGGCCAAGACGTATGACCAGGAGCAACGGGCCAACGGCGAGCGGCGGGCGTTGTTCGTGGGGCTGTGGCCTCCGACGATCTGGCTGATCGGCGATTCGATCGCTCGCGAGGGCTGAATCTGACCGGCGCGACCGGGTTTGCGCGATCATCTCGCGTCAGAGATGACCAAGCGGACGATTCGGTCGTGGCTGATGGACATGGACGGGGTGCTCGTCCGTGAGGAGAACCCGATCCCGGGCGCCGGCGAGTTCATCGCACGGTTGCGCTCGATGGGGATCCCGTTCCTGGTCCTGACCAATAACTCGATCTACACGCGGCGGGACCTGGCCGCGCGGCTGCGGTTGAGCGGTCTCGAGGTCCCCGAGGACGCGATCTGGACCTCGGCCCTCGCCACCGCGCGCTTTCTCGACGACCAGCGCCCTGCCGGGTCCGCGTTCGTGATCGGCGAGGCGGGCTTGACGACCGCGCTGCATCAGTCGGGCTACACGCTCACCGACCGGAGTCCGGACTACGTCGTGCTCGGCGAGACGCGCACCTACAGCTTTGAACGGATCACGACCGCGATCCGGCTGATCGCGGCGGGAGCGCGATTCATCGCCACCAACCCCGATGCCACCGGTCCGGCGCCAGACGGACCGTTGCCCGCGACGGGGGCGGTCGCGGCGCTGATCAGCCGGGCGACCGGGGTCGACCCGTACTTCATCGGCAAACCGAATCCGCTGATGATGCGTTCCGCGCTCAACGCGATCGACGCCCACTCCGAGACCACCGCGATGATCGGCGACCGGATGGACACCGACATCGTGGCCGGCCTGGAGGCGGGGATGGAGACGATCCTGGTCCTGACCGGGTTGACGACGCGCGAACAGGCCGAGCGCCATCCCTACCGCGCATCGAGGGTTGTCGATTCGGTCGCCGATCTGCTGGCCGAGCTGTAGGCACGCCGCTCGGGCCGCCGTCCGGGCCGGCGCGGGTGAGCGGAAACGGTGCTCAGACGACGGCTTCCCGCGAGGGCACGAACAGCCGGCCGCGGAGGTTCTCGTCGTCCTGGGGATTGAAGTCCGAGAGGTGCTTGAGCTGCGCGCGCAGGTCGTCGGGCAGCCGGTCAACGCCGGGCTGGTCGAGTTCGATCAGGTTGCCGGCGGGATCGCGCAGGTACAGCTGGACGACGTCGCCGGGGAGCAGCACGAGATGGTTGCCGAACGACGTACGGTCGAACGCACCGCGCCGCTCGGCGGCTCGGTAGGCCGGCTCGAGGTCGTCGACGGTGATACCGAAGTGGTGATGGCTGGTCGGTTCGAGCGTGCGCTCGAACAGGTGCAGCTGCGTCTCGCCGAGGGCCAGCCACTGCACCGGGAGGCCGAAGTTCGGGGTCGGGATCAGCTCCGCCCCGAGCAGCTCGACGTAGAACTCGACGGACGCCTGGAGGTCGCGCGCGTTGACGGAGACATGGTTGATCTGAGCGTCGGTTGCCATCGGTGAAGTGTGCCACGATCGTGACGCGAATGGGGACGATTTGCGACCACCGACAGCTGCTTCCGAGGCTGATCGCGACCGACCTCGACGGCACGCTGCTGCGTTCCGACGAGACGGCGTCGCCGCGCACGATCGAAGCGATCGCGCACGTGCTCGAGGCGGGTATCCCGTTCGTGATCTGTACCGCCCGACCGGCGCGCTGGATGCGGCCGCTCGCGCCGATCGTCGGCGGTCGCGGGACCGCGATCTGCGCCAACGGCGGCGTGATCTGGGACGTCGGGGGCGAGCGCCTCATCCGTGAGTTCCCGATCCCCTGCGAGGTCGCCCAGGAGGTCGTCGCCCGGCTGCGTCCGGTGCTCCCCCTCGCCGCCTGGGCGGTCGAGCGGGCAACGGCGTTCGCGCATGAGCCCGCCTACCGCTCGCGCTGGCCGGTGCCCGATGACACGGTCGTCGACGCGATCGAGGCGCTGCTCGCGGTGGCGCCGGTCAAGCTGATGCTGCGCGCCCCGAACGTGACCGCTGACGAGCTCGTCACGATCGCTCACGAGGCCGTTGGCGAGCTGGTCGAGGTGACGCACTCCAGCACCGCCGATACGCTGCTCGAGATGAGCGCGGGGGGCGTCTCGAAGGGATCGACGTTGGCCGCCCTGTGCACCTTTGAGGGGATCACGCCCAGCGACGTGCTGGCGTTCGGCGACATGCCCAACGACCTGCCGATGCTGCGCTTCGCCGGCCGCTCGGTGGCGGTCGCCAACGCGCATCCCGAGGTACTGGCGGCCGCCGGCGAGCTGACGGCCTCATGTGACGAGGACGGCGTCGCGCAGGTCCTGGAACGGTTGCTGTGACCCGGGCGCGCGCCGCCCCCGCTGACTGAGCTGAGCCTGCTGCTCAGCTCTGTGGCAGCAGCTGTGCCTTGGCCTTCTCGAATTCGGCGTCTGACAGCGAACCCTGCTTGTGCAGTGTCGAGAGCCGTTCGAGTTCGTCGAGTGAGGCCGAGCCCTGCGTACCGGCCGCTTGGCGGACGTACGCGTCGAACGCGTCCTTCTGTTGACGCTGCGCGTCCAGCGCGCGCTCGTGGATGCCGCCGCCGCGTGCGATCAGGTAGATCAGGCACCCGATCATCGGCAGGATGAAGATGGCCAGGCACCAGAGAGCCTTGGCGCCGCCCGACAGGTCGTGGCTACGGAAGATGTCGGCAAAGACGTAGAACAGCAGGATGAGCCAGGCGAAGAACAGGGCGACTTCCAGAACCGACAGGAGCGCGTCGCCGAAGGTGTATGAAGCGAGAGTGAGCATTTGCGGCGCAACAATAAGTGATCGAGCGGTCGAGTCCTAGACTCGTTCACATGGAAGTGGACATCTGGTCGGATATCGCCTGTCCGTGGTGTTACATCGGAAAACGGCGGTTCGAGCAGGCATTGGCCGAGTTCGAGGACGCAGACGATGTGCACGTGACGTGGCGGAGCTTCGAGCTCGATCCGAACGCGCCCGCGCAACGCGAGGGTGACCTCGCCGAGCTGCTGGCGGCGAAGTACGGAATGTCGGTCGAGCAGGCCCAGGCCTCGCAGGACCAGCTCACGCAGACTGCCGCCGCCGAGGGCCTCGAGTTCCGCTTCGATATCGCTCGCAGCGGGCTCACCTTCGACGGACATCGGCTGATCCACCTGGCGGCCACGCACGGGCGCGCGGACGAGATGAAGGAGCGGCTGATGCGCGCCTACTTCACCGAGGGCGAGCTGATCGCCGATCACGAGACGCTCGTCCGGATCGCTTCGGAGGTCGGTATCTCCAAGTTGGAAACCCGCACCGTCCTGGCCGGCACGCGATTCGCCGACGCGGTCCGCGCCGACGAGGCAATTGCCCAACAGCTCGGAATCACAGCGGTGCCGACGTTCGTCGTCAACCGCAAGCTCGCGATGTCCGGCGCCAACCCACCTGACCAGCTGCTGGCGCTGCTGCGGCAGGGTCGGGAGCAGGACCCCGGCGCGGCGGCCGTCGACGCCGGCGCGGCCTGCGGGCCCGACGGCTGCTGAGCGCGGCGCCTGGCGGGATGCCGTCCGGGCCTCCTGACCGCACGGCGTCGCTCGATCTCAACCTGCTGCGTGTGCTCGAGGCACTGCTCGACGAGCGCAGCGTGACCGCGGCCGCCGGCCGGGTCCACCTGTCGGTTCCGGCGACCAGCCGGGCGTTCGTATCTGGTCGTGCGCTTAGGTAGTCCCCGTGACCGCACTCCTCGAAGCGCAACGAACCGATACGACCCCGCCGGCGACCCGCCGCCGGGCGATCCTGATCACGATGTCGGCGGCGGTGATCGTCGTGATCGGGATGCAGGCCGCGATCAACCTCGCCGTGCCGGGCCTGGCGTCCGGACAGCTGCACCCCTCGGCGTCGGCGCTGGTCTGGCTGGTCGACGCATACACGATCGTGTTCGCCAGCCTGCTGATCCCCGGCGGGGCCGCCGGCGACCGGTTCGGACGCCGACGAGTCCTGTGCGTGGGGCTGGGCATGTTCGTCGCCGGCTGCGTCGTCTGCGCGGTCGCGACCGGCGTCCCGGTGTTCCTGCTCGGCCGAGCGCTGACCGGACTCGGGGCGGCAGCGACGCTTCCCAACACGCTGGCGGTGCTGATCGCGGTGTTCCCGCCGCAGGAGCGCCGCGCCGCGATCGCGACCTGGTCCGGGATGACGGGCGTCGGCGGCGTCGTCGGCAACGTCGGCGCCGGCGTGATCCTGCAGTTGACCGACCCGACCGGGCTGTTCGTCGTGTTCGCGGTGGCGGCGGCAGCGGTGCTCGTCGCGACCGCGTGGTGCACCCCCTCGATCGCGGGCCACCAGCAGCGCTTGGACCCAATCGGAACGGTGCTGCTGATCGCGGCGCTGGTGATCGTGCTCGACGCGATCATCCAGGCGCCGTCGCACGGCTGGGGATCCGGGCTGGTGCTCGGCGAGCTGGTCGTCGGCGTGGTGCTGCTGGCGATGTTCGTCGGGTACGAGCTGCGACGGGCCGAACCGATGCTCGACCCCCGCATCTTCAAGATCGGCGCGGTCTCCCTGGCCTGCCTGCTCGTCGGGTTGCTGTTCATCGGGATGTTCGGCCTGTTCTACGTCAACGCCCAATATCTCGAGCAGGCCAAGGGCTACGACGCGCTGCTGACCGGTCTGGCGATCGGGCCGATGGCGATCGGGATGGTCGTCGCCGCGCGGTTCTCGATCAGGGTCGGGGCGCGGCTCGGGCATCCGGCGGCGATCTGCCTGGGGATGACGCTCGCCGCGGCCGCCCTGTTCGGCTTCTCGACCGTCTCGGCCGCGACGCCGTACCTGCTCTACCTCGCGTACCTGCTCGTGCTCGCGGCCGGGTTCGGGATCACGCTGCCGCTCGTTTCGGCCGCGATCGTGACCGCGACGCCGGCTCGGCTGGCCGGCCTGGGCTCCGGCCTGCAGGGCGCCACGCGCGAGCTCGGGTCGGCGCTCGGTGTCGCGATCGTCGGCACGGTGCTGACGGCGTCGTTTGCCTCGCATGCACCCGCGGCGCTGCGTGCGGGCGCGCACCCGAACCCCAGCGCGGTGCTGGCCCGCGCCGCCGGCGGCCCGTTGCATGCGGCCGCGATCCACGCCTACACGGGGGCGGTGGACGATGCCGTCCGGGTCGTGGCCCTGGCCGTCCTCGCGGGCGCGGTCGTGGCTGGGGTCGTCGGCCGGCGGCTGCTGCGCGTGTAGAGGTCCAGGGGGTCGGCGGGCCCGCGAAACCGGGGATGAGGCCTGCCGGCAGCGCGGCGAGAAACGGGCCTCTGCGGCCGATCCTCCCGCCCGACCCGGCACGAACCTTGGCGAATCAGTCCGGCCCCTCCGTACCAATTCGCCTCAGTTCACGACGCAGCGGCCCCGTGAACTGACGCCATCAGACCGCGGTGAGCTGACGCAATCCCGGCGGGAGGGCTCGATCGGCCGGGTGGAGCAGCAGTGTGATCGGCGATCTGTCCACGGGCGTCGAGCATTGCTCACGTCGCCCGCGTCGCAGCCGATACGGCAGTAATCCGGTTGATTGTCCGTATCGCGAGGTTGCCGTGTCGAAGTTGCGTTGGATCTCCTTGTTCACGGTGAAGCGCCTGCTGTCGGGCCTCGCTGTTTCCACGTCCGTCGTCTGCGTGTGCGCTGGTCCAGCGCAGGCGCGGGTCTCCGCATACCCTGACCGCGTCGCGGACGCGGGCGGGGTCGTGAACTACTCGTTTGCCAACACCGACGGCTACCAGGTCAACGAGAACGTCGGCAACTACCCGCTGGTCATCAACCGTGACGACGCGAGCCTGCCGGGGGTCGTCTGCTGGGGCGTGACCAACGAAAGCGACGAAGCCGGTTCCAACTTCACGAAGATCAACAAGCAACAGGTCGCGTTCGCCGCCGGACAGTCGAGCGCCACGGTGACCGTGCCGATCAACGACCAGGGCATCAACGGTCCGGCCAAGTACGCCCGGGCCTATCTGTACGGCTGCGGCGCCAACGGGGTCTCGACGACGCACAACCAGACGCTCACGCTGCTGCAGAACGATGCGCTGCAGACGCGCGACCCGACCAACGTGCTCGGATACGCCCCGCCCACCAACGGCGATCCGTTGCAGAACGTCAACTGGTACGTGTTCGGCGATCAGATCGCCGCCGGCAAGGCGGCCGCGCAATACGCGCAGTCCAACCCGGCCTGGGCCGACGCGTTCAAGGTGCTGGCCGACACTCCCGGATCTGGCTCGTACCGGTTCTGGATGTGGAACCAGCCGACGACGTCGATCGCCGCCACCGTGGAGAAGTGGTTCGCTGACGCCGAGCAAGCCCAGCCCGACACGACGGTGCAACTGACGATGTACAACCTCGTGCACAGCAACGTCGACCCGAGCGCGATCGAGAGCCAGTACGAAGCCTGGATCTCACAGTTCGCCCAGGGCCTAGGCAACAACCGGGCGGTGATCTACCTGGAGGAGGACGCGCTGATCACGATGCCGCGGGTGAGCCGGTCGCAGCGCGCCGTGCGCGAGGCCGAGATCGCGTACGCGGTCAAAGCCCTCGAGCAGGATCCGCACGTCGTCGTCTACATCGACGCCGGCGCATCGGACACGCTGATCAAGCCCCGGCGCTACGCGCGGATGCTCAAGGCAGCCGATGTCGCGCAGGCGCAGGGTTTCGCGGTCAACAGCACCCACCACGAGTGGGTGACCAGCGAGATCCACTTCGGCCAGCAGATCTCCCGTTACCTCGGCGGCGCTCACTTCGTGGTCCAGACGGGCTCGGCCGGCCGCGGACCAACCCTCAACCCACACCCCAAGACGCAGGGAGTCGAAGACCTCTGCAACCCGGCCGGCACCGGACTCGGGCCGCTCACCTGGAACACCGGCTACAAGGACGTCGACGGACTCCTCTGGTACGCGAACGTCGGTTTCACCGCGAACATTCCGTGCCACGACGGTGAACCGGGTCTCGCCACCTTCTGGCCCGAGTACGCCTATGGGATCGTCCAGCGGCGGGTCAACCAGATCACCGGACCTGCGGTGCGGCTGGTCAAGTCCGTCACCGACATGTAGCCCTCAGGCCTCGCCGAGCAGGCCGGCGACGAGCGGCTCGAGCCCGAGCTCGTAGCTGTCTCGCTCCCGGGCCCCGGCCCAGTGGGGGGCCAGCGCGGCGAGCGTCGGTAGCTGCTCGGGATCGACGCTCATCAACACCCGCACGACGTACGGAGGGCGCTCGAGCTGGGCGATCTCGTCGATGCCGCGCTGCACGATCAGGCTCCCGACGGTGTACTGCCAGATCGCGCGGTAGCCGGCCGCTGCCTGGGCGTAGCTGCATCCACAGGCGTGCAGGCCCGCGACGATCTCCTCGATCAGCCACAGGATTGACGGAGCGATCAGGTCGCCCTGGGCGAGCACATCGACGATCCACGGATACTGGGCGAGGCCGTCGCGCATCAGCCGGCAGGCGGCCAGGACCCGTTCGCGCGGGTCCAGTGGCAGCACCGGGCGCGGCAGCTGCGTCGCGAGCCGATCGAGCAGCAGCACCAGCAGCTCGTCCTTGTCGGCGACGTGCCGGTAGATCGCCATCGGGCTCGCGTCGAGCTCGGTGGCGACGCGGCGCATCGTCAGCGCATCGATCCCGCCAGCGGCGACGATCGACTGGGCGGCGTCGACGATCGCGTCACGGGACAGACGCGCCGGGCGCCCGCCCCGGCGAGCGGGCGGACTCAGCCCCAGCTCCGAGTCTGGCCCGAGCCGAGCGCTCAGCCGTTGCTCAGCTCACGCCGGCGACGACGTGAGCCGGTGATCTGCCAGGGCCCCGGCGTGTAGTCGAGCACGACGTTGACGAGCCAGATGATCACCGTCGCGAGCACCAGCGTCCAGAAGCCGTGGATGTTGAAGCCCGAGACGATGTCCTTGGTGATCACCAGCATCAGCAACGACACGAAGAACCAGGCGATCCCCAGCGTCAGGAACGCGAGCGGCAACGTGATCAACCTCAGGACCGGCTTCAGGATCGTGTTCAGCACGCCGAACACGGCCGCGGCCGCGAGCAGCGTCCCGAAGTTCGTGACCGTCACCTTGTGCAGCAGAGCGGTGACGATCCCGAGCACGAGCGCGTTCGTCAGCCATGAGATCGCCAGCCGCAGGATCAGCGGCGTTTCACGCTTGTTTGTGACGACGGTACGAGCCATGTGCCTACCTCCCAGTTGACCGCAAACGTTACTCCCCGCACCGGCGGCATGACCAGATCCGGAGCACCGTCGCCGGGGCGCCTATGTGCCGGTCGCGCGCAGGTACGTCAAGACCGCGAGAACGCGCCGGTGATCATCATCAGTTGCAGGGAGATCGAGCTTCTGGAAGATGTTCGAGATGTGCTTCTCGACGGCGCCGAGCGAGACGACCAATTCGCGCGCGATTGCAGCATTTGTTCGGCCCTGGGCGATCAGCTCGATCGTCTCCCGTTCACGCGCGGTGAGCGTGTCGACGGCGTTGTTCTGCGACGAGTTGTGTCGGTCGCGCATCAGCGATCCGACCACCTCACGGTCCAGCGCCGTGCCGCCGCCGGCGACTCGGCGGACGGCATCGACGAACGTGCGCACCTCCGACACTCGCTCCTTGAGCAGGTATCCGACGCCGGACTCGCCGGACGCCAGCAGCTCTCCGGAGTACGCCGGCTCGACGTACTGGGAGAGCACCAGCAACGCCAGCGAGGGCTGGCGGCGCCGCGCCTCGAGCGCCGCCTTGATCCCCTCGTCGGTGAACGTCGGGGGGAGCCGTACATCGCAGATCGCCAGGGCCGGTTTGTGCCCGGCGACGATCCGTAACAGTCCCGGTCCGTCCTCGGCGGTGGCGACGACATCGATCCCGTTCTCGGTCAACAGGGCGACCAGGCCCTCGCGCAGCAGCGCGTGGTCCTCGACGATCACCACCCGGATCGGGTCGGGCGCTGGCGCGAGCGGCGTCACGGGCACCTCAGCCGCACGGCAGGATCGCGCGGACGGTCGTGCCCTCGCCGACCGGGCTGCGCACCTCCAGCCACCCGTCGAGCGCCTCGACGCGCTGACGTAGACCCGTCAACCCGCTGCCGGTCGGATCGGCGCCGCCGAGGCCCTCGTCGGCGACGACGATCCCGAGCTCATCGTGCTCGTGCCAGATCGTCACCCTGACCGGCGCGCCCGGCGAATGCTTGGCCGCGTTGGTCAGCGCCTCGGCGACGACGAAGTAGGCCGCGTTCTCGACCGCCGGCGGCGGTCGGTGGTCGATCTCGGCGTTGACCGCGACCTGCGAGCCGGTGCGGTCGGCGAGCGACCGGACCGCCGCCGCCAGGCCTCGGTCGGCCAGCACCGGCGGTGAGATCCCCCGGGCGAGGTCACGCAGCTCGGCGATTGCCGCCGTCGCCTCATGGCGAGCCTGGCGCACGAGTGCGAGGTCTGCATCGTCGGCGCCCTTGCCGGCGAGCCGGTCCTCGGCGCGACCGAGCTGCATCGACAGCGCCACCAGTCGGGCCTGAGCACCATCGTGCAGATCGCGCTCGATCCGCCGCAGCTCCGACGCCTGAACGTCGACGGCGCCGGCCCGGGTCCGGGTCAGCTCGTCGACTCGGACCTCGAGTTCACGGTTACGCGAGCGGCCGATCATCGATGCCACGCTGATCGCGATCACGAAGCCGAGGATCGGCCAGACCGGCCAGTAGTAGCCGCCGCCGGACATGCCCCACAGCGCGGTCAGGGCAACCGCGCCGACCGTCGCGTAGGCGACATGCAGGCGCACCCCGGACTCGTCGCTGCGCCGGCCCCAGATCCAGACCGCGCGGAAGGTCATGATCGCCAGGAAGGCCCAGGCCGGCCACATCGGCCAGAACGAGCCGGCGCCGGTCAGCGCCCAGATCACCAGGTTCAGCGCGATCAGGGCAAGCAGCGGCGGGATCGCCGCCGCCCGCGCGATTGCGGGCAGCGACGTGTCCTGCTTACTCATGTCCGACCTCAAGTGCAGCCAGGCGAGCCGCATCCCTGCCATCTTCGCACCCGGGTGCAGTCCGCGCGGGCCGCAGCCCGCGGTCGCCCAGCAGGGTCAGCACGGCCGGCAGCGCGACGCCGCGGACGATCGTCGCGTCGATCGCGATCGCGGCTGCCAACCCGACTCCGAGCTGCTTGAACGAGACCAACGGGATCGTCGCGAAGATCGCGAACACGGCGATCATCACAATCGCGGCGCTGGTCACCGTCGCTCCGGTCGCGCCGAGCGCCTCGGCCGCCGCCTCACGAGCCGACGCCCCGTGCCGGCGCGCCTCGGCAGCCCGTTCGAGGATCAGCACCGTGTAATCCATCGACAGCCCGAACAGGACCACGAAGGCGAACAGCGGCAGCCAGTTGACGATCGCCCCGAACGACTGAAAGCCCAGCAGCGATTGCGCCCAATGGTGCTGGAAGACGAGCGTCAGCACGCCGAACGCCGCGCCGACCGACGCCAGGTTCAGCCCGATCACCGACACCGCCAGCAGCGGCGAGCGGAACGAGCAGACCAGCAGGGCGAACGCCAGCGCGAGCACGAAGCCGATCACCAACGGGGTCATCGTGTTCATCTGGTTGGTGAAGTCGACATTGGACGCGTCGCCACCGGTCAGCTGCGCGGTCGCGCCCGGCAACGTGCGCCGCGTCGCCGGTCCCAGGGTCGAACGCAAGCTGTCGACGTTGTGACGCTCGGTGGCGATCGGCCCCGTCGGGACCGGGATGTCGACCACCGCCGTGTTGCCGTCGCGCGACACGCGGACGTCCACCTGTCCGGCGGCGTTGCCGGTCAGCTGCTGCCCGCGCTCGCCGAGCCGGTGCAGCCGTGCTTGCGCCTCGGCGCGGTCGAGCCGATGGCCTGAGACGACCAGCTGAGCGGTGTCGTTGGCGCCCGGGAAGGCGGCGTCGATCGCCCGCTGGGCGACGCGGATCGGCGTGTTCTTCGGCGCGTCCTGCAGGTTGGGGTTGGTGGTGTGCATCGCCAGGATCGGCGCCGCCAGCCCGGCCAGCAGCACCAGGGCGAGCGCCAGCGACAGCCGCGGGCGCGCCGTGATCGCACGCGCCAAGCCGCCCCACACGCGACCGGTCGGACGGGCGCCACGGCGGGTGTGCCGACGACGCCAGAGCCGGCCGCGGTCAACCTTGTCGCCCAGCAGCGCCAACGTCGCCGGCAGCACGGTCAGCGACCCGAGCACGGCGATCGCGACGACCAGGATCGCGCCCAGCGCCATCGAGACGAACACGGCGTTGCCGGTGAACAGCAGCCCGGCGAGGCCGATGATGACGGTTGTGCCCGCGATCAGAATCGCGCGGCCGACGGTGGCGGCGGATGCATCCAGCGCCGCTTCGGGTCCGGCGCCGAGCCGGCGCTCGGCCCGCTCACGGCGGATGTAGAACAACGAGTAGTCGATGCCGACGGCGAGGCCGATCAGGACCACGACCGGGGCTGTCGTCGAGCCCTCGGCGGCAACGTGCGAGACGATCCCGAGCGCGCCCATCGCAGCCGCGACCGACGTCAGCCCGAGCACCAGCGGCACGACGGCCGCGACGAGTGCTCCGAAGGCGAACACGAGGATCAGCAGGGTGATCGGCAGCGCGACGAGCTCCGCCTTCTGCAGGCCGTCGGAGACGAGGTTGTTCATCGCCAGGTCGGACGAGCCGTCCCCGATCTGGCCGATGTAGACGCCGCGCGTATCGTGCGCGGTCTTCGAAACGAACTGCTGCAGCGGCTTGACGTGGCTGTCCTCGTTGTCGGGATCGCCGCGCAGCTTGACGACGACGAGCCCAGTCCGGCCGCCGTTGCGCGACAGCGCACGATCGGTGTTCGGTGACTGCACCGAGCTGACGTGCGGCTGTCGCCGGGCGCCGGCTGCGAGAGCGGCGACGGCGTGGGCGGTCTTCGACTGCGAGCCCGACCGGACGATCACGTTTTCGGTGAAGCTGTCCAGCAGTCCGGCCTGCTGCAGGCGCGCCTCGGCGTGTGCAGATTGGCCCGAGCCCGACGCCGCGTCTGACAGCGAGCGGGTGCCGGCGATCGAGCCGCCGGCGAAGCAGGCGACGATCAGCGCCAGCCACAGCGCGATCACCAGCTTGGGTCGGCGTGCGGAGGCGCGGGCGGCGCCGCGCACGAACCGGGCGAGCCCGCCCGGCGTGCCGTCCGGCCGCCGCCGGCCCGGCCGGCGCAGACCGGCGGGGCGGGGTGGATGAGAGGTGGTGGTTGACATGCCACCACCCTCTCGCTCGGGAGATCCGAAATCGCTGGGGGGCCCGGGGGTTCGGCCCGGTCGTCGTCCCCCGGGTCGGTGGTGGGGTTACCCCCACCTGCGGTGGCGACGAGGACGACGACCACTGTCGTAACGTAATCACGCGATGTCGCCAGAAGGGAACAGCGCGCCGGTGACGCCCGCGACGATCGTCAAGCGCGCCGCGATCATCGGAGCCGGACCGTCGGGCTTCTACGCGACCGAGGCGCTGCTCAAGCAGGGCTTCGAAGTCGACCTGTACGACGCGCTCCCGACCCCGTTCGGGTTGGTCCGGGCGGGCGTGGCGCCTGATCATCCAAAGATCAAGTCGGTCACGCGGGTCTATGCGAAGACGGCAGCGAATCCGGCGTTCCGGTTCTTCGGCGCGGTGGCGTTGGGCACCGACGTCACGCGCGAAGAGCTGTTGGCCCGTTACCACGCGGTCATCTACGCGATCGGCACCGCGGTTGATAACCGGCTGGGGATCCCCGGCGAGGATCGCCCCGGTTCGCATCCGGCGACCGAGTTCGTCGCCTGGTACAACGGCCATCCGCAGTTCGCCGACCATCAGTTCGATCTCAACGGCGGGCGCGCGGTGGTGATCGGCAACGGCAACGTCGCGATCGACGTCGCGCGGATGCTGGTGCTCGACCCCGACGAACTGGCCCCGACCGATACCGCCGACCATGCGATCACCGCGTTCGGGATGGCCGGGGTCTCGGAGGTGGTGCTGCTCGGTCGTCGTGGCCCGGCACAGGCGGCATTCACCAATCCCGAGTTGCGCGAGCTCGGCGAGCTGGAGCGTGCCGACGTGATCGTCGACCCGGCACAGCTGGAGGGGGTCTCGGTGCCCGAGGACGGCGACGCCACCAAGCGTCGCAACGTCGAGATCCTGCGGGATTACGCGCAACGGCCGCTGTCGGGCAAGTCACACCGCCTTGAGCTGCGGTTTCTGCGGTCGCCGCTGGAGATCCTCGGTGACGGCGACGACGGTCCGGTGACCGGCGTCCGGGTCGGGATCAACCGGCTCTCCGACGACGGGACCAGGGCGGTGGCGACCGGAGAGCAGGAGGTGATCGAGTGCGGCCTGGTGTTGCGTTCGATCGGCTATCGCGGGACGCCGGTGCCGGGGATCCCGTTCGACTCAGAGCGGGGCGTGATCCGCAACGAGGGTGGTCGCGTGTGCTCTGAGGTCGACGGCTCGCCGTGCCCGGGCGAGTACGTCGTCGGCTGGATCAAACGCGGGCCCAGCGGAGTGATCGGGACCAACAAGAAAGATGCCAACGACACCGTTGCCCGGATCGTCGAGGACGAGCAGTCGGGCGAGCTCGGGGTTCCGGACCCGTCGCAGGCGACCGCTGCCGCGGTGAAGGCTTGGATCGATCAGCGGGTGCCCGACCACGTGACGTGGCAGGGGTGGCAGTCGATCGACATGCACGAATCCGAGCTCGGCGAGTCGATGGGCCGACCGCGGGTCAAGCTCGTGCGCCTCGACGACCTGCTCCGGGCCAGCCGCGGCGGCTGACCGTGCGTCGCCGGACGGAGCGTGCGCGGCCTGCCGAGGCTGGAAAACATGCGCTTTCTACGCGCGGGTGGCGTCGGTTGATTAGAGTCGCGCCGCGATGAAGCGTGAGATCGACGTCAGCCAGTCGCCCGGTGGCAAGGCGTACATCACGCTCGGCCAGGGCGAGGTCCGTGATTCCGTCGATCTCTCCGAGCACGAGGAGGCGGATCGGATCCCGACGCTCGACTCGCTGGTGTTGCACTTCGACTTCTACGGTCGCCTGACCGCGATCGAGATCAGCAATGCGGTCGGCTCGGTGCTGCCGCCCGAGCTGATCGAGCAGGCCGAGTAGGAGGCCGTTACGCGCCCGAGGCGGCGTGCGTCGCCTCGGTCCAGCGCTCGGAGTCCGTGACTTCAAGCTCTGGTGGCTGGCGTTGATGGGGATGGGGATCAGCCTCCAGATGATCGACGTGGCGATCGGCTGGGAGGTGTATGCGCAACACCGCTCGGCGCTCGACCTCGGCTGGATCGGCCTGGCTGAGTTCATCCCGATGTTCGTGCTGGCACTACCGGCCGGCCAACTCGCCGATCGGGTGCCGCCGCGGCTGATCTTCGCCGGGTCGCTGCTCGTCGGTGCCGGTGTACCTGTTGGCCGCCGGGTCCTGTCTGCTCGCGTGCGGATCCGCATTGGCGATGCGGCCCGGCCACGTGGCGGAGACCGACGAGGCACAGCTGACGTGGGCGCCCGGGCTGCAGTCGGTCTCCGAAGGGCTGGTGTTCGTCCGGCGCACGCCGATCCTGCTCGGCGCGATCCTGCTCGACCTGCTGGCGGTGCTGTTCGGGGGCGCGGTGGCGCTGCTGCCGATCTTCGCCCAGTCGATCCTGCACGTCGGACCGGCGGGTCTCGGCGTGCTGCGCGCGGCGCCCGCGGTCGCGGCGCTGCTGGGCTCGGCGGTCGTGACCCGGCGGCCGATCGGTGGCCGAGCCGGTCGGCTGCTGCTGACGGTCGTGCTCCTGTACGGGGCCAGCATGGTCGTGTTCGGGCTCTCGCGCACGTTCGTGATCTCGTTGGTCGCGCTCGCCGTCAGCGGCTTCGTCGACCTCTATTCGAAGAACATCCGTTCGACGACCGTCGCCCTGGCCACCCCGAACCGGCTCCGCGGCCGCGTCAATGCGGTCGAGATGGTGTTCATCAGCGCGTCGAACCAGCTCGGGGCGTTCGAGTCCGGACTGGCGGCATCGCTGGTCGGCACCGTCCCGGCGGTCGTCGGCGGCGGCGTGATGACGATGTTGATCGCGCTCAGCTGGGCGCGGATCTTCCCGGAGCTGGCGGCGGTCGACCGGCTCGAGTCGATCCGGCCGGTCGCCGTCGAGTCGCTGGTGTAACGGCCCGCGGCAGGCGTCCGCGTGAGGTTCTCCGCTGGCGGGCGGGACCAGACCCGATGTGCAACCACGTGGTTGCGCTACGCTGATGGGATGACTCGGTTGCTGGTGCTCGGGGGCTCGGCGTTCGTCGGCCGCGCGATCGTCGACGATGCGCTCGGGCGCGGGTGGGAGGTGACGACGTTCAACCGTGGAGTCACCGCGCCCGCGGCCGGCGACGACCTGGCGGCCGGCTCCCCGGCCGGCCCAGCGCCTCGCGAACCCGGCCGGCTCACACGCCTGACCGGCGATCGGGCCGACCCCGCAGCGCTGTCACAGCTCACGACGGGAAGGTGGGATCTCGTCGCCGACCTGTGGTCGGGGGCGCCCGCGGCGGTTCGTGACGCCGCGCGGTTGCTGGCAGACCGTGCCGGCCGATACGTCTATATCTCCAGCGGGTCGGTCTACGCGCCGCCGCCGCGGGTCGGCGCCCGCGAGGACGCCCGTACCGTCAACGGGTCACCCGACGCAACCCGGTCTCGCGACTACGCCCGCTCCAAGCGCGGGGCGGAACTCGCCGTCCTGCGGGAGTTCGGGCAGGCGCGGACGCTGATTGCGCGGCCGGGAACGATCCTTGGCCCGCATGAGGACGTCGGCCGGCTGCCGTGGTGGCTGGAGCGCGTCCACCGCGGCGGAGAGGTGCTGGCGCCGGGGCCGCCGGACCGGCCGCTGCAGTTGATCGACGCCCGTGATCTCGCGCGGTTCGTGCTGGATGCGGCGGCGGCCGGCGAGACCGGCGCCTTCAACACGGTCAGCCGCCGCGGCCACGCGACCATGCAGACGTTGCTCGACAGCTGCATCGACGAGGCGGGCGGCGCGGATGCGCGGCTGAGCTGGGTGTCGGCCGAGGTGATCGAGCGGGCGAGGATCGAGCCGTGGACGCAGCTGCCGATCTGGCTGCCGCTCGGCCACGAGTACGAGGGCCTGCACGGCGCCGACGTCGAGCGTGCCTACGCCGCCGGGCTGCGGTGCCGGCCGATACGGGAGACGGTCGCCGACACGTGGGCGTGGATGCGGTCGCTGGACGGCGCGCCGCCCGGCAAGACCGGCCCACCCGCGCCTGGACTCGACCCCGCGGCCGAGCGCGCCGCGCTGGCGCTCGCGCACGCGGCCGGCTGACCCGCGGCCGTCACCAGTTGTACGGCAGGAACTTCCCCTCGAGCGTGACCCGAACGCGATCGCCGTCGTCGTGCGCGACACGCTCGATCGCCATGTTGAAGTTGATCGCGCTCATGATCCCGTCGCCGAAATCCTCGTGGATCAGCGCCTTGAGCGCCGGGCCGTAGACCTGGAGCGCCTCGTAGAAGCGATAGATCGTCGGATCGGTCGGCGGCAGCTGCTCGAACGAGCCGCGCATCGGCACCTCCTGGAGGACCGCGGAAGCGTCGGCGTCGCCCGGCAACTCGAGCAGTTCGACGAGCCTGTCGGCGGACTCGGGGTCAAACGGATGCTGCCCGAGCAGCGCCGCGGTCGTCCACACCCGGTCGAGCTCCAGCGCATCGGCGATCGCTTCGAAGCTCAGGCGCTTGGAGCGCTTTGACTCGAGGATCTGCTGAGTGAGCTGCTCGCGCGTCACGGCTGCGCAACGCTACAGCTTTCCGGCAAGGCGACCCGGCATCCCGGCGAGCAGCGCAGCTGCTCGCCGGGACGGGAGTTCGCTAGGAGTCGACTCCCGGGCCGAGAACCTGCGGGGATCAGGCGGCCGTCGTACGCGCGCCCTCGGCGTGCGACTCGACGGCGGCGGCCTCCGGAGTGGGGGTGAGCACGGCGGCGATCCTGGCCGAGAGGACTCCGCAGAACAGACCGATGAACATCGTCACCGCGACGTTGAGCGCGACGAACCCGTACGGCGTCGACAACACGCCCGAGAACGCGCCCGACCCCGCGGTCGTGCCGGCCTTCAGGGCGGCGACGACGCCGGCCGGACTGTGTGTCGGCGAACCCGCCACCCAGCCGTCGGCGCCGGTCGCCAGCCACCAGAGGACCGTGCCTCCGAAGGTCACGAATATCGTCGGGACATTCACCAGATCCGACACCGCCGACAGCATCACCAGCACGAACGCGAGAATCGCGACGCTCAGGGAAATGCCCCAGAAGTCCGGTGCCTGCTTGATCTCGTGCACCATGAAGAACAGCAGCAGCGCCGACGCGCAACCGATCAGCGTGTTGATCGCGACCAGTTTGATCGCGTCGTTGTTGGCGCCGAGCACGAAGAACATGCCCCACGTCAGGAACGCCGCCGGAATGATCAGGTGGAACTTCGACGGCATGTCGAGCCCGTTACCGAGTGATCCGTCGGTGACCCAATGGAAGCTGAAGTTGGCCGCGAACTCAACGTAGAGAAATGCGATCACCGCGATCGTGATGGCAAGCGGAGCCGTGAGCTTTAGCTTGGTACCCATAAGTACTTGTCTCTCTCCCTCCTGCAAGGTTTGTAAAACGCAGCTCGCAGGGCGACCGCGGGCCGTCCTTCTCCTTCGACCGACTATCCCTCTTTACCTGCGCTTATACCGGCTCAGTCTGAGACAGTGCCGCGTCCGCGGTGAGTCAGAGGCTGGAATTCCCCGAAAACGAGTTATTAGTTGCAGGCGGGGCCAATAGGCGGTACGCGCGCAGCCGGCGGTGCAGCGTCGCGCGGCCGATCCCCAACTCCTTGGCCGCGCGGCTGACATTGCCGCCGTTGCGCTCGAGGGCCGTGTTGATCGCCTCGCGCTCGATGTCACGGAGGTTGCCGGCGTCAAGCGCGGTCTTCGAGTGCGCGCGCGCGTCCAGCTGCAGCGACTCGACCCCGATCACGGTCCCCGCACGCAGCGCTGCCGCGTCCAGCGTGTTGTGCAGCTCACGGACGTTGCCGGGCCACGGTTGGGCGGCCAGCGCCTCGTGCGCCTCGGGGCGGACGACCGGGCGGGTGCCGGAGGCGCGCTCACGCGTCTCGCACCAGTCCTCGACCAGCAGGCGCAGATCGTGTGAGCGATCGCGCAGCGCCGGCACCAGTAGCGTGACCCTCGCCAGCCGGGAGGAGAGCTCGGCGCACGGCGGCGCGGAGTCGGAGTTGACGAGACTGATCACCCACAGATCGGAACCGGTCTCGGCCAATTCGTCGAACCGGTCACAGAGCCCCAACTGCGCGTCCGGCGAGAGCGCGTGCACGCGGCGCAGGATCACGGTGCCGCCGGTGGCGACCGCCTCGCTCCATTCACGTTCCCAGCCGGGCCGGGCGCAGTGGACGGTGGACAGTGGCCCGATCCCGCCGAGCTCGTGCAGCCGCTCGGCCAGCATCAGCTTGCCGGTGCCCGCCTCGCCCTGGATCGCGACCGTCATCCGCTGCCGCGCCACCCGGCTCGCCTCGCGGAACAGGCGTTGCATCGCCGGGCTGCGACCGACGATCGGCGTCCAGTCCGGCGGGGCGACGAGATCCAGCGGCGAGCGTCCGCGCCCGATCCGCTCGACCGACACGAGCGCACCGAGCAACTCCCCGGACCCACGTACGAGGCGGACCTCGACCCGAGAGGTCCCGCGTGACAGCTCCAGCTGCTCGGCGACATCGGTCTCGGAGCCGAGCGCCTGGCGGGCCACCGCCAGCAGCAGGCCGACGTCCTCGCCGGTCGCCGACTGCAGCATGCGTGCGTTCTGGATCACCGTGTGGCCGGCGCGGTCGACGGTCAGGAACGGGGCCGCACGGCCCGCGCGACCGCGCAGGTAATGCTCCATCAGCTCACGCTCGCGGCCGAACACCTGGTCCTCGAGCAGTCGCTCGACGTCGAGCGCCGCGCGCACGATCAGCGGCCGCGCGAACGAGGCCGAGATGCTCGTGTCGGTGGCCAGCCCGAGCACGCCGAGCGGCTCACGGGTGACCGGGTGGCGGACGATCGCCGCCGTGCAACTGAAGCCGTGCAGCGCCTGGAGATAGTGCTCGGCGGCATAGACCTGGGCAGAGCCGCCCAGCTCCAGCGCCAGGCCGATCCCGTTGGTGCCCGCCGTCTTCTCCGACCAGACGCCGCCGGGCACGAGGTTGACGCCGTCGGTGACCCGCAGCACCTCAGGCCGGCCCGCCCGGTAGAGGACAACGCCGAAGTCGTCACAGACGACGACCGCGGCGGTCGCGTCGCCGAGCTCGGAGATCAGATGGTCGGCCAGCTGTCGGCTGGCGACGACGAACTGGCGGCGGTTGTGCCCGGAGTGATCGAAGCCGCGCAGCGCCGCCTCGTCGACCGGCGGGCCGGCGAGCTCGACGTGCAGTTGGGACGCCGACGAGCGCCGCCACGAGTCCGCGATCTCCGGCCGTACCCCGGCGACGATCGTGCCCTCGGCCTGGAAGGCCTCCCATTCGGACCTGAACGCCACATCCGTAGCGGCCGGTCGCTCGATATGACGCGCCAACTCCATCTCTCCTCCTAGTAGAGAGCGCTGCCCCTAAAGACTACAGGCTGGTAGATCGGCGCGCAGAGCGTGCCAGGCGCGCCGATCCGCTTCAATGCGCGCACGATGTCGACGGGGGATCTCAGCGACACGGTCACGATCGCCGCGGGTGACACGGTCGCGGAGTTCGTACCGGCAGCCAACATGGTCTGCGTGTCGCTGCGCGTCGGCGGCGCCCAACTGCTGGACCTCGGACACGGACTGCAGCCGTACAGCCAAGACGGCAAGACGATGGGGATCCCGCTGCTGTATCCGTGGGCCAACCGGCTCGATCACCACGGCTACGAGGCTGCCGGCAAACGCGTGACCCTCCCCGATTCCAAGGGCCGCTACTCGCTGTATTCCGACGGGCTGCCGATCCACGGGGCGCTCCCGGGCACGCTGGTCTGGGAAGCCTCACAGACGACATCTGACCGGGTACAGGCGCACCTCCACTGGGACGGTCCCGCGTTGCTCGAGCTGTTCCCGTTCGAGCACGACGTGGAGTTCGAGGCGGTCGTCTCAGACGGCGCGCTGACGATCACCACGACCGTGGTGGCGAGCGGTCCCGAGCCCGTTCCGGTGTCGTTCGGGTTTCACCCCTACCTGAGGCTGCCCGTCGGTGATCGCCGGGCGTGGCAGGTGGAGCTGGGGGCGACGCAGCGTCTCGTGCTCGACGATCGGTCGATCCCGACCGGTGAGCGCATCCCGCTGGCGCCGCGCAGCTTCGCCCTGGCCGACAGCAGCTGGGACGATGGCCTGGCGAACCTCGACGATCCGCCCGTGTTCGTCGTGGCCGCCGACGGACGCACGCTCACGATGACGTTCGACGAGGGCTTTGACTGGGCGCAGGTGTACGCGCCGCCGAGCAAGGAGTTCATCTGCTTTGAGCCGATGACCGCTGCGACCGACGCACTCAACAGCGGCGAGGGGCTGCGGGTGCTCGAACCCGGGCAACGGCACCGCGCCCGCTTCACCGTGATGTTCAAGGAGGCCTGATGGATCTGACGTTCTCGGAGTCCGAACTGACGTTTCGTGACGAGCTGCGGGCCTGGTTCGCTGACAATCAGCCCGCCGACGAGCCAGTCGGTGACGAGGACGCGCATTACCAGTGGCGCTCCGATTTTCAAGGCCGGATGGCCGAGGACGGGTGGGCCGCCGTGCACTGGCCGGTCCAGTACGGCGGACGCGGCGCGACCCTGACGCAATCTGCGATCTTCTTCGAGGAGCTCGGCCGCTCGGGTGCGCCATTGCCGGCCAACGTGCTCGGGCTGCTGCTCGCCGGCCCGACGATCATGGCGTGGGGGACCGAGGAGCAGCGCGACCGCTACCTGAACCCGATCCTGACCGCAGAGGAGATCTGGTGCCAGGGGTTCTCCGAGCCCGACGCCGGGTCCGATCTGGCGGCGGTCAAGACCCGGGCCGTTCGCGACGGCGACGACTGGGTCGTCACCGGCCAGAAGGTCTGGACCAGCGGCGCCCAGTACTCGAAGTGGTGCATGCTGGTCGCGCGGACCGACGCCGAGGTCGCCAAGCACAAAGGGCTCAGCTACTTCCTGATGGACATGGATCAGGAGGCGGTCGAGGTTCGCCCGTTGCGCCAGATCACCGGCGAGTCCGAGTTCAACGAGCTGTTCATCGACGGCGCCCGGATCCCGCACGAGAACCTGCTCGGCGGCGAGGGCAACGGGTGGAAGGTGGCATTGACGACCCTGATGAACGAGCGTGCCGGGTTGGCGTTCTTCCTCCAGGTGCGGATGCGCCAGTTGCTCGACGAGCTGATCGTGGTCGCCGACCAGCGCGGTCTGCTCGAGGATCCAGTCGTCGCGGAGCGGCTCGGCGAGCTGCATCTGAAGGCCGAGGTGCTGCGGTTGACCGCTTACCGCGGCCTGACCGCGATCGAGAAGTACGGCCAGCCGGGCCCGGAAGGGTCGCTGACCAAGTGGATGTGGTCGCAGACCAATCAGGAGCTGACCCAGTTCGCCGCCGATCTGATCGGCCCGGAGGCGCTGACGGTCGGCAGCCCGTGGGCGTACGAGCTGCTGCGCGCCCGTGGTAACTCGATCGAGGGCGGCACCACCGAGGTGCTCAAGAACATCGTCGCCGAGCGCGTGCTCGGCCTGCCGAAGGCGCGCTGAGGAGGCGTTCAGGACATGGACTTCGACCTGACCGAGGACCAGCAGGAGATCAAGAGCGTCGCCCGGGATCTGCTCGGCGCTCGCTCAACGATGGCCCGCGTGCGTGAGGCGGCGGAGGCCCGGCGCTACGACGACGCGCTGTGGCGGGAGATCGTCGAGCTCGGATGGCCCGGAATCGCCGTCGACGAGCGTCACGGCGGCCAGGGTCTGGGCGCGGTCGAGCTGTCGGTTTTGCTCGAGGAGCTCGGGTATGCGTGCGCTGCGACGCCGTTTCTGTCGACCGCAGTCGTCGCCGCGGTGTTGCAGGCTGCCGGCAGCGATCGCCAACGAGCGCGCTGGCTCCCCGGCCTGGTCTCCGGTGAGGTGCGGGCCGGCGTCGGCCCGCGTGACCTCGTGCTCGATGGCGCCGACGCGGAGATCGTGCTGCTGATCGACGGCGACGCGACGACGTTGCTGGAGACGTTTGACGCCGAGCCGTTTGACGCGATCGACCCGACCCGCCGATTCGCCCGTGTCCGCGGCGACGGCGAGGGGCTTGAGTCCGAGGCGGCCGCGCGGTTCGTCGTCGCGCTCGCCGCCGAGGTCGTCGGGGTCTGTCAGCGTTCGCTTGAGATGACGCTCGACTACGTCAAGGAGCGCAAGCAGTTCGGCGTTCCGGTGGGTTCGTTTCAGGCCGTTTCGCACCGCTGTGCGCAGATGCTGCTGCACACCGAGTCGGTTCGCTCGGCCGCGTACTTCGGCGCCTGGGCGGCCGATGCCGATCCGTCGCGGCTGGCCGAGGGCGCCGCTCTCGCGGCCGCCGCGGGGGCGACTGCCGGCCGTGAGGTCACGGCCTCGGCGATCCAGAACCACGGCGGGATCGGCTTCACCTGGGAGGCCGACGTGCACTGGCTCTACAAGCGCGCTGAGCTCGACCGGGCGCTGCTGGGCTCGGGCTCGCACCACCACATGGCGCTCGCGCGGATCGCCGCCCAGCGGCTGTCCGCGGCGGCGCCGGCGTGATCGCGACCTAGGGCTGCCGCTGCACCGGCGGCTCACGGATCAGCAGGCCGTCGATCAGGTCGTGGATCACCGCGCGCAGCGCCGCGCGCTCGGCATCGGGGTCATCGGCGTTCGCGATGCTCATCGCGGCTTCGTCGAGCGCACCGAGGAGAATCGTGGCCAGCGGCCGCGTCGGCTGGGGTTTCAGCTGACCGGCGTCGATCACCTCGGTCAGCAGATGCTCGGTCAGGCCGAGACTGGATCCGAGCGAGATGTCGCGGAACTCGGCCCAGCCGAGCACCCGAGGCGCGTCGAGCAGCACCAGTTGGCGCACCTCCGGGTCGTTGGCGATCTGCAGCCACGCATCCGCGGCGGCGCGCAGCGCGTCGGCCGGCGCCGGCGGGGCGGCCGCGTCCACGGTCGCGACCAGTTGCGTGATCACGTCGTGCTCGACCAGCTCGACCACCGCCCGGAAGAGCGCCCGCTTGTCCGAGTACTGGTGATACATCGCGCCCCGCGTGACCCCGGCCGCCTCGGCGATCTCGGGCGTGCCGACGGCGTCATAGCCGCGCTCGCCCCACAGCCGCCGGGCGGCGGTCTGCAGCGCGAGCTGGGTGGCGGCCGATCGCTCGAGTTGGGTTCGTGGCATTACGTGCAGACTGTTGGTATGTTACGTGCAGGCTGTATGGAACTCGATCGCCCGGAGGAACGCGGATGTCCACGATCAGGCTCGATTCGACCACGATCCATTATGAGCAGCAGGGCCCGGCCGCCGGCCGCCCCGTGGTGTTCGTGCACGGGTACGCGATGGGTGGGTCGCTGTGGCGCGGGCTGAGCCGGCGCCTGGCGACCGCGGGACTGCGCTGCATCGCACCCACCTGGCCGCTCGGCGCTCACACCGAGCCGCTCGGCGCAACGCTGACGATGGAGGGCGCTGCCGAGATCGTCATCGAACTGCTCGCCGAGCTCGAACTCGAGGATGTGGTGCTGGTCGGCAATGACACCGGCGGGGCGATCGCGCAGATCGTCGCGATCACCGCGTATGAGCGGGTTGGCGCGCTCGTGCTGACCGGGTGCGACGCCTTCGAGCACTTTCCGCCGCTGATCTTGAAGCCGCTGATCGCCGCCGCTCGGTCGCCACTGACGTTCAGCGCGGCACTGGCTCCGCTGCGGACCCGGGTCGGTCGTTCGATCGCCTACGGCAAGCTCGCTCACGCGGACATCGACGCGTTCGCCACCGAATGGTCGCGGCCGGCGCTGGCCGACCGCCGGATCCGGGACGACCTGCGTCACTTCACGGCGTCGCTCGATCGGGCGACGACGATCCGTGCGGCTGCCGCGCTGCCCGGCTTCGCCAAGCCGGCGCTGATCGCCTGGTCGGCCGACGACGCCTTCTTCGCGCTCGAGGACGGACGCCGGCTGGCCGCGGTGCTGCCCGACGCGCAGTTTGCGCTGATCGAGCGCGCGCGGACGTTCTCGATGATCGATCAGCCCGACCGCCTGGCGGAGCTGATCCGGTCGTTCGTGGAGGAGCGGGGGCTGGTGCAGATGGACGCCCGGTGACCGGTCCGCCGCGCGCAAACGCCTAGCACGTGACTCGGACGGCTCGTTGCAGCGACGAGGGAAGTGCCCGCCGGTGGCGAACTGCCTTGCGATCGCCAGTCCAAACTGCCCGATCGCGGCGACAGCCTTTGCGATCGTCAGCCCAAGGAGCCCTTCGCATGAGCTACAACGACGAACCCAACGAGCAGCGCACCCCGCAGCCGCGCGGCGCCGACCCGACCGAGGCGTACCAGGCCACGGCCGAGTGGGACCCCGTGTCCGAAGACGGATCGTGGGACGACGGCGCCGGTGACGGCCACTGGGACGAGTCTGAGCGTCCGCGCTGGGAGCAGGACGACGAGCAGGGCGCCTGGGACCCGGCCGCCCAGGAGGAGTGGGACGAGCAGGCCGACGAGGCAGCCGCCGGCGTCGGCGGTGCCAAGCAGTCGATCTCGGCCGCGGCCGACAAGATCACCCGCTGGTTCGCCGGGCTGGACCGGCGGCCCGAGTATGCGGATCAGGTTCGCGACGCCGGCGCGGTCGCCGATCCGGTCGCCGAGCTGACCGCGGACCCGGAGCTTGGCGAAAACGTCCCCGCCGCCGCCCCCCGTGACCGCGGAGCCTCGTCGGCGCGCCTCGCCGCGGCGAGCCGCGCAGCTGCTGCCAACCGGCGTCGCAGCGTCGCCGCCGGCCGCGAGGGCGCGCCCAACCCGAGCGCCTTCAGCCGCGGTTCCGCGCACGCCGCCCGGGCGTTCCGCGGTGGCGACCGTGACCGCCGCCCGTCGGCGGTCGAGCCCTCCGGCGACCGCGTCGACGAGCCGCTGCCCGAGCTGATGGGCGGCGAGGGAGCATCCCGCTTCCCGGTCGCGCCGCTCGGCTACAGCCGCCAGGCGGTCGACGAGCAGTTCGCCGATCTCGAGAGCGAGGTGATCGAGCTGCGCGAGGCGCTGGCGCAGGCGTCGCACGGCGAGGCGCCGATGTCGATCCAAGAGGAGCTCGAGCGAATCGGGGCGGAGACGGCGTCGATCCTGGTCGTCGCCCACGACAAGGCGCACGAGACGACGCGGATGGCGCAGGAGCAGGCCGAGCGGTGTGTCGCCGACGCGGCCGCCAACGCGGTCTCGATCACCGAGGAGGCGACGCGCAAGCTGCACGAGCTCGAGGCCGAGACCGACGGGGTCCGCCGCCGGCGTGAGCGCCTGATCGCCGACGTGCGCAACATCTCGAGCTCGCTGCAGTCGCTGGCCGACGACGCCGACCGGCGGTTCGCCGAGATGCAGCCGGTGGCTGAGGCCGAGCCGCGGACCGAAGTCCGGACGGAGGACGAGGCCGCGATCTACAGCCCCGTGGCGCCCGCCGCCGACTAGTCTGACCCGGCGTGATCCGGGCGCTGCTGCTGGACTTCGACGGGCTGTTGTACGACACGGAGACCTCGGCCTACGGCGCCTGGGAGCAGATGTACGCCGAACACGGCGTACATCTGCCGCTGCGCACCTGGGTCGGCGAAGTGATCGGCCGCCCGCCCGGGGCGTCCGGCTTCGATCCGGTCGCCGAGCTCGAACGGCTCACCGGGCAGCGGTTGGACCGAGACGCGGTGCTCGCCGAACGCGACGCGCGGCGCCAGGCGATGCTGCCGCATCACCTGATCCCGGGTGCCGACGCACTGCTCGACGACGCCCGGGACGCTGGGATCGCCACCGCGATCGTGACCAGCAACAGCCTCGTCAACGTCGAGGGGCACCTGGCGCGCGCCGGCAGTACCCATCGGTTCGACGCGATCGTCTGTGCCGATGGCGATCCGGTCCGCGGCAAGCCCGCCCCGACGCTCTACCTGGAGGCGCTCGAGCGGCTCGGCCTCGACCCCGGCGAGGCGATCGCGCTCGAGGACTCGCCCAACGGCGTCGCCGCCGCGCAGGCCGCCGGCCTGTACTGCATCGCGGTGCCCAGCGAGATCACCCGTGGCGCCCCCGGGCTGGAGGCGGCCGACCGGACGATCGGGTCGCTGAGCGAACTGCGCGCGAGCGAGCTGAGCCTGCCTGGATCGCTTCCCGACCGGATCCGCTGCCACGGCCGTGACCTGGCGCGGTCCGGGCGTTCGCCGCTGTACGTCGAGTTGATCGCGCGGGCGGCCGACGACGACGAGGCCGGCGGCGTGGTCGCGCGGCTGTTCGCCGGCGTCGACGCGCCGCCGGGCGCCGTTCCGGCGCTGCGGCTGATGGCAGCGCTGCACGAGCTGGCGCTGAGCGGCCGCGACCCGGAGCTCAGCGCGTTCTACCCGAGCGCGGGAGGCGCGCGACCGCCGGAGTCCGTCTGGCCGGTCGCCCGCGCCGCGCTCGAGCACAACTTCGACTGGATCGAAGCGCGGCTGCACCGCACCGTCCAGACCAATGAGCCGGGGCGCTCGGCCGGGCTCTACCCGGTGCTGCTGTGGCTGACGGCCGCATACGGTCGGCCGCTGCGGCTGCTGGAGATCGGCGCCAGCGCCGGCCTGAACCTGATCTGCGATCGCTACCGCTACGACGTCGATGCGCTGACGCTGGGTGATCCGGGCTCGCCGGTGCGCTTCGAGCAGCCCTGGCGGCCGGCTCCCGCGATCGACCTCGCCGCAGCCGCGGCCGCCCTGCGGATCAGTCACCGCGAGGGCTGTGACCCCAACCCGCTCGACCCATCGAGCCCGGACGATCGGCGGCGGTTGATCTCCTACATCTGGCCCGACGAGCCCGACCGGCTGGCGCGGTCAGACGCGGCGCTGTCGGTCGCAGCGCCGCGACCGCCGATGGTCGTCAGGGCGCGGGCGCTCGACTGGCTGCCCGACGCGCTGGACCGCCGCCGCGACGGCGAGCTGACCGTCGTCTGGCATTCGGTGATGCGCCAATACGTCACCGACGCTGAGTGGCAACGTCTGCTGGCGGCGTTCGGCGATGCCCTGGCGGCGAACCCGGAGCGTCCGATCGCCTGGGTCGGGATGGAACCCGTGCCCGGCGGCACCGGTGCCGCGATCACGCTGCAGACGACCGGGGATCAGGCGGCCACGCGGATCGCGCGGTGTGACGACCACGGCCCGCCGGTCGTCTGGGAGCTCGCCGGCGATCAGCCGATCGGTTGATGGCGGACAGCCACTCGGCTGAGCCTGAGATCAACCCGTGCCGCCACGCGATCCAGCCGCCCGGGCGATGTGACCGCGCACCGGCGCTGCCAGCCTGTGCGTCATGACCGAAACCATTCCACAAGGGGCCGTCGACACGGTCGTCTCGGTGCGGGACCTACGGGTCCGATACGGGGCGACGATCGCGGTTGACGGGATCTCGCTGGATATCCGGCGCGGTGAGATCTTCGGGATCCTCGGGCCCAACGGCGCCGGTAAGACGACCACGGTCGAGTGCATCGGTGGCCTACGCACACCCGACGAAGGCACGATCTCGGTGCTTGGCCTCGACGCCCGTGCGGACCGCGACCTACTGCGCCAGCGCGTCGGGATCCAGCTGCAGTCCTCCGAGCTTCCCGACAAGCTCACCGTCGGCGAGGCGCTCGAGCTGTTCGCCGCTTTCTACGATGATCCGGCCGACCCGAACGAGCTGATGACGCTGCTGGGGCTGACCGAGAAGCGTGATGCCCGCTTCACCAAGCTGTCGGGCGGCCAGAAGCAACGGCTGTCGATCGCGCTGGCGCTGATCGGCCGGCCGCAGGTGGCGATCCTCGACGAGCTCACGACCGGCCTGGACCCGCAGGCGCGGCGCGAGACCTGGAAGCTGATCGAGTCCGTTCGTGACGCGGGCGTGACGGTGCTGCTCGTCACCCACTTCATGGAGGAGGCCGAGCGGCTCTGTGACCGGATCGCGCTGCTGCACCACGGCCGCGTCCACGCGATCGACACGCCGGCGGGCCTGGCCTCTGGCGTCCAGGCCGGCCAGCAGGTCAGTTTCGTGCCGTCCTCGCCGCTCGAGATCGAGGCGCTGCGATCGGTCCTCGGCGTTCGCGATGTCAGCCGCCACGGCGACCGGGTGACGGTCAGCGGGACCGGCGACCTGATCGGGATCGTGATGACCGAGCTGGTGCGCCGGCAGGTCGTGCCGATGCAGACCCGTGTCCACCAGTCCTCGCTCGACGATGCGTTCGTCGCGATGACCGATGACGAGGAGCAACGATGACGACGCTCACCGCATCCACCGCCCCAACTGGCCGCGTGCGCCACGGCGCTCGCCGACGACCGGCGGTCGTGCAGCTGCTGCGGACCGAGCTGCACCTGTTCATCCGTGAACCGGTGGTGTTGTTCTGGGGCGTCGCGTTCCCGGTCGTGTTGCTGGTCGTGCTCGGGATCGCGACCTCGTCACAGCCCCAGCACAGCCTCGGCAACGTCACGTTCATCGTCGCCTACACGCCGGTGGTGATGGTGTTCTCGTTGACGATCCTCGCGCTCAACGCGTTCCCTCCGGTGCTCGCCGCCTACCGGGAGAAGGGATACCTGCGCCGGCTCTCGACCACCCCGGTCGGTGCCTGGCGGCTGCTGACCGTCGAGGTGGCGATCAACTTCGCCGCGAGCGTCGTCGTCATCGTGCTGATCGCGGCGATCGCGCGCATCGCCTTCTCGGTACCGCTCCCGAGCGAGCTCGGCGGCTTCGTGCTGGCGATCGTGCTCGGGGCGGCCGCGATGCTCGGGCTCGGCACGCTCGTGTCGGCGCTGGCGCCGTCGGCGCGAATCGCGGGGATCGTCGGATCGCTGCTGTTCTTCCCGATGATGTTCTTCGCCGGGCTGTGGGTGCCGCGGGCGGAGATGGGGTCGGTGCTGCGCGGTATCAGCGACGACACCCCGCTCGGAGCGCTCGTCGCCGCTGTCGGGCGGACGACCGCCGGCCACTGGCCGGGCACGATGCACCTGCTGGTGCTGGCCGCCTGGGCGCTGATCCTGTGCGTCGCGGCGGGTAGATTGTTCCGCTGGGAGTCATGACGACGTCACGCCGGGAAGAGTGGCTGGACTTCTGGGAGCGGCGCGAGCTGCCGGTCCTCACCGGCCTGCCGTACGTGCTGCTGACGCTGTGCACCGCCGTCGACCTGCTCGCCGCCGGCGGCAGCCTGGTCGATCTCGCCATCGCCGCCGCAGCGGCCGCGGTGATGGCGTCGATCGACCTACGTGACCACCGCAGCTCGTGGACCGAGCCGCAGACCGCGCTCGGCACCACCTCGGCGGCGATCGCGTTCCTGGTGCTGACCGCGCTGTCGGCGGCGTTGGTGATCAGCCAGCCGCTGTTCGGCTTCTACGTGTTCACCGGCTACTTCTGGTCGTGGCGGCTGCTCGAGGGTCGCGTTCGGTTCGCCGGCGTGGTCCTCGTCGCCGCCACCGTGGCGATCTCGCAGACGGGGGCCGGGCCGTACCGAGACGCCGGCGCGATCGCCGCGCTCCTCGCGGTGTGGATCATCAACGCCGGGGTGGCCGGCACGTTGACCTGGTTCGGCTGGGTCGGGGAGGAGCAGCACGACCGGCGGGCGCGTCAGCTGAGTGAGGTGACGCGTGCACACGCCGAGCTCGAGCGCGCGATGGCCGAGAACGCCGAGCTCCAGGAGCGGTTGCTGGTCAGCGCCCGCGAGGCCGGGGTCGCCGAGGAGCGCCGGCGGATGGCGCGGGAGATCCACGACACGATCGCCCAGGGGCTGGCCGGGATCGTGACCCAGTTGCAGGCCGCCCAGCGGGCCGGCGTCGACGCGGGCGCGGACGGGCACGTGTCGACCGCGATCGATCTGGCCCGTTCGAGCCTGAGCGAGGCCCGGCGGTCGGTGCAGGCGCTCGCCCCCCAGCCGCTCGCCGGAGCGCGCCTGCCCGAGGCCGTGCGGGAGGTCGCGGATCGCTGGACGACGCTGCACGACGTCCCGGTGACCGTGGCCACGACCGGTAACGCGCGGCCGATGCGCCCGGAGCTGGAGGTGGCGCTGTTGCGCACGGCCCAGGAGGCGCTCACCAACGTCGCCAAGCACGCCCACGCCAATCGCGTCGGGCTGACCCTGTCCTACATGGAGGACCAGGTGACGCTCGACGTGCGCGACGACGGGGTCGGTTTCGCGACCGTCAACGGGGCGGGTCCGGCGCGCCCGCCTGTCGATGGCGGCGGCTTCGGGCTGACGGCGATGCGCCAGCGGGTCGAGGGCGTGGCGGGCCGCCTGGCGATCGAGTCCGAACCCGACGGCGGGACCGCGATCAGCGCGTCGGTCCCCGCGATCCCGGCATGAGCTCCCGTTCGACCCCGACCCCGATCCGGGTGATGATCGTCGATGACCACCCGGTCGTGCGCAACGGCTTGATCGGGATGTTCGAGGGCGAAGCGGACTTCGAAGTGGTCGGCGACGCCGCCGACGGCGCCGAGGCGGTCCGTCGCGCCGGCGCGCTCGCTCCCGACGTGATCCTGATGGACCTGCGGATGCCCGAGATGGACGGTGTGACCGCGATCTCGACGCTGGCGGCCGCCGGGTCGCCGGCCCGGGTGCTGGTGCTGACGACCTACGACACCGACTCGGACGTGCTGTCGGCGATCGAGGCGGGCGCGACCGGCTACCTGCTGAAGGACGCGCCACCGGCCGAGCTGTTCCGGGCGGTGCGCTCGGCCGCGTCGGGCGAGGCGGTGCTGTCGCCGTCGGTTGCGACCCGGGTCGTCGGGCAGATGCGGGTGGGCGGGTCGGTTTCCTCACCGGTGGGAGAGCCGATCTCGCCCCGGGAGCTCGAGGTCCTGGAGCTGGTCGCGCGGGGGGCGTCGAACCGGGATGCCGCCACGCGGCTGTTCATCTCCGAGGCGACGGTCAAGACCCACCTGATGCACGTCTACTCGAAGCTCGGTGTCAACGACCGCGCGGCCGCCGTCGCCGAGGCGTTCGACCGCGGCCTGCTGATTCCCCGCCACCTGAGTACCTGAGCGCAGTTCCCGCGCGCGAGTGCCGCGGTCTCTGGGAACCTTGACACGTGGCCACCCAAACGATCGCACCCGAGCGCCCGCGACGCTCTCGGTCGACGTGGCGAAGCCGGCTCGACGAGCGGGCGGACGTCGTGGTGATCGTGGTGCTGACGGCGCTGGCGTCGCTGCTGCGGCTGACCACGCTCTCGGCGCAGAGCCTCTGGCTCGACGAGGGGTACACCGAGCGGCTGCTGCGGATGCCGTTCGGGCAGATGATCCGGGCGGTCCCGAAGACCGAGTCGACGCCGTATCTGTACTACGTCGTCGCCTGGCCCTGGACGCACGTGTTCGGCTTCGGCGAATACGGGGTTCGATCGTTGTCGGCGCTGGCCGGGATCGCGACCGTGCCGGTCGTCTACCTGGCGGCTCGATGGCTGGCCGGCAGGCGGGCCGCGGTGATCGCCGGGCTGCTGATCGCGGTCTCGCCCGCGATGGTGTGGTTCTCACAGGAGGCTCGCTCGTATGCGCTGGCGACGCTGCTGTCGGCGCTGACCGTGTTGTGCGTCGTCGGGTATGCGCGCTCGCGTCGCTCCCGCTGGCTGGCCGGGTGGGCCGCATCGGCCGCGCTTGGCTTGGCGACCCATTACTTCGTCGCGTTCGTCGTCGTCGGCGAGCTCGTCTGGCTGTGGCGGACGACGCCGCGCGATCGCCGTCTGGCGGCCGCGGTCGGGCTGGTCGGCGTGGTCGGTTGCGCGCTGCTGCCGCTGGCGATCACCCAGGAGCAGACCGGCCACGCCGATTACATCTCGCACGCGAGCCTGCACACGACGCTCGTGCAGATCCCGAAACAGCTGCTGCTCGGCTACGCGAGCCCGGCTCAGAAGCTGACCACCGTCGTGGCAGCGCTGCTCGTGCTGGTCGGCGCGGTGCTGCCGTTGGCGCTGTCGGCGCCGGCCCGGGCGCGGGCGGCGTGGCCGCTGGCGGCCGGAGCGCTGGCGGTGCTGATCCCGGTTGTGCTGGCGGTGTTCGGGGTCGACTTCCTGGACGCCCGGAACCTGCTGCCGACCCTGCCGCCGCTGGTGATCGCCGCCGGGATCGGGTTCGCCGGATGGGAGGAGCTGGCCGTCGACAGCCGACGTCCCGGCTGGCGGACGATCGGCACCTGGGCCGGCGGTGCGCTCGCGCTCATCTCGCTCGTCGTGGTGGTGCTCGTCGACAGCGACGCGCGCTACCAGCGCGACGACTGGCGCGGCGTGGCGCACGCGCTCGGGCCGGCCACCGTCGAACGGGTGCTGCTCGTCGACCCGGCGTCGGGGGCGATCCCGCTGCAGGTGTACATGCCCGGTCTGCGCAGGTTGACGGCGCCCGCCGCGGTGCGTGAGCTCGACGTCGTCGTCGTCCCTCGCAACGTCCGGGGCGCCGGGATCGGTCCCGCGCCGCAGGCGACCGGCCCGGCGCCGCCCGGGTTCACGCTGACGAGCGCCGGTCGCGACTCGACCTACACCGTGCTGCGGTACACGGCGCCGTCGCCGGTGACGATCTCGCCGTCGCTGGCGGCGGCACCATGGCTGGGCCAGACCGGCTACGGCGCGCTGGTACAGGACGCAGGCCGGTGAGCGGCGAGACGACTCCCGACTGGCAGCAGCTGATGCGCGGCTGTGACCGCTGGCTGTCACGGCGGCCGATTCCCGCGGCCGATCGCCTGAGGACGGCGGCCGACGCGCTGGCGGCGGACGACTGGCCCGACCATTACGGCGACGGTGAGCTGGTGACCGGCTTTGAGGACCGGATCGCGCGGCTGCTCGGGGCCGAGGCCGCGGCGGTGTTCCCGAGCGGGACGATGGCTCAGCAGATCGCGCTGCGCATCCACTGCGAGGCCCGCGGCGCCGACACGATCGCGTTTCACCCGACCTGCCATCTGGAGTTGTACGAGCACGCGGGCTACCAGCATCTGCATGGTCTGCGAGCCGAGCTCGTCGGCGACCGTGACCGGCTGATCGAGCTGGCGGACCTGGAGGCGCTGCACGTCCGGCTCGGCGCGCTCTTACTGGAGCTGCCGCAGCGGGAGATCGGCGGTCGGCTGCCGGAGTGGGATGCGCTCGTCGCCCAGATCGGGTGGGCCCGCGCGCGGGGGGCGGCCACCCACCTGGACGGCGCCCGGCTGTGGGAGGCCGCGCCCTACTACGGGCGGTCGCCGGCCGAGCTGGCGGGCCTGTTCGACACGGTCTACGTGTCGCTCTACAAGGGCCTCGGCGGTGTCGGCGGCAGCGTGCTCGCGGGCCCCGCCGAGGCGATCGCCGAGGCACGCGTGTGGCGCCGGCGCCACGGCGGCACGCTGCCCAACCTGTTCCTGTTCGTCGCCGGCGCGCTGCCCGGCCTGGACCGTCTGGTCAGCCGGATGCCCGAGTTCCTGGCGCATGCCCGCGCGCTCGGCGCGGCCCTCCGTGACGTCCCCGGCATCGACGTCGTGCCCGACCCGCCGCAGACGCCGCTGTTTCATCTGCGGCTGCGCGGTGATCCCGAGCAGTTGACCCAACGGGCGCTGCGGCTGGCGCGCGAGCGACGGGTCTGGCTGTTCGCGCCGCCGGCACTCGGCGCCTCCGGTGTCGACGGGGTCGGCACACTCGAGCTCAACGTCGGCGAGCCGGCGCTGGAGATCTCCGCGTCGGAGGCCGCCGAGCTGTTCTCGATCGTGCTCGGGGTCGGGTGACGGGGATCTCGATCACCAGCGACGCGCGGGCGTTCGCCGCGATCGCCGGCCCGTTCCTGCGGGCGCAACTGGAACGTGAGCAGCTGGCGCGGGTCCTCGCAGGCGTGCTGCAGGGGCGCTACGCCGAGCACGCCAACCACTTCGCGACCGTGCTCGATGACGACGGCACGCTCATCGCGGTGGCGATGCGGACGCCCCCGCAGAGCCTGATGTGCACGTCGCTGCCGGCACCGGCGGCGGTGGCGGTCACGCTGATCGATGCCTGGCTGGCGCGGGATCCCGACCTCGTCGGCGTCGGCGCTGAGCCTGCGACCGCCCGAGCGATCGCCGCCGCGTGGAGGTGCCGGACCGGCGGCGAGAGTGAACTGGAGGTCCGCATGGCGATGCACGCGGCGACCACGATCGAGGACCCGCCGCAGCGGGTTGCGGGGCGGCTGCGGCTCGCCGCCGCGGATGAGCGGGAGCGGCTCGTGGGCTGGTGGCGCGCGTTCTACGCCGAGGCCGAGCCGCGGCATTCCGACGACGCCGAGCAGGACGTCGACGAGCGCTACGCCGACGCCGGGCTGTACGTGTGGGAGGACGGCGGCGCGGCGGTGTCGCTGATCGGTGCGCGGCTGACCGGCAACCGCTACGGCTGGATCGGACCCGTGTACACGCCGCCGGAGCGGCGTCGTCGCGGCTTCGCGGGCGCGGGCGTCGCCGCGGCCAGCCGCCGGCTGCTCGCCGCGGGTGCGCCTCGGTGCCTGCTGTTCACCGACCTCGATAATCCGACCTCGAACAAGATCTACCACGAGGTCGGCTACCGGCGGTTTGCCGACTGGGAGCAACACCGGTTCACGCCGCCGCGCTGACGGTCCGGCAGGGCCGCGGCCGCGCGCCGAGGAATGAGGCGGGGCGAACGCTGTCGATCGGCTTCGCGCGTCTCGAAGCCAATCGACAGCGTTCGTCGCCGGTCAGATCTCAGCCGACGGGGGTGACCGGGCCCGCGGCCGTCTCGCCACCCCCGACCTCGGTGGCGGCGTCGACGGGCTCCTGGTCCGGGCGCCCGCGCGGCAGACCCAGGAACGAGACCACGAACGCGGCCGCCATCGCGCCCGCCATGCCAAGCACGACCGTCTTGGTCGCGGAGGCGAAATCGGCCTGGACGGCGTGGACCACGGCATGGCTCGCCGCGCCAAACGGGTTCGACGACCCCGATCCGGAGCTCGATCCGGTGCTGGCGCCGGAGACGGCATGGGCGATCGATGAGGCCCGGGCGTGCGGAACGCCGTCGGCGGTCAGCGTCTTGGTGACCTTGGACACGACCTGGGTGACCAGAATCGAGCCGAGCACCGCCAGCCCCAGCGAGCCGCCGAAGTTCCGGACGGTCTGCGTGGCGCCGGTGACCGCGCCGTAGGCGGACGAGTGGGCGCGGTTCAGCGCGTCGGTCGAGACCGGGCCGAGCACCAGCCCCATGCCCGCTCCCGCGACCGCCAGCCACGGCCATTCGGAGGAGAACGACAGCGAGGGCAGCTTGTTCGCCCACAGATAGAAGCCGACCGCGCAGACGGCACAGCCGAGGACGACCGTCGGACGAGCTCCCCTGGCGTCGAGGATCCGGCCGCCCCACTGTGCGGCGATCGTGAACCCGCCGAAGAACACGAGGATGATCAGCCCGGCGTTGGAGGCGCTTTCCCCGAGCGCGATCTGGGCGTAGAGGCTGCCGAAGAAGAACAGCGGCACGAAGCAGATCGAGAGCAGGAACAGAACGGCGTTGTCGACGGCGAACCCGCGGTTGCCGAACAGCCGCATCGGCACCAGCGGCAGATCGACCCGCAGTTCCCAGACGACGAACGCCGCGATCAGCAGGAGTCCGACGACGATGCACGCCCACGTCGCCACGCTGCCCCAGCCCCACGCCGACGCCTGCTGCAGACCGAGCACGGCGAGTCCCATGCCGGAGACCGACAGGCCTGCCCCGGTCCAGTCGATCGGCTCGTTTCGGGGTTGCTGCTCGGGCTTGGAGATGATCGTCAGCCCGATCGCGATCAACGCGATCGGCACGTTGATCCAGAAGATCGCCCGCCACGTCCACTGGGTCAGATAGCCGCCGGCGATCGGTCCGATGGCGGTCAGGCCGCCGGAGATCGAGAAGAACACCGCAAGCGCCTTGCCGCGCTCGGAGACGTCGAAGCTGGAGACCACGATCGCCAGCGCGGCGGGGAACAGGAATGCCGCCGACGCGCCCTGCAACACGCGACAGGCGATGATCCAGGTCTGGCCGACCGAGCCGGTGGGGGTGGCGCCGCACAGCGCCGAGAACAGCATGAAACAGAACACGCCGATGATCAGCGTCTTGCGGTGGCCGACGACATCGGCGACCCGTCCGCCCAGGGCGAACAGCGCCGCCAGCGACAGCAGGTAGCCGTTGACCACCCACTGCGCACCGGTCGGTGACAACTTCAGGTCCTGATTGAGGTCGGGAACGGCCAGCGCGACGATCGTCTGGTCGATGAACATCATCGCGACGGCAAAGATCATCGCCGTCAACACCAGGTTCTTGTTCGTCACGGCCCCTCCCCAGATCGCGTTGGCAACCGTGTTATATCCGCCCGCCGCGTCAAGCGGGCGTCAGATCGCGGGCGGCGTTACCGCTGCGCGTCAGCACCCAACACATGTTCGTGCACAAACCTCAGCTTCTCGATCACCGGCTGCGCGAGCGTGAACGGGTACAGATCCTCGCGCCCCATGCTGCGATTGACCGCGTTCAGCGCATAGGTCAGCGGCAGCCACTCGCCGAGCAGCTCATCGAACCCGTGCTGGGCGGCGTCGGGCAGCGGCGTCGACGCCAGCGGGCGCTTGTCGGCGACCGCGCGCGGCCCACCGACGACGACGCCGTATTCGGCGGCGGTCTGCAGGGTGTCGCGGATGTGGAGATAGTGCGCCCAGGTCTCGGCCCAGTCCTCCCACGGGTGCATGGTCGCGTAGGCCGATACGAACCGCTCACGCCAGTCGGCCGGAGGCCCAGATTCGTAGTGACGCTCGAGCGCCTCGCCGTAGTCGGCACGCTCGTCGCCGAACAGGTCGCGACAGGCGTCCCAGTCGCCATCGCCGGACATCAGCAGTGGCTGGAAGTAGTGGCCGAGCTCGTGGCGCAGGTGCCCGAGCATCGTGCGGTACGGCTCCCCGAGCTCGGTGCGACGCGCCTCGCGACGCGCGTCGTCGGACTCGGCGAGATCGATCGTGATCACGCCGTCGGCGTGCCCGGTCTGCACCGGCTTGGCCTCGGACGACAGCAGATCGAACGAGAGCTCCTCAGGGGTGATGCCGGGCAGGCCGAGGTCGAGCAGCTGCATGATCACCCGGCGCTTGGCGCTCTCGGCGTCAGCCAGCTCGGCCATCCCGATCACATCGGAATCCTGGGGGCGCGTGCGGGTCAGCTCGCACGAGCGACACAGGCGTCCCGCCTCTGAGGCCATCCAGTTACAGCCGATCAGCTCGAAATTCGCGCAGCGATGGAGCTCCTCGGCGGCTGCGCCCTGCAGTGCGACCAGTTCCAGGCGCTCGGGCACGAACCCCTGCGGCGTCTGGCAGTGCAGGCACAACGAGTTCTCGAAGAAGACGAGCTGGCCGCAGTGGCCGCAGGCGAAGGAGAGCATTGCGCCGCGAGGATACGAGCTTCACGCCGCGGGAATCGGCTGACGTCAACCGCCAACCCCAGCGTCGGCGGTGCACCCGTCAGCTACATTGCGCGCGTGCCCGGACGTCGTACGCGGCTGTGGGCCTGGTCGGCGCTCGGCCTGGCCGGGTCGCTGCTCGTCGCCCTGGCTGCCCCCGAGGCGCTGGCCGACCGAGTCGTCGGCTGGTGGTATCACCCGGCGTTCCCGGGCAGTCGGATCGCGGGCGTGCATCTGGTCTGGGTGGGGATGGCGGCGATGTCGGTCGCCTGGCTGGCGCTGTGGCGCGAGCGTCCGGGTCGCCGCGCGGCGGTCGCGATCGCCGTCGTCTGGCTGGCGCCACTGGCGCTGGCGCCGCCGCTGTTCAGCCGCGACATCTACAGCTACCTCGCCCAGGGGACGATTCTTCATCTCGGCCACAACCCCTACCAGCAGTCGCCCGCGGTGTTGGCAAACCTGCATCACGGGCACACGCTCGCGGCGGTGTCGCCGTTCTGGCGCCACACCACCGCGCCGTACGGGCCGCTGTTCCTGGAGCTCGTCAGCTTCGTCGTCGGGATCACCGGACAACATCTGATCGGCGGGGTGCTGCTGGTCCGCAGCGCTCGATCTGATCGGTCTGGCGCTGGTGGCGATCTACGTACCGCGGATCGCGCGGTCGCTCGGCACCGATCGCGGTACGGCGGTCTGGCTGGCGATCGCGTGTCCGCTGGTGACGCTGTCGCTGATCGCCGCGGGCCACAACGACGCGTTGATGATCGGCTTGCTGGCAGCGGGCGTGTCGATGGCGTTGCGCGGCAATCCGCTGGCCGGCGTCGCGGTCTGCGCGCTGGCGGCGACGATCAAGGTGCCGGCGCTCGTCGGGGCGGTGTTCATCACCGTCGCCTGGGCGCGGGCAGAGGGTGACCGCTCGGCGCAGATCAGGTTCGTCGCGGCCTGCGCCGCGATCGTGGTCGTCGTCCTCGGGGTCGTCACGCTGGCCAGCGGGGTCGGGCTCGGCTGGCTGTCGACCTCGCTGTTCTCGACTCCCGCCAAGGTCAGGCTGGCGATCACCCCCGCGACGGCGGTCGGCTACACGGTCGCCAAGCTGCTCGGGCTCGTCTCGATCCACGTCGACGCCCATAGCCTCGAATCGGCGTTCGGCGCCGTGGCCACGGTGATCTCGGCGGCGCTCGGGCTGTGGCTCCTGTACGGCGTCCGCGTCTCACGGTTGGTGGCCCCGCTCGGGGCGTGTCTGCTGATCGCGGCGGCCGGCGGGCCGGCGGCGTGGCCGTGGTACTTCAGCTGGGGGCTGGTCCTGGTCGCAGCCTGTGCGGTTCCGCAACGGTCAGTCGCGGTCGCGCTGGCGCTCGTGGTCTCGGCGTTCCTGGTCAAACCCAGCGGCATCCTCGTGCTGCCGCTCGGGTCCGCGCCGGCGGTGCTCGCCGTGTACGTCGTGATCGCGGTCTGGGCGTGGCACCGGTACGGCCGGCGCCGTGGCGGCCGCGGCCGCGGCCGCTCGGGCTGTGACCCCGGATCGAGCAGCCGCCCTGCGGACGCCGCGTCGCCGGGTGACCGCGCGCTCCGGACGGCCGCCGATTCGGGTCTCGCCGATCCCCCGTCGGCCAGCCTGGTGCGTCCTTAGTGGCTCGGAGGGCATGGGCCTGGCTCGGCGCGAGCGACATCGCCGCGATCGCCGGCCCGGCGCTCCTGGCCCTGGGGCTGTCGCTGATCGGCAGTACCGGGCGCAGCCTCGGCTTTGACGAAGGCGCGACCTGGGCGATCGCGAGCCAGCACGTCGCCGGCCATGGTCTCGGCGCCGGGATCGCCCACGACGGCGGCAACATGCTCGGCTTCTACGCGCTCGAGCACGTCCTGATCAGAGCGTTCGGTGATTCGCTGTTCGTGCTGCGGTTGCCGTCGCTGCTCGCCGGCGCGGCGACGGCCGCGTTCGTGGCCGCGATCGGTCTGCGGCTGTTCGAGCGCCGCACCGCGGTGCTCGGGGCGGTCCTGACCGCGGTCACCCTGTCGGTCGTCTACTGGAATCAGACCGCCCGCGGGTATGCGCCGATGCTGGCGTTCACGTGCGCCGGGATGCTGGCGTTCGTCGCGCTGGCCGAACCGCCGGTCGCCGGGGTGGGAGCGGACGTGGGTGCACCGACCGCGCGGCGAGCCTGGCTACCGGTGCTCGGCTACGTCGCCGCGATGGTGCTGGCGATCTACTGCAGTTTCGTGGCCGTGCTGGTGATTGGAGCGCAGCTGGTCGCGCTGATCTGGCGCCGACACGCCTGGCGGCGGTTCGGGGCGGCGCTGGTGACGCTGGTCGTATGCGCGATCCCGCTGGCGGTGCTCGCGGCCGCCCGCGGGTCGGGGCAGCTGTTCTGGGTGCCGCGGCCGGATCGGCAGGTCGAGCAGCAGGTGCTCGAGTCGCTGACCGGGTCGGGGCTGCAGTCGACGTTTCATCCGACGTTCCTGGCCAAGCCGGGGATCTGGATCACGGCGGCGGTCGTCCTGCTCGTGCTCGTCTTGGTCGTGCGGGCGCGGCGGGCGTCCGCGCCCGGGGCCGTGTCTGCGTCGAGGTCCGCGCGAGCGTCATCCGCCGCCGCCGGCGAACCGCTCGCCGGCTGGGGCGCGGTGCTCGTGCTGTCGTGGGCGATCGTGCCGCCGGCGCTGGTGTTCCTGTACTCGTTCGTCTCGCAGCCGTTGTTCCAGCCTCGCAATCTGGTGACCTCGGTGCCGGCGATCGCGTTTGTGGTGGCGCTGGCGATCTGCGACCGCCGGCTGCCGGCCGCGGTCGCCGGTGTGGCACTCGCACTGGCGCTCGGGATCCGCCTGGTCCCGCTGGCGCTCAGCTACGACGTCTCGCCCGAGCCGTGGGATGCGGCCACGCACGCGGTGCTGACCGCCGCCCGGCCGGGCGATTGCGTCGTCTTCTACCCCGAGGACGGCCACAACCCGTTTCAGTACTACGAACGGAACGCGAAGCCGGCCGCAGCGGTCGCGCCGCGATCGGCGCTGCCGGTCTCTGGCTGGAACGAGGTGCGGTCCTACGTCGAGCGCTACGAGACGCTGTCGCCGGCGCGTCAGGCGGCGCTGGCGTCCAGCTGTACCCGGCTGTGGCTCGTCTCCAGCCACGAGGGGCAGAGCAGCGGTCCGGCACGCTCGCGCCGCAATCTCAGAACGTTCAACCACTTCCGCACGCAGCTCGAGCACCGCTTCGGCAAGGGCCAGGTGAGGACCTACGGCTACGCGTCGGCGATCCACGTACGGCTGCTGCCCGGGAAACGCTGAGCCGAGCCTCCGTGAGACGTCGTGGTATTGGCGATGTCACCCGTGGCGCCGCCGGTGGCCGGGTGGTCGGATACCGCCGAGACCGCCGAGTCTGTCGTTGTCGTTGTCGTTGTCGTTGTCGTTGTCGTTGTCGTTGTCGTTGTCGCTCTTGCTGCCGCTGCCGCTGGCGGTCGGCTGACCGTCCCCGGGTCAAAACCCGGGTGCGTACGCGTTCCGACGAGTGCGAACCGGTTTTGACTCGGTCCCCGGGCCCAATCCGCCGCGCACCGCCACCAACCCACACGCGACGCATGTTTGACCCGCGTTGCCGCTCGGATCTCCGGCGGCGGAAGATCGGGGTGCATCCACGGCGTCTGGCGGGCCGCATCCGGCTGAGAACTCAGGTGGCCGATTTTGATCCCCGGATGGGCAAAAGTCGCCAAACGCACGCGGAGACATCCCGCGCAGCGCGCCCGACCGCTCGCCCACGGACTCGCGGCGCCGCCCGAGGCGCGACCGACCGCTCGCCCACGGACTCGCGGCGCCGCCCGAGGCGCGACCGACCGCTCGCCCACGGACCCGCGGCGCCGCCCGAGGCGCGACAGCCGCCGCTCGGGACCCGGCGCGCCCGAGCCAGCCCCGCCGGAACCGTCGGCCTGTTTGTCGCCCCGGGCCAGCGGCTACGGGCGCATCGAGTAGCCGACGAACGTCAGCAGCGACAGCACCACGAGCAGCACGAAGTTGAGCGCGATCACGACGTTGAACGCGCGGCCCCTGAGGTACCGCGCGAACAGCAGCAGCCCGGGGAACGCCGTGATCACCATCCGCGGGTTGGGCGGCGTGTACTCCGAGGTGAGCGCCAGGAAGATGATCGCGACCGTCCAGACGATCGCCGGCAGCGACAGCTCGCGACGGTAGAACCACAGCAGTACGAGCTCGATGATCATGATCACGGCGCCGATCACGCCAAACACCAGGTTGAGGTCGATCACCGGGTGGTTGAAGTGGTTGGGATCGAACGCAGGGGCCATCCGCTGGACCAGGTCGACCATCGCCAGCAGGTTGGTCTTCTCGCCCCAGCCGTGGTGCTGGGCGATGTAGGTCGCGAACGGGTTGCCCGCCCAGGCCCACATGAAGCCCATGAAGCAGGCGGCGCCGACGACCGACAGCAGCGGCGCCTTGAGGCTCGAGCGGAACTCGCGGGCGCGCCAGCCGTGGCGCCACAGCTGCACCAGCGCGGCCGAGGCACAGACCGGTGCCAGCACCAGTCCGACCGGCTGCACCGCGCTTCCGAAGCCGGCCGCGATTCCCGCCACCCACCACTTGCGCCGTTCCAGCGCCCAGATGCAGATCGCCGCCAGGGGCAGGAGCAGCCCCTCGGAGTAGACCATCGAGAAGACGACGGCGCCCGGGGTCACGATGAACAGCACGGTCGCGCGGCGGGCGACGTCGCGCCCCCACCAGCCGTCGGCGAGACGGTGCACGAAGATGGTCGCGACCCAGCCGCCAAAGCCGGAGATGACGACCCCGGCCATCGTCGAGGACCAGATCTGCCCCCACGGGCTGACCAGTTCGATCACCGGCGTCAACAGCCAGATCGTGATCGGGAACAGCGGGAAGAAGCCGAGCGTCGTCTGTCCGTAATCGATGTGCTGCGGATAGCCGTGGTTGGCGAGCCGCCGGTACCAGAGACCGTCCCAGTTGGCGAACTCGGTGAGGATGCCGTGATGGCCGTAGCGCCCCTGCAGGTACGCGGCCAGCACCAACACGGCGCGGACCGCGAGGTAGACAACGGTGATCCACAACAGCTCCTGGCGGGCACTCGCCGACACGCGTGTTCGCCACGGGCTTCGCACCCGTGGACCCGATCGGCCGCCGGTCCGCGTGCGCGGTAGCGCGGCCGGCGGGTCGAGTACGACCGCTCCGTCGCCCGTCAGATCAAGATCCGCAACGCGCGCGAAGCCGATCTTCTGGTCTGCCTGAGGGTCGATCGGATCCGAAGCTGCTTCCACGGGCGCGGCAGGGTTGGTTACATGGGTCAGGCCGCCGGATGCCACGCCGCAGGTGCGCGGACAGGCGCCGAGGTGTGACGCCGCGGCCGTCTGAGACCACTGAGCGTAGCGATCGGGACCGAACGGTCGGATCCACGCGCGGATGCCCGCGGCGGCGGCATACTTCAGTGCGTGACCGAAGCGATGTCCGCGCAAGCACTTGCGCCGTTCACCAGCGAGCCGGGGGCGTCGGCCGTCCTGCTCGATATCGACGGGACGTTGGCCCCGATCGTCGAACATGCCGCCGATGCCAACGTGTCGGAGTCGACGCGCCAGTTACTGATCGCGATCTCCCGGACGTACAAACTGGTGGCCTGCGTGACCGGGAGGCGGGCATCCGAGGCCCGAGCGATGGTCTCGATCGGGACGATCACCTACCTCGGTTCCCACGGGGCCGAGCAGCTGCGTCCGGGCTGGACCGAGGCGGTGCTCGATCCCGCCGTCGCCGAATGGGCGCGACGGATCCGTGAGTTCGGGCGCGCTCAGGACACCGACGCCGTGCGCCGGCTGCGGGTCAGGATCGAGGACAAGGGAGCGATCGCCGCGTTTCACTGGCGGGGAGCGCCGGACGATCAGGCGGCGCACGCGGCGGTTGCCGAGATCGCCCAGCGCGCCGAGCAGGATGGGCTGAAGCCGCACTGGGGCCGCAAGGTGCTCGAGGTCCGACCGCCGGTGACGATCGACAAGGGCCTCGGCGTCCGACGGCTGCTGGAGGAGTTCGGCGCTGGGGTGCATTCGGCGCTGTACGCAGGCGATGATCGGACCGATCTCGATGCGTTCCGGGCGCTCGACCGGATGCGTCGCGACGGCGCCCTGCAGCACGTGCTGCGGGTGGGCGTCGCGTCCGACGAAGCGCCGACGGAGATCACCGGCGAGGCGGATCTCGTCGTCGATGGCACGACCGGCGTCCGCGAGCTGCTCAGGCTCCTGGCCGCGGGCTCGGCCGCGGACGCGTGACGGCCGTTGCGGTTCCACGAGTTCCTGCGCACGACCGTCCTGATGAGCGCCGGCTCCGCGACGGCGCTGGCGCTGGTGACGCTCGCGGGCGTGGCCGGCGGCGGTCACGCGCTGCTGGTCGCGGTCGCGGTCGGCTGGTGGCTGGTCGGAGGCTGGGTCGGGATCTGGGTGAGCCGCGACTCGGGGACCTCGACGGCGATCGGGTCGCTGCTGGCAGACGCGCGTTCGCAGCGGTCGCTGCCCCAGGTGAGCCCGGCGCTGACGGTGCTGAACCGGCTCTGGCCGCTGATGCTGCTGACCGTCGTGGCTGCGGGCATCGGCATCGTCGAGCCGCAGATCCCCGCGATCGCGGCCGGCTTTGCGATCGGGTGGGCGTTGGCCTGGCGCCGGCAGGCATCGGCGGTACAGGCGATCGAAGGTCGCGACGGCGCGCGCTTCTACGTCGACCGGACGCCGCCGTTGAGCGCGATCCGGCTCGTCCGGACCCCTGGCTTCCGCACGATTCCCCAGCAGGCAAACGGCTCGGCACCGTCGCCGGCTCCGCAGCCGTAGATCAACGGGCGAGGCGGTAGTGCTCCAGCCCGGCCCCGACATCGTGATCGTCTCGGTCACTTCGACGACCGGCTGGGGCATCGCCGCGCGGCAGCTGGCGGCGTCGTTGAGCGCGGCGGGAGCGCGGGTCGGGATCGCCGAGACCGGGCCCGTCCCCGAGGTACGGACGTTCATGGCGACCGATTTCGTGCAGGCGCTGGCGGCGCGGCGGACCGCGGCGGCCGCGCTGGCCGTCCACCGGCCACGGGCACTGATCTACTGCTCGGTCACGGCGGCGCTGTTGTGGCCCGTCCCCGGCGCGATCTGGCTGGATGCGCTCGCCGCCGAGAACCGTCCCGGCCGTCACGGGATCTGGCAACGCCGGCTCGAGCTGCGCCGGCTCGCGGCTGCGCCGCTGGTGATGACGATGGCCGCCGATTCGCTCGCGCCGATCGACCCGGGTGACCGGCCGGCGACGGTGGTCGTGCCGGTCGCGATCGACCGCTCCGGCAGCGGGGCACCGGCGGCCGTCCGCGAGATCGACGTGCTGGCGTACACCGGCGACCGCGTGAAGCGACGGCTGGACTTCATCCTGGCCTCCTGGCGGCGGGCGCGGCGCGACGGTGAGCAGCTCGTGGTCACCGGGATCGACCGGGACGCGGCCGGAGTCGGGATCCCGGACGGGGTCCGGTTCACCGGGCGGGTCACTCCGGCCGAGTTCCGGGCGCTGCTGCGGCGGGCGCGGGTGTTCGTGACAGCGCCCCGACGGGAGGACTTCGGGATCGCGGCGCTGGAGGCCCTCGCGGAGGGGACGATGCTGGTCACGACCCCGGCGCCCGGGGCGTATCCGGCCCGTGATCTGGCGCGGACACTCGATCCCCGGCTTGTGACAGACGACATCACGGCCGCGATGCGCCAAGCGCTCGACGATCCCCTGGCGGGTTATGCCGAGCGGGCCGCGGAGCTCGTCGAGCCGTTTGGCGTGTCGTCGGTCAGCAGGACGTTAAGGGAGCGTGTGCTGCCGCGATTGCTGCCAGGATGGGAGTCGTGAGCGCCGCGGCGACCGGACTGCTGGCATCGATCCCGAGCCCGTCGAGCGACGGGGTGCGGGTCGGGCCGATCTTCTTCCACGCGTACGGGATCATGTACGTGTTCGCGGTCGCCGCGGCGATCTTCATCTCACGCTGGCGCTGGGCGAAGATCGGCGGCAACCCCGACCTGCCCTACGAAGTCGCGATCTGGGCGTTTCCCGGTGGTCTGATCGGGGGGCGGATCTACTTCGACCTCACGACCCCGAGCCAGATCCCCGATCACTGGTGGGGGGTGTTCGCGATCTGGGATGGCGGGCTCGGGATCTGGGGTGGGATCCTCGGCGGGGTGCTGACCGGCCTCTGGGTCGTGCACCGGCGGCTGAGCAAGGATCAACGCCGCTGGTTCATGGACATCGTCGGCCCCGCACTGCTCGTCTCCCAGGCGATCGGGCGGATCGGCAACTACTTCAACCAGGAGCTGTTCGGCAAGCCGTCGAGCCTGCCATGGGCGCTGCGGATCTCGCCGGCGCATCGGCCTCCGGGATACGCCCGGTTCACGACCTTCGAGCCGACCTTTCTGTACGAGTTCGTCTGGGACCTCGGGCTCGCCGGCTTCCTGATGTGGCTGTGGACCAAGCGCATCGTCCGCGCCCCCGGACTGTTCGCGCTGTACGTCGCCGGGTATTCGGGCTTTCGCGTGTTCGAGGAGACCCAGCGGATCGACTTCTCCAACCACTTCCTCGGGATGCGGGTCAACTTCTGGATCGCAGCGTGTCTGTGCGTGGCGGGGCTGGTGTCGTTCGTGATCATCCAGCGGGGCCTGTTCGGTCGTGGCTGCGAGCCGGCAGCGCCCGCGCCGCCACTCTCGATGATCCCGGGTGGACGCGCGGCGCCCAAGACATCGCTGTGGGCATCGTCCGCGACGCGGCGCGCGGCGAGCGCGCCCGCGCCCAAGGCGACCGGCTCGGCCGCGGGCACAGCGACCAGACCCAAGCCGAACCCGCCCGTCCAGACCACGTCCGCCAAAACCCCGGCGGCCAAGCCCGCGGCCGGCGGGCCCCCGGCGGCCAAACCCCCGTCGGGTCAGGGCGCGTCCGCGAAGACCGCGGCGAAGCCACCGCCACCGCCGCCTCGCAAACGCGGCAAGCGCCGCCACTGAGTGCGTCGATCGCTGGCCACGGCGATCGCGGTGGCGGCGTGCGGCTGCGCGCCGTGGCTCGCCGCCGGCCCGGCCAAGGCGTCCGCGATCACGGTCTCGGTCAACGGGCGGCCATCGTCGGGGCCGTTGGCCAACAACTACCTCGGGCTGGCGCTCACCTACCAGGGCGTCGAACGGTGGGCCGGGTCGGCGTCACACCGCGCCGACCCCGTGCTCGTGCAGCTGATCCGCAACCTGACGCCCCACGGCCACCCGGTGCTGCGGATCGGCGGCGTCTCGGCCGACCGGAGCTGGTGGCCGATCAAGGGCTATCGCAAGCCGGTCGGGATCTGGTACGCGATCACGCCCGCGTTGGCGGCCTCGTTGCGCGGGCTTGCGCAGGCGGCCCAGGCACGGTTGATCCTCGGGGTCAACCTCGAGGCCGACCGGCCGGCGCTGGTCAGGGTCGAGTCTCACGAGCTGGTGCGGCGGATCGGTCATAGATACATCGACTCGCTGCAGCTCGGCAACGAGCCGAACCTCTACCGGACCGTGCCGTGGTACGCGCTGCTCGGCGGCCGACCGGTGCCGCAGTACCTCAACACCGGCAGCCCCGTCTACTCGCGGCCACCGTCCTGGGGTCCGGCGGCGTACGCCGACGAGATCGCCCGGCTGCTGCCGACGCTCCCGCGTCTGCCGATCTCCGGGCCGGACGCGAGCGGGCCGGAGAACGGCGCCGCGTCGTGGATCGGCGCGTTCGCCCGGTTCCTGCACCCGCCGGGCCGCGCGATCACGTTCACCGCGCACGCCTACGCGGCGGTCAAATGCGTTCACGACCCGGCTGCGCCGGAGTATCCGTCGATCCCGCACGTGCTCGCGTTGGGCGCCTCCCGTGACCAGCTCGCCGGCCTGCAAGGGTTCATCGCGCTGGCCCGCAGCCGCGGCGACGGCTTCCGCGTCGACGAGATGGGAACCGTGTCCTGCAGCGGTTTGCGCGGCGTGTCGAACTCGATGGCGTCGGCATTGTGGGTGCTCGACGGGTTGTTCTCGATGGACCGGGCCGGCGTCAACGGCGTCAACCTGCATGCGGTCAACGGCATCAACGCCCTGTTCATCCCCCGGCACGTGCATGGGCACTGGCAGGCGACTGTGGCTCCCTGGTACTACGGCGCGCTGATGTTCACCCAGGCGGCGCCCGCCGGCGCGCGGCTGCTGCCGGTTTCAGACGCCACCCACGCCGACACGCGGGTGTGGGCGACCCTTGGCCGCGACCGCGCCGTCCGGGTGCTCGTGATCAACGACAGCGTCGACGCGAGCGCCCGGGTGCGCGTCCGCAACCCGGCGGGGTACGGTCGGCAGCCGGCGACGATCGAGCGCCTGCGCGCCCCGGGTGGCGCCTACGCGACGAGCGGCGTGACGCTGGGCGGGCACAGCTTCGGGCTGACCAGGACCGGCGTCCTGCCGGCCCCGGTCACCCAGCGGGTACGCCGCCGGGGCGGCGCCTACGCGGTGACGCTGCCGCCGGCGAGCGCCGCGCTCGTGACGTTGACGAAGAGCGGCCCCTGAGCCGAAGGTTGGCGAACTGACCCCCATATCCGGGGTGAAATCGCCATGATTCGGCGGCGTCCGAGCACGCCTGGGGCTCACCTGCCGGCGTGCTCAGCCCACGAGCGCCCGCGGCCGCCGAGCCGACAGCTCCGCCCAGGGGCGGGTGTTGAGAACCGCCTCGGGCCCGAGCCAGGCGCGGCGGGCGGTCGCGATCCCGTAGCGGACGACCTCGAAGCCGCCGGTGCGGTGGGCGTCTGAGTTGATCACGATCCCGATCCCGGCCTGCGCGGCGGCGCGAGCATGGGGGTCGTCGAGATCACGGCGGGCCGGGCTCGAGTTGATCTCGAGCATCGTCTGCGATCTACCGGCGGCGTCGAGCACAGCTTCGAAGTCGACGTCGTACGGCGGCCGTGATTCGATCTTGCGGCCGGTGAGGTGGCCGATCACGTCGACCAGTGGGTTCTCGATCGCCCGCACGATCCGCTCGGTCATCGCCTTGGCGCCCATCTGAAATGACGAATGCACGGAGGCGACCACCCAGTCCAGCTCGGCGAGCACGTCGTCGTCGTAATCGAGCGAACCGTCGGGTGCGATGTTGACCTCGGACCCAGCCAGCAGCGTGATCCCGTCGACCTCTGCGGTGCCCGACAGCGAGCGGATCGCTGCGATGTGCTCGCTCAAGGCCGCCGGATCCAGCCGCGTGCCGACGACCGTCGAGTGGTCGGTGACCGCGAGGTAGTCGTAGCCCGCCGCGCGTGCCGCTCGCGCCATCTCGGCGATCGACGCGGTCCCGTCGGAGGCGATCGTGTGGCTGTGCAGGTCCCCGCGGAGGTCAGACGCCTCGATCAGTGTCGGCAGCTGATGGCGCGCCGCGGCCTCGAGTTCGCCGCGGTTCTCACGCATCTCGGGCTCGATGTAGTCCATCCCCAGCAGTCCGTACACCTGCTGCTCGGTCTCGCAGCGGTGGGTCTCACCGGTCATGTCGTCGAGTACGCCGTATTCGGAGACGTGCAGGCCCTTGCGAACCGCCGCCGCCCGCAGCGCCATATTGTGTTGCTTGGACCCGGTGAAATGCTGGAGCAGATTGCCGAACTGATCAGGCGACACGATCCGCAGATCGACGTCGAGGCCGGTGTGGGTCCGCAGCCGCACGCCGGCGTCGCCGGGCTTGTTCGACGACTCCACGAGCTCCAGGTCAGACGCCGCCGTGGCCAGCGCCAGCGGGTCGTGGGCGGTCGCGATCACGTCGAGGTCCTTGACCGAGTCGGTCATCCGTCGCGCCGATCCGGCGAGCTCGACCCGTTCGGACGCCGGGTGTTCGCGCAGCGCCGCCACCAGTTGGTCGGCGACCGTCAACGCACGGTCAAGCACGATCCGCGTCCCGCCTCCGTTCTCACCCGCCGCCGCCGCGCGTGCCTGCGCGGCTTCTGCCGCGGCCAGCAGCGTCTGCTCGGCCTTCGGGCCGAACCCCTTGAGCTCCCGGATCCGATGTGCGCTCGCCGCCTCTCGGAGCGCGTCGAGCGAGTCGATCCCCAGCTCCTCGTAGAGCCGGCGCGCGCGCTTCGGCCCGAGTCCGGATAGATGGGTCAGCTCCAGCAGCCCGGCGGGAAACTTCGCGCGCAACTTGACGGTCGCGGGAATCTCGCCATCGTCGGCCAGCGCCAGCACCTTCTCCTGGATGATCGCGCCGACGCCCGCGAGCTCAGTGGCGCGTCCCTCGCGGGCGAGCGCGGTCACCGACACGGTCGCGTCGCGGATCGCCTTGGCGGCGTTGCGATAGGAGACGATCCGGTAGATCACCGCGCCGTCGAGCTCGTACAGGTCGCCCAGCTCGTCGAGAGCCTCGGCAATCTCGGAGTTGGTCGGTTCGGCCATCCTGAGCGTGCAGATTAGTCCTGCGGCCGGCCTGCGAGGCGCCCCCCGGCCCCCGGTCGCGCATCGCTATACTTTTTGAAGCAACCAACAAGGAGATTGACATGGCTGGCGCCGTCGGAGAAGTAACTGACAACAACTTCCAGGCTGAGGTGATCGAGTCCGACGTCCCGGTGCTCGTCGACTTCTGGGCCCCGTGGTGTGGGCCGTGCCGCGCGGTTGCGCCGGTCGTCGAGGAGATCGCCAACGAGAAGGGCGAGGCCCTCAAGGTCGTCAAGCTCAACATCGACGAGAACCAGAAGACCGCCGTTCAGTACAACGTCATGTCGATCCCGACGCTGATCCTGTTCAAGCATGGCGAGGCGGCCAAGACGGTGATCGGCGCCTATCCCAAGAAGAAGCTCGAGTCAGAGCTCGCGCCGGCGCTCGCCTAACCGCGCCTGATGGATCGCGCGGCGGCGACGTCGCGCGATCAGCTCGCAGAGGCCAAGGCCGTGGGGCTCGGCAGGCGCAGAGCCCGCCGGGCCGCCTGGCTTTCGGCGGCGACGAGGTCGGCGAGCCGCTCGAACTGCAACCCCCAGGCAGTTCGTTGCGCATCCGTGACCCGAGGGAGCCTCGACAGCAGGGACATCAACGCCCGGACGTGCGCGCGCAGCGCCGCGACCCGAGCGCGGACACCGGGCGGCCAGCGTTGATCGCCGAGCGTGCCGACGGTGGCGCGCAGCACGCTCGTGAAATGGCGCGCCGCGGCGCCGGCGCCGGGTGACGATTCTCGCTGGGCCCAGCGCAGGAGCGGCGGAATCGCCGCCGCCGTCGCGGCATCCTGCGTCGCGATCGTCCGGAGATACCAGAACCCGGCGGAACTCAACCGGGCATGCGTCAGCGTGAACGCGTCGTCGCGTAGCGGAGCCGGCGCCAGGTAGCCGTAGGCCTCGGTCAGCCAGCTCGAGGTGAGCTCGGCCGTCCGGGGCGTCCTCCCATCGGCCGTGACCCCGGTGAAACGGACTGGAGACAGGCTCGGGTACGGGAACGGCCGCCCGGCCCGCGCGTCGGTGACGTCCTCCTGGATGTACTGCGCCTCGTTGAATCGCCGCCCGGTCCCTTCGGCCGTCCACAGCATGCGCCGGCGACCCGCACTGCGATCGATGAACACGATCTGCCAGCCGCCGGCGCGCCGGCGCAACGTCACCGACACCTGATCGCCGGGAGACACGTCGAACAGGTGGACGGGATGGAAATGCAACGTGGTCGTCGAGTAGAAGGCGTAGGCGAACGGTCCGCTGCCGGTGTTGCCCTGGTTGATGCCGACCTGTACGAACGGCGCCTCCTGCTTGCGACCGGGAGCCTCGGCTCCGATCCAGGTGGCCGCCTCTCCGTGGGCCGAGCCGGGGAGCAGCCGCGGCACGGTCCAGCTGGCATGGGCACTGTCCACGTCGCCGGCCCACATGTAGCCCGCGAACGGACCCAGGTCGGGGTGCAGCGCGGCGGCCTCGCGCGTCGCCCAATCGACCTCGTGTGGATACGACACGCGTGCGCCGCCGCAACCGGCGAGCGTCAGCGCGATGCCCACGATCACCGCCACCGCCCGAACGCCCGTCATACGTCGTCAGGCGACCGCGATGCCGATCTTCAACGGTCGTCCGTCGATCATCACCGGTTCGGCGCCATCGAGGTCGGCGTACGAGATCTCGAGCGCGAGCGTCTCGCCGGCAACGTAGTCGTGATGGGCGCGGACCGCGTCGAGCAGTTCGGCGTCGCCATCGAGGATCAGCGTGATCCGGTCTGAGACCTCGAGGCCCGCGTCCTGGCGGCGCTGCTGCACGGCGCGGACGATGTCGCGGGCCAGACCCTCGGCCCGCAGCTCGTCGTCGATCTCCACCTCGAGCGCGACCGCGTGCGACCCCTCCCGCTCGACCTGGTAGCCGTCGAGCGGCTTCATGTTGGTCAGGAGGTCGTCGGCTGCGAGCGCATGCTCTGAGCCGCCAACGTCGATGGCGACGGTTTCTCCGTCACGCAGCGCCGCGGCGACCCGTGCGGGGTCGAGGCCGGCGACGGCGGCCGCCACCATCGGCATCTGCTTGCCGAAGCGCGGTCCGAGCGCGCGGTAGTTGGGCTTGATCTCGACCTCGCCGAGCTCGTCGGCCTCCGACACGAATCGCAGCTCGCGGACGTTGAGCTCCTCGGTGACGAGTCCGGCCAGCCGCTCGATCGCCGCCCGCTCGCGATCGGTGGCGACGATCACCGCGCGGCGCAGCGGCTGGCGGATCTTGATCTTCGCCTGGGCGCGTGCGGCGAGCCCGAGCCGCACCGTCTCCCGCGCCACCGCCATCGCCTGCTCCAGCGGCTCGTCGCGCGGGCCGGCGGTCGGGAAGTCGCACAGGTGGACGCTGACCTCGGCCCCGTCGAGGTTGTCGAAGATCTCGTCGGCGATGAACGGGCAGAACGGCGCCAGCAGCTTGGAGACGGTCACCAGGCAGTGACGCAGCGTCGCGAACGCGGCGGGGTCGCCGTCCCAGAACCGCCGCCGCGAGCGGCGCACGTACCAGTTGGAGAGATCGTCGACGAACCGTTGGATCTCGCGCCCGGCGACGGTGGCGTCGAAGTCGTCGAGCCGCTCGCGCACGACTGCGACGGTCTCCTGCAGACGTGACAGCGCCCAGCGGTCGAGGTCGGTCAGCGTGACCGAGTCGAGCGGGGCGGGAGCGATCTCGTTGGTGTTCGCGTACAGCACGTAGAAGCCGTAGGTGTTCCACAGCTGCAGCAGGAACTGACGGACGGCCTCCTCGATCGTCGCCATCGACATCCGCCAGCCGTCCCACGGCTGCTTGGCGGTGAACAGGTACCAGCGCATCGCATCGGCGCCGTAGGTGTCCAGCACCTGCCACGGCTCAACCGTGTTGCCCCGGCTCTTGGACATCTTCAGGCCCTGCTCGTCGAGGATCAGCCCGAGGCAGAGGACGTTGCGATATGACGAGCGACCGAACAGCAGCGTCGACACCGCCAGCATCGAGTAGAACCAGCCGCGGGTCTGATCCAGTGCCTCGCAGATGAAGTCGGCGGGGAATCGCTGCTCGAAGTGGGCCTCGTCGTGATGCGGGGCGCCGTACTGGGCAAACGGCATCGAGCCCGAGTCAAACCAGACGTCGATCACCTCGGGCACGCGGTGCATGTCGCCGCCGCAGTTCTCGCAGGTGAGCACGACGTCATCCACGAACGGACGGTGGGGATCGTCGAGCTTGACTCCTGACTCCGCCTCGAGCTCGGCCAGCGAGCCGATCACCTTCAGGCAGCCGTGGGCGCAGCGCCACACCGGGAGTGGCGTGCCCCAGTAGCGCTCGCGGGACAGCGCCCAATCGACGTTGCCCTCCAGCCAGTTGCCGAACCGACCGTGCTTGACGTGCGCCGGGTACCAGTTGATCGACTCGTTGGCGTCGAGCAGCTGGTCCTTGATCTGGCTGGTGGCGATGTACCAGGACGGCTTGGCGTAGTAGAGCAGCGGCGTCTCACAGCGCCAGCAGTGAGGGTAGGAGTGGGCGTAGTCCTCGGCGCGCAGCAGCGTGCCCGCGGCGCGGAGGTCCTCGATCAGGTCACGGTCACAGTCCTTGACCTTGCGGCCCTCGTAGGGACCGATCCGCTCGTCGTAGGTGCCGTCGAGCCGGACTGGATTGACGACGTTGAGGCCCTGCTCCTCGCCGAGCCGGAAGTCGTCGTCGCCGAACGCGATCGCGGTGTGGACCAGGCCGGTGCCGTCGTCGGCGGTGACGAAGTCGGCCGGCAGCACCGTGTGCCCCTTGGCGCCGTAGGCGTCGCCGGGGATATACGGGAACGGCGGCGTGTAGCGGGTGCCGACGATCGCGTTGCCGAGGAACGCGTTCTCGACCGTGGCGTCGTCACCGAGGACCTTGGTGACCAGATCTTGAGCCACGATCTGGATGTGGCCGTCCGGTGTGCGCGCGCGGACGTAGGTCAGCGTTGGGTTGATCGCGACGGCGGCGTTCGAGACCAGCGTCCACGGCGTCGTCGTCCAGACGACGAGCTCGTCGCCGGGCTGCAGCGGGCCGCGCGGGTCGGTGACCTTGAGCCGCACATAGACGGAGGGATCGACGACGTCCTTGTACGCCCCCGGCTGTCCGAGCTCGTGGCTGGAGAGCGTCACCTGGTCACGCGGGCAGTAGGGGACGACCTTCAGCTTCTCGTACAGCAGCCCCTTCTCGTGGATCGTCTTCAGCGCCCACCAGCACGACTCGACGTAGTCGGTGTCGAGCGTCCGGTAGGCGTCGTCGAGATCGACCCAGAAACCGATCCTTTCGGTCAGCCGGTTCCACTCGTCGACGTGACTGAGCACCTTCTCGCGGCAGCGAGCGTTGAATTCGGCGATCCCGAACGCCTCGATGTCAGCTTTGGACTCGAATCCGAGCTCGGCCTCGAGCGCGAGCTCGACCGGCAGCCCGTGGCAGTCCCAGCCGCCCTTGCGCTCGACGTAGTGGCCGGTCATCGTCCGGTAGCGCGGGAAGATGTCCTTGAACACCCGGCTCAGGACGTGGTGAAAGCCGGGGGAGCCCGACGCCGTCGGCGGGCCCTCGTAGAAGCCCCAGCGCGGCGAGCCCTCGCGCCGTCTGACCGATTCGGCGAACACGTCACGCTCGCGCCAGCGCGCCAGAACGACCTGTTCGAGCTCCGGGAACGAGGGACGTTGTGCGACGGTGCGGTGCGGGCCGGCCATGGCGGCCCAGTCTAGGAGCCACGGCCGGCCGCACCGCGCGGTCGCGGCAAGCGTCAGGCGAGCGCCCGGGCAACCAGCTCCAGCGCGTCCAGCGACTCGTTCATCCCGCCCTCCATCCCGGACTCGATATGCATGTCCCGGCTGGCCTTGCTCTGGTGCTGCACGAGGATCGCCATCGTCGTGCGGCCGTCCTGCTCGGTCAATGTCAGCGTGTTGAGGGCTTCCGCGTCAGGGGCGCCCTCGTAGACCTCGGTGGAGACGATCCGTTCGTTCTCGGTGATCTCGCGGTATTCGCCGTGGAAGGCGACGTCGAAATCGCCGTGCGCGATCATCACGTAGCGCCATTTGCCTCCGACCCGGAGGTCGATCTCGGCCACCGTCACCTCGCCGCGCTTGCCCGCCCACCAGCGCTTGACGAGCTCCGGCGTCGTCCAGGCCCGGTAGACCAGATGCCGAGGTGCGTCGAACTCGCGCGTGATCAGGATCTGATCGTCGGCGGGGAGGGTCACGGTCGCGGCGTGCGTATCAGTCGTGTTGGACATCATGCTGCTCCTTTGCTTTCAGCTCGTCGAGCACCGTGTCCAGGGCGTCGAAGCGCTCCGACCACATCCGCTCGTAGTTGGAGACCCAGTCGTGCAGCGGCTTCAGGGCCCCCGCGTCGACGCTGTACAGGCGGCGGCGGCCGTCGTCACGGACGCGCACCGCGCCGACCTCTCGCAGCACCCTCAGGTGCTTGGAGACCAGCGGCTGGGCCAGGCCGAGCCGCTCCACCAGCTCGTTGACCGAACGCTCGCCATCGGCCAGCTCGTCGAGGAGCTCACGTCGGCGGGGCTCGGCGACCGCGTTGAACACGTCGGTCGTGGTCGCTGCTCGGGCCATGGCCGGTGACAATACATACCGATATAGGCATATGTCAAGGCTGACCGAATTCGCCGGCGGCGGCTGGCAGCGGCGGGGTGGGGCGGGGCGCGATCCCACGCGGCGGCGGCGCTAGGCGGGGCGGGGCGTGATCCGACGCGGCGGCGGCGCTACGCGGGGCTGGGCGTGATCCGACGCGGCGGCGGCGCTGGGCGGGGCGGGGCGGCTATCCGACGCGGCGGCGACGCTGGGCGCGGTCTTCCTCGACTTCGGCCCGGAGCTCGGCTTCGACGGGCGTCGCGTGCGCCGGCCTCGGCATCCACGCGGTTTCGGCGCCCATCAGCTCCAAGACCCGTCGCTGCGCGGCCCGTGGCGCACGGGGAAGCACCCGCGCGGTCGCGCCGGCACGGATCGACTCGCCCCGCCGGTACACGGCGAGCGGGACGGCGCCTGCCGAGAGCCTGATCGCGTACGCCCATCGGGCGACGGCGTCGTCGCTCAGGTGGGAGCCGGCGATGATCACGAGGTTGGGACGGTGAATCGCCATCGCATCGCCGATCCCGACGACACCGCGCACCGACAGGCTGAGGACGCGAATGCCGGCCCGGGCGCAGAACAGCTCGAGCGCGCGGATGTAGGGAGTGTCGGGATCGAGCTCGTCGCGTGAGGCGTCGCCGATCACGATCGAGGCGGGTCGCATCGGCGCCGGGGCCAGGCGCATTGCCCGGCGCAGCCAGTTCGACGCCCAATGGGCGGCGAACGCCCAGGCGGCCGACTCGATCCCGTAGCGGCGGACGATCTCGTCGAGCATCGGCAGCAGGACCTCCTCGACCGAGCGGTCCACCGACCGCAGCGCCAGCGCGGCCTCGATCGCCACGTCGGCCCGGTCGGGCTCGTAGGAGACCAGCGCCCCGATCAGCGCGCTGGCGTCCGAGGCAAGGCCTTCACGCGCGCGAGAGACAGCGGACGAGATCGACAAGCCCTCCTGCAGCGCATCCCTGAGAGCCGCGATCTCGCCGTACATGTAGAGGCGATGCTTGCCCGGAGACCGCTGCGGCTTGGGGAAGCCGAAGCGGCGCTCCCAGGCGCGAAGCGTGTTCGGGCTCACGTTCAGGAGCGCCGCCGCTTCGCTGGTCTTTAGGTACCTCATGCGTCCGAGAAAATGAAGATGTGCGGCGTCCTAATGTTTTTTGGACCCAGAATTGCACAAATTTGCTACCGAAAAGTTGTGCGAAGCCCTCGTCCTTTAAAGTAGTTATGGAACGTTTTGCTCCTTTTCAGAGCAAGCCGTAAGGAAGTGGACGTAAAGACGACCGTAGCGGTCCGAGCAAGCCGGCAGGAGGTTTCGGCGGGTGAGGAACCGATAACGGTCCTGAAGCGGAAGGAGCTCACATGTCTTGGCGCGAGGCTTAATCCCCCCTAGCAGCCTCTTCCAGCCGACCCCCTACGCGGCTGGTGAGGGTCCGATCACGGCGCCGGAGCGGAAGGAGCTCACATGTCTTGGCGCGAGGCTTAGTCCCACAGCAGTTCTAACGCGTAACCTTTAGGAGATGCTCCGCAACCGCGGAGAAGAAGGTCGTAGCTACTCGCTGGCTCGGTGGTACGGGCCGGCGTGTTCGCTTGTGACCATTCTCGCGTGTGTTGCGCTGGTGGCCGTCGGCCCCCCAGACCACGTTGGCGCGCTGAGTGTCGTGCTCGGCATCGGCGCGGTGGTGGCGGGGGCGCTGATCGGCAGTATCCCTGGCGGCACCCCGATGGTGTCCGCGTCGTTCATCGTGTACGCGCTCGCGGCGGCCTTCCTCGGTCCCGCGTCGGGCGCGATTGCGGCTACCATTTCCGAGCTGGGCTCGAGCATCCGGCTGCGCACGAGCCCGCGCTCAGCGATTCTGCTGAACCTCCCTGCGGGCATCGTCCCGGCGGTCGTGGAGGGATCGGCGATCCGCGCGCTGTTCGCGGAGCCGGTCAACACCCCGGCGTTCTACATCGCCGTCACCCTGGCGACGATCGCCGGGTACATCATCAGCTTCGAGGTGTTCGCGTTGCTCCGGGCCGTCAACAAGCCCGAGGCCGAGCGGATCCCGCTCAAGGTTCTGCTCGATTCGCTGCCGAGCGCGGCGTTGAGCATTGCGCTGACGATCGCCGGGGTCGCGATCACGCTGGTCGTCGGCGATGCCGGGATCGCGTTCGCACTCGCTGGGGTGTTCGCGTTCTCGTACATGATGTACCTGCTGGCGCAGTCCGAGCACCGTGCCAAGCAGTACGTGGCTCTCTCGTGGGGAGTGCTCGGCGGTCTGCTGCGCGCGCTCGAAGTGCGAGATCCCGCCGCCGCGCGCCATGCCGCGGCGGTTGCGCGATTCTCCGGCCACATCGCGAAGGCCGCGGGCATGGATGACGAGCTGGCCCATACCGCCGGCCTGCTGCACGACATCGGGCGCTTTGCCCTGTCGGATCGGGTTGCCGAACGCGGCCGCACGCTGACCGACGAGGACTGGGTGGCGATCCAGCAGCATCCGGAGCTTGGCGCCGTGATGCTGCAGGACCTCGGGCTCTACGGGCCGGTGGCCGAGATCGTCCTCTGCCATCACGAGCGGATCGATGGTCGCGGTTACCCGCAGGGCCTGAGCGGCGCCGAGATTCCCGAGATCGCGAAGATCGTCGCGGTGGCCGAGGTCTACGACACGCTCACCGCGCAGGACACCTATCGCACGCAGATGAGTTCGTTCGAGGCGCTCACCGAGCTACGCCGCGTTGCCGGTACGCAGCTCGACGAGCGCTACGTCGAGATCCTCGCCGACCTACTGACCGGTTCGGGCGTCGACTACCGCCACGCGAACGCGGTCGACTTCGACGCCGAACTGAACATGGAGAGGCGGATCAGGCAGGCATCGGGCGTGTGATCGCCCCAGCCGGCCAACGCGGGTGTTTTCAGCCCGTCTGACGGTTGCTCAGCGGGTCAACATTCTGATGCTCGAGCGAGGTCAGGAACTGATCGATCTGCTCTTGGCTGAAACGACGCTGACCACCCGGCGTGCGGTAGGACTGGAGGTACCCCATATCAGACCAGCGCCTGATCGTCCCCAGCGACACTCCCAGCGCCTGAGCAGCCTGTGACGTCGACAAACCAAGCGGGCTTCCATTGATATTCCTCATAACTCCATTTCACCGTGTTTTGGCCAGAATTGACGGGTCGTCCAGCAATTGCACAGGATTTCGCAGGGAAGCATGAGTTTCGCAAACATCACCCACCAAACTGGGGGCGGCACCCACCGTTTGCGCGACTCATCCCGCGAATCCTGCTGCAAATGTAGACATACCTCCGGCGGAGGACAAGCCTTCGGGGGTCGATCATTCGTCCACCGTGCGGGGAGTCTGCACATCGACGGCCGTGCGCCGTGCGGGCAGTTCCATGACAGGATCTCCGTGTGAAGCTCCGGCTCCATCACCATCAGGACGGGGCCCGGGTCACGTATCGGGAGGCGGGGACCGGGCCCGCGATTGTGTTATTGCACTCGATCGGGCTCTCTCATCGCGAGTGGGAACCGGTGACCGACACCCTCGCCGAGCGCATGCGAGTCATCGTTCCGGACCTGCCGTTGCACGGTGACTCCGAGGACCGGCCGCGTCACCCGTACTCGCCGGAGTGGCTGGCCGACGTGATCGCGGGCTTTTGCCGGGAGGTCGGTGGACCTCGCTGCGTTGTCGCCGGCCATGACCTCGGCGCTGAGTTGGCGCTGCTCGCCGTCAGCACCGGACGGCTGACGCCATCGCGGCTGGTGCTGATGCCCAACCGATTGCACCGGCGCGACGAGTTCGCCGCCCGGCGGGCGGCCTGGCGGGCCGCCTGCCGCCTGGCCGCGGTGCCGGTCCTGGACCGCACGCTGTCACGCGGGGCCAAGCTGGTATTTCGCCCCGCGATCGGCGAACGGATCGCGGTCGGGCGTAACCCGGCGGCCCGTGACCTGATTCGCCATGCGTTCGCCGATGTCGGGGGAAACGGCAACCGGGCGCGCTCGTGGGCGAAGTTCGTCAAGCGGTGGCCGGTCGAGCCCCAGACGCAGCTGCTCGATGCCTACCCGGCGATCGAGCTCCCGGTGCTGCTGCTGTGGGCCGAGGACGACCGTGCTCATCCGATCGCCGCCGCCCGGGAGGCGCTCGACCTGCTCGGAGACGCGCAGCTGCGGACGTTGCCCGGTGCCGGGTATCTGATCTCCTACGACGATCCCGTCGGGCTGGCAAGGGAGCTGATCGCGTTCTGCGGCCGACCGGCCCCAACGGCGCTAGCGTTCAAGCCGCGAACGGTCGAGAACTCAGAAAGGACGAGATGAGCCTCCAGGAGAAAGCACAGCTTTGGGGCGGGGAGACGACCAAGGCGATCGGCAACTTCCCGATCTCCGGCGAGCCCGTACCCGTTCCCGTGGTCCACTGGCTCGGTCGTATCAAGGGCGCCGCGGCACGGGTCAACGCCGAGCTCGAGCTGCTCGACCCGGACGTCGCGCAACGGATCGCCGCAGCCGCCGACCGGGTTGCGTCCGGTGAGTTCGACGACCAGTTCCCGATCGACGTGTTCCAGACCGGTTCGGGCACCTCGACCAACATGAACGCCAACGAGGTGATCGCCAACCTCGCTGGCGATGGCGCCCATCCCAACGACCACGTCAACATGGGCCAGTCGTCCAACGACGTGTTCCCATCCGCGGTGCATCTGGCGGCGCTCGATCAGGCCGAGCACGAGCTTCTGCCTGCGCTGGCGCAGCTGGAGGCATCGTTTGCGGCCAAGGCCGTGGAGTTCGCCGAGATCGTCAAGGCCGGACGGACGCACCTGATGGACGCGGTGCCGGTCACGCTGGGCCAGGAGTTCGCCGGCTATGCGGCCCAGATCCGGCTCGCGCAGCGCCGGATCGCCAACGCGCTCCCGCAGGTTGCGCAGATCCCGCTCGGCGGCACCGCGACCGGGACCGGGCTGAACACCCACAAGGAGTTCGCGATTCGGATCCGCGCCCGTCTGACCGAGGCGACGGGTCTGGAGATCCGTGCGCCGGAGGATCCGTTCGAGGCGCAGGGCAACCGCGATGCGCTCGTCGAGCTGTCCGGCGCGCTCAAGGTGCTGGCCGTCTCGCTGACGAAGATCGCCAATGATCTGGCATTGCTGGGCTCCGGCCCGCGGGCGGGGATCGGAGAGATCTTCCTGCCGGAGCTCCAGAAGGGCTCGTCGATCATGCCGGGCAAGGTCAACCCCGTGCTTCCGGAGGTCGTGCTGCAGGTCTCCGCCCAGGTGATCGGCAACGATGCGGCGGTGACGATCGGGGGCCTGCAGGGTAACTTCGAGCTCAACGTGCGGGTGCCGCTGATCGCGCGCAACCTGCTCGAGTCGATCCGGCTGCTGACGACGACGTCGACCGCGTTCGCCGAGAAGTGCGTCGACGGCATCCGCGCCAACGAGGCCGGTTGCGAGCGCTCGGCCGAGGCGACGCTGGCGGCGGCAACCGCCCTGAATCCGCACATCGGCTACGACCGCGCCGCCGAGATCGTCAAGGAAGCCGCCAACTCCGGGCGGATGCTCCGCGAGGTCGCCTACGAGAAGGGCGTCGACGAGGAGACCTACAACCTGGCGATGGATCTTCGAGCCATGGCGCGCGGCAACACCTGAGCGAATCCGCCGGGCGATGACCCAGCGGGGCGGCGTCAGGCCCCCCGCTGGCTTGGTTCACCGCGCCCGACGCGTGTGCCGTCGTTGCGATTGGGCGACCCGTAGGACCAGCGCTGCGCGGCGCAGTTCGCGCACGTGGTCGTCGGCCAGTTGCTTGGTCAAAGTCGAATACATCCGGCGCTCCCTTGGCTGTGTACACAGCTACTGTAGCAACAGTTGCTGTCTATACAGCTTTATCGACAGGTAAACTCTGTTGGCATGCCAAATGCCTCGCCTGAGCCGGAGCCGTCGACCGCCCCGGCCGCGTCCGGATCGAAGTCGGAGACGGAGGCGCTGCTGCATCCCCACGTGCGCGTCGCGCTGGCCACGTGGCCGCAGATCGATCCTCTGGTGGAGGCGATTGTCAACCAGGTCCACGACGCCGAGAAGCTGCTCGCCGGCCAGATGCGCGACAGCCTGGCGCACTTCCAGCTGACGATCGAGGAGTTCAAGGTGCTGATGGCGCTCGTGTCGGGTCCGCGCACGCACGGCTCGCTCTGCCGGCAGCTCGAGGTCTCGACGGGCGCCATGACCAACCGCCTCGACAAGCTCGAAGCGGAGGGCCTGGTCAGCCGGGCGCGTGACCCGAGTGACCGCCGGGGCGTGCTGTTGTCGCTCACCGGTTCCGGTCGCGACCGGCTCGACGGCTACATCGACCGCGGTGCCCAGCGCGAGCGCAAACTGTTGGACGGGCTCACCGCGGCCGACCAGCGCCAGCTCAACGATCTCCTGGCGAAGCTGCTGGAATCGCTGCGCGCCGAGTTGGGCGCCTGAGCCGCCCGCTCAGGTCGCGACGGTCTCGGCGCCGAGCTCACGTGAGATCGCGACGTCGATCGACTGGTAGTCGATCGGCACGACGATCACCGACGGCACGTCGAGCGCGAGCGCCTGCGTCAGGCGCTGGGAGAATTCGGCCGCCGACGCGCAGCGCCACGCCGGCGCGCCGAACGCCTCGGCGAGCTTGACGAAGTCGGTCGGCCCGAAGTCGACGCCGAAGTGGCGGCCGAACTTGTTGTCCTGCTTCCAGACGATCGAGCCGAACTGCTGGTTCTCCCAGATGATGTTGACGACCGCCGTCTTGAGCCGGACGGCCGTCTCGAGCTCCTGGCAGTTCATCAGGAAGCCGCCGTCGCCCGAGACGGTGACCACGTGCCGCCGCGGGTTCACGAGCTTGGCGGCGATCCCGGTCGGCAGCGCGAAGCCCATACCCGCGAGGCCGTTGGCGATCAGCACCGTGCCGGGCTCCTGCGCGGGGAACATCCGCCCGATCCACAGCTTGTGCAGGCCCACGTCGGAGACCAGGATGTCGTTGCGGCCCAGCGCCCGGCGGATGTCGGTCAGGACCCGCGGCGGGCGCATCGGGAAATGGTCGTCGTTGGCGCCGTCGCGCAGTTCGCCCAGCACCAGATCGCGCAGCCGCGTCGACTCCACGACCTCCTCCTGAGGCCGGTTGACGCCCGCCGCCAACCGCGCGAGCACGTGGGCGATGTCGCCGACCAGCTCGACCGTCGGAAGGAAGAACTCGTCGATCTCGGCCGAGACCGTGTCGATCACGACGATCTGCTTGTCGCGGCGCGGGTTCCAGTGCTCGGGTGCGTGCTCGACGAGGTCGTACCCGACCGCGATCACGAGGTCGGCGTCGTCGAACCCGGCCATCTCGTAGTCGCGAGACTGCAGGCCGACCGTGCCGAGCGCGTGCGGGTCCTCGAAATCGATCAAGCCCTTCGCCATGAACGTCTCGGCGACCGGGATCCCGGTCGTGTGCACGAACGCGCGCAGCGCGCGGCTGGCATGCCCCCGGATCGCGCCGTTGCCGGCCAGGATGATCGGCCGCTCGGCCGACATGATCAGGTCGGTGGCGCGCTGCAGCTCACGCGTGCCGGGCTCTGGCTGCACCGGCGTGTGCCGCGGCAGCGGCGAGGCATCCAGTGGCCGGACCATCACGTCCTCGGGCAGCTCCAGATGGGTCGAACCCGGCTTCTCTGACTCGGCCACCGCGAACGCCTTGCGCACGACCTCGGGCACGATCTCCGGGCTGGAGACGCGCGCATTCCATTTGACGATCGGGCGCATGATCGCGATCAGATCGATGTACTGGTGCGACTCCTTGTGCATCCGCTCCAGATCGGACTGGCCGGTCAGCGCGACCAGCGGCGCGCGGTCCAGGAACGCGTCGGCGACCGCGGTCACGAGGTTGGTCGCGCCCGGCCCGAGCGTCCCCAGGCAGACCCCGGCGCGCCCGGTCAAGCGCCCGTAGGCGTCGGCCATGTACGCGCCGCCCTGCTCGTGACGGACCGGCACGAACTGGACGTCGGAGTCGGCCAGCGACTCGTTGAGGTCGAGCGTCTCCTCGCCGGGGATCCCGAACACGTACTTGACGCCCTCGGCCTCCAGGCACTCGACGAACACCTCGGATGCCTTGCGGGTCGCCACGGGCGCTCACCTTAGTGGTTCGTTCGAATACCGTTGGCGCGATGCCCGGCCCGCTGCTCGCCATCGACGGCCCGTTCGTGATGTACCGCTCGTTCTTCGCGCTGCCGGATTCGATCACCGACGGCGATGGCCATCCCGTCAACGCGCTGCTGGGCGCCGTCAATCTGATCCTCCGGATCGCCGCCGACGCGCGGCCGCGGGCGATCGTCGTCTGCTGGGGGGCGGAGGCGGCCGTCTACCGCACCGAGCTGTATCCCGACTATCACGCAGCGCGGCCACCGGTCCCGGACGCGCTGCAGTGGCAGTTCGACCGCGTCGCCGCGCTGTTCGATGCCTTCGGCTGGGTCTCGATGGGCTCAGACGAGCTCGAGGCCGACGACCTGCTCGGGTCGTTGGCGCTGGCCGAGTCGGCGGCCGGCGGCCGGGCGCTGCTGATGACCGGCGACCGCGATATGTACCAGTGCGCGACGGAGTCGGTCTCGGTCGTCTTCCTCAAGCAGGGCTCCAGCGGCTTTGAGGAGGTCGATCCCGCCGAGGTCGTCAACCGCTACGGGATCGGTCCGGAACTGGTGCCGGATTTCATCGCGTTGCGCGGAGATCCGTCCGACGGACTGCCCGGTGCCCCGGGAATCGGCGCTAAGACGGCCGCCGACCTACTGCAGCGGCACGGATCGCTTGGCGCGGCGATCGAAGCGGCCGATGGCGAGCGACCGCGGGTCGCGGCCGCGCTGCGCGAGCATGCCGACAACCTGCGCGCGTTTCGCGACATCGCGACGCTGCGCACGGGCACAATCGACCTGCCCGTCGACCGGGAGACCGACCTCACCGGCGGCGCCGCGGCGGCGCGTGGCTACGGCATGCTCAGGCTGGCGGAACGCCTCGAGGCGGCGACCTCGCTCGCCGACCTCTGAATGGGCGTCGCGCGGCCATCCAGGCGCGCCCGCGCCAGTCGGTAGCGCCGAACGACGGGCGTGCCGGTGGGCGACGGAGTCCGGCTGGCTGCCAGCAACCTGATCCGTGAAGATGTGACAGTGCGATTCATGGGGGGAATGGTTGCGGCGGATTGCCACAAGTGCACTGGCCGCAGGGCCAAACTTTCACCGCTCGCGGTCGTCCTCGCGGAACGCCGAAGAGTCATCTTTGCCGGAACCTGATGATGGGTGCCACTACGGCGTGAACTTGACAGTGATCACGTCACCGTCGGCGACGACGTAGTCGCGGCCTTCGAGTCGCAGCGTTCCCCGGTCCCGCGCACCCGCGTAGCCGCCGGCGTCGTGCAGCGCCTCCCAGCCGACGATCTCGGCGCGCACAAAGCCGCGCTGGATATCGGAATGGATCAATCCGGCGGCGTGCCAGACCGATAGCCCATGGCGCAGATGCCACGACTGCGCCGGCTTGTCTTCGCCGGCCGTGAAGAAGGTCACCAGGTCGAGCAGCTCGAATGCGCCACGCACCACGGTCTGCAGGCTGGACTCGGCCAGGCCGAGGTCCTCGCGCATCGCCGCCGCGTCGTCGTCGGCGAGCTCGCCGAGCTCCGACTCCAGTCGCGCGGAGACGGCGACCGCCTTGGCGCCGACGCTCGCTGCGTGCTCGGCGATCGCGGCCGGCACGACGTCTGAGCCCTCGTCGACGTTGGCCACGAAGAGGACCGGCTTGGCGGTCAGCGGTGACAGGTCCCGCATCGCGTGGGGGGCGTCGTGCGGCGGTGGCACCGTGCGGGCGGGTTTGCCGGCCTGCAGCGCCTCGATCACCTGTGACAGCCATTGCGCGTCGGCGATCGCCTCGCGGTCGCCCGACTTGGCCTGCTTGGCAACGCGCTCGAGTCGGCGCTCGGCCTGCTCGAGGTCGGCGTAGATCAGCTCGGTCTCGATCGTCTCGATGTCGGCGATCGGGTCGACCCGACCCTCGGGGTGGATGACGCCGTCGTCGTTGTGGGAGCGGACGACGTGGACGATCGCGTCGGTCTCACGGATGTTGGCCAGAAACTGGTTGCCGAGCCCCTCGCCCTTGTGGGCGCCGGCGACCAGTCCGGCGATGTCGTGGAACGCGATCGTGTCGGGCACGATCTTCGACGCGTGCAGAAGCTCCGCGAGCTCGTTCAGGCGCTCGTCGTTGACCGGCACGATCGCGATGTTCGGCTCGATCGTCGTGAACGGGTAGTTGGCGGCCTCGGCGGCGACCCCGGTCAGCGCAGTGAACAGCGAGGACTTGCCGGCGTTCGGCATGCCGACGATCCCGACCTTCATCGGCATCGCGTGACCTCGACTTCGGGTTGTGCAGACACGGCCGCTGACTCTAGGAGCCGTGCGTGTTCAGGCGATCATCGTGACGCCGCTGTCGCCGGCAGGCGCGATCATGTGCGTCCGATGTCCACGCAGACCCAGCCACAATTGCTGCGCGCGGTGCCGCCGTCGCCGACGCTCGCGGCCGACCAGCGGATGCGTGAGCGGATCGCCGCCGGCCGGCCCATCGTCCACCTCGCGTTCGGGGAGGCGGGACTGCCGGTGCCCGACTCGGTCCGAGACGTGCTGGCGCGCGCCGCGGTGCAGAACGCCTACGGCTCGGTGGCCGGATCGGCCGACGCGCGCGCCGCCGCGGCCGGCTACTACACGCGCCGGCGTGTCGCGACCGGTCCAGAGCAGATCGTGTTCGCGCCGGGCTCCAAGCCCCTGTTGTGGGCGTTGATCGAGACCATCGGCGGTGACGTGATCCTGCCGCGCCCGTCGTGGGTCAGTTATGGCGCGCAGGCCCAGATCGCCGGACGACGCGTGTGGCCGGTCGAGATCGGAGCGTCGGCAGGCGGGGTGCCCGAACCAGCGGCGCTGCGCGAAACGCTCGAACGGGCGCGCCGGGCGGCGGCCACCCCGGGGCTGCTGGTGCTGACGCTGCCCGATAATCCGACCGGGACGTTCGCGTCGGCGTCGGTGATCGCCGAACTCGTCGAGATCGCCCAGGCCCACGGTCTGGCGATCATCTGCGACGAGATCTACCGCGACCTCGCGCACGACCCCGAGGTGCTGGTCAGTCCCGCTGAGCTCGCGCCCGAGCAGGTCTTCGTCACCAACGGCCTGAGCAAGAGCATGGCGCTCGGCGGCTGGCGCATCGGTTTCGCCCGGCTCCCCGACGGACCGCTCGGCCGCGACGCGCGAGCCGCCCTCGGCGGGCTTGCGTCGGAGATCTGGTCGAGCCTGGCCGCCCCGATGCAGGCCGTCGCCGCGTACGTGCTCGACGAGCCCGCCGACGTGATCGACCATGTGGCGGCCGGCCGCCGGTTGCACGCACGCGTCACGGTCGCCGCGCACGAGATCGTCACCGGCGCGGGTGCGCTGTGCCGGGCTCCGACCGCGGCGTTCTACCTGTACCCCGACCTCGAGCCGTTTCGGGAGCCGCTGGCCGCGGCCGGCGTCGACGGCGGCGACGCGCTCGCCGAGTGGTTGCTCGAGCGTCACGAGATCGGCGTCCTCAGCGGCGTCGCGTTCGGCGACGACCCGCGGGCGCTGCGCTTCCGGATGGCGACCAGCCTGCTCTACGGCGCCGACGATGACCAGCGACGGCTGACGCTGCACAGCGAGGATCCGGCCTCGCTGGAATGGATCGCGCAGCCGCTGGCGCAGCTCGGGGCCGCGGTGGCCGCGGCGGCGGGCTGACCGGCCGTCAGCCGCGGGCGCCGACGGAGGAGCCGACGCGCGCGGGCGTGTCGTCGTCGCAGGATGCGAAGAAACCGCCGACGACGTCGAGCAGTTGTTCGATCGAGTCGGCCGCGTACAAGGTCGGCTGGTACGCGGTGATGTCGTAGCCGTGGGTTCCCATCTCGGCGATGTCGAGGGGGCGGATCTCCGCGCCTCGGAACTCGTCGATCTCGCCGTAGGAGGAGAGCAGGCCCGCGCCGTACGCGCGCAGCTGGTCGTGCTCGTAGACCACGCCGAACTCGATCGAGAACCAGAACACGCTCGCGAAGAAGTCCCGCCCGAGCTTGGTCTCGAGCCGGCGCGCGGCCGCGCCGGCGAGCCGGTTGAGCTCGGCCAGCCGCGGTGAGGCGAGCATTCCGCCGTGGCCGACGACCTCGTGGATCAGGTCGGGCTCGGGCGTGTACAGCGGCTGGGCATGATGGCGGACGTACTGGGTGGAATGGAACACGCCGTCGGCCAGCGACCCGTAGAACTCCTCGAAGCAGACCAACCCTGCCGCGGGCACGTAGCGAAATCCGGTCAGCGGCTCGAGCTGGGCCGAGACCTCGTCGAGCTGCGGGATGTGGTCGACCGGGAGCTTCAGCCGGTCCATCGCGGTTCGGTAGTCCTCGCACGCGAGTCGCTCATGCTTGGCGGCGAGCTCGGTGCGGACGGTCCGCCACACTCCCTGCTCGTCGTCGGTGTAGTCGATCCGCGGCAGCGGCGCCCCGGGCGGTGCGTCCTCGAACGCCAGCGCGGCGGACGCGATCTGGTTGCGCCGCCGGCGGTAGTCCGGATCGGCGACGCCCGGGTGGTCGACGTCCAGGTGAACGGTGACCGAGCCGTCGTCGGCGGTCGTGACCGGCGCGTAGAGCCGGCCCTCCTCAAACATGCGCCGGCTCCCGAGCCCACTGCAGCGCGTAGTCGCCGCCGTCGTCGATCTGCCCGGCGAGCCCGGTCAGCTTGAGCGGCCGGAACGTGTCGCACATGACGGCCAGTTCCTCGGTGAACCGCTGACCGATCGAACGTTCCGCCACCCCTGGCGCAGGCCCGTGCGGCAGTCCCGACGGGTGCAGCGTGATCGCGCCGACGTCGACCCCCGGCCGTGAGCCGAAGTTGCCGTCGACGTAATAGATCATTTCCTCGGACTGCAGGTTCGAATGGTTGTAGGGAACCGGGATCGCTTGCTCGTGCCAGTCGAGCATCCGCGGGCAGAACGAGCAGATCACGAAGTTCGGCCCCTGGAACGTTTGGTGCACGGTCGGAGGCATGTGCACGCGCCCGGCGATCGGCTCGAAGTCGTCGATGTTGAACGTGTACGGGTAGACGTACCCGTCCCAGGCTGTGACGTCGAGCGGGTGATAGTCCAAGCCGTAGCGCTGGTAGCCGGAGCGGACCCGCAGCACGAGCTCGTAGTTGCCGGGCTGCTCGTCGGCATGGCAGATCAGGTCGGTCGGGCCGTGGAAGTCACGCTGCGAGAACGGGGCGTGCTCGAGCAGTTGCCCGTACCGGTTTCGGTACCGGTCAGGGGTCTCGAGCTCCCCGGGCGTGTGGAAGGTCAGCCAGAGCTGCTCACCGGCTGCCGGCAGCACGCGGTACGTGGTGCCACGCGGGATCACGATGTAGTCGTGCGCGCGGTAGGGGAGGGTGCCGAACGTCGTCTCCAGGGTTCCGGCGCCGCGGTGCACGAAGATCAGCTCGTCGCCTTCGCCGTTGCGGTAGAAGAACGGCTGCGCTACGTCGGGGCGGCAGACGGCGATCTCGACGTCGTCGTTGTACATCACGACCTGGCGCCCGAACACCGGGTCACCGCCGCCGATCGCCTGCGTCGTGTCGAGTAGTCGGTGGGAGTAGGCGTCGGGCACCCACTCGTCGCGCTCGATCGGCGTGAACGTGCCCAGCTCGTTGACCTTGCAGGGGCTCTGCAGGTGGTAGAGGATCGACTCGTTGCCGGAGAACCCCTCGTAGCCCATCACCTCTTCGGTCAGCAGCCGGCCGTCCCGGTAGTGCGCGACGTGGCGCTTGGCCGGCAGCTCACCTCGGTGCTCGTAGCGCATTTTCAGAGGTTCCCGCGCTTGTCCTGCTCACGCTCGAGCGCTTGGAACAGCGCCTTGAAGTTGCCTTCGCCGAAGCCGCGCGCGCCGTGACGCTCGATCAGCTCGAAGAACACCGTCGGCCGGTCGCCGACCGCGTGGCCGAAGATCTGCAGCAGGTAGCCCTCATCGTCACGGTCGACGAGGATTCCGAGCCGCTGCAGGTCGGCGATGTCCTGGCCCATCTCGCCGATCCGCTCGGGCACGTCGGCGTAGTACGACGCGGGGATCGGCAGGAACTTCACGCCGCGGCGGGTGAGCTCGTCGACGGCGGCGACGATGTCGGTCGTCGAGACGGCGATGTGCTGCACGCCGGGGCCGTCGTAGAAGTCCAGGTACTCGTCGATCTGGGACTTCCGCTTACCTACGGCGGGCTCATTGATCGGGAACTTGATCTTGCCCGAGCCGTCGGTCACGACCTTCGACATCAGTGCCGAGAACTCGGTCGAGATCGCCTTGTCGGAGAAGTGGATCAGCTCCGTCATGCCGAACACGCGCTCGTAGTACTCGACCCACTCCTCCATCTTTCCGAGCTCGACGTTGCCGACGACGTGGTCGATGCCGACCAGTAGGCCGTCGGGGCCCATCGGGATCGCGTCGCGCGCCTGGTAGCCGGGCAGAAACGCGCCGGTGTAGTCGCTGCGTTGAACGAACAGATGGCGGGTCTCGCCGTAGGTCCGGATGCTCGACAGGACCACTGAGCCGAACTCGTCGGAGATCTCGTGCGGCTCGTCGACCCCGACGGCACCGTGTGCGACCGCGTGCTCGTAGGCCGCCGTCGCATCGGGGACGCTCAGCGCGACGTTGCGGACCCCGTCGCCGTGGCGGTGCTGGTGCGCGGCGATCTCATCGTCACCGGTCAGCGTGCCCGTCAGCACGATCCGGATCCGCCCCTGCTGCAGGACGTGTGAGACCTTGTCGCGAGAGCCGGTCTCGAGGCCCTGATAGGCGATCTCGGTGAAGCCGTAGGCGTGCGTGTAGTAGTACGCGGCCTGCGCGGCGTTGCCGACGTACAACTCGAGGTGATCGATGCCGTGGACCGGCATCACATCATGCGGGGCCTCGAAAGGGGTTGCGAGCGATTGCGTGGTCATCGTGCAATGATCCGTTTATATATCGGCGATAACAACCCCAATCCATTGCGTATCTGACATACTTAACGGCGATATGGACGCGACAGATGAGATGATCGTTGCGCTGCTGCGGGAGAACGCGCGGCGTTCGTTCCAGGACATCGGCAACCACGTGCACCTGTCGGCGCCGGCGGTCAAGCGGCGCGTCGACCGGCTCGAGCGCGACGGCGTGTTGCTGGGTTACACGGCGATCGTCGATCCCGAGGCGTTCGGGTGGCACGCCGAGGCGTTCGTCGACCTCTACTGCGAGGGCGCGATGGCCGCCGACTCGATCAAACGCGCCGTCGAGGGCGAGCCCGGCGTCGTCTCCGCGCACACGGTCGCAGGCGAGGCGTCGGCGCTGTTGCACGTCATGGCCCATGACACCAAGGCGCTCGAGCTGGCGTTAGAGCGGATCCGGGCGACGCCCGGGGTGACCCGGACCGTGACCGAGGTCGTGCTGTCGACCCTGTTCGCGCGATGAGGCGGCCGTATCCCGACGGGCGGCCGCCGTCGATCCGTGACTTCATGGCGTTCGAGCGGCATGTGGCGACCGCGCGCGGAAACCGGGGACGGGCCGTGCCCGATGCCTGGTACTCGATCCCGGTCTTCTACTTCTCAAACCCTGGGGCCGTCTTCGGCGACGGCGACGCGATCCCGCGGCCGGCCGACACGACGCAGCTGGACTACGAGCTCGAGCTGGCCTGCGTGATCGGCGCCGACGGACGCCCGGAGGGGTTCACGATCATGAACGACTTCTCCGCCCGTGACCTGCAGTTCGCCGAGACGCCGGTCGGCCTGGGTCCGGCCAAGGGAAAGGATTTCGCGACCGCGCTCGGGCCTGAGCTGGTGTCCGCCGACGAGCTGCCGCCCGACCTCGACATGCGGGCGGTCGCTCGCGTCAACGGCGAGGTGCGGACCGACTCGCGCACCGGCGGGATGTTCTGGGACTGGGACACGCTGCTGGCCGCCGCGGCGCGCAACACACCGGGGCTCGTCGCCGGCGACGTGATCGGGTCCGGGACGGTCGGTGGCGGCTGTGTGCTCGAGCACGACGACGGTCGGTGGCTGGTGCCAGGCGACGTCGTCGAACTCGAGATCGAGGGGATCGGGGTACTGCGCAACCGGATCGTGTAGCGCGCGCCTGCTCAGCGCCCGGGTCTACCGATCAGCCGCCGAAGCCGACCCGGTGGGCGTCTGAGTCGACCAGCACGTAGACGACCTTGGACAGATCGAGGTCGATCGTGCCGTCGTCGGACGGCAACTCGTGCCAGCCGCCGCCGGCCAGCGCGCCCCGCAATGTCGTCAGGTTGCTGGTGGTGACCCGCGCGCTCAGCACGGGACCGCCGGCGAAGCCGATGTTGACCTTCTGGGACTTTTCGTCGCTCATATCAGTGTCCTTAGTGGTTCGTTACGTAGGTATGGCGACACCGAGAGGGGTCGCCGGTGGATGCCTGGCAAGGACGCAGGAGTCGATGCGTGGCCCAGCCACGTGAGACTCCGAGGACGCCGCCAGGCGCCGCCGGAGGCCGCTCGAATGTCGTCATACCTACGGAACGGGCCACGAAGCTGGCTGGACGATCTCGGTCAGGACCCCGCCGGTGGATGCGGGGTGAAGGAACGCCACCCGCGAGTCACGGATGCCCGTGCGCGGTTGCTCATCGATCAGACGGATGCCGGCGGCGACACAGGCCTTCAGCGCCTCGTCGACCGATTCGACCCGGTAGGCGACGTGATGCAGGCCCGCCCCGCGCTTGTCCAGGAACCGACCGACGCCGCTGTCGGGCGACAGCGGCTCGATCAGCTCGACGTGCGAGTCGCCGACGTCGAGCAGTGCCGCCTTGACGCCCTGGTCGACGATCGTCTCACGGTGCACGAGCTCCATCCCCATCGCGTCCCGGTAGAAGCCGAGCGCCGCGTCGATGCTCGGCACGGCGACGCCGACGTGATCGATCGCGGACAGCATCGGCCGGTGAGCTTACCGTCGCGCGTGCGGGTCCCGGTCGGCGAGGATCACGCGGAGCTGGCGGGCCAGCGGCGCGGGCTTGCGCTTGAGCCGTCGCCAAGTGATCCGCAACGTGTCGAACTGGAGCTCGATCGCGAGCGCGTCGCGTTCGCGGTCGGCTTCGAAGCGATCGGGCTGGGAGTGGTCGCGATAGCCGTCGAGCTCGATGATCAGCCGGTAGTCCTCGTAGAAGGCGTCGACCTCGAAGCCGTGCCACGGCGCCTCGAACTCCGGAACCGGAAGGTCGTGTTCGATCAGGAACGCCTTGAACTCGTGCTGAAAGACGCTGCGGCTCGGTGCCTCCTCGGAGTCATAGACGTCGGCGGCGCGGCGACAGAGCCGGTAGAGCCGCGCGAGTTCTGTGTCGGGTAGGTGACGGTTGCGCCGCGCCTCGTGGATCAGGTTGATCAGCTGGGTGTCGGTCAGCCGCGGCTTGGATGTCCGCGGTCGTCCGCGCGACCGTCGTGACGGGAATCCCGTGACGGCTGGTGACGTCGGCTTGGGTCAGAGTGCGGGTCCGGTGTGTCCGGATCCGAGGGCGCCGACGATGCAGCGCCGAGCTCACCTCCGGAATGCGACGGCCACTTTCGCAGACCCCACAAGGCGGCGGCGGAATCGTGGGACAGCGCCGCGCGGGGGCTACAGGCGAGAACCGCCGCCTCTGCGAACGCCAGTGGGGTTCGGTCGAGCGTGGCCGACGAAGTAGACGCCGTGGTGGATTCGGACGAGCCTGCCCGCGGCGGCGCGATCGGTGATGGCCCGCCGTGAGAGCCCGACCGTTCGCAGCGTTTCGTTCGTGATCAAGCCACGCGGCGAGGCCAGTTGTGCGATTTGGGCGTCTATACGTTCTTTTGCGCACACGCACTCTGTGAGAGCAGGTGGCGACCCGGGTTTCGCCCCTCGTACGTCACCGGCTGCAGGCGCGGGTTCGGCGAGAACCAGCGGCCGACCTTCGCGCACGGCTTCCCGTCGAGCAACACGACGTCCGCGGTGAAGTCGTTGTTGCCGCGGATCAGCGATGAGCCGACGCCGTAGGCGTCGACGGGCACGCCCAGCGCTTCGAACTCCCGGATGCGCTCCGCGGTGAAGCCGCCGGAGGCGACGATCTTGACCTTGCCGAACCCGGCGTCGTCCAACGCGCCGCGGACCTTCTCGACCAGCCGGCGGTTGACGCCGGTCGGGGTGAAACCGCCCATCTCGTCGAACAGCGAGCGGTCGACGAGCTGCTCGGACGTGTCGAGCCGCACTCCCCACAGCTTGGGCCCCAGGGCTGCGGCCACCTCCAACGCGGTCCCGACCGAATCGTTGGCGAAGTCGACCAGCACGGTCACGTTCATCTGCTCGTGGTAATGGTCGGCGAACAGCGTCGCCGCGCGCACGGTGTCGCCTCCGTAGGCCGCGATCAGCCCGTGCGGGACGGTGCCGATCCCGCGCCCGCCCCACCACGACGCCTGCGCGTCGGTGGAGACGCCGATCGCCCCCGCGACGTGGGCCGACCAGCCGTCGCCGGTCTGCACCAGCCAGTGGTCGTGGCGAGCCGGGAAGTAGAAGATCTCCTTGCCGCGCGCGGCCTCGACGACCTCCCGGACGTTGTGCATGATCAGTGAGCGGCGTGCCAGCGAGCCCAGGTAGACCGTCTCGAGGTGGGCGAACAGCGCGTAGTCGCCCTCGATCGTCATCACGGTCTCACGCGGTGAGATGCGGTCGCCCTCGTGCAGCGCCCGCACGACCAGCTGATCCCACCCGGACACCCATGAACCATCAGCGTCGTAGGTGCCCGCACACGTCTTCAGGACCGCGATCGCCTCGTCGATTCCGCCCAGGACCGACTCCTGCTTCTGGAACACCTGCATTGTCACGTGCGGGTGCTCGCCCTCGTCCTGGAGCAGCTGCCGGGTGAGGACGAAGTAGGCGTCGGAGTAGTACCCGTCGCGGATTCGCTGGACCGGCAGCCGGAAGATCTCGGGTGCGAGCCGGGTGGGAACCGTGGTCGACATGGGGCGCGAGTCTATTGGCGAAACGTGGTACCCTCACCGGCGCGATGCTCGCAGTCCCATTCATCTGAGTCAGCAGTAGCTGCCCTGAAGTCCGCCGATCGCGGACCCCGGGCGAGGCCGTCGTTCCAACGTCAGATGAGAGTGAGTTGTCGTGAGTTCGTACCTGCGCGTCCTGCGCTTCCCCAACTTCAGATACCTGTTCCTGGGCCAGTCGGCGTCGAACGTCGGCGACCAGGTGGTGATCGTCGCGCTGGCGCTGTACGTGACCGAGCGGACCGGGTCGGCGACCGACCTCGGCTTCGTGCTGGCCGCGCAGGCACTGCCGATGATCGCCCTGATCCTGTTCGGGGGCGTCTGGGCCGACCGGTTTGGCGGCAAGGGCCGCCGCCGGATCATGATCGGCGCCGACAGCGTCCGCGCAGGACTGCACCTGGCGTTGGCCGCGCTGATCTTCGCGGGCGGCGCCAGCGTCGTCGAGATGATCGTGATCGAGGCGTTGTTCGGCGCTGCGCGAGCGTTCTTCAACCCGGCCTACACCGGGCTGCTCCCGCAGACCGTGCCCGACGACCACATCCAGGAGGCGCAGGCGCTGACCGGAGTCACGGCCAACCTCGCGATCATGATCGGCCCGGCGATCGGCACCGTGCTGATCCTGACCGTCGGCGCCGGTGCCGCGTTCCTGCTCGATGCGGCGACGTTCGTGATCTCAGCCGTGCTGCTGACGCGCGTCCATCCCCGCGCCCGCGGCGCTGAGCGCAACCGTGAGACCGTCCTGCAGTCGCTGCGGGCGGGCTTCGGCGAGGTCGCCTCGCGCCCGTGGGTGTGGGCGACGATCAGCGCCTTCTGTGTCGCCGTCCTGTTCAGCTACTCCCAGTGGTACAGCCTGGCGCCCTCGATCGCCAAGGAGTTCTACGGCGGCGCCGACCGGTTCGGCGTGCTCGAGTCAGTCGCCGGTGTCGGCGCGGTGCTCGGCGCGCTGATCGGGATCAAGTGGCGCCCCAAGCGCCCGCTGATGCTCGGTCTGGCCCTAATCCTGAGCTGGCCGCTGCAGGACCTGGCGTTCGCGACCCTGCAGCCGTTCGTGATGGTCATCTCGCTGGCGTTCAGCGTCGGGCTGACGTTCGCGCTGTTTGAGATCTGGTGGGAGACCGCGCTCGTGCGCCACATCCCGGCCGATGCGCTGTCACGCGTCAGCTCGTATGACTGGATGGGGTCGCTGGCGCTGCTGCCGCTCGGGTTCGCGATCGCCGGACCGGTCGCGTCGGTGGTCGGCGCGCGGACCGTGCTCGGGGTCGGCGCGGGGGTGACGTTCGTGACGCTGCTGGCCGCGATGACGCCGCGCAGCACACGGCAGCTGTCGCTCAGCTCAGCCGAGCAGGTCGCCGATCACGTCGTAGTAGAAGCGCGTGGCGAACCCGAGATCGCGTATGTCGATCCGCTCGTCGGCGTTGTGCATCAGCGGGTAGGCCTCCAGGAGGCTCTGGTGGCGCATCGGGAAGAACCCGTAGGCGACGCACTCGGGGAACGCGCCGCGGAACCACGTTGAGTCCGAGAAGGCGGGCAGGATCAGCGGGACGGTCGAGGCATCGGGCTCGACGCTCGTCACCCAGCGGCTGATCGCGTCCATCAGCTCGGACTCGACGGGGGACGCGTTGCCCACGGTGTGCTCGAAGAACTCGATCTGCAACCCCGAGGCGTCGTCGCCGAGCACCTCGGCGATCCGCCGGCGAGCCTCGGCCTCGCCGAGCCCGGGCGGCGTGCGGCAGTCGATCCGCAGCTGCGCACGGGCGGGAATCACGTTCATCTTCGATGACGCGGACACCATCGTCGGGGTCAGCGTCACCTCGAACATCGGCTCGATCAGGACGCGCAGCGCAGGAGCGTCTGAGCCGATCGCGTCCAGTGAAGCGGCGATGTTCGACGGATCGAGACCGAGTCCGGAGAGCAGCGCCGCCGGCGCCTCGGTGCTCAGGTAGCTGCGGGGGGCGTCGGCGAGCGCGGCCAGCGCCGGCGCCAGCTTGAGCAGCGCGTTGTCGCCGAGCTGAGGGACCGATGCGTGCCCGGCCTCGCCGGCAGCGTTGAGGTTGAAGCGGAAGATCCCCTTCTCGGCACAGGCGACCCCGTACCGCCGCCGTCCGTCGAACTCGAACACCTCGCCGGCGCCCTCGTTGAGCAGCATGTCGCAGCGGGCGGCTTCGGGATGCTCGGAGCACAACCACGCCGCCCCGACCTCCCCGCCGGTCTCCTCGTCGGCGACGAACAGCAGCTTCAGCGCGCCGCGGGCGGGGCGCCACCCAGCGCGGGCACGCGTCGCGGCGGCGACCGCCTCGGCGGCGACCTGGTCCTTCATGTCGAGCGCGCCGCGACCCCAGAGGAAGCCGTCGACGACATCTCCGGACCACGGATCGTGGGTCCAGTCGGCTGGATCGGCGAGGACCGTGTCGACGTGGCCGAGCAGTCCGAGTATCGGGCCGTCGTCCTCGCCGGTCAGGGTCGCGACCAGGTTCGGGCGCCCTTGGTCGGCGGCCAGCAACTGGGTCTCGAACCCAGCGGCTCGCAGGTAGCGGTCGAGATGCTCGATCGCCGGGCGCTCGTTGCCGGGAGGGTTGACCGTGTCGAAGCGGATCAGCTCCGACAGCAGCTCGATGGCGTCGCTCTGAAGCCGGTCGCTCGTCACGTCTGGCCACAGGCTATACAAGCCGGCGCGTAGCATCCGCGACGTGCTCGGGCTCTCCGATGACCTGGCGCTGGCACTGGAGCTGGCCGACGCCGCCGACGAGATCACCATGGCGCGGTTCCGTGCGTCGGACCTGGTGGTCGAGACCAAGCCGGACATGACGCCGGTATCCGAGGCCGACCGCGCCGTCGAGCAGCGCGTCCAGCAGCTCGTCTCGGAACGGCGTCCCGGTGACGGGCTGTTCGGCGAGGAGTTCGGCGGCGAAGGGGCCGGGGGCCGCCGCTGGATCATCGACCCGATCGATGGCACCAAGGGCTATGTGCGCGGGATGCCGGTGTGGGCGACGCTGCTCGCGTTGGAGCGCGAGGGCGAGGTGACGGTCGCGGTCGTGTCGGCGCCCGCGATGGGTCGTCGCTGGTGGGCGTCCAAGGGCAACGGAGCGTTCACCGATCGGAGCATCGCGGCCGAGCCGCCGCCTCCGCTGCGGGTCTCGGCGATCGCCGAGCTCGCCGACGCTCAGGTCTGTTATGGGGACGTCGAATGGTATGAGCGGACCGGCCGCCTGGACGGGTTGCTGGAGCTGATGCGCAGCTGCTGGCGCGCTCGCGGATTCGGTGACTTCTGGCAGTACATGCTCGTCGCCGAAGGGCTCGCGGAGGTCGCCTCCGACGCGGCCGTCAACCTCTGGGATCTCGCCGCGCCGATGCTGATCGTCCACGAGGCGGGCGGTCGCTTCACCGACTTCGCGGGCGCCACGACCGCGGCCGGGGGCGACGCGATCGCGTCCAACGGACTGCTGCACGACGTGGCGCTGGCAACGCTGATCGGCTGAGCGGCAGCGGGCTCGTGGCGACGCTGTTCGGAGACGACGAGGGACGCCCAGCGCCGGACGCGGCGTCCGGACCGGCGGTGCCCGGACAGGCGGTGCCGCTGGCCACGCGGTTGCGGCCGACGACGCTCGACGAGCTGGTCGGCCAGGACCGGCTGCTGGCCTCGGGCTCGGCGTTGCGCCGCGCGATCGAGGAGGGCCGGCCGCACTCGATGATCCTGCACGGACCACCGGGCAGCGGCAAGACGACGCTCGCCCGGCTGGTCGCGAACGCATCGGACGCCGCGTTCGAGGAGGAGTCGGCGGTGGCCGCGGGGCGGGCGGAGGTGCGCGCGGTGATCGAGCGGGCCCGCCAGCGGCTGCAGACCGGCGGACGGCGGACGGTGTTCTTCCTCGACGAGATCCACCGCTTCAACAAGGCGCAGCAGGACGCGCTGCTGCCGTCGGTCGAGGAAGGGCTGATCACGCTGATCGGGGCCACCACCGAGAACCCCTACTTCGAGGTCAACTCGGCGCTGATCTCCCGCTCGCGGGTGTACGAGCTCGATGCGCTCGGTCCCGGCGACGTGCTCAAGCTGCTGCGGCGGGCGATCGAGCGGGGCTACGTCGGCCCGGCCGAACGGATCGAACCCGAGGCGCTGGAGTTCCTTGCCGAGCGCTCGGGCGGGGACGCACGCTCGGCGCTGAACGCGCTCGAGCTCGCCGCCGAGGCGGCGGGTCCGGAGGGGACCGAGCCGGTCACGCTCAAGCATGCCGAGGACGCGATGCAGCAGCGCGCGATCCTCTACGACCGCAAGGCCGACCGGCACTACGACACGATCTCGGCCTGGATCAAGGCGACCCGTGGCTCGGATCCCGACGCGTCGCTGTACTACCTGGCGGTGATGCTCGAGGCCGGGGAGGACCCGCGGTTCATCGTCCGCCGGATGGTGATCCTCGCCTCCGAGGACATCGGCAACGCCGATCCCCAGGCCCTGGGGGTCGCGACCGCCGCCGCCGCGGCGGTCGAGCACACGGGGATGCCGGAGGCGCAGTTCGCGCTCGCCCAGGCGGCGATCTACCTGGCGCTGGCGCCGAAGTCCGACGCGACCAAGCGAGCGGTCCTCGCGGCCCGGGGTTACGTGCGCGAGCGCGGCGCGTCGGCGCCCCCGACGTACCTGCGCTCATCCACCCGTCAGCAGGGCGACTACGACTACCCGCACGCCCGCCCCGGCCACATCTCGCCGCAGGAGCTGCTGCCCGACGAGGCGATCGGCGCTCGTTTCTACGAGCCCGACGACGCCGAGGCGGCGCTGCGCGAGCGGCTCGCCGAGCTGCGCCGGGCGCGCGGCCGCAGCGAGCCGTAACCCGGAGCGGGGCGCTCATCGGTCGCCGCGGGCTACGCTTGTTTGTATGCCCGCCCAGGCCTACGCCGGCAAGGAATGCGTCTGTCAGCTGCGCAAGGGGATCTGCGACCAGTCCTGCGTGCGCGGGATGCTGGAGACCCCGTTCTACATCGCGTGCCTGCGGCTGACCAAGCGCCGCTGCCTGGTCGTCGGCGGTGGTGACGTCGGCCTCGAGAAGGTCGAGGGGCTGCTGGCGTGCGACGCCGACGTGATGCTGGTCGCGCCCGAGGCGATCTCCGAGCTGGAGGCGCTCGCCGACGAGGGGTCGATCGTGTGGGAGCGGCGCGAGTACCGGCCGACCGATCTCGATGGCTGCCTGATCGCGATCGCCGCCACGAACGACACCGACGTCAACATCGCCGTCTACGACGACGCCGAGCGCCGCGCGATGCTGGTCAACGTCGTCGACGTGCCGCCACTGTGCAATTTCATCCTGCCGGCGATCGTGCGGACGGGACCGCTGGCGGTGGCGATCTCGACCGCGGGCGCCTCGCCGGCGCTGGCGAAGCGAATGAAGCGAGAGATCGCCGAGTTGTTCGGCGAGCCCTACGCCGACCTGGCGGTGCTGCTCAACGACGCCCGTGGGTGGGCGAAGGGAACGCTGCCGACCTACCAGGACCGCAAGGAGTTCTTCGAGGGGATCGTCGGCGGCGATCCGGACCCGATCGAGCTGCTGCGCAGCGGCGACGCGGAGGGCGTGCGGTCGCTGATCGAGGCCGCCAAGTTGACGTACGCCCCCGCGTGAGCGAGCTCACCCACCTCGACGAGACCGGTCGCGCGCGGATGGTCGACGTCGGCGACAAGCCGCCGAGCGACCGGCGCGCGGTGGCGCGAGCCGTCGTCCGCGTCACGCCTGAGACCGCCGCGCTGGTGGCGGCCGGTGACGCGCCCAAGGGCGATGTGCTGAGCGTCGCGCGGGTCGCCGGGATCCAGGGCGGGAAGCGAACGTCGGAGTTGATTCCCCTGTGCCATCCACTGGCGCTGTCGTTCCTCGGTGTCGAGGCCTCGATCGACGTCGATTCCGGCGAGATCACGATCCTCGCCGAGGCCCGGACGACGGGCCCGACGGGCGTCGAGATGGAGGCGCTGACGGCCGCCTCGGTGGCGGCGCTGACGGTCTACGACATGGTCAAGGGCGTCGAGCGCGGCGCCGAGATCGCGTCGGTCGCGCTCGAGTCCAAATCCGGCGGTCGCTCGGGAGCGTGGACCAGGTCCTAGGCCCGGTGGACGCGGACGTCGATCGCGTCCAGCAACGGTGCGTCGGCATCGAACGGCCCGGCGAAGTCCACGCCCGCCAGCGCGTCCACGTCGTCCGCGCCTGAGAGCTCGCGGTGGCGGCATTCGTTGCGCACGGTGATCGTGCGGTCATTGGCCAGCACGGTTTGGATGTAGGACTCGGCTGGGACCAGCGTGTCGCGGAAGTAGAGCACCAGCTCCGGGTGTTCACGGACAGCCGCGTCGACCACCTCGACCGCTCGCCGCGACAGCACCCACCAACGGGATCCGTAGCGGCACTCCAGTCCCTCCCCGAACGGGCTGCGCTCGGCCTGCACGGAGCTCAACGGATTGCGTTTGACCGGGAGCGGCAACGGCCGGCGCTTGGGCGCCCTGAACGGCGAGCGCTTGGCCGGGACGCCGATCCGGTCGCCGGCCGCCGTCGAGCGCACGAGCACGTGAGGGCCGGCCGCGGTCGCCACGGCGCGGGCGAGCGGTGCGACCGGTCCCGGCATCGGCGACCAGCGGTAGTGGTAGCGGGTCGCATACTCATCGATCGGCTGGGTGCGACGGATCACCGGCGGTGCACAGGGATGCGTGTCGATGAACCCGTCGGTGTCGGCGCCGGCGAGCGTCGCCTCGATCTCGGCCACCGGGCGCACCGGATAGTGGCGACCCGAGATCAACGTCAGCCAATCGAACCGCACCGACTGGCGCATTCGCCGCAGGCAGCGCAGCAGCATCATCAGCTCGGCAGCCGAGCCCCGCGGGACGCTGCTCGTCTCCAGCAGGTCGACGTCGAGCTCGTGCAAACGCCGCAGATCGAGCGCGCCGTCGGCGTCGTCGTGCTGGACGGCGATCGCCGCGCCCGGGCTGCCAGCGCGCAGCACCGCCGTCAGCCGGCTCAACTGATCGGGCGCGACGTCCGAAACGATCAGATACGCCACTCGCGTCTCCGCGGTCATGCCGCCGCCACGATACCTGCCGGTCGGCGACACACCGGTCGAGGGAGCGCTCGGCCTTCCCGGATCCGTTGTGCGGACATCGGACACGGAGGCCGCGTTGTCAACGAACGGACCGGGCAGAGGCATCGCGAGCATTAGATAGGGTTTGCTGGCGCGCTCCAGCTGCACGGCTGTACGTCAAAGGGGGGCTTTTTCGTTGTTGTCCACAGTTCGATGGCCGCCTCGTCGGCTGCTGGAGTACCTGCGAGCAATGCGGGCCGTCGCGGGTCAGACGCGCGACGAGCTGTACGCGACCCGGGCGGTGCTCGAGGCGCAGATCGGCGCGCTCGGCGACCGCATGCGCGAAGCGGAGGCCGCGGACGACCGGCAGCTTGATGCGATCTCCGCGTTGAGCGCCGAGACGACCGTGCTCGCCACCGCGCTGCAGGATGCGGAGACGCGCGCAGCGGGACGCCACATGCAGGTCGTCGACGGCCTGCGGTTCAATCACGATCGGGACCCGGCCAGTCGCCGTCGACTGCGCCAGCTCCGGCACGATCCGACCTACGAGTCGCCGTTCCGTGAGGACTCGCCGCTGGTGTCGGTGGTGATCCCGACCTATTCGAACTATCGACTCCTCGGGGAGCGCTCGATCCCGTCGGTGCTCGCCCAGACCCACCAGAACTTCGAAATCGTCGTGGTCGGAGACGATGCCCCGGACGAGGCGCAGATCGTCGTCGAGGGCTTCGGCGATCCCCGGATCAGCTACGCGAACCGCTCATACCGCGGCCCGTACCCCGACCATCCGGACGCGCGTTGGTTGGTCGCCGGGGTGCCGCCGTATAACGACGCCGTACAGCGCTCCCGCGGGCTCTGGATCGCTCCGCTGGATGACGACGACGCGTTCGCGCCGACGCATCTCGAGCGACTGCTCGAGCTTGCCCAGGCCGGTCGTCATGAGCTCGTCTACAGCCAGATCACGGTTCACTCACCCAACGGAGAGACCACGACGATTGGGCGCTTCCCGCCGGAGCACGCTCAGTTCGCGCTGCAGTCGTCGCTCTACCACGTTGGGCTGGCCGACATCTTCGAGCTGGAGCTCGCCGACGCGGCGTTCGGGCTCCCGTACGACTGGGCGCTGTGCCGGCGGATGATGCAGTCCGGCGTTCGGATGGCGATGCTCGACGTGCCAACCGTCGAGTACTTCCCGTCGCGTGTCTGGACCGATCGCCAAGCGGCGCAGGAAACGCAGCCGCCGGAGGTGCCGGAGTGGGAGTACGTGCCCGAGGGCTGGGGACCGTCCGCCGCGGCGCCGGCGACCGGCTGGGACGCTGTCGCAGTGGCCCGCTCGTATCAGGACAAGTGGGCTGAGTTCATCGCCGTCACGGACGGTCCCGGCCCACTGGGGGTTGGGCACGAGGTCCCCCTCGGGGTACCGATGATGCGCACCGATCTCGCCGCTCAATCGATGGTGCTGGTGTTCGCGTTCGCGCTCGCTCGTGCCGCCGGGGGTCGTGGCGTCGTCTCGGTCCTCGACTGGGGTGGCGCGCTCGGTCACCACTATCACCTGGCTCGGCGCCTGCTCCCCGATCTGGAGCTCGAGTACCACTGCCGCGAGCTGCCCGAGGTGTGCGCCGAGGGTCGGCGGGTGTTGCCCGAGGTGAGGTTTCACGACACGGATGACTGCTTGAGCGAACGTTACGATCTGGTCTTCGCGTCGAGCTCGATTCAGTACGAGCACGATTGGCGCGGGCGATTGGGCAGCCTCGCTCGTGCCTGCCGGGAGTGGATGCTGGTGACCCGGGTTCCGTTGACCGCAACGCACCAGAGCTTCGTGCTGCGCCAGCGTGCCGGGGCGTACGGCTACGGGACGGAGTACCTCGGTTGGGTGCTGAACCACGATGAGCTCCTCGCCGCCGCCGCCGACGCGGCTCTGACGCTTGATCGGGAGTTCGTGCTGACGCCCGAATGGCGCGTCCCGGGCGCTCCGGCCGCGGTCACACACGGCGGGTTTCTGTTTCACGGGAACGGAGCAGGCCGATGAGTGCCGAGCCGCTGATGGCGACGGTGAGCTCACGCTGTCGGCTGCTGGCGCTCAGTCGATTTGACGACGCGCGTGGTTCCCTGTGCGTCGCCGAGGCAGGTCGCCAGATTCCGTTCGCGCTGGCACGCGCCTACTGGATCTTCGACATCCCGTCAGATGAGGAGCGTGCCCGGCACGCTCATCGGCGACAGCAGGAGGTCCTGATCGCGGTCCGCGGCAGTTTCGTGGTGCATTGCGACGACGGCGAGGCGAGCACCCGCTACGCGCTCGACTCGCCTGAGGTCGGGTTGCTGCTGCCGCCGATGGTGTTTCATCATCTCGACGAGTTCTCCGCCGACGCGATCTGCCTGGTGCTGTCATCGGGGCCGTACCTGCCGGAGGAGTACGTCTATGACCGAGAAGAGTTCGATCGGCTCTCAGCACGGCGCTAGCGCGGTGGCGTTCCTCGACCTCGCCGCCGCACATTCGGAGCTCGCCGACGAACTGGAGGACGCCAGTCGCAGGGTCCTTCGCTCGGGCTGGTACGTCCGGGGTCCGGAACTGGAGCGCTTCGAAGCCGAGTTCGCCGCCTACTGTGGCGTGCAGGGCGCCGTCGGCGTGGCGAACGGCCTCGAGGCGCTGCAGCTGATGGTGATGGCGCACGGGATCGGCCGCGGCGACGAGGTCCTGGTGCCGGCGCACACCTCGATCGCGACCTGGTTGGCGGTGACCCACGCCGGTGCTCGCCCGGTGCCGGTCGAGCCCGACGTCGCGACCATGCAGATCGACGCCAACCGCGTGGAAGCGGTGATCGGGCCTCGTACGGCGGCGATCATGCCGGTTCACCTGTACGGAATGCCGGCGGACACGCGCCCGCTGGCCGCGCTCGCCCAGCGCCATGGTCTCCGCTTGCTGGAGGATGGGTCCCAGGCCCACGGCGCGCGTCTGGCTGGACGACGGGTCGGTGCTCTGGGCGACGCGGCGGCGTTCAGCCTGTACCCCACCAAGAATCTGGGCGCGCTCGGAGATGGCGGCATCGTCGTCGCCGATGATCCGGCGCTCCTTGACCGAGTCCGGACGCTGGCCAACTACGGCGAGCGCGGCCGCTACGACAACGTCGTCCGCGGCTTCAACAGCCGGCTTGACGAACTGCAAGCCGCCCTGCTGAGGATCAAACTCCGTCGTCTGGACGAGTGGAACGCCCGGCGAAGCGCGCTCGCGGACCGTTATCTGGAGCAGTTCGACGGCTGCGCCGACCTGGTCGTTCCGCGGGCAACGCCGGACGCACAGCCGGTATGGCACCAGTTCGTCGTCCGTGTCGATCGGCGGGACGCGGTCAGGGCGGCGCTGGAGCGGCGCGGGGTGCCGACGCTGATTCATTACCCGACGCCTCCCCACCGTACGCCCGCGTATGCGCCGGACTATCCCGACTCACTGCCGATCGCCGAACGGCTGGCCGAGACCGTGCTCAGTCTCCCGATCTCTCCCCAGATGGACCCGGTGGCCTGTGCCGAGGCCGGCCGAGCGGTGATGGCATCGGTGGCCGAGGCTTCGGCGTGACGTCGCGGTTCTCGTCACCCCGCGCCGCTCGGGTCTCCGTATGCTCCACGAGCCCATGCGCGCCGCGATCCTGACCGTCTCGAGCTCGATCGCCCGCGGTGAGAACGAGGATCGCTCGGGCGCCGCGCTCGCCCAGCAGGCGCGAGACGCCGGGGCGCAGATCGCCGCCCAGGATGTCGTCGCCGACGACCGAGCGCAGATCGAACGGTGGCTGCGGGCCCAGGTCCAGGCGGGCGTCGACCTGATCTTCACCACCGGCGGCACCGGCTTCACCGACGACGACGTCACGCCTGAGGCGTCGAAGGCGGTGATCGAGCGTGACGCGCCCGGGTTCGCCGAGGCGATGCGAGCCGAGTCGATCCGACACACGCCGATGGGGGTGCTCACCCGCGGCGTGTCCGGCATCGCGGGGCGGACGCTGATCATCAACTTCCCCGGCAATCCGAAGGCGATCGGGGAGGTGTTCGGCGTGATCGCGCCGACGCTCGGCCACGTCGTCGACACGCTGCAACGTCGGCCCGGCGCGCCGACTCCCGGGCACTGAGCTCAGGGCGTCAGAGGCAGGGACCTATGCTTGTCGCGCGATGACGACGGCGCCCGCGATCGAGCTCCGCGGGCTGTCCCGCTATTTCGGTGAACGCACCGCGTTACGTGACGTCACGCTGACGGTCGCGGCGGGAACGACGCTGGCGGTGCTGGGCCGTAACGGCGCCGGCAAGTCAACGTTGCTGCGGATCCTCGCGTCGCTGCTGCGGCCGCACTCCGGTGAGATCGAGGTGTTCGGCGAGCCGCTGCCGCGCCGCGCGTTCGCGGTCCGCGCCCAGGTCGGCCTGCTCGCCCACGAGCCGCTGCTGTACCGGGAGCTGACCGCGCGGGAGAACCTGGACTACCACGCCCGCCTGCATCGTGTTGCGCCCGCGCGCGTCGACGAGGTGCTCGACGCGGTCGAGTTTCAGCGGCGCGCCGACGACCCGGTGCGGACGCTGTCACGGGGAATGGTGCAGCGGGTCGCGGTCTGCCGCGCGGTGCTGCACCAGCCGGCGTTGCTGCTGCTCGACGAGCCGCGCGCCAACCTCGACCCGGCCGCGAGTGCACTCGTGGAGCCGTTGATCGGCCGTCCTTCGGGCACGACACGGGTGCTGACCAGCCACGATCCGCGGGCCGCGATGGCTGAGGCCGACATGGTGCTCGCGCTCAAAGACGGCCGGATCGCGTATGCCGGCGAGCCCGGAGGCTTCTCCGACGCGCAGTTGCAGGAGCTGTACGCGTGAGGACCGCCTGGGTGGTGCTGCGCAAGGACCTGCTGGTCGAGTCGCGAACGCTCGAGACGCTGCCGGCGATGGTCCTGCTGGCGCTGGTGACGTTCGTGATCTTCCACTTCGGGTTGGACCGGGACACGATCTCGGGTCAGGAGGCGGCGGGCGTGCTGACCGTCGCGCTGCTGTTCTCGGCGATGCTCGGGATCAACCGGCTGTTCGTCGCCGAGCGCGAGCAGGGTGGGTTCGACGCGTTCCTGCTGGCGCCGGTCGACCGCTCGGCGCTGATGGTGGCCAAGGCGACGGGTCTGTTCATCTACCTGACCCTGCTCGAGGTGATCGCGGTTCCGGCGTTCAAGCTGTTCCTGCTGGGCCCGTCGCTCGGTCCGCCGCTGCCGGCGGTGGTGCTCGTGCTGGTGCTGACGAACATCGCATTCGCGACGATCGGCACGCTCGTCTCGGGGATCGCCGTCAACACCAGGGCGCGCGACCTGATCGGACCGATGCTCGGATTGCCGCTGCTGGTGCCGGCGCTGATCGGGACCGCTCGAGCGCTTGGACCGCTGCTGGCCGCCGGGCACGCGACCACCAGTCCGCAACTGAAGTGGTTGGCCATCCTTGCGCTCTATGATCTCGTATTCGCGCTGCTCGCCTACGCGCTGTTTGACTTTCTCTTGGAGGAATAGTGCGAAAAACCACTTACGGCAAGGGACTTCCCGGCCTCGCGGTCGCAACGGTCGTGGTGCTCTGCGCCGCGCTGGCGCTGGCCTTCTTCTACGCACCGCTGGACACCAACCAAGGGTTCCTGCAGAAGATCTTCTACATCCACGTGCCCCTGGCGATCATCGCGCTGGGCGGCTTCATCTTCGGCGCGGCGATGGCGATCATGTACCTCCGCACCGGCGATCGCAAGTGGGACATGCGCTCGTACGTGGCGATCCACATGGCGCTGATCTTCGGGGTCGCCGGGCTGATCTCCGGGTCGATCTGGGCCAAGGCATCGTGGGGTCACTGGTGGGTGTGGCAGGAGCCGACGCTCGTCTCCTACCTGATCGTGCTGCTGCTGTTCTGCACCTACCAGCCGCTGCGGTTCTCGATCGAGGATCCCGAGCGTCAGTCGCTGTACGCGAGTGTGTTCGCGATCGTCGCCGGCGCCTTCGTGCCGCTGAACTTCCTGGCGGTGCGGCTGGCAACCGAATACGTGCATCCCCGAGTCCTCAACCTCGAGGGCGGAGCGCTGCCGGGATCGATGAAGCTGACGTTCTACGTGGCGCTGATCGGATTCGCGCTGCTCTACGTGACGCTGTGGAAGTTCGAGATGGCCGCCAAGGATGCCCGCTCCCAGCTGCGGCGGTTGCGGCGCACGCTGCTCGGCGATGACGCCGGACGGCCATACGGACGCAGCGCGGCCCCGTTGTGAGCCTTCCGTTCGCGATCTCGCCCGCGCTTCCACTCGGCCAGGCGGGGAAGTACGTGGCCGCCGCATACATCGTCGTGTTCGTGGTGATCCTCGTCTATGTGGCGATCATGGCCGTCCGCGCGCAGCGCACCCAGCAGGAGATCGAGGAGCTGCGCCGCGACGTCGAGGCCGTCAAGGCGGCGGAGGCGGAGCTCGCCGGCGACCCGGACGACCGCTCGGGTGAGTCCGAGCCATCGCGCTCGGCCCGCTCGGAGCAGATCGCGTGAGCGAACAGGTCGACATGGGCCAGCTGGTCACGTGAGCGAGCTGCTCGCGATCGGGGTCTCGCACAAGACCGCCCCGGTGGAGGTCCGGGAGCGGCTGGCGCTCTCGCAGACGCGCGCCCCGGAGTTCATGCGCGAGCTGCGCGCCGACGCCGACGTGCACGAGACCGTCGCGATCTCGACCTGCAACCGGACCGAGCTCTACCTCGTCGTCGGCGACCCGGTCGAGGCCGAGAGCCGCGTGCTGACGATGCTGGCGCGTCAAGCGGGGATCCGCCCGACCGAGCTGTCGGGCGCGATCTACTCGCACCGCAACTGCGAGGCCGCCCGCCATCTGTACCGGGTCGTCGCCGGCCTGGATTCGATGATCGTCGGCGAGGCCCAGGTCCAGGGCCAGGTCAAGCGCGCCTACGAGGCGGCGCTGGCCCAGGACACGACCGGCGCGCTGACCAACCGGCTGTTCACGGCGGCGCTCCAGACCGGCAAGCGGGTCCGCTCGGAGACCGCGATCGGCGAGCTGCAGCTGAGCATCCCGAGCGTGGCGGTGGCGCTGGCGAAGGAGCGGATCGGGGAGCTGGACGGCCACCAGGTCGTGATCATCGGCACTGGCGAGACCGGCGAGCTGACCGCGCGGGCGCTCGCCGAGTCCGGCGCCGAGGCCATCTTCGTCGCCAGCCGTCGCCGTGACCGCGCGATCTCGCTCGCGCAGCAGTACCACGGCTCGAGCGTCTCGTTCGACGAGCTTCCCGAAACGCTCGAGCGCGCGGACATCGTCGTCGCTGCGACCGCGTCCCCGCATCTGCTGCTGGAGGCCGATGAGGTCGCCGAGGTGATGGACGCGCGTCACGGTCGACCGCTGCTGCTGATCGATCTGGCCGTGCCGCGAGACGTCGAGGCGTTGTGCGGGGCGGTCGACGGTGTGACCCTCGTCGACATCGACGACCTGCAGGCGGTGGCGCAGCGCAACCGCAGCGTCCGCCAAGCGGAGGCGACCCGTGCCGAGGGGATCATCGAAGAGGAGATCCAGCACTTTGCGAGCTGGCTGGGGACACTCGAGGTACTGCCGACGGTCGCCGCCATGCGTGTCCGCGCCGCGCGGATCGCCGCCGAGGTGGTGGCCGAGAACGACGGCAAGTGGGAGACGGCTTCGGAGCGCGATCACGCGCGGATCGACGCGATCTCGCGGACGATCGTCAACCGGCTGCTGCACGAGCCGACGCTGAAGATGCGTGAGATGCGCGACGACCGCGTGCACGCGCGGATGGCGCTCATCCGCGAGCTGTTCGGGCTCGACGCCGAGACCGAAGCGGCCGCCGAACCGCCGGCGACGGCTTCGGTTGAGCACCTTGCGCGGCGGCGCTCGAAGGCGCGTGCTGCCGGCAGCCGGCTGAACTGATGCGCGTCGGCACGCGGGGTTCGGCGCTCGCGCTGGCGCAGGCGCGATGGGTCGCCGAGCGGCTGCAGGAGGGGGGCGAGCCGGTCGAGATCGTCGAGGTGGTCACGGCCGGCGACCGCGGTACCGCGGTCTCCGACAAGTCGCGCTGGGTCTCGGAGCTCGAGCGAGCGCTCGACGATGACCGGATCGATGTCGCCGTGCACTCGGCCAAGGATGTACCGGCCGAGCTGGCGGACGGCTACGAGCTCGTCGCCGTGCCGCCCCGTGCGGATCCGCGCGACGCGATCTGCGGCGTCGCGGAGCTGCGCGAGCTGAAAGCCGGCGCCCGCATCGGAACCTCCAGCCTGCGGCGCGCCGCGCAGCTGCACGCGTTCCGCCCCGACCTCCAGATCGTCCGTGTGCGGGGTAACGTCGACACGCGACTGCGTAAGCTGGCCGAAGGCGAGGCCGACGCGCTGGTGCTGGCGCTCGCCGGACTCGAGCGGCTCGGCAGAACGGACGCGGTCGGCGGGACGCTCGACCGGCTGGTCCCGGCGGCCGGCCAGGGCGCGCTCGCTTTGCAGGCGCGGTCCGACGCGCTCAGCGTGGCACAGCGCGACGCAGTCAACGATCCGGGCGCGATGGCGTGCGTGGCCGCCGAGCGGGCGCTCGTGCATGCGCTCGGCGCGGGCTGCGAGACGCCGGTGGGAGCGCACTGCCGGTTGCTCGACGACGGGCGGGCCTCGCTGACGGGCTGGGTGGGGCTGCCCGACGGCGCGGCCTGGCTGCGCGACGAGGTGGTCGGCGATCCGGCCCGACTCGGTGCGCTGTGCGCCGAGCGAATGCTCGCCGCCGGTGCCCAGGAGCTGCTGGAGCAGGCCGCGGCCCAGGTCACGGTCACGGCCGCCGGCCCGGTGGCGTCGGGTTCAACCGAGCCGGTTTCGGCGGCTGGAGGCTCCGCGTGACGGTCTACCTGGTGGGGGCGGGTCCGGGGGATCCAGGCCTGCTGACCGCGCGGGCGCTCGAGCTGATCGCCGCCGCCGACGTGATCGTCTACGACCGCCTGATCCCCGATACGGCGCTGGACGGCGCCCGCGCCGACGCGGAGCTGCTGTACGCGGGCAAGGAGGGCGGCGGCCCGTCGGTCTCCCAGGAGGAGATCGGCCAGCTGCTGGTGGTGCACGGCGCCGCCGGGGGCGAGGTCGTGCGACTCAAGGGCGGCGACCCGTTCGTGTTCGGTCGCGGGGGCGAGGAGGCGGAGCTGCTGCGCGACGCCGGTGTGCCGTTCGAGATCGTGCCCGGGATCACCGCCGGCATCGCCGCGCCGGCATACGCGGGAATCCCGGTGACCCACCGCGATGCCGCGTCGGCGGTCGCGTTCGTCACCGGCCACGAGGATCCGGCCAAGGACGACACGGCGCTCGACTGGCCGGCGCTGGCCGCGTTCCCCGGCACGCTCGTCGTCTACATGGGGGTGCGCACGCTGGAGGCGATCTCGCAGGCGCTGATCGCCGGCGGCCGGTCCCCGTCCCAGCCGGCGGCGATCATCGAGCGCGGGACGCTCCCGCGCCAGCGGGTCACGGTGGCGACCCTGTCGACGATCGCCGCCGTCGCGGCACGGGAGGGGATCCGGGCGCCGGCGATCTCCGTGTTCGGCGACGTGGCGGCGCTGCACGAGCGGCTCGACTGGCTCGGGGCGCGGCCGCTCGCGAACCGGACCGTCGCGGTGACCCGGGCGCGAGCGCAGTCCAGCGGCCTGGCCCGACGCCTGCGTGAGCTGGGCGCGGTCGTCGTCGAGGCGCCGGCGATCCGGATCGCTTCGATCGACGGCCCCGCACCTGACCTGGCCGGCTACGACCTCGTCTGCCTGACCAGCCCGAACGGGGTTCGTCTCCTGTTCGACCGCCTGCGCGCCGCCGGCCGTGACGCGCGCGCGCTGGCGGGCGCGACGGTGGCGGCGATCGGTCCGGGAACGGCGAGGGCGCTCGCCCAGTGCGGCGTGATCGCCGACGTCGTGCCCGAGCAGTTCGTCGCCGAGGGGCTCGTCGCCGCGCTGGCCGAGATCCCGGTGACGAAAGCGCTGATCGCCCGCGCCGCGGTGGCCCGCGATGTGCTGCCCGACGCGCTGCGCCAGCGAGGGGCGCAGGTCGACGTGCTGGAGCTGTACGAGACCGTGGCCGAACCGCTGTCGGCGCCGCAGCGCGACGCGGTCGGTGCCGCCGACTACGTGACGTTCACGTCATCGTCGACGGTCGAGTTCTTCTTCGCGCAGGCGAGCGACGCGGTGGGGCCGCAGACGCGGCTGATCTCGATCGGGCCGGTCACCAGCGACGCGCTGCGCGCGCACGGGCACGAGCCCGACGTCGAGGCCGGACGCCACGACATCGACGGTTTGATCGACGCGCTGATCGCCGACGCCGCGCCGGGTGCCTCGTGAGCGCGCCGGTGATCTCGTTCATCACCGACTACGGCCTGCGCGACGGGTTCGTCGGCGTCTGCCACGGCGTGATCGCCCGCGGCTGCCCGGACGCCCAGGTGATCGACCTGACCCACGAGATCCCGGCCCAGGATGTCCACTCCGGCGCGTTGGTGCTGGCTTCGTCGATCGAGTACCTGCCCGACGGCGCGGTTCACCTGGCGGTCGTCGACCCCGGCGTCGGAACCGCGCGGCGCGCGATCGCAGTGCTCGGTCGGTCGGGAGCGCGGTTCGTGGGGCCCGACAACGGGCTGTTGGAGCCGGCGGTGGCCGCGTCGGGCGGTGCCGCCGAGGCCGTCGACATCGGTCGTTCGCCGTTTGTCCTGGCCGGCGTGTCGGCGACGTTCCACGGCCGCGACGTGTTTGCACCGGTCGCCGCGGCGCTCGCCGCGGGCCGCGCGTTGACGGAGGTCGGCTCAGAGCTCGATCCGGCGTCGCTGGTGGCATTGGAGCGCACCCGTGCATCGCGAGAGGGCAGCGCGTTGGTCGCACACGTCCAGTACGTCGACCAGTTCGGCAACCTCCAGCTCGACGCGGACCGGGAAGACCTCGCCTGGGTCACCGCGACGGGTCCGGTCGAGGTCGTCTCCAGCGCCTGGGACCGTCCGGCGCTGGCGATCGGCCACGGGGTGACGTTCGCCGACGTCGCGACGGGCGAGCTGGTGCTCTACGAGGACGCCCACCGACGACCGGCGATCGCCGTCAACCGCGGCTCGGCCGCCGAACGACTCGGGCTCGGCGTCGGCGACGAGCTCCGGCTCGCGCCCGTTGCGGACGTGCCGCGGTGACCGAGTCGTCGGTCGGATGGCCCCGGCTGCACCTGCGTCGGGTCGACTCCACCAACGCCCGGGCGCGCGAGCTTGCAGCCGCGGGGGCGCCGCACGGCACGCTGGTCACGGCCACCTTCCAGGAGAGCGGACGCGGCCGGCAGGGACGGGTCTGGGTCGCGCCCGCCGGGCGGGCCCTGCTGTGCTCGGTGGTCGTGCGCGATCCGCCGCGGCTGCTGCCACTCGTAGCCGGGGTGGCGGTCGCCGAGACGATCGCGGCGGTGCGTCCGCCCGATCCGGTCTCGAAGATCTGGCAGTACGTCGAGACCGGCGGGGCCGCTGCGGTGTCGCTGAAGTGGCCCAACGATGTCCATCTGCGCGGGCGCAAGGTCGCGGGCATCCTCGTCGAGGGACGGCCCCAGGAGCGGTGGGCGGTGGTCGGGGTCGGCGTCAACGTCGCCGTCCGGGACCAGGACTTCCCGCCGGAGCTGCGCCACACCGCGGCCACGATCGGCCTGCAGCCGGCCTCGATCCCGCCGACGCTGACGCGGCTGATGCAGGCGCTCGACCGGTGGCTGGTCAGATCCGAACGGGCGGTGCTCGACGCGTTCCGGATCCGCGACGCGCTGATCGCCCGTCAGGTCCGGTGGAGCCAGGGCCGCGCCTTCGCCGACGACTCGCGTGAGGGCCGTGGCGCCGGGATCGATGCCGACGGCCGGCTGCTGGTCAACTCCGCCGCGGGCGAGACGATCGCGCTTGATTCCGGCGAAGTGCACCTGATCGCCTGAGCCCGTCGTCGACGACGGGCGCTCACGCTACGCGGCGGCTTCGGTGTCCTCGTCGTCGGGCCGCTCGTCGAGCTTGAGCTGCTCGACGTTGTCGGTGTCGTCGTCGCGTTCGTCGTCGTCGCCGTCGTCCTCGGGCTCGTCGGTCTCGACGACATCGCCGTCGATATCGGCCTCCGGCGCGTCGCTGTCGCCGTCGATCGTCGCGACCCCGGTGGTGGTCTCGGCGGTCGCCGCGTCCGGGTCGACCGTCTTGCGGCGGCGGCGCTTTGAGCCGCGGCGGCCCTTGGGGAAGTTACGCAGCAGCTCCCGGGCCAGCGCTGCGGGCTTGCGCGCCATCCGGGTCCGGGCGCCGCGCAGCGCCTCCTCGGCCTCCGGCGTGTGCGCGAGGGCCGCGGCGAGCAGCGCTGCGCTGAGCCGGCGATCCTCCTTGCGCGAGGCGTGCACGAGCCGGCGCGCGTTGCGGGCGTGCGCGGCCCCGCTGGAGTTGACGAGCAACCCGAGCAGGCGCTTGGTCTCAGGCCAGCGCTGGACGGCGTACTCCTCGTGGACCTCACGCGTGTACTCGGCCATCCGCCAGATCCAGGCGTTGGCCTGGTCACGGCGGCCGATCCGTCGCTCGGCCAACGCCTGCAGCATGATCTTGACGGCTTCGCGCCGCTCGTCACGCGGCCAGCCGCCCATGATGTCGATCGCGGTGTCGAACGCCTCGGCGTCACGGCTGGCGGCGATCTCCTGCAGCGCCCGCAGGCGCAGCTGCGCGGAGCGGTTGCGCTGCACGGTGGTCAGCAGGAAACGTCGCTTGAGCTCGCCCTGGCGGTCGAAATGCAGCATCGCCTTGGCGCGTCGCCAGCCGTTGGGCGCGACCCGCGCGCCGGCGAGCGCGGCCCATACATGCTGTTCGCCGTAGTCAAGGTTCTCGACCGCGATCCGCCACAGCTCTCGCTCGAACACCTCGGCTCTGCGCTCAGGATCGGGCGTGACCGGGAGTACGCGTCGTTCGACTCGGACCCGGCGGCCGCGGCCCCGCCGGACCGGGCCGACGACGATCGCGCCGCCGCGGTAGACGTCGCGGTCCAGCAGCGAGTGCAGGGTCACCACCGGATCGTCGTGCTTGGTGGCGGGATGGACGAAATCGATCACGATCCCGGCTTCCTTGCCGGGGTGGCGGCGGGTGACGCGGCCGACGCGCTGCTGGTAGATCCGCTTGGAGGCGGTCGGCGCCAGATGCATGCAGATCGTCGCGCGCGGACTGTTCCAGCCCTCGGCCAGCAGCTGCGCGTTGATCAGGACGTCGACCTTGCCCGACTCGTAGTCGGCCAGCACCCGGGCCAATTCGCGCTTCGGCGTCTCGCCTGAGACGCCCTTCGCGTTGATGCCCATCTCCTGGAACGCCTTCGCCAGGTTGTAGGCGTGCTTGACGCCGGCCGCGTAGACGACTCCGGGGACGCCGTTGAACCGCGTCTTGTAGAGATCGGCGACCGCGAGGTTGAACGGGGTCTGGTCCAGCAGCTCGGCCAGCATCTCCTGGTCGAACTCGGTGTCGACCTCGCCGCGGCGCAGCGGCACCTTGGCGATCGTGCGCACGCCCGGTCCCGGTGGGATGCGGATGCAGCGCAGCGGAGCGATCACGCCGCGTCGCGCCGCCTGGGCGAGATCGAAGCGGCTGGTCTGCGTCGGGAACAGGTCGGTGACGTGCCGGGCGATCAGCGCGCCGGTCGCGGTCATGCCGACGAAGATCGGCCCGCCCCAGGCGCGGATGCTGGCCGAGGTCTTCTCGCCGAGCGCGGTGTGGGCCTCGTCGCAGATCACGATCGTGTACGCGTCGGAGATGCGGCCGACGTTGCGGACGAACCATTGGTAGGTCTCGACCGTGACCGCGCCGTTGGCGGCGTCGTGGCCGTCGAGCAGCGGCGCGGAGATGCGGTCGCGGTAGCCGCGGTCACGTAGCTCGCCGTTGAACTGATCGACGAGGTTGCGGCGGTGGGTGAGGATCAGCACCCCGCCGGTGCGGCTGGCCTCGACGAAGCCGAGCGCCGCAACGGTCTTACCGGCGCCGGTCGCGTGCTCGAACCAGAAGCGCTTGTGGGCGTTCGGATCTTCGGGCTGCTCCTCGATCGGGCTGTCGCCGTCGTCGCCGTCCTGCCAGTCCTGCGGCTCCTCGTCGAACTGGGGCTCGTCCTCCTCGTCGGCTTCGGGCCAGTCCTGCGCGTCGTCGTCCTCATCGACGTCGAGATCGGCGTCGTCGCGGGCGGCGCCGTTGCGCTTGGCGGGAGATGACTTGGCCGCGCGCGTGGTCGCGACGGCGGCTGCTCCGTTGCCGTTGCCGGTGGTGGCGCCCGCCACGCCGGAGCCGTTGCCATTGGCGTTGCTGATGCGCTGGACGTCGGCGAGCAGCGCCGTCAGCGTGCCCGACAGCGCATCGACCTGGTGGGCCGAGAGCGTGGTCCCGTCGACTAGGCGCGGCTCCTCTTCGGAGAGCAGCCGCTCGAGGCCGAGCAGCAGCGAGAACTCGCGGCGCCATTCGATCGACGGGACGCTGTTGCCCGCGGCCACCTCCTCGACGGCCGCGTCGAGCGCGCGCCGGCGAGCGGACCCTGGGGCCAGGGCCTCCTCGATCGATTCACCTTCGTAGACGAAGCGTTCACGCGTGAGCAACTCAGCACGCGCGATCGCGTCAGGGCTTGGGAACGGGTTTGTCACACCCATGACTTGTGGAAAGGTTGAGTCTGGATGAGCGAGCCGCGGCGATCCTTCGAGCGGCTCACGGCCTCGGCGACTGCCGAGCACAGCGAGTGAATTCCTCAGAAGCGTCCCGGGCGTTGCACCGGAGGCTAACGCTCATTTAAGCACACCCGGCGGAGATGACCTCGTGTGGCAAGCTGTGACCCTGTGCGAGTCGAGTTGTGGCGGATCGTGATGAGGGCGGCCGGGCGTGACGGCAGCGGCTCGTTTGCCGTGCCATCACGGCCGGGGCGATGACGGCAGCGGTCGATTACGAGGTCCGCCGCTACCGCGGCGAGCGTGAGATGACCGACCTATTGTCGTTGCGCCACGAGGTCTTCTGCGTCGAGCAGGGGGTATCGGAGCGTGAGGAGCACGACGGCCGTGACGGCGAGGGCATCCATCTCGTCGCGGTGGCGGACGATTCGGTGTTGGCCACGTGCCGACTGCTGTTCGTCGGCCCGACGGTTCAGTTCAGCCGGCTGGCGGTGCAGCGGGATGCGCGCCGGCGGGGAATCGCATCCCGGCTGCTGGAGCTCGCCGACCAGGAGACGCGAGCCGGTGGCGCGCGGCGGATCGTGCTGCACGCGCAGACCTACGCACGGTCGCTCTACGAGGGCGCCGGGTACCAGCCGCGCGGTCGAGTGTTCATGGAGTCCGGAATCGAGCACATCGCGATGGAGAAGCGCCTGTAGCCATTGGAGGCGGGCCGCCGCGCGATAGCGTCAGCGCGATGGCCGAGGTTCGGATCGACCCGCTCAGCGGGCAGCGGGTGTTCATCGCGACCGAGGCGGCGGCGTCGCAGGTCCGCGTCGATGGCGCCGGCGACGAGCTCACGGCGCCAGATTTCGTTGCGATCCTCGACCGCGCGGCCCCGCCGCCGGAGCCGACGGCGCAGCCCGACCTGTTCTGGGCCGGAGCGGCGACCGGCTCGCACGAGCTGCTGGAGGTCTCCGAGCCGGTCGCCTCGCTCGGCGACCTGTCGCCCGAGCAGTTCGCCGAGGTGATGGAAGCGTGGCGTGAGCGCATGCGGGCACACGGCGACGCCGCCTGCCTGCACCTGTTCGCCGACGAGACGCCGGGCATGCGAGCACACGCACAGCTGCTGGCGCTCGAGTTCGTGCCGGCCCTGATCGCCCGTGAGCGCGAGCGTTTCCGCGGTTACGCGACGCGCACGATGGGCGGCAACCTGCTGGCGGACCTGCTGCAGAACGAGGTTCGGCTGCGTGAACGTCTGGTGGCCGTCGACGGCGAAGCGGTGCTGCTGTCGGCATACGCGGCGCGCGTCCCGTATCAGCTGATGATCGTGCCGCGGACGCCGCGGATGCGGTTCGAGGACGACGGACCGATCGGCGCCGCGATGCTGCACGGGGCGCTGCGCCGTCTCGGCAGGGCGCTCGGCGCGATCCCGCCGCTCAGCCTGTGGGTGAGGACGGCGCCCCAGGGCTCCGAGCACTTCTGCTGGCGGATCGACGTGCTGCCCCGGCTGCCCGGCGCGCTCGCGGACGGTGGTCTCGACGCGGGCGCTGGACTGTCGTTCAACCCGGTCTCGCCCGAGGCTGCCGCAGGCGCGCTTCGCGACGTCTGATGCGGGCGCTGGTCCAGCGGGTCACGCGGGCGTCGGTCGATGTCGGCGGCGAGCGCGTCGGCGAGATCGGCCCGGGCCTGCTGGTGTTCCTGGGTGTGACCCACGACGACGGTGTTTCCGAGGCGGATTGGATCGCCGCCAAGATCCGCGCTCTGCGGGTGTTTCCCGATGCTGCCGGGCGGATGAACGAGCCGCTCGGCGAGCGGGAGGTCCTGTGCGTGTCACAGTTCACGCTGTACGGGGACACGCAGCGCGGCAACCGCCCCAGCTACGTCGCCGCGGCCCCGTCGGAGGTCGCCGAGCCGCTGTATGACCGCGTGTGCGCGTTGCTTCACGCGGCGCGGGGCGTGTTCGGCGCCGACATGCGGGTGTCGCTGGTCAACGACGGCCCGGTGACGCTGCTGCTCGAGAGCCGCTGACGGCTGTTGCGGACTCGTGACGCTCAGGGTTGGCGGATTTTCACTGTCGGACCGTCGAAATCCGCCAACTGGACGCCAGCATCGGCCGGCGGTTCACCAAACGCCCGTGACCGGCCGGGAACGCTCAGCGGAACGCCGAGATGCCGGTCAGCGCGCCGCCGATGACCAGCGCGTGCACGTCGGCGGTGCCTTCGTAGGTGACGACCGACTCGAGGTTGTTCATGTGCCGGATCACCGGGTACTCGAGCGTGATCCCGTTGGCGCCGAGCACCTGGCGGGCGCTGCGGGCGACGTCCAGAGCGGCGTTGACGTTGCCGAGCTTGCCCATCGAGACCTGCTCGGGCCGCAGCTCACCGGCGTCCTTGAGTCGACCCAGGTGCAGCGCCAGCAGCGTCGCGCGGTTGACCTCGAGCGCCATCTGGGCGAGCTTGGTCTGCTGGATCTGGGTGCCCGCGATCGGCTTGCCGAACACGGTCCGCTCCTTGGCGTAGTCAAGCGCCGCCTCCAGGCAGGCGCGGGCAGCGCCCGCCGAACCCCAGACGATCCCGTAGCGGGCCTCGTCGAGGCACGACAGCGGGCCGCGCAACGAGGTCGCCTCGGGCAGCAGCGCCGACTCCGGCAGCCGGACGTCATCGAGCAGCAGCTCGGAGGTCACCGAGGCGCGCAGCGACAGCTTCTTGTGGATGTCCTGGGTCGCGAACCCCTTGGTGTCCTTGGGAACGAGGAATCCGCGGATGCCGTCGTCGGTCCGCGCCCAGACGACCGCGACGTCGGCGACCGAGCCGTTGGTGATCCACATCTTCTGGCCGTGCAGGATCCAGTCGGAGCCGTCGCGGCGGGCCCGGGTGCGCATCGCACCTGGGTCTGAGCCGGCGTCGGGTTCGGTCAGCCCGAAGCAGCCGATCGCCTCGCCGGCAGCCATCCTCGGCAGCCACTGGAGTTTCTGCTCCTCCGATCCCCAGCGCCAGATCGCGAACATCGCCAGCGATCCCTGGACTGAGACCAGTGACCGGATGCCGCTGTCACCGGCCTCGAGCTCCATGCAGGTGAGTCCGTAGGCGGTCGCGGATGCGCCGGCGCAGCCGTATCCCTCCAGGTGCATACCGAGCAGCCCCAGCTGTCCCAGCTCACGTGCGAGCTCGATCGGGATCGTGCCCGCCTCGAACCAGTCCCCGACGTACGGCGTGACCTTGTCGGCGACGAACGCGCGGACGGTGTCGCGGATGTCGCGCTCCTCATCGGACAGCTGGCGGTCGATCCCCAGAAAGTCACGCGGGTTGAGGGCTGGAGGAGCGGAAACGGCTGTCATCGGTGGCCACCTGCCTGGCGTCTGTCTCGTTGTCGGCGTGCGCCCGGGCGTCTGGCGTGACGCGACGCGTGCGCCCGGAACGCCGAGGCTACACCTCCCTACGAGGCGCCCGTGACCACCGTCTCCCGCGGCTCGCCGGAGGCCGCGACGGCGGCTGCCGGCTCGGCTGAGCCGTCGGCGTTCGCGCTTGCGCCTGCCGGCGCGGCTGCCGCGTCCACGCTCGCGACCGCGGCGGGGGTCGTCATCGGCGCGGCCGCGGTCAACGCTTCCGGGCGCCGGCGCAGCGTGATCAGACCGATCAGTGCCGCCAGCAGCGAGGTCGCCGCCAGCACCTCGGTCCCGTGCCGGTAAGCCTGCACGGTCGCTTCGCCGACGGCCGGGGTGCCGAGCACGGCGATGAACAGGGCGACGCCGACCGCAAGGCCGACCTGGCGCAACATGTTGACGACCGCCGAGCCGGTCGCGAACGAGCTCGGGGGCAGCGATCCGGCGCCGGTGGCCATGAACGTCGGCAAGGTCAGCCCGACCCCGATCCCGGTGAGGATCATGCCGCCGAGCATCTCGGTGACGTAGTGCGGCTGCAGGCCGGCGGCCAACGCAAACCAGGTCAGGCCGGCGGCGAAGATCGTCGCGCCGACGCCAATCACCAGCCCGGGGCCGAAGCGCTTGGTCAGGGGGCCGGCGAACCCGAACGCGAACAGCGGGACCATCAGCGGGCCGGGCGCGATCGCCAGCCCCGTCTGCAGCGCCGACCAGTGCCACACGTCCTGCATCCAGAGCACACGGGAGAAGAGCATCGCGCCGAATGAGATCGAGAAGATCAGGGCCACCATCGACGAGCCGGTGAACGCGCGGACCTTGAACAGGCCGGCGTCGATCAGCGGGTTGGCGCTGCGGGCGCAATGCAGGGCGAACAGGCCGATCGCGGCCACGGCCGCCACCAGCGTGACGATCGTCGTGGTCGCTCCCCAGCCCCAGTCGTTGCCCTTGACGAGCCCGAGCGTCAGCAGCGCGACGCCGGCGGTGACCAGCAATGCCCCGAGCGCATCGGGCGAACGGACCGGGTGTCCCTCGACGCGGGGCAGCCGCTGCCAGCCGATGACGGCGGCCGCGAGCCCGATCGGAACGTTGACGAAGAACACCCAACGCCAGCTGGCGGCGACCAGCAGACCGCCGACGACCGGCCCGAGCGCGGCGGCCAGGCCCCCGACGGCGGTCCAGGCGCGCACGGCACCGTGGCGCTTCTCCGGGGCAGTCGTCGCCAGCACGAGGCTGAGCGAGGTCGGGGTCAGCAGGGCTGCGCCGGCGGCCTGCAGGATCCGGAAGATGATCAGCGTGGTCAAGTTCGAGGCGGCGCCGCAGGCGGCGGAGGCGGCGGTGAAGATGACGACGCCGAGCAGGAAGCCGTTCTCACGCCGGCGGCTCTCGGCGAGACGTCCGAACAGGACGAGCAGTGAGGCGTAGACGATCGCGTACGCGTTCAGCACCCACGAGAGATCGGCCAGATTCGACGTGTGCAGGTCCCGGGCGATGTCGGGCAGCGCCACGTTGACGATGAACAGGTCGAGGCTGGCGAGGACGACGCCCGCGCAGACGATCACCAACACCATCGTCGGGGAGGCATCGCCGCGGCGGCTGGGCAACTTGCTGATCAGGGACACGGTTTCTGGCCTCCGAGAGTGGTGATGAGCTCGGCGTTCCTCGACGCTCCGAGGGACCGGCTCGACGCTGACTTAGCTTGACCGAGGTCAGCAACCTAGCACACTGACTTAGTCATGCAAAAGTCAGATATACTGCCGCGTATGGGCAACACCGTGGAACTCACCGGCGAGCTGAACCCGAGATCGGGCTGGAAGCCGATTCGCTGTTCGCTCGCTAAGGCGCTCGAGGTCGTCAGCACACGCTCCGCGTTCCTGCTGTTGCGCGAGGCGTTCTACGGAACCGAGCGGTTCGACGACTTCGCGTCACGGGTCGGGATCTCGGACCCGGTCGCGGCAGCGAGGCTCAAAGAGCTCGTCGCCCATGGGCTGCTCGTGCGTGAGCCGTACCAGGATCCTGGCCAGCGGACTCGCTACGCGTACCGGCTGAGCGAGATGGGCGCCGATCTGTTCCCGGCGCTGACGGCGCTGCTGCAGTGGGGCGACCGCTGGCTGGCCGAGGATGGCGGACCGGTGGAGCTTCGCCATCACGACTGCGGGGCTCTGGTGCACGCCGAGCTGCGCTGCGAGCACGGGCACGAAGTGGGCAGCGGCGAGATCGAGCTCGCCCGGCGCACGCCGTCCCCCGGCGTCTGAGCGGCGGCGCGGCGTCTGGGCGGCGCGGCGCGGCGTCCGAGGGTCGCGGCGCGGCGTCCGCCGCGTTCAGCGCCAGGTCGCCATGGTTCCTCCGAGCAGGCGAGCGACCAGCCGCTGCGAGCGAACCCTGGCGAGTTGGTCCGGCGGGGCCGGACGAGATTGCCAAGGTTCGGCCCGCTCCGGTTCTCGGGGTAGCCGTCGGGGGGGTTGCCCGTCGAGGTTCCCCGCCGATTGGTGGTCGAAGCCGCGCGTCGGCCGTTCTCGACGATGCCGTCGGGGCGCTTATCGGGTCGGTTCGAGACCCGCCCGGGCGAACAGCAGCCGGTCGTTGGTGATCACCCCGGTCACGCCGAGCCGGGTGAGCGACGGCAGCCGGCGGTGATCGTCGACCGTCCAGACGTAGAGCTCGCGGCCGTGGCGGCGGACGACGTCCGACAGGCGCGGCGTGACCACGCCCCAGTGGGCCATCACCGCGTCGATCGTGCCGTCCGCCAGGATCGGCTCCAGCTTGCCCGGCAGCGTCCGGCGGAGGTACTCGAGCATCGCGTACGCCGCGGGCCGGGTCAGCGGGTGGGCCAGGTAGTTGCGGCGCGCTTTGGGGACCGAGAGCCCGAGGCGGATCTGCGGGGCGAACCCGCGCAGCAGGAGCAGGCTGTCGAGCTCCATCGTCGAGATCAGGGTGCGGTCCGCGAGGCCCGCGGCGGTGATCGCGTCCGCCACGCGCGTCTCGTAGCCGGTCGCCTTGATGTCGACGTCGAGGCCGACGTGCGGTGGCAGCAGTTCGGCGAGCGCGGCAAGCGCGTCGGGGAAGTCGATCAGGAGCTCTCGCTCGAGATCGCTCGGCTCATGGGCGATGACCAGGCGCGCGCCGTGTGAGAGCACGTCGAGCTCGACCATGTCCCAGGCGGTGCCTGCCAACCGCGCCGGCAGCTCCCCGAGCGACGTGCCGGGAACGATGATCTTGTGGCCGACGCGAAGCGGCTGCGCGCCGTGCGATCGTGCGTGTGCGGTGGGTTGCCCAGAACTCATCGGACCATCAGTTTGACGCGCCCGGTGCGACGAATGTCACGACTCCGTCGAGGTCTGAGACAGCTGTGTGCCAATCGGCGCTGTGCGACCCGGATCAGCGCCTTTCGCCACCTACGTTGGCGTCATGCGGGACCCGATCCTCAACCAACGCCGGGCCCTCGCGATGCTTCGCGCCGAGGGCTACAGGGTCTCATCCAACGGGCGCGGACGCCATGGGACCAAGATGGTCAAAGGTGAGGGGCGTCCGATCGTCCTGCCCCGGCATGGCGGCAGCGATTATGGCCGCGGACTCACGAACCAGATACTCAAGCAGGCCGGCATCAAACCCACGGAGGCACAACGATGGAGCTCACGGTCGTCGTCACGCGAGAGTCAGGCGCGTTCTGGTCCGAGGTCGACGAGCTTCCCGGATGCTTCGCGTCAGGCCGAACGCTGAGCGAGCTGCGTGACGCGCTGGCCGAGGCGATCGGGATGTACCTGTGGGATCTGCCCGGAGTGGCGGTCGAGTCCGATCTGGCCGTGGGGGAGGGCACGATCGTCGTCGAGCCGCCGATGCCCGGGCCGACAGACCAACCGGCGCCGGGTGGGAACTGACCGCGGGCGTCACATGTCGTCTGATCCACGATCATCAGCAGCGGTGCGCGATTACTACGAGGAGCTGTGGGAGCAGCTGCCCGAGCAGCTCGAGCCGCCGGATCGAGAGCTTCGCGCCGCGTTCGCCCGCGCAAACGTGCGGCCCGGGGACCGGGTGCTCGATCTCGGTAGCGGGGACGGGTCTCTGACCGGGGTCCTGGCGGACGCCGCCGCGCCGGCTCGTGGGTCGGCTCCGACCTACGGATCTGCTCCGACCCGCGAGTCGACGCCGGCCGGGATCGTCGTCGGCGTCGACGTCGCGGAGGCGGCGCTGGCACGAGCGCGGGCACGACATCCGACGTTGACGTTCACGCTGGCCCGGATCGACGGCGCGCTGCCGTTCGACGATGGCTCGTTTGACGTCGCCTGGAGCAGCGAGGTGATCGAGCACGTCGCCGATACGGCGCGGTGGCTGTCGGAGGTCAGACGTGTGCTCGTCCCACGCGGGCGACTGCTGCTGACGACGCCCAACCACGGGCGGTTGCGATTGGCGATCGGCGGGATCGAGCGCTACTCCGAGCCGCTGGGCGACCATCTGCACCTCTACAGCGCACGGTCGCTGCGTGAGCTGCTGACCGAGTTCGGTTTCACCGTGACCGAGCTGCGGGCCGCCGCCGGGCCACCGCTGCTCCGCCGGCTGCTGCTGACCCGCGCGACCCGCTGACGCGACCGGCTGCAGCCAACGCACAGCCGCTGAAGCCCGCTGAACGGTCAGCTGGGCGGCAGGCAGTACGTGGCGTTCGGCGGAGCCGGCTGGCTGCCGGCCTGGATCGCCCGTGACTGGAGCACTCCGGAGATCCCCGTCACCCGGGTCGGATCCAGGGTCAGGTCGAGATTCAGCGCCTGCTGGAACTCCGGCTGCGCGAGGGCGACCTCGCGATGGTGGAAGTCGAACAGCCCCAGGTTGAGCCACGTCACCGGATTGTGCGGCTGCAGGTTCTTGGCCTTCACCAGCTCGGCGCGCGCGGCGGAGGCGTCGTGAATGTCCATGTCGAGGCTGCACAACCACGGATATGGCGCGATCGACAGAGGGTCGCTGCTGGTGGCGCTGCGGGCCAGCGGGAACGCGGCCGCGGTGCTGCGGGCGCTCTCTGACCGCGTCAGCTGCTGGGCGGAGTGCAACGGGCGCCACTGCATCCACCCGATCACGATCGTCGCTGCGATCAGCACGATCACCGTGGCCGCCGCGGCCGGACGCGCCGCCAGCCGGTCAAGCCAACCGGCCGGGCGCTCAGCGCCGGCTGCCGGAGCGGCGCCGGCTGCCGGAGCGACGCCGGCTGCCGGAGCGGCGCCGGCTGCCGGAGCGACGCCGGCTGCCGGAGCGATGCCGGCTGCCGGAGCGACGCCGGCTGCCGGAGCGACGCCGGCGTCGGCCGGCGCCGCCGAGGTCGCGACCAGTGGCCCACGGCCGGCCAGCCAGCCGGCGCAGAGCAGCACCGGAACGGTCGCGCCGGAGAAGAACCAGGTCCAGTCGAGCGTCGACTGGACGCCGAACGCGACGACGATCGCCGCCAGCGCGACCATGCCGTCACGTTCGGCGGCCCGGCCGGCCTCGAGCGACGCGGCCCGGATCCGGAGCGCGAGCGGACGGGAGGCGGCCACCAGCCATGAGACCAGGAGCGCGGCCGTGAGCACGACCCCGAGCAGCCCCAGGTCCGCGAACGTCTCGAACAGATAGCCGTGTGCTTCGGACACCACGTTGGCGTTGGTCGTGTAGCGCAGTCGCGCGACGCCGAAGCCGAGCAGTCCGACGCCCTTGAACAGCGCATGGCTGCCGACGTCGAGCGCCTGATGCCAGTAGGTCGGCCGGCTGGAGCCAAGTTGGAAGACGCGGCCCGCGGCGCTGTCTGAGACGTGGGCGTTGGTCGCGGTCAACTCGTTCCAGACGTGGGAGACCTCGCCGGTGAGGCCGCGCGAAGAGGCGGCGACGGCCCCGATCGCGCACAGCACCCCGACGACGAGTACCGCGACGAGCGTCCAACCGACCCGTCGTCTGACGGCGACCGGCACATCGACTCGGTCCATCGCGCGTGCTGCCGCGAACCCGGCGATCGTGACGAGCACGAGCACGACCGCGATCACGATCCCGAAGGTGTGGCCCGCGTGGTCCTGGGCCGGCAGGGCGGTCGAACCGTTCTTGAGCGCATCGTGGGTGAGCATCCAGGCGCTGATCACCGCCGCTCCGGCGGCGCCGATCAGGAGCATCACGATCGAGCGCAGGCGCAGCGGCGCGAAGATCAACCACAACGCCACGGCGACGACCCCGGCGGCGTCGGCCGAACGGGAATACGACAGCACGTCGACGCTCAGCAGCAGGCACAACGCCGGTGCTGCCAGACCCGCCAGCAGCCGGCCACGATCGCGGCGGGCGCCCGCCCACAGACAGGCGGGCAGCCCGATCGCGCCACACAAGCCGATCGCGTTCCAGTAGCCGAATGGGGCCTGGAGACGGCCGATCGCGTTGTTCGAGGCCAGCGTCGACGGGAACACCTTGACGAGCAGCGACCAGCCGCAGAGGACCGTCATCGCGATCGCGAATCCACCGAGCAACGCGCGCCACCGGCCCGGGGCGACGCGCGCGACGGAGGCGGCCGCGGCGAACGCCGCCAGGTAGGACACCGCCTGACTGGCGGCCAGCCACGAGCTGTCAGACGCGTATGACCAGGCGATCGACGCGCACTGAAGGGCGGTCAGGGCGGCCATCAGCGCGACTGTCACCGCTCCCCAACGTCGTCCCGGAGGCCCGACGATCAACACGACGCCGATCGTGGCGGCGCCGAGCACCGTCACGGCGATCTCGGTCCAGGTGTTGCCGGAGGTCGCGGTGACGTTGTCCACGCCTCCGGCACTGATCATCGCCAGCGCCACGATCGCCGCTGCGGTCAGCAGCGCTGCCAGCAGGTCAGGTGCAGGCCGCCGGGACCGCGTCGACGCTCGATCGACCGACGACGCGCCCGCCGACCCGGGGTCCGCGGTGACTACGGAAGACACAGCGGCGGAGGCTATCGGCGCTGCTTGGCGTGGCATAAGGCCGCTCACGCCCCCTCGGTGCGGCGGGCGATCAACATCAACGTGTGGCCGAACCGGGCCGAGATCGTCCGCGATCCGAGCGGCCGGTCCAGCACGGCGACCGCTCGCTGCGCGGGGGGCGACATCCGGCGCCACGCATAGGTGACGGCGTGCAGTTCGGGGCGCAGTCGGGCGGCAAGAGCCTCGTCGATCAGCCGACGAGGTGACAGCGGGACGTCGTCCGGCGTACCGTGCAGGCGCGTCCCGAGCCCGACTCGGTTGGCGCCGGCCAGCGCGGCTCCGACCGGATACCACAGGCCGGGCTCGATCACGACCAGCGCACCGCCCGGCGCCAGCAGCGACGCCGCCTCCTCGAAACACGGCGCCAGCGGCTCCTTGTAGGCGATGTGGTGCAGCACCAGCCGGTAGAGCACCACGTCGAACGAACCCGCCGGCAGGCCGAGCCTCCCGGCGTAACCGACGACCGCCTCGTCGGCACGGCCGGTCTCGAGCAGTCCCGTCACCTTCGCCGGATCGGCGTCGGCAGCGACCAGCTCGAACGCAGGGGCGGGAAACAGATGGCGGCCGGGATGCCAGCCGGCGCCGATCGACAGGACCCGGCCCGCCGACAGCGCCAGGCGCCGATCGAGGAGCTCACGCTCGCGGCGCTGCATCAGCGTGTAGTGGTGTTCGAGCGTCTCCTGGCTGGAGTGGCGGTCGAGCAGGTTGTCGGGGTCGTACGGCTCTGACCCAGGCGATTCAGCCACGCAGGACCTCCTCGTACGCGGCAACCGTCTGACGCCCGCACCGCCCCCACGTGAACGAGCGCTCGACGGTGTCACGGGCGCTCGCCCGCAGACGGCGCAGGCGCTCATCGTCAGACAACAGCGTGTTCAGCAACGTCGCCAGGGCCGCCGGGTCACGCGCCGCCACCAACTCGATGCCGCCACCCGCCGCCGCGATCTCCTCGGGACCGTCCTCGCCGCGGCAGCCGACCGCCGGCACGCCCGCCGCCATCGCCTCCACGTAGGCAACGCCGAACGCCTCGTCAACGCTCGGCAGCACGAACAGGGAGGCCTGACGCGCGCGGGTGAGCGCGGCCGGCGGGTCCAGCCGGCCGAGGAACACGACGCGGTCGGCGACGCCCAGCGACGTTGCCAGCGCTTGCAGCCGGGCCCGTTCGGGGCCGTCGCCGACGACCACGTAGCGCAACCTCGGCATCGTCTCGCCAAGCAGCGCGACCGCCCGGATCACGTCCGCGATCCGTTTGCGCTCGATCAGGTTGGCGACCGTCACGAGCGTCGGGATCGCTGGGGGCGGAGCCGGAGCCGCGGGTGGGTCCGCCCCGAGATGCACGACTGCGACCGCGCGGGCTCCGCGGTCACGGCAGCGCCGCGCGGTCCCGGCGCTGTTGGCGAGCACCAGCCGCGCGTGAGCGAACGTCTCACGGACGGCCGGCGCGTCCGCGTGGGCGCCGAGCACGTCGCCGCCGTGCACCGAGACCACGAGCGGAACGTGTGGGGCGGACCGCCGCACGGCGTCGCCCGCAGGGACCGCGTAATGGGCGTGGATCAGGTCGAACGGGAACTCGACGCGGAGCCGTCGCAGGGCTCGACCGAGCAGCGGGGCGGCCCACGCGCCCCAGCTGGCGTAGGTACGGCCCCGCGGTGGCGACAGATAACGCAGGTACTGGATCGAGATCCCGTCGATCGTCGCGGTCAACGGCTGCGAGGTCGCGGCGCGGGTGGCGCGCAGCGCGGTGCGCGCCGCACCAGGTCGCAGGCCGCGCATCGAGGCCAGCGGCGGCACCGGGCGGTGCAGCACGATCACCCGCACGTCGGCGCCGGCGTCGCGCGCCGCCCGCGCCTGATGATGGGCCCAGATCCCGAGCGTCGGGTCGGCGGCGCGGGGGTAGTACTCGGCGACGATCGCGACCTTCATGACCAGCTGCGGTGGGTGATCAGCGTGCGGTTGGCCTCCGCGGCGGGCGTGTATGGACGATCGGCGAGGAATTGCCGACCCTCGTCGATCGCGTCGGCTGCGTCATACGAGCTGGCGATCCGCCGCAACCCGTGCTGAATCGGGGTCGCGTCGATCACGCCCTGGCGCCAGCCCCGGGCCCGCGCCAGCGCTGACCAATGTGCATCCAGGCCCCATCCGAAGCGCAGCCGCGGGAACGGCAGCAACGTCTCGAATGTCTGAGCGTGCAGCGCGCAGACCGGTCCGATCTCGACGTACGCGGTCTCACGCACCAGCGAGAACGGTCGTCGCCGGGTGACGTTCCAGGCGGCGTGCGAGCGCCAGCGATGCGCCGGCTGGGCCATCGCCAGATCGAAGCGCTCGGCCAGGAACACGAAGCTGTCGAGGAACCCGCGCGGCAGCGCGACATCGTCGTCGAGGATCAGCAGCCAGTCATAGCCGTCCGGTGAGACGCGCTGCAAGAGCAGGTCGAGATTCTCGAACTTGCCGCGTCCGTCGACGAAGCTCGAGGCGAAGCGAACCTCATGGTGTGAGGCGAGCAGCTCGCGCCGGGCCGCCGCGAGAACGTTCGGCGCATTCTCTCGCTCGACCGCGAGGACGAGCACGCGCCGACGCGGCCACGCCCGCGCTGCCCGGCGCACGCGCCATGATTCCAGCGTCGCCAGCGCTGCCAGATCACAGCCGGCGTCAGCCAGGATCGCCCGCGAGGTCGCGCGGATGCCCCACACCTGGCCCGACGTCCCCGACAGGAAGTCGTCGCTCACCGGCGCTCACCGAGTGCCTCGATTACGCGGCCGCTCGAATGTGCCGTGAGCACGACCCCGTTGGCGCAGCGGCGGCGGAAGATGTGCCAGACGCAACCCAGCAGCGTGCGCAGCTCGTGACGGAGTGGAGGCTGGGTCGACTTGGAGAGATCGAATCGCCGCGCCCGCCGACCTTGGGCGTACGCGGCCCGGGCGAGCACGTGTAGCCGCGAATCGGCCGGCGTCCGCCGATGGTCGAGACTGGCCGCGGCCACGTAGCGGATCGTCCCGCCGCGAGCGCGGTAGCGCCGCTCCCACTCCTCCTCGTCTCCGCGTGAGTCCCAGCGTCCCGCACCCGTCGCGCCTGTCGCGCGGCCGGAGATCGACTCGTCGAACGGCCCCGCGAGCGCAAACGCCCGGCGCCGCACCGCCATGTTCGCGCTCCACACCAGCTCGGTGTCGTGATCGGTGTCCCCCAGGTCCAGCGCGGTGATCGGGGGCCCCTCACGGCCGCAGCTGCGAGGTCCTCCGCCCTCCAGCCGCGCTCGGATCGGCCCGCCGAAGACGTCGGAATCCGGTGCGGCGTCGACCCCGGCCAGCAGCGCCGCCAGCCATCCGGGCGGCGCCTGCACGTCATCGTCGACGAGCACGATCAGATCCCCCGTGGCAGCGGCGACCCCGGCGTTGCGAGCGGCGTTGACGCCCCCGGGGACGGGCGCGGCGACGACGCGTGCTCCGTGACGTTCCGCCACGGTGGTCACCGCCGGACCACCGCCGTCGTTGATGACGAGCACCTCGGCCCCCAGCGACCTCGCCTGTCCGACGATCGACGCGAGCGCCACGTCCAGGTACGACGGGCGGCCGCGCGTCGGGATCAGGATCGATGCGACCGGTGTCGGGGACATGTCGTCGATTCTGGCGGCACCGGTGGCGGGTTCCTGCCCGCCATCCGGGCTGGCTGCGAAGGTCAGTCGCGCTCGGCGCGCGCCTGGGTGCGTCGGTGCGCGACCAGTTGGCGCGTGAAGGCGTGCACGAAACGGGGGTTGTAGCGCGTGTAGCGGCGCCACAGGCGGCGGGGCTCGTGGGCTAGCCGATACGCCCATTCCAATCCCGACTCCTGCATGAACGGCGGCGCCTGGGGAACCAGGCCGGCGTGGAAGTCGAAGGCCGCGCCGACGCCGACCAGCACCGGGGCCTCGAGCTCCGAACGGACGTCGAGCATCCACTTCTCCTGCTTGGGGACGCCGATCCCGACCCAGACCACGTCAGGTCGTACCGCGTTGATCTCCCGGATCGCGGAGCTGCGTTCCTCGTCGGTCAGGACGCGGTGCGGAGGCGAGTAGCCGCCGACGATCTTGATCCCCGGATAGCGCTGGCGAAGGTTGAGCGCGAGTTGCACGAGCGCGCCCTGGTTGCGACCGCCGTACAGGTAGAAGCGCTCGCCGGAGCGGGCGGCTCTCGCACATGCCCGCGCCATCAGCTCCGGGCCGTAGACGCGTGTCCGCAGCGATTCGCCCAACAGGTTCATCGCCCAGACGAGCGGCATCCCGTCCGGGACATTGATCGAGGACTGCAACAGTGCCTCACGCAACTCCGGATCCTCGGCGGCGGACATGACCGCGTGCACGTTCGAGACGCAGATGTAGCCACGCTCGCGGGCGGCGATCGTGTCCTCGATCCACGCGAGGGCCTGCTCGTAGTCGATCACGCTGACCGGGATGCCGAGCAGATCGACCGCGGCGGGGCGCGCGACCACGCCGACACGGGCGATCGGCGCGGAACGCTGATGGACGTCGGAAGTGAGCATCGAAGATGTCACTGGCTGGCTTTCACGATCCACAGGGACCTAAACGGAGTTCGCGGCGAGAAGTTACGAAATTGGTATTGCCGGCAAGAAATCACCCGCAAATGCGCTGAACTCGAATGGTGGACGCTACCCGATCTGGCGTTCTCGTACAGTCTGGCGAATGCGATCGATCGTCACCGGCGGCGCCGGATTCATCGGCTCGAACCTCGTCGATGCGCTGTTGGCGCGTGGCGACCAGGTCACCGTGCTCGACAACCTCTCGACGGGCAAGCGTGAAAATCTCGAGCAGGCCACGCTGGCTGGGGCAGGACTGCACGTCGTCGACATCCGCGACGCGGAGGCGGTCGACACGGTTTTCGAACGGGCTCGGCCCGAGGTCGTCTTCCACATGGCCGCGCAGATCGACATCCGCGTGGCGGTCGGGGATCCGGGGCTGGACGCGTCGATCAACGTGCTGGGGACGATCGCGGTGCTCGAGGCCGCCCGCAAGGCCGGCGTCCGGCGGATCGTCAACACATCGACCGGCGGTGGGCTGTACGGCGACGCCGACCTGCTGCCGACGCCCGAGACCTATGAGATCGCGCCGATGGCGCCGTACGGGCAGAGCAAGCTCTCAGCCGAGGGATATTGCGGTCTGTACACGCGACTGCACGGCGTCTCGAGCGTGTCGCTGCGCTACGGCAACGTCTACGGGCCGCGCCAGGACATCCACGGCGAGGCCGGCGTCGTCGCGATCTTCTGCGGTCACGTGATCGAGGGCAAGACCCCGACGATCTACGGCGATGGAACCCAGACCCGGGACTGGGTCGAGGTCTCAGACGTCGTCCGCGCGAACCTGCTCGCCGCCGATGCCGAGATCACCGGCCCGGTCAACATCGGCCACGGCCAGGAGACCTCGGTGCTCGATCTGGTCCAGGCGCTCAACGAGGTCTCGGGTAAGGCGCCGCTGGTGCCGGTGCACGCGCCGGCGAGGGCGGGCGAGATCCAGCGCAGCTGCCTGGACGTGAGCCGCGCCGCCAAAGATCTCGGCTGGCAGGCGACCGTCGGACTGCGCGACGGCCTGCAACGGGTCCTCGACACCCTCCAGTAGCGAGCCCGCGACCCGCGGAACGTGCGACCGTGGTCGCTGTGCCCGTCGGCGTCACCGTCGCGATCCCGACGCTCAACGCCGGCCCACGATTCGGCGAGCTGCTCGAGATGCTGGCCCGGCAGACGGTCGAGCACGAGTTGCTGATCTGCGACTCGGGTTCCGACGACACGACCACGGACCTGGCGCGAGCGCGCGGCGCCCGCGTGATCGAGATCGCGCGCTCGAGCTTCTCGCACGGGGCGACCCGGAACCTGCTGATGGAGCAGGCGGCCGGCACCCACGTGGCGTTCCTGACCCAGGATGCCGTCCCGGCCGGTCCAACCTGGCTCTCGCATCTGCTGGACGGGTTCGAGCTCGCCCCCGACGTCGGACTGGTCTTCGGGCCCTACCGGCCACGCACGGACGCCAGCCCGAGCGTCGCGCGCGAGCTGACCGCCTGGTTTCGGTCGTTCGCCGACGACGGCCGTCCCCGGATCGACGCGCTCGCGCCCGAGCAGCGCGATCTCCCGGCGAGCAGCTTTCTCGGCCACCTCGGCTTCTTCACCGACGCCAACGGCTGTGTCTCCCGGGCGGCATGGGAGCGCGTGCCGTTTCGCGACGTCGCCTATGCCGAGGATCACCTGCTGGCTCAGGACATGCTGCGCGCCGGATACGCCAAGGTGTACATGTCCGACGCCGCGGTGATCCACTCGCACGAGTACTCGCCGTCACAGTGGCTCAGACGCAGTTTCGACGAGGCCCGTGCGGTCCAGCGGATCTACGGCGAGGTGCCGGCCGCGACGGTGCGGTCCGCCGGGTGGAGCCTGCGCGGCAACGTCGCCGCCGACGTCCGTTGGGTGCGCGCTCGGTCCCCGGCTCGCGGTAGCTCATGGGTCGCGACCGCGACGTTTGCCCGCGCCACCGTGCACCACGGCGCTCGCGCCGCCGGGACGGTGCTCGGAGCGCACGCCTCGCGGCTACCGAATGCGGTCGCCGAGCGGTTGTCGCTGGAGGGTCGGCGGTGACCGCGCGCGACGACGGCTGTGCGATCTCGGTCGTGATCGTCGCCTTTCGTCAGCGCGAACCGCTGATCATCGCCCTGCAGTCGGCGGTCGCCGCGGCGGCCCGCGTGCCCGGAGGCGCGGAGGTGATCGTCGTCGACAACGGCGGGTTGGGCGATCTCGTCCGGCGGTCTGCGCCGGACGCGCGCCTGATCGAACCGGGCGCGAACATCGGGTTCGCCGGTGCCGTCAACCGTGCGATCGCGGTCGCCCGCGGTCGGTGGGTCGCGTTGCTCAACGACGATGCCCGCCTGCACGAGGACGCGCTCGCCGTCGCGCTGCGCGCCGGTGAACGCGACCCGCGGATCGGATCGGTCGCCGGACAGGTGCGGTTCGAAGCGGCACCGGACGTGGTCAACTCCGCCGGGATCGCGGTCGATTCGCTCGGCGTGGCGGTGGAGCGGTTCGCCGGCCGCCCCGTGGCGGAGGCGGCCGATGGCGGCGACGTGTTCGGCGCGACCGGCTGCTTCGCCCTGTACCGATCGGTGATGCTCGACCGCCTCGGCGGCTTCGACGAGCGCTTCTTCGCCTATCTCGAGGACGTCGACCTGGCGTGGCGGGCTGCCGCCGCCGGCTGGACGGCGGTGTACGAGCCGGCCGCCGTCGCGCTGCATCGTGGCTCGGCCAGCTCGGGGGAGGGGTCGAGCTTCAAGTATCGACTCGTCGGGCGCAACCGGGTGTGGCTGTTGGCCCGCAACGCGACCGGGGCGCAGCTGCGGCGGGCGCTGCCCGGGGTGCTGCTCTACGACGGGGCGTACATCGCCTACGCGGCGCTGGCAGACCGGACGCTCGCGCCGTTACAGGGACGTCTGACCGGGCTACGGCAATGGCGGGCGATGCGACGCGAGCGCGATGGCGACCGGACCTCCGTGGCCCTCAGCCCGGCGGCGGCCGGGTGGACGCGGTCGGCGCGGATGCACCTCGCGTATCGCGGATTCGGCGGTCTGGCAAGATCGCGGCGATGAACGGCCAGCCCTGCCGCTGCCCGGTCTGTGACCGGGAGCTCGAGACCGTGGCGCTGATCGCCCGTGACCGCTGGTTCGGTCTGGGCGGTGCGTTCGAGCTGCGCGAGTGTCCGGACTGTCGGCTGGCGGTGACGTACCCGGCACCTGCAGGCGACGAGACGGCCGCGTACTACCCGGAGCAGTACGACGCGTGGCAGCGGCCGAATCCGGCGCTCCGGGCGCTGCGCGGGGTCACCGCCACGGTGCGAGCGATGCTCCCCCCGTACGGAGCGCTGCGCCACCGCGGCGCCGGGTCGCTGCTCGACGTCGGCTGCGGACGGGGGGATCTGGCCTCGAACTTCGCGCGCGCCGGGTGGCGCGCCAGCGGTCTTGACATCTCCCCGGCGGCGGTGCAGGCGGCCCGCGAGGTGGGGGTCGACGCCCATGTCGGCACGATCGAGACGGCGCCATTCGAGGACGGCAGCTTTGACCTCGTGATCATGAGCCACTCGCTGGAGCACATGCCCGACCCGGCGGGCGCGCTGGCCCACGCCCACCGACTGCTGCGCGACGGAGGCAGGCTGATCGTCGCGGTGCCGAACTGGGACTCCTGGCAGCGACGGCGGTTCGGGGCCGATTGGACGCCGCTCGATGTCCCGCGTCATCTCACCCACTTCTCGCCGACGGCATTGCACCGGGCCGCGCGCCGGGCCGGCTTCTCGAATAGCCGCACCCGGAACTACCCGACCGGTATCGGGCTGCCGCTGAGCCTGTGGTTCGCGGCGGGCGGCGGAACGCTCACCGGGCGGCGCCAGATGGCGCTGCTCGCGGCCGGCGCGGCGCTGTATCCGGTGTCGTGGCTGAGCGGTCGAGTGACCGGGGGCGACGCCGTCTATCTGGTCGCCGATAGGTAGCGAGGCGATCGCGGGCGAGGTCAGCCGGCCGGCGGGTCCGGGGTCGCTCCGGACGCCCGCGGCCCGGGGACCGCGGCCCGCGGCGTGTGCCGCGTCCGCCACAGCGCGATCGCGCCGCCCACGCACGCGTAGATGACGGCCGCGAGCAGGGCGACGCCGGCGAGGATCAGGCCCGCGGCGGTGGCGGTCGCGACGCTGTCGTGACCGAAGATCACGACCGGGGCGGCGGCGGTGGCTCCACCCGGGCCGGCGAGCAGGTTCGACAACACGCCGCCGGTGATGAACGTCGCCACCGCCTGCAGCAGATTGGCGTGGAGTCCGACGGCGTTCAGCACGATCAAGGTGCGACCGATCTGGCAGGCGAACACGACGACGGTGAGCCCCAGGACGACCAGCCGGTAGCGCGAGTGCTCGAGGATCCTCAGCCCGTCGAAGATCGCCAGGTGGGCGAACCGTCGGCGCCCGTAGATCGCGACGGCGACCGCCGCGATCAAGGCCAGCACCGCCAGCACCGGCTCCCACCAGCTCAGGTTCAGTGTCCCCGCGCAGACGATCAGCAGCGTTCCGGCGAGCAGCCCCTCGATCAGGGTGGTGCAGCCGTCGATCACCATCATCTGCGGGATCGTGGGTGCGTTGACCGGATCAAGCCGCTTGAGCACCGCCGCCCGGACGATCGCGCCGATGTAGTGGTTGATCGTGCTGAGCAGGAACGCCAGCGAGCTGGATGCATAGATGTCCGCCCGACCGGGCCGCCGCGGCATCGCGCTCATGCAGCCGAGCACCACCTCGCTGCGGGCCAACAGCGTCAGCAGCGACAGCGCGGTGACGATCACGAGCGTTCCCGCCGACACCTGGGAGATCGCGTGGCCGATCTCGTGGCCGTGCGTCAGCAACACGTACACGAGCGCCCCGACCACCACTACCGGCCCGAGCACGCCCGCCAGCCAGCGCAGGCGCTTGGGCTTGTGCGGTTGCAGCGGATCCCCGGGCGCGGCCTGGACCGAGTCCGGCTTCGTCATGCCGGCGAGCCTACCGATCCGATCCGGCGTCACCCGTGGGGTCGCCGCGAACCGTTGTGACAACATGCCCGCCGATGGACGGCTCCCCCTGCGTGTGCCCAGTCTGCGGGCGCGAGCTTCCGGACGTCGCGCTGGTCGCGCGGGACAAGTGGTTCGGGCGGGGTGAGGCGTTCGAGTTGCACGACTGTCCCGACTGCCGACTCGCCGTCACCTATCCGGAGCCGTCCGCCGAAGAGCTCGAGGCCTACTACCCGAGCGAATATCAATCCTGGCGCCATCCACACCGGGCGCTGCGACTGGTCCGCGATCTGACGGCACGCGTTCGCGCGTCGTTGCCGCCCTGGGGGTCGTTTCGTCGCCGGGGCGCCGGGTCGATGCTGGACGTCGGTTGCGGGCGCGGCGACCTTTTGTTGCGGTTCGCCGAGGCCGGCTGGACGGCGACCGGCCTGGACATTTCCGAGAACGCGGTGCAGGCCGCCCGCGAGCTCGGGGTCGAGGCTCACGTCGGCACGATCGATACCGCGCCGCTGCCGGAGGCGAGCTTCGATCTGGTGGTGATGAACCACGCGCTCGAGCACCTGCACGATCCGGTCGGGGCGTTTGCCCATGCCCACCGGCTGCTGCGCGACGGCGGCAGCCTGATCGTCGCGGTTCCCAACTGGGACTCGCGGCTGCGACGGTGGTTCGGCATCAACTGGATGCCGCTCGAGGTGCCGCGGCACCTCACCCACTTCTCGCCGAAGTCACTGCACCTGGCGGCGCGCCGGACGGGCTTTCGACGGTCGCGCACCCGCCGGTATGCGTTGGGGGTGGGGCTGCCGCTGAGCCTGTGGTTCGCGGCGGGAGGCGGCCCGATCGTCGGCCGTCGCCACACGCTGTTGCTGGCCGCCGGCGCCGGGCTCTATCCGGTGTCCTGGCTGACCGGTCGCATCGCGGGTGGGGACGGCATCTATCTCGTCGCCGAGAAGTAGACGTCCGGTGCTGTCGGTCGTCATCCCTGTCAAGGACGGGGGGCAGGACATCGTTCGCTGTCTCGACGCGATCCGGGCGCAGCAACTCGATCGTCCGGTCGAGATCGTCGTCGTCGACTCCGGCTCCACCGATGACAGCGTCGCGCTCGCGCAGGCCCGCGGAGCGCTCGTCCACGAGATCGCTCCCCACGAGTTCAATCACGGGGCGGCGCGCAACCTCGGCGCGCGGCTCTCGTCCGGCGAGATCCTCGTGTTCATCAGCCAGGACGCCTACCCGGTCGATCAGCAGTGGCTGGCGCGGCTGACGGCGCCGCTGGCGCGGGACCCGATGACCGCCGGCGTCTACGGGCGGCAACTGGCCCACGAGGGCGCGACCCCGCCGGAGCTGTTCTTCCTCGATTTCCTGTACGGCCCCCGGGCGCGTCGTCAGGCGCTGTCGGCGACGCACGGCGTGAGCATGGACACGACGCTGTTCTCCAACGTCAACTCGGCGATGCCGCGCAACATCTGGCTGCGGTATCCGTTTGTCGAGGACATCATCATGAGCGAGGATCAGGAATGGAGCCGCCGGGTGCTGCTCGACGGCTATACGGTCGTGTACGAACCGAACGCGGCCGTTCGCCACTCCCACAATTACACGCTGGCCGGAGCGTTCCGGCGGTTCTTCGACTCCGGTGCCTCCTCCAGCCGGGCGTACATGGCGGGCGCCGATCATTCGACGCGCGCCCTGGCCAGAGCCGCCGTCTCCTACGCCACCGGTGAGACGCGCTGGCTGTGGACGACCGGGCAACGCCGATGGATCCCCTACGCTGCGGTCTACGAGTCCGCCAAGATGCTCGGCCTGATCTGCGGGGCCAACCATCCGCGGATACCGCTGAGGCTCAAGCGCCGGATGAGCGCACTGCCGGAATTTTGGGAATGAACTTAAGTCGTTCAGACGTACGACAGAGCGCGGCGGGTCTCGCGGTCAGCGAGGCCCTCGAGCCCGTGGACGCCGAGTGCCTGACCGTCTCGGTGCTGATCCCGTGCCTGAACGAGGAGGAGAACATCACGGCGTGCGTGACGGCGGCGCGCGAGGCGCTCGTCGTCAGCCGGCTCGCCGGCGAGGTGATCGTCGTCGACAACGATTCCGACGATCTCAGCGCCAAGCTCGCCGCCGAGGCGGGGGCGACCGTGATCCATGAGCCACGGCGCGGCTACGGCAGCGCCTACCTGGCGGGTCTCGCCCAGGCCCGGGGTGAGTACGTCGTGATGGCCGATGCGGACCTGACCTACGACTTCAACGACATCCCGCGGTTCGTCGAGCGGTTGCAGGCGGGCGCCGACCTGGTGATGGGCGACCGGATGGACAACATCGAGCCCGGCGCGATGCCCTGGCTGCACCGTTACATCGGCAACCCGTTGCTCAGCGGGATCCTCAACGTGTTCTTCCGCACCGGCGTGCGCGACGCTCACTGCGGCATGCGCGCCCTGCGCCGCACGGTCCTGCCGCAGTTGGCACTGCGGACGACCGGCATGGAGTTCGCGTCCGAGATGGTCGTGCGGGCTTCGAAGGAGGGCCTGGTGATCGAGGAGGTGCCGATCCGCTATGCCCCCCGCGGCGGCGAGTCGAAGCTCTCGAGCTTCCGCGACGGCTGGCGACATCTCCGGTTCCTGCTGCTGCATAGCCCCTTCTACCTGTTCATCGTTCCGGGCGCGGTGCTGTGCGTCCTCGGCATCCTGGCCGAGGCGCTGGTCCTATCGAACATCCACCTGCTCGGCCGGTTGTGGGACATCCACACGCAGATCGCCGGCTCGCTGGCGTTGATCGTCGGCGTGCAGATCCTCGCCCTCGGGGCGTGCGCGCACGCGTACGGGGCGTATTACCTCAACGAGCACGACCGCTGGTTCGACGCGCTCCGGGAGCGGATCGGCTTGGAGCACGGCCTGATCGCAGGTGGCGCGATCATCCTCGCGGGCGTCGTGATCGGCGCGATCGTCGTGATCGGATGGATCATCGACGGGTTCGGCGCGCTCGGCCAGGAGCGTCTGGCGTTGGTCAGCGCAACGTTGGTGATCATCGGGGTGCAGGTGTTCTTCACGTCGTTCCTGCTCTCGATCATCGGTCTTCGGCGCGACTCAGAATCGCGCGTGGATCACTGACGCGCGGTGACCGACCGCGCCAGGCTGTCGCGCCCGCTCGGCGTGCTGTTCGCCGGCGAGCGACGGGTGTGGGGATGGGCGGCGGTCATCGCGATACCGCTCGCGGTGCTGACGCTCGTCTGGTGCCTGGTACCCCGGAGCTACTACACGGGGACCGACAGCGTCAACGCCCTCTCGGTCACGGCACCCATCGCGGCGGGGGCGAAGACCTGCGCCCGCGGCCTGAACCTGCCCGCCGGGACGGCCCGGATCGGACTCGAGGCCACGACCGGGGCGCCGGCGCTGCCACGGATGACGATGACTCTGCGCGCCGGCGGGCGGGTCTATCGCTCGGTCCGCGCCCCGGTGACCGGCCTCGCGTCCGCCGTCACGCGCGTCGCGTTTTCGATCCCACGAACGCCCTCCCGGCCGTCAAGTGTGCCCGCGACGTTGTGCGTGACCGCCGCGAAAGCGATCGCCTACGGGGTCACGCCAACGTTGGTCGGCGTGCAGCCGCCGCTGACCGTGAATGGCAAGCGGCAGCTGGCGCGGCTGGCGGTCTGGTACCTGCCGCCGGCCGGCGCGCAGCGCAGCTACCTGGCCCGGGCCACGCAGATGTTCGACCGTGCGGCCACGTTCGCGCCCGGGTTCGCTCGCCCGTGGCTGTTCGGATTCGTGCTCCTCGGCCTGGTGCCGATCCTGTGGTTTTTGTCGGTCCGCCTGCTTGCCGTCGCGGTCGGCGGGAGCGGTCGCCGCCTGGCCCTGTGGTTGTACGTCCTGGTGGCGCTCAACATGATCGGCTGGTCGCTCGTCACCCCGGCGTTCCAGGCTCCGGACGAGGTCGACCAGTTCGCCTACGTGCAGTCATTGGTGGAGCGCGGGCAGCAGCCGACGCCGTATCCCGAATCAACGAGGCTGCGCTGGTCGACGTCGGAGCAGAACGGGCTGTTGGGCGCCGCGATCTTCACCGACCACCAGGTGCAGGATTCACGCGCCCCGTGGCTGCCCGCCGACGTCGCCACCTACCGACGGATCGTCCGTGCGAGCTCGAACCGGACCGACGACGGCGGCGGGTTCACCACGATGTCCGGCTACGGTCCGCTCTACTACCTGCTCGACGCGCCGGGTTACCTGGTCGCGCCCCGGGGGTCGGTGTTCACCGAGCTGGGCTGGATGCGGATCGTCTCGGCGCTGATCGGGGCGCTCGCGGCGGTGTTCACGTTCGCGCTCCTGCGAGAGCTCGTCCCGGCCCGGCAATGGCCGGCGACGCTCGCCGGCCTGCTGGTCGGTTTTCAGCCGATGTACGGGTTCCTGTCGGGCGCGGTCAACAACGACATCGGCGTCGACGCCGCCGCGGCGGCGGCCGTCTGGCTCACGGTCAGGCTGGTCCGACGCGGGTTCGAATGGCCGACGGTGGCGGGGCTCGGCGTGGTCCTCGGCCTGCTGCCCTACTTCAAGCCGTCCGGGTTCGATCTGTACCCGATCGCCGTGTTCGCGGTCCTTGTCGTGCTGTGGCGCGACCGCGCGAAGTGGCGTGCGCGACCGGCGGCCGCCGCGCGTGCGGTCGGGGCGCTGGTCGTCGTGTTCGCCGTCGTCTATGGGGTCGTGACCGCACTCAGTGGGGCGCTGGCGGCGCCACGGCCCGCCGGCGCGCAGGCGTCCGTGACGACCGCCGGAGGGACGATCAGCGCGGTGATCCACCATCCCACCTCGTACCTCACGTATCTGTGGGAGGAGGTCTTCCCGCGGCTGCCGTTCATGCACGCCCATTTCCCGACCGGCACCTCGGTGTTCAAGGTGGTGCTCGTCGAGCGCGCGTGGGCCTCGTTCGGGTGGGTCGACGTCCAGTTCGGATCGTGGGTCTACGTGGTGCTCGAGGTGGCGATCGGGGTCACCGTGGTCCTGGCGGTGATCGCGTTCGTCAGGTATCGCGCGTGGCTGGCGCGACGGTGGCCCGAGGTGGTGATCGTGGTGGCGACACCGGTGCTGGTGATCGCCGGGTACGCCGCCGCGTTCTACACCTCGACCCAGCGGGGGGTGGTGGCAGAGATGGGGCGCTACGTCTTTCCCGCGCTCTCGGCCGTGTCCGCGATGGTGGTCGGCGCACTGCACGCGTTCGGACCGAGACGGGCGGTCGCGGCGGGAGCCGTGCTGCTCGGCTTGGTGCTGGCGTTCAACTACGCCTCGCAGTTGCTGCTGTTCACGTCGTTCTTCGGTTGATCGCCCGAGCGAGCAACTTCGCCGCGGCGGGGCCGTTAAGGACCTCCGATGATGCTTCTGCAACGGACGGTCCGGTCGCCGAGGGGCACCGACCGCTCGGCTACCCTCTCGTCCATGCCAGCCTCAGGTGTGGGCCACGGCCGCTTGCCCGCAATCGCTGCGCGTTCGGTCTCGAAGACGTTCCGCGTACCCGACGAACGCCGCCACACGCTCAAGGAGCGCGTGCTGCATCCGCGTCGCAAGATCGGCCACCAGTCCTTCGAGGCGCTCAAGGACGTCACCTTCGACGTCAAGCGAGGCGAGTTCTTCGGCATCTGCGGGCGCAACGGCAGCGGCAAGAGCACGCTGCTGAAGTGCATCGCCGGGATCTACCAGAACGACGGTGAGATCTGGGCGCGGGGGCGGATGTCGACCCTGATCGAGCTCGGGATCGGCTTCAACGGCGACATGGCGGCTCGGGACAACGTCGTCATGAACGGAATCATGCTCGGGCTTTCGCCGCGCGAGGCGCGCAAACGCTACGAGGCCGTGATCGACTTCGCCGAGCTGCGCGAGTTCCAGGACCTCAAGCTGAAGAACTACTCATCGGGGATGCACATCCGATTGGCGTTCTCGGTCGCGATCCAGGTCGACGCCGAGATCCTGTTGATCGATGAGGTGCTGGCCGTCGGCGACGCCTCGTTTCAGCAGAAGTGCTTCGACCAGTTCAACAAGATGCGCGACGAGGGCCGGACGATCGTGTTCGTCACCCATGACATGGTGTCGATGCAGCGGTTCTGTCACCGGGCGATGCTGCTCGAACGGGGCGAGATGGTCTACATCGGGGACACCGAGGAGGTCTCCACGCGCTATCTCGAGCTCAACTTCGGCCGGGACCCGACGCCTGACAAGCCGCTCGATGACCTCGATGTCGGCGACGGGGACGCCCGCGTGCTCGACGCCTGGGTCGAGTCCGACACGGGCGAGCGGCTGCCCGCCCTGCCCCAGCACCAGCGCGTCAGCTTGAAGGTCCGCGTGCTGTTCATGGTCGACGTCGACAACCCGAACGTGTCGGTCCACATCCACAACGAACGGCATGAGGCGGTGGTGGTCGCAACCACCTGGAAGCAGCACGAATATCTCGGTGACTTCCGGGCCGGCGAAGAGATCGTGATCTCGTTCCAGTTCGAGAACGTGCTCGCCCCTGGTCGCTATTCGCCGGTGTTCACGGTCGCGCATCAGGGGACGGGGCTCGACGTGATCGGTCGGTTCGAGGGCCGGTTCTCGTTCGTCGTCTCCGGTCCCGACTCACTCGGCGGGACGATCGACCTGCCGGTCGACACCGGCCTGGAGCGGGCCACGCCGACGCTCCCCCGGGGGGTCACGTGAGCGTCTCGTCGACCGACCTGATCCCGTTCGAGCCACCGGCGACGCCGGTCCCCTACGAGGAGCTCGGTCGACCGATCCAGGGACCGAAGGCGCTGACCGACGACTGGGGGCGGTTCTGGCACCTGACGTTCAACCTCGCAGTGACCCAGTGGAAGCTGCGGTTCTTCGGATCGGCGCTCGGTTACCTGTGGCAGCTGATCCGGCCGCTGATGCTGTTTGCCGTCCTCTACGTGTTCTTCACCAAGTTCGCGAAGGTCAGCCTGGTCGGGCCCGCCGGGCAGTACTACGGCACCCAGTTGCTCGGCGTCATCGTGCTGTTCACGTTCTTCGCCGAATCGACGATGGGATCGATCCGCAGCGTCGTCGACAACGAGGTGCTGGTCCGCAAGATCCAGTTCCCGCGGATGGTGATCCCGGCCTCCTACGTGTTGCTGGCGATCTTCAATCTCTGCCTGAACCTCACCGTCGTGCTCATCTTCGGGCTGATCCAGGGCGTGCGGCCGATGCTCAGCTGGCTCCAGATCTTCCCGATCATCGGGATGCTGGTCGTCTTCTGCACCGGCCTGGCGATGTTGCTGTCGGCCGGATTCGTCTATTTCCGGGACCTGTCGCCGATCTGGGAGGTCGTCAACCAGATCACGTTCTACGCCTCGGCGGTGCTCGTCCCGATTCAGCTGGTCCAGGAGTACTTCGCCGAGCACGGGATCAGCGAGAGCTGGATCCACCTCTACATGCTGAATCCGTTGACGGACATCTTCCAGCAGTTCCGGCACGCGATGATCACGCACGCGCAGCCGGGCGCCGCCTACTTCATCGGTGGTGAGATCCGGCTGCTGATCCCGATCGGCATCGTGGTGGCGACGTTCGTGGCCGGCTTTGTCGTGTTCAACCGCACCGCACCGCGGGTCGCCGAAGACCTCTAGGCGATCGGGGCTCGGCGCGCCTGCGACGGACTCGCGGCCGGCCGGGCGACATCCTCGAGGAACCGCTCGAGCGCGTCGATCCTGACCGGCCAGTCGTAGCGTTGGGCGGTCCTGATCCCGGCGACTCCGAGCCGGGCGCGCAGGCCGGAGTCGGCGAGAACCCTCGCCACGCCGTCGGCGACCGCCGACGGCTCGGAGGCAACCATCAGGCAGTTCTCGCCGTCGACACAGAAGTCACGGTTGCCGTGGGCGTCGGTGCAGACCACCGCCCCGCCGGTCGCCATCGACTCGAGCACCGGCAGGCAGAACCCCTCGTGCACCGACGTCTGCACGAACGCCGTCGCCCGATTGAACAGTTCGTTGACCTCGGCGTCGGACGGGGCGGTGACATAGCGGACCCCGACGTCGGCGGGCGCAAGCTCAGGCTCGACGCCGAACAGGCACAGCTCCGGCCGCGGCTCGGGCAGCGCGCGCCAGGCCGCGATCGTGAGCGGCAGATTCTTGAGCGGCTCGGAGCGACCGAGCGCCAGCACCATGTCCCGGCGTCGGTCACGATCGAGCGGCCGGAAGCGGTCGAGGTCGAGGCCGGGGGAGATCACGACCCCGTCCAGGCCGAGCTCCCGCAGACGCTCGATGTTCCAGGATGAGGTCGTCATGTAATGGAACTCCGGCCGATAGGCGGCGAGCACACGACTGCGCATCGCCGCGCTGGCCGAGTAGTAGCTGGTCTCGATGTCCTGGACGAAGTAGACCGGGATCCCGTGGAGGACGCTCGCACGCCAGACGATCTCGGAGGTCGCCCACCAGGTGGCGACCTTGATCGCCTGCACCGGCGCCAAGGCGGCTCCCAGCTCCTCGTAGGTTGCGAACGAACGCACCGGACAATCCAGCTCGAACCATGTCGGCCGGTCGCCGAGCGTCCACAGCGATACGTCGTGGCCCTTGTCGGCAAGCCCGTTGAGATGCTCGAAGATCACGCGGTGCCCGCCGCCGACGCCGGTCCCCTCGGTCACGTACACCACCCGCAGTCGTCCGTCGGACGTCCGCACGTTTCGCTGGTCCAGCGCCGCCGACCAACGTGACCAGAACGCTGCCTGCGACACGAGCTCGCGCTCTCCCTGCTGGGTTCCGCGGGTGACGGACTCCAGGTGGACTAGCTGCGCGGTCGGCGCGTAGCGGACCTCGAACCCGGCCTCCCAGGCGCGCAGGCAGTAGTCGACGTCCTCGAACGCCATCGGATAGCGCTCGTCGAACTCACCGACCGCGTCCAGCGCAGCGCGGGTGATGTACATGCAGGCCCCGGTCGCGGCGACCGTCGGCCCGGCGACCTGAGCCGGTCCGAAGTCGGCGGGCTGGAAGCGGTAGCGGTGGTCGAACCACTCCGGGGCGCCGAGGTTGCGAACCGTGCCGGCGTACTGAATCCGGCCGTCGGGGTACAGCAGCTTGGCGCCGACGATCCCGATCCCCGGCTCGGTCTGCGACGCGTACTGCAGCGCCGCCAGCCACCCACGGCGAGGGATCGTGTCGGAGTTCAGCAGGACGACGTCGTGCTGCGGGTGAGCGGCCCGCAGGCCCCGATTGACATTGGCCGCGAACCCGCCGTTGTGGGCGGCGGGGACGATCCGGATCCCGGGGATCTGGCCCAGCGCGGCCAGATGCTCGGGCCCCGAGGCATCGTCGGCGACGACGATCCGGACGCGCCGGCGAGGTGTGGTACGCCGGATCCGGCGCACGAGTTGGGCGACCAGCTCGGCGTCTCGGTAGCTCGGGATGACGACCGTGACCGGGCGGCCATGCCGGCGGTACCAGCGCCGTGCATAGGCGGTGCGGTCAGGCGAGTTCGGGTTGAGCCGAAGCAGCGGCTCCAACGGGGTGAAGCGCAGCGGGAACGTGAGCGCCCGGTAGGCGAGCTGGCGTGGCCCGCGATGCTTATAGGTCAGCCACAGACGCTCCGGGAGCCCGGTCAGCTGCGCGCGCCACCCGCGCCGCCCGCCGGTGCCGGTTGACAGGTAGTCGTTCATCATCCGGGGCGCGGAGCCCTCAGCAGTCGACCGTCACGGCGGTGGCGCCGTCAGCTCTTCAGCCGGCGCTTGGCGTACCGCAGCGGCTTGGTCATCTGCCAGCTCGGCGAGCCGAACACCTCACGCAGGACGCGCTCGGAGCGCATCAGTCGCGCATCGAGGTGTTCGGCATGGTCACGGGTTGCCTGGTGCGCGGTGCGCTCGGCGTGCAGCTCACGTTCGAGATCGGCGATCCGTTGGTGGAGATCCGGGATACCGGCCAACCGCTGCTCGGCGTCGGTCAACAGTCGCGCGATTCGGTCACGTTCACCGATCCGCTGCTGCAGGTCGCTGATCGTGCGGTCCTTGACCCTGATCGCCTCGGTCTGCGTCGCGGCGGCGTCGATCCACTCCTTGAGCTCGAACGGCCCGGTCAACGCCGCCAGCTGATGCAGCTCCGGCAGCGTCCCGCTGCTGGCGATCGCGACGGTGTAGAGCTCGTCCCCGGGCTCGCCGGCGACGAGTTTGCGCAGCTCGACCTCGCTGAGCGGCTCTGACGAGTCCTGCGCAAAGTCAGCGTCTGACAACAGCGCCGAGACCATGTAGTCGTGCTGGCGAACGAGGCGGACGTTGGCCAGCCGCTGTCTGACCGCCTCGAGCAGTTCGTCGGGCGTGAACTCGTGGAAGTGGTGCGGGTTCCCGTCCGGGTAGACGCCCCGATTTGGTGAAGAGATCAGGAGCACGCCCCCGGGCGCGAGCACCCGCACGAGCTCGTCGAGCACCACCAGCGGCTCGTCGAAGTGCTCGATCACCTCAAAGCAGACGATCAGGTCGAACCGGTCGTCGGCATACCTCAGCCGCCGCAGGTCGCCGACCTCGAGGCTGACGCTCTCGGGCATCCGCGGCGCCATCACCTTGAGTACCGACTCGGCGATGTCGACACCCACGACCTCGGCGGCGCCGCCGGCGGCGAGAAGCGCACTGCCGTACGCCGTGCCGCAGCCGGCGTCGAGCACCGTCCGCCCAGCCGCCGCCTGAGCCGCCCAGCGGTATCGGGCGACGTGCTCGACCTCAATCAGGCGCCCGCGATCCTGGTCCGGGGCGAAACGTTCGGAGATCCCGGCCTTGGTGCCGGCGTAGTCGGTGGTCACGGGGCCACAGGCTACCGCTGCGGCAGCGTCTCACGGGGTGGCCGCTACGATCGCGGCCGTGCCAGACCTCGTGTTCGTTGCCTCACCGCAGCAGCCCCAGCCGCTGCTCGAGTTCGTCGAGACGCTCCGATATGAGCTGGAGCTGCAGGGGATTCCTTCGTCGTCGAGCTTCGCCGGGTTTCCGGCGGCACGGTCAGATCTCGTGTACGTGCTGGTGGATCCTCGCGCGTTCGTCGAACGGGAAGGCGTCCAGGCATTGCCTGACGACGCGGTCCTGCGGCGGACGATCTTCCTGGCGGCGGAGCGTCCGGAGGCGATCGTCGACGACGACCACGTAGCGCTGCTGAGGCTGGCCGGCGCCGTGTTCGACCCTGACGTGCGCTCGGTCGCAGCGATGCGCCGGCTGGGCGTCGCCGCACGGACCTTGAAGCCGGGCTACTCGCGGCTGCGTGACAGCTATGACCCGGATCGCCCGCGCCCGATCGATGTGATGTTCGTCGGCACCCACAGCTCGCGGCGGGCCGACCGCTTGGCGCAGTATGGAGCGGTCCTGTCGCGCCACAACTGTCTGCTGCACCTGGCACCCGAGGGTCTGGACGGGCACCCCAGTCCATCGTTCCTGGGCGAGGGGCGCCAGGCGCTGCTGGGCCAGACCAAGGTGATGATCAACCTTCATCACGACGATGACGCCGAGTTCGAATGGCTGCGGGCACTCGACGCGATTCACGCCGGCGCCGTGGTCGTCTCCGAGCACTCGAGTGGCATCGGCGCGCTGGAGCCCGGCAAGCACCTGCTGGTCGCCTCCGGCGACTCGTTGCCGTACGTGGCGGACGCGTTGCTGCACGACGAGGAGCGCCTCCGAACGATCCGCGCCGGCGCCTACGAGCGGCTTCATTCATGGATTCCGTTCGCGTTGCCCGCCTCCATTTTCCGCGCGGCGGTGATTGAGATCCTGGGGCGCCCGTTGCACGCGGGCGTCAAGCTCAGTGGACGCACGTCGATCATGGACGATCGGACGGACCGCGAGCAGCGGGACGACGGCGATCGCGGTGAGCTGTTCGCGGCGGTCGAGCTGGAGCGTCGCTTCGATGACGCGCACGCCGAGTTGGTCGAGGTCCGTGAGGAGCTCATTCAGATGCGCCGGCAGACCGCATCGCTGCGCCGTGAGCTGGTCACCGGTCCCGACACCGAACTGCTGGTGAGGACGCCGGCGTGGAACGCACAACGCGGGCCGCGGGTGAGCGTCGTCGTGACCCTGCGCGACGACGAATCGAGAGCGCGTCCCACCTTGGACGCCGTCGCCGGGAGTTGGCTGTCGGATCTCGAGCTCGTGATCGTCGACCTGGGCTCAACCGACGGATCCGCGTCGGCCGTCGACGGCTGGTTGCGTGATCACCCGCGGGTCCCGGGCATCCTGGTCTCTGCGCGCGGCACCGAAGAACGCGGGGCGGCCCGCAACATCGCGGTGGACCTGGCACGGTCGGACTCTGTCCTGATCCTTGATCCCGGTGCCTGGTTGTACCCGCATTGCATCCAGCGGCTGGCCGACACGCTCGCCTCGATGGACGACGTCGTCGCGCTCGCGTACCCGATGATCGAGGTGGCAAGCGACAGCGAGTGGTTTGTGCGGGCGGGGGGCGACCGTTTGCTGAATGAGTTCTCCTGGCAGCCGGACCGGCTGCGCTCCGGGAACATCGTCCAGTCGCCGTACTTGATCCGCGCTCGCTCGTTGCGGGCGCTCGGTGGCTTTGCGTCGACCCCGGCGCTCGATGGATTCGAGGACTACGACCTGATGTGCCGGATCGCCGAGCGGGGATGGCGCGGGCAGTTGCTCGCACAGGTGCTCGCTCGCCGCTCCGAGCGTCCCGGCTCGACGTGCCTGCCGGCGATCCGGCCGACAGAGGGTCCGGCGACGCGGGCGCTGCTCGCGCGGGCCCCGCGCGCCATGGCCGACGCGTTCACGCGCTGAAGCTGGCGCTGTCGGGCGTGTCGAGGACGCGTGAGCGTCAGCGGCGAGCGAAGTCGCCGCGATCGGTGCGCAGGCTGGGGTTGTAGTACGGGTCGCCGGCGGCGGTCCAACGCGCGGCCATCTGGCGCATCAGCGGCAGGTCGTTCGTGGAGCGATCCTCCGCCGTATGCTGCAGGCGCACGTCGCCGATCGTGACTGAGCGCTGGGCCAGCCGCTCTTCCGTGCGGATGCTGTAGTCGGTCAGCGCCAGCGGCCCGGTAGCCGCGTCAAGGCCTCCCAGACGGTGAAAAACGGAGCGCTTGGTCATCAGCGCGCCGTCGACGGCGCGGACGTCGTAGACCGAAGTGCCATAGCCGAAGTGCTCGTCCATCGAGGAGCGCATCCCGTGCAACAGCGGTAGCGGGATGCCGTCGGGGATGGCGACGCCCGCGTGCGCGATGCGGCCGTCGCGGCTGAGCACGATCGGTCCCGCGGCGCCGATGCCCGGCTGCCCGGAGTAGCCGATCAGCCGCGTCAGCCAGTCATGGCTGAGCCCCAAGGCAGGTGTCTCCAGCAGGAGGAGGTGATCGGCGTCAGCGGCGGTCGCGGCCCGCTGCAGGGCAGCGGCACGACCGGCGCCCGTATCGGCTGCCACCACCTCAAACCGAGTCGAGGCGAGGCCCGCCTCGGCGAGCGCCGCCGAGACGGCGTCACGGTGAGCCGCCGGGGCGGCGACGACCGCGCGCCAGGCGTCGTGGGGCTGCTGCATCCACGATCGGGCCGCGGCAGCGAGGCCGGTCTCATCGTCGACCGCGAGCACGATCGCGACGGTGGTGGTGCGATCAACCCGATGGACGACGCGGTACAGCCCGGGCGGCCCGTAGTCGACCTCAGCCTCGATCCCGGTGCGCTCCAGGTGGGCGGCAATCGCGTGACGCGCGGCGACGTACGCGTACGGCTTGGCGTCGCCGCCGGCCGTCGAGTCCGGGTGGATCCGCCAGTGGTAGAGGATCTCGGGTATGTGCGCGATCCGCTCGGTCCGTTCGGTCAGCCGCAGGATCATGTCAACGTCCTGGGATCCGTTGAACTCGCTGCGAAAACCGCCGATCTCGTCGAGCAGCCGACGGCGGTAGACGCCCAGATGGCACGTGTAGCCGTTCGTGTTCAGCGTGTCGGGCGACCAACCTGGCTTGAGGTGGACCCAAACCGGGCGCCCGTCCAGGACGATGTCCTCGTCGCTGTAGAGCATGTCGAGGCTCGGGTCGGCGTTGACCGCGCGGGCGACGTGGGCGAGCGCGTCTGCGCGGAGCGTGTCGTCGTGGTCAAGCAGCGCCACGTACTCACCGGTCGCTGACTCCAGTGCCGCGTTGGTCGCGACCGAGATGCCGCCTGCGACGGAACGGCGCATGAGTGTGATCCGGGAATCCATCTCGGCGCGTCGCTGGAGCTCGGCGATGATCACCGGGTCTCGGGAGCCGTCGTCGGAAAGGATCAACTCCCACCGCTCATAGGTCTGGCCCACGACCGAGTCGATCGCCTCGTTGAGCATCTGCAGCGGTGGGTCGTGGACGGGGCAGAGCACGGAGATGACCGGGCCGTCGCGAGGCGGCCCGGGCGGCGGCGGTGATGGCGCCGGCGGCCCGGGCGCCCCCGGACCGGTCAGGTAGGGCTCCACGAGCGCGAACCGGGCGATCGTTCGCTCGGTCCGCGGCCCAACCATCTCGCCGCCGATCTCAAGTGCGGTGGCGATCGCCGGGACCTCACAGCGCACGGCGACCCCCGAGGAGTCCTCGACGCCGCCCAGCTGGTGCGACCACAGCCGCGTTCGCCGGCCGGCGCTGTCGACCGAGGCGATCCAGATCGCGGTCGGCCCGGTACCGTCGCGCCAGTCGTGGGGCAGGAGGCAGACGCGAGCCTCCAGGGTCAGGGGGACGCCGAGCCTGAGCGGCACCGTCACCGGCGTGCTGGTCGCGATCACCCACGCCCGGCCGTCGATCCCGTCAGGGTCGATCGACCAGTGCGCCGCGGCCGACCCCTCGTCCAGCCGGGCCCGTAGACCGGCAAGCGGAAATCCGGCGCGTGACCGCGGCGCCGCCGAGGTCGGCGCTGCCGGTCCGGGAGGCGCCGACACCAACCCGGGCAGCGGAGCCTCCAACGCCGGCTCGGCCAACGCTTGAGTCGGCTCCGCCGGGATCGCCGGCGCCGGCGGATCTCCGTGCTTGCGCAGCACGACGATGTTCTCGATGTTGCGCCGGCGTACCGCTTCGACCTCGAAGGTGCCGAGCCGTTCGTGGATGTGGAACATCAGCGCCGTCAGGTCGGCCTGCGTCCAGACGTGGAAGTGGACGGAGTAGTCCTCAGCCTCAAGCTCTGCGGCCTTGTCCTCGATCTCTCGCGGGGTCTGAGGCCTGAAGCCAGGAACCAGGCCGGCACTGACCCACTCGAGATAGTGCTGTGCGCGTGAGCGTTCGGGTCCGTGCTCGTGGTCGTCGATGACGTGCTGGAGCGTGGTGCGTGGCCGCTGGTAGTCAAACGTGTAGCGCTTGTCAGGGACGGCGTAGAACAGGGTGCCGCCGGGCCGGAGTTTGGAGAGGTGGGTTTCGATCGTGCGGATCGGGTCTTGGCAGTGTTCGAGGAAGTGGTTGGCGACGATGAAGTCGACTGATTCTGGGTCGATGGTGTTCAGTCGTTCGCCGTCGTCGATCACGTCGACGGGGGTGAGGTCAAGGTCGGCCAGTTCGGGGTAGTGGACGCGGAGGTCTTCGATCGACATCCGGTCCACGTAACGCGCCCGGGAACCTGAAGGCAGCACCGTCGGCAAGTGGAGTGCGCCGATCTCCAGGCCGTGGCCGTGCAGGAACCTCTCGGCAAGCTCGACCCTGGCGTCGCCGATATCCGGCATCGGCGTCGCCGGTCCGTCGGCGGCGGGCGCCTCGGCGACCGACGATGCCGTCGTGGGGGCGTCGGTCATCGCGGGCTCGCCGTCGCGACGGGTTTGCGGATGCGGAAATCACCGCGGTCGCGGTGGTAGTTGGGGTTGTAATACGGGTCGCGTTCGTGCGTGAGCGCGAACCGTCGGCCGAGTTCCCAGAGGCGCGGTAAGTCGTTGGTCTCCGGGCCGAGCCCCACCGTGCGCAGTCGAACATCGGGGACCAGCACGGATCGTTCCCCGCGCGCCTCTCCCGCACGCACGCAGTAGTCGATCAGCGCCAACGAGCCTGCGTCGGGATCGAGTCCGCCGAGCGCGTGCAGGGTCGCGGTCGCCGTCACCAACGCTCCATCGAGAGCGGTGACGTTCATCGCCGCCGACGGGGCGGCCGCGCCGTCGACCGCGTGCACGAGTGGGAGCGGGAGCCGGTCCGGAATGGCGAACCCGGCCTGCGCGATACGGCCGAGCTCGGAGAGCACGATCGGGCCGGCGGCAGCGATCCCGTCGCGCTCGGCGTAGCCGAGCAGGCGCGTGAGCCAATCGTGGCTGAGGCCGAGCAGCGGCGACCGCATCAGCATCACATGCTCGGTCTGCGCCCGGCCGGCCACCGCGCTCAACGCCGCCGTCGGGCTGAGCGCCGGGTCGCTGGCGATCGTCGTGATCCGGGCTGCGCTGACGCCGCCGGCGGTCAGCGCTTGGACGACGTGCGGCAATTGGTCGCTGGGCGCCGAGACGATCGCCCGCCAGTTCGGGTGCGGCTGACCCGCCCACGAGCGGGCGGCCTCGTACAGCCCGCTGGGGTCGGGGATCGCCAGCGCGATCGTCACGCCGAGCTCCGGTCTGACGCGATGCACGATCCGGTGCAGTCCAGGGGCTGCGCCGTGTTGGACCTCCGCCTCGATGCCGCGACGCTCGAGGTAGGCCGCGATGGCGCCGGGCTGGGCGGTGTACGCGTACGGCTTGGCCTGGTCCCCACCGGCGGTCGAGGTCGCGTGCGCACGCCAGTTGTAGAGCAACTCGGGCACATGCGCGATCCGGTCGGTGCGATTCGCCAGTCGCAGTACGAAGTCGTAGTCCTGCGTCCCGTCGAAGGTCGACGAGAAACCGCCGAGCTCGTCCGCCAAGGTACGCCGGTAGACGCCGAAGTGGGTCGTGTACATCGCGACCTCGAGCAGCTCCGGCGACCAGTCAGGCTTGAGGTGGTGGGCTGTGATCTTGCCGTCGGTCAGCACGCCCTCGTCGGTGTAGACCATGTCGAGCGCCGGGTCCTCGAGCAGCCGCGTCACGATGTGGGCGAGCGCATGGGGATCCAGTGTGTCGTCGTGGTCCAGGAGCGCCACGTACTCGCCGGCTGCGTGCGCGAGCGCCGTGTTCGTCGCGACCGAGATACCCCCCGCGGTCGCGCGGCGTGTGAGCTTGATCCGCGGATCCGCTGACTCCTGCCGATCGAGCATCGCGATCACGCTGGGCGAACGCGACCCGTCGTCGCAGAGGATCAGCTCCCAGTTGGCGTACGTCTGCTCGGTCACCGAAGCGATCGCCTCCTCGAGCATGAACGGCGCCGGGTCGTGCACGGGACAGAGGATGGAGATCAGCGGCCCGTCCGCGGGCGCGGGGAGTGCTTGCGGTGGTGCCACCGAGCGTGACTCGAGAGAGCCACTGGCGTCGGAGCGGGGGTCGGTGAGATAGGCCTCGACGATCGCCAGTCGCGCGATCGAGCGGTCGGTCGGGGTGCCCCGTTTGGAGATCCCGATTCGCAACTGCAGCGCGTCTGCGGGAATCCGGAAATCGAGCGCGACTCCGCCGGGATCGCCGGCCGGCGACACTGTCGCGGCCCATACGTCCTCATGGCGACCGTCGCTGCACTCGACAGCGGCCCAGGCATCGACGCCGCCAGTCCCGTCCCGCCAGTCGTGAGGCAGCAGTTGTGCCCGCGCTTGAAAATCGATGGGGCCATCGAGCACGAGCGGCACCGACACCGGGTGATGGGTGGAGATCACCCAAGCCCGGCCCTGCAACCCGTCGGGTTCAAGCGACCACTCCGCTGCGGCAGCGCCGGCGTCAAGACGCGGTCGCAGCGCGGCCAGCGGCACGGCGGTGCGACTCTGGACATGCGGTTGGTCCCACGGGGTCGCGGATATGACCGCGTGATCGGCCCCGAACCCGCGCTCCCCGTGCTTGCGCAGGACAACGATGTTCTCGATGTTGCGCCGACGGATCGCCTCGACCTCGAAGGTGCCGAGCCGTTCGTGGATGTGGAACACCAGCTCGGCAAGGTCGGCCTGCGTCCAGACGTGAAAATGGATCGAGTAGTCCTCCCGCTCAAGCTCTGCGGCGCGCAGACGCGCCTCCTCGTCGGTCGGTGCCTGCGAGCCGTTGTAGACGAGCGTCGCCCACTCGAGATAGTGCTGTGCGCGTGAGCGTTCGGGTCCGTGCTCGTGGTCGTCGATGACGTGCTGGAGCGTGGTGCGTGGCCGCTGGTAGTCAAACGTGTAGCGCTTGTCAGGGACGGCGTAGAACAGGGTGCCGCCGGGCCGGAGTTTGGAGAGGTGGGTTTCGATCGTGCGGATCGGGTCTTGGCAGTGTTCGAGGAAGTGGTTGGCGACGATGAAGTCGACTGATTCTGGGTCGATGGTGTTCAGTCGTTCGCCGTCGTCGATCACGTCGACGGGGGTGAGGTCAAGGTCGGCCAGTTCGGGGTAGTGGACGCGGAGGTCTTCGATCGACATCCGGTCCACGTAACGCGCCTGCGTCCCCGGCGTCAGCCGTGTGGGGAGGTGCAGCGCCCCGATCTCGACGCCGTCCCCCCGCAGGAACTGTGCCGCCAGTTCGTCTCGTGCGTCCCCGACGTCGGCTGGTGGCGTCGCCGGCTCGACGAGAGCGGGTGTGTCGGTCATGTCCCGAGCCTAGTCAAGGGGTGCGGGCGGGCGCGGACCGCGAGAGCCAATATGTTATGCGTATGACGAGCGCGCACGCCGAGCCAGTGACCGACCGATCCGTCGCGCGGCCGGCGCCGAAGATCGGGATTCTCGTCGTCGCCTACAACGCGGCGACGACCCTGGCCAACGTCCTTGACCGGATCCCGAGCGACTTCCGCTCGCGCATCTCGAAGGTGTTCGTCTGCGACGACGCAAGCGACGATTCGACGTACCTCGTCGGCTTGGGGTACCAGCAGGTGACCGATGACCTGCCGCTGACCGTCATCCGCCATGCGAGCAATCTCGGTTACGGCGGCAATCAGAAGGCCGGTTATCAGATGGCGATCGAGGAGGGCCTCGACATCATCGTTCTCCTCCACGGCGACGGGCAGTACGCGCCGGAGGCGCTCGGCGACATCGTGGCTCCGCTCGAGCGGGGCGAGTGCGACGCGGTGTTCGGCTCCCGGATGATGAAGCGGGGGGACGCGCTCAAGGGCGGCATGCCCGTGTACAAGTACGTGGGCAACCGCGTCCTCACCGAGGTCGAGAACCGCATGCTCGGTATCGACCTCAGCGAGTGGCACTCCGGCTATCGCGCCTACAACGTGCGGGCGCTTGCCGCGGTGCCGTTCGAGAGGAACTCCGACGGGTTCAACTTCGACACCCAGATCATCATCCAGCTGCACGATGCGGGCAAACGGATCAAGGAAGTGCCGATCCCCACCTTCTACGGGGACGAGATCTGTCGGGTCGACGGGCTGCGCTACGCCCGGGACGTGACCCGCGATGTGGCCCGCTACCGCCTCGGGAAGCTCGGCTTCATCGCCCGCGACACCGGCGTCGTCGACGAGACCTCGGCGATGCGGGCCGGGGCGGAGAGCTCGCATCCGATCATCCGCCGCTGGCTCTCGCAGATGCCACCCTCCACCATCCTGCACCTCGGCTGCGGAAGCGGGTTGCTCTCCGAACGGGCCCGGGAACTGGGTCACACCGTCGTCGGCGTCGACCGGGAGGAGATGGCCGGGATCCGCGATCGGGTGAACCGCTTCGTGCAAGCCGATCTTGACGCCGGTTTCCCCGCCGGCCTGGAGCGAAGCGGTGGGTACGACATCGTGCTCTGCGCCGACGTGCTGGAGCACCTGACCGCGCCCGAGGCGCTGCTGGGCCAGATCCGCCCGATGCTCACTCGCGGCGGGATGTTGATCGTCTCGGTCCCGAACGTCGGTCACTGGTATTCACGAGGGCGGATCGCCCTGGGCACGTTCGACTACGACCAGCGCGGCATCCTCGACGAGAGCCATATGCGGTTCTTCACCGACAAGAGCATCTCTCGTCGGCTGACCAACGCCGGATTTGAGATCGTACGCCGGGCGGCCACCGGTGTCCCGGTCGAGAAACTGCTGCGGAGCCAGACCGGCATGGCCAAGGGGCTGAGCCGGCTCGACGGGCTCGGCGTCCGAGTGCGTCCGACGCTGTTCGGCTATCAGCTCGTCTACGAGTGCGCGAGTCCGGTCCCGCCGAACCTGGTGACGCTCAACGCCGCCGATGCCGATCCCGACTGACGCTTAGCGCGCCAGCGCGGCGACCTCGTCGCCACGATCGACACTCCCCGCTGCGTCCTGCGGGCGCTGCGCCGCGGCTTGCTGTGGCCCTCGCCCGCCGGTCACCGGCGCCCGCCAGCGACGGGCGTACCAGAGCAGCCCCGTGCCGACGAGTATGTACTGGGCGAACTGCGCAATCGCGCACATCGCGTATAGGTCATGGATCGTCTGGGCCTTCTTCGACGAGATGAGCGCTCGCACAGCGCCGACCGAGGTGCCGTACGGCGCCCAGATGAGCGAGCAGAGTAGGAAGGCGACGATCAGACCACACCACGGGGCGATGCTCGAGCCGTCGCGCAGAAAGCGAACGTAGAGCAGGACGAGCAGCGGCGCGAGGAGGATCTGGTAGTGGCTCCATTCGAACGTGCTGAGCATCGCCGACAGCGGGAGCGTGAACGCAAACGTCTCCCAGCTCGAGCCGCCTATCCCGCGCAGCGTGTCGAACACCGCGATCCCGAAGAGGATGACGAACGCGTACACGACAAGATGCTGCAGGGTCCAGTTGTCGCCGCCGACGAGCTGCGCCAGTAACGACCCGGGAGCAAAGTTCTGCTGATCGGACGACCAGCCGTTCGCGAACGCCGACTTCGTGCTGAAGTTGTGTAGTGGCGTGAACGGGTTGAGCACGCCCGCGTCGTGGGCGCGTACCGCGGAGAGTCCCAACGCGGCAAAGTTGAGTACGACGATCCAGCCAATGCTGATCAGGGCGGTACGACGGGTCGTGCGCGGCACGAGCAGCACGGGCACCAGCAGGAAGGCAAGTGGCTTGATCGACACCGAAAGCGCGATGAGCAGGCCGGCCCATCCCGCTCGTTCGCGTCGCATCAGCTCAAACCCACCCAGCGCGAGCGCCAGCGCGATGATGTTGAACTGCTTCCACCAGACGGTCGACATCAGCGGCCCGAAGCTGACAAGCGCGAACGCGAGCACCCACCATGCCGGTCGGGACAGCAGTGAGCGCAGCGCCCGCAGCACGTAACCGACCACAGCCAGCGTGATGAGCAGGTTCAGGATCGTGACCGCCTTCGTCGCCGTCTCGATCGTGATGACGCGGCTGACGAGCGACATCGCGCTCGCCAGGAAGGGAGTCCCGATCCAGCTGAAGAGCGCCTCGGGATGGCCGCTTTCCCAGTTGACCTGCCCGCCCTCGTACGCCAGTCCGAGGTCGTTGGTGCCGGGATCGTGGAGCGCGCGCCAGGTCCACCAGGTGACGATCCCCGCGAGGGCGATCCCGCCGAGCACCGCCAGCGCCCACGCCGCCGGCGATCCGCGCGCCGGGAGCCGGTCGCGCGCACGTCCCAGGCGGGCGTGCAGTGCGCGCTGGGCCACGGAGATCCGCAGACTCATCGCTTCGTCCAGCGACCCGGGTGACGTCACGGCTGGGAGATTAACGGCGACAACGGCCGGATGGGATCGGCATCAACGGGCTGGGCAGACACGGGTGCCTGTGCCGGTCAGGGTCAGACGCCATGGCGTCCTCTGTGCAGCATCGGACGCGACGCGGAGGTGCTCCGTGGTGCCCGGCGCAACCGTGCCGACTCCGTAACCGTAGGTGGAGGCGAACCGGCCGGCGGCGACTGTTGCCGGAAATTTCATGGATGCGGTGACCGTGAGCGATCCGGGCGTCAGCGCCAGGTCGAGGGGCGTCGCACCGATGATCAGACATCCACCGCGGCGACGCGGGTCACCGGCCAGCACAGTCACGGTTGCCGCGGGGGCCGCGGCGCCGGTGTTCGCACTCAATGACAGCTCGTTGGGCGCCAGGATCTGGTCGACGGCGGCGCGCGTGGTCTCGGGCTGCGCTGCGATCTGCGCCGGTGAGTCCTCGTTGAGTCCAAACGAGCTGGCCGCGCTGAAGAATGCCGCGGCTCGCACCGCCGCGAGGTCTCCATCGACGACTCCAGGGTCATAGGTAGGCGAGACCGACGTCCCGCGCAGGAGCTCCAGCCCTCCCAGCTCGGCCCGTTCCTGCTCAGACGAGGCGACGAACGACCGGTGTTGCTGACCGTATTGGTGGACATTGGTCGCGCCGATGACGCAGAGCACGATCAAAGCGATGATCACGCCGCCTCTCGCCAGACGTGGTCGAGGTAGCGCGGCGCAGATGCAGACGAAGAGCAGGACCGCGTTGCTCGAGAGGTACCGCGGGTCGGTCGGTGGTCGTGAGTACACGCCGAAGTCGGAGACCGATGCCGCAAACCAGACGACGACCAGCGTTGCGGAGGCGCCCCAGAAGATCGTTCGCGGGCGCCAGCCTCGCCACGCGGCGGCCCCCACGGCGGCCACCAGCGCGACCGCGATCGGCACTCCGAACGTCAAGTCGAGCGTGCCGGTCTGCGGGGAGACCGACGACAGACCGACCACCGCGCCGGCGGTCGCGCTGAGCGACTGCATCAGGTAGTTGAGCGATCCACCCCAAAGCGACAGGTGCGTCTCCGAGTACTGATGCCCGTCGGTCGCGTACCACAGGAGGTACAACAGCGCAGGAAACACGAACACCCACGACCGGCGCAGCCAGTTGCCGCCGAGCACAATGACGAGCGCCGCTCCGACGACAAAGCCGATGCCCTGGCTCGCGCTGCCCAGCGAGACGATCAAGCTGATGCAGGCGATCGCGTCGGACCACCGCCCGCCGCGGTCGATTGCCACGAGGGCCACCAAGCCGAATGCGATCGCCAGCGTGTAGCCAACCTGGAACGGCCACAGCAGGGTGACGGCGCCCGGCCCCAGCGTCACCAGCAGAAGAACGGGAGCCAGTCCCCACCACCGGCCCCAACGATCGCGGCACGCGATCCCGAGCGCTAAGCCGAGGATCACGATGTCGAGCGATACCAGCAGTCGGAACGGCACGTATGAGCCGCCGCCGAAGACGGCGAGCAGCACCTTCCAGATAAGGATCGGGACGATGCTCAGATGCGGACCGTGTGGGGTGAGCAGCGAATGTGCCGTAAGCCCCCGACGCGCCACCACGAAGTCCCAGTCGTCGGCGAAGAAGCTCATGCCGCGCGTCTCGACGAAGACGATCACAGCACCGAGCAGCAGCAGCGCCGCGAACACCCACTCCGATGCGGCTGGGGCTGGCCACCGGCGGCGCGGCGCTGCCTCGGACGGCTGGGCGACTGCGGACACCGGTGTCAGGCGGTTTGCTTCGCTGCGTGGTCGACTGAGCTCCGCGGCAGATCCCGGCGCCGGTAGTCGCCGCGACTGAGGTGATGCTCGAGCCACACGTAGAGAATGATGAACGCGTACCGGCTGCCCATCTCGTTGAGACGGAGCTTGGACTCGCCGTGCTGGCGGTTGGTCCAACTGACGGGCACGACCGCGAAGCTGTACCCACGGACGATCGCTTTGAGCGGGATCTCCACGGTCAAGTTGAAGTGGTGCGAGAGCAGCGGCTGAACCTGTTCGATGACCTCACGACGGTATGCCTTGAACGCGTTCGTGGTGTCGTTGTAGCCGTGGCGGAACAGGACGCGGATACCGGCGTTGACCAACCGGTTGAGGACGAGTTTGGGCTTCGGATAGTCGTAGGTCCGCCCACCGCTGCCGAACCGGGTGCCGAAGGCGCAGTCGTAGCCTTGCTCGAGCACTCGGTAGTAGAGGACGAGGTCCTTGGGCGAGTCCGAAAGATCGGCCATCATGATCGCGACGGCATCCCCGGTGTACTCGGCCAGGCCGGCGCGAATCGCATTTCCGAAGCCGGGCGACAGCGGCGAACGCACGCAACGGATGTTGGGCCACCGCTGCGCGAGCTCACGGACGCGTTCGCCGGTGCCGTCGCCGCTGGCGTCGTCGACCACGACGATCTCGTAGTCAATCTCGTGGCGCTCGAGTTCGAGCGCCGTCCGCTCGACGGTCTCCGAGATCGAGTCGACCTCGTTGTGGGCCGGGATGACGACCGACAGCTTCACGACACCGGTTGCCAGGCCGCTGCCTTGTGCGCGTGAATCTCCCGCAGGATCGCCGGCACGTCGTAGGTGATCTGCCAATCCGGGTAATCGTTCTCGAACGGCTGGAGATCCGAGATCCACCAACGGTGATCGCCGATCCGATTGTCGTCGGAGAGCGTCCAGTCGAGCTCACGACCGGCGATCTGCTCGCACTCGGCGATCGCCTCGAGCATCGAGCAGTTGCTCTCGCGGCCACCGCCGATGTTGTAGACCGCCGCGGACCGCGGGTTGCGATGAAACGCATGGAATGCCGCCACCAGGTCCGCCGAGTGGATGTTGTCGCGGACCTGCTTGCCGGCGTAGCCGAACACCGTGTACGGGTCGCCCACCATCACGCACCGCATCAGATATGAGAGGAAGCCGTGCAACTGGGCGCCGGCGTGGTTGGGACCGGTCAGGCAGCCGCCGCGGAAACAGACCGTCGGCATCTCGAAATAGTGCCCGTACTCCTGCACGAGCAAGTCGGCAGAGGCCTTGGACACCCCGAACAGCGAATGCGTCGAGCGGTCGATCGACATCGTCGTGTCGATCCCCTGGTGATACCGGTGATCGGCAGGCAGCTCCAGTCGGAGCGCTTCCTCCCGCAACGGCAGGAAGTTCGGAAGGTCGCCGTAGACCTTGTTGGTGGAGCAGAACACGAACGTTGCGTTCGGCGCGTGCGTCCGGGTGGACTGCAGCAGGTTCAGCGTGCCGTTCGCGTTGACGGTGAAATCCGTATGCGGATCTGAGGCGGCCCAGTCGTGCGACGGCTGCGCGGCGGTGTGGATGACGAGCTCCAGATCGTGCCGGTGCTCGGCGAACAGACGATCGATTCCGTCGGTGTCACGGATGTCGAGCTCGACGGTCCGGAACGCGCCCGCGAACTCGGTCTCCAATCGGCGGCTGTTGGCTGCGGTGGACGCGGACTCGCCGAAGAACTGCGCGCGCATGTCGTTCTCGACGCCGACCACGTCGAAGCCCGCCTGCACGAAATGCGCGACCGACTCAGACCCGATCAGTCCGCCGGAACCAGTGACGATTGCTGTGGGCACCGCCGCAAGTCAAGCACGAACGGCGGGCGACTCGCCGGTCATGCGGCGCCCGGGACGCCCAATCAGCCAAGCAGGGCATCACGCACCGCGCGCTCGTTGGCGGCGATCCACATGTCGATTTCCGACAGGATCTGCGTGGCGTCGCGCTGAGGCCGCCAGTCGGATCGCTCGAACAGACGGCCGCAGTCGGAGATGTAGAGGGGCAGGTCGCCCGGACGCGTCTCGGATGTCTGTTCGACCTCCAGCGTGACGCCGGTGATCTCGGCGCACAGCGCGGTCGTCTCGAGCAGCGACAGGCTGACGTCACGGCCGCCGCCCACGTTGACGACCTCGCCATCCCATCGTTCGGGCTCGGACACCTGGCGCTCGAGCAGCTCGACGAGGTCCTCGACGTGCAGCAGATCACGCACCTGCTTGCCACTGCCACCGAACCCGATGTACCGCAGCGGGCGTCCGAAGCGATGCGCGAGCATCCAGAACGTGAACACGCCCTGGTCGACCTTGCCCATCTGCCACGGTCCCGCGATCACGCCACAGCGGTCGACCACCGCGCGGACTCCATACGAGGCTCGGTACTCCTCGATCAGCAGCTCCGCCGACAGCTTCGTGGCCCCGTAGATCGTGCGAGCGCCCGTCAACGGGAACCGCTCGGATATCCCGGCGCTCGAGGCGCCGTCGACCAGTTGGGTGTCAGACAACTCAAACCGCGTATCGGTCTCCACCAGGGACAGCCGTTCCAGCGGCGCGACCGGATAGATCCGGCTGGTCGAGAGGAACACGATCTGAGCGCCGTGGCGGCGGGCCAGCTCGAGACAGTGGTAGGCGCCGATCAGGTTGCTCGACACGACGTAGTCGGGGCTGCCGTCGATCCCGGCGAGCACCGACGGCTCAGCCGAACACTCGACGAGCGCGTCGATCTCGCCCACGGCCAATAGGTCGTCCAGGGTCCGGACGTCGCCGTGATGGAATGCGATCCCGGCGTCCTTGAGCCGAGGCAGGTTCAGCTCCGATCCCCGGCGCCTGAGGTTGTCCAGCGCGACGATCTCCCAGTCGGGGTGCCGTGCGCTGAAACCGAGCGCGACGCTCGAGCCGATGAATCCGGCTCCACCGGTGACGAGTACGCGCACGCTGCCAATCTAAAGCAGACGGATCCTTTCCACATCCCGTCACATGTGCAGGGCGCTGGGCCGCCTCGGCGTCACTGTGAGCGGAGCTAGCGCCAAGCGGCAACGACCAGTCGATGTCCGCCGACGTACTGGGGATTCAGGCCGGCGGGAACCTCTGGTTCCTCCAGGCGCGGGAATCCAGCGGCGCTCAGTGCCTGTGTGAGCGCGACGCGGTTGGGGATCATCGACACCACGCCGCCGAACGAGGCGATCGGATGACCTTCTTGAAGTTCGGTGGGCTCGTACCACGCCGCCCAGCTTGCGGGCTGCTCGAGGTACTCGCCGGTGCCGCCCCACCCGTGGCGAATCGGCTTGCTCTGCTCGGAGAGTTGCGACTCGACAATGCAGACGCCCCCGTCGGCGGTCAACGCTCGGGCCACCCTCAGCGCGCCGACCGGGTTCTCGAGGTGGTAAATCAACCCCAGACACAGCACCGTGTCGAACTCGCCGATCCCTTCCAGGTCGTAGACATTCCCCAGTCGATAGGAAAGACGCTCGGGGTCGACGCCCAAGTGATCGCGAACGAGTTCAGCGCGATGGATGTTCTCAGGCCGGATGTCGACCCCGATCACGCGGCTCGCGCCCCATTCGAGCAGGCGATGCGCGAACCATCCCTCGCTGCACGCCAGGTCCACCGCGGTGCAACGCGGCCCTGCCGCGGCCAGCACGCGCCGCACAAGTGGCTCCATGATCGTCGCGCGAGTCTGGTGGACCGACATCAGCTCATCGTTGAACGTTGTGGTCCGCACGCCGCCGCCCAGATCCCAGGCGTACATCCACGTGGGCGACTGTGCGAGGTCGAGCAGTTCACCAGTGGGCGCGGCTGAGCGCTTGCGCCAACGCACACCGCCACCCTACAACTGATGGAGAGGCCGCGGCTCTCCCGAACAGGTGACGCCTCTATGATCGGCGCCGCCGCGTCGGTAGCGGGTTTGCGCTGCGTACACGGCTCTCCGTCCATGGATTTCCAACTGCTCAAGCGCAACTGGGAGGCCTTCGGCCGCGACGACCCGTTATGGGCGGTGCTGACCGAGCCCAGTCGCAAGGGCGGGCTGTGGGATCCCGACGAGTTTCTGGCAACCGGAGAGCGGGAGATCACCGAGCTGTTCGCGGAGCTCAACGACCTCGGGATCGCAGCGGCGGGGGGGAGGGCGCTCGACTTCGGCTGTGGTGCCGGTCGCCTTACCCAGGCGCTCGCGGGCCGCTTCGAACGTTGCGACGGCGTCGACATCGCCGCCTCGATGATCGCCGAGGCCGAGCGGCTCAACCGTCGCGGTGACCGCGTCGATTACCACGTCAACCCGTCGTCCGATCTGGCGCTGTTCGGAGGCGAGACGTTCGACTTCGTGCTGTCCTACATCGTGCTGCAGCACATGGAGCCGCGTTACGCCAAGCGCTATATCGCCGAGTTCGTGCGGGTGCTGAAGGTCGGTGCTATCGCCGTGTTCTCGCTACCGACCGGACTGACGATGCCGGTCGCAGCGCCCGCCAGCGCTGGACTCCCGACCGCGGATCCGGTACCGACCGACCACATGGCACCGTCGGTGGAGAACCCGGACGCGCCGGTGATGGAGATGTACGGGATCCCGCCCGACGAGGTCGAGGCGGTGCTGACCGCCGCCGGCGCCCGGGTCGAACGACGGATCCCAGACAGTCGTGGTGGCCCCGGCGTCGAGGGCTACCGGTATGTCGTGCGCCGTGTCAACCAGCGCGTCCCACCGCTGCCGCGGCCGTCGCTGTCGTATCTGGCTGAGGTCATCGCCGCGGTGCCGGATCGGCCTGACACGTTCCCGCCCGCGATCACCCGCCGTTCGGGCCGTCTCGGGCAGCTGGAGCTGACCGCACGGCGCGCGCTCGCCAGGGCGTTGCGCTCGGTCACTTGGGTGCAAGCCGAGTACAACCGTGAGATGTTGCGTGCGATGACCGAGGCCCACGAGGCGTTACTCGAGCAGGACGCCGAACTGCGCCGGCTCGAGTCAGAGGTAGCACGCCTCCGGGACGAGCGGTGACCGTCGGTCGTCGCGACGGCGCTTCCCAGCTGATCGACCGGAGAGGGCAGCGGCGCGTTCGCCGCTCTCCCGATGTCCAGGTGGTCTACGAGAGCATGCACCGGTACCTGTGGGCGGCGCCGCTCGTCGCCGGCCGCGACGTGCTCGATCTCACGAGCGGAGAGGGATTCGGGTCTGCGATTCTCACGCAGTCGGCGGACTCGGTGACGGGAATCGACATCGACCGGCAGGACCTCTCCGCGTTCGCGGACGGCACGTTCGGGGCTGTGGTCGCCTTCGAGCTGATCGGCCATCTCGGGCAGGAGTGGCGCACGCTCGCGGAGGCCTCGCGGGTCCTGTCGCCCGACGGTCTGCTGATCGTGTCGCTTCCCGTCCTGCGCGTGTACGCATCGTCGGACGCACCGGCCGATCCAGCTCATGCCCGCGAGCTCGACCTGCGTGTGTTCGAGGCCATGCTGGCCAGGCACTTCCCTTACGTGCGGGTCTGGGGCCAGCGCGCGATCACGGGGTCCATCCTGTCGGCGGCCGATGACAACCCAGCGCCGCCGGCCGCTCCGAGTTCGTCGTTCTTCCTTGAGCGGGCCGGCGATGGGTGGGTGCTCGCTGATGACGCGCCAGCGCTCCATCTGGTCGCGCTCGCGAGTCGGTCCGAGCTTCCAGTCGTGGCGTCTGAGTCAACGCTTGCCGACTGCGACCAAGCCCTCCTCAGGGCGGCGGAGGCTCAGGCGGGCGAGTCGATTCGCGTGATCCGCGAGTCGTTGGAGGCACGCGAGCGGGCGGCCGTCGCGCAGGTCGACTCTGGGGTCGCGGAACGGGCGGCACTCGCGGCCGCGATCAGCGATCGCGACGTGGAACGGACGACCGACCTGCAGCGGATCGCTGAGCTGACCTCGGCTCGAGAACACGACTACGGCGAGCTGCAGCGGTTGTCCGGTGAGGTCGCGCGACTGCACCAAGCGGCGGAGCAATTGCGCCAGGAGCTCGCCGCCCACGCGACGACGTCTGCGCAGTTGACCAATTCGCTGACCTGGCGAGTCTCCGCTGCAGCGCGTGAGCGGCTCTTCGGCATGCTCGGTGGCGGAGCGAGTCCGGCGGTCCGGATCACCCGCACCCTGGTGCACGGCGCGGCTCGTCAGCGCTCGCGCGAGCCCGCGCCGGCGCCGGCGGCAACGTCTGCGCCGCTTCCCGCCGCGGCTCCAAGCCCTGCGCCGCCGATCGTCCGGCTGCCCGAGTTCCCGGAGCCCACGGTGTCGCTGGTGATTCCGGTCCGCTCGGCGCCTGGTCTCACGCTCGCCTGCTTACGCTCGATCGCGGAACACACCAGCGGGATCGGCTACGAAGTGATCGTGGTCGACGATGACGCCGACCCGGAGACCAAAGCGGCTCTCGCTGAGGTGGTCGGCGCGCGAATCATCGTCAACGAGACGAGCCTGGGATATCTGCGAAGCGTCAACCGCGGCGCCGTGGCGGCACGAGGGGAATGGCTCGTGCTGTGCACGAACGACGTCGAGATGTGCGACGGCTGGCTGGACGCGTTGCTCGACTGCGGGCGGTCGGATCCCGAGATCGCGGTGGTGACGCCGAAGTACCTGTCTCCCGGTGGCCTGGTGAGCGAGGCGGGCGGGATCGTCTGGCGCGACGGCACACGCACGAACTACGGCCGCGGTCATCGCTCCGACATCTTCCACTTCCGCTTTCGACGCGAGGTTGACTACGGCTCGGCCGCGACGCTCCTGGTGCGATCACCGTTCTGGCGTGAGATCGGCGGCTACGACGAGCGCTTTGCGCCGATGTCCTATGAGGATGTGGATCTGTGCTTCCAGGCGCGACGGCGCGGCATGAAGGTCATGTACGAGCCGCTCGCAAGCATCGTTCACCATGAGGGCGGCACGGCGGGTACCGACGTGAACGCCGGACACCAGCGTTTCCAGGGAATCCATCGAACACGGTTCGTCGAGAAGTGGCGTTCCGAGCTGACGTCTGGGCAGCGGCTGCCCGGGGAGGCCAGCCTGCGCGAGGCGGCCAACCGGAGCGCCGGGCCGCACATTCTGATCATTGACTACCGGATCCCGCGATGGGATCGGGATGCCGGATCGCTGCGTATGAAGACGATGATCGAAAGTCTGCTCGGGATGGGTTGCCGGGTGACGTTCCTGCCAGACGATCTCGTATGTCTGGAGCCGTACGCGCGGGAGCTCGAACGATTGGGCGTCGAGGTCTGGTCAGGCGAGCTGAATGTCGATGCCGAGCTGGGGCTCATCGGTCCCGGGCTGGCGATGGTCCTGAGCTGCCGCCCCACCACCACGAGTCACTGGCTCGATCTCGTGCGCGAGCGAGCACCGTCGGTGCCGGTGCTCTACGACACCGTCGACCTTCACTGGCTTCGAGAGTTGCGCCGCAGCGCCAGCGGCGAGGCTCCCGACGTCGGTCGCGAAGATCTTGCCCACGGGACGCGTGCCCAAGCCCTCCACGAGCTGGAGGTGGCGATGGTCCGTGCGACCGACGGGACGCTCGTCGTTTCCGAGGCGGAAGCTGAGCGCGTCCGGGCCGACGTCCCCGACAGCACCGTGTGGGTCGCCCCGAACGTGCACCGGACCGCGGACCGCGTCCCACCACGCGAGGATCGTGAGGGCCTGGTGTTCGTGGGCGGCTTTGCGCATCCGCCGAACGTCGACGCGGTTCTGCGCCTGGTCAGGGACGTCATGCCGAACGTCTGGGCGCGGCTCCCCGGGGTGCCGGTGAGGATTGTCGGAGGCGATCCGCCGCCGGAGGTGCTGGCACTCTCGTCTCCGCTGGTCGAAATCGTCGGCTGGGTGCCCGAGGTCGAGCCGGAATTGGACCGCGCGGCGGCGATGGTCGCTCCGCTCACCTTCGGTGCCGGCCTGAAGGGGAAGATCACCCAGGCCCTCGCCGCGGGTGTGCCGGTGGTGACCACGACGGTGGGCGCCGAGGGCGTGCACGCCCAGGACGGTGTTCAGCTGCTCGTCCATGACTCGAACGCCGGGATCGCCGAGCGCGTCGTGCGGATCCTGACCGAACCGTCGCTCTGGCGGTCGATGTCAGCGTCAGGACAGGAACTCGCCCGTGAACGCTTCTCGCCGGAGGTGATGATGCGTGTGCTCGATGACGTTGTGGCGACGCTTCCGGCGCTGCGCGTCGCTCTGGCAGGCGGGGGAAACCACGCTCGCTGACAGAGCCCGGCGAACGCGCGTGCCGATATCGTCAAAATGACAGCGCGACATGCGAAGCCTGCCAACCAAGCTCACGGGTCCGATCTTCCTCGCGCCGACGGTCCACGGCGATGAACGCGGGTTCTTCCTGGAGTCCTACCGCCGCGAGGCGCTGGCGGAGCTGGGCGTGGAGGATCAGTTCGTCCAGGACAACCACTCGCGCTCCCGCAAGCGGGTGGTCCGCGGCATGCACTTTCAGCCCGGTCAGGCGAAGCTCGTGCGGTGCGTGCGCGGCGCCATCCTCGACGTGATCGTCGACATCAGGCCCGGCTCGCCCCAGTTCGGCGAGTGGGAGGGGTTTCGCCTGGACGACGCCGAGCACCACCAGCTGTACGTGCCCGACGGCTTCGCACACGGGTTCTGCGTGCTCTCCGAGCTGGCCGACGTGACCTACAAGGTCTCCACCTATTACGACCCCGCGGCCGAGAGCGGCTTCTCCTACGCCGATCCCGACGTGGCGATCGACTGGCCCGATTCCGAGCAGCTGGTGGGCTCTGACCGTGACCGCGACGCGCCGACGCTGGCGCAGCGGCGCGACTCGCTCCCGTTCTCGTACGCCGATGCCTGAAGGGATGCGATACGAGCTGCACCGGCGCACGCGCCGCGGGATGGCGCTGCGTGAGCGGCTCGAGGTGACCCCGGAGCAGTTCGTCTACATCGCGTGGACCGCGATGATCCTGCTGGCGGTGATCGTGCTGACCGGCGCGGCGGTGCGCCTGACCGACTCCGGCCTCGGCTGCCCGACCTGGCCGCGGTGCTCGGGCAAGGTGTATCCACCCGATCAGACCCACGCGCTGATCGAGTTCTCCAACCGTGTCACGTCGTCGCTCGTCGGCATCGCCGTCGCTGTCGTCGCGATCTTCTCGCTCACGCGCCGTCCGTTCCGACGCGACCTGGCGATCCTCGCCTGGCTGCTGCCGCTCGGCGTCGTCGCGCAGGCGGTACTCGGCGGCTTCACGGTCCGCTACGACCTCGCGCCCGGGTTCGTGATGGCGCACTTCAGCCTCTCGATGGTGATCCTGATCGCGGCGGTCGCGCTCGTCTGGCGAGCCGGCTACGAGGGCTCGCGACCGCGGCGCAACGGACGGCTGGTCGTCTGGATGACCCGGGTCACGGTCGCGCTCGGCGGGTTGACGATCTTCGCCGGCACGGTGGCGACCGGTGCGGGACCGCACGGTGGCGGATTCACGGGCCAGGACATTCACCGGCTGACGTTCAAGGGCCCCAAGACGCTCGAGTGGGCGGTCAACCAGCACGCGACGATCGGCGTCCTGTTCGGCGTCGCCTTGATCGCAACGTGGGTGGTCAAGATCCGCCAGCGCGGCTCGATCGATGTGTTCGATCCGCTGACGATCCTCGGGGTCGCGCTCGCCGGTCAGGGCCTGCTCGGCGAAGTCCAGTACGAGCTGAAGCTCCCCGCCGGAATGGTCTGGCTGCACGTCGGGCTGGCGACGACGTTGTGGCTGCTCGCGCTGTGGGCCTGGGCCGACATCGGGCGGCCGGTTCGACGGTCCGATCCGGTCGACGCGCCGCGGCCGCCACACGTCTCCGCGCAGCGCGAGCTGGAGGTCGTCTAGATGTCCCGCCGACCTGACCAGACGGATGCCCGGTGAGCACCGACGACCTCCGCCCATCGCGCCCGGTGGCCCCCCAGGCCGAGGTCACGCTGAACATCCTGGTCGTCGACGACGAATCCGACTTGCGGGAGATGCTGACGCGCTCGTTCTCACGCGAGGGGCACCGGGTGATCGCGGTCGCCGACGGCGTCGAGGCGATCGAGCGGGCCGGCAGCGAGAGCCCGGACATCATCCTGCTCGACGTGGCGCTCGGGCTCGGGCCCGACGGCTACGAGGTCTGCCGCACGCTGCGGGGCCGGCGCAACATGGTGCCGATCATCATGCTGACCGCGCTTGATTCCGAGGCTGACGCGGTGCTGGGCCTCGAGGCGGGCGCCGACGACTACGTGACCAAGCCGTTCGGGTTGGCGGAGCTGCGCAGCCGGATCCGCGCGGTGCTGCGGCGCGCGGGCAACCGCACGGCCGGGGATGACCTGGTCGCGGTGGGGCCCATCGCGCTCGACCGCGGTCAGCGTGAGGTCACCGTCGACGCCGAGCCGGTGAAGCTGACGTTCTCGGAGTTCGAGCTGCTCGACGCGTTGATGGCGGAGCCAGGCCGCCTGCTCAACCGCCAGGAGCTGTTGCGCGCGATCTGGGGAGACAGTGCCTACCGTGACCCCCGCGCGATCGACGTTCATATCCGTCACCTCCGCGAGAAGCTCGAGCCCGAGCCCGAGAAGCCGCGCTACATCCTCACCGTCCGCGGCGCCGGATACCGCCTTCGGGGCAACTGAGGTGGATTAGCCAGTGTCGGTACCGGCCCTCGCGCAGCGCGCTCGCGGCGCCATCGGGCTGCGGGGCCGGATCGTCGCCGTCGTGTTGATCACGACCGTCGCGACGCTCGCGATCGCCGCCGTGCTCGTGCTCGGGCCGCTGGAGAAGAGCCTGCGCAGGACCGACGAGCAGGCGCTCAAGAAGGCGATCCCGCACAACGTCGTCAAGCGCTTCTCACGGCTGCCGCTGGGCGAGCTGAACTCGCCGCACAGCACGGCGCTGCGACAGTTGGGGCGGGCGCAGCAGCAGCTGCAGGACCAGACCGGCGGCGCGTTCGTCGCCGTGCTCGGCAACGCCGGCCTCAACGGCACGCACGCCCAGGTGCTGTTGCCCGGGTCGGGAATCTCCGGCGACCCGTACACCGACGTCGCCGCCGTCCTGAGCAGCAACCAGCACACTTACAAGGTCACCTCGATCGATGGGACGCAGTACGCCAGCGCGGTGATTCCGTTCACGGTGCGAGAGGTGATCGTCAGGCGTCCGCCTCCACCGTTGCCGACCACGCCCCACGTCGCGGGACGCGCCGGCGTGGTCGCCGGTCGCGGCCGGCCTCCGGCTGCCTGGACGACGACGTTCACGTACGCGATCGTGCTGCGCAAGTCGATCTCGGAGATCCCGGCGGTGGTGCATCTGATCACTCGGGCGTTCCTGGAGGCCGCGGCGGCGGGACTCGTGTTGACCCTGATCCTCGGCTTCGGGCTCTCGGGTCGGCTGGTGGCGCGGCTGCGCCGGCTGCGGCGGGTGGCGATCGAGGTCGAGCAGAACGGGCCGTCATCGATCGTGCCGGTCGATCGCGCCCGCGACGAAGTGGGCGATCTGGCCCGCTCGCTCGCGGCGATGCAGGACCGGCTGCGCCAGCAGGAGGAGGCCCGGCGGGCGTTCGTCGCGACCGCCTCACATGAGCTGCGGACGCCGCTGACCTCGCTGGATGGGATGCTCGAACTGCTGCACGACGACCTCGAGTACGTCGATCCCGACATCGCCGACGCGCGGGATCTCGTCGCCAGGGCCCGGGCGCAGTCACGCCGGTTGGGGCGCCTGGCGGCCGATCTGCTCGATCTCTCGCGGATGGACGCTCAGGTGGACCTGCGCTCGGAGCCGGTCGAACTGTCCGAGATCAGTCGCGCGGTGCTGGCCGAGTTCGAGCTGGGTGCTGAGGAACGGGAGATCCGGATATCGCTGGAACTCCGGGGCACGTCGGCCTGGGCATTGGGCGACCCCGGGTCGATCGCTCGGATTCTGCGGATCCTGGTCGACAACGCGATCCGGATCAGCCCCCGTGGGTCAGAGATCCGGGTGCGCCTGCGCCGCGGCAAGGTCGTGACGCTGAGCGTCTGCGACCAGGGTCCGGGCGTCCGTGAGGAGGAGCGCGATGTGATCTTCCAGCGATTCAAGCGCGGCCGTGACACTCGCGGTCAGGCCGGGTTCGGGCTCGGGCTGGCGATCGGCCGTGAGCTGGCGCGCCGGATGGACGGCGATCTCGTGGTCGAGCCGGCGGGGGCGATCGGGGCCACGTTCACGCTGACGCTGCCGGTCGCGCACGCGGTTGGCCGAGACCGGGGCGCGCCGCCGGTCCCGACCACCGGCCGCTGACCGCCGGCCGCTGGGCCGCGCGGCCGGGCTGAGCCCGCACCGGCAGCGGTCAACTGACAGCATGCTGGCCGTGGACAAGGATCTGATGCGGGCAACGCTCGAGGTCGACGAGCGCCACTGGTGGTATCGCGGTCGACGCCAGGTGATCCGGGCAGAGCTGGATGCGTTGCCGCTCGGCGCCGATGCACAGGTGCTCGACGCCGGCTGCGGCTCGGGCCGAACGATGCAAGAACTCGAGGACTACGGGACGGTACGGGGGATCGAGCTCGACGAGGACGCCGCCGAGCTGGCACGCTCGCGCGGACACGGCGAGGTGACGGTCGGTCGGCTGGAGCAGCTGCCGTGGTCAGACGCCACGTTTGACCTGATCACGTCGCTGGACGTGATCGAGCACACGCCGGACGATCGCGCGACGCTGGCCGAGCTGCTGCGCGTCTGTCGTCCCGGCGGTTGGCTGCTCGTGACGGTTCCCGCGTACCCGGCGCTGTGGTCAGAGCACGACGCGGCCAATCACCACTACCGGCGGTATTCGCGAACGATGCTGCGCAATGCGGCGGCGGGCGCGGGGTGGACGGTGACCCGGATGACCTCGTTCAACAGCGTGCTGCTGGTGCCCGCGGCGGCAGTGCGCCTGGCCCGCCGGCGGTTTCCCGCCCAGAACGGCGCCGCCCACGACCTGACGATCCCGCCCGGCTGGCTGAACGACCTGCTCGAGCGTCCGCTGCGGATGGAGGCCGGCTGGCTGGCCGGCGGACACCGCCTCGGACTCGGCCTGTCGCTGCTGGCCGTGATGCGCCGGCCATCGACCCGATGAGCATCGTCTCTGCGATCGCGGTGGCCGGCGGCTCTCGTGGGTCCTGACGGCGGTCACTGATGCTGCTGCTGGGGGCGATCATCTCGGTCGGGAGCGGGCTCGGCTACGCGCTGCCGGCGATCATCGGCCTGGAGTCAATGGGGATCCCGTCGCCGGGGGAGACCGCGCTGATCCTGGCGGCGGTGCTCGCCAGCCAGGGCAAGCTGCAGATCTGGCTGGTGATCGTGATCGCGTCGGCATCGGCGATCGCCGGTGACAACCTCGGCTACCTGTTGGGCCGAAAGCTCGGGCGCCGGGTGCTGACCGCGGAGGGGCCGATGCAGGAACGCCGGATCGAGGTGATCGACGCCGGCGATCGGTTCTTCGCCAAGCACGGGCCCAAGGCGGTGTTCATCGGGCGGTGGATCGCGCTCGTGCGCTTCGCGGTGGCCTGGCTGGCGGGCATCGATCGGATGCCGTTCGGCGAGTTCTTCGTCTACAACGCGCTGGGCGCGATCACCTGGGCGACCGCTTACGGGCTCGTCGGCTACTACGCCGGCAAGGCCGCGGCCGACGCGATCACCAAGTACGGCGTGTACGCCGCGATCGCGCTGGTGGCGCTGATCGTCGCGTTCGTCGCCTGGCGCGTGATCCGTGAGCGACGCCGCAAGACCGCCACTTCCGGCACCGGCACCGCCCCTGCTGCCGACACCGACGGCGGCGACGGGGATGCCCCGCCGGAGGCCGGGCCGGCCGAGTGACCGTCAGCCGGCGGTGGGGTCCAGGTCCAGCGCGCAGGAGTTGATGCAGAACCGCTGCCCGGTCGGACGCGGGCCGTCGTCGAAGACGTGGCCGAGGTGACCGCCGCAGCGCTTGCAGCGCACCTCGGTACGTGCCATCCCCAGGCTGCGGTCCTCGTGCAGCTCGACGTTCTCAGCCACGGCGGGCTCGTAGAAGCTCGGCCAGCCCGTGCCGGAATCGAACTTCGTGTCCGAGGAGAACAGTTCGGCGCCGCAGCCGGCACACTTGTAGGTCCCGTCATCCTTGGCGTCGACGTACTCGCCGGTGAACGGATGCTCGGTGGCGTGGTTGCGCAGTACCGCGTACTGCTCCGCGGTCAGCTTCGACTTCCACTGCTCGTCGGTCAGATTGATCTCAGGGTCGGTCGTGTCCATGACGATCAGGTTAGTCACGGCACGTCGTCACCACCTCAGCACCAGGCACGATGGCGAGATGGGCAGGGCGCGGGCGGCGCCAGGGGGGATAGGTACGCCGCCCGCGACCGCTGCCGGCGGGCAGCAGTTCAGGCTGCCCGTGGTCGATCACCGAGACCGGGGTGATCGACGTTGGCGCAGGCCATCGCGAGCGCCAAGGAGGAGTCCTCACGGCTGCTGGAGCGCGCGCGGCGAGATGCTCGCTCGGAGCGCAGCCGGGCAGACCGAATCAACCCGATCGGCCGCTGGGCGACGTGCTGCCCGTGCCGGAACGACAGCCGCTCGCCGCGTTCGGTCGCGCGGCTCTGGATCAGCGCGAGGGCTTCGACGCCGGAGGCGTCGATGAACTCCAGTGCAGTGAGGTCGACGATGAGGGGCAGCGGGCCGGCCGGTCTCCAGCCGAGCTCGGTCTCGAGCACGGATCGCGTTTCTCGGTCCAGCGTGCCACCGAGCCAGACGACGACGGTCTCCTGCCAGCGGCCCCAGGCAACCGACAGCTGCCGCGCCGCGACTGATTCGCGTGTGTCGACGTCGACATTTCCACGTGCGCGCGCAGCACGTGCGCGGGCACGGCGATGCTTGAGCTGCATGGCTCTCCTCTCCAGCCGGCGGATCCCTGTCTGAAACCGTCGCCGAGGGTTAGGGCGACATACAACGGGGCGTTGCCGGGGTTTGGGGCCACGCGGTCAGCTAACACGGAACTGACATGAGCCAAGATATCGCGTGTAGCGCGTGGCGGCAACCGAAAATCTTGATGTCGTCAGGCGAGCCTTCGGCGGGTGACGGAGTCGGGCATGATGGGGGCATGAGCCATCGCGTCGTCGTCATCGGAGGCGGATTCGGCGGCCTGCGCACCGTTCAGGGCTTGCGTGGCGCGGACGTCGAGATCACGCTGATCGATCGCCGCAACTTCCACCTGTTTCAGCCGCTGACCTACCAGGTGGCGACCGGAGCGCTCTCTCCGGGAGAGATCGCCTATCCGTTGCGCGCGCTGTTCAAGGGGCGTTCCGATGTCCGGGTCCTGCAGGGCGACGTCGAGGGCATCGACGCCGATGCCCGCACCGTGCTGCTGGCGAGCGTCGATGACATCAAGCCTGCGCCCGTCAGCTACGACACGTTGGTGGTCGCCGCCGGCTCGGCGTACTCGTATTTCGGGCACGAGGAATGGCGTGAGATCGCGGCCGAGGTCAAATCACTGGAGAGCGCGCTGGCCGTCCGCTCCCGCGTACTCGCCGCGTTCGAGCGAGCCGAACTCAGCGACGATCCGGACATCGATGCCGCGGAACTGACCTTCGTGGTGGTCGGTGCGGGGCCGACCGGGGTCGAAATGGCCGGTCAGATCGCCGAGTTGGCGCGGGACACGCTGCGCCATGATTTCCGATCTATTGACCCGGCACGCGCGCGGATCCTCCTCGTCGAGGCCACCGACCAGGTACTCGGCTCGTTTCCGGTGTCGCTGTCGAGGAGCGCGGTCCGTGCGCTCGAGCGCCTCGGGGTGACGGTCATGGTCAACCGCACGGTCACGGGTATCAACCACACCGAGGTGACGCTACGCGCGCCCGACGGCAGCGAGGAGCTCGTTCCTTCGAGGACGGTGGTGTGGGCCGCCGGGGTCACCGCGTCACCGCTGGCCAGCACTCTCGGCGAGATCGACGCAGACGAAGTGGACCGTGCCGGGCGACTGACCGTCGGGCCGAACCTGACGCTGTCCGGCCATCCGGAGATCCTCGCACTCGGCGACATGGTCCGGGTGCGGGGCGGCGACGGCCGGGCGGTCACCTATCCGGGCGTCGCGCCGGTTGCGATCCAGCAGGGACACTACGCCGCACGGGTGATCCGAAATCGGCTGTCGGATCGCCCGACGCCGCCATTTCACTACCACGACAAGGGCAACGTCGCGACGATCGGGCGGCGCGCCGCCGTGGTGGACCTCGGTTACCTGCGGCTCAGCGGCACGCTCGCCTGGCTCGTGTGGCTGGTGATCCACCTCTGGTATCTGATCGGCTTCCAGAATCGGCTGCTCGTGGTCATCCGCTGGCAGATCAGCTTCGTCACACGGGGTCGCGGCGCGCGCCTGATCACGTCACTCGGCGGGACCGGGCAACCGCCGGCGTGACCACATACACAACTCGTTGAGCTAACCACCGCATCGCGTTTGAGCGGTGCCGGCTCGGGTATCTGAACCGGGTCGCTACCCGCGCGACCACCGTTCGAAAAGCTCAAGGAGTGACGATGATCCAGGGAATTTCAGCCATCTGGCTGCCGGTAACCGATATGCAGCGCGCGGTCACGTTCTACCGTGACAGCCTCGGGCTCGAAGTGCTCGAGCACGACGGAGACTGGAGCGAGGTGACCGCCGGCGACCAGCGGATCGGCCTCAACGCGTCAGAGTCACCGGCCGGTCAGGGTGGAGCGGTGATCGCCTTCGCCGTCGATGACATTCAGGCCACGGTCGATTCGCTCAAGGAGAAGGGCGTCGACTTCTCCGGCGAGCTGTCGGACCATCCGTGGGGTCGGATCGCTCCGTTCAAGGACCCGGACGGCAACGACCTTCAGGTCTACGCTCCGCCCGTCGGCGACTAGAGCATCTCCAGGATCAGCGTCGACCAACCGAAGTCGACCGCGCCCATGCCGCTCCCGGTGTACGGGTTGTAGTACTCGCGCAACCCCGAGCGCAGGATCGTGGCGGCCAGCCTTCGGGCGAGTTCGGCCGCCGGGCGGCTGTAGCCGAGTCGTCGGAGGCCGATCCAGCACAGCCAGGCGGTGTTGATCCAGGTCGGCCCGCGCCAGTAGCGCAGTTGGTGCAGGTATCCGGTGTCCCGCACGCTGAAGCGCGGATCGGCTTGCGAAACCGAGGTGGGCGGGACCGGCGCCCAGAACCGGTCGGGCGCCAGCAGGTGCTGCTCGATCAGCCGGTGGCCGATTTCAGCCGGCAGGTCGGGGAGCGCCAGTGGCGTCAATGCCGCGATCGTCGCCGCGATCGATCCACGCGGCGTGGGTCGGGTGACCGGCATGAACAGCCCACGTCGCTCGTCATAGCACCGGTCGATCAGCGTCTGGGTCAGCGACGGCAGCCCGAGCGCGAGCCGCGAGAGGTTGTAGAGCACGTTCGTCGTCACCTCGCAGCACACCGGTCCGCCGGCGCGGTCGATCGCCCGCAGGTCGTACCCGAGCCGCCGGTTGCGCGCGACCAACCGGACGAACCCGGGCAGCCCGTGAGCACGATGGCGCCAGATCGGATCGAACTGGGGCGAGGCGTCAAGCCCGGACTCGTCAGGCTGGACGATCCACAGCAGCCCGTCGCCGTCGAGGTCACGATGCTCGGCGAGCCAGTCGTGGTGCCGCATGATCCGTGGCTCGGCGGCCGGGTCGCCGATCGCCAGACTCCACGCCCAGGCCAGCGCCGGCGGCTGGATCGAGGACGTCATCGCCGCGTTCCGTGAGACGACGTTGTAGGTGAACCGACGCCCGCCGGTCAGCGGTCGGTTCCAGAAGATCGTGTGCCCGATGAAGCCGTCGGCTCGCTGTGCGGCGAGCAGCGACTCCAGTTCCCGACGGGAGCGCTCAGGATCGAAGTGCCGCCAGGTGATCGCCGTGAAGCACGAGTCCCAGTAGAACTGCCACGGGTAGTGGCCGACACTTGGAGCGGTGAAGGCGAACGGGGTGCCGTTGGACATCGTGCCCTCGCGCCAGTTCTGGCGCAGGATTCGTTCGCAGAGCTCACGTACGAGCTCGACGTCGTGTGGCGGCGTCGGGGCGACGAGCGGGGTCGATTCCGGTCCGGGGTCGATGGTCACGCCGCGCATGCTGACAGTGCGTGCCACACGGGCGCGCACTGGGCGCGTCAGCGACGACCCGCGCTCTGAAGCCAGGCCGCCTCCGCTTGGCCCAGCGGGCTGCCCGGCGGTCCCCCGTGCAGGTACTCAGATGCGATCGCGCCCCAGTCAGCGCCGGCCCGCAGCGCGTCGAGGACCGCCGCCACGACGCCATGCATCCGTCGGATCAGGACTGACTCGGCCGGGATCGTGAACTGGTTGAACTGGGCCTTGGCCGCGGCGCGCTGGTCCTCGGTAGGCGACGCACGTTCGCTTCGGTGGGCGCGCTCGCGCTCTCGGCGGTCGGCGGGGGAGAAGCGATGATCGCCCGGCACCGCGTACCACCGCGTGGGGGTGCGCATCAGCCGGAGCGCGAACTCGTCGTCGACCGCGTCGGCCCGATCCGTCGGAAGGTAGCCGGCCGCCACCAACGCTCGCTTCAGGCCGACGGCGTCGTTGTCACGAACGGCCCGCGCAAACGCGCGCTCGCCGGCAAGGTGACGCTCGTCGACGGTTCGCAGCAGGCCGAAGTCAAAGAAGCCGACCGAGCCGTCGGCCAGCCACAGGTAGTTCCCCGGGTGCGGATCGCCGAGCGCGATCCGGTCGCGATACAGGAGTCCGAAGAAGAACCGGAAGACGATCTCGCCGTAGCGGTCGCGGGTCGGCTCGTCGGCGTTGCGCACGGCCTCGAAGCGTTCCCCCTCCAGGAATTCAGAGACGAGCACGCGCCGGGTGCTGAGCTCGGTCCAGACCCGCGGCACGCGCATGAACGGGTGACCGCGCAGCAACCGCTCGATCCGGCGCTGATTCTGGGCCTCGAGCTCGTAGTCGAGCTCCTCCCCGATCCGGTCGCGGAGCTCGGCCATCAGCGACCGACCGTCGAGCCCCGGCGCCAGCCGCTTGACCAGCGGCAGCAACAGCGTCGCGTTGCGCAGATCGGTCTCGACCGCCTCCGCGACGCCCGGGTACTGCACCTTGACGACGACCTCGTCGCCGTCGAGCGTCACCGCCCGATGGACCTGACCGATCGACGCCGCCGCGAACGCCCGCTCGTCGAACGCGTCGAAGAAGTCGCTGAGCGGACCACCGAGCTCGGTGGTGATCAGCTTCTCGAGCTTGCTGAACGAGACCGGCGCGACGTCGTCGCGGAGCTCGGCGAGCCGCGCCTGGAGCCGCTCGCGCTCGTCCTCCTCCAGGTCGTCGAACTCCACCATCGACAGCATCTGGCCGACCTTCATCGCGGCGCCGCGCATCCGGCTGAGCTGCTCGACGATCTCGTCCACGGTCGCGGCGGTCCGTCGGGCGTTCGCCGCGGCGGCGCGGTCCGGAGAGCGCACCCGGTTGGCAGTCCGCACCCCCGCCCAGCGCAGGCTCTGGCCCGCCACCAGGCCTCCGACCCGCGCGGTCCGTGCGATCCGGCCGCTCGGCAGCGTGCCCGCCTCGGATCCGGTTTCGTCCGGGTCGCGTTTGCGCGGGGCGGTGGTCGTGCTCGGCCCGTCGGGGGCCGTCTCGGCGGGCCGCGGCTGGGCGTCCGCGTCGCTCTGTCTCGCCATTGCGCGAACGCTAGTCGGTCGGGTCGGCGGTCCAATCGGCGGCTCGGTGCCGGGGCCCGCGGGGAGCTGAGGGTTCGTCGAGGGTTCGTCGGCTCCGATCCAGACCAGACGGTCGCGAACGGTTGGCGGTTCGTGCCCGTCTGGGGACGAAAAAGCGACACACGAGCGGCGGCTCACCTTGCAGACGCCCGACGCCCGACGCGAGAGGCCGGCCAGCGCATGGATCGCCTTCCGCGGGTTGCCTTCACGGCCTGCCCCCCCGGCGCCCGCCGCCCCCCGGGCGCCGGCCGCCCCCCCGGGCGCTTGCCGCCGCCCCCGGGCGCCGGCCGCCGCCCCGGGCGCCTGCTGCCGCCCCGGGGCGCTTGCCGCCCCGGGCGCCTGCCGCGGGCTCAGCCGGGGTCGGAGTCGGCGTCGACGGTCGAGCTCGCCGCCCCGCGGCCACTGGTCGGCGCGAACACGCCGTCGGACTCGATCTCGAAGTGGCCGTGTGGGAAGTCCTGCAGCGAGAGGCTCGCCACCAGCGGCGCGTCGCCGTCCCCGACGGCCAGGTGCGGGACGCCGCTGTCCAACGTGACCGGGATCCAGTGGGCGGCGACGACCCGGCCGTTGACCGGGTTCAGCGACACCCGGATGATCCCGCTGTCATCCAGCACGCCGCCGCTGCCGAGCGTGCGATAGCCGATGAAGTTGCCCAGCGAATACGCGATCAGGTGACCCCGGTAGCGCTGCACGCCACGGATCACGTGAGGCCCGGACCCGAGCACGACCGAGGCGCCGGCGCGGATCACCGAGTGGGCGAATAGCCGTGCGTCGCCGCGGTCCTCGCCGAGGTAGTACTGCGACCCGTAGGGGGTATGCAGCTGGTCTGAGCCCTCGGCGCCGGCGTGGATGATCACGACGACGATCGCGGCGTGGCGGGCGGCGGTCCGGACCATCGCCTCGGCGGCCGGAATGTCGAGCAGGTTCGACGTGTAGCCGTACGGGGCGAAGCCGAGGAACGCGACCCGGACACCGTGGGTCGTCAGATAGGTGATCTGGCCCGGGTCCCCGGTCCAGGCAAGCCCGGCGGCGCGCAGCGCCGCGAGCGTCTGCGCGTGGCCGGAGGGGCCGAAGTCCTGCGCATGGTTGTTGGCCTGGTTGACGAGGTCGAACCCGAGTCGTCGCAGCGCGTAGGCGGTGCTCGGCGGCGCCTGGAAGGCGAAGCAGGTGCCGCTCGCCGGGCGGTCCCCGCACTTCGACGCGCCGCCGACCGACAGCGTGCCCTCGAGGTTCCCGAGCGTGATGTCGGCGTCGCGGAGCGTCGGCGCCAATGGCGCGACCGCGTCGTACACCCCGCCGGGCGGCAGTCCGAGCGTGCTGCTCATCGCCATGTCACCGACCCACTGCAAGGTGATCGGCGTCCGCGCGGCCGCACTCGGGCGTCGGCCCGACCGGGTGCCCTTGGCCGCATGCGTGTCGGGGCGGGGGGCGGCTGCCGTCGACTGATCAGACCGGGAGTTGGTGACCAGCGAGATCGCCAGGTAGAGGACGATCGTCGTCGCGGCGACCAGCGCCGTGATGGCGATGCCCCGTGTCCTCCCGCGCGAGCGCACGGACGAGGTGTTCGGCTCCGGCCAGGAAAGCCCTGCTCAGAGGCGGTTGTCCGCCGCGCTCAGGGCCGTTGATGAGGCGCGTCGAGGGGCGGTGCTCAGGAGCGCTGGTCGGGCGCCCAGCGATCGATCCGCAGCGTCGCCGTCGCCTCGTGCGCCGGCATCAGATCGGCCCGGGAGATCTCCGCCACCGCTGGGGCGATGGCACCGACGCCGGCGTCGGTATCGACGCGCTGGAAGGTCAGGGTCTTCAGGAACTTGGCCACCGACAGCCCGCCTGAGTACCGCGCGGCCTGTCCGGTGGGCAGCGTGTGGTTGGTCCCGATCGCCTTGTCGGAGAACGCGACGGTCGCCCGCGGGCCGATGAAGATCGAGCCGTAGTTGCGCAGCTGTTCGAAGTACCAGTCGTCTCGATCGGTCTGCACCTCGAGGTGCTCGGGCGCGAGCCCGTCGACCGCCCGCACTGCGTCTTCGGGCGAACCGACGACCACGGCCGCGCCGTGGTCACGCCACGCCGCCCGCGGGATCTCATCGCCGCCGACCTGGGCAAGCGCGTCGAGCCGGCGCTCGACCCAGCGGCAGACCTCGTGGGCGAACGGCTCGTCGGTGGTGACGAGGACCGCGGGCGAGGTTGGACCGTGCTCGGCCTGCGCGAGCAGGTCCGCCGCCACCAGCTCGGGGTCGGCCGTGGCGTCGGCGAGCACCGTCACCTCCGATGGGCCCGCGAGCAGGTCGATCCCGACCCGGCCGAACAGTTGGCGCTTGGCTTCCGTGACGTACGCGTTCCCCGGTCCGACGATCATGTCGACGGGCTCGAGCCCCTCGATTCCGAATGCCATCGCCGCCAGCGCCTGCACGCCGCCGAGCGCGAAGATGCGGTCGGCGCCCGAGGTCGCGATCGAGTGCAGGACCGGCGGGTGGATCCCCACGCCGCCGCGCGGCGGCGAACAGGCGACGACGTTGTCGACCCCCGCGACCTTGGCGACGAGCACGGTCATGAACGGGGTGGCAAGCATCGGCACCCGCCCGGCCGGGATGTAGGCCCCGACGCGTCGGACCGGGATCTGGCGCTGACCGAGGCGGATCCCCGGCAGTGTCTCGACCTCGAAATCGACCAGCGTCTCCCGTTGGCGGCGGGCGAAGCCGCCGATCTGCTCCTGAGCGAACGCGATCGCCTGCTTGAGCTCGTCCGACAACGAATCCGCCGCGGCGCGCACCTCGGCGTCCGACACCTCGAACGTGCTCGGCGCCCAACCGTCGAGCTCCTCAGACAGCGAGCGGACGGCATCGATGCCGCCCCGCTCGATCGCCAGCAGCATCTCCGAGACGCGCTGCACGACCGCCGGATCGCGGGCCGGCGCCGGCGACTGTGCCGGCGCCTTGACCAGTGTCGCGGCCAGCCCGCGGGGCAGCCCCGCGGGCCGCAGCGCGGCGCTCAAACCACGCGCTCGGGTCCGTGGGAGGCGCTGCGCCTGCGCCGCCCGTGCATCAACCGCAGCCGGTGTTGAAACCGCAGCTGCCGCACGTGTAACAACTGCCGGTGCGCTGCATCATGCCGCCGCACTGCTGGCAGGCCGGCCCGAGGTCGAGACCCTGACGCACCGCCGGCAGCGCCGGTGGGACGTCGGTCATCGCGTCCAGCGCCGGGACACCGTGCCCGTTGCCGACACCCGGCGCATGGCTGTGGCCGTTGCCCGGTGCGGCCGGGAACGCCGGTCCGGCACTGTCGCCCAGATGCGAGCTCGCCGCATCCTGCGCGGCCTTGCGGGAGCGGACCTCCTTGGTCAGGATCCCGAGCTCCTCCTGCAGGTCGACGTCGAGGAACCGCGATGCCAGCCACCGCATGATGTAGTCCGGCATCGACTTCGCGAACGGGATCTCCGGGTTGGACGTCATGCCCTCCGGCTCGAAGCGCATGTAGCTGAACTTGCGCACGAGCGTCTCCAGCGGCACCCCGTACTGCAGCGCGATCGAGATCGCCGTCGCGTACGAGTTCATCATCCCGCGCAGCGTCGACCCCTCCTTGCCGATGTCGGTCAGGAAGATCTCGCCGATCGAACCGTCCTCGTACATGCCGGCGGTGATGTAGCCCTCGTGGCCGCCGATCGAGAACTTGTGGGTGATCGACTGACGCTCCCGCGGCATCCGCCGCCGCTTGGGGGCGACCTTGGCGAGCGCGTCGGCGACCGCCTTGTCGATCTCCGCCTGTACGTCGACCGTGGCGACCTTGCCGTTCTGGGCGTCGGTGCGCAGCGCCTGCGCGGTCTTTGAGCCGTCGCGGTAGATCGCCAGCGCCTTGACGCCCAGACGCCACGCCTGGATGAATGCGTCGGCGATGTCGTCGACCGTCGCCGTCTGCGGCATGTTGACGGTCTTCGAGATCGCGCCCGACAGGAACGGCTGAATCGCCCCCATCATCTTGATGTGGCCGAGGTAGGAGATCGCCCGCTCGCCAACCGCGACGTCGAACACGGGGAGGTCCTCGTCCTCGAGCCCGGGCGCACCGACGATCGTCGCGCGTTCGTTGATGTAGGCGATGATCTGCTCGATGTGCTCCGCGCCGTAGCCGAGCGTCTTGAGCGCCGCCGGAACGGTCTGGTTGACGATCGTCATCTGACCGCCACCGACCAGCTCCTTGTACTTGACCAGCGAGAAGTCCGGCTCGACGCCGGTCGTGTCGCAGTCCATCAGGAACGAGATCGTGCCGGTCGGCGCCATCACCGTCGCCTGCGCGTTGCGGTAGCCGTAGCGCTCGCCGGCCTGGACGGCCTCGTCCCAGGTGTCGCGCGCCGCGGCCAGCAGACCCGCGTCACGGCAATCCTCACGCGGGATCGCGTATGACGCATCGCGATGCTTGCGCATCACCGCGTTGTGCGCCTCCCGGTTCTCCTCGTAGCGGTCGTAGGCGCCCATCGCCGCCGCGATCCGCGCCGACCCGAGGTACCCACGGCCGGTCATCAGCGCCGTGATCGCCGCCGCCGTCCCGCGACCGGTATCGGAGTCGTACGGCATGCCGTCGGCCATCAGATAGGCGCCGAGGTTGGCGTAGCCCATCCCGAGCTGACGGAACGCGCGGGCGTTCGCGCCGATCTCCTCGGTCGGGTAGCTGGAGGGGGAGACGACGATCTCCTGGGCGAGGAACACGATGTCGACCGCGTGCTCGAAGGATTCGACGTCGAACGTGCCGTCCGGGCGGCGGAACTTCATCAGGTTGAGCGACGCGAGGTTGCACGCCGAGTCGTCGACGTGCATGTACTCGCTGCACGGGTTCGACGCGTTGATCCGGCCCGACACCGGGCTGGTGTGCCATTCGTTGATCGTCGTGTCGTACTGGATGCCCGGATCGGCGCAGCGCCACGCCGCCTCGGCGATCTCCTTCATCAGCTGACGCGCCTGGACCGGCTCTCCCGTCGGCTCGCCGGTGACGCGTGCGGTCAGGTGCCAGTCCTCGTCGTTCTCGACGGCGTGCATGAACTCGTCGGAGATGCGGACCGAGTTGTTGGCGTTCTGATATTGGATCGAGTAGAAGCCGTCGCCGTCGATCGACATGTCAAACCCGGCGTCACGCAGTGCGGCGGCCTTGTCCTCCTCCTTGGCCTTGCACCAGATGAAGTCCCGGATGTCGGGGTGATCGACGTCGAGCACGATCATCTTCGCGGCCCGGCGCGTCTTGCCGCCGGACTTGATCGTGCCCGCCCAGGCGTCGGCGCCGCGCATGAAGCTGACCGGCCCCGAGGCGGTGCCGCCCTTGGAGAGCGGCTCGTTGGAGCCGCGGATCTTCGAGAGGTTGATGCCCGCGCCCGAGCCACCCCGGAAGATCTTGCCCTCCTTGGTGTTCCAGGCCAGGATCGACTCCATCTCGTCCTCGACCGACAGGATGAAGCAGGCGCTGCACTGCGGGCTCTCCTCGAACCCGACGTTGAACCAGACGGGCGAGTTGAACGCGGCCATCTGATGCAACAGGATGTGCGTCAGCTCGTGCTCGAAGGTCGCGGCGTCGTCATCGGAGGCGAAGTAGCCGCGTTCAGCACCCCAGCCGGCGATGGTGCCGGCGACGCGGCCGATCATCTGCTTGACCGAGCGCTCCCGCAGCGGCGATCCGAGCTGGCCGCGAAAGTACTTCTGGGCAACGATGTTGGTCGCGTTCTGTGACCAGCTGGCCGGGAACTCGACATCACGCTGCTCGAAGGAGACCCGGTCGCCGTGACCGATCAGCGCGTCGCGGATCTCCCATTCGACCGCATCGAACGGATGCGTATGGCCATCGGTGAAGTATCGGCGAATCGATAGGCCCCCATCCGCCTTCGCGCTTGCTGGGAGTTGGGTCTGGGGTGCGTTCGCCATGGGTACTGCTCCTCTCGTTTTCCGTCTGCTTCGAGTGCCCGCTCTCGGCGCCGCGTGTGGCCGAGTGGACGTGAGATAGTCGCGGACGGTTCGGACGGAAAGCCGGTGGTGCTTCGCTCTTTCCGGACGTTGCTTGCGCCGTTCAGATTTTACTCCGCAAACACCGGGGCTCCTGGTGGGCGAATCGGCTCCAGGCGCAGGCCGCCGACGTCAGCGTGAGCCGCCGGCGCGCAGTTGGTCCAGCTCACGTTCGGCGCGCTCGTTGGCCTCGCGGACCGCGTGCGCCCGGATCGTCTCCAGGGGGTCGACCGCGCTTTCGGGGATCGCGCCGTCGGGCTCAGCGGCGACCTCAACATCGCCTGATGTTCCGTCAATCGACAACAGCTCGGCGAGCGCTCGGACGTGGGTGGCGAACTGCTCACGCTCGGATTCGAGCTGACGTAGGCGCGGACCGGCGGCGGGCCGGCCACCGCTCGCGTCGGCCCGCAGCAGCTCATTGCGGGCCTCGAGCTGGCGCAGCCGCGCCGTCAGGCGGACGTGCTCGGCTTGCTGTTCGCGGCTCGTCTCCAGGGCCGCGTCGCGCTCGGCGCGGGCAGCCTCTGCGTCCCGTCGGGCGGCGTCGCGTTCGGCGTGGGCACGTTCGAGTTCGCCCGCTGTCTGCGCAACTGACTGCCGGGTCGCTCGCAGCTCCTCGCCGACGGCGGCGTGCAGGCTCCGAAGTGACTTGAGCTCCTCGTGGGCGCGCGCGGCGGCCACGCCGGCCTGGTCGCGCGCGGCGGCGACCTCGGCCAGGCGCCGCTGCAGTTCGCCATTGCTGGAGCGCTGCTCGCCCAGTTCGTGCTCGAGCTCGGCGATCCACCGCGCCGCTCCGTCGTCGGGCTCCGGTCCGTCTCCAGCCACCGGCGCGGGGTCGGCGTCCGGCCACGGATGACCGTCCTCGGGCTCGGCCACGCTCTCGCCCGGGGTCGGCTCGGGGAGCTCGATCCGATACCCGTCAGGCAACCGGAGCGAGAACGCGGTCGACGGCCCGACCTGCTCGGTTGGCACCGCATACGCCAGTCGCATCAGCCCGCGTCGATCGCCGCCTGAGGACATCGGCTCGTAGGTGTGGGAGGTTCCGTCCTGCCCACGGGTCTCGAGCACGGGACGCGGCTCGGGGTCGTCCTCCTGTCGTGCGCGAGCTCGGACGCGAAACAGCTCGGTGCCGTTTTCCAGCGTCACCTGCTCGAACTCCTCGATGGCGGCCGATAGCCAGGCGCTGCTCACAGAGGCGCGATTCTGGCAGTTCAGAACAAGTCCGACACCTGCGCCAGCGCCTGCGTGAGCACCGCCTCGGTCGGCTGGTCGGCATCGATCGCTCGAATCCGCTCCGGCTCGGCCGCCGCGAGTCGGGCGTATGCTGCCGCGATTCGCTCGAAGAACGCGTCGTCCTCACGCTCCAGTCGATCGGGAACGGCATCGCGCCCCTGGGAACGGGCGCGACCGAGCGCCGGGGACAGTGTCAACAGCAGCGTGCGGTCAGGGGTCAGGCCGTCGGTGGCAAACGCGTTGACCGCGCGGACCGCGTCGATTCCCAGCCACCGTCCGACGCCCTGGTAGACCAGCGACGAGTCGACGAACCGGTCGAGCACCACCGTCGTCCCGGCCGTCAGTGACGGCACCAGCCGCTCGTGCACCAGTTGGGCGCGTGCGGCGGCGTACAGCAGCGCCTCGGCGCGCGCTCCGATCTGTGCCTCCGGGTCTGTGACCAGCGAGCGAATCCGCTCGGCCGTCGCGACCCCGCCCGGCTCCCTCATCACCACGGCATCGATCTCACGGGTCCGCAACGCCGCCATCAGCCCGTGCGCGAGCGTTGACTTGCCGGCACCGTCGATGCCCTCGATCGTGATCAGCCTGCCGCGTGCCATCGGGTATCTGGCCACGTTATTGGAGGGCTACGATCGACGCGTGCCAGTGGAGCTCGACCGCCATCCGCATGCCCGCGCGGTTCTGGCGCCGGCGCTCGCCGCGCCGGCGCATCCGTCGCACGCGTACCTGTTCCACGGCCCCGGTGGCTCCGGCAAGCGGGCGGTCGCCCGGGAACTGGCGGCGACGTTGCTCAGCGAGGGGGCCCCGGACCCCGACAACGCCCGCGCGCGCGCGCTCAGCGGCGTCCATCCGGATCTCACCTGGGTGACGCCGAGCGGAGCCCACGAGATCCTCGTATCCGACATCGATGGCCCGGTGATCCTGGCGGCGACGCGGACGCCGTTTGAGTCCACGCGCCGGGTGTTCGTGATCGAACGCGCCGACGAGCTCGGCGACGAGGCTGCCAACCGGATGTTGAAGACGCTCGAGGAGCCGCCCTCGTTCGTGCACCTGATCCTGTTGACCGATCGACTCGGCGAGGTGCTGCCGACGATCCGCTCCCGTTGCCAGGCGGTGCGGTTCGAGGCGCCCGACGAGGTCGACGTGGTCGCCGAGCTCACCGACGCCGGAGTCGAGCCGTCGCTGGCGCTGGCCTGCGTGCGGCTCGCGTTGCAGGACTCCGAGCGCGCGCGGGAGCTCGCCGGGCGAGGACGGCCGGCAGCTGCGCGAGGCTGCCCAGCGCTACGCCGAGGCGGCCGTGACCGGCGAGATGGCGGCGCGGCGGCCGTGGAACGAGCTGCTCAAGGCCGCGCGCGCTCGCGGAGAGCTGGCCGCCGTGGCGCTGGAGGAACGCAAGCAGGCCGAGCTCGAGCTGACGGCTCGTAAGGAGCGCCGGCGCGTCGAGAACGAGTGGAACGACCGGATCCGGCGCGTCAAGCGACGCGTGCAGACGGGCGCGCTCGATCTGGGGCTGCAGCTCGTGTCGCTGTGGTTCTCCGATCTGGCAGCGCTGGCCTGGGGCGCAGGCGAGCTGGTCCGCAATGCCGACCGGCTCGCCGAGCTCGGCCAGGTCTCAGACCTGGTACCCGCGCAGGCATTCGTCGCGATCGAGCTGGTCGAGGAGACGCGTCGCCGGTTCGAGCTCAACGTGTCCGAGGAGCTCGCGTGCGAGGCGCTCGGCTACCGGCTGCAGGAGGTGCTGCGGCGATGACCGTCGTCGCGGGCCGCGGGGTCGCCTATGCATCTGATGAGCGGGTCTACATCCGTGCGCCGGCCCGGGAGGACGCCTCCGAGTTCACGGCACTGATGCGCGCCAGCCGTGACTTCCACAGCCCCTGGGCGACGGCGCCGACCGACGACGAGCGGTTCGCCGCCTACCTCGCCGACGCGCGCCGCCCGGATTTCGCCGCGATGCTGCTGTGCCGCGTCGAAGACGATGCGATCGTCGGCTTCTTCAACCTCTCCCAGATCGTCCGCCGCCGTCTCCAGAGCGCCTACCTCGGGTACGCGGCCGGTCAGCCGTTCGCTGGGCAGGGTTACATGCGCGACGGGCTCCAACTGGTGCTGCGTCATTCGTTCACGACGCTCGAGCTGCACCGCATCGAGGCGAACATCCAGCCCGGCAACGCGAACTCGCTGGCGCTCGCCCGCGGTGCCGGCTTCCGGCGTGAGGGCTTCTCCCCGCGCTACCTGAAGATCGGCGGTCATTGGCGCGACCACGAGCGGTGGGCGATCCTGGTCGAGGACTGGCGCGAGCGGACCGGCGCTTGCGCCCAGTCCGACGGGCCATTCTGACCTCGGGCTCGCCCACGGGGGCGCTAGCCTTGACCGCCCCGCCGACGTAGCTCAGCTGGTAGAGCACTTCACTCGTAATGAAGGGGTCCCCGGTTCGATTCCGGGCGTCGGCTCTACGAAAGCCCTGGTAATCTGCGGTTTTCTTGTATTGGGGCTCGGATCGGCCGTCTTAGGCGGACACAAAACGGACACTTTCGGACACTTCTCGCGGGCCTCCCGGATCTGGTCGGCGGCGGGCCGGTGGTCTCCGTCGTCCAGTTCGTCGAACAGATGCGCGTAGGTCGAGAGCGTCATCGTGGGCGCGTGCCCGGCCTGGCGCGCGACCTCGACCACGGTCGCGCCCTGGGCGATCAGCAGGCTGACGAAACTGTGCCGGAGGTCGTACGGACGGGCGTTCGGCACTTCGGCGTGCTTGGCCGCCTCGGCAAACGCGCGCTTGCGCCAGTTGCGGACGCGGTCTGCGTTCCAGGGTGAGCCGTCAGGGGAGGGGAAGATCAGGTCGAGGTCCTCGCCGTGGCGGGTCTGCGCGCGCCAGTTCAGCAGGTCGGCCTTGAGCGGTGCGAGCAGTCGCACGGACCGGGTGCTGGCGGTCTTGGTCGACTTCAGCTGCCCGAACGCGACCGACCGCTCGACCAGCAGGGTGCGCTCGCCGAGGTCGTGCCAGCGCAGGCCGATCGCCTCGCCGGGGCGCAAGCCGGCGTACGCCAGTACCGACACGAGCGTTGCGTCGAGCGAGCGGTCGCGCTCAAGCAGGTAGGCGCGCATCCGCTCGACCGTCGCCGGCGACAACGGCCTCACGACCCGGGTCCGGGCCTGGCTGGGCTTGCGGACATCACGCACCGGGTTGCGATCGATCCGCCGCCACTCGACGGCTCGCTGGAGAATCGACTGCAGCACGGTCAGCGCTTTGCGGACGGCGGTGTCACCGACGCCGTCGGCGGTCATCGCGGCACGCAGGTCGCTGATGACCTCGACGGTGAGCTGGGACAGGCGGTAATCACCGACCCGTGGGATCAGATGCACGTCGAGCGCCGACGCATAACCCTCCCGTGTGTGTCGGGCCAGGTTGGGCGCTACGTGACGGCTCCACCACAGCTTCGCGAACTCCTCCAGTGTTTCGGAGCTGGTGTTGATCGGCGCGGCGCCGCCGAGTCGCTTGGCGCGCCTGAGCTCCTGGTCGAGCGCGTCGGCATCGCGCTTTCGGCCGACGACACGGGAGTGCGCCTGCCCTTGTTCATCGCGCCAGCGGACCCGGTACACGCGGCCGTTCTTGCGCTCGAGCCGTTCGACGCTCATCGATCAAGCGGTGCGGTCAGCGCCGAAGCGGGCCATCTCACGGAATGAGCCCGGAGGGAACTCTGTGCGCGGTTTCGTGCGCCGAGCCAGGCGGGGCGGCGCCGGTCGCTGCCGCGTGCCGCTCGGCGATCGCTGATGCTGCGAAAGCCAGGCATCGAATGCGTCGCTCGGGATCCTGACGCGTGAGCGCAACTTGACCGCGCGCAGTTCGCCATCGGCGATCGCGCGGCGCACCGAGCTCTGCGAGATCTGACAGGCTGCGGCGACTTCCGGGACCGTGAGCATCGCAGTGCGTGCAGCCGGCTGATGACGCGCAGGCGCCGGGGCTCGGACCGGAATCCGCAGCGTGGCCGCGGTTGTTGGGGTCCAGGATGTTTGCGTGACGGTCATCGAGCGGATAGTCCTCTGACGGTGCCACCGTACCAATCAATCAAGCCGATTACAAATGTGTAGCCGACGTTTGTTCTGTTGCACTGCCTGGTAGCGTCCCGCTCATGCGGCCCGACACCGTCGTCAGCGCCTCACTGATACGCGAGGCACGGATGCGCGCCGGGCTGACGCAGGCGCAACTGTCCGAGCGCTGCGGCAAGGCCAAGGTCCAGATCGGCCGATGGGAGACGGGCACTGTCGCACCGAGCCTCGACACGCTGTTGGAGCTCATCCGCGCATGTGGGTACGACATGCCACTGATGCTCGAGCCGTATCAACCGGTCGACGACCGGCGGCTGGCGCAGCTGCAACGCCTGTCACCGGAGCGCCGACTGCAGAACATGCTCAAGCAGCGGCCGAGCGAGGGCGAGGCATGACCGCCCGGTTCGACCCGCGCGGGATCCTGGTCGCACTCCAGCGCCGCGAGGTCGATTTCATCCTGATCGGGGGTCTGGCACGAGTCGCACGCGGTGCCGACGAAATCACCCAGGGCGTCGACATCTGTCCTTCGTTACAACCGATCAACCTCGGGCGACTACAGGCGGCGCTCATCGATCTCGGTGCCCTGGGCCCCGAAGTCGCCAAGGCTCCTCCCTTTCAGCACGCGTACGACGAGGCTCGCCTCCGAGCAGAGCAGGTCGTGTCGCTGGTGACGACTGGTGGCGAGCTCAGACTCGTCGCGCAGCCCACCGGCGTGCCGCGCGGCTACGAAGCGCTCCGCGCCGGCGCGACAAGCGAGCATCTCGGCAACGGTCTACGTATCGATGTGGCCGCGACCGCCGACCTGATCACGATGGCCGCGGCGCTGAGCCGAGACGTCGACCTCCAGCGCCTTCCGGCGCTGCGCCGGATCCTTGAACTGGAAACGGACCGCGCGGCACTCGTCACCCCACAGGCGCGACGGACCCCTGCACCACAGGAACTGGCTCAGTCCCGAACCGCCGCCCACAAACGCGACGGCCGGCGCGGTAGAGATCCAGGCGTCGGCCGCTGAGAGGCCGTCCAGCCGCCGTGCCTTCCGGGTCGGCCAAGGGAGACACACCACGTGCACCCAGGGGTGCGACTCAGCCATCGGATGACGCGATCACCGTCGACGATGGAGCGCACGGCTCACCAGCAACCGGCGAATTCCGGTCTCGGACGCAAGCGAACCCCGCGCTGCGGTGCTGGATCCGGCCGAGAGGAGAAGCCTGCCGCGATCAATTTTGGCTCGTGAACGGAGAAGTTTCGGCTGGCGGCGACTGGCGTCCGCTTCGCCCGAAAGCACCGGCTGCACGGTCGGGGCGATCACGGATCTTCTACCGGTGACTTGCCAGCGCCAACAGCGCGAGCGGGAGTTGCCGTCGCGAGCCGATCCCGAGCTTCGCGTACGCGTGCGAGAGGTGGACCTCGACCGTGTGCACCGAGACAAATAGCGCGGCCGCGATCGCTTTGTTGGAAAGGCCGTCGGCGGCTAGGCGCGTAACTCGCTGTTCGGTCGCCGTCAGCTCCTGTGAGCGGCGGACCGCCGCGATCCGCGCCAGCTCAGCGCGGGCGTGACCGGCCCAGCGAGCGGCGCCGATTTCGTCCAGCAGCGTCAGGGATTGCTCCAGCGACTCACGTGCCTGGCGCCGCGCCCGCGCGCGGCGCAGGACCTGAGCTTGCACGAGCAGAGTCCGCCCGAGCTCGAACGGCATCGGCTGGCGCGCGTGCTGGTCGATCGCGTCGGCGAGCGCCGCGCGTGCGCCCGTCAAGTCGCCACGCTGCGCGAGCAGCAGCCCGCGGCAGCGGCCTGCCAGCGCCCGCGCCCAGACGCGGTCCAGCGCCACCGCGCGTTGCTCGAAGTCGAGCAGCAGCCGCTCCGCGCGGTCTAACTCGCCGAGCCCGATCAACGCCTCCAGAGCGGCTGGCAAGAAGACCAGGAAGGGCTCGCCGATCCCGTCACGCTCGACCGGCTCGAGCAGCGCGCTGACCGCCGCCCAGGCCGCGGCCGGATCGCCGAGCGATAGCTCCAGCTGCCCGAGCGCGGCGGCGACCCAGATCATCGGCAGCCGGTGCCCTACCGTCGTGCAGATCTCGGTCGCAGCGGCCGCCGCGCTGCGGGTGGCGACCGCGTCGCCGCGCAGCGCGTGCACGTGGGCAAGATGCGCCCAGGCCCAGGCGCGGGTCTGCTCGCTGCCGGCGAGACCCGCGAGCACGAGCGACTGGCCAGCGAGTGAGACTGCGCGATCGAGCTCGCCGCTGCACCCCTCCACCCAGGCCAACCAGTAGAGGATCTGGGCAACGCCAGTCTCGTCGCCGGATCGCTCGGTGACCGTGCGCAGCGCCGTCAGCTCCGCCCGCGCCTCCCCGAGCCTGCCGGTGAACGCTTCGAGCAGCGCGGCGATCCAAGAGGGGCGCCGCTCGATCGTGACCACCCGGCTCGGGTCCTCGAGCGCGAGCGCGGTCCGCACCGCCTCCCAGTCGGGGCCGTGGCCGGTGAGGAAGCGGACCATCGCCAAGACCGCGAGCGCGTCGCCGCGCAACCCGTCGTCGCCGAGTCCGATCGCGGTCTGAAGACCTCGCTCGGCATGCGCGAGCGCGCCCGGGAAGTCTTCGAGATGGTTACAGAGGACGTAGGCGATCGTCAGCTCGATCGACACCTCGAGCGATGGATCCTCGACGACCGCGAGCGCCTGTTCGAGCAGCCGCTCGGCCTCCGCGAAGCTGTGCTCGTGGTAGCTGGCATCCGCGAGCAGCCGCAGCGCGTCGGCGCGCAGCGAGCCCCGGGCGCCACGGCTCAACGCCTCGTGCAGCAGCGCCCTTGCACGAGGGCGGTCGCCGGCGTAGATGTGGTGCTCGGCCGCACGCACCGTCAGCGCGTCCGCGTGCGCCCGCTCGGAGGTCGGGGTCAGGCGCCGTGCCTGCTCGAGCAACTCGGCCGCCGAGGACCACGCGCCGCGCGTGCGCGCGAGCACCGCCGCCTCCTCGATCGTCGCCGCCACCGCCGGGTCCGGACTGACCGTCGCCAGCGCGAGATGACGCGCGCGCTCCTCGGGGTCCTTCACCAGCCGCGCCAGTCGCGCGTGCAGCGCCCGCAGGCGCGCGGTTGTCGCCTGAGCCTGCGTAGCCGCGGCGTACAGCGGATGCGCAAAGGTGACGCGGCCGTCGCGGACCCGCAGCAGACCGGCCGTTGCGGCGGACTCGAGCCCCGCCGGCGACGCCGCCTGCTCGATCAGCTCTGCCGCCGGATGCGACAACGACGCCGCCACCAGCAGCGCCTGACGCCCGGCGGCGGAGAGGTCGGCGATGCGTGCGGCGAGCAGCTCGTGAAACTGCTCGGGGACCGGCAACGGCCGCCCCGGCGCGATCGCCGGGTCCGGTCCGAGCCCGCGTGCGATTTCGAGCGCGAACATCGGGTTGCCGGCGCAGACGTCCACGACCCGTCGCAGCACCGGCGCCGGGTAGGTGAAGCCGAGCCGTTGCTGCACGATCGTGCGCAGCGCAGCCGGCGTCAGCGGCCCGAGCGCAATCCGTGTGAATCGTTGCTCGCCGACCGCGCGGCGGAGCGCCAGCCAGTCGCCGTCGGCCGGCGGGACCCGGTGCGTCGCCAGTACGCCGACCGGGTGCCCGTCAAGCCGGCGCAGCGCGAACGCCAGTGCCTGCGCGCTGGCGCCGTCGAGCCACTGGATGTCATCGACGGCGATCACAATCGGCCCGCGTGCCGCCAGCGCGATCAGCGCTGAGCGCAGCGCGGTTCCGATCGTCCGGCGGTCCGGCGAGCCCGCAGCGCTCACCGAGCCGCGCAGCAGCGCCTGATCAAGCGCCTCGCGCTGAGGCCCCGGCAGCTCGCTTCGGACCTCGTCGTAGCAGTCGCCGATCAGGTCGGCGAGCGCGACGAACGACATCCGCGCCTCGACTGGCTCGGCGATCGTGTCGAGCACGCGGCGCCCGTCAGCCCGGGCTGCATCGACCGCCGCCAGCCAGACGGTCGTCTTGCCGATCCCGGCGTCGCCCTCGACCAACAGCGCCTGCGGTCCCTCCCGGGCAGCGGTCAGGAACGCCCGCGTGGCGCCGAGCGCACGGTCGCGTCCGACGACGGTCGTGTCCATTCATCGCACAGCCTAGATCGGCAGACGCTCAGTCGCAATAACGCACGGCGCCTGGATCCGAGCAGCGCGGAGTGCCGCTCACGCCCTAAAAGCGCGCGACCCCCATCACCCGCCTGCTGAGGTAGGTGTGCGACCGGCCCGGCGCGATCAGCTCGACGAGGACGCGCGCCGTGTAGCGCGCAGATCCCCTCCGGCGGAACAGGAAGCTGCGCCGCACCAGCCCGCGGTGCAGCGCCTTCCCGGTGACGACCACCGAGTGATGAGCGACCAGCGTGTGGCCCGCCAGCACCTGCCAGACGAAGATCGCGCTTGAACCGTGCGCAAGGCGACCGAAACGTGCGGCGGCCGTCAGCCGCCGCGCGGCCCCGGCTTGTTTAACCGTGACGGCGACCGAGTAACGGCCGGGCGTGTGAGCCCGATTGGTCAGCGTCCGCCTCGTCGTGGCGCCGTGAGCGTGGACGATCGCCACCGTCACAGCGCCTGATTGGAGCGTCGACCAGCGCGCTGGCGTAAACGTCGCCCGGTCGCCGGCCGCGAGCGCGATCGCCGGCGCCGTGAACGTCTGCGGCAGCCCGTCGCGCCCCGCCCCGCTCAACGTCAGCTGCGCGGTTGTCGGCGCGCCGCCGGCCGTCAACTCGACGGCGTCGTGTGCCGAGTTGAAGCTGATCCCGGCCTGTCCGGACGCGGGCACGCTCATCGCCACGGTCGCCGTCCGCTCACTGCCGGGCGTGCCGTCGACGACGACCTGTGCCGTCGCCGGGCGCGAACCACCTGCCCCCGAGGTCGTGCCGAATGCCACGCCGTCCCCGCCGGGCGCCACTTCGATCGCGTCACGGACGCCGGCGTGGGTCGCCGCCGTCAACACGACGGCGGTGTTCGTGCCGAGGAACGTCTCGTGGTAGTCGCCGCTCGTGCGGCCGCGGACGGACGTCGTGTACGCGCCGGGGTGTCCGAACAGGAAGATCTCGGCGTCCGGCTTGGTGGAACCCGTCAGCGGTGCGAACTGAGTCGCGTCGGGGATCACGGTCTTGCGGCGGCTGTTGAGTGCGCCGTCGCGTCCGAGCAGCGTGTGTCCGCGCGCGTCGGTCACCTGGGTGGCGGACGCGGATCCGAAGCTCTCGCTGATCAGCAACTGCTTGGCGCCGCTGGTCGGCAGCGTCGGGTTGAGCGGCACGGTGCTGTATGGCATCACGATCAGCGATCCGGGACCGCCGTGCCACTCGGGTGAGAAGTCCTGGAACTCCCAGTGGCCGTTCGGGTGGACGATGATCTCGCTGGTCGCCATCTGCTGAGCGTGCGCGGTCCCGTCAATCGGGCTCTCGTTGCTCGTAAACTCCGCGTTGGGGTCGTAGACGTCGATCACGCGGTCGCCGGTCCCGGCAATCGCGCTGCCGTTGGTCTGATCGATCTCATAGGCGACGACGACGTGCCCTTCGCCGCCGTAGCGCATCTCGATCAGCGGGTGATCGCCGACCTTGAGCGCGGCGTCGACGTTGTCGAGCAGCGAGTCCTGAGTGCCGAACACCGCGTTGTGGCTCGCACGCTCGAGCCAGAACAACAGCCCTTCCTTGCTGAACTGCTCGAGGTGCATCAGATGGATGTAGCGGGTCAGCGGTGGCGAGGCGCCTGGGGTTCCGGTGTCGGGGCCCTGCAGATTCCAGACCGTCCGCGCCCCCGCGCCAGCTTGCAGCGGGAACGCCCCGAGACTCTGATCGCCGTGCAGCAGCCGTTGGCTGGCGAGGCTGAACCCGAAGCACTGCCCGCCTTGCAGAGAGGCGTCGGCGATCTCTGTGAACACGTAGGCGAACGGGTCCGGGACCGGCGTCGTGTACGAGCAGTCCTCGAGCGGGAAGCAGGGGTTGATCGAGATGTGCGTCTGCTCGTTGCCGAACACGTCAGACACGTCACCGAGGTTGTAGCCCCCGACCTGGTTCTGGAACGCTTGGCTGTTATTGAACGCGAAGCCGCCGGTGTTTCGGTAGGAGTCGACGGTGAAAGGGGCCTTCGCGTAGGTGCTGCTGACGGTCTCGCCGGGGCCGACGACGTACAGCTGACCCGATGTGCCAAGGCTCGGGACGTAGGCGCGTATCGCTTTCTCGTCGCCGTAATAGCCGAGCCCGTCGTCGACCGGGCCTTGGGTGTCCGCTGGGGCCTGGGCGTTGCCGAAGTAGACGGTCGAGCCAGGACAGAATCCCTGGCCGTGGACGATCACGATGGTGCCCTCGCCGGGCGATGTGCCCTGAGGCGTGCGGCCGCCGGAGATCGGCGCGCCGCCCGAGTCGGTCACGCTCGTGATGCTCGGACGGGTCCGTGTGATCGGAACCGAGACCGACTGGTCAGTGAACCCCTGGCCGGTCGCGGTGACGGTGACGTTCCCGGACGGACCTGACACGTCACTCTGGCCGGTGATGTCCAGGCTAGCCGTCTGCTGGCCCGGGAGCGTCAGTGTCGCCGGGGTCAGCGTCGCCTGATCGTCGGCCGGCAGGCCGCTGACCGAGAGCGTGACGTCGCCGGTAAAGCCCGGCTGCTGGCTCAGGGTGATCGGCACGTGCAGCGTCGAGCACGGCGGCACCGCCAGCTGGTCGGGAAGGTTCTCGAAACTGACGAGCGGCTGCACCCCGACGGCAACCTTGGCCGAGCGCGGCGCAGGGCCGGCGCCGGCGCCGCCCGGGGTGGCGGTCACGGTGAACGTCGGGTCCGGGCCGGACGGCGGTTTTGAGCCGAGGTCGGCGGTCAACGTCATCGTCGTCGCGCCGGCCGACGCGGGATTGGGAGTGAACGACGCGTGAACCCCGGCGGGGAGCCCCGAGGCGCTGAAGCTGACCGGGCCGGTGGAGCCGTTGACCCGCTGAACCACGATCGGGTCGGTCGCCTGCGCCCCCTGGATGACGGGCACATCCGAGCTTTGCGGATGGATCCCGAAGTCCGGGGTCGCGCCGACGGGAGCATCGAACGTGAGGTCGTCGATCTGCATGTGAGGATGGTCGGCGGTCACGTCAACCGAGGCGATGTTCGCCGCCGCCGACGCGATCGACAGCAACGTGTGCGTGCCCTCCCCCGCGACCAGCGTCGCCGAGGTCGTGGCAACGACGTCGCCGCTGAGGTCGTAGGCGGTCACCGTCACTACGTTCTGTGGCGGCGTTCCGGTGTAGGTGAACGTCGGGTGGTAGCCGGCGTACAGGCTAACGTGCTGCGCTGAGCGCTTCAGCTCCGCGAGAATCGCAGAAATCTCGACGTCGTCGACGGAGATCGAGCACGTTGTATCGGCCACCTGGTCCCCTGACTGCGCGTCGCCGGACGCCACGATCGTGTATGGAGAGCAATAGGGCTTGTCCGCGAGCGGGTCCGCGAAGAAGTCGACACCCTGCGCGTCGTACTGGTTCGTGATCAGCGTGCCCGCCGGCAGGTCGTCGAAGCCGATCGTCGTCGTCGGCGCGGCAACCGCGGCCGGCGCAGCGACGAGGATCAGAACGATCGCGACGATCGCAGCGACAGGCGCCCCTCGTCGCGCATGGCGGCCGCGCTGGCATCCTGCCTGGTTCCCTGGTGAACGCCCCACGCGACTACCTCCTCAGTTGGACGCCGACCGTATCGGCCGCTCCGTCGCGCGTAAATAACGGAAACCTGCAAGTCCGACGACTCTTGCGAAATCGCGCGCCGCGCCGAAACAGCTGGTGATCGCAGGTCACCCCGTTCGCCCACCACGTCGACAACGAGGTCACCGACTACGGCGAGCGAGTCCTTGCCGGATTGACCGCAACGGCAAGCGGGTTGTGATTATCGCCCGGTCATGGTTATAGGAACTCACGACAGCCGGAGACTGTTGCGCTCAGACCAGACGAACGGCCGCTGGCGGACGCGTGCCCGGCGTCGTGCTCCCGTTTGCTCCGAGTCGCGGCCGTCGATGCGCGACAGGCGTACCTGCGCGCGCTACGCCGCAGCACGGGCCGCGTTTGGACAATGCTGCAATTGGTGGCCGTCCGGTGCGCCAGCTTGGGGCGCTGGGTTGGCTGCGGTCGGGTAGCCCTGGATCGCTGCTGCGGCAGCTGGATCGCAGGTAGCCGAGCGATGCGGGGCGTTACTCCACCAGCTGGGGCGCTATGGCACTGACAAGGTTTAGTGGTGCTGGTGGCGTGTTTGACGCGGGTGTGGTGTGACTGAAGCCACTGGCGAGCGTGTTGCCATGACGACTTGCTTCCGCGCGTGGCTTGCTTGCGCACGTGGACGGGCGGCGGCAGGGTCGAGCCGTGTTCGACCGGGCTGGTAATTCTGCGCGGATGCTGTTTCGGTCGGTGGTCCTGACGCTCCTGTGTGTGGCGGCGTTAGCGGGGTCTGCGTCGGGATCCGCATTGGTCGGCGCTCATGTCCCCCGCACGATCCCAGGCTGCAACTCTCATCGTTCGTTCGCGGTGAAGATGACGAGCCAGGTGCTGGTGTGGCGCAAGCACACCGGCACCGATCCCGATAGCGGAGGCCGGCTGACCACGCTCTATGCCCGCCGGCGGCCGGCCGCACCGTCGGTCGCGATCGGGCAACGCGCGGCTGATGGCGGGGAGTACATCGGCAACGTGGCGACGTCTGATCTCAGCATCACCGGAACGCAGGTCAGTGACCTGTTCACCAGTGGGCTGGCCAGTCACGATGCATGTTACAAGTACGATCCGAGCAACCCTCAGTGTGCGCGACCGCGGCGAGCCAGATGGCGCAGGTGTTCAATCTGGTCACACGCCGTTCGCTGCATCGGCCGCTCGCTGGTCGCGCGGTGGCCTACGCGTTCGCTCCGACGGGAGCGAGGCGCCGACCAGTGCGGGGACCATGGGTAGCCCGCTGATGCTCAAGGCGGTGGCGTTCGATCCGTCAACTCTAAAGGAAGGTCCGATCGAGATACTGGACACAGGCGACCTGGCCGGCCCGCTGCAGTTCACCGGGCTGACGCTGGAGTGGGCCAACGCCGGGCAGCCGAAGAGAGCGCTGTTGACGAACACGTCCTGAGCCCCCAAGTTGCGTATGCGACTGGACGGTTGACACTAGGTCGGAGGCCCTCGCTCCTCCTCCGTCGCCAACCGAGCCGTCTCGGCCTGGCTGCCGCTCCAGTCCCCCAACAACCCGAAGGAGAAGTGAGTCGGTGTGCATCTGGCGCCGGCGGGATGGCTGCTGATTCGTGAACCCAGATGTGAGCGTTGGCGTCGGTCCGCTGTCGTGGTTGGCTCGCGGATGCGTGGTGATCCCCCGGATCTGGGATTGTTCACGGACAGCTGGAGGTTGGCCAGAGCGAACGGAGCGAAACGTGGCGAGCGAGACAGGTAGCGAGGGCGGAGTATCAAGTGGTCGGGTGGGGCTTCCGGCGCAGGATGTGCTGCCGTTCCCGCCGACGACGTCGGCCAGCCGCGCTGGGCGGACGATACAGGAGTCGACCTACCAGAACCGGGTCAAGGAGCGCCACCTGCGCGAGGACGCGCCGAACATCCTGATTGTGCTGATCGATGATGCGGGTCCGGGGCTGCCGGACGCGTTCGGCGGTGAGGTGCGCACCGACACGCTGAGCCGGGTTCGCGATGAGGGGATCGGCTTCAACCGCTTTCACACGACGGCGATGTGCTCGCCGACGCGGGCGTCGTTGCTAACCGGCCGTAACCACCATCGGATCGGTAACGGACAGATCGCCGAGCTAGCGAATGACTGGGACGGTTACGCGGGGGAGATCCCCAAAAGCAGCGCGCTTGGGGCCGAGGTGCTCAAGCACTACGGGTACGCCACCGGCGCGTGGGGCAAGTGGCACAACACCCCGGCGATCGAGACGACCGTGGCGGGGCCGTTTCACAACTGGCCGTCGGAGATCGGGTTTGAGTACTTCTACGGGTTCCTGGCCGGCGAGGCGTCGCAGTATGACCCCAACCTGGTGCGCAACACAACCAGTGTGCTGCCGCCCAGGACCCCCGAGGAGGGCTATCACCTCTCAGAGGATCTCGCTGACGATGCGATCTCGTGGCTGCACCGCCACCAGGCCTACGAGCCCGACAAGCCGTTCTTCATGTACTGGGCGACCGGCTGCCTGCACGGCCCCCACCACGTGCACAAAGAGTGGGCCGACAAGTACGCCGGGAAGTTCGACGATGGCTGGGACGCCTACCGCGAGCGGGTGTTCGCCCGCGCGAAGGAGAAGGGGTGGGTCCCGGCCGGCGCGCAGCTGACGCCGCGCGATCCGCAGATGCCCGCGTGGGAGGACATTCCCGAGGAGCAGCGGCCGTTTCAGCGGCGGCTGATGGAAGTGGCCGCTGGGTACGCCGAGCACGCCGACGTCCAAGCGGGCCGGTTGATCGACGAGATCGACCGCCTCGGGCTGGGAGAGAACACGCTCGTGTTCTACATCTGGGGTGACAACGGCTCCTCCGGGGAGGGTCAGAACGGGACGATCAGCGAGCTGCTGGCCCAAAACGGGATCCCAACCACGGTCGACATGCACATCAACACGCTCGAGCAGATGGGCGGCCTTGACCTGCTCGGGACCCCGAAGGTCGATAACCAGTACCACGCCGGCTGGGCGTGGGCGGGCAGCACCCCGTATCAAGGGATGAAGCTGCTCGCCTCCGATCTGGGCGGCACACGCAACCCGCTCGCGGTTCGGTGGCCGGCGAACATCACCCCCGACGCCACCCCGCGCACCCAGTTTCACCACTGCAACGACATCGTCCCGACGATCTACGACGTGATAGGGATCACCCCACCACGGGTCGTCAACGGCATCCAGCAGGACCCGATCGACGGTGTCAGCTTCGCGTACACGTTCGATGAGCCCGACGCGCCTGGCCGGCTAATCACCCAGTACTTCGAGATCATGGGCAGCCGCGCGATCTACCACGACGGTTGGATGGCCTCAGCGACCGGCCCTCGACTCCCATGGGTGCCCGGCCTGCCGCCCGGTATTGCGGACTGGACGCCCGACCAGGACCAGTGGCGGCTCTACCACCTCGACGAGGACTGGTCACAAGCCGACGATCTCGCCGCCCAGACGCCCGAGAAGCTCGTCCAGCTCAAGGAGATATTCGCGATCGAGGCGGCCCGCAACAGCGCCTTCCCGATCGGCGGCGGCCTATGGATCCCCGTGTATCACCCGGAGCTGCGTATCTCGACGCCCTATCGCGAGTGGAACCTCGGTCCCGACATCATCCGGATGCCGGAGTTCTGCGCCCCGGCGCTCGGGAACCGCGCCAACCTCGTCACGATCGACGCCGAACTACCCCAGGACCCTAATGGCGTGCTCTACGCGCTGGGCAGTTCCAGCGGCGGTCTGACCGCCTACATGGATGATGGGTACTTGTGTTACGAGTACAACCTGTTCATCATCATGCGCACCAAGATCCGCACTCAGCAGCGTCTGACGGCGGGGCCGGCGAAGATCCAGATCTCGACCGATTACGTCGAGGTCAAACCCGGTGGGCCACTGAACATCACGATGACTGTCAACGACGACGAGGTCGCTTCCGGCGTCGTGCCGGTCAGCGCCCCGCTGTTGTTCACCGCCAACGACTGCCTGGACATCGGCGTCTGCCACGGCGGCCGCGTCTCCCTGGACTACTGGGACCGCGCACCATTCCCGTTCAACGGCACGATCAACAACGTCAACGTCCGCTACACCTCCTGATGACCAACAGGTCCCGGCGTTCGTCGGGATCCGTGTCAGCAGCCGAAAGCAAGACTTCTCCAAAGTCGCCGAGCCGGGTCCGAGCTCGGCACTGCCGCTTTGGTCGGCGGCTGCCGCGAAGCGGCACCACCGCTGGACAGCCGGAGGGTCGTGTGGGCAGCACTGTCGTTGATGTCCCGCGAGCTGGGGATGAGGGGTTGCGCTGGTAGTGATTGGGGGCTGCCGGCAGGTGGTCGAGGGTTTTGATTGTCAGGTTGCGACGAGAACGACCGCGACGAGCGAAGCGAGCATCCCGAGCTTTTGCAGTTGACTCCAATGCTCGTTGAGACGTAGGCGGGCGAGGAGGATGGTGCCGGCGGGATACAACGAGCTGAGCACGCCGACGATCGCGAGCTTGCCGTGGCGGGTGGCCAGGAGGTCGAGGAGGTTCGCGGCGCTGGAGAGCACGCCGGCTTGCCGGTGAGCAGAAGAATCGCTGACTCCGGCCGGGGAGTTCGGTGTGCCGCGGTGATGGCGAACGGGGCGATAAGTATCAGCGAGACCACCTGCCCGAGGAGCAGCGGCCAAGCGCCGTCTCGGGTTCCGGCCTGATCAAGGGCGACGAACAGCAGCCCGAACCCAGCCCCGACGACCGGTCCGTAGATGATGCCGCCCCGGGCCTGTCGCGAGGATGTGGGTGAGGACTGTCGGGATATGAGCGCTACGGCGGGGAGGGCGAAGATGACTCCGATCAGCTGAAATACGGTCAGCTGCTGGTGCGACGTTGCGCTAGCGAACCCCTCTGTATGCCAAAAAGCGGTACTCTGACGACGCTTCGACGGACCGAGACAAGTCAGGGGCGCAGATGCGGACGAAGATTGCGGTGGCGGTGTGTGCAGTGGCGGTGGCCGTGTGCGCCGTTCCGGCCAGCAGTGGCGCCGGGACCATGGCAAGCCGCGGCGGCCATCGGGCGGCCTACAGTGTCAAGCTGCAGAAGCAGATCCCCGAGCTGATGAAGGCCAACGCGATCCCCGGCGTGATGGTGCTGATCAAGTCGCCGTCGCGGGGCAACTGGTCGCGGACGTTCGGCACGGCTCGGATCGGCCGGAAGCAGCCGATGTCGTTGACCGACCGCTTTCGCATCGGCAGCAACACCAAGACGATGACGTCGACGGTGATCCTGCAGCTCGTGCAGGCGGGCAAGCTCAAGCTCAAGGACCCGATCTCGAAGTTCGTGCCCGGTGTCCCCAACGGTCGGCACATCAGGATCGCCGAACTCTCGGAGATGCGCAGCGGGCTCTACAGCTATACGTTCGACCGCGGGTTCAATCGGACGCTCGACCAGCGGCCGCGGAAAACGTGGATGCCCCGCGAGCTGCTGAAGATCGCGTTCTCGCATAAGACGCTCTTCGCGCCAGGAAAGCGATTCGACTACTGCAACACCAACATCGTGCTGCTCGGGCTGGTGATCCAGAAGCTCACCGGCATGTCGGCCGCCCAGGCGTTCCAGAAGCGGATCTTCGGCCCCCTGGGGATGACGCACACCGTGCTGCCGAAGCGCACCCAATGGGCCATCCCCGGGCCGCATCCGCAGGGCTATCAGTTCGGCACCAACGTCGCCACGATCAACTCCTACCGGGTACCGCCCGCCCAGCTGCCGGCCGCGCTGGACGGCCGGCTCAAGCCGATCAACGATACGAACGCCAACCCCTCGTGGGGGTGGACGGCCGGCGGCGCCATCTCCACGGTCGGCGACCTCGCCCGGTACGTCAAGGCGCTCGTCGGCGGTGGGCTGCTCAGCCAGCGAATGCAGAGGCTCCGCCTCCACAGCATCCGGCCGAGCGTGCCCGGCCAGAAGGGCGGCGCGGGATACGGGCTGGGCATCGTCCGATTCGCTCCGGGCATCTTCGGCCATGACGGGCAGATCCCCGGGTACTCGTCGTTCATGGTCTACAACCTCAGGACCCATGACACGATCATCATCATGACGAACCTCGCCGCGTCCCCGGTCGACGGCGAGAACGCCGCGGTGGTGGTCGCCAAGACCGTCATCGGCACGCTCTACGGCAGCTCGGACCTCCCCAAGCAGGGCTGAGCCCAGGCTCGCAAGCGTCGATGAGCTCGTCGCTCGGGTACCGGATCCTGGGATGCGCATGCGCATCCCAGGGAGATCTGCGGCGGTGCGAACACCGTCCCGATAACAGTTGTTCATGAGCAGGTGTGACTCCCGTGTCTCCCCAACAACGTCGGCGAAGTCGCGAGGTCGGCGATCTCGCGCCCGGGGGTCGTGGAGCCGACTGTGACTGCTGCGTTGTCGCCTGGGGAGTCGTGCCGCGCCGGCTCCTGCTTCTGAGCATCGAGGACCTGGTGGACAAGTGCCGGGCGGCGCTCGATCAGCGGTCGAGACTGAGCGGTCACGTATCGTCTCGTTGGTGACGAACACGATCGTCCACGGTCCGGGTGAGGGGGAGCGACACGGTGCCGGTGCGGGCTCGAGCGTGGTGATTAAGGCCACAGGGGCTGATACCGGCGGATCGTTCTTTCTTTCGGAGACGACGATCGCGCCCGGGTTCGCGGGCCCTCCGCCGCACCGTCACGAGCGTCTTCACGACATGTTCTACGTGCTCGAAGGCACGCTCGCGATGACACTTGGTGACGAGCAGCACGCGTTGACGGCAGGCAGCTTCGTGTGCGTCCCGCCGGGAGTGACGCACACCTTCAGTAATCCAGGCTCGACTCCGGTCCGTTTTTTGAACTTCAACACGCCGGCCGGCTGGGAGCACTACATGCGAGAGCTCGGCCAGGCAGCCGAGCACGAGCCTCTCAGCACCGCGGCGATCGGTCGCATCGCCTCGCGACACGACTTCAAGATCGTCTGATCGCGTCCTCAGGAGGGCTGCGCATCGGGTCCGTTCGTCGCCTCACCAGCCGTGAGGCCGGTGTTCCCGCTTCGGATCGGGGCGGACTTGAAGGAGAAGTACACCTGGGGACCCGGTGAGCTCTGGAGATCCGTGCGTGAGCAGCAGGTGGGTGTGACGCCCGCGGTCACCGGACGAGCTATCGCTAGGTGCGAAATGCGGAGATCAGGATCGCGGATGTTGGTCGACTACTTGGCGAGCAGGTCGTCGAGCCAGTTGTAGGCGGCGTCCCAGAAGACGGTTGAGGCCATCCCTTCGCAGTGCCCTTCGGCGCCGTCGGCTTTGGTGAACAGACGAAACTCTTTGGGGCAGGTCAGGTGCTCGTAGAGCACTTTGCCCTGGCCGGTGGAGACCAGGTCGGTCTCGTTGTCGGTCACCAACGTGGGGCAGGTGATCTGCTGGGCGGTGTCGGCGTTGCTGTAGCGCAGCATGTCTTCGCAGTAGGCGCGGACCGTCGTCACGCCGTGGGTAGTCATCCGTGGCTCAAACAGCGCTTTCATTGCCGGCTGGTCCAGGAGCGTTTGGAACTGGTGGTCGGCGTCGGGATCGTGCACGTGATCGGCCAGCGGCCCGAGTTTGGTGAGGAGGGCTGGTCCCATGTCGAATTGGCCGGGGTCGACGATCAGGGCGGCGAGGCGATGCTCGCCGGCGGCGCCGCGGGGTGCGAGCAGGCCACCGAAGGAACGACCGACCAGGACGATCCGTTGTGGGTCGACCTCGGGTTCGGCGGCGAGCGCGTCGAACATGCCGGGGATGACGTTCTCCCAGTCTGGGCGCATCGGGACCCGCCGGTCATAGAGAGTGGCTCCTTGCCCGGGCCCGTCGACGGCGGCGAACGCGTAGCCGCGATCCAGAGCCGCTGGCACCGATGCATAGAGTTCTTCGGCGGTTCCGTCGTAGCCGTTGATGTGCAGGATCGTCGGGTGAGGCCCATCGCCGGCTGGGGTGAATAGGTAGCCCGAGATCGAGCCGGTCAACGCCCGGGCGGGGTGGTCTGACACGTCCAGGGCGGCGCGGAACGCGGCGACGCTGGCTGTGAACGCGTGCTGGAGCTTGTCGGCGTCGAGGTCTTCTCGGTGAAAGAAGAACGCTTGGCGGAAGTACTCGGCCGCGCGCAGGTAGACGTTGCGGGCGCTGACGGGGTGACCGGCGCTGCGGGCTTGGTCGCCGCGGGCGGCGAGCCCGGCTGCGAATTGTGACCATGCCTGGTACCAGCTGTCGCGGTCGCCCTCGGTGATCTGGTCGGCGATCGCCAGGCATTCGCCGACGTTGGCCATGCCGGCGTCGGTTTTGCCGACGCTGCGCTGCAGCTGCCCGTCGAAGGACACATCGTCGAAATAGAGCTTCATCGAAAACCTCCAGTGGTCGATTGTTTGTCTAGCCAAGCTGCGTGGACGGCGACCAAATCCAGGTCGCTCCGGCGGGCAAGGGGGCCGACCGAGATGTCAGTAGTGACCGCGATCCCGCTGATGTTGGTGGCGAGATCAGTCTCGACGCGACCCACAGCCACGGGGCCGGATCCGAGCGCCGGGCCGGTGGCGGCGGTGTCCTGGGTCGCCGCTGGCCGCGAGCGGATCAGCATCAGCGCAGCGATACCGATCGGCAGGAGGACAGCCGCGGCCAGCCAATACGCGTCCGCGGTCGCCGAGGTCAGCGCGCTGCGGGTCGTGGCGCTCGTGCCCCCGGCGCCGGTGTGATCGGCGATGACGGTGCCGAGTACCGCCAGGCCGATCGTCCCGCCGACCTGTCGCATCATCTGGGTGAGTCCGGATGCCTGGCTGCGCTGGCGGGGGGAGGCGGTGTTCATGGCGTCGGTGCTGGCGGGGGAGATCGCCAGTCCGAGCGCGATTCCGATCGCGACGTACCCCGGGATCAGCCAGGGGTAGCTTTGTTTGTGCAGCACCAGTGCGAGCCACCCCAGCGCCAGTGACAGCAGCAGCGTTCCGGCCCCGAGCAGCACCCGGGGGCCGTGGCGGTCGTTGATGCGGCCGGCCAGTGGCGCGGTCGGCAGCAGCGGAAGCGTCAGCGGCAGCAGCGACACGCCGGCGGCGATCGGTCCGAACCCGAGCGCGTCCTGGACCCAGATCGCGCCGAAGATCGAGACGCCGACCAGCGCGAACTGGACGACCGCCAGCACGATCGTGTCGATCGCGAAATTGCCGGCAGCGAACAGGCGCAGCTCAACGACGGGGTCCTCGCAGCGCAGCTCCCACCAACAGAACACCGGCATGACCAGCGCGGATACGGCCAGCAGCCCGAGCACGCCCGACGAGGCCCATCCCCAGGTTTGGGCCTGCATCAGCGCCAGCACCAATGTGGTGAGGCCGGCGATCAGCAGCGGGATCCCGACGAGATCCAGTGAGCCGGCAGTGGGGTCGCGGCGGGGTTCGCGGTCAAGGGTGAAGTGGGCGGCGAGCAGCGTGATCACCCCGATCGGCACGTTGACAAAGAACACCGCTCGCCAGGAAACGGCCTGGGTGAGCACTCCGCCGATCAGCGGCCCGAACGCCAGGAAGATCATCGACGCGCCCGCGTAGATGCCCATCGCCCGGCCGCGTTCACCGGGCTCAAACGAGCGCATCACGATCGCGCCGGTCGCGGGGACCATGATCGCGGCGCCGACCCCCTGCAGCCCCCGCGCGACGATCATCCAAACGTCGGTCTGTGCCAAGCCGCAGGCGACCGAAGCGAGCACGAACACCGAAACGCCGAGCTTGAACATCCGTGCCGGCCCCCACAGGTCACCCGCCCGGCCGCCGACCGCGACCAATACGGCGAACACCAGCAGGTAGGCGTTGACGACCCACTGCACGCCGGTCGATGACAGCCCGAGGTCAACGCGCATCGTCGGCAGCGCCACCCCGACGACGGTCTGGTCGATCATGATCATCGACAGCGACCCGGTCATCGTCGCCAGCACCCACCAGCGACGGCTGTCGCCCGCGCTCATCGGACCATCTCCAGCGGCCGTTCGGCTGACTTCTTCCTGAGTGTTTTGGTGCTGAGTAGCGGCATCTCGATCCTTCGTTCCGAAATTGATCTACGGCGTAGAGCGCGGTAGTGTCTGTCAACCCGAAATCCTCTCGCGCTCGCGACGGCGCGCGGCGACAGCCCGGGCGCCCCCGCGGTGACCTCCCGCTCAGCGGTACTCGACGCGGCGCTGCGGATCGTCGACGAGCAGGGCCTCGAGCGACTCACGATGCGCCGGCTCGGAGCAGAGCTCGGAGTCGACCCGATGACCGTCTACCACCACGTTCCCGACAAGGCCGCTCTGTTTGACGGACTGATCGAACGCGTCTTTGCCGAGATCAAGATCCCCGCCGCCACCGGCGACTGGCAGCACGACCTCCGCGCGATCGTCGTGCAAGCGAGAACCACGCTGCTGGCGCACCCACACACCGTGATCCTGCTCGGCACCCGACCCCCGATCTCCGAACCCGCGTTCGCGCTCGTCGAAGCGATCACCGCGACCCTCCTGGCCGGCGGGTTCACCGAAGAACAAGCCGCCGACGGGTTTGACTGCGCCGGCCGGATGCTGATCGGCCACACCCTCGCCCAAACCGGCCGGCCGCCCGGCGGCGACGTCTCCGGCGGCGAGACCGAACACCAGGACGCCCAGGCCGCACTCAACGACGGTCGCTACCCCGCGCTGGCAGCCGTGCAACAAGCCGGGGTCCAGCACGACCCACAGCGACTCTTCGAACTGGCACTCGACGGGCTTCTCCTCGCTCTCCAGGCCCAACGGGATGATCACGCCGCCGACGAGCCCACCCAATCCCCGCGAGCACAACGCCAACCCGGATGAGGGGCAGAACGCAAGGTCGTATGTGCGACCACCTAGCAAGAGTCGACGACGGCTGCTCAACGAACACCAGCAAGCAGGCACTCCCAGCCCGGTGGGGACGAGACCGCAGCATCGTCGCGCCGACTGGGGTACGTCAGGTCGACTGCTCCTCAAGGACCTCGAGAGCGCAGCAGAAACCAGGAACCGCCGCTCATGCGTGCCCCAGACGACTTAGAAGTTCGTCGGATGGGAACCGTGCAGGCGCGTCGATTCACGGGCGGTATGCTGTCGCGCGATCGGGGCTTGGCGGGGACCGGCTGCTCGCGGGTCATGACTACCGAGGCCGGAGGAGGCGTGGTGTCCGCATCAGAACCAGCGACCCCGGCCGGTGGCGCGCACAGCACCGAGCGGGGGCCACGAACCGGTATCTATCTCGCGTTTGTGCCATGGATCCTGTTCTCGCTGATCACCCAGCACGACACGCTGAAGGCCGCGGCCGTGTCCGCGCTGATCGCCGCCGTGTTGATCGCAGCTCCGGCGGTCCTGGCCGGGCGGCCTCGGATGCTGGAGCTCGGGGCGGTCGTCGCGTTCGTTGCTTTCACCATCGTGGCGTTCGTGGTCGACCCGGCGACGACTCACTGGGTGGCGCGCTACGCGCGGGCGATCGCCGCGCTGCTGCTGGCGTTGATCGCGTTCGCCTCGCTGCTGTTCGTCCCCTTCACCGAGCAGTACGCACGCGAGTCGGTCCCCGAAGAATTCTGGTCAACGCCGCGGTTCAAGCAGGTCAACCGTCGGCTGACGATGATGTGGGGATCCGTGTTCCTGGTGATGATGGTCTCGCACATCGCTGCGGGGGCGATCGACACGCGGCGCGGCAACACGATCTTCAACTGGGTGATCCCGATCATCCTCATCATCTGGGCGGTCAAGCGCACCGGCGAGGTCAGCGAAGCCGCGTAGGCGGAAATTCCCCCATCCTGGCCGACAGACCCCGGCGCCGGACTGCCGGTTTGTCCGTCTCGAAGCATCGGGCGAGCAAACGACCGCGGCCACGAGACTCCTCGTTTGTCGCCGTTCGAGCAGCCCCGCGCTGGCTGCTGCTTGCGTGGTCGCCTCAAGCGAAGGGGAAGCTGAGGAGCCGACCATACGGGACCTCGAGACGTCCCGATTTTCGTGATAGCAGCAGCAGCCGCCCGCGCCGGGGTCGCAAGTCTCGAACGCTGCGCCGGATGCCCTGTTCTTGAGGCTCAAGAATGTCGCGTCTGAGGCAGCACTCTCCACGAGCACGAGCACGTCGGGGACGGGAGGGATCGGAAGCGGTCAGGGACGCTGGTGGCGGCGACAGCGTTGGCGCAGCACCGGCTACCGCGCCGTGAGGTCTAGCTTGCCGCTCTCAGCTGCTGTTGGGCGGTGACGGCGCGATTGCGGCCTAGGCGCTTGGCGGTGTACATCGCGGTATCGGCGGCGATCAGGAGGTCTTGCGCGGTCTGGCAGTCACCGCCGATCGCCGCGCTGCCGGCCGAGGCGGTGATGGGCAGCTTGCCGACTGAGGTCGCGAACGGGTGGGCTGAGATGTCGGCGACGATCCGTTGAGCGACCGAGGCCGCCCGGTCGCCGGCGCCGACGATCAGGATGCAGAACTCCTCACCTCCCCAACGGGCGACGAGTTCTCCGTTGCGCACGGCGGCGGTGAGGCGCCCGGCGAACGCGCGCAGGACCTCGTCGCCGACGACATGACCGTGAGTGTCATTGATGGTCTTGAAGTGGTCGATGTCGACCACGACCGCCGCGCCGGCCCGGGCGTTGAGCCAGCCACCCCCGTCAAGCACATCGTCGATGTGAGAACGGTTGGGAAGACCGGTCAGCGGATCGGTTCGAGCCGCGTGCTCGGCCTTGAGCAGCCTTCGCGCCGGCAACGTGACGTCGCGTTGGACGGCCACGAAGTACTCCGGACGACCGGACTGTCCGACAAGAGCCGAGATCGACCACTCCATCGTGAAGGGAGTCCCGTCCTTGCGATAGTTGATCGTCTGTCCGTTGAAGAACTGGCCGCTGTCCAGGTCATGGCGAAGCTGGCGCATCACGGCCGGATCCGTGTCAGGACCTTGGAGCATTTTCGGGCTCCGCCCCACAAGCTCATCGGCCGAGTAACCGGTGATCTCGCACACAGCTGGGTTGGCGTAGACGATTTCCGGCCCCCTCGATTCGCCGCCGATGTCCGTCACAAGGATGCCGTCAGCCAAGCAATCAAGTACCGCAGTTGGTGGGAGCGCTCCGGGAAACGAAAAGGCCTGAGGGGGCATCTGACTCCTGATTGGTCGGCAATCGAACCGCTACGTGGCATCACCCGCGACGCCGGCGCGGGCGCTCTGCCCTTACCAGGCCGCATCCATCCAGTGCCGAGGCTACAGCAGGCTGAGCAGGTTGCCTGGATGGGTTAGTAGGAGGCGGGCGGGTCGGGGTGCTGACGAGCGTCTCGTGGTCTAGCGCGATGGGGATGAACGGGTTGACGACGCATGGGTCGATGACTGCCATTTCTCGTCGTCGCGAGCGCCAGGCTTGTTGAGGATGCTTTCGGGAATCGCCTGAGCCAGGCCCGGTTCACGGAGGCTTCGAGATCGAGGACGTTTCTGTCCTTGGGACAGGAGACCCTCCAGGAATGCCACGACCACGGAAGTACTCCGAGGAGTTTGATCGAGCGCGGTGTCGGGCTGGTAATCGAGTCCGGCCGGCCGGCCGCGCACATCGCGAAAGACCTCGGCCTGCCATCAGAGACGTTGCGCGAGCGGGTCCGTCAGGCCGAGGCCGGCGGCAGTCTGCGACCGGACCTGCCCACCAGGCAGGAGCGAGTGGAGATCAAGCAGCTCAAGCGCGAGAACTTTGAGCTACGGCGCGCGAACGAGATCCTCAAGGCGGCCAGCGTGTTTCTTGCAACCGAGCTCGACGCAGACCGTCCGAAGTGAGCGGGTTCATCGATGAGCATGCGATCGCTTCGGCGCCTGTGTGATCTGCCGGGTTTTGGGCGTGTCGGCGTCTGCGTACTAGCACCGCGCCACGGGTCTGCCGTCGGTCCGCGAGCTCGAGGATGCGGCTGATAGGCGTGATCCGGGCGACGCATGAGGCCAACTACGAGGCCTGCGTCTACCGGCGCACCTGGAAGGCGCTCAGCCGGGCTGGTGAGACCCCGCCGCGCTGCCGGGCGCAGCGGCAGCCAGGCGGGCATTCAGGGTGCGAAGCGGCGCGGAAAGCCGTGGCGTACGACGGTCTCCGATCCGCAGGCGTCGCGCCGGCCGGATCTCGTGCAGCGGGACTTCACCGCCGCCGACCCGGATCGCCTGTGGGTCGGCGACCTGTCGTATCTGCGCTTCTGGGAAGGCATCGTCTACTTCGCGTTCGTCCTGGACGTATTCAGCTGACGAGTCGTCGGCTGGCAGCTCGCGGGCAACATGCGCACGACGCTGGAGCTCGACGGCCTGAGGATGGCGCTCGGGACTCGCGACCCGGGCGCCGACTTCCGGCTCGTGGCCCATACGACCGCGGCTCGTCACGTCCGCCGCGTACACACAGGCCCTCGATGACCACCGCGTGCTCGCGTCCGTCGGGTCGGTCGGCGACGCCTATGACAACGCGATGGCCGAGAGCTTCGTGGACAGCTTCAAGACCGAACTGATCGCCGATCGCGGCGGCGCTCACGGTCCCAGCTCGAGGCCGCGGTCGTGGAATACATCAGCTGGTTTAACCACGCACGGCTGCACGGATCGCTCGGCGACATCCCACCCGTCGAGTTCGAAGAGCCGTCACCGCTACGACTGCTCAGCCGCCCCAACCGGCTGTCGCTCTCGACGCGGTTGATCGCTTCGACGGAGGTAGGACCCCTCCGGGGTCGTCTCCGATCTACCGTGTCAGACGAGCTGACTGACCAGCAACAAGAACCTATAAACCCACTCTCCTGGAACCCGGTCTACCTCACTGCCGTGGGGAATGGTGAGTGGGAACAGGGACCTGCTCGTCAAACACTTTTATGGTCGGCGTTCGGCGGTCTGGTGGTGTCGGCCTTCGGAGGCGTCCACGCGACGTAGGGCTTCCTCGGCGCGGCGGTGGGCCTGTTCGGCGCGGGCCACGGCGGCCTGGGCGCGAAACCGTATGGCTTGACTGCGGGCGTCGACGGCCTCTGCGTGCTCAGCTTCGGTGTTGGGGACTGTGGCGGGTGAAGGCTGGTCAAGCGGGGTTTGCTGATCGTCGAGCACGTCTCGGCGCTGGTCCTGGGCGCGTTGGGTGTCATCGAGTTGCACTTGGTGTGCGTCGCTGCGATCCTGGGCGAGGCTGAGTTCCGCCTGTCGCTGCTCGAGGGAGGCTTGGGCGCGCAGGTCATCCTCGTCGACGGCCGGAGTGTCAACGTCGAGTTGGTCTTGGGCCTCGTCTATACGTTGTTGGTCGCGGTCCGCGCGGGCCTGTTCGCGTTCAGCGATGCTTTGGTCAAGGTCGACCATGGTCTGTTCCTGGTCAAGTTCCCGTTGCTTACGTGCTCGTGATTCGGTGCGTCTTTGGCTCATTGCTGACCTCTGTGCGGATCGTGGTGTGGGCTGATCTTCAGCGGGGAGGGACGCCCGATGTAAAAGCCTTGGCCGTAGTCGACCCCGAGTTCTCGGAGAAGGTCAAGGGTCGCTTGGTCTTCGACGCCTTCCCCGACGGTCTTCAGACCGAATCCTTGTGCGAGGTTGACGATCCCCAGCACGACGTGGCGGCTCGCGGCGTTCTCCTGCAGATCGCCGACGAACTCGATATCGATCTTGAGATAGTCAATCGGAAGCTGTTTGAGATAGGTGAACCCGCCGTATCCGGTGCCGAAATCGTCCAGCGCGACTTGGCAGCCGAGTTCGTGCAGACGCTCGACAAAGCCGCGGGCTGCAGTTTCGTTGCTGACCAGGGTTGTCTCGGTGATCTCGAACACCATGGTCGCCGGGTTCGCGGCGGTCCGACCGATCGCGTGGGCAATGTAGTCCGCTAGGCTCGGGTCGCTGATCGAGCGAGCCGAGACGTTGATCTGGACCGCCTGACCGACCGCAGCCAGTTCCGCGGAACGATCGATAACCCAACGGTCAATCTCGGTGATCAGCCCATACTCCTCAGCCACCGCCAGAAACGCGTCCGGCATGATCAACGGCTCAGATCTTTCAGCGGAACGCATGCGCAGCAGTAGCTCGCGCTGCACCATGGCGCCGGTGTGAAGATCGACGATCGGCTGCGCGTGAAGCACGAACCGGTCCTCGGTCAGCGCCGCCTGGATCCGATCGACCCACGCCAGCTTCTTCAGATCACGCTCGACGGCTTGTGCTGTCGCCTTGCGTTCGGTGATGTCCTCAAACACGACCACGCATCCCTCGATCCCGTCATCGGTGGCGAACGGCGCCGCGGTGTACGCGACCGGCAGCTCGCGGCCGTCGCGACGGATGAAGATGTCGTCCTCAACGCGCACCACCTCGCCGTCGCGTCGCGCGCGCAGGATCGGACAATCCTCGATCGCCAGCGGCGAGCCGTCGGTCCGGCGGTGGTGGGTGACGCCATGCATGACTTGCCCCTGGAGCGCGGGCAGCGACCAGCCGAGGAGATCTTCGGCGGCCTGGTTCAGATACGTCACCCGCCCTTCGGGGTCTTGGGTGAATACTCCCTCACCCATGCTGTCGGTCACCGCGCGCAGATAGTTGCGGGCGCTCAACAGCGCGCGCTCTGAATCCTTGCGCTCGGAGACGTCCATCGAGACACCGACGAGCGCCTTCACCTCGCCGTCCTGACCGAGCATCACCCGGTTGCGAAGATACGCCGGGAAGCTCGAGCCGTCCTTCCGACGCACCATGTACTCAGACTCCCAGCGCCCGTCCTGACGCAACGCATCTAAGACAGGCTCGGGATCGGTCGCCTCGCACTCGGGATCCGTCTCCTCGCCGCGCGCTTCGAGCTCCACTGCGCTGCGTCCAATCGCCTCCTGCGCCGTCCACTCATACAGACGCTCCGCCCCCGCGTTCCAGCTCACCACCGTCAGGTCCGGATCGGTGACGATCACCGCCACATCGATCTCGTCCAGCAGCGCAGCATGCATGAATGCCTGCTCCTGGGCTTGGTGGCGGGCGGTGATGTCCGCGTGCAGGACCACGAGTCGCACAGGTCCGGATCCCGCGTAGCGGGTGGCGCTCAGCAGAAACCATCGCTGCACCGACGGGCTGTGGCACGGATACTCCAGCTTGAGCGCGTCCCGCTCGCCGGCCAAGAGCTCTCTCAGGCCTCCAGCCACCGTTTTTGCCTGCGGGTCGTCCGCGGCGTCGCACACGGCGATGTAGTTGCTGCCTACGTACTCGGACGTCCCGCCCTCGCGCTCAGCGAACCCGCGCCACGACGCGTTGACCGCAAGGATCACACCGGTCTCGTCGAGCACCGCGATGTGGGCTTCCAACGAGTCAAGGGTGGCCTGCCAGAACTGCTCGGCCGCGTGAAATCGCTGGTTAGCAAGGACCCGCGCCGTCACGTCCTGGGTGACCCCGCGAACCCGGGTTACCGCACCGCTCTCACCCCGAACGACTGCACCATGAGCCTCCAGCCAATGAACCGTCCCGTCGCTGCCGTGCACGCGATGTTCGACGCTAAAGGAGTCTGATCGGCCTCCACGCAGCCCGTCCAGAGCGGATCGCACTCGCCCGCGATCCGCGGGCGGCATCATCGCCAGCGCGTCCGTCATCGTCAGCTTCGTTCGTGGTTCCAGACCCAGCAGCGAGGTGAACGCATCAGCGGTGACCAGGCGGTCGTCGCGAGGATCCCACTCCCAGGACACCAGTCCCGCTACGCGGTCTACCAGCCGTTGGCGCGACTCGCGCTCCGCGGCCCGGTAGTCAGCCTGTACCCGTCCGCTGACATCGAGAAAGACAGCCTCAAAGCCGGCTGGATGGTGATCGCCGTCCATGAGGGCCACCGCTCGAACGTCGAGCTGAAGCCCTAACCCGCTCGCGTCCTCGATCCCCAACTCTCCCTGCCAACGACCAACACGCACCAACTCGCCGATAATCGAAGCGGCGACCCCAGTGTCGTCAGGAGACATGCAGATCGCTTCGATCGAGGTCCCGAGCATCTCGTGCGCCGTCCGGCCGTACAACCTGGCTGCAGCCCGATTCCAACTCAGAATCGTGCCGGCTAGATCAACTCCGACGGCAGCAACGTCAAGCTCGGTCAGCAGCTCCCCCTGCACGCTCAAGCCCAGGGAGGCGCCGCTAATTGTCTTCACCCCTGCGTATCGACATCCAGCACCAAAACCTTGAGCGCGCGGACGTTCGATGGCCAGCCTGGCCCGCGCGTCTCTGCAAGGGCGGGCCAGGGGGTCATGCTCCGAGAGCAAGCCGCCGCCACCCCGGCGTCCTAGACCCCGACCGGTCAGTTCCCAGAACGAGCGCTGGTACTGGCGGGCAGACCCAGGGTGAGCGGTTGTATGACCCTCTGGTGTCTGGGTCGGCGCTGCCCCGAACTCCTAGAGATGCGACCGAACAAAGGCTCGCTCCTCTAGCAACCGGCGCTTGCAGCCAGTATCCGCAGCAACCCGGCGCCCAACATACTGGCCTCGGTTCACGATCCGAGGCGCCACGGTTGGCCGGTCGCCGACGACGCCGCCGAGCCTAGCTGAGCGCTGCACGGGCCGAGCGGCGAAGTGCCTGACGGCAGTCGAGCGACCAGCGAACGGTTACTTCGGCCCGCAACGGGTATCAACCGCCAAACATTCACATGCCCACCGGCCGGCAGACACCAGTCGTGAGGTGAACGATATAGATGCTCATGGCTGCATCCCAGACCGGCGTGAGCCAGCCCCGAAGTGCTCGTGTGCTGGCTGTCGATGACCACCTTCCTGGCGGTCCTGCGTGAGCTGATCGGCGCCGCCCACGAACTGGAGCCGGTCGCCGAAGCCAGCTCGGGCGAACACGCGCTCAAGATCGCGACCGAGTTCGAGCCCAACCTCGTTCTCATGGACATCCGGATGCCAGGGCTAAGCGGCATCGAAGCCGCCCGACAGATCAAAGCCGACCATCCGTCGATGCCGGTAATCCTGATCTCCACCACGCATCCCGAGGAGCTGGCGCTCACCGCCGACCTCACCGACGCCGACGTCGTGATCTGGAAAGGGCGAGCTCGCACCACGGGCGCTCGATCAGCTGTGCGACGCCCCCGCCTCTTCATCGACCACCCCGCCAACTGACGACCGCTCCCGTAACCGCCTCAGAGCCGACTGAGCCACCAGAACCACATCTCGTGGCTCAGCGGCAGGAGGCCGACCTGTATCAGGAGCTGGTCGAGCAGATGGTGGGTGGTGAGAGCGGCGGCAGGGTGGTGTAGGGCAGGGTCGTGAGCGTGCCGGGATAGAGCTTCCTCACGAGGTAACCCCAGATCGTCTCCGCCGTAGCCTGGTCACCGCCGGCGGCGTTGACCATCGCAACGAAGCTGACGTGCTTGGACGGCAGGTAGAAGACCATGTCGCTGTATCCGAAGATCGAGCCGTCGTGCCCGATCCATCTGCCCAGCTGGGTCAGGCCAAGGCCGTATTGGACCCGGACGCCGGCGGTGGGGAGCGGGGCCCAGTCGCGGCGCAGCTTCCACATCGGCGGTGAGAGACCGAAGCCCGTGCCCATCTCGTGCGCGTACTTGAGCATGTCGGGCACGGTCGAGACGATCGCCCCCGCGGTCCACGGGACCAGCGGGTTGCTGAAGGTCACGTCCTCATCGGCCGGGAGGTTGGTTCCCGTATCGACCCCGATGTAGCCGTGGATGAACGGTGACGGCAGACGCGACGTGGTGGGAAACGAGGTGTGGGAAAGCCCGAGCTGGCGGATCAGCGAGGTGATGTAATCCGGCGCGCTCTCGCCGGTCACCTTCTGGATGACGAAGCCGAGCAGGATGTAGTTGGTGTTGGAGTAGTACGTCGTCACGTTGGGCTTCCACATCGGTGTGCTGGCGCGGATGATCTGCAGCGTCTTGGCGGGCGTCCATCCCGGCAGCAGCGGGCTGTCGGTGTAGCGCTGCAGGAACGACGGCTTCTGCACGTAGTCGGCCAGTCCGCTGCGCATCGCCAGCAGGTCGCGGATCGTCACGCGGTTGCCCATCGGGATGCCCGACACGTACTTCGAGATCGGCGCGTTGAGCGACAACCGACCCTGTTGGGCCAGACGGAGGATCGCATCGGCGGTGAACGTCTTGGACACGCTGGCAATCCGGTAGTGCATGTCGGGCGTGACCGGCGTGCCCGCGCTCGTGCCGTAGGACTTGACGTACTGCCCGAGCTTTGGGTCGTTGATCGCGATCGTGATGCCGGTGACGCCACAGGCCAGGCCGGCCTGGGCCGCGGCGTCCACAATCGCGGCCGCCGTCGGATTGAACGGCCGCGTCTGTGCGTGCGTGGTCGTGGCCGACGCAGTGGCGGCACCCAGCCCGGCGCACAGCAGGGTCAGGATCAGCAGCTTCCGCATATTAACGCTCCGTCTACTAGAATACGGTAAGACTACGCCAAACGAACCTGACACAACCAGAGCCAGGCCCCAAAGGCACAAGACCGAGGTCTCTTGCTCTCCAACGGCAAGGGAGCTAGGCACGCGCGGGCGTCAGCCCGGCACTACGGATTGCTTGATCTGGACTCAGGCGCATCCGCCTGACTGGCTCACCGGCGGGACATCATCTTCAGAGATCGAGAGGTTGTCCGTTCGTCGTGGAACTTGGGTGACGATCCTCCCGGTTAGTTGGTCAGACGGTAACGGGCTGGCGCGTGTGCTGAGGGTCGCGGTTGGTCTCGGCAACGAGGCGGGCGTGACGCTCGATTGCGATCACGAGCTTGGCGAGGTCGCGGTAGCCGATGATCCGTCGGAACTGCTGCTCGGCGACGAGCATCCCGGCGGCGGTCCAGCGCTTGCGCATGTCACCTTGCTGCCAGCGTTTCACGTTGCGCTGCGTGTAGCGGACGATCTCGATCAGCGATTCGCACGGGTTCGTCGAGCACAACGTCTTTGCGAGCTGCCCGCCGATCCCGAGCCGCATCAGCGTCAGCGTGTCGTCCATCCCCTCCCGCAACGACGCGGCGGCATCCGGCCAGGTTCGGTCGAGCTCTGCGGCGAGCAGCTCAAGTCGCTCCCGAGCGAGGTGATGGTCAGTAAGCCCCCACGCGCCGCGGATCCGAATGAGGATCTGCGGCCGATCGCGCTCGGGCAACAGGTCGGTCACGTTGCGTTCCTTGTGGCGGTGACAGCGGTGAACCAGCGCGTGCTCGCCGAACACGTCCTTGATTGCCTTGCGCAGCGCCTTGCCGCCGTCGATCACGAACAGGATCGCCTGGTCGGGATCGAGGCCGCGGTCGATGAGTTCGGCGAGCAGCATCGAGACCAGCGTCGCGTTCTCGGTGCTGCCTTCCCACAGCCCGAGCGGGATCTTCACGCCCTCGGTCGAGATCCCCAAGGCGACGACATGCGTGCGATCGGCGATCTCCAGCCCGTCGAGCATCATCACCGCCACGTCATCCAGCCCGCGGCCCATCAGCTCACCGAGCGCGGAGCGGGTGCGCTCAATGAACAACTCCGAGACCGTCGACTTACCCGTCGAGCTGGCTTTCTGCTCGACCTCCTCACCGACCGGCTCGCCAACGACCTGGTACTTGCGCGTGGAGACGCCGGCGAGCATCCGGTCCATCACTGCCCTGGTCAGCGGGTCGCGGTCGGCGAAGTACTCATAGCTGGCGACTGGAACCTCGTGCTCGTCATCGACCGTGCACATCCGCGGACGACTGACCGGCACGCGCCGGCCGCCGAGCGTCACCGACCCGTCCTCATGGCCGTGACGGTTCGCGGTCCGATCCCGGTTGTGCTTGCCCTTCGGGCCGACGACCTCGTCGACCTCGCACTCCATCAACTGATGCACGACCGTCAGGCCGAGACCGACGCTGAGCGCGAGCAGCCCCTCTCTCGCTGCCCCAACGAGCTCGCCGAGCGCTTCCTGAATCTCCGCAGGCAGCGGACTCTCCACCGCCTCGGTCGAGGTGACGACCTGCGGTCCGGATACCTTTTTCATGGCGGTCCTCCTGTCCTCTCGGACTTGGTTTAGTCGCCCCGAACGCTCCCAACCGGAGCGGACGAGGCGGGAGGACCGCCACTCAAAGTTCTACGAGATCCCGGACAACCTCGAGATCGAGACCCACCGACCTTCTACGGCTGCCAACACTGCTGCAAAGTCGCTCAGTGAGAGGCTGGTGCTGGATCGGTGCTGTCCGGCCGGTCGGTTTGTCTCTCGGCCGGTGGCGGACTGACTCTCTTTGTCGCTGTCGACCAGATGGTCTGACCGACTTTGGCTGTGTCGCCCGTCACCGACCGAAGACCACCGGCGTGACTTGACAGATGGCATGAGCAGCCGCGCCGTCCGGGCCGGCGTGTAGGCCTGCGTAGTCCGTGCGCGGGATTCGGACCGCGCCAGCGTGGAGCCGAGGGAGGCATTTTGAGATGACGATCGTGATGGGTCTAGACCAGCATCGAGCGCAGATCACCGCGGAGTGGATCGACACCGACACGGGCGAGGTGTCGCGGTCGCGGATCTCGCCGGCGCGTCGCGCCGGGGTGCGCCGGTTCTGTGAGCGGTTTCGTGGTCAGCAGCTCGAGGTCGGCCTGGAGGCGACGACCGGCTGGCGGTTTGTGGCCGAGGAGTTGCGTCGTGTCGGGGCGGTCGTGCATCTCGCAGGAGCCGGCTGAGACGGCGGCTCGGCGCGGGAACAAGCAGCGCGCGAAGAGCGACCGGGCTGACGCGCGGCATGTGCGGGAGTTGTTGATGATCGGTCGGCTGCCGGAGTCCTGGATTCCGCCCGATCACATCCTGGACTTGCGCTCCCGGGTGCGGTTGCGTCACACGCTCTCGCATCAGCGCGGCGAGTGGCAGCAGCGGATCCAGGCGGTGCTGTATCACCACGGCTGTCCGCAACGGCGCGACCTGATGACCGAGGAAGGGCTGAGTTGGCTAGCCGCGCAGCCGTTGCCTGCCGGAGCACGCGCCCAGATCACCATCGCGCTGAAGATGATCGACGCGCTCGATGTCAGCTGGCACCGCTGGATCAGGAGCTGCGGGCATACGCTCGCCGCCAGGCGGGGTGCAAGGCGTTGATGTGCCTGTTCGGTGTCGGCGAGCTGACCGCGGTCACGATCCTCGCCGAACTGGGTGACACCAACCGGTTCTCTTCATCGCGCGAGGCGGTGAGATACGCGGGCCTGGACATCACTGTGCACCAGTCCGATCAACGCCGCGCCGCCGGTCACCTCTCCCGACAAGGACCGCCCGCGCTGCGCTGGGCGCTGTTTGAAGCAGCGCAGTCGGCCGCCCGGTCGGGCAGCCCGGATCGCGAGTACTTCACCCAGGCCGCAGGTCGCCTCGGCGCCAACCGGCGTGCCTGTCAGTCGCGCGCAAACTGCTCAAGCGCAGCAATCACCTGTTGCGCGAGCTCGGCGAGGAGGCCCTCGCACCTGCATGACCTTGTCGGTGCGCGCCAGGCCCTTTGTCACCAAGATGCGCCGCGGCCGGCTCCACGCCCGCTCCTGGCGCCACGTTCGCGTGGACGGCCCTGACAGACCGAGCGGCCGCAACGCTCCCCCCAGCGGGATCACCCCATCAACCATCATGTCGCCGGCCCGGAACAGCAACGGGCCGCGGACCGAGATAAGGCTGGGCGCCCGCGCGCACACGACAAGTCCGACCAACCGCGCCCATGCACCACGCGCCGCGGCCGGGTCGTTCACCACATCGACTACAGATTGCCCACCGCTGGCGGCGAGGTCCCTGCACAGATAAGGAGCGTGGCAGCGCCCCAACTGAGCGGTGTCCGCCGGAGGTCCACTTCGCCAAGCTCAACGAAGGGACCCAGCAGATGATCGTGATTGGGATAGACACACACAAGCGCAACCCACGTTGGTCGCAGTCGATGGGCAGACCGGCGCGCTGGCGGGCCAGCGCGCAATCGCGGCTACCGACGCCGGCTCGCTGGATGCTCTGCGGTTCGCCGCCGGCCTGGGGCAGGAGCGGGTGTGGGCGATCGAGGACTGCCGACACGTCTCGGCACGCCTGGAGGCGGCGCTGATCGCGGCCGGTGAGCGGGTGGTCCGGGTGCCGGCCGCGATGACCAGCCAGACCCGGAAGGTCTCTCGGCAGGCGGGGAAGTCGGATCCGATCGACGCGCGCGCGGTGGCGCTGGCGGTCGTGCGTGACGGTGTCGAGAGCTTCCCGGTGGCGTTCACCGACGCCCAGGCGATGGAGATCCGCGTGCTGGGCGACTATCGCGATCAGCTCATCAGCGAGCGGACCCGGATGATCTGCCGGTTGCGCTGGCACCTGATGGCGATCGCGCCCGACCTCGAAGCGCAGCTCGGCCAAGCGGCACTGAAAGGCCCGAGGATCTGTGCCCGGCTGGCTCGTCAGCTCGCCCGCCAGCCCCAGTCCCCACGGCTGCGGGTCGCGAAACGGTTGCTGAAGCGGATCGCTGAGATCGGCCGCGAAGAACGCGAACTGCTCGCCGAGCTCACCGGCCTGGTCGACGCGCACGCTCCGCAGCTGCTCGCCCAACCCGGGTGCGGGACGGTGACCGCCGCGATCCTCGTCGGCCACACCGCCGGCGCGCAGCGGTTCCCGACCGACGGGCACTTCGCCCGGCACGCCGGCACCGCCCCAATCCCGGCCTCCAGCGGCAACACTCAACGCCACCGGCTACACCGCGGCGAGAACCGACAGCTCAACCGCGCGATCCACATCATCGCGCTCTCGCGCGCCTGGACCGACGCTGAGACCCGCGCCTACCTGGATCGCAAGCACGCCGAGGGCAAGACCAAGCTGGAAGCCATCCGCTGCCTCAAACGTCACCTCGCCCGCCGTATCTGGCGCCTGCTCTACATCGCTGAGATGCCAGTCGCCCCGCCCGTGTTGATCAATGGCACAAACACGGAAATACCGAACTTCACTTGACACAGGAGCAGCTCAGCAGGCGCGGGACTCAAGCTTCTGCTTCGGTTTATCTCGACTCGGAGCGGAAGCGTTGGCGCGCAGCCTCTTGCCGATTGGTCGTTGCCCATGGATCGCTGACGCTGCCTGAGCGGGAGCGACGCGATCTGTCAGTGGGGGCGGTAGACATCGCGGCGGTGTCCGATCGCGACGACGCGCGCGAGGTGTTGGGTCGCGTCGAGCTCGTAGATCACACGGTAGGGACCCCGTCGAGCCGAGAATCGACCCTCGTGCTCGAACATCAGCCGCTTTCCGAGTCGCTTTGGGTTGCCGCGGATCGCTTCCAGAGTCTCCAGCACGGCTGCTGCGACCTCGATCGGGAGCCGGTCAAACTGGCGCCGGGCGGGCGCCATCACCTCTAGGCGCCACGGCGTCTCTGTCAACGGCTGTTGGCACGTCGACGCTGGAGATCTGCGCGGAGGGCTTCGAGGTCGCTGCCGGGCTCGCCGTCGACGACGGCCTGCCGACTGGCTCGGATCTGCTGGGTCAGCGAGCGGTCAGACATCACGGCGAGCGTTTCCTCGAGGCTCTCGAGATCGTCGGTACTGATCAACACAGCGGCCGGCTGGCCGTTGCGGGTTACGAAGACGCGGTCTTGCTGGCGTTGGACGCGGTCGACCAGTTCAGAGAAGCGCGCCTTGACCGACGCGAGAGGCAAGGTCTCAGACATGACCATAATTATAGTCATGTGTTCACGAGCGCCGCGCGCAGCGGTATCAGCGCGACAGCTCAGAATGACCCCGAAGATCCCTGTTGCCCAATGGCCTGAGGTGCCGTGCTGTTTGGGGCTCCAGCCCGACATGCGTCGGGGCGGCAAGCGGTTCATCGTCGGACCTCGCCATGGCGCGCGCGAGCGCGCGAAGGCAGTCCGACGGTTCGCGGGCCGGCCGATCTGGTGCGTACTCGCGGCGGTCGTGGTCGGCGGGTCCGTGGTCGCCGATGAGATGGATGTCGGTGCCGGTGCGCGCCCGGGACAGGGCGGTGTACGCCCAGTCGCGGCTGAATGCCTCTGGTCGGCCGACGACGAGCGCTCGGTCGACGGTGGCTTCCCGATCGTCAACACGAGCGCCCGCCGACGGTCAGACGCGGACACAAAACGGACACACCGGTCCCGCAACTGGGGCTCACGACCGATCCTCGGGATCAGGGCCGAACAGCTGCATTTGCAGTGGATCGGTTGTCTCCGCTGGTCCCGGCTGTTCACCCGCAATCTGCCCCGGTGTTTCTCGTGAGAAGCGGTATGTCCACGCCGGCGGTGATCCGGTCTGGACATCAATCAATGTGACGCTGATCCGAGACGCCGAGGATCGCCCGCACCATTTCATCACCCAGGCCCAGGACATCACCGAGCGCCGCCAGCATGAGACCTACCTCAGGCACCTGGCCGACCACGACCCGCTGACCGGGCTGCTGAACCGCCGCAGCCTCGAACGCGAGCTCACCAGCCACGTCGCACGGGTGAAACGGTTCGGGGTGACCGGCGCGGTGTTGATGATCGATCTGGACAACTTCAAGTACTACAACGACACGCAGGGTCACAGCGCGGGCGATGCGCTGATCGTGCGGATCGGTCAGGTCCTGCAGACGCGGTTGCGGGAGACCGATCTGCTGGTCCGGCTCGGCGGCGACGGGTTCGCTGTGCTCCTCCCCAAGGAGGGATCATGACAGCGCTGGAGTGGTAGCCCAGGCTCTGCTTGAGTTGATTTGCAGCGAGGCTCCGCCCCGGTCCACGGCGAGGGGCGGCGGATCACCGCCAGCATCGGTGTCGCCTGCTTCAGCGACGCTGATGATCTCACCGGCGAGGAGATCATGGTCAACGCCGACCTGGCGATGTACGAGGCCAAGGAGCACGGCCGCAACCGGTTTGCGCACTACCGGACCGACGAGCACGAACGCCCGCGCGTCGAGAGCCAGATGAAATGGGCCTCAGAGATCACCCAAGCGCTTGTCGAGGACCGTTTCGAACTGCTGGCCCAGCCGATCGAATCGCTGCACGGCGGCGGCCCGACCCAATATGAGCTGCTGCTCAGGATGCGTGATGCCCACGGCGAACTGATCGCGCCGGGAACGTTTCTGTACGTCGCCGAGCGGCTCGGCCTGATCCAGGGGATCGATCGCTGGGTGGTCGCCCGCGCGATGGCATGCTCGCCGAGCAGCGCGCCGAAGGACGTGATCTCCGTTTCGAAGTCAACCGGTCGGGGCGCTCGCTCGGCGACCCCGAGCTGCTTGAGCTGATCAAGCGACGACTGACCGACAGCGGGGTGCGTCCTGACCGGCTGATCTTCGAGATCACCGAGACCGCGGCCGTCGCGAACATCGCCCACGCCGGCGGGTTCGCCCGTCATCTGGCTGAGCTTGGCTGCCGGTTTGCGCTGGATGACTTCGGCGCGGCTTTGGCTCCTTCTACTACCTCAAACATCTGCCGTTTCATTATCTGAAAATCGACGGTGAGTTCGTCCGCCACTGCACCACCGATGCGACCGACCGCACGTTGATCGCCGACGTCGTGCAGATCGCCCGCGGGATGGGCAAGCAGACGATCGCCGAATTCGTCGGCGATCAAGAGAGCGTCGAGGTCCTCACCGATCTCGGTGTCGACTACGGACAGGGATACTTCCGGGGACGCCCGGAGCCACTGATCGAGCACCTGGCCGTCCGACCACCGACCCTCTCGGCACCGGACACTTAGGCATCGGTGGATGGGTCTTTACTCCGCGCCTGAGGTTTACATCCGGGTGACTTGCATATCAAGTGCTGGAGCCGCGGTGCCGATGGTCAGGGCGCGCGTGCGGAGTGGTGCATTTACTTCCGGCGGTCGCATCTGGGGCACGAGCATTCATGGTCGTGTTGCTACCGTTTCCAGTCACCCCACGGAAGCCAGACGCAAGACGGCTACGTGCCTTGAAACAGGCGCCCAATCCTCAACGCTGACGGAAACGCCTGCGATCTATCCCACCGGCGGGGCGGTGGTGAACGTCAGCGTGCTCTGGTAGGTACCGGCGGCGGCGTTGCCCGGGATCACCACTTGCAAGCTCTCGGTGGAGCCCGAGTCGGCGGCGAAGTCCCACTCGCCCTGACCCGTGCCCGGCGTGGCGTTCTCGATCGTGGCCGGCGTCGCGGTCAGTTGCTGCGCCGAGGCGGCCACGGGGCCAGTCGTGGCGGAGTTACCGCTCGCGGCCGTTGCGGTGCTCGGGGTCAGCGTGATCGAGCCCCCGGTGCCCGCGGCGGGGACCGAGCCGTCGACGGTCGCGGCGCTGGCGGCGACGGTGACGCTGTAGCCGGCGTTGCTGCCGCGGTCGTCGCTGACGCTCCATGCGCCGATCGTGGTGGGCACGGTCAGGTCGGTGCCGGTTAGCTTGATACTGAACGGTGCGATCGTGGGCGTGGTGTTCGTCAGTGTCCCGGGCGGGCACTGCGGGTTGGTGACGGCGTCGTCGTCCAGCCCCACGGCTCCGTCGGGTGCCAGCACCCGGCCATTCACCGTCACGCTGTTGCCGACTGTGATCGCGGCGCCTGCGAGCATCGTCCCGTCGAGGTTGGAGGAGGCGCCGAGGGTGGCGGCGGCCGCGATCGCCCAGAAGACGTTGCACGCCCGGACGCCCCCGGTCAGCTGCACGTGGCTGCTGGCGCCGGTCGTCAGCGCGGCCGCGGTCTGGATGATGAACACCGCGTTGGGGTCGCCCTGCCCGTCGAGCGTCAGCGTGCTTCCGGCCGCGACGCTTAAGGCCGCGGTGGACGAGTACACGCCGGGGGTCAGTGTGGTGCCGCTGAGGTCACCGGCGATCAACGTGTCCGGCGTGCGGCCCGCGGCATCGTTATAGGCGGTCGTGGCGTCGGCGTCTGCCTGTGTCGCGGCCTGGTCTCCGCGGTGCTCGCTCCCGGTGAGGGTCCCGGGGGGAAAGCCCGTCCACGCGCTTCCGCCGAGATCACCGGTGAGCGCCGAAGCGCCGGTGTTCGTGACCGCCGCGCCACTGAGCACCGCGAAGCTGGCTGCTGTCCCCAGCGGGACGGTCGCTGGCGATGCCGACGCGGCGGCGGCGAGCGCACCGGATGTGACAAAGGCAACCGTGAGAGCGCCCGCGAGCGCGCGCCGGTTCCTTGGTGTGTGTCGCCTTCCCCCCACTACGCCGGCGACTTGGTGCGCCGCGCGAGCCTGTACACCGTGACCGAGAGCGCGAGCAGCAGGGCTGCCCCGGCGCCGGCCGCGATCCACACCCAGCTGGGTAGGCTCGACTTGCTCACCGCCCCCGGCGCCGGCGGCGTCACATGCTTGAGCGCAGCCGCCGTAGCGGGAGTGAAGCCGACGGTCCGGTCGATCTTGATCACCGGAGAGCCCTGCGGCCGGATCGTTCCGGTGATGCGGTATCTGCCGGGCTTCGGAGTCCCCCGCCAGGGAATGCGGTAGTTGAGCGCGCTGCCCGGAAACATCTGACCGACCGCTGTGGAGGAGGAGAAGATCTTGCGGTCGCCGCGCATGACGCGGAGGTGCACCTGCGCTCCCTCGGTCAGCTCGGTGCCGGTGGGCCGCAGGGCAAGCACGAGACCCGCGCCCCCCGGCGCCACGCTCAGCGTGACCGAGTGCAGCGACAGGCCACGGGTCAGCGGGCCGGGAAGCCGGATCGTCAGCGGCAGCGCTTCTCGATTGATGCGGTAGAAGGTAAACCCGCTCCCCTTCGACTTCCGGCGGTCGGCAGCATGGGATAGGTCGGCGGCGTTGAAGGCGACGACCCCGACGTAGTGCGAGGCGCCCGTGGTCCCCGCGGGGATCCGCACCGCGTACTTGACCTGGCGTGACCCCTTCGGCGCGAGGCGCACCTTGCCGGCGCTCAGATGCAACCACTTGCCCGCGCCGGAAAGGGGCGCAGTGACGTAGTCGGCGTTGCCGTTGGTGGCGGTCGCGATCACGGCGCGTCGCACGATCACGGTGATCGGGCGCCGGGAGAAGTTCCGCAGCAGCACCGTACCGCGGACGACGTGGCCAGCGGAGCCGTGCACCAGGATCGAGCCCTGACTTGCTCCCGCGGACAGCCCGAACGTCGCCGCAGAGCGGGACCGAGCCGCGGCAAGCGCCGGCGCCGCCGTCACCGCGGCGAGCGCCAGCACAGCCAGCAGGACCGTGGCCCCACCACGCAGACGCGAGTTGATCATCGTTGTGGTGGGGCGGCCGGTCATCGCGCTTAGCTGACCGGGCTACCGGTCGTGAACGTCAGCGTGTCGCTGTAATAGCCGGCCTGAGCGTCACCGGGGATGGTGACCGCCAGACTTCCCGTCCCGGCGGCGCCGGAGTCCGCGGCGAAGTCCCACTCACCCTGCCCCGTGCCTGCCGGCGCGTTGTCGATCGTGCTCGCGGTCCCTCCAACCGTCACCGCTCCTGTCGTCGCCCCCGGGCCGGTGTTGGCGTTGTTGGTCCCCGCGGTTGCGGTAGTCGGAGTCAGGGAGAGCCCTGCTCCGCTACCGGTCGAGAGGCCGGTTCCTGAACCGTCGGCCGCGCTATTGGCCACCAAGCCGCTGTCAGCGATGGTGACGCTGTAGCCGGCGTTGGTGCCGCTGGTGTCGGTGACACTCCACGCCCCCAGCTTGCTGTCCTTAACTTGCGTCACGCCGGTCACGTTCGCGCTGAACGACGCGATCGACGGGGCGGTGTTGGACAATGATCCAGCGTTCAGCTGGCCGGACAGGCCGGTATCGCTGGCCTGCGCTGTGATTGGCACCGCCGCGAACGCCGACACGACGGCGAGGCCGGCGATGATCTGCGAACGACGGTGGGAATTGAACTTCGACATGAATCCTTTACCTCTCGTATGCGAGCCGGTCTCCTTCGGACGGGTTATCGTCACAAACGCCGCGTGACTTGACCCGGCCCGGCAGCCCGGCTGACTCCGGCGGAGCCCCGTGGCTTTGCGAACCCGCCTCACGACGGGGGTGCGTTGTTCAGAAGACCTACTCAGGTTCAGCATCTTCATCGTCACCGTGACGCGCCGACGCTACGAAACGCTCAACATTCGACGATCGTTCTAGCGCAGCGTCAAACTGCGCCAGACGGGTAATGACGCTCGTCCCCCACGATAGGGATGCGGGCGCAAGCCACCCCTGATAATGGTGGGGCGGTTCTCACACTCGACACGGGGCTCAGCAGGACTTGAGCAGGACTTGAGCGCCGCGGTCTGACCGCCCAAACTGCCCCACGCGCCTGACCTTCGGACCGGGCATCATGGCTCATCGGCGTCGGTCCGAGCCCTCTCGCGCGCGAGAGGAAATGTGCGGAAGATCTCGTCGCTCGGATCCCAGAACGACGGAGCTGGGTTCAAACCGGTGGTGCCGACAGGGACGCGCGAGGAAACGACCGCCAACTCTGACGACATCCCCCTCCCTGCATAGGGAACCGCAGGACGCCACGGCCGGCCGTAATGGCGCAGCCAAGACGGTGTGTCTCGGCTTACGCCAGCCTGCGCGATCGAGCCGATCTCGATACGTCCGGGACCTCTGGGCACGTAAGGGCGGGGGCCAAGTTCGTGGCCGAATGGGCCGATGAAGTTGCGCTTTTGCACGGCCGAATACGTCGGTACAGACACCAGCGGCGACCCCCGGGCGAGCGACCAGCTCTGCAATGAACCTCCCGTACGGGTGGCGGTCGACTGAGCCGGCGACCTCTCGGCCGCGGTGAACTTGCTGCCCGCCGGCGTCGACCCCGTCGTCATCGCCCTCTGGTTGGGTCACGAATCGCTCGAGTCCACCGCCATCTATCTCCATGCCGACATGACGATCAAGGAACGCGTACTCCAACGCACCAGCCCCCTCAACACCAAACCCGGACGGCTACCGCCCACCGGAACATCATGTAGACCGGCGGAGGCTCTCATGGGTGCTGGTGCGGGTTCGTCACGGTTGTGTCGCAGGCGAACCGGATCATGCTCGTTCATCCGGCTCGAGTGACCAGTAATGCGACGGCCAGGAAAGCCACGAGCGTACTCGTCCCCCTAGGGACGACCGGTTCGCGGTGTTTGTTGTGCACGCGTGGCGGTCGTTTGTCGCGCGACGAGGACCTTCTCGTCACGGGGCTCACAGCTGATCGACGGCTTGAGACGAACGGTGTGTCCTCAAGCTCGAGCAAGAAGAAGCCGATAACGACCTTGTGAGTGTCACCAGTGTTCTCGAGGATCCGACGGACGCGGTCGCGCGCGCTCTGGCGTTCGCGCGGGATCCCGGGCGGCTGGCGACGGTCCGGCGAACCGGTCTGCTTGACGCCGGCCTGCAGGAGTCACTGCAGCGCTACACGCGCTTGGCCGCCAAGCTGACCGGATCGCCTCTGTCGATGGTCTCGATCATCGACGCCGACCGCCAATATTTCAGCGGCGCGTTCGGCAGCGAGCTTGAGCAGACGCCTCTTGATTCCTCATATTGCAAGCACGCGGTCGCCGACGGTTCGCAGCTCTGCGTCGAAGACTCGTGGCAAGATGAGATTCTGGTCGCGAACGGCGCGACATTCGGGTTGGACGTACGCGCCTACCTAGGCTCGCCGTTCTCGGCGGATGGTTCCCCTGTCGGGGCGCTGTGCGTGATCGATCACGAGCCGCGAGCCTGGACCGACGACCATCGCCAGATCATCGAGGACCTCGCGGTTGCCGTCAGCGCCGATATCGAACTTCGGCTGCATGCGGCCAACCAGGAGGAGATGGCAGCCACCGATCCGCTGACTGGCCTGGGCAACCGACGCGCGCTCGCGGCCGCGCTGAAGGAGATGCGCGACGACCAAGGCCGGGCATCTGTCGGCATGTTTGACCTGGACGGCTTCAAGGCCTACAACGACACCTTCGGACATCCCGCAGGCGACGCGCTCCTCGTCCGGATCGCTGATCGCCTGAAGCAGGTCTGCGGAGATCACGAGGCGGTGTTCCGGATGGGCGGCGATGAGTTCTGCATGGTCTCGCCTGACTCCGAGAACATGCTCGAGGCCCAGCGGGCGATCGAGGACCACGGCCCCGGATTTTGCATCAGCGCCTCGCTGGGGATCGCGCATATCCCCGATGACGCCGCTGACGTCACCGCCGCGATCGGCATCGCCGACCGCCGGATGTACACCTTCAAGCAGGCACGCCCGGGGTCGGTCAACCAACAAGTCGCCAACGTGCTCCTCCGAGCGCTCGCCGAACGTCACGGACCCCTCGGCGGACACTCGGCCAACGTGTCAAAGCTCGCGCGCCGGACTGCTGAAGCGCTCAACGTCCGCGAGGAGACCAAGCAGGCGATCGAGATCGCCAGCCGTCTGCACGACATCGGCAAGATGGCGATCTCTGACCAGATCCTGCACAAGCCGGGGCCGCTCACCGCCGACGAGTGGGACCAGATGAAAACGCACACGCTGATCGGCGAACGGATCATCGCCACGGCGCCATCGCTAGCCGAAGCCGCTCGGCTCGTCAGCTGCAGCCACGAGCGCTACGACGGCCGCGGCTACCCCCACGGTCTCACCGGGGAGCAGATCCCTCTGGGCGCGCGGATCATCTTCGCGTGCGACGCCTACGACGCGATGATCAGCGACCGTTCCTACCGCCCCGGGCTCAGCCACGCTGAAGCCTGCGCCGAGCTGAACCGTTATGCCGGCGCCCAGTTCGATCCCCGGGTCGTGCGCGCCATGCTGAGCGGCTGCCTGACGACCGCGCCGCCGGCCTGACGATCTTCGCCGCCGGACCGAACACCGGTCGTCCCGCCCGCCGCCCGCACCGCGCCCGAGACCGAGACCCTCAGTTCGAAGGACACGTCTCCGCAGATTAGAGAGCGGGCTTCTTGCCAGAACATACGTGAGCGACGCGTTGGCCGCTTGATGCCAACGACAGGACCGGGCGGCCCGCTTCCGTAGCATCGCGACGTGCCCGGGTACGCATCGTTCATCTTTCCGAGGACGTGTCGGTGACACTGACCGGTATAACTTGGCGATGAAATGGGAGGGTGTCGAAGCATCCGGCCCCGGCGCCGTGGAGCCTGACCGCCTCCGCGCGGAGTTGCTGTCGGCGCTCGAGCTCAAGGTGCTGGCGAGCCTCGCGGCGGGATCTACCAACCGCGAAATCGCGCAGGAGCTGTTCATCGCCCCGCGCAGCGTCGAATCGCTCGTCAAACGGATACTCACCAAGGTTGGGGCCGACAGCCGCACCGAGGCCGCCGTTCGCTTCGCCCGTGTCTGCAAGCCTCAGCGCAATCCGGACGGAAACGCGACCGGAGAAGGCAGGCGGACCAGCAACGACACGATTGCCGACCGGTTGGCGCTCGCGTACAGCGGCACGATAAGAGTCGGGGATCTGAGCGCGGCTGCTTCGGTTGTCGATGAGGGGTTGACCGCGGGGCTGTCGGCGGTCGCGGTCCAGTCGCGGGTGATTGCTCCGGCGATGCGGGGGATCGGCGAGCTGTGGGAGCGCGGCGGTGTCACGGTCGCCGAGGAGCATTTGGCTACCGCCGTGTGTCACCGTGTCCTGACGCGCTTGTATCCGGGCCTGCTTCGCCGGGCGCGGCGCGACGGTGGCGCCGTGGTGGTGGCCGCGGTGCAGGGCGAGCATCACGTCTTGGGGCTGCGGATGGTCGCGGACGTATTCGAAGGCGATGGGTTCGATGTGAGCTTTCTCGGCGCGGACGTTCCGGAGGGCGCCCTTCTCGCGTGGGTGCGGGAGCATCGCCCGATCGCTGTCGCGCTCGGGGTCACCATGCCGTTGGGGGCCGTCACGTTGGCTCGGCAGGTGCTCGATTTACGTGAGCTCGATCCGGAACTGCAGGTGATTGTCGGCGGCCAGGGCGTTCCCGCCGTCCTGCGCCACGGCGCTGGCGTGTTGTACATGGCCGACACCGAGCATCTCGCCGAGCACCTGAAGGGCTCGCTGCGCATCCCGATCTCGGGCGAGATGCCAGCTGGCATCGGTCGCGGCGGCGTCGGGTTCGAACGTCTGAGTGAGGTCGCGACGGGTGGCGGTGATGTGCTGGTGCAGCGGACGGCGCAGGCAACGGCGGCCGCGGCAGACGCTGCCCGGGGGCAGGCGCGCCGCGCGTTCGTGCTCGAGCAGCTCGCTTTCCGTGATCCTTTGACTGAGCTGTGGAACCGCCGGGCGTTCGAGGACCGCTACGAGTCTCTCGCCGCGGGGAAGGAGCTTCGCGCTGCGGCGATCCTGATGGTCGACGTCGACCACTTCAAGTCGATCAACGACGATTACGGCCATGAGGCGGGCGATACCGCGCTGGTAGCTATCGCCCAGCGAATCACTAACGTGCTGCGGCCCGGCGACTTCGCCGCTCGTTACGGAGGCGACGAGTTCATCGTCCTGCTCCCCGATACCCCGCCGAAGACAGCGGCAGAGGTCGGCGATCGCATTCGCGTCGCCGTGCTCTCGGCCTTCGCCAATCCGACCATCACCGTCAGCATCGGAGTCTGCTCGCCCGAGGACGCAGACCGCCGCCGCGCGACTTTAGAAGTCGAAGGCGCGCTCTACGAGGCCAAGAAGTGTGGCCGCAATCAACTCGCCTTCGCCTCGCTCCAATGGGGAGGATGATCGCCTTTACATGTCAACGTTCCGCCTGCGCCGTCCCGAGTTGCACATCGAGCTCCCGGAGGCATTCTCCAATCGCGCGGGCCTCGCGGACAGCTGTGAGGAGTTCTTCGACCTCGAGGTGTGCCACTCGCTCATCGGGCGCGAGCGGTTCGAGCATTTCCACGCCCACGAGATGGCCGCCAGATGAGACGCGTCGCTCCGCCCAGTGGCGCGAACCCGCCGCAGAGCTTTGAGCTTGGCGATGGCACCCGCGTCGACCTGGGGCTGCTCGCCCGCCGCCGACGCCAGCTCTACTACGACGTCTACCCCGACGATCTGGAGCGCTACGGGGCCGCTGGTCAGGCGTGGTGTGAGCATGACAGCCGCGATCCGCTCGCCTGGGCGCTCGAAGACGCGCGTGCCGGCACCGTCGACTGCGTCCAGCAGGTCGGCTGGCTCGGCCGTGTCCTGAAGGCACGGGCATTCCCGATGGAACGACTCGCCCGCCAGGTCGAACTCGCCGCGGCCGTCCTGCGTAGCTCGACCTTGGGGACCTCGGCCAGAGTGCTGCCGGTCGAATATCGGAGGCCGCGACCGTCCTTACCAGCTAGCACGGGACTCGACGATCGAACGGGGCGCCCGTCGAGCCGGCGTTGCGGCCCGTCCGGTATGAGGCAGGTTGATCAAGCCACACGGGATTCGTGCCGATGGTTATGGATGAGCGAGCAGAAGGCTGCTGTCAGGACACGGCCGTATGCAGCCGTGATGGAGACCGCTGCGCTGGACACGCCAGCGATCCACCGGTTGCCGGTTGGTCGCTGCGGATGGCTGCCGTGGTCATCGCCGACGCTGACCTGCGGATCATCTACGCCGAGGGGGATGTTCTAGCCGGGATGGCTGCCGGGTGCATGACTGGCCCGGGGCGACCGTTGCGGGAGGTGCTTCCGGCCGGATTGCTCGCCGAGTTCGAGCCGCGTTATCGGGCGGCGTTGACGGCGAACCGCAGTCCTTTGAGTATCGGTCTGAACAGGACAGCGCCCATTGGGCTCAGATCTCACCGGTGCGGGGTGACGATGGTGCCGTGATATCGGTGGTCGCGATCATTCAGGACATCACCCAACCCGAACCGACCGATCGCACCGAGCGCGAGTACGGGGTTGTCCCGGATATCAACGACGCTTTGTGGCTGGAACGGATTCGTGAGGCGATCGACGAGGAGCGGTTGGTGCTCTACCGCCAGCCGATCGTCGACTTGCGGACGGGCGAGACGGTTCAGCAGGAGTTGTTCTTCGGATGCGCGGCGAGGATGGATCGATCGTCGGTCCGGCTGACTTTCTGCCGGTCGCGGAGCGCTACGGGTTGATTTCGGAGATTGACCGCTGGGTGATTGGCCAGGCGGCGGGCCTCGCGGCGCTGGGTCAGCCGGTCGAGTTCAACCTGTCGGCGGCGTCGATCAGCGACCCCTCCATTCTGCTCGCGCTCGCCGGCGCGATCGAGGAGAGCGGGGCCGATCCCGTGCTGCTGGTGGTCGAGGTGACCGAGACGGCGATGATGATCCAGCCTGCCGCCGGGCGTTTGTTTGCCGAGCGGGTAGCTGCGCTCGGCTGCCGGCTGGCGTTAGACGACTTCGGCACGGGGTACTCCAGTCTCAACTATCTCAAGCAGATTCCGGCGCAGTACCTGAAGATCGATATCGAGTTTGTGCGTGATCTGACTCGTAGTGAGACCGATGAGCGGCTCGTGCGGGGGATCATCGGCCTCGCCCGGGAGTTCGATCAGACCACGGTCGCCGAGGGTATTGAGGATCAAGCGACGTTGGTGCGCCTGCGCGAGTTCGGTGCCCATCTCGGGCAGGGCCACTTCTTCGGCCGTCCACAGCCTGTCGCCGAAGACCCCCTGAATATCGCTACCGAGGCACGCTCATATGCAACGGGTTCAGATCCCGTCGGACTCGTTCGGGCTGCGTTTGACGCCTTCACTGGGCGCGATGTCGACGCGCTGGTCCAGATGTGCCGACCCGACATCGTGCTGCGTGACCACTCAATCTCGGGGCGTTCTGGCCGTCACGCCCCGTATCGCGGCGACGCGGGTGCCCGGGCCTACGTCCAAGACGCGCTCGTGGCTTGGCAGGGACTGAAGCTGACACCCACAACGTTTCGACTCTCAGACCGGGCGGTGTTTGTGTTCGGACGCGCCGACCCAGACACCGACGACCGGGCGGGAACGCGACCCGAGGCGATGGGCATGCCTCGGGTCTGGCAGGTGCGCGACGGTCTGATCGCCTCCGTCGAGGTCTTCCAGACCCCTCGCCGAGATCCGGGGGGCGGGTCAGGCCGCGCCGCCTTGTCGGCTGCGCCGGGGAACCGTCCCGTTGAGATCAAAGCGCCGCGAAAATTGGAGTTGACGCTCCGCGACCAGCAAGGTCCCGAA
>CAVUSD010000001.1:0-14506 GCA_963743985.1 uncultured Solirubrobacteraceae bacterium | reverse complement strand
CGCCGCCGTCGATCGCGCCGGCTACGCGGCCGTGCGCGGGCCGAGCGCGACCGGGAACGTCTTGAGCTGGTTGATGAACCCGGATTCGACCCACGTCGCCTTGCCGGCCGAGGCCATCTCCGGATAGCGGCGCAGGGTCTCCTCGAACATCACGTTGAGCTCCAGCCGGGCGAGCGCGGCACCCAGGCAGAAATGCCGGCCGCCGGCGCCGAACGCCTGGTGTTCGGGGTGGCGATGGATGTCGAAGCGGTCGGGGTCCTGGAAACGGCTCTCGTCGCGGTTGGACGACACGTACCACATGACGACCTTGTCGCCCGCACGGATCTGAGTGTCGCCGAGCTTGGTGTCACGGGTGGCGGTGCGCCGGAAGTGCGCGAATGCGGGGAACATCCGCAATGACTCCTCGACGGCGCCCGCGATCAGCGTCGGGTCGGCGACGAGCTCGGCGCGCTGGCCCGGCTCCGCCATCAGTGCCCGCATACCGCTGCAGTACGTCGCCTTGGTCGAGTCGTTGCCGGCCGCGACCAGCAGGAAGAAGCCCATCACGATCTCGTGTTCCTCGAGCTGCTCACCGTCGATCTCGGCATGGACGAGCACGCTCATCAGATCGTTGGTCGGCTGGCGGCGACGGGCGGCGATCATCTCCGAGCAGCGGCGGAAGATCTCCGGGACCTGGTTGGCCATGATCGAGGCGACGCCGTCGGGGTTGAGATCGGGGTCGTCGCCGGCGAGCGCGGTGTTCATCAGCGTCGCCCAGGCGGCATCGTCGGACTCGGGGATCCCCATGAAGCCGCCGATCACCCGGGAGACGATCGGCTGTGCCACATCGGCCACCAGGTCGCACGTCTCCTGACCATCCAGGCGGTCCAGCACCTCGATCACGATCTGACGGATCTCGGGCTCGTGGTCGGCGATCCGCCGCGGCGTGAACCCGGCCTGGAACAGCATCTTCAGCCGGTCGTGCTTGGGTGGGTCCATCCCGATGAACATCGCCCGCATCAGCTCGATCGGGAGCGCGACGTTGGCGGCGGTGATGCCGTCCAGCTCCGACGAGTACGTCTCCCAGTCGCGGCTGACGGTCTGGACGTCCTGGGCGGTCGTGACCGACCAGTAGCCGGCCTCCTCGGGATACTCGTCGAAGCCGTCTGACCAATGGACGGGACATTCGCCGCGCAGCCGGGCGAAGAGCTCATGGGGCGGTCCCTTTCGCCAGCCCTCACGGGTGACGACGCGGACCCGATCGAGGTCCATCGCGTGCCCCTGCTGAGGGTCTGTCCCGGTCTCGGTCAAGGTCTCCTCCTCCTCCGATGGTGACCGGGCGATCATACTGGCTGGCCGCCCGCCCCCAACGGGCTTGACGGCGGCCCTCAGGCGTCAGTTCGCGACGTACAGCATCCCCGTCCGCGGCTCGGTGCCGTCCGCGCAGTCCAACAGCGCGGCCGCCAGATCCGGGTAGGTCAACGAGCGTGACCGCGGCAACGGCCGGCGGTCGAGCCGGTAGGCGCCCGTGCTCGAGCGCTCGACCAGGCGCGGCGGTCGCAGGCAGGCCCACCCCAGATCGCCGCGTCGCGTCAGCACTGCCTCCATTCGGCGCAGGTCGGCATAGGCGCCGGCGAAGACGCGGTCGAGGATCGGCAACACGAGCAGCCGCAGCGGTGCCGGCTGCTCGGCGCGCGGACCGACCGGCGCGGCGGAGATCACGACCAGGCGACGGGCGCTGCCGCCGTCCATCGCCGCCAGCACGTTGGCGATCCCGACCGAGTAGACGTCGGTCGGCGCACGCCCGGCCGCCGCGCCGAACGTAGTCACGATCGCGTCCGTGCCGGCGATGGCGGCAGCCAGCGCGTCGGCGTCGCGGACGTCGGCGGCGGTGACCGTCAGCCGATCGCCGGCGATGCCGAGCTTCTGCGGCGAGCGCGCCACCGCCACCACGTCGTGTCCACGATCGAGCGCCTGGCGCACCACTTCTCGCCCCGTCCTCCCCGCCCCACCGATCACCGCGATCTGCATCTTTCCGTTCTCCCGGTCGACATGCATGATGAGCAAGCTAAGACTTAGAGATCTAACTCTTAGATATCAATGTACCATCTCGAAGCGTGCCTGCCCCGAACCGCCCGCCGATTGGGTCGGCGCTCAACCGCGCCGCGCGAGTCGTCAGCCGCGCGTTCGACGAGGCGCTGACCGAAGCCGGCGGCTCGCTGCCGGTGTGGCTCGTCCTGCTCAACGTGGAGACGGGCCAGGCGTCGACGCAGCGCTCGCTGGCCGCGGCGCTCGGGCTGCGTGAGCCAACGCTCAGCCATCACCTGGCGGCGATGGAGTCCGACGGGCTGATCGCCCGTCGCCGCGACGACGCCAACCGCCGGGTTCAGGTGGTGGTGCTGACCGACGCGGGACGCACCCAGTTTCGCCGGCTGCGCACCGCGGCGATCGCGTTTGACCAGCGGCTGCGTCAGGGGATCGACGACGCCGACCTGGCACTCGTCGACGAGACCCTCGCCCGGCTCTCGGCGAACGTCAGCTGAGGGGCGCGGCGAGTTGGCCAATTTGTTGACCTATATGCGACTTTCTGGCCACACCGGAAGGAGGAGTTACCGACGGAGCGGTTCTCGCCCCTGGTGGCACGTTTGCCCGTACCTGAGACGATGAGCTGCGATGGATGGAGCAACCCGGGTTTGGACGCATCTGCTGTCCGTCGCGGCGGTGCTGATGGTTGCGAGCGCCGCCACGGTCGGCCTGTCTCTGGCCCGACCCCCGGCCGGCCGCGCCGATACGCCGACGTTCGTGCCCGACACGCCGTTCGGGTTTCATTCGATGCTGTACCTGAACTCGCCGACGCCGCTCAAGCAGCTGATGTTCTCCGAGGCGCAGGCCGCCGGCGTCTCCTGGATCCGCGTCGACATCAGTCTCGGCGCGCTGGAGAACCCGTACATCTCCCAGCAGATGTGGGCCGACGTCAGCCAGTACGAGCAGTTGTCAGAGCAGTACGGCATCCGCGTACTCGCCGACCTGCCTGACAGCGACGCGTCGCTGACAACATGCTCGGCCCCGTCCGACGACCCGACTCGCTGCGGGATATCCGACCCGACCGCGCTTGCCACCTACGGACAACAGGTGGGCGCGCTCGCGACCGCGACCGCGGGGGTGATCGACGACTTCGAGATCATCAACGAGCCCGACGCTCCGGCATCGTTCACCGGCACCCCGCAGCAGTACGCGTGGATGCTGCGCACCGCCTACGACGCGATCCACCGGGCCAACCCCGACGCGCAGGTCGCGATCGGCGGCATCATGAACCCGGTGGACGAGGGCTGGGTCGCGCAGGCGTTCGCCACCCCCGGCGCCGACGCCGCGCAGGCGTTCGACATCGCCAACATCCACCTCCGTGATCCGGTCGACGACCTCGGCGGCGAGGTCGCGAGCTGGCAGAGCTTTTTCGCCCAGTACGGCGACGGTGCCAAGCCACTGTGGGTGACCGAGACCGGCTACGCCTCTGACCCCGCGTATCAGGAGGACCCGGCGTTTCTGGGAGTCGATCCCGATTCAGGCCTGCTCCAGCAAGCGGCGTACATCGAGGATCTCGTGCCGACACTGCTGCAAGCCGGCGTCGCGAAGATCTTCGTCACCGAGCGTGACAATCTCACCGGCGCGTCCGCCTCCGAAGGCCTGATCGGCGGCGATGTCACCGACGCCGACGCCGACCTTGACGCCGGCGACATCTCGCCGGTGCTCAAACCGTCATTTGCCATCTACCAGCAGATGGCGCAGGCCAGGATCGCCGGCATCGAGGACCCACCTCCACCGGTCGCGCCCGTGGCGCCCACGCCCGCGCCCGCCCCGGTCGTGCACAAGGTCGCGATGACCAAGCGCAAGAAGCCGAGGCTCAAGCGGGTCTGCGCGACCAGGACGATCGACGGTCAACGCAAGCGTGTCTGCACAAAAGTGCACACACCACGACCGACCGTGCGCTCGGGGAAGCTATCGACCTGGGAGGTCCATAGCCACTAACCGACCTCGATCTTCACGGAGGCTGACCCGGCCTCTCCTACCTCCTCACGAGCGGCACCTGCGCCGGTACCCACGGCCGGCCGCGCGGTGACCGGGACGAGCAGCGCGGCGACGAACGCGATCACCAGGAACGCCGCCTCCAGCGCAAACGACAGAGTGAATCCGGTGACGGTCGGCAGCCCGTTGGGCGCCGTGTTGTCGCTGACCAGGGTCGCGACGATCGTGCCGCCGAGCGCGCCCCCGAGCGTTCGCATGACGGTGTTCATCCCGGTCGCCACACCCGTCTGCTGCGGCGGCACCGCCTGCACGATCAGGTTGCCGAGCGCCGCGAACGCCAACCCGATCCCGATACCCATCAGCGCCGCCGAGATCAGCATGTCGTACGGATGGGCGTGCTGGACCGCCAGCCATGCGAACGCCAGCGCCGTCGTCGCCGAGCCGACGATCACGGCGAACCGCGAGCCGTAGCGGCGGGCGATCCTCCCCGCGAACGGACCGACCAAGGTCATCCCGAGCGCCGCCGGCAGCAGGTAGAGACCGGCGACGACCGTCGAGGCGCCGAACCCGAAGCCGGTCGAGGTCGGCAGCTGCGCGAACTGCGGGAAGACGAGGAACGACGCGTACATGCCCGCCCCCAGCAGGAACGCGACGAGGTTGGTCGTCCACACGCCGCGGATCCGCATCATCGCCATGTCGATCAGCGGCTCGGCTGAGCGGACCTCGACCAGGATCCACAGCCCGGTGAGCACCACACCGACCAGCAGCAGCACGATCGTCTTGACCGAACCCCATCCCCAGACGGTCGTCTCGGAGATCGCGATCAGCACGCAGGCGAACCCGGCAGCCATCAACGCCGCCGCGGTCCAATTGACCCTGCCGGGGACGCGGATCGGCGACTCGGGGACGACCCGCCAGGTCAGTACCCCGGCCACCACGATCACGATCAGCGGGATCCAGAACAGCCAGTGGTAGTCGAGATGCTCGACGATCAGCCCACCGAGCACGATCCCGATCCCACCCCCGACCCCGAGGATCGACGACAGCATCCCGATCGATCCGGCGACCTTGTCACGCGGAAACTCATCGCGGACGATCCCGAACGCCAGCGGGAAGATGCCGCCGCCGGCCCCCTGGATCACGCGACCGACGACCATCGGCACGAGCGCGGTGGAGAGCGCCGAGACGGCAGTCCCGATCGCCAGCAGGATCAGCGTCAGCAGCAGCAGGCGCTCCTTGCCGTACATGTCCCCGAGCCGACCGAGGATCGAGGTCGCGATCGACGCCGACAGCAGGAAGCCGGTCAGCAGCCAGGACACCCCCTCCTCGGAAGCGCCGAGCGCGTGCTGGATCGCGGGCAACGCCGGGATCACCGCGGCGCTCAGCATCGCGTAGGCGAGGCCGCCGATCGAGAGCACCACCAGGATCAGCGTCGTATGGACCCGACGATGCGCCTCCGTCGACACGAGCGGTTAGTCTACCGGAATGAGCATTCCGGTGACTTCGGGAGGGCCATCAGAGGGGCCGAGTCGGGGATGGCAGCGCGACCGGCGGGAGTGGTCGTCGCTGACCGGCAGCGAGAAACGCGAACGGCTGCTGGGAGCCGCTGCCTCGGTGTTCTCCCGGCAAGGGCTCGATACGCCGATGAGCGACGTGGCCGAGGCGGCCGGCGCCGGCGTGGCCAGCGTCTATCGGCTCTATCCGTCCAAGTACGAGCTCTATGCCGCGCTCGTCGTTCGGCGGATGGACCAGGTCGTCGACGCCGCGCGCGCGGCGGAATCGCTCCCCGGGGACCGCTGGACGGGACTGACCCAGATGGTGCGCGACCTCGTCGCCGAGCAGTCGGTCGAACCGTTTGTCGGGGAGGCGCGCGCGCTGGTCGCCGACCACCCCGACGTGATCGCCTCGATCGCCCGCGCGACCGACGCCCAGGAGCGTGTGTTGGCTGCGGCGCGGGCGGAGGGTCGCCTGCGCGGCGATGCCAGCTCGCTCGACCTCCGGCTCCTGTTCGCGGCCACCCGCGCGGCCAAGCGGCTGGAGCCCGAGCACTGGCCGCGGATGCTGGAGCTGATGCTTGACGCCCTTGACACCCAGCGCGACCGCTGAGCGCCGGGGCGACGGCCGTTAGGGTTCGCACCCCGCCGCGCCCACCCGCTCAGGACAGGAGACACCGTGAAGATCCGCGCTGCCGTGCTGGAGGAGTTCGGCCAGCCGCTTGTCGTCTCCGAGCTCGACCTGGCCGAGCCGAGGGCCGGCGAGGTGCTCGTCCGGCTCGCCGCCTGCGGCGTCTGCCACACCGACATGTACACGGCATCCGGCGTCGACCCGTCCGGGTACGCGCCGACGGTGCTCGGCCACGAGGGGGCCGGCTTCGTCGAGCGCGTCGGCGAGGGGGTGACGAGCCTCGCCGCGGGCGATCTCGTCGTGACGCTGTTCTCCCCGCAGTGCCGCACGTGCATCCACTGCCTGAGCCCCGACACGAACCTGTGTCTGGCGATCCGCGAGCAGCAGAACCAGGGGCACCTGCCCGACGGCACGACGCGGCTGTCTCGCGACGGCGAGCCGGTCCGGCACTTCATGGGCACCTCGACGTTCGCCGAGTACACCGTGATGCCGGAGATCGCGCTCGCCAAGGTCTCGCCTGAGGCCGCGCCGGACCACGCCTGTCTGTTCGCCTGCGGCCTCTCGACCGGGCTCGGCGCGGCGATGTTCACCGCCAAGGTGAAGCCGGGCTCGACCTGTGTCGTGTTCGGCGCCGGGATGGTCGGACTCGGCGCGGTCGCCGGCTGCCGGCTGCAGGGCGCCGAGCGCATCATCTGCGTCGACATGTCCGACGAGCGGCTGGCGCTGGCCCGCGGGCAGGGCGCCACCGACACCTGGACCGGGGGCGACGAGGTCGTCGCCCGCGTGCTCGAGCAGACCGGCGGCTTCGGCGCGGACTACACGTTCGAGGCGACCGGATTGGTGTCGGTCATGCGCCAGGCGGTCGAGGCGGCACGGATGGGTTGGGGCCTATGCACGGTCGCCGGGGTCGCCGGCCGCGGCGAGACGCTCGACGTAATCCCCCGGCTGCTGATCACCGGCCGGCGGATCTGCGGCTCATCGTTCGGCGGCGTCAAGGGCCGCGACCAGGTGCCTGCGCTCGTGCAGCTGTACCTCGACGGCCGGCTCGACATCACGCCGTTCCTGTCGCATTCGATCACGCTCGACGACGTCAACCGCGGCTTTGAGCTGATGCATCACCAGGACGGGATCCGCAGCGTGATCGCGTTCTCGTGAGCGCCTGATCGCCGCGTTCGCATTACCTCGGCGGTAATCGACGGGCCGCCTGATTGCCGGGATCGTGCCGGCAATGAGCACATCAACCCTGACACCACCCTCGTCCCGCGCCCGAGTGCGCGGGGCCATCGGACGGGCGCGCGCCAGCCGCTGGGCGGCGCTGCCGATCGTCCTCACCGGCACGTTCATGGTCGTGCTGGACTTCTTCATCGTCAACGTCGCGCTCCCGTCGATGCAGACCCATCTGCACGCCTCGGCCGGCTCGGTCGAATGGGTCGTGGCGGGCTACAGCCTGACCTCGGCCGTGTTCCTGATCACCGGCTCACGGCTCGGCGACCGCTACGGGCGCCGGCTGCTGTTCGCCGCCGGACTGGCGCTGTTCACGCTTGCGTCGGCAGGCTGCGGCATCGCTCCGAGCGCGACCGCGCTGGTGGTCGCCCGGCTCGCACAGGGGGTCGGCGCCGCGGCGCTGATGCCCAACGTGCTGGCCCTGATCGGCGCGCTCTACGAAGGACCGGACATGCTCCGGGCGCTGTCGGCCTACGGCATGGTGATGGGCCTGGCCGCGGTCGGCGGCCAGCTGCTGGGCGGCGCGCTGCTCGCCGCCGACCCCGCCGGGCTGGAATGGCGGACCGTCTTCTTGATCAACATCCCGGTCGGCCTCGGCGCGCTGGCGCTGGTACGGTCGCTGGTGCCCGAATCACGCGCGCAGACGCGCGGCCGGATCGACGTCGCGGGGACGGTGCTGGTGACGGCCGCGGTGACCGCGATCGTCCTGCCGCTGGTCGAAGGCCAAGCCCACGGCTGGCCGCTGTGGACGTGGCTGTCGCTGGCCGCCGCGCCGCTGCTGCTGGCGGCGTTCGCGCTCCAGCAGCGCCGGCTCGCATCCCGCGGCGGCGCCCCGATGCTCGCCCCCGCGCTGTTCAGATCACGGGCGTTCACGGCCGGTCTGGCCGGCCAGCTCGTGTTCTGGTGCGGCCAGGCGTCGTTCTTCCTGGTGCTGGCGCTGTACCTGCAGCAGGGCCGCGGGCTGAGCCCGCTCGATTGCGGCCTGGTGTTCACGATCATGGCCGCCGCGTACTTGACGACCTCGATGCGCGCTCCGACGTTGACCGCGAGCCACGGCCGGCAGGTGCTGGCGTTCGGCGCGCTGGGGCTGGCGGCCGGACACGCGCTGCTGTTCGGTGCGGTCGCCCTGGTCGGGACCGGCGGCTCGGTGTTCGCGCTCGCCCCCGGTCTGATCCTGGCCGGCGCGGGCATGGGGCTCGGGATCACCCCGCTGGCGACGCTGGTGATGGGCTCGGCGCCACCGGAGCACGTCGGCTCGGTCTCCGGCGTGCTCGCGACCGCCCAGAACATCGGTTCGGCGATCGGCGTGGCCGGGATCGGCGCGATCTACTACGGCGCCCTGGACCACGGGTTCGCGGTCGCGTTCGAGCGCAGTGTCGGGACGCTCGCGGTCGTGCTGCTGGTGGTCGCGGCGCTCACCCGGCTGCTGCCGGCGAGGGTACGCTGATGCTCGTGGCGGAGGTGGCGGGCAGCGAGACCCGGGTCGGCGCGTTGTTGCGTGAGTGGCGGCGCCGGCGACGGCTGAGCCAGCTCGAGCTGGCGCTCGAGGCGGGCGTCTCGACGAGGCATCTGAGCTTTGTCGAGACCGGCCGCTCACGGCCGAGCGCGGAGATGGTGTTGACGCTTGCCGAACAGCTGGAGGTGCCGCTGCGGGAGCGCAACCAGCTGCTGCTGGCCGCCGGGTATGCGCCGCGTTATGCCGACCACGCGCTCGACGACCCGGTGCTGACGAGCGTCCGCGACGCGGTCGGCCACGTGCTCGCCGGCCACGAGCCGTACCCGGCGTTCGCCGTCGACCGCTGGTGGGAGATGGTGGCCTCCAACGCCGCGCTCGGCCCGCTGCTGGAGGGCGTTTCCGACGCGCTGCTGGCACCGCCCGTCAACTGCATCCGGGTGGCATTGCACCCCGACGGGCTGGCGCCGCGGATCCTCAACCTGTCGGAATGGAAGGGCCACCTCGTCCACCGGCTCCAGCGCGAGGCGCAGCTGACCGGCGATCCCCGGCTACTCGAGCTGCTTGACGAGGCGCTCGGGTATCCGGGTGAGCCCGCTCCGCAGGATCCGGGCGGCCTGGCGGTGATGGTCGCGCTGCAGCTGGCGGCCGGCGCGGACGGGCCGCCGCTGACGTTCTATTCGACCGTGACCACGTTCGGGACGGCGGTCGAGGTGACGGTCTCCGAGCTGTCGGTCGAGGCGTTCTTCCCGGCCGACAGCGAGACCGCCGACTGGCTACGCCAGACGGACTGACCGCCTACCGGCGCCGTGCCGCGGGCTCCAGGCCCGGGTTCGGCCAACCACCATCGGCCGGGCTGACGTTGACGCCGGGCGGGACGATCTCGTCGATCCGGTCGAGCACGTCGTCGGTCAGCTCCACATCGGCCGCGGTCAACTGCGACTCGAGGTGCTCCATCGTCCGCGGCCCGATGATCGCCGAGGTCACCGCCGGGTGGCGGATCACGAACGCGATCGCCATCTCGATCAGCGTGATGCCGGCCTCGTCCGCGAGCTGACCGAGGGCGTCGGCCTTCTCGAGCTTGAACTGGTTCTCCGGCGTTGAGAGGTCGTAACGCGCCGGGATCCGCTCGGCCCGGGTCGACGTCGGCGTCTCGGCCCCCTTGCGGTAGCGACCCGACAGCCAGCCGCCGGCGAGCGGGCTCCACGGGATCACGCCCATCCGGTGCCGCTGCGCGGTCGGCAGCATGTCCTTCTCGATCTCACGGACGAGCATCGAATACGGCGGCTGCTCGCAGACGAACCGTTCGCGCCCGCGCTGCTGGGCGACCCACTGCGCCTCAACGATCTGCGAGGCCGGGAAGGTAGAGGAGCCGATGTAGCGGACCTTGCCGGCGCGGACCAGGTCCGTCAGCGCGCTCAGCGTCTCGTCGATGTCGGTCTCGGCCTCAGGACGATGGATCTGGTAGAGGTCGATCCAGTCGGTGTTCAGCCGCTTGAGCGAGTCCTCGACCTCCCTGATGATCCAGCGGCGGGAGTTGCCGGACTGGTTCGGGTCATCGCCCATCGAGGCGTGGATCTTGGTCGCGAGCACGACGTTGTCGCGCTTACCGCCGGCCAGCGCCTTGCCGACGATCTCCTCGGACTCGCCGCGGCTGTAGACATCGGCGGTGTCGATGAAGTTGATGCCGGCGTCGAGCGCGCGGTGGATGATGCGGATGCTGTCGTCGTGGTCGGTGTTGCCCCAGGCGCCGAACATCATCGCGCCCAGGCACAGCGGGGTGACCTTCGTGCCAGTGGTTCCAAGCGTGCGGTAGTCCATGGGTTCGACCTTAGTCGGCGAGGACGTGAGTACGGTGCCACCCGTGAGCGACGATTGGGTGAGCGGAGGGCTGCGCGGGGTCACGCGGCTGATCCTGCCGCTCACGCTGCTGGCGGCCGCGTTGGCTCTGCTGGTCCCGTCGAGTGTCGTCGCCGGCCGCTCCGACCTGCTGCTGGCGCTGCTGGTGCTGGCGACGGCACTCGGAATCCCGTGGTCGGAGCTGGCCGCACTGCGCTCGCGCGCGGCGACCGTGGCGTTTCTGTCGGTGGTGCCGCTCGTGGTTCTGGCGGCGTTCGCGTGGGCGCTCGGGCACGCGTTCGGGTCCTTCACCCGGGATGGCCTGGTGGCGGTCGGGCTCTCCAGCTCGGAGGTCGCGTCGGTCGGGCTGACCGCGCTCGCCGGCGCCGATGCGACGATCGCGCTCGGCGCGGTCGCCGGGTCGCTGGTGCTGGCGGCGCTCGTCGGGCCGGTGGCGATCGGTTGGCTGGCGGGCGCCCCCGGGGGCGCTCACGGCGGCTCCGGTCACCTGCTGGCACGGTTCGCGGTGGTCGTGCTGGCGCCCCTGTGCGTCGGCGTCGCCATCCGCAGCCTGCGCGCGAGCGGCGCCTGGCTCGCCGAACGTGACGAGGAGCGCGACGGAATTGCCGCGCTCACCGTGATCGTGCTCGTCTACGCGTCGCTGAGCGGCACCCAGGGTTCGCACGGACTCGGCTCCGCGCTGATTGGGAGCGTGTGCTTCTGCACGGGGTCGGCGCTGCTCGGCTGGGCGTGGTACGTCGGCTCCGGCAAGCGCGATCCGGCGAGCGCGATCCCGGGCGCGCTGACGATCGCGATGCGCGACTTCGCGGTCGCGGCGGCGCTCGCCTCACAGGCGTTCGGAACACGAGCCGCAGTCGTGCCCGGCGTCTATGGGGTCGTGATGCTCGTCGCCGGCACGGCGTTCGTGACGCTGGTGCGCCGACGGCGGTAACCGTTCAGCCGCTGGTTTCGAGCGCCCGGTCGAGGTTGTACGCGGCGGAGATCAGCGAGAAGTGGGTGAACCCCTGCGGGAAGTTGCCGCACAGCTCGCCGGTCGGGCTGATCTGCTCGGAGTAGAGGCCGAGGTGGTTGGCGTAGGTGAACATCTTCTCGAGCGCGATCCGCGCGTCCTGCAGCCGGCCGGCACGGGTCAGCGCCTCGACGTACCAGAACGAGCAGATCGAGAACGTGCCCTCGTCGCCGTCAACGCCGTCGGCGGCGGCCGCCGGGTCGTACCGGTACACGAGGGTGTCGGCGACGAGCCCGGCGCCGATCGCGTCGAGCGTCGCCACGAACCGCGGATCCGTCGGCGAGCAGAACTTGACCATCGGCATCAGCAGCAGCGATGCGTCGAGGACGCCGTCGTCGAGCCGGCCGGTGAACGCCCCGAGCCCTTCGTTGAACCCCCGCTCCATGATCTGGTGGTAGATGCGGTCGCGGACCTCGGTCCAGGCGACGACGTCGGCAGGCAACCCGCGCTGACGCGCCATCCGCACCATCCGCTCGATCGCGACCCAGCACATCAGCCGTGAGAAGGTGTGGTCGAGCGGCTCCGCGCGACCCTCCCAGATGCCGGCGTCGGGCCGATCCCAGTTGTCGCACACCCAGTCGACGATCCCCGACAGCTCCGTCCAGGTGTCGTGCGGGATCGGCGACCCGTACTTGTCGTAGAGGTAGATCGAGTCGATCAGCTCGCCGTAGATGTCGAGCTGCAATTGGTCAGCGGCGCCGTTGCCGATCCGTACCGGCCGCGATCCCGCGTAGCCCGCGAGATGCTCCAGTTCGGACTCGCCGACCTCAGCGCTGCCGTCGACGCGATACATCGTCTGCAGCGGCCCGGTCGGCGAATCCGTGCGGTCGGCCAGCCGTTCACAGCTCCAGCGGTTGAACGCCGCCGCCTCGTCGGTGAACCCGAGCCGGATCAGCGCGTAGACGGTGAACGCGGCATCGCGCATCCACACGTAGCGGTAGTCCCAGTTACGCGAGCCGCCGAGTTGCTCGGGCAGCGAGGTCGTCGGCGCCGCCACGATCGCCCCGGTCGGGCCGTACGTCAGTAGCTTCAGGGTCAGCGCCGAGCGGTGGACCATCTCACGCCAGCGCCCGGTGTAGGTCGACGTCCGCAGCCAGTCGCGCCAGTACGCGACGGTCTCGTCGAACAGCGCCTGCGCCGTCTCGCCGAGATGGCAGCCGCGGTCGCCGACGTCGCCGACGTGCAGCACGAATGTGACGGTCTCGCCTTCGGAGACCTCGAACGCGGCGCTGACATCGCCGCGGTCGGTCGCCAGCGGCACCCCGGCGAACAGCGTCAGCTTGAGCTCGTCGGTCGCGAGCACGACGCCGTCACGGTTACGTCGCGTTCGGTGCTCGCGGCGCGCGTAGTCAAAGCGTGCCCGCAGCTGGGAGCCCAGCCGCATGCGGCCCCGCACACAGGTGACCCGGCGGACGATCCGCTGGTGCTCGGAGACGGGCATCAGGTCCTGCAGTTCGACGACCCCGTCGGCCGTCATGAACCGTGTCATGAGCACGTTGGTGTCGGGGAAATAGAACTGCGCGGTCCGCGACTCGCCGTCCTCGGGAGCGATCTGCCAGCTGCCGCCGTGCTCCTCATCGAGGATCGCGGCGAACACGCTCGGCCCGTCGAAGCGGGTCGGGCAGAACCAGTCGATCGTGCCGTCGGTGGCGACCAGCGCGGCCGACCGGAGGTCCCCGATCAGGCCGTGCGCCGCGATCGAGCGCGCCGCGGGTCGGTCGGGTTCGCTCATCTCCCATTGGCGCTACCCGGTCACGCGGTCGCCACGCTCGGAGTTTGCCGAGCGTCACCCGGGGCAGCCGAACGGTATGACCAACCGCCCGCTGAACGTGAGAACGCCATGAAGATCGGATGCTTTCTGTCCTCGGAGGAGTGGGGCCCCAAGGACCTCGTCGCGCAGGCTGCCCAGGCGCAGCAGGCGGGATTCGAGGGACTGTGGATCTCCGACCACTACCACCCCTGGAATGACGCCCAGGGCCACAGCGGTTTCGTCTGGGGGACGATCGGCGCGATCGCGCAAGCAGCCCCCGGCATGCACGTGACGACCGCCGTGACGTGCCCGACGATGCGGATCCACCCGGCGGTGAACGCCCAGGCAGCGGCCACCGCGGCCGTCCTGCTCGACGGCAACTTCACGTTCGGCGTCGGCAGCGGCGAGGCGCTCAACGAGCACATCTTCGGCGATGCCTGGCCGAATGCCGACGTGCGGCTGGAGATGCTCGAGGAGTCGATCGAGGTGATCCGTCAGCTCTGGGAGGGCGGCGTGCAGAGCCATCGCGGCCGTCACTACCGCGTCGAGCATGCGCGGATCTACGACCTGCCCGAGACGCCGACCCCGATCGTGGTCTCGGGCTTCGGGCCGAAGGCGATCGAGCTGGCCGGTCGGATCGGAGACGGGTTTGCCACCGTCGTGCCCGACGCCGACGCGGTCAGCCAGTTCCGCTCCTCCGGCGGTGAGGGCAAGGTGGTGCAGGGCGGCGTCAAGGTCTGCTGGGGCGCGGACGAGAAGACAGCTCTCGAGCACGTCACCCACCTATGGCCCAACGACGGGCTGCCCGGCGAGCTCGCGCAGATCCTGCCGACGCCCGCCCACTTCGAACAGGCGTCGTCGCTCGTCACCCCCGAGATGCTGAGCGAGTCGATCACCTGCGGGCCGGACGTGGACCGCCACGTCCAGACCCTGCAGGCGTACGCCGATGCCGGCTTCGATGAGCTGTACGTCAACCAGATCGGGCCCGACCAGGACGCGTTCTTCGCCGCGTACCGCGACGAGGTCCTGCCCCGCCTGCGCTGACCGCCATGCGCCCCGTGGAGACGCGGGGCGCAGCCGCTAG